>JALVFE010000001.1 GCA_027030245.1 Melioribacteraceae bacterium
TTTTTATCCCTATTATTTGTATTTTGCATTGGAGACTCCTTTTAGTTTTTTTATTTATAGAAAACAAAAATTACTAATTTTTTGGGAGTCTCCTTTTTTATTTTCAACTAAGAATGAATTTACACCGGCGGTCCTCTTAATTTATTCAGTTTAACAAAAAATAAATTGTAAAAATTACGGGTATTCCGGTTTACTATTTTTATTTTTTCAATTCTAGCAACAAAACCATGTCGATTATTAAAATTCGAAACAGTTTTATGTTTAGATGCGTTATATATTTTTAGATAATCATATTTGACAAAAATAAGATTGTCTAAATTTTCATCATTACTTTCGTGAAAAACCAGTCTTATTATTCCAATTAATGAATTGGATTCCCGATGAAGTTCAAAATGTTGTTCATCTGTTAATTCATCCGAATGAGGATGTGGAATAATAGCGTGAAGAATAATTATTAATAAAATAATCATAATTTGTATGTGTTTAAATATCTTCATACTTAAAATTTCTTTTTGTTTTTCCCAACATTGCTGCAAACGTCTGCGCATTAATCATTGAACGCACAGGTAAATTTCAGTTTGGTTAATATTTACTTTGCTTAAAACAATTACCTTAGTTTATTAATCTTTCGCCCAATGATTTATATGCTTTTTGTCCGTTCGTTTTTTTTCAAATATAATTACGTATATCTATAACGTAATTATAGCCAACTATATTTCCATAATCCCAATTTTGTAATTTATTAATTTTTACCCGACTATTTCTATCCCTTCGCAAAGATTTTTGCTTGGTTCTTTTACCTTTAAATAAAGTTCAAATCCTTGAATTCCAATTCCGTCTTTCCAATGTGGTAAAAAGGTTGAAATGATTTATGCATTTTCGTTTTCATGCATTATTCTATTTTTACATTATCGGCAAGTTTGAATTCGGTTATTCCCAAATATTTAGTCGGCAAAATTTTTAATCACTTCTAGATTTTCCCCAAACGCAACCAAGTTAAAATGTCCGTTATCTTCTTAATTATTAATATTATTTACTAACAAATATACTTTTTTGACAGATACAGTTATTTACTTTTTATCATCATAACTTTGTTTTTAAAATCTATTATAATAATTGAATCAAGAAAAAGTACATTCCCAATCAATCCTTCCAATTTAAATGGGACTTTAGAAAGATCTAATTCTTCCAGAACCCCATAAAAAATAACAGGATGTTCGACTTTCAAATTTCCCAGAAAAAGATTTTCTTTCAGCGGGGCGCCAATTACCTTAATTTCTTTTTGCCATGCAGGTATTTTAATGACAATGTTATCGACTTCGTCCCCGGTCCTTCCCGTTAATTTCTGCCATTTCTCTTTAGTTACAACAAGTGTAAAAATACTCGAACCGGAATCATAGATAATATTATTCAGAGGTTGATCACCTATTTTAATACCGGAGACAAACATTTTATTGAAAATCAATTTTATGGCAATGGTGTCTGTATTGGTCAAAAAATTTTGATCGAATTGTGCAACGGTATCGGCAATAGCAAATTTTTGATCAACGAAATCAATCATTAATATCCGGTTACGAAAAATGTCAAGTCCAACAGTACCAATAACATTAAACTTGCTATCCGGATTAAGGGAATCTCCATAATTTTGCTTGATATAAAAGGTATCGGATTTTAAAGTATAACTACCTAATTTACCGTTTACGGGAACCACTTTCACTTTCCGGTTATATTTCAAAATTGTCTTTATGTCTTTCCTTAAGAATGGATGTGTCTTGCTTATTTGTTCAAACGGGATTCCATAAAACATAGTTGCATCGGAGCCTAAATCAAGTTGCATAAAATATTTATCGTCAACTCCTTTCAAATAAACCGGAACTAATATTGCGGCTTTTTCGAAAGTAGTATCAACCGTAGCAAATTCGACCCATTCAAATTGCGCAGGCTTTATTGATTGCGAATATCCTTTAATTGATAGAACAACTACTGCGATTAATGTAATAATTTTTTTCATCGTTGTTTGTTCTCCGGTATTTTTGTTGATCTATAAATAACAATAGCCTACTACAAAGCTCTAATTTTTCAAGTTACGATTAGATTTTATGCGGGTTAAAGTATTTACATTTGCTACTGTTCCGTCTATTTGTTTTACACACTCTTAACGCAAAATGGTTTTTCAGTTAATATATTTTGTTGCATTCCTAATCACTTCCTTCGTTGTCCAATTTTCAAATTCAGAAAGAAAATCTAAAACAAAATCGCTGTCAATTTTTGAATATTCCCGTAAAACCCAACCGACGGCAGTTTTACAAAACCTTTCATCGCGCTTTATTAATCGGGCTGAGAATTCTTTAATTGTATTTTCGTGCCGTGCAATTGTTTTGCACTGGGCAAACGGAACCAAAGACGCCCTAGCTTTCCAAAGGTTTTTATTCTTATTCCACTCTTTTAACTCCGCCAATGTTTGTTTTGTCCAATTATCAAGCATCGGAGTTAAAATTCTGACGCACAACCAATCGCAAACATTCCAATCCGAAATTAAGCAATCGTCGAACCACTTTGAAATCAAATTAATTTTTTGTCTTTCGTATTTTCCATTCCAGAAAAGTTGAAGGTAAAGAATTGCGGCGAGTTTATCTTCCGTGTAATCTTGGCTCATCAAATCGTTTAGCAATTCAATTTGCTGCGGTATTTTCTTTTCCGTCAGTTTATGATGGTTATTTACATCTTTAATTATTGTTCTAATTTCCGGAATGCCGGCACCTTTGGATTTTATATTGTGCTTCACATAGTTTTCAAGCCATTTTGCTTTTTCAGGTTTCCCAACAGAAGTTATTCTGTCTTGTATTTCTTTGGAGATTTCTTTCATTAGTTTCCAGTTGTTATCGTATTACATCCAACTATTGGGATGCTAGACATCAGCTTTATTCAGCAAACACTTCGTAATGTGTTACTTTCTCTTCAAATTCCAACAGGAATTTATTGTCTTCCGGATAATATTTTGCTTTTTCATAATCCTCCCCGGCAAAATTTTTAATCACTTCCAGATTTTCCCAAAACGTGATTAATTAAAATGCCCGGTATCATCTTTGATGGTTCTTAAAAAAAACAGCTTCACAAATCCCTTTGTTTTCTTATAATCCGGAATAGCTTTTGCCTTTAAGAATTCCGTATACTCTTCGAAATCTTCAATTCTTGTTTTTCCATTCCAAATTCTTGCAATCATAATTTTTACCCTTTTTTAATGTTCTTTTCCTTTATAAATCCACATTGGTTGTGTGTTACCCGCTTTTTTAAAACCCATTTTCCGGTAAAACTCAATTGAGTTGCCGTCAGCGGTCAATACTTGCATATGGAAATCCTTATATTTTTCCAGCATTTTATCCATTATCATTCGTCCTATTCCTTTTCTCTGATAATCCGGATGAATAAGTAAATGTGGGAAATAAACAACCAAATAACCATCCGAGATTGCATTTCCAAGTCCGATTAATTCATCCCCGTTCCACGCTGTTATTAGAGAGTGAGAGTTCATTAATCCGTTATATAATTCATAAGGTTTCTCAGAAGAACTCCAATTATTTGCTTTATACAACCGGATAATATCTTCCAGTTTTATATCTTTTCTTCCGGAAATTTCTATTCTCATTTAATTTTTCCTTAACTACACACAACTGTGTAAATATTGCGCGTCCCGATACATCGGGATGTATTATGTTTTTCGTTAGTAGCCGGCTTTAATTCGCATTTAAGAATTCTATTGTTTCGCGAATTCCTTCAATATAGGATTTCGGGCTATAATTAAAAAACCCGCAAAATTTAGTTGAGTCAAAATAATAATCAAATTCGCTTTGATACAGCATTTCATAAGTTTCGGAAATGGTTGTATTAAAAATACCAACTATTTTTATCATCCATTTCTTTAAAATAGTATAGTTTGGTTTAACCCCTAATTCTTTTGCAACTAATTCAATAAATGTTTTTCCGTTAACCGGAGGACTATAAGTAGGTAAATGCCAAATTTGATTAAAACTTTCCTTGCTTGATGCAAGAAGAACCAATCCCTTTGCACTGTCAATAGTATAAGTATAAGAGTGCAGTTTGTTCTCGTTGATTAGCCATTGAGCTTTTTTACCATTCATCAGGTTTTGAATTACCAAAACGTACGGCACGCTATTATGAGTTATGTACGGTCCGTATAAATCCGCAGCTCTGGCAATAGTTGCCTCAATATTTTTCCGGTTTATTTCGTCTTCCAACATTAAAGAGATTTTTGCCCTTATTTCCCCTTTTTTGCTGCAAGGATTGTACGGAGTGTTTTCAGTCATTTTTCCATTAACCTTTCCGTACATATAAACATTGTCGAAAAAAATTAATTTGGCTCCCACACTTTTACAAGCGTCAATTGTGTTCCGCATAATTTTTGGCCACAATTGAGCCCATATTTTAGAATCGTATGGCAACCCTACGCATAAATAAACAATATCCGAATCCTTTACGCTATTTAATGTTTCTTTATATGATGTAATATCCGCCTTAAAATATTCCGTACACGGAATTGATTGTTTACTTCTTGAAACGAGTCGTATTTTCTCATCAGTTTTTAATAGTTCATTTGCAAGAGCATTTCCTATTGCCCCACCGGCGCCCAAAATTGTATGCCTCATAATATTTCCTTTTTAATTAAAATTTCATCACAAAAATAACTTTGACATAATATTAAAACGATAACATAAGATAAGAAATGAAGAACTATTTTCCCGCAATTCTGCTTCTAATTCTACTCAAAGAAACCGGGGTGATTCCCAAAAATGTTGCGATATGATGTTGGGGCACCCTGTTAACCAAACCGGGATTGTTTTTTAATAAATTCAGGTATCGCTCTTGCGGACTATCCAATATTTGGGATGTGAAAAGTTTATGTAAAGAAATGAATCGCTCTTCCAATATTTTCCGGACAAATTCATTCATTTTAGGAATTTCGTCAAAAAGTTTTGTGAAATTTGTAAAATTGATGGAAAGCAATTCGCTGTTTTCCAATGTTTCGATATAAAGGCGGCTTGGCTGTTGAGATATAAAACTATCGTATGCGCCGGCAAACATTCCTTCTGTAAAGAAAAATACGGAAATATCGTCACCGCCCTTTTCGTAATAAAGTCTTAAGCAACCTTTAACAACAAAGTAAATTTCATTTGCGATTTCACCGGCAGCTAATAAAGTTGTTTTCCTTTTAACTGTTTTAGTTTCAAATTTACTTAAGATAAGTTCAATTTCGGAATTTGAAAAATCCGTTATCTTTTTTATTGAATTTAAGATATCACTATTAATCATTATTGTTTATTGGTTTTGGTTTTGTTTGGGGGTAATGGTTTGTGTATAAAGAGTTTGGCATTGACCCGGACGAATTGTAAATATGTATAAATTTTTATATAGCTGCAATATTTATTATTTCATTTTTGGTTTTATCTATTGTTTCTTTTAGTTTCTTTTCGATTTCACATTCCCATACAATAATCACATTCCATCCCATTTCTTCTAATTCTTTTTGATGCTTCTTGTCCCTTTCTACGTTTTTAATTAATTTATTTTTCCAAAATTTACTATTAGTATCAGGGATTCTGCCTTCTGGACAATTTTCGTGATAATGCCAAAAACAACCATGAACAAATATAACAGTTTTGTATTTAGGTAAAACAATGTCAGGCTTACCAGGTAATTCTTTGACATGAATTCTGTACCTATATCCTTCTCTGAACAAAGCTTTTCTGAAAATAAGCTCAGGCTTGGTATTTTTTGAGCATATTTTGCTCATTACCTCGCTTCTTTTCTTTTTATCCCAAATATCCATTGAAATTCACCTTTATATACCGTAAAATAGACTTGGCTATTTCATAAGCAAGTGGCACAGGCACCCCATTGCTAATAACTTTAAATTTTTTTGTCATATTTATTTTTGGTGAAATAACATAAGTATCAGGAACACCTTGTATTCTTAACGCTTCTCTAACTGAAATACGTCTGTCTTCATAAGGATGTAAGTGAACTTCATTATTTCCGTATGATGTTGTTGGACTATATCTGTACCTATGTAAACGTTTAAATGATTGCCGCTTTGTATCTCCTTCTTTTATTGCAATTCTTTTATCTTTATTGTTTTTAAACTTAAAATATTCATCAATATTCGCCACATTTTCATTGTCTTTTTTTAAACAACTTTGAACACATAACTCCAATGGAATGTTTACAGGCTTTTCAACCTTTTTCCAAAAATCATTTTGTTTTGGCCAGTTATACATTTTCAATGCTTTGGGATATTTGGGTTCAGGCCATTTAAAATAAGGATAATTCATTGGTAACAGACTTTTTAAAAACCCAACAACAAAAATTCTTTCCCTGCTTTGTGGAACACCAAATTCAAGAGCATTTAATTTATTTTTTTCGACGTAATAATCATCTTCCAATTCTTTTACTAATTTATTGAAAATTGGTTTTGCATGTTTTAAACCAACCAATCCAGGCACATTTTCCATAAGGAAAAAAGAAGGTTTTATTTCCTTTATCTTATCAATGTAAATATGAGTAAGCTTACCCCGTTCACCTTCGAAACCATTTCTTTTCCCGTTTAAACTGAAATCTTGACAAGGCGGTCCGCCTATCATTCCAAAAATTTCAGGTTTTTTACCATTAAAAGCTTCTTTAATTATAGTTTTACTGTCAATATTTTCAATCGGGTTATTATTAGCAATTTTAAAAATTTTATTTATGTTTTCTGATTTAGCCCACGATGTTAAACCTTGTGCATATATTTCACTAAAAACAGGATCATATTCATTTGACCATACTGTATCAAATCCCGCTTTTTCAAAACCTAAATCCAAAAAGCCACCCCCACTAAAAAATGAAAGTGTTTTTATTCTACTCATATTTTACAATTGTATTATTTTGTGCATATAGTATCTTATTTCCCATGTCTGGAAAATATAAATTATAAACACATATATTTTTGTTATTCAATGTGATATTTTCTCTAAAATTCACTATTTGAAAAACACCTTGTTCATTTTCAATTTTTATTAAATTAGTATTTGATATTAAAACTTTGCCACATATATCAATATTATTATTTATTGGAAAATTCATGAACTTTTGCTTATAAGCCACACAAACCGGTCTATAATTACACATAAAACAATTTTCGTTATCGGGATTAGCTAACTCACTGACTTTATTTTTTAGTAAAGCTGTATTAATAGAGTGTTTTAGCTCTTTGGCTTCATTATAAGTTTTATCAATTTCATCACTAGTTATTTCAACGGGATGTTTTTTTCCAGAAATATCAATTATTAAAGTTATTGGTTTAGATTGTTGTTTATCTATAATAATTTTTGCATACAAAGCCAGTTGAGTTTTATACGCTTTTCTTATTTTTAATTTATTGTTTTCTTTTTCAAAAATTTTTCCTGTTTTAAAGTCAGCAATCTCTGTAATGATTCCATAATTATTGTAGATTAACAAATCTGCCTTACCTGCAATTGTGTTTTTATCATCTTTTATCCATTCTTCATTTTTTATATTCGTATGTGATTTTTTTCTTTTGGCTGAACTTAAAAGATATTTTTTTAATAATTGTTTTTTGACAGAATAAAAATTTGAATACCATTGAACAGGAAAATATCGTGATTGTAAATTGCTATTTTTATACTCTTTATTGAGTTTTGTTATCAATTCATTCCATTTACGGGAAAAAATCTTTTCATTTGTAATTTTCCATTTATATCTATTTTCATAAAAATTATGGATAACATTGCCAATATCTGCGTCAGGGTGCCTTGGAAAAAATTGAGTGTTTTTATATTCATAAAAGAATACAGCTTTTAATGGACATTTTTTCCAATAATAAAATTTACTTGGTGATATGTAGGGAATTGACTTAATCATGTTCTATTTTATTTATCAATTCTCCATAACACCACCCGGGCCTTCTGTGTAAATTAAAAGTGTCAATAAAATACAAATTTTCAATACCTGCTTCACTTATTGCCTCAATTAAAATATTACTTTCTTCCTGTGGCTGATTTTTTGACCAATTCCACAAAGGATGTGTTACAATTACATTATAATCATCAAACATTGTAAAGCCGTGTAGCGCTCCAAATTCGTTATATTTAATATCATTAAAAGAATTTTCTAAATTTTCTATGAGAGATTTAGAGTAATCCAACCATGTTTGTTCTTTTTTATTTATTTCATATTTCAATTCCGGATATTGATAATCTTCCTTATTTAATCCCGATAAGTAAGCTGGATTATCTAATAACCTCAATAAACCTACCGCAAGCCTCCAATCAAGTAATGGGTGGAAATTCATATTACGGTAATTTTTTAGATCTTGATAACCAGCATCAAAATTTGAAAGATTTTCTATTATTTGAAGATTATATTTATCTGATTCCCTGACTGGTTCAGGATTTATACACATTCTTATGTATTCAGGAAAATCCTCATATAACCTTTGAATGAACCCAGAACCATTTGGTAGTTCATCAGCTAAAACAATGCTTGCCGTGTTTTGAATTATACCATTGCAATCAATTTTTTCATCATAAATTGCCGCAATTTCAATTTCTTCCGGGTCTATATCCAAATTATTGGCAAGTGTTCTTTGCAAAAGAAATGCCGCAGAATAAAATGCTCCTTTTGAAGCAGCTGCTTTAAATTTGTCTTTGCTAAAAGGGTTAACTTCTATTCCGTAATCAAACCGTTCGGGTTTTAAACGGAACACTTCTGTTATTTTGTTAGAAGCCAGAGCTAATGTTTCTTCATTTGGAATAATTTCTTCTACTTTTATTTGATTAAGATAATTAACTTCAATCCATTGCTTATCTAATTCTGCACCAATCCAATTATGTTTTACATATTGCCCTTTAAATAAATCTCCACCATTATTATTTATTTTCCAAGTTAACTCTTGCTGTGCATAACGAATAATAAAATTATTTTCAGTTTTTTCCACAACATTTTTAGTAGTTGTCTCAGCAAAAGTTAAAGGTTTGGATATGTTCATTTCAAACTCTTCTTGTGAATCCCTTGGCCTTTTAAAATCAGTTCTAAAAGCATTTGGCACGCCACCTACAAAAACATTACTGTGTGGAAATTTGTCAACTAATTCCTTTTTCTTTTCATCTATTTTCTCATAATCATCTGCTGTAAAAGGTGGACTGAAATTAAAAGGTTCTGAATGAATAGTTTTAGTTGTAATATTTTGTATTAACCATTTCCTTTCCATAAAAGGATCTCGTTGCATCATTCTGGCTTCCATTTTTCCAGTACTATAATTTTTTTCAATAGATTTTATATCAGGTGTAATACCAATTGCCTGAACAACTCCTTTATCTTTTGTCTTTTGAGCTCCTGGGGCAAATTCATAGATTGCCATACTTAAATCCCTATCAATGGATAATACTTCATAATGGTCTTTATCGATTTTATTAAATCCGTGAAATAAATTTCTTATTCTTGTAGGCATTCCTGCCATTGGTAAGATGCCAGATTCAGCCAAGAATTCAGCTAAATCACCCGAATTTATTTTATGTTCATTGATTAATTTACTAATGCCTTCTGGTAAATCTAAAATCCATTGTTTGAAATTTTCAAAATTAAATAAACAAAGTTCTCCATTTGTGTAAATACCTTTATTCAGTGCATCAAAGATATTTTTAATTTCATGGTCAATATTTTCACTAATAATATCTGACACTTCTTTTTCATTATAATCTTCTATATCACCAAATTCACCATGCACACCTCCTTCGGTTATTGCTAATTCAGAAAAAGCAAACCTTAAAACTGCTTTTGCCAGCATGCGTTTAAAAATGCGTTCTTGGTTTAGGCTTAAAAAAGGTTGTGGTGGTGTATCTCCAGTTATGCTTAATGGGTTCTCAAAATAATATTCATCATGGCTTCTACCTCTTGCAAATGTTAAGGCATAAGAAAATAATTGTCCCCGCCTTCCGGTTCTACCAACTCTTTGTTGGTAATTAAATCTTTGCGGTGGCATATTGGCTAATAAAATAGCTTGCAGGGAACCTATATCCACACCCACTTCCAAAGTGGTTGTTACGCTTAACAAATCTATTTCTTGCGTTTTCCTTTCTTCCGGTTTAATAAAAATTCCTTTGAATTGCCGTTGTCTTAATATTTGATTATCAGTTTGACCTGTAAGTTCTTCTGTATGTAACCGAAATGGTTTATAATCTTTTTTATTTAATAAGTTTTTTGTTAAATAATTTTTTTTCCATAGGTACTTTACAATTCCTTGTGGTGTTTGTTCTAATTGACTTTGGCAGAATACACATATTCCGCCAGAATGATGTAGGTGCACAGTTTTACAACGTTCACATTCATAAAAAGGTGCATTCTCATCTGATAAATCAATAAGTAAATTATTTATTTCTACAAGGCCACGGTGCTTATTGTGGTCAAGTAAAGAAAATACAGCATTTCCAATAATATTTTCATCTTTACCTATGAGATCAGCTACTTTTTTAATATATTTTTTTTCTTTGCTTTTTTCAGATAAACTATCAAAGGAACTTACAGGGTCAATTTTATATTCAGTCTTGTTGTGTTTGTAATTATCACCCCATATTCTCATAAAAGAATTTGTAATTTCTTTTAAAACCTCTGGTTGAATGCCTAATTTATCTGCTTTTGATTTAAGTTTTTCATCATTTTTTATGGTTGCAAATCCTAAACCGGATGCTTCAAAACTATAAAATAATCTCCCAAAAATAAAAGACGCTAAATTTTCTTCGATTTTTTTATCAATTTCTTTTTTTACTGCTTCCCAACCGTCTTTACTTTCATCATAATCATTCTTTCCAAAATCAAAAAAGTGATACCATGGTTGAAATTCTTCATTAGATTTAAACGATTCTATTGACTTAAAAGGACCACCCGGATTTATACCGAAGTTTAAGAATTCCTTGATAACAATACCCTTAAAGTCATCAAACCCTTTTATGTTATGTTTTATGTTATAATATTCTTGTTTTTGTTCTGGTGTCGCAAACGGTCCATTTATGATTTGCCATAATTGTCCAATATAATTGAATCGCTCTTCATCTTTTTGTTTGAATGTATTTTGGGCGTTTTCATCGTTATTATTTAATGCGTCAATTACTTTTTTATCAAATTGCAATACTTCGGTAATATTATGGATAATTACTTCCCTTAATAATGACCGATAATGTTCTTCCTCTATATTTTTTGCAAGTTTTGCCGCATCTTCCCGACTGTCAGAAAAGGCAACCAATTTTTGGGTCTTTTTACCCTCTGGTAATGAATCAAAAAGTTCTTTTGACAGTATTTGTGTCACTTTTCCAAAACCAGTTCTAAAACCTCGGAATGGAGATTGTTTCCTTTTTTGGGGATGCGAATAATCCACTTCACAATGTGGGCAAGTATGTGGTAAAGCTTTAATATTTTTCGATAGTTTAACAAATCTGTCTTCATCACTTTCAGCTATATCATATCCATTATATTTTACTCTTAACCATTTTCCTTTAATAAAATTTTCTGTATCATGTGGATTTATTGTTATTATTTTTCCAGAAAAAACATTAATCCATGCATTCTGCCAATAATGAAACAAGTCATTATTATTTTGACTGTTTCTATTGCCTTCAACAGTCCAATCAGGCTCAATATTATCATTAAAATTCCCAGGCACAAAAACACTGAAATCTTTATAATTTCTCTTTTCAACTATCGTGGAAGGTGAATTCTCAGGGACACCTTCAATATCTGGACTAACCGGTATTAGTTCCGTTACAGAATTACCAATTTTATCTATATATTGAATCCGGCTACCACCCAAAGCCACCGTTCCACAGTTTTCGCAGTATAATAGCTCTAATGTTCTGTGCTTATTATAAGAAATGACAGGTGTTGTTAATATTTTTCCAATAGGGGGTTCGTTATTGAGTTTTTTTGAATCAGGAATAAGTTCTCCCCACATTCCGGGAATATTCCGGTAAAATAAATGAAACCGCAATCTTGGATAATGTAATTCCTTTTGGTATTTTTCAAGTATTCCAAGGGAATATAAAAACCCTTTTATAGCATTGTGATTTTCTTTGTGTTCTTCGCCAAAAAGAATTTCTGATAAAAAATTTACTCCTGTTGTATTGTCGTTTTCTCCATTTTTAAAAGCTGGAATTGCTCTTGTTCTATCATTTACATTAAAAGCCGTATAGAGTGCATTAAAAATTTTTTCATTAAATAATTTTCCTGTCTCTTTATTTTGATCTTTAATCAGTAACTCAAAAACATTAGTTGTCAAATTTTCAAGGGTCGCATTATTTATAGCATCAAATAATTCGCTATATTCTTTTTCATTAGTTAATTCTCCAATTTCTTTTGAATGTTTACCAATTTTTTCAAAGTCAGCAACTAGCTCTTTAAGCGGATAAAGTTCTTTCTCTTCCGGTTTTTCTTCTGTTCCTTCAATAATTGCAATTTCTTTATTCTCAACACCAAAGAAGCTTTTCAAGAAAGCTTTCCCCTCATCACCTTCAAGCGACGCACTTGATGCTAAAATTCTTAATTGATCACTGTCCGGTGTCAAACCTAACCGAGTGAGTAACATTCTAATTAAATATGCAATTTCTGAACCACTACCACCACGGTATAAGTGTAATTCATCAATAATAATATGAAAAATCCGTTCTTTTTTCTCTTTTTCTTTTTTTTCTTCAGTTAACCCTTCATCAAATTCAGTATTACATTCAAGCCATTGTTTCGTTTTATCAAAAATGGGATTTTCAATATCACGCATTAGCATAATGCTTAACATACTGAAATTTGTAATAAAAATATCTGGTGGTGTTTCTTGCATATCGAACCGGGTTCGCATTTCTGCACCATCAAGTCTTTGAAAATTAGCAACTAAATCTTTTTTATCTTCTTCATCTAAACCATCAGGATTTATTCGAATATATTCATCTAATTTCTGGTTATTCTCTTCAATCTCTTTTAAAGCCTTTATTAAAGCTGTAATTTTTGATTTATTTGGAACAATCTCACCATTTTCTTCTTTATAAAGCTTACCTGCAACAGGTGAAGTGGAATTATAACGTCCAAAATATATTCTGTTGTTTTTGTATTCATTCTCAAAAATTTTTCTGGCATCATCAGAATCCAATGCTTTCCGCAATCTTGACATTTGGTCTTCAACAAGTGCGTTCATTGGATAAATTAACATAGCTCTGATAGCAGGGGGGCGTTGTGGATTTGGTCTTTGTCTTACTTCTTCCTTTAATGTTGTATTTCCTTTCCCAACAATTTTTGCAGGTCCATATCCACCAGACCACCAATTTGTATTATTAACAATGTTTTCATTTCCCTTCCATTTATTCATTTCTTTACTCAAATAAGCAAATAAAGGCAAAAGAAAAGATTCTGTTTTACCAGAACCTGTCCCGGAAGTAATAACACAATGATTCCCTTCCAATGCTTTATTAAGCATTTCATATTGATGTTTATAAATTTTGAAATCCCCAATTAATCCGGCTTTTGTTATATTCTTGAATATTTCAAGTTCTTCATTGCTTAAATTTGGTAATTCCGGTATTTCTTGTATCTTATACTTTGATGGTTTATAGGTTGGCAATGGTTCCACCCAAGGCGCTCTTGAAAAAACCTTATCAGAATTTAACAGCTTTTTCCGTTGTTCTTCTAATCCTTTATAACGGGTGCTAAAAGCAGTTTCAACATAAAGAATAAAATTCTCTTTTATTTTTTCGTAAACTTGAATTGGGTTTTTCATAATGCAATATTTATTGTTGTTTTATTTAAACTTTGCAATCCTTCTTTCAGTAAATGTAAATTTATTGTATTTGTTAAAAATAAACCCGGAACATTTTTATAAATAATATAAAGACCTTTTCTAATATTTTTTCCATTAAGATATTTTATTTCTGGTTTTTGTCCATTCAATAATGCAATGCTGATTGATAGATTTCTTGGCAAACGACAATTTAACGGAATAGCTAAATATTTTTTCTTTTTATCATAAACAATAATATTAGTTTTCCTTTTGGCATCTTCCATTTTTTCTCGTTCATCATAACAGTTTTTCCACCTTTTCGTTTTTTTACAATTACAATATTTTTCTTCTACTACTTTTTTAAATAAATGCATGTAAATATATAACCCAAGTTGTGGCTCTTCGATTGAATAAGCTATTTCATTATACCATAACCGATAAACAGTTTTATGTCCGTTTATATTTGTATATTTTGTAAATGCCAGTTCTTTTTCAAAGTTCTCCGGTTTAGGTTTAAAACATAAAGTTTCTATATCAAAAATAAATCCCCCAGGGAAATCTGTTATTTCATTTTCAACTTTTTGAATATAATTTTGCCATTCTGAAATGTCTGGGAAAAAAGAAGCTAACGCAAACTGGGTATATAGGCCACATTTCTTAAAGACCAAATCAAAATGGTTGGTAAAAATGTTTACTTGTTCAATATCTGGTCTTTTGAATTTGATATATATAATTTGTGGATGTAATTCATCTATATTATTCTGAATTTCAATCGTTATGTTTTGTTGTTTGCAAAAATCTATTATATTTTCAACAAATTTATTATCTCTTCCTCCTGTTAAAAATGTAATAATTCCTTTTTCAGATGGTTTGACTAATAAATGTGGTTTGTTAACAGTAATTTTTCCATTTTGAATGTCGTAATCTATAAAACCAGCGTCTTGTAAACTGTATCTTAAATGATTTGCTTTTTTCTGAATGTCTTCATTTTCCTTGCCGGTTAATAACGAAAAAACAGCATAATCAAAATCTTTTTTCGCAATTTTTCCCTTTGTGGATAAATAGTTTATCAAGACATTTCCAGGGTGTTTAATATTATATTCTGTCTGTTTTTTAAAATTTCCCCCGTTATTTTGTTTTATAAATATATCAACATAAGGTAAAGGGTTTTGCAAACGTTTTAATTCTTGGATTTTATTTTCATTAAAAAATGGTTCAATTCCTTTTAAATAATTTTGTGGATTTGAATAAATTATCTTTCCCATTTCATTTCTAATCGGTAAAAAAGATTCTAGTTCATCATTTGTTTTTTTCTTGAAATCAACTAACTGATAAAATCTTTGAGATTCAATTTCTCCACAAACAAGTTTAAATTTTATATTTTTTCTTTTTTTATGTTCATCTGTAAAAATATAAATTCCTTGTTCTTCGTGTTTTTTTGAAAGTGGTATTTCTGTTTGATCTTCATAAACTGCTATTATATTATCGTAATCATCTGTATTTTCAATCCATACAGTTGGTAATTTATCAATAAAAAAGTTTCCGTTGTCATAAAAACTTCTATCAAAATTTATTTTCGGTTTGTTACCAGTGTCGGGTGCTAAATCTTTGAATTCAGGATGTGGGAATTTTGTTATTGAATTAATTGTAAATGCCACCCAAGTATTTGGTAATCCGGTTTTTTGATTATCATCTAACAACTTTTTATTCTCATTTTCTATTTTTTCAAACCAGTTTTTTAATTTCTTTTCAAAAAAGTCTTTTTTTGCAATGATAAAAGTTGTTCCAACATTGTACTCAACTTTAGGTATTTGTACCCACTCTTTCAACCCTGGATGATTTTTAAAAATATAGTAATCTTTTGGTTTGAAAGAATATTTAATGCGATTTACATTATCTAATAATTCGATTTTTTCATCCAGATTCATTTCTAAATCAATAGGATTGGAATATCGTTCAGAAATTAATTTTAGACCATCAATTTCATTACCATTAAATGTTACTTTGCTGTTTTCAGGTATACCTTTGTTTGTATAAATTCTAAAATATTTAAATCTTATTTTTTTTGTTATCCTGTGAAAATCAAAACTCATTACCAAATATGATCTAGAATATCCTTTTGCAGCTGTACTGTCATAATTTGTTCCATCCCAATTGTTATAGTATTTTAATGCTCTTTTGACTATTAATTCTCCAAAATAGTCATTGTTTTTTATTTGTTTAACGGTATTTTCTTTAAGATGAAGTTCGTCAGCATTTCTCAAGAGTATTTCCTTAATTCTGTTTTGATCTATTGCTTCATTTGGTAATAAATCTTCTTTATCGAAAATAGTAGATAATTTTTCTTCTTGTTCTTTTCTGAAAAGTATATGATAAGCAAATTTCCCAACATATTTTCTTTTCTCTGGTGGCGACACTTCTTCCAAATACCCTGATTGAAATTTTTTTTCTTCTATTAACCAGTAATTTATCCTCTCCCATAACTTATCAATCTCTTTAAATTTTCTTGAATTAAATTTATATCCATAAGGTTTTAATTCTTTTTCTCTAAAAAAAGAGTTCAGATAACCATAGAAATTATTTGAATTAAACCCATCAATTGTTTCTCCTGACGTAAAAGGCAGTATAAATGCAATAAAATATGCCAAATATGGTGGGTAATTTAGTGGAATTCCTTCAATTGATATTGTGCCATTTAGATACTTTATTTCTAAGTCTATAATTCGTTGAATGTAATCTTTTGATGTTCCCGGAACTCCCTGTCTTAATGCATTATAAAAATCATTTACATATCCATCTTCTGGCTCTTCAAAGTTATTTCTCCCAATCTCTTCAATTATTCTTTCGCTGAAATGGAGAATAACTTCTTTTTCTTCATTGTTAGGATTAAAGTAATGATTAATTATAGCATTGTTCCATTCAAGATACTTCATATTATATTATTCTATGTCTATGATACAGTAATATCTTTTTTACAATTTAAGGATAAAAGGTAAGCTTGTTATAATTTCAAATGTGCATGTCGGACAGAAACTTCGCGTTTTCATTCTATTGGCAAACATTTGCTTCATTTCTTTTCTTTATTTATAGTCTTGCGTCAATTTTAATTAAATGGTCTTGTGGTGATCTTAAAGCTATTATTTCAAACTCATTAGTTTATATTAAAATAAAAATCTCACCAACAGCAATTTGCATGGTTACCCTAAATCATGCTAGCTTCATAAATTATTATATTAATTTGTTTTCTATGTGTTTATTTATTAAAGCATTTTTATAAATAGGTTATATACACACATAATATAATTTAAAATTTATTTAAATTTAATACAATAACTAAAAAAAATTAGAAAAAGTAAGATATTTAAAATAAGTATAATAAAATTCTCAAATAATAATCAATTGGTTTCCTCAATAATCAATGTTTCCTGCCGTTTGTTGTGTTTCCCAAAATTACCCTCAATTTATTATATTGTTGTGGTTTTTAACCAGAATAAAAACAAAACAATTAAAAATTAATGGGCAATTACGTTTACAAATGCTTTAGCTGTAAAAAGGAATTTACAGCCGGTGAGATTGAGCGGAACTTCGTTTATTTATGTCCGGACTGCGGAAATGCGGAAAAGAACAAACCGCTTGAAGGGGTTCTAACCGTAGAATACGATTACAAAAAGATAAAATCCAAATTAGACCGTGAAGAATTTTTAAAATTACCGACCGGTAAATTTTGGCTTTATCCCGGGCTCTGGCCTGTAGATTTTTCCAGAATAAACAACAGACTTTTGCAAAGGTTGGCTTTGCCGGCAGATCAATTATACGAATACGAATTGAAGGGGAAGAAAGTTTTAATTCAAGACGAAACCCGGAACCCCACGCTTTCTTACAAAGACCGCGCCTCGTCACTTGTGGCATTAAAGGCTATCGAGTTGGGAATTACGGAAATCGCGGCGGCATCAACGGGTAACGCAGGGTCTTCGCTGGCTGGTATTTGCGCACGGCTCGGTCTGAAAAGCAGAATTTACGTTCCGCAGAATATTCCGGAATCCAAACGCATACAGATAGAAGCTTACGGAGCAAAGCTGGAAATCGTAAACGGCGACTACGATTTGGCGTTTGATAAATGTCTTGAAGATTCCACGGCTAACAGTTGGTACAACCGGAACACTGCTTACAATCCTTTAACCATCGAAGGGAAAAAATCCGCTGCCTTCGATATTTTCATATCCACACAAGGAAATATTCCTCAGTATATTTTTGTACCGGTTGGCGACGGCGTAATAATTTCCGGTATTTACAAAGGATTTAAAGAATTGCAAACACTCGGGTGGATCGGTAAACTTCCGCAATTAATCGCCGTTCAATCGGAAAAGAGCAATGCAGTAGTTCGTTATTTGGAAACGGGAACGTTTAAATACAAACCCGCAAACACAAGAGCCGATTCGATTTCCGCAGGCGCCCCGCGAAACCTTTACATGGCAGCCGGAGCCGTTAAAGCTTCCGGTGGTTATGCGGTTTCCGTATCCGACGAAGAAATTCTATCGGCACAGAATGAGTTTATTGAGCAAACGGGAATTTTGTGCGAACCTTCCAGTGCCGCGGTTTATGCGGCTTTCAGAAACAACCTGTTGAAAAATTCGTTGCTGCTAATTACGGGCAACGGATTAAAGGATTTGGATACGTTAAAATCATTGTAGGGAACAACGATCGTTGCTCCCTACGATTTGTTGATATTTATCACGTGGTAAGGTTTACACTTCTTTCTGATGCCAAGGTCCACACCTCGGCATTGTAAAGATGTAATTAAATATTAAATTTTTTCTGGTATGATATTAATCTTGTAATAGGTATCCGAAGGAGAGGAGTGTGAAGTGCCCCCCCCCATTTAGTAGACATAGAAAAAATAGTATATTTAGAGAAAAAAAGGAGGAAAAATGTCTACTAAAAGGCAAAGGAAAAGCTATAGTAAAGAATTTAAAGAAACAGCAGTAGCATTAGTACTAGAGAGACAAAAGTCACAGAGAAAAATAGCGGAAGAATTAGGG
>JALVFE010000002.1 GCA_027030245.1 Melioribacteraceae bacterium
GATTTTCTATAATAGAAATAGAATTCATTCGGCTTTGGGTTATATTTCACCGGTTGAGTTTAGAGAAAAATTTGAAACGAATGAAAATGTGTATTAATTTTCTGTCTACTTTTTGGGGCGCTGATCAATTATGATATTTTATAAATCTTAATCTATCATAAGAATCATAATAATCTGCGTTACTATTTTGATAATATTATAAGCACACTTCACTATTACACACCAAAAATAATCTCCACTTATCGAATTTTACAAGTTTTTGTCGTAATTCTACAAGCAGAGATTTTCCTAACAATTTACATTACAATATGATTTTGAACGAAATAACAACCTATAAAACCGGCGTAAGTGGTTTAATAATAATCTTTCTGCTCGCAATTATTATACAAGAAAAATTTACGTGGATTATCGGCATAGTTTTAATACTAAGTATACTAATTGTCAGAGCAAACCTTGGGGAAGTTACCAAGAAAAGTGAATTATTCTTTGTTTCCTTTCTGATAGTAATAATAAGCTTTGTAATTATTCTAATGTTTATCTAAAAAAATAAACGTTTTGCAAAAATATGAACCATCTTATCGTAATAAACACAATGAGGTAAAAATGAAACTATCAATAATCAAATCGATTATTTTAGTACTATTTTTTATTAATGGAGTTCTGTTTTCGCAAGTACCGCAGACAATAAGTTACCAAGGTGTACTAACCGATACCGACGGTGCAATAGTTCCCGACGGCGATTATTCAATAGTATTTACTCTTTACGATGCTCTTACTGGCGGCACAAACTTATGGACGGAAACACAAACAGTAACCGTTTCCGGTGGTCTGTTTAACGTAATTCTCGGTAGCGTTAATCCGATTAACTTGGAATTCGATAAACAATATTGGTTAGGAATTTCCATTGAAGGCGGAGACGAACTTACTCCGAGAACAGAACTTACATCTTCCGCTTATTCATTAAACACGAGAAATATTCCGGATAACATTGTAACGGCGGAAAAAGTTGCCGATGGGAATTTAGTCAGGAGTATAAATTCACTTAAAGATAATATAACACTTGCCGCAGGCAGTAATGTTAATATTTCGGAATCCGGCAATACAATAACTATTTCAGCAACCGGCGGTTCTTCCGGCGACAACTTGGGTAACCATACTGCAACGCAAAATATTAAATTAAACGGGCATTGGCTTTCCGGGGACGGAGGTAATGAGGGAGTTTATGTTAAAAATAATGGCTATGTCGGAGTAGGTACTTCATCACCAAGCGCCGCTTTACACGTAAATGATAATGACGGAGTTTTATTCCAAGGAGCTTACGGAAGCGGAACCGCATTAAACCAGGGCGCCGGTACGAGAATGATGTGGTATCCTAAAAAAGCCGCTTTTAGAGCAGGGTATGTTGGTAGTACTCAGTGGGATGATGCCAATATTGGTAATTATTCAACAGCAATGGGAAAAAACACAACCGCCAGTGGATATTCTTCAACAGCAATGGGTGACGGAACAACCGCCAGCGGATATTCTTCAACAGCAATGGGTTACGGAACAACCGCAAGCAGAGATATTTCCACAGCAATGGGTAACGGAACAACCGCAAGCGGAAATTATTCCACAGCAATGGGCAGCGGAACAACTGCCAGCGGATATTATTCAACAGCAATGGGTTACGAAACAACCGCAAGCGGAGATAATTCCACAGCAATAGGTTACGAAACAACCGCAAGCGGAAATAGGTCCACAGCAATGGGTGATTACACAACTGCCAGCGGAGATAATTCAACAGCAATGGGGAGCGCAACAACCGCAAGCGGAGATAATTCAACAGCAATGGGTTTCGCTACAAAAGCAGAGAGTTATATTTCATTAGCTGTAGGAAGATATAATAAAGGCGGTGGAACTCCAAATAATTGGATAAGTTCAGACCCGTTATTTGAAATTGGTAACGGAACATCTTCCAATAGATCTAATGCGGTAACAGTTCTTAAAAACGGTAATGTAGGCATTGGCACAGCAACACCGGCACACAAACTGCAATTACATAATACTTCTTCCGGTTATGTATACACCTCTTTTACAAATTCCACTACCGGTTCAGCCGACGGGAGCGGTGTTCTAATAGGACTTGATGCCGGTGAAGATTTTAGAATCCATTCCTTCGAAAATAATAATATTAAGTTTTATATAAATGATGCCGAAAAGATGCGGATTGCCAGCTCCGGTAATGTAGGCATTGGCACAACATCTCCGGATTATAAACTGGAAGTAAACGGTTCGGCAGGTAAACCCGGCGGCGGTTCTTGGACTAACAGTTCCGATATACGCTTAAAGGATGTAAAAGGTAAATATAACCGTGGTTTAAAAGATATATTAAAATTAAAACCAATTAAATTTAATTATAAAGTAAACAACCCCCGCAATCTGCCAAGCGATATAGAATATGTGGGTTTTATAGCTCAAGAAGTAGAAAAAGTATTCCCCGAAGCAATTAGCAAAGGCAAAGACGGTTACTTGGATTTTAATATGCATTCAATAAATGTAGCAATGGTTAATGCAATAAAAGAACAGGAAGAAAAAATCAAGAATCAAGACACGAGAATTAAGCAATTGGAAAAAGAAAACCAAAAATTAAAAACGGTTATTGAAGAAAACAACGATCTGAAAAACGAAATAAGAATTATTAAAGCTGCCTTAAATAAATTAATGCATCAACAGCCGCATATTGCACTAACAAAAGCGAGGTAAAAATGAAATTATCAAGAATCAGATCGATTATTTTAGCGCTATTCTTCATTAGCGGAGTTCTGTTTCCACAAGTACCGCAGACAATAAGTTACCAAGGCGTACTAACCGATACCGACGGTGCAATCGTTCACGACGGCAATTATCCAATAGTATTTACTCTTTACGATGCTCTTACCGGTGGCACAAACTTATGGACGGAAACACAAACAGTAAGCGTTTCCGGTGGTCTGTTTAACGTAATTCTCGGTAGCGTTAATCCGATTAACTTGGAATTCGATAAACAATATTGGTTAGGAATTTCAATTGAAGGCGGAGACGAACTTACTCCGAGAACAGAACTTACATCTTCCGCTTATTCATTAAACACGAGAAATATTCCGGATAACATTGTAACGGCGGAAAAAGTTGCCGATGGGAATTTAGTTAGAAGTATAAACTCACTTAAAGATAATGTAACACTTGCCGCAGGCAGTAATGTTAATATTTCGGAATCCGGCAATACAATAACCATTTCGGCAACCGGCGGCGGAATTAGTTCCTTAGACGGTGTATCCAACGATGGCGGTAATATCGATTTGGTTGCAGGCAGTAATATAACAATTACTCCGGACGATGCAAATAATAAAATAACAATTGCCGCAACCGGCGGTTCTTCCGGCGATAACTTGGGTAATCATACAGCAACGCAAAATATCAGATTAAACGGGCACTGGCTTTCCGGGGACGGAGGTAATGAAGGGATTTACGTACACGGTAGTGGTAAAGTAGGAATCGGAAGTAATAATCCTCTCGTTGAATTTGATGTACACGGTACTACAAGAGCAACAACGATACGAGCAGGAAATCCCGTTAGCAGCTATGGCGCCGGAGATATTGCCGCTGTAAATAATATTATTGCCGATGATAATATTACTGCCGGGGATGATATAACCGCCAACGGAGTTATTAAAACGGGCACGCCATCTTCCAGTTATACGACAGGCGACATTGTAGCTGCTCATGATTTAAAAGCCGATTTAAGTATTTATTCCGGTAGTTTTATTCGCGCCGGAACTTCTTTAGAAGCAGGTACTTTTATTAATTCCTCAGGTAATATTGTCTCATCAAACGGAGCAATTCTAACCGGCACGCCTACTACGTCATACGGTAACGGAGATATAGTTGCCACCGATGATTTAAAATGCGATGATGATATTTATGCCGGAGATGATATAATATCTAACGGAGTTATAAAAGCCGGTACACCTCCTTATAATGATGAAAAAATCCCCGGCGACATCACAGCCGAACATAGAATATACGTTGGAGATGCCGCTATTATATCGGGACGCGCCAGTATAAATGGCGGTGATTTTTATAACGTTGGAACTTATGCTCTTTATGTTTATGGCGATGCCTATGCAACCGGTTCTTGGAATAGTTCCGATATAAAATTCAAAAAAAATATAAAGGAAATTGGAAATATTACGGAAAAACTAAAAAGATTAAGAGGCGTTTCATTTTATTGGAAGGTTGATGAATATAAAGAGAGGGAATTTTCGGATAAAAAGCAATTCGGGTTCATTGCCCAAGAAGTGGAAAAAGTCTTTCCGAATCTAGTAAAAACCGATGAAAACGGTGAAAAAGCCGTAAACTATATTGAGATAATACCATTACTTCTTGAGGCATATAAACATCAACAAAAAGAAATAGAAGAACTTCGTAGTTTGATTAATCATTAAAATAAATACAGGTAAAAAAATGAAAGGACAAATTATATACATAATAATATTATTGTTATTGCTTGGCAGTCTTACGGATATATTTCCTCAATATGCAATAAACAAAAGCGTTACGGGCAACGGAAGTAGTTTTATGCAAAACGGCAGCCAAGTAGTTAATGGTACGCTTGGGCAAACACTAATTGGCATGAATACGAATTCAACACAACAAAATCATATCGGGTTTTGGTATCAAGTGAATTCTGTTGTTACAGCTGTAGAAAATGAATTTGATAATTTGCCAACTGAATTTAGATTATACCAAAACTACCCTAACCCATTTAACCCGACAACAACAATAGAATATTCAATCCCAACTTCCTCCCCTTTGGCAAAGGGGAGGACCGAGGAGGGGTTCGTAACTTTGAAAATTTACGATGTGCTGGGAAGAGAAGTTGCAACCCTTGTAAATAAAAAACAATCACCCGGCATTTATGAGGTAACATTTGATGCAAGTAACTTACCAAGCGGAGTTTATATTTACAAAATACAAGCCGGTTCTTTTACGCAAAGCAGAAAACTTTTATTGATGAAATAAAATAGAGAAAAGAAAATGGAACCTAAAAAATATTTAATACAGAAAAGACTCATCATATTTCTATTGTTGATTCTTTTTAATATTCAGCAGAAAAACTATTCGCAACTAATTCAACCTGAAGATTTGGTTTATAAGGGCGCGTTCTTAACTCCCGAGTGGGTTTCCGATACGGAATTTTGGGAATACGGAGGAATGGCTATGACATACTACCCGTTGGGCGATCCGGATGGTCCCAATGACGGATATCCGGGTTCAATTATTGGCGCCGGATATGACGCTCTTCAATATTTTTCCGAAATAAGTATTCCCGAACCGGTTATTTCTCCTACAAAAAACATAAATGAATTAAATACTGCTAAAACATTGCAGCCGTTTTCGGATGTAACAGGCGGTCTGTTTGCTCCGCTGCTTGCAGAAATGCCGAGAGTTGGAGTTGCTTATCTACCGAAACAAGCCGGACAAACTTCGGATAAACTTTACTACTGTTGGGGAGCGCATTTTCAAGAAGCCGGAGAAAGCAGCGATATGCCGTCTCATTCGTGGAGTAATTTGGATTTATCAAATCCGCAAACAACCGGTGCTTGGTGGATTGATTGTGCCTCAAATTATTCGGGGAATGATTATATGTTCACAATTCCCAAAGAATGGGCGGATGCAAATACGCCTGGAATGAGATTGGTTTCGGGAAGATATAGAGATGGCGGTTGGTCAGGATACGGTCCTTCGCTATATGCTTTCGGTCCTTGGTTAGACGGTAATCCGCCGCCAAACGGCGATACTCTTACTACAATCACATTATTACAATACACCGACAATTACAACGGCGAACCGGATACTGTTTATCAGTTAAATAATTACGCTCATTCCGATGAATGGTCGGGTGGAGCTTGGTTGACTGCCGGAAATAATTCTGCGGTAATTTTTGTTGGTACGAAAGGAATTGGCGATACTTGGTACGGCAACGAAAACGGACCTTGTCTCGATTGCGATAACAGAGGCTGGTGGAGTACGGAATTCCAAGGACAGATTCTTTTTTATGATCCGAGAGATTTTGCAAAAGTCGCTAAAGGAACCATGAAGCCTTACGAACCTCAACCTTATGCCGTAATGAATATTGATAACGTACTTTTTTATATTCGGTCCAGTCAGCAGTGGTATCATGTAGGGGCAGCATGTTACGATTCGCAAAATCATTTTCTTTATATTTTTGAAAGCGGAAGATTTGAAGATGATAGAACTTTAGTTCATGTTTGGGAAGTGAAAGAATCAACAACTGATGTTGAAAGTAACGGAATTCTACCAACCGAATTTAAGTTATACCAGAACTATCCAAATCCGTTTAACCCGACAACCACGATAGAATATTCAATCCCAACTTCCTCCCCTTTGGCAAAGAGGAGGACCGAGGAGGGGTTCGTAACTTTGAAAATTTACGATGTACTGGGAAGAGAAGTTGCAACCCTTGTAAACAAAAAACAATCACCCGGTATTTACAAAGTAACATTTGATGCAAAGTCCGCCGCAGGCGGATTACCAAGCGGGGTTTACATTTATCAAATACGCGCCGGTTCTTTTGAGCAAAGCAAAAAACTTTTATTGATGAAATAACTTAGATGGAAACAAAAAAATATTTAACAACAAAAATGGTGTGTAATTATGAAATCATTAAGATTTTTATCTATAGCTTTGGCAGTTTTAATTTTTATTTATTCAAATTTATTTTCTCAGCAAAAATTTTTAGATAATTTAACTAAATTATATTCTACAGAACATTTTTACTTAAAGGGAAAACTTGCTAAAAATTATTCGCAATATAAAGATTTTAATCTGAATAATATCTTTGGATACAGAATAATAAACCAAATCAAACAAACAAATATTCCCCTCGAATTAGCTACCTCAAAAAGTAAAAGCCCTAGAATAGTTATGAATAAAAATATACTTGATAATAATTTTCTTTTAAGAGAAAAGATTATGCAAAAATGGGATAGTACTAATTGGACGAATAGTGAAAAATATACTTATATATATGATGAGCATAATAATAATATTGAATTTCTGTTGGAATTCTGGGTGGAGGATGATTGGTTCAAAGAATCTAGAATTACTTATACTTATGACGAGAATAATAATCTAATAGAATATTTCTATGACGTATGGAATAATGACAATTGGGAAAGACACATTAAAATTAATTATACGTATGATGAGAACAACAATAATGTTGAATTAATCAGACAAGACTGGAATGGTGAGGAATGGCTGAATTATCTAAAAAACACATACACTTATACGGGTAATAACAAAACCATACATTTAAATCAAATATGGGATGGTACTGAATGGGTCAATTGCTATAGAATACTATACGAATATAATAACCATAATATTATGATTGAATATCTTCTACAACTATGGGAAGATAGTAATTGGGTGAATAATCTGAAGGAGACCTACGCTTATGATGTAAATAATAATAATATGATTGAAAAACTACAGCAAACATGGGAAGATAGTATTTGGGTAAATAAAGGAATGAATTATTACAGTTACAATGCACATAATAATTTGATTGAGTATCAATACAAAATTTGGGAAAATGGAGAGTGGATAAGTCGTGATATTAGAACTTACATTTATGATGATAATGATAATATGATTGAGTATTTACATCAAAAAGTAGAAGGTACTGAATTGAGAAATAATGATAAGAAAAAATACACTTATGATGAGAACAATAACTTGATTAAAGAAATATGGCAAAATTGGGAAGGAACAGAATGGTTGAATGATAGGAGGTTTTTATATAGTTATCAGGCGATAACAGATGTAGAGTTCAACAATCAAATCACACTAAAATTTGAACTTTCTTATAATTATCCAAATCCGTTTAATCCAAGTACGACAATTAGCTATACATTGCCTCAAGATAGCTTTGTTCAATTAATTGTATATAACATTCTCGGCAAAGAAGTTGCAACTCTTGTAAACAAAAAACAATCACCCGGTATTTACAAAGTAACATTTGATGCAAAGTCCACCGCAGGCGGATTGCCAAGCGGAGTTTACTTATACAAACTTCAAGCGGGTAGTTTCGTTCAAACCCGGAAAATGATTTTGATGAAATAACCTCTTTGATTTCGGGGGCGGTTCTTAAATAATCGCCCCGAACTTTTACTTCCCCTTCGCCCTAAATTTATTTGACATTTGTAAAATTTTACAATATTTTACTTTTATAAACCATCTTTCATTTCTCTATAAAAACGGAAAGAATTATAAACCATTTAGAAAGGAGAATATAATGTTTATTAAAAAAGTGATTTTTGTGTTCGCCGGTTTAATTCTTTTATCTTCTACAACAAATGCACAATTCGATAATTTGTTCAAAAAAGCAAAAGAAAAAGTAAAGAGAAAAATCGAACGTGAAGTTGATAAAGCAATGGACGAAGGAATCGAAGAAGCCGACAAAGCAGTTAAAGAAGGAGTTTCGGGTGATTCGGAAAAAGAAGAGAAAAACAATCAGTCCGGTGAAGAAAATGATTCTTCCGTTGAATCCCAAAACGAAAGTCTAAGCGACAACGACAGCGGAGAAAATAAAGAAGAATTAAAACTTTGGTCGAAATACAATTTTGTACCCGGAGATAAAATTATTTTTGAAGATAATCTGGCTGGCGAAGAAAACGGGGAATTCCCTTCACGTTGGGATTTGGTTGCCGGAAATGCCGAAAATGCTGTCCTTGGAGACGAAAATGTGATAAGTTTTAAGAGTCCGAACACAATAATAAAACCTCTGATGGATAGAGAAACATATTTACCGGAAGTTTTTACGCTTGAATTCGATGCGTATTTTGATAAGGATTCATATTTTCGAACACAAAGGTATCAGATTAGGTTTTTCGACGGAAGTAGTTACTTTACCTTTATATCCAAAAAGAAAAGATATTATATTGAAATCAGACCTAACGGCGTTATAATGAATAAAATGGGAGAGCTTAAAAATATACCTCATAATATTAAAAAATCCTTTAATGGCGCTTGGAAACATATTGCAATAGCTTTTAACAAACGCTCATTGAAAATTTTCATCGACCAAGACAGATTTCTAAACGTTCCTAATCTTGGATACAAACCCGAAATGTTTTCAATCGGTGTAAATTACGATGCCAGGTATATAAAAAAGAGCGCAATAAAAAATATCCGGTTAGCGGAAGGCGGGAAAAAATTATACGACAGAATTATCGCCGACGGTAAATTCGTTACAAGGGGAATTTTATTCGACGTTAACAAAGCAACCATCAAACCGGAATCGATGGGAGTGATCAACAAAATCGTGAAATTAATGAAAGAGCATCCCGATTTGAAATTCAGAATTGAAGGACACACGGATAGCGACGGTGACGAAGATTTTAATCAAAAACTTTCCGAAAAACGGGCGGAAGCGGTAAAGAACGCATTAGTAAATGCCGGTATCGATTCTTCACGACTTGAAACAAAGGGATTCGGCGAAAGCAAACCCGTTGCAGATAATTCAACCCCAGAAGGCAAAGCAAACAACAGAAGAGTGGAATTCGTTAAAATTTAATTATACGTCGTATTTATTAAACAGCTCCTTTCTTACGGGACAAGTGCAAATTACTTCGTCACCGAAATAAAGAAAATACGCACAATAAAACGTATTAACGGAAATAAAATGGATTTCGCAATTTACGCAATCTTTAACCGGGCATAACGGCGGGGTTTCTTCATTTAAGCACACATAATTTCTTTGGCACTTGTCCGCACTCTCTAAAGTATCCGGCGCTACTTTGTACATAATTAAAATCTAAACTTCATATTTTTAGTGTAAATTATGAATAACCTTGAAAAATATCAACACTTCTAAGATTTAAAATTTTAAAAAAAAGAACAGCTTCATTCAAATTACAAGAATTTATGTATCCTTTCGTTATTTCTTAAATCAACGTAGAGCATCCGTTTCCCGACAACGCTTACTAAAATGTGATTTTTTGTGACGCATATCATCCCGCCGGATTTTTTACTTGACAAGCGGAATTGGTTTTTGTATTTTTACTTTGAAAATTAAAGTACTTTATGCAACGGAGGTTCAAATGAACGAACAACAAGCATTGCAAGATTTATCATATATAAAAGAAATAATGCGCGACAGCAGAAAAGCATTCGTCGATAACGGAATTGGCTATATTGTTTGGGGCATTATAATTGTACTTGGCTTATTGTCTACGTATTTTTTTGTAATTTACGATGTTGAAGCCTACGGTCTTAACTGGATTATATTGGTTACCATAGGATGGATATTTTCGATCGTAGGCGCTAAAAAAGAAAGGGAAAAAAAGAAAGCCGCAACTTTCGCGGAGAAAATTTTGGGAGCCGTGTGGTTTTCCGCCGGCGTTGCAATGACAATTATTGGATTCCTGGGACCAATATCGGGAGCAATTCGCGATGTTTTTATCAGTCCCGTCATTTCCATAATACTTGGCATGGCATATTTTGTAAGCGGTTTTATTTACGGCGCCAAGTGGATTACCTTGCTTTCGTTGGGATGGTGGGCAGGCGCAATATTGATGTTTTTCTGGCCCGGAATGCAAGTTTTTTGGATAATGATCTTTATGATGATTTCACTGCAAATAATACCCGGAATTATTCTTTATAAACAAGCTAAAGCGGAGTTGGCGCAGTAATGAAGGATTTCGATTATCATCAGCTTAACGATATAATCCATTCCAGAATCAGATTGGCAGTTATGTCGGTTTTAATAGCCGTTGACGAAGCGGAATTTAATTTTCTGAAAGAAAAAGTTAAAACAACCGACGGAAACCTGAGCGTTCATCTCCGGAAACTCGAAGACGCCGGATATATCAGCGTTAAAAAAGCGTTCATTAACAGAAAGCCCGTAACCACTTATAAGCTTACGGGGAAAGGTAGAAAAGCATTCGAGACTTATGTGGAAAATCTGGAAAAATTAATTAAAGGGAAATAAATTTTTTTACGAATATACTTTGTTTTTTAAAGTACTTTACACCACAATCAAGGAGCGAAAAATGAAAATCAAAACAGCAATAACAATATTAATTTTAATGTTTAATTCCATTTGGGCAACACAACAAACTCATCCTTTGCTGGAAAAAGCAATAAAGCTTTCGGAAAAAGCATTTATTAATAATGATGCAAGCCTATATAATCAATCGGCCGCTTTGTGCGAAAGGATAATTTCTGCCGAACCGGAAAATTCTCTGGCAAAATATTTTTTCGCTTATAACCAATACAGGATATTACAATTCCCGGAAAACGGGGATAACCGTTTCCAATCGATCTACGAATCCGCAACAAAAATGCTTGCGGATATTGAACACAACAAACAATTACTACCGGAAGCGAAAACTTTAACCGCTGCTTTAACTATGATGAAACTCGCCAATAATCCGGCAGAAGCGCCGGCTTTGTCTTCACGGATTTACACTTTACTCGGTGAAGCAGCCGCAATCGATTCATCAAATCCGCGTATTTATTTAATTAAAGGCATTATGCTTTTCCACACTCCAAAGATGTTCGGCGGAAGTCTTCAAAAAGCCTTGGAGAATTTTGACAAATCGATTTCCATTTTCGAACACTCGGCAAAACAAACTATTAATTGGGGTTATTTGGAAACGCTCGCATGGAAAGGGCAAGCGCTTGCAAAATTAGGAAAAACCGGAGATGCAAAATCCGTTTATAAAAAAGCTTTAAACGTTAAACCGGAATTCGGGTGGGTGAAAAATGCTCTTCTTCCCGGATTATTGAAAGAAAATCAAGAGCAAAAGAAACGCACGGCTAAGTTGACCGTAATAATTACGGGATTGAACAACGACAAAGGAAACGTAAGAGTTGCTCTTTGCAACTCAAAGGAAAATTACACAGGTGAAAAACCTTACCGCGCGGAAATAGCTAAAATTAAAAACGGAACCGCAAGCTGCACTTTCGAAAATATTCCTTACGGAACTTACGCCGTAAAATTTTACCACGATGAAAATCTTAACGAAGAGCTCGATAAGAATTTGTTCGATATGCCGACCGAAGAATACGGCTTTTCAAATAACGCAACGGGAAATTTCGGTCCGGCAAGTTTTGAAGACGCAAAATTCGAAATAAACGAACCGGAAAAAACAATTACGATCACAGCTCAATAACAAAGGAACAAAACGATGAAATTATTCCGTAAAGTATTATTGTTACTATTCACCGCAAATCTGATAATCGCTCAAAACAAAACGGTAATTTCGGGAACCGTTTCCGGTGAAAACGGGAAACCGCTTCCTTACGTTAATGTTTACTTGTTACAAACTTTGGATGGCGGAATGACTAATGAAAACGGCAAATTCGAATTTGTAACTTCATTGAAAGGTAAAGCCGTTATTGTTGCAAGCATGGTCGGTTATAAAAAATTCCAAAAAGAAATTTCCCTCGGAAAAAACCGCCGCGTAAAGTTGAAGATAACTCTCCGGCCGTCAATCGTAAAACTATCCGAAGCAATAGTTACGGGAAGTTCGTTCGCTTCGGAAAAAGGAAAAGGGGTAGTAATTAAATCTCTCGATGTTCTTACAACGCCGGGCGGTGCGGCGGATATTTATCAATCGCTTAAAACCATGCCCGGTTTAACGCAAGTTTCGGAAAGTGCCGAATTGTACGTCCGGGGCGGCGATCCTTCCGAAACCGTTACATTAATCGATCAAGCGCCGGTTTATCATCCGTATACGCTGGAATCGGCCTACGGCGGATTGTTTTCCAATTTAAACACAGCGGCGGTTGGGAACATGTATTTTTCAAGCGGCGGCTTTTCGGTAAAGTACGGAAATGTTCTTTCCGGAGTTCTGGATATTGAAACCAAAAATTTTCCGGAAGCACGGAATTTTAACGTTGGACTTTCGATGGCTTCGGCGGAATTAAACGCAGAGCTGCCTTTATATTCCGAAAACTTGGGCTTTAGAATTTATGCACAACAAAGTTTTACCAAACCGATTATGTGGCTTAACGGTTCGCTCGATGAATTCACAACGACGCCGGTTTCGAAAAATTTGAGTGCTTCGTTAATTTATAAATACTCGGGCACCGGCAGATTGAAACTTTTCGGTTTGTTCGCAAACGATCTTCAAGGCGTTAAAGTTAAGCGGGCGGAATTTAACGGGGCTTTCAACGGTAACAGCCGGAATACATTAATTAACTTGCAACAGACCGATATCGTCTTTTCCGACATTGTTATGAAAAACGATGTTTCGTTCAGCTCATTTAAAAACACTTGGCGTATTGGTATTCTGGACTTAACAAAGTATGACGACGTTTTCCAAATCCGGAGCGACTTGGAAAAAATTTTTTCGCCCGATACAAAAGTTCTTGCCGGGTTTGAATTTCAACAAAGGAAAGAAACTTACGAAGGAACCGTTCCCGCCAAGGATTACGATATAAGAAAAGAAAGCGAAGGAACAATTTTGAATGAATTAAGCACGGTAACAAGACTCGGAATTTACGCCGAAACCGATAAACTTAATTTGTTCGGAATAAAAAAGCTTTACGGAATAGCCGGTTTACGGTCTGATTATTCACCCGGATCCGGATTCGTTACATTTGATCCAAGGTTTGCAACCGGTTATAAATTAAGCGAAAACTCAACCGTTAAATTCGGTTGGGGAATTTTTCACCAGATACAGGGCAGCGGATTATTCACGGAAAAAAATATTAATCAACGGCTACTCCCGATGCAGGCAACACATTATGTGATTTCATACGATTATAATTTTTCCGGTAACGGCTCGTTCAGATTGGAAGCATATCACAAAAAATACCGGAATCTTCCTTTGGAAAACGATGCCGGTGAATTCACAAACGACGGCTACGGTTTTGCAAACGGTATAGATCTGATTTTCAAAGGAGAACTTCCGTTCGGTATTAACGGTTGGATTTCTTACGGATTTATAAATACAAAACGAAAATGGAAAGACTACAAACAAATTACGGTAAGCGATTTCGATATTACCCACAATTTTTCTTTGGTAACTAAATATAACATTTCAGCAATGTGGCAACTGGGAATAAATTTCAAATACGCAACCGGAAAGCCTTATACACCTGTCGTCTCGGCAGTTTATATAAAAGAATACAATATTTTCAAACCGATCTACGCCGCAAAAAATTCCGACCGATATCCCGATTACAAAAGACTCGATTTCAGAATAACACATCTGAACAGATTGTTCGATAAATACTTTGCTGTTTTCTATGTTGAAATGTTAAATATTCTGAATTTTAATAATCTTTTCGGTTATTCTTACAACCGCGATTACACAAAGAAGTTAAAAATCAAAAGTTATTTCGGAAGAAGAACAATCGTTTTCGGCACAAGCATTTCATTTTAATTCAATAACGGAGTAATTAATTTTATTTATCTTTAATAATAAAATAAGATTATACCGGAAAAATTAAATGAAGTTGTTATTAATTTTAATAGTTCTCCTAACCGGTTGCGGCGGTAATAAATTTTTGCAAAACTCAAGCAAAGAAAATTCCGCCGTAATCCAAACCGGATTAAGTCCGTTAAAGAAAAGCGATTCTTTAATCACTGTTAACGCAAAAGATTCAAACGGCATTCGTATTTTACGGCGTTGGGAATTCGAACGGTACGAACCGGAGAAAAATAAAATAATCGGGTTTTGGCCGGAATGTTGCGGAAACAAAAAGTTTGCGTATCTTAAAGAATACCGTAATATTTGGGGCTTTAACGCTGTTGTTGTTACGGCTCAAGAGAAATCAATAAAAATGGCATTGCGAAGCGGTTTTGAGTTGAACAATATTTTCACGACCGTACATCAATTTAAAACCGTGAGCAAAATTAAAGAAGTTGTTAACACCGTAAATTCGAAATTATACTACATTGACGAACCGCTGGAACGCGGGGATTATTCACCGGAAGATCTGATTGAAATTGCAAACTATATTTCAAATAAAAGGCCGGACGCAAAATTAATATTGGGAAGTTACCAGAAAACCTGGTGGCTTTACAAATTCTTTCCGCCGCAGACTTACGCTTCCGCATACAACGAAGTATTAAAAAATACTTCCAATGTTCAAATTATGTGCGATCAATATTCCGGCGATCAAATTCCCGAGTGGGAAAGCTTTTACGAAACTTACGGGACGGACAAAGTTTACGGTCAGTTTATTCATTCCAAAATCGATTCGGCGGAATATTCAACACTGTTAGACACAACAAATATCAAGTCGAAGACCAAACGGATATTTTATTTTCACGGGGCTAGCGGTTCCCCCGATAAAACACCGGAGTTTTGCCAAGCCGCTTGGCAGCAAGGATGGTTGAAAAAAATCGAACGGGAATTTGTTTATTATTTGAAATGCAAAGAGAAAAAGAACAATTGCGATAAACCAAACGCAAAATGGGAAGTGGTAAAAACCGTAAAGACAAATAATCTCAGAACAGCAAAACATCGAAAAGCGTTACTTAAATAACAGTTCCCGTTGTTTGCAAAACTTTTATGTTCTTTCGGTTCTTTAAATTAATTCAAGTCTTCCAAAATTTTCTTTAATTTGACTAACTGCCCTTCCCAATTTTCTTTTTTGTTTTTTTCTTTCTCAACGATTTCTTTGGGCGCGTTATTTACAAATTTTTCGTTAGAAAGTTTTTTCTCAACGCCCTTCAAAGCATTTTCCAGCCGGTTAATTTCTTTTTCGATCCTTGCACGTTCAACATCCAAATCAATTACTCCGGCAAGCGGAACGAAGATATCGCAGTTTTTAACCACAGCCGATGCGCTTTGAGCGGGTTTTGTCAGAGCAGGATCAACCGTAAGTTCGTTTATTTTCGCAAGCGATTTTATATAAACGTGACTTTCCTCTTTTAAGGAATCCGTTTTCAATAACACATCAATTTTCTTGGAAGGCGGAATGGACAACTCGCCTCTTATGTTTCTTATTGCAGTGATAATATTCTGCACAAACTCCATTTCCGCTTCTGCAGATTTGGAAATTTTAGATTCGTCGAATTCCGGAAATGCGGAAACAGAGATACTTTCGCCTTCGGCTCTTTCGGATATCAAATGCCACAATTCTTCCGTTATAAACGGCATAAAAGGATGAGCAAGTTTAAGCGATTCTTCGAAAAGAACAAGCGCACGCGATAATGCAGCTGATTTTACTTCTTCGTTACCGGAATAAAATTTAACTTTGCTCAATTCCAAGAACCAATCGCAGAAGTCATTCCAAATATAGGAATAGATAACCCGCGCGGCTCCGGTAATATCAAAGCGTTCCAATGCATCTTCGAATTGTTTTACTGCGTTTTGGAAACGTGAAGTTATCCATTCGTCAATAAAATCAATATGTTTATCGATTAACGAATCATCCGTTTCGATTTGTTGAGCGTTCATCAACAGAAACCGCCCGGCATTCCAAATTTTGTTTGCAAAGTTTCTGCCCAACTCGGTTTTATCGGTACTGAATAGAACATCTTGCCCCAAAGGAGCGATATAATTAATCGTAAACCTTAAAGCATCGGCGCCGTAATCTTTAATTACGTCCAGCGGATCCGGAGAATTGCCGAGCGATTTGCTCATTTTTCTTCCTTGAACATCGCGGATAATACTTGTAAAGTATACGTCTTTGAAGGGGATTTCGTGCATGAATTCCATTCCCGCCATAATCATTCGCGCTACCCAGAAGAAAATTATATCGGGACCCGTAACAAGCAAGTCGGTCGGATAATAATAATCCTGATCTTCCTTCGTCGTAAAAACATCTTGCGCCCACAACCAACTGGAAGCCCATGTATCCAAAACGTCTTCGTCTTGTCGCCAGTTTTCTATGTCTTCAGGCGGCTCAACGTCGCAATAAATTTCTTTGGTTTCTTTATGATACCAAACCGGAATTCTGTGTCCCCACCAAAGCTGTCGGGAAATGCACCAATCTTTAATATTGGTCATCCAATGCTCGTAAGTTTTAACCCAATGCTGCGGATGAAATTTAATTTTGCCTTCGCGTACAACTTGTAAAGCCGGTTGGGCAAGACTATCCATTTTCATGAACCATTGTTCGGAAAGATAAGGTTCAATCGGAACATTGCCCCGCTCCGAATAACCGACGTTTGTTGTGTAGTCTTCTATTTTCTCCAGCAGACCTAACTCTTCGAACTTTTTAACAACCCGTTTTCTTACTTCGTATCTGTCCAAACCGCGTAAATCTTCGGGAACGTTTTCGTTGGTCGTTGCATCGGGATTAAAAATGTTGATAATTTCAAGGTTGTGGCGTTGACCCATTTCGTAATCGTTAACATCGTGAGCGGGAGTAACTTTAACCGCGCCGGTACCGAATTCTATATCGACGTATTCATCGGCAAATATTGGTATTTCACGGTTTACTATGGGCAGAATAACTTTTTTACCGACCAAATGTTTATAACGTTCGTCTTTCGGATTTACTGCAACTCCTGTATCGCCGAGCATTGTTTCGGGTCGCGTTGTAGCAACAACCAAAAATTCATCGCTGTCTTTTACGGGATATTTGAAATACCAAAGTTTTCCTTGAACGGTTTTGTAAATCACCTCTTCGTCGGAAATAGCCGATTTGGAAGCGGGATCCCAGTTTACCAATCTATAACCTCTGTAAATCAATCCTTTTTTGTAAAGCTTAACAAAAGCTTCAATCACTTTTCTGTAATAGTGATCGTCCATCGTAAAACGTTCGCGTTTCCAATCGCAGCTCACTCCCAACTTCCGTAATTGCGTGGTTATGATATTTCCGTATTTTTCTTTCCATTCCCAGCAATATTTTAGAAATTCTTCCCTACCGATTTCATATTTATCTATTCCTTGTTCTTTTAAATACTTAACTACTTTCGTTTCTGTAGCAATAGAAGCGTGATCGGTTCCCGGCACCCAAAGAGCATTAAATCCTTTCATCCGTTTGTAGCGGATATACAAATCTTGAATGGAATTGTTAAGAATGTGTCCCATTGTAAGCATGCCGGTAATGTTCGGCGGGGGAATTACAATCGTGTAAGGGACTTTCGATTCGTCCGGCTCTGAATGATATAAATCGTGATCTTCCCAATACTTATACCATTTGTCTTCAACTTCATTCGGATTATATGCTTTTGGAATATCCGTTAACTTTTTTACTTTCATTTTTCGCTCGAAATTTTTCTCATTGAATTTGCAAATATAAAAAAATCGGAGTTTGGATGTTCACATCATTCTTTGCAGAAATAAAATTCCGATTATCTTTAATTTTTAATTATTTAACTTTCTTTAACCGGTTTATTACTTATTTCGATATGTTGATATAAAATTCCCCCAATAATAAAAATCAATCCGATTATTGAAGAAGGCAGAATTTTTTCATTTAAAATAAGCGCTATAAAAATCAACGAAATAAACGGCGAAAGGTAAGCCAGAGTTGATGTTTTAGCTTTATCTTTACTTAATTGCAATCCTTTCATCCAAAGGAAAAAGGTAATCCCCATTTCGAAAAGTCCTACGTAAACAGCGCCAAGCAAAAAAGTTGCGTCTTTAATTTCAAACGAATCGAAGAGTAAAATGTAAATTCCCGAATAAATACAGCCGGTTAAAAATGCCGCGAACAACTTTACGGAACTATCGCGTTCATCTTTCAGATTCAGAATCCAAAAAGTAGCCCAAATTAACGAACTGCCGGTTGCCAATATTACTCCGTAAAGATTATGAAACTCGAGTGAAAAAATTTTTCCCCGCGTGGAAATTATTAACACTCCGGCGAACGAAATTATCAATCCCGTTAATGTTTTAACGGTCAATTTATGTTTAAGAAATAAGGAAGCAAATACCGCGATAGCAATCGGCCAAGTGTAATTCAACGCTTGTGCCTCTTGCGCGGGCAACAAAGAATAAGCTTTGAACAACACAAGGTAATAAAGAAACGGATTAATAAAACCGAGAAGTAAATTTCTTTTTATATTCTCGCCTTGGAAAAGCATACTTAATTGTTTGCGGGAATTTCTCAAAGCAATTAAAAACAAAACCACCGAGCTCGTAAACGAAGCATAAAACAACAATTGAATATAATTCATTCCCTTAAGCGAAAGCTTAAATGCCGTTGCCACGGTTGACCAAAGCAGAACGGCGGCAACAGCGTAAAGAAAAGCTTTTGTATTTTCCGGAATCAATTTCATTCGCAAACAGCATACAATTGGAAATAAATTATTTGTTAAAGTTAGTTTTTCTTATTATTTATTGCCCGATTAATTTTAATAAAGAAAATCCGGAATGGACTTACTCGATCCCAAAGATTTGCTGAAACCCCGAAATATGCTAAGGCTTTATTCCATCGGAGCATTTCCTATGGCCGACGAGAACGGTCAGATAAATTGGTATCTGCCGGAAATCCGTACTATCATTCCGCTCGATAATTATAACGTTCCCCGCTCGTTAAGAAAATTCATGGAGAAAGCGGATTTCAAATACGAATTCGACAAAAACATACTCGGCGTAATCAGAGTTTGCGCATCGCGTGAACATACGTGGATTTCGGAAGAATTGATAGAAGCATACAAAGGCTTAATTGATACCGGAAATATTCACTCAGTTGAAGTTTACCAAAAAAATAAGTTGGTCGGCGGTCTTTACGGCGTAACGTATAAAGGCGCGTTTTTCGGTGAATCGATGTTTTCCAAAGTATCTCAAGCATCCAAATCGGCTTTGGTAATATTAATCAAACATCTGAAAAAACAAGGTTTTGTGTTACTCGACGTGCAATTCCAAACCGAGCATTTGAAAATGTTCGGCGCAACGGAAATCAGCTTCAAAGAATTCGAAAACCTTTTGGAAAAAGCTTATGAGAGAGACGTAATGTTTTAGATATAAATTTTTATAATTATAAAACAAAAGACTTTAACATATTTTTCCGGTTTGCCGGAACTTTGCCCGCAAAGTTATTTGTTCTACAAGTAAATCCGGATACTTCGATTACAATTTTCGAAACTTCCGCTTCCCTACTCCTTTTTCAAATCGAATTCTTTTTCCGCTTTCGCCTCTTGTTCGGAAATTAAATCTTTTACATCAAAGACCAGTTTATATTTTCCTTCGTCGAAATTAGAACCTAAAGCAATTTGCGATTCTATTTTCACTTCGTCCGATTCGTCTTTGGTTATTTCTTCAATCGTGCCCAAATCGATTTGTTTAATGGTGTCACCTTTCGGAGTAACCAAATCGACTTGATAAAACAAATTTACCGTAAAGCTTTCACCGTTTTCCGTTTTCTTAAAGTTTTCGGCAAATACCGTGGCTGTTACTTCCCAAGAATCTTCAACGTAAAATGCAAAGACTTCGGGATTTTTTAATTCTAATTTCTCTTCTTTTTTCGAGCAGGAAATCAGAAGAATTACCGGAATTAAAATCACAAATAATTTTCTCATAAGTACTCCGCTAAAAAAACGCCGGTCTTAATTAATAAAACCGGCGCTAGTATTTTAATTATTCTTTTTGAAATCGCTCATGAATTGAACCAAATCTTCCACGCCTTTTTTGGGGAAAGCGTTATAAATTGACGCACGCAAACCTCCGACGGAACGGTGCCCTTTCAAACCGACAAAGCCTTTGGCTGTCGCTTCTTCAATAAATTTCTTTTCAAGTTCTTCCGAGTGCATTCTGAAAGTTACGTTCATCAACGAACGGTCTTCTTTTGCCGCAGTGCCCCGGTAATAACCGTCGCTTTCGTCAATAAAATTATAAAGTATCTCCGCTTTTTCAACGTTTCTTTTATACATTACATCCAATCCGCCCATATTCAAAAGCCATTTGTAAACCAGTCCGATTATATAAACCGTGTAAGAAGGCGGAGTGTTGTAAAGTGAATTTTTACCCGCGTGAACACTGTAGTTAAGATAAGTATGCAATTCGTCGGATGAACGTTCCAACAAATCGTTTCTGATAATTACCAGAGTTGCTCCGGCGGGACCCATATTTTTTTGCGCACCGGCGTAAATCAATCCGTATTTGTTAACGTCGATTTTTTTATGCAAGATATCCGACGAAGCATCGCAGACAAGCGGAACATCGCCAACTTCCGGCTCGGATTTAAATTGAGTTCCGAATATTGTATTGTTTGAAGTAAAGTGAACGTAAGAAGCGTCATCGCTTAAATTAAATTGTTTGGGAATATAATTAAAATTTGAATCTTCGGAAGTAGCCGCAATGTTCACTTCGCCGACCCGCTTGGCTTCCTTAACTGCTTTTTTCGACCAAGCGCCGGTAACGATATAATCGGCTTTATTTTTAGGCGGCATTAAATTTAACGGAACCATTGAAAACTGAAGCGTTGCGCCGCCTTGCAAAAACAAGATGGTGTAATTATCCCCAATATCCAAAAGTTTACGCAAGTCGTTTTGCGCAGCAACAAAAATATCGTTGAAGTTTTTGGAACGGTGACTCATTTCCATCACCGACATTCCGGCTCCGGGATAAACAAGCAATTCTTCTTGAGCTTGTTTTAATACTTCTTCAGGCAATACGGCCGGACCCGCGCTGAAATTATAAACCCGTTTTTCCATTTTCGTTTTCCTTGTTTTAATTATTTTAATTTTAACTAAATTTCATGAACCAAAAGTCCGTCTCTCAATTTAGGTTCGAACCAAGTCGATTTTGGCGGCATCGTTTCCCCGGCGTTCGAAATGTTTATCAAGTCATCTACCGATACCGGATACATTGAAAATGCAACAGCCGCTTTTCCTTCGTTTACCAGTCTTTCCAATTCTTCCGTGCCCCTTATTCCGCCGATAAAATCAATTTTATCGCTTGTTCTCGGGTCTTCAATTCCTAAAACGGGATTCAACAAATAATTTTGCAGAATGCTTACATCCAAATTTTCTCCCACTGTTTTACCTTCTTTTACGTTTTCGTTCGGTTTTAACAAATACCATTGTTTATTCAAATACATCCCGATAGATATCCGTTCGGCAGGCGAAGGATTTTCGGTCGGTTCCACCGTAAAATTTTGTTTTACTTTTTCTAAAAATTGTTCTTCCGTATTACCGTTCAAATCAAACACAACCCTGTTGTAAGGCAGAATCTTCAATTGTTCGGCGGGAAACAAAACGGCAAGGAAATAATTATATTCTTCTTCACCCGTGTGATTTTTATTTTTCTCCGCCATAACTTTTTGAGCGCGGGCTGCGCTTGCCGCGCGATGGTGTCCGTCCGCAATATATAACTTATCCACATTAGCAATTTCGGAGACGATGAGTTCATTATATTCATCGGGAAGAACCCAAACCGTATGTGTAACCGAATCGTTTGCGGTGAAATTATACAAAGGTTCTTGTTCTTTCATGGTTTTATTAACGACTTCGTTGATTTTTTCAACTCCTTTGTATGTTAAAAATACCGCGCCGGTTTGAGCTTTCGTTGTAACTATATGATTTGTTCTGTCGTCTTCTTTTACTTTCCGTGTTTTTTCATGTTTCATTATTATATCGTTGTTGTAATCTTCAACGGAAAAAGTAGCCGCAATACCGACTTGCTCTTGTTCTCCCCAAACAAGTTTGTAAAGATAGAAATGCGGATTCTCATCTTGAAGCATTGGCGCTTCTTTCTTTAGTCTTTCGTAATTTTCTTTTGCCTTTTCATAAACTTTTTTATCGTAAGGATCAACTTTCTCGTCAAGCTCTATTTCCGAACGCGTAACTCTTAAAAAATTTATCGGGTTTCCTTTTGCCAATTCCGCTGCTTCGCGTCTGTTAACTACATCGTAAGGAACGCTTGCAACAAGGTGGGCAACTTCTGGATCGGGTCTTACTGCGTTGAAAGGTCTTATAACCGCCATACTCACTCCTTTGGTATAATTAAAAATTCAGTTGAATATTTCAAACAAACAAAATTTTATATCAGTAAATCTACATTTTTATAAGAGATAAACAAGTGTTATTTCTTAAAAGAAAAGACTAAAAAAGAAAAGGATTTTCAATCGTTTGGGGAAGATAGTTTTAATAATCTAAAATATAATACTATTCAATTATTGAATATTTAACATCTTTGGTGATTTTACTTTCTTCATCGCTAATTCACAATAGCTATGCAAATCAAGTGTAAAATAATTACGGAATGATTAAATAAAAGCTTTCCGCACTAAAAATCATTCCAAATAACCGTTATTTAGCTTAAACTTTGTAAAATATTTTAAATTCACTATTTTAGCAAAAAGCATTCCAAACTTTATGAACAGTAAATTTCTCGATATAGACGGGATTTTAGTTTCCCGGGAACTTTTGGAGCGCAAATTTGTTTGTGATCTCGCAAAGTGTAAAGGCGCATGTTGCACGATGGAAAGCGATTACGGTGCGCCGTTGCTTGAAGATGAAATCGAACAAATTACACCGATTTTGGACAAAGTATTTAAATATTTACCGCAAGAAAGTGTTGAAGAAATTAGAAAAAACGGATTTTGGGAAAAGAAAGAAGGAACTTTACTCGTAAAATCGATAAACAGAAGAGATTGCGTTTTTGTTTATTACGAAGGTGATATTGCTAAATGTGCTATAGAGAAAGCATACAATGAAAACGAGGTTGATTTTCCCAAGCCGATTTCATGTCACCTTTTTCCGGTTAGAGTTGCGGAATTCGGCGGACCCGTATTGAAATTTGAAGAATATACGGAGTGCAAGCCGGCGTTGGAAAAAGGTGAACGGGAAAACGTTAATGTGCTCGATTTTCTTAAAAATTCTATTATCAGAAGTTACGGTAAAACATTCTTCAAAAAAATACAGAAAGTAAACGGGAATTAAAAAATGTTATCGTTAAATCACAAATTATTACAAACACAAAAACTATCGCCACAGCAAATACAATATCAAAAGTTGTTGCAATTAAATACGCTTGCTCTCGAACAGCGGATTAAAACCGAACTCGAGCTAAATCCTATTTTGGAGGAAACTCAAACCGAAGAAATGGAATTGACGCTCGATCAGAAAGAAGATTCACCGGATGAAAAATCCGAAGAGACTGCAGAAGAAACAGCGGAAAAAACGGAAGATGAATTCGACGTTGAAGATTTTATGAACGACGCGGAACTCGAAGAAAACCGCATTAACCGCAGTCCGGACGACGAAGACAAAATTCAACCGGTTACGCCCGTTCGCGTTTCATTGCAAGAAAGGTTAATCGAACAATTACACGAGCTTGATTTACCGGAAGAACAAATTATATTGGGCGAAGTGATTATCAGCAGTCTGGATAAAGACGGATACTTTCGCGAAGATTTGGAAAAAATAGTTGAGGACTTAAAATTATTTGAGCACATTGAAGTTTCGCTGGAAGATGCGGAAAAAGTTTTGAAGATGATTCAAACACTCGAGCCGGTAGGTATTGCCGCACGAAATTTGCAAGAATGCCTTCTGGTGCAAATCCGTAATTCTTCGTATGATCCGTATTACTCGTATCTCGCAGAAAAAATATTAAGCGAACATTACGATGACTTTGTGAACAAAAGGTTTAACGTAATTCAAGAGAAAATGGAACTAAGTCGGGATACGCTGAAAGCAACGCTGGATTTGATTCAAAAACTTAATCCCAAACCCGGCGCAGGCTCTATCGATACGCCGGAAGCAAATCAAATCACCCCGGATTTTATAATTGAGAAAGTTGACGATAACTACATAATTACACTCAACGACAGAGGAGTGCCTTCGGTTACAATCAGTAAAACTTACCTTGAAATGTTGAACAGCAAAAAACGGAAGCGCAAAATAAACAAACGGGAAAAAGAAACTCATAAATTTCTCCGCGAAAAATTCGAGTCGGCAAAATGGTTTATCGCTTCTATTCAACAGCGAAGGGAAACGTTGATGAAAATTATGCGGGCTATCGTAGAAAAACAATACGACTTCTTCGAATACGGTCCAAAAGCACTAAAACCAATGATATACAAAGACATTGCCGACGAAATCGGAATGGATATTTCCACTATCAGCCGCGTGGTTAACGGTAAATACGTTCAAAGCCCCGTCGGTATCCACGAATTGAAATATTTCTTCAGCGAAGGATTAACAACCGATTCGGGAAGCGAAATCTCCAACAAACACATTAAGGAATTAATAAAAGAGATAATCGATAACGAACCGAAAAACATGCCCTACAGCGACGACAAAATCGCGAAAATGCTTAAGGAAAAAGGCATTCATATTGCCAGGCGAACCGTTGCTAAATACAGGGAACAAATGAAAATTCCCGTTGCGCGGTTAAGAAAGGAATTATGAATCTGTTATTTGACGGTATTGTTATTGTGGGACTTTTCGCAATTTTCGGTGTCTCGCATTCGGTTCTTGCATCCAACGGGGTGAAACGCCGGATTTTAGAGCAGTTCGGAAATAAGATAGCTTTTTACAGATTGTTTTATAATTTATTTTCCACCGTTGTGTTCTTTGCTATTTATTACTTCTCACCGAAACCGGATGTTTACATTTACGATTTGGATTATCCTTTCGATATAATAATCGTAATTTTACAGATTTTCGCCTTAATCGGATTTTTCTGGGCAGGCTCCTTTATCGACGTAAGAGAATTTCTGGGAATTAAACAAATACAACGGTATTTCAACGGAACTTACAATCCCGATGAATTGGACGAGCACCTTACTTTCATTGTTGAAGGACCGTTTAAATATAGCCGGCACCCGATTTACTTTTTCTCCATTTTGTTTTTAGGACTTCGACCGCAAATGGATTTTTTCTATTTCGTGTTTTTTCTCTCAATGGTCGCTTACTTCATAATCGGTTCCAAATTCGAAGAAAAGAAACTTATAGAAAGATTCGGTGTAAGATACATTAACTATAAAAAAACCGTACCGGCAATTGTTCCATACAAAATTTTTAACACAAAATACGAAACTTAAATAATGAACCCGATTAAACACTTCTTAATTTTACTGATTTTATTTCACGGTCTTACTTCCGCGCAAACCAAAAACAAAATACTTGCGAAAGCAGGCAACCGCGTGATAACCGAAAAGGAATTTATCGAACGTTTTGAATTTGTTCCGCAGCTTAACCGTAACCGGGCAAACACGGAAAAGAAAAAAGAAGAATTGCTCAAAACGATAATCGCCGAAAAACTTTTCGCTCAAGAAGCCGAAAGGGAACGGCTCGATACAACTGAAATAATGAAATATTCATTTCCGGCAATGGAAAAAATGTATATCAGAGATGCGCTTTACAAAAACGAAATCAAAAACAAAGTAGAAGTAAACCCGGCGAAAATAAAATCCGGGTTGAAAAAATATTATAAAGTTTTAAATGTAAATTACATTTATTCAAAGAACGAAAACGAAATCAAAGAAATTTACGAAAAACTTCTTGCCGGAGCCGCTTTCGATAGTTTGTTGAACGGTCGCACCGAATCTTTCAATCAACCTTACAAAGTTGAATACGGTAAAATGATGGAAGACGTTGAAGACACCCTTTACGCTTTGAAGCCCGGCGAATTTACCGCACCGGTTCAATCGCCCGACGGTTGGTACATTTTCAAATTGGAAAGCATCGAGCAAAAGCAAATTCCCGCAAACAAATCTTTTACCGCTATTGAACGGGAAGTGGAAAAAATTGAAAAAGAAAGAACTGAAGACCGCGTTTATCAAAATTACTACAGGAAATTTTTCGGGGACAAACAGGTTTCGGCAGACGGAACGATATTCTGGAGTTTAGTCGATAAACTTACAGCAGAACTTAAGAGAAACAAAAACTTAAACGGCTTGAACGATGGCGATAAAATCGTTTTCGACTCGAATAATTTACAAAATATCGAGAAAGCTTTCGGAGCCGATTCGCTGAACATGCCTTTCATTAAATTTCCGGGTAAGCCCGTAAGCTTGCGTCAATTTTTACGCGAATTCATGTTCGAAGGATTTTATTCTTTTTCAACTGATGCAAAAACAATTGCTTCCCAGTTAAACTCGAGAGTAAAAAGATTCATCGAAATGGAGTTGCTTGCACGGGAAGGATTAAAAAAAGGATTGAATTCTTCTCCTTCGGCGAAACCGTACATACAAATGTGGCGGGATAATTATTTGGCTCAATTATATAAACGGAAATTAATCCGCTCGGTCAACGTAACTGACGAAGAAGCAAAGGAAAAATATCTGCAAGAGAATAAAAAATTCAAACCGGTAAAAGAAGTAAATATTATCGAAATATTAACCGACAGCCTGGACGTAGTTGCGGAAATTTTGAAAAAACTGGACGAAGGGGCGGACATCCGAGAGCTTGCAAGAATTCACACCAAAAGAAAATGGACAAAAGACAAAGGCGGTGAATTCGGATTTTTTCCGGTAACCATGTACGGCGACTTGGGAAGAATTGCCGGCGAATTGGAAATCGGGGAAATTTACGGTCCGCTTGAACTCAACGAAGGATATTCAATTTTCAAAGTAATCGGCAAGCGTGAACCCGAAATTCAATCACCGGAGTCTTTTGAAAAAGTTAAACAAAAAATAAAACAACAACTGAAAGTACAAAAAACGGAAAAATTATTAACTGAAAAAGCTGTTGAATTGGCAAAAAAATACGGCGTTTCGGCGGATTTTCAAACGCTTAAATCCGTAAAAGTTAATAATCTTAATATGTTGGTTTATAAATATTTCGGATTCGGAGGCAGAATACTTGCTTTCCCCGTTACTCCGCCGTTTTATAAATGGTACGATAAATTCAAATCCGGGGAAAAAGTTCTGCCCTAATTTTTTGTAAGTTTGAACAAAGAATTAATTATTTTTCGGAAACAAATTTTAGAGGATAAATTGAAAGAAAAAGTAAGATCCACGACGATTATAGGGTTGATTCATAACGGCTCGGCGGCAATCGGCGGAGACGGACAGGTAACTCTTGGCAATACCGTCGTTAAGCACAATTCGGTTAAAATCCGGAAATTGCTAAACGGAAAAGTACTTACCGGTTTTGCGGGTTCCGCGGCAGATGCCTTTACGCTCTTGGGCAGATTCGAAGAAAAACTGGAACAGTACAGCGGTAATGTTAGTCGCGCCGTTGTTGAATTGGCAAAAGATTGGCGAATGGATAAATATCTGCGCCGTTTGGAAGCAATGCTGGCTGTTGTTTCGGAAGACAAAACATTTATAGTTTCGGGAAACGGAGATGTAATAGAACCGGACGATAACATAATCGCAATCGGTTCGGGTGGAATGTACGCGCTTGCCGCAGCTAAAATGCTGGTGAAATATTCCGACTTAAATGCCGAAGAAATTGTTCGCGAAGCTTTAAAAACCGCAGCGGATATTTGTATTTATACCAACGATAAAATTAACGTTGAGACAATAACGAAATAAGGTTTGAACATGAAAACTTATAAAATGGAAAATTTGACTCCAAGGCAAATTGTAAAAGAATTGAACAAATATATAATCGGGCAAGACGAAGCCAAACGCGCCGTTGCCATTGCTTTGCGTAACAGATGGCGAAGACAAATGGTTGACGAATCGATACGTGAAGAAATAATGCCGAATAATATAATTCTGATTGGACCGACAGGCGTAGGAAAAACCGAAATTGCAAGACGATTGGCAAAACTTACGGGCGCTCCGTTCTACAAGGTTGAAGCATCCAAATTTACCGAAGTAGGTTACGTCGGTAGAGACGTCGAATCGATGATAAGGGATTTAACCGACCTTGCCGTTAATATGGTTAAAGCGGAAAAAACCGAGTTGGTAAAAGAAAAGGCAAACAAACTTGCCGAAGAGAGAATACTCGATTTATTGATTCCGCCCGTTAAGCGTTCCGTTACTTCCGCAGGAGATAATTCCGAAGAAGTTCTCCAAAACGAAAAAACCCGTGAATGGATGAGAGAAAAGTTGCACAAAGGCGAGCTGGACGATAAGATGGTCGAATTTGATACCACGACCGGAGCCGTGGGAATGCAAGTTTTGGGACCTTTCGGAATGGACGACATGGGAATTAACATTCAAGAAATTGTAGGCAGCATAATGCCGAAAAAAAGAAAGAAGAGAAAAACAACGATTAAAGAAGCTAGGCGAATCCTATCGCAAGAAGAAGCTCAAAAACTAATCGATATGGAAGAAGTCCAGAAAGAAGCCATCCGCAGGGTGCAAGATTCCGGTATTGTTTTTATCGATGAGATAGATAAAGTTGCAGGTTCCGATAAATCGAAAAGCGGACCCGATGTTTCGCGCGAAGGAGTTCAGAGGGATTTATTACCGATCGTGGAAGGTTCTACCGTAAATACAAAATACGGTCCGGTTAAAACCGACCATATTTTATTTTTAGCTTCCGGCGCTTTCCATGTTGCCAAACCGTCTGATTTAATTCCGGAACTTCAAGGCCGTTTCCCGATAAGAGTCGAATTGAATAGTCTAACCGAAGAAGATTTTATTAAAATTCTTACTTTACCTGAAAACGCTTTGTTAAAACAATATGCGGCTTTGCTTAAAACCGAAGGCGTGGAAATTACATTTTCGGACGACGCCATCAGGGAAATTGCAAAAACCGCCACGCTGGTAAACGAAGAAGTTGAAAATATCGGAGCGCGCCGCCTTCATACAATTTTAACTACTTTGCTCGAAGATATCTTATTTAACGTTCCGGATGAAATTCCTTCCGATAAAATTGAAGTAACGGGCGAGATGGTTAAAGAAAAATTGGATAAAATTGTGAAGAACCGCGATTTGAGTAAATATATTCTGTAAATTTGTACAACGAAACTTATTGTTAAAAATCAACAACGAAATGAAAAAACCGGGCATTATAACCCGGTTTTTTGTTTAATAATTGCTTTTCAACATCCAAACCGCTTTTTCAAGCCATTGAACGAAATCGTCTGCCATGTTTACGGTAGTATTATCTTTTTCAATTCCGGCTAAATCGGAAGTATGACGTAATTCATTTGCCAAATACTCGAAATCTTTAATTAAACCGTTAACAACATCTTCCGTAGTGAAAGTGTTTTTCTCTTCTTCTTTGATAGCGGAATTTTCCAAATAATCTTTCATTGTGTTGAACGGCTTACCACCGAGTTGAAGAATTCTTTCGGCTATATCATCATATTGAACCGCGAAAAAACTGTAATATTCTTCGGTAACCCTGTGAATCTCGAAAAATTGCGGACCTTGAATATTCCAATGGTAGTTATGTAATTTAACGTACAATACCTGCACGTCGGAAAGGTTTTTGTTAAGCTGAGCGATTAATTTGTTTTCACCCATTTTCGTTCTCCTATTAAATTAGTTATTAAATATTATTTGCTATTAAGTAATAATTATTATTGATTATGTACAAAAAAAATGAGGCTGTCTCCAACCCGTCATGCTTTCCCTAATACTTTCGGGATCAGCATCTAATATTTTGAAAAAAGCTTAAAAATAGATCCCGAAACAAGTTCGGGATGACGATTTTTAAATTTGAGACAGCCCAAAAAATCACCCGCAAAAATTGCGGAGTATTAATTAAATGCTTTTCTTGCTGAAGTACCAGTCAACGTAATCGTAACCTTCGCTTGCTCTCTTTTCGGCTTCTTCTTGAGTTGCCGGCGGAGGAACGATAACTTTGTCGCCCGGATGCCAATTTTCCGGAGTAGCAACGCCGAATTTATCGCTTGTTTGAAGCGCTTCTACAACTCTAAGAATTTCATCGATACTTCTACCGTTTGTTAACGGATAATAAACCATTGCGCGTAAAATTCCTTTGTCGTCAATAACGAATACCGCTCTAACCGTAGAAGTATCCGCCGCCCCGGGATGAACCATTCCGTATAAAGTTGCTACTTTCATATCCAAATCGGCAATAACCGGGAAAGGAATTTCGACATCGAATTTTTCTTTAATATTTCTCACCCATGCCAAATGCGAATAAATACTGTCAATACTCAAACCGATTACTTGAGTGTTCAATTTCTTGAATTCATCGAATTTCTTAGCAAAAGCAATAAATTCCGTTGTGCATACTGGCGTAAAATCCGCCGGATGCGAAAACAATACAACCCATTGACCTTTGTAATCTGACAATTTAATTTCACCGTGAGTTGTTTTTGCTGTAAACTCCGGTGCCGGTTCATTTAATCTTGGCAAAGAAACAACTTGAGCTTGTTCTTCCATTTCTTCGTTTCTCCTATTTTTGTTTTTGTTTGTTAATTAATCAGTTTATCTAAAATAAGGGTTAATTCGATTCTTTTGCACGGCATTCGGAACAAATAACATTAAAGTGAATGCTGTAATCCAAAAGTTCGTTCCCTTGTAAAATATGCTCCGGTATTTTAATGGAATTTAATTCCGGATCCATCACATCAATTATTTTATTACACCTTACGCAAACCACGTGATGATGCGGTTCGGTAATCGGATCGTAACGGACGGAATTATGCAACGGAGTAACGACAGAAACAATTCCGTGTTTTTCGAATGTTTCGAGCGTTTTATAAACCGTAGCCAATGAAATCGTCGGATGTTCCGCTTTTATTTTTTTATATATGTCTTCCGGTCTGGGATGAGACTTATCATCCATTAAGGCTTTAAAGATGGAAAGCCTTTGCGGAGTTACGCTAAGTCCCAAAGTCCGGCATTTTTGTACGAAATTTTCTATTGCTGCTTGAGTTGTCATTCCACAACCATTATTAATTAATAATTATTATCCAATAATAATGATAATCGAAGAAAAAGTCAAGTTTTAAAGCAACTTTTTCTAATTTAAAACATCTCTAAAACAAAAGAACGGTAAGATTTGGATAAAAATTCGCAAAAAATAGTTCATTTTACCATCATTTATAACAAATTTAAGCGAAAAGTATACAACTATACTTTAAGAATGGTTTCAGACAAGAATTTATGCGAAGATATCGTTCAAAACGTATTTATGAAGCTTTTTGAAAATCTAGATTCGATAAGAAATAAAAACGGAATAAACAGTTGGATTTTTACGACTACAAGAAACGAGATTTACGGTTTTTTCAGAGAAAAGAAAATTAAAACCGACCGGCACGGAAAAGATAACTTGGAAAATATTTCTCAACCGTCAAAACTCGATTTGCTTTCAAGTTACGACATGAAAGAATTGAAAGAATTAATTCTTTCGGAATTGGATCAAATGCCCGCCGAACAAAAAGAAGTATACTTGTTAAAAGAATACGGCGGTCTTTCGTACAAAGAAATTGCAGGAATTTTAGGAATTGAAGTAAGTTTGGTTAAAAGCAGACTTTATAAAGTGCGTCAAAAATTAATTAACCAAATAGGTAATCTTATACTTTAGTAAAAAACAACAATGGCAAATAAAATGAACCAGGAAAAAATATTTTCGATAATCGACGAATATTTCGACGGCGAACTGACGAAGGAAGAGGAAATCTATTTGTTCACACAACTTTCCCGGAACGAAAAAGCCCGCGATTATTTCAAACGCAACAATGCGTTGAAAACGGCGCTACAATCTTCGGTTGAAGATTTCCCGGAAAACTTGGAGGTGAAAATTCTCAACTCTGTTTCCGGAACCAAGGGAATTAACGAAAATTATATTAAAAAATATCTGCCTGCCGGCGTTTTTGCTTTGCTCGCACTAATTCTTTCGCTTGTTTCGTTTTTCCTTTATTCACAAACCACAACTTACAAGGAAAAATTAGATGAGACGATTTGGCAGGTAAATCAACAGCAAAAAATGATACAACTTCTGTTTAACAGTCTGCCCACAACAGAAGTGAAGGGGCGACTAAAAAACCAGGTGATTGTAACACCAAAAATGTGAGGTAAAAAATGAAAAGGTATTTTATTGTTTTAATCTTAATACTAACCGTATTTTCTTGCGAAAGGAAAAAGGATTTTGAAATAATTAAACCAGTACAAACGAATTATCCTTTTGTTAACGGTTTACATTTTGCGGATAAAAACCAGGAACCGGAAGTTGATTCTTTAATTAATAAAATTAGAAAAATATTAAACGAAGATTTTGATCATACCGACAAAAGACCCGTAATGTTCGATTATGTTCTGTATGTAAATCCAAACGGGAAAATTGAAAAAATCGTTGTGCTGGAAAGCTTATCGGATAAGGTTGACAACCTGGTTGCCCAGACTGTTAAAAAATGGAAATTGCAACCACTCTTGGAAAAAAAACCTATCGGTTCCAGAACGGAACTTAAATTCGGGTTTGTCAAATCAGGAGATAAATATAAACTCTTCATCGATTACAGGAATCCGCTTATGCGATACGTAAACCTTCCGAACGATACTTATCAAATTTCTGCCGAACAAATGCCCGAACCCGTAGGTGGATTAAAAGCCATTCAAGAAAAAGTTGTTTATCCAGAATTGGCAAGAAAAGCCGGAATAGAAGGCAGGGTTTTCGTAAAAGCATATATTAATGAAAAAGGTATCGTGGAAAAAACAGAAATATTAAAAGGAATAGGAGCAGGTTGCGACGAAGCCGCGATGAAAGCGGTAAAAGAAACAAAGTTTATTCCCGCGAAACAGCGAGGAAAACCCTTGAAAGTGCAGGTTTCGGTTCCAATATTATTTAAACTCTCAAACGGGGAAGAAAGCAAAAAGAAAAATTAACACATCTCCCTTCGATGCAAAATTAAAACCGCTACAATTCCGTTGTGGCGGTTTTCACTCCCACATAACGGATTACGCTTGCTTTACCTTTGTGTCCGGCGCTCTCTTCCAACTCAACAATATATTTGCCGAATTTTTCAATATCCAAATCTTGAAAATCGGTGTAAACATCTTCCAGCGAATATAATAAATCTATGTTGCGCGGACCGCCGGTTCCGTATTTCAACTGATCTTTATCGAACACTTCCATTATAATCCTTCCGCCCGCCTTTAGCGAACCGATCGCTTTACCGTGAACTTTTTTTCTCAATTCTTCGGGCAAATGCAAAAAAACTATTACAACCAAATCATAATAATTTTCGCGGGGAGAGAAGTTTTCCAGGTTTTCAAGAGTATAATTTATTTCCACATTGTTTTTCTCGGCAAGGGCAAGCGCTTTTTTACGTCCTTCTGCGCTGTAATCCACGGCATCAACTTGCCAACCGAGTTTTGCCGCGTAAACCGAATTGCGTCCTTCACCTTCACCCAAGAATAAAGCTTTGCCCGGCGCAAGTTTATCTATTTCTTCTTTGAAGAATGTGTTCGGCTCGGTTCCGTAGAAATACTCATCTGCCGAGAACCTTTCGTCCCAAAAGTTTTTCATTTTTTAAACGGATTTCTAAATGGATTTTTTAAGATAAATAAAAGATTCAAAACTAAACAACAACGGTAAAAAATTAATATCCAAATTCGTTGCCGATAAATTCGGCTTCGTTAAAATCGCTTAAATAATCTTCGCGCATTAAATTATTATTTTCTATAATTTCTTGCGCAAGTTGCTTGTATGCAATCGAAATTTTGGCGTGTGGATATTTAAGAATTACCGGTGTTTGATAAAACGTGGAATCCTCAGCCGAAGTATTTTTAGGAATGGCGGTTGTCAACATAAAATTGGGGTACAATTTATATAGTTCTTTTTTCACTTTGAGGGAGGCGCGCGTGTTATATTCGTACATTGTTAATAAAATTCCCTCAACTTTAAGTTTATTGTTAGACGTTTCGGAAACTTTAACCACGTGTTCTACCATTCTGCTTACCGCATCAACCGAATAAAAACTGGATTTAACCGGAATCAAAACCGAATCGGCAAGATTTAATACGTTGGAAGTTAAACCGACCAAATTCGGAGCGCAATCGATAATAACAAAATCGTAATCGGGAAAATTTTTAGGGAAAATATTTCTCAGCATAAAAGCATCAAAGCTTATATCGGCCAAGAATAATTCTTCTTCGAATGAAATTTTTCTGAACGGAATTATATCCAAATTGGGAATTTCCGTTGAATTAACAATTTCTTCGAATTTAACGATAAAATTCAGTGCATCGTAAAGTGTTCCCACACTTTTATAATCGTTTACACCGAAAGACAAGGCTACATGATTAGAAGTATCCGTATCAATCAAAAGTGTTTTCTTGTTATTTTGTGCTAATGCGAGGGCTAAATTGACGGCTGTAGTTGTTTTTCCTACGCCGCCTTTCGGCGAAGAAACGGCAATAACTTTTCCCATAAAATTCCCTTTGTGAATAATACTCCCAAAATTAACGGGCAAGTTAACAAAAAATTTTGGATTTTTCTGTAACAAAGATTGTTATTTTTGCTATTTTAGATACGAAAATCAGTTGTATTAAATTAGTGGCGCCGGGAAAGATTATACGCCTAATTTAATTTGGAACGGAACCCAATTTAAAAAAGTAAAAGGGTAGCAGGGGTTTTGGTTTGTTGAAATGTTGAGTATTTTTAAATTAAAGAAATTATTTTTTTTGACAAATGATTATTGATACATCAAAAATCGTGGTTATAGGAGACCGGGTACTGATTAAACCCGAAGAAGATTTGGAAAAAACCAACAGCGGTTTATATCTCCCGCCTGGCGTTAAGGAACGGGAAAAAGTTCAAGGCGGATATGTTTTAAAAGTGGGTCCAGGTTACCCTATTGCAAATCCTTCAGAAGACGATGAACCTTGGAAAGAAAACAATTCAAGTAAATTCATTCCGCTGCAAGTTCAAGACGGTGATTTTGCCCTTTATCTTAAACGCGACGCCGTAGAACTTGAACTCGAAAATAAAAAACTGGTAATTGTTCCCCAATCTGCAATATTAATGGTTCTGCGGGACGAAGATTTATTGAACTTCTAATCTTTTCAACTCTATATTTTTTAACAAATTATTTTTATATTTCCCGCAATAATTTTTAATTTAGGTGAAAATGGAAGAACGATTCGAACAATTTCTAAAGGAAATTACCGGGAAAATCATACCCCTTACAAGAGATGCCCACATTGCATATTTCAACGCATCGATCAGCGGAAAACCGGAGGATTATCAAAAAGCCTCGGATCTCGAGTTAAAACTAAGTAAAATTTACTCCGATAAAAACACTTTTAACGAGTTGAAAGATTTTAAGGAAAAGAAAGATGAAATGGAAGATCTTTTCTTAAAACGACAGCTCGATTTACTTTATAATACATATCTTTCCCATCAAATGAACGAAAGCCTTCTGGAAGAAATAATTAAACTTTCGACAGAAGTAGAAAAAAAATTCGCCACTTACCGCGCTTCGTTAAACGGAGAAAAATTAACCGATAACCAAATAGATGAAATTCTCGAAAATTCAACCGACTCGGTTAAACTCGAAAAAACATGGAAAGCAAGTAAGAAAATAGGCGAAGAAATTGTTAACGATGTTTTAACCTTGGTAAGCTTACGGAACCGCGGTGCCCGCGAGCTCGGTTTTCCCAATTATTTCGAAATGAGTTTGGAATTAAATGAACAAAATTCCGATGACATCTTAAAAATTTTCGATGTACTCGATTCGAAAATCTCAGGAGAATTCGAAAAAATCAAATCGAAAATAGACGAGCATCTTTCGAGACGGTTACATCTTTCTCCCGAAAAATTAATGCCTTGGCATTATCAGGATAAATTTTTTCAACTCGGTCCCAAAATTCACAATGTAGATTTGGATAAATATTTCGAAGATAAAGACATCGTTGAACTTTCCAGAAAATTTTACAACGGGTTGGATTTAAACATCGACGATATTTTGAAAAACAGCGATTTATATGAGAAGGAAGGGAAATACCAACACGCTTATTGCACGGATATTGACAGAAGCGGCGATGTAAGGATTTTGTGTAACATTAAACCTAATTATAAATGGATGGGAACGATGTTGCACGAATTGGGTCATGCCGTTTACGATAAGTACATTAATCCGGATTTACCTTGGTTGCTACGAACCCATTCACATATTTTTACAACGGAAGCAATTGCAATGCTTTTCGGCAGGTTTGCGTCAAACCCCGAATGGTTAAAAGACATGGACATTGCACCCGAAAGTGAAATTGAGTCCGTTGCGGACGAATGCATCGAATCACTTAAAACCGAACAAATTATCTTTTCAAGATGGGTGCAAGTTGTCTTCCGGTTCGAAAAAGAAATGTATGCAAATCCGGAGCAAGAACTTAACGCTTTGTGGTGGGAACTTGTAGGGAAATATCAAAAACTACGAAAACCCGAAGGAAGGGATAAACCCGATTGGGCGGCAAAAATTCACATTTCACTTTATCCGGCATATTACCATAATTACATGCTCGGCGAACTTCTCGCTTCCCAATTGTATTATTACATTAAAGATAAAGTATTAAAGCAACCGGAAAAGAAAACCGTCAGCTTCGTCGGTGAAAAAGACGTAGGAAATTATTTGAAAAATCTGTTTTTCAATTACGGTGCGGTTTATCCGTGGAATGAACTTATACGTAAATCAACCGGCGAGGGTTTGAATCCGCAATATTACGCGGCACAGTTTGTAGAAAACGGTCGCAACAAATAGTCCGCAAGCCCCATTTCTTTGTACTACTTTGCAGTAACCACTTTGCAATCCGGTTAATGCACAAGTGATTCGCGCATTTACAGAAAACGCAAACAATTTCTAATTATAAAACACAGCCGATAAATATCCCACCACTTCGGAAGTATCGCCGGTAGTTTCCCCCGAATCGTTTCTGTAAATAACTTCGGAGTTACCAACGTTTTTCAAACCGAGCGCTTTCATCGTGGAAACGATACCGCCGCCGCCACAAGCTTCGCATGTTCTTCTTTCCAAATCGTTTTGTAATCCTTCGTAATCAAAATCGTTTATTCTTTTTTCCACACGCGAATCCAGAATTTCGGCTTCTTCGCGCGGATAAAAATGGGAAAGATCGGAACTGGCAACAATCAATGTATCTTCATCTGTGTACTCGGCAAGTTTACTCGCAAGTTCATCAACGAAAATCCGGCTTTGATCTCCCATAACAACCGGCAAAAGTTTAAAATCTTTTAATACTGTTTGCAAAAAGGGTAGTTGCACTTCCAAAGCGTGTTCGGCTCTATGACCTTGAACCCCGGCAAAAATTGTTTTACTGTTGTTAATTAATTTCTCGCGCAAATCCTTATCAACTTCAATTATTCCAAGCGGAGTTTCGTATGCATCGCCGCTGTAAATTGATATACCTGGAAAGTATTCTCTGTGACTCGGTGAAATAACAACCACCGTTTTGTATTCTTTGTCCGCAATTGTATTATAACCGTAAGCCGCTGTTTTGCCCGAATAAACATACCCCGCATGCGGTGCAACAATTCCGTAAACTTTGTCGTACCTTTTTTCCGGCTTGTAAATATCGAGCAACAATCTTACTTCTTTTTCCAATTGTTCTCTATCGCCCGGATAAAACATTCCGGCAACAGCAGGTTTCCTAACTATGCTCATGTTTCACCCCCACTTCTTTTTCGGAAAAAACTTCCGCAGTAAACAAACTAATTTTAAGTTGCTTTTGTTTCCAACAATCGCCGTACAGACCTGCTTTTTCACAAAGTGCGCTTAAAAATTGTTCTTTGTTCATGTTATGTTCAATAGGAACTTGCGGAAGCAATAAAGCCCTTCTTCCCGGTTCTTCCAGAATTAAACCGTGTTTACCGACAATTATATCATCGTATGAATTCATCGGGAATGGTTCCGATAAAATCGATATTTCAATGTCCACCAAATCAACTTCGTTTTCGGAAAGCGGAGGAAATCTCGGATCGTTAATTGCGGCGCTGATTGCGGCATCGCAAACGGTTTCGTACAAAGGCTTATCGGAAACAATATATCCGATACAACCGCGCAATTTTTTATTGATTGTAAGTGTTACGAACGCACCGAGGTGTTTAGCAAGAACGGGATATTTTTGGTAATCGGGCGGTGGAATTTTTTCTCCTGTAAAAATCGATTCAATGGATTTTCGTGCGGCGTTAAGGAGAATTTTACGTTCTTCAATATTTGTCAATGCCATATTTACCCCCAATATTATTTTTGCTTAATCCAAAATCATAATAATAAAAACCAACTCAAAGGTAAATAGATTACACGTCTATTATCGTTAAATTCAGGTTGATTTATTTTGGAGTTAATTAAAACACCATATCTGTAATTACCGAATGCTTTTATTTGTCCGTTTTTAAATTTTCCAATACCAATTTCTAACAAAACGGGCAAATCCAAAGATTCGATAACAAAATCAGGATTTTTTCCACCCCCGTAACCGTAACTTATCATACCCTCGGATAAATTGCGTTTTAAATACATAGCAACTATATCTTCGTATAATTTAGCTTTTAACAATGAATGTAATTTTTCACCATAAATACGGCTATAAAGAGCGTGCCTTAATGACGGAGACATGAAGAAAACTTTTTTGGAAATGCCCGTTCTAGATTTAATTCCACCGTATGGTAAAAATACATTTAATATTTCCGCATTATTTAATGAAACAATAATCTTTTCAATTTCTTTTTCTTTAATTCTAAAATCTTTTGACAAAGACTGAAAATTAATTTCATCACTCAAAACCAACCGGAATAAAATCCGGTTTATTGTTTCATAGTATTCAATGCCCGGTATCGAAATATCTTTAAATAAAATTCTGTCGAATAATCCCAAAACTCTTTCAATAATCAACGTTCTATTTGAAATAGGTAAAAATCTGGCAATGTTATGATAACTGATATATTCGTCTATTAAATAAGTTACATTTTTCCCCAACACAATTTCCGAAGTATCTAAATATGTCTTGATAGTGTTGCTTATTCTTTTAATTTTTGATTTTATATCCGGATATTTCTCACTGAAAAAAATATAGCTGTTTAGTTTATTGGTTAATTCTCTTGGAGGGAAAATAATTTTTTCGCTTTTTTCAAACCAAGATTTCACCAGAATGAATTCGGAAAAACTGAAAGGAAAAATTTTAATCACAGTCCATCTTGAAGCCAAATCCGAGCTGCTATGCAAAAGCAAGGCGGAACTACCTGTAGCAATAACAAAAATTTTTTTACCCTTTTCATATAAAATTTTCAAATCCTTTTGCCATCCTTCCGTTTCGTGGACCTCATCGATCAGAAGCATAAAACTTTCTTTAAGAGAATTGAGAGAACATTTAAATATCTCCTTTTCGAAGATATTTATGATATCAAAAAGATTAGCTTCCAATCTGTTTAAATCATCAATACTTATAAAATATATATTGGTAGTATGATTATTGTAAACGTAATTTGCCGTTTGCCACATTAAAGTGGTTTTACCCACTCCTCTTAAACCGGAAAGGGCAATCATCCGGGGATGTTTCCCTTTTTGAAAAAAATCCCCGGCGTATTTTCTCAGTAAAACAAAAGCGTCTCTTGTAGGAAGTTTTTCGCCACGTTCGTCTTTAATTTCGCTTGCCAGTCTTGATTTGGTTATTTTATTATTTTTAATATATTCAAGCAATGGATTCATTTTTAAACATTAATATTTAAATATTTATAACCTATAAAATTATGATTAGTATTTCTGCAGTTTTATTTCAAAAATAACAACTTCGCGTTTTTCTATTAATACAATTACCCAATTTTTATAGCAAAAGAACGAATCGGGTGCGTAAGCATTTGTATTTGTATTAAGTATAGCCGAATATTTTTCTTCACCCGTGGTAATATCCGTAACATAAAATTTATTTGTTAAGTTATCGTCTCCGGTTTTCGCATGAAAATTAAAAAGCAACAAATCTTTTATAACGGCAAATTCAACATTACCGGAATATTCCGAATTTCCCAATCTCAATTTGATAATTTCTTTTATACTATCATCTATATACGAATTTTTTTCGTCAAAATTTTCGGTAAAAACATAATCTCCGTAATCGGTTTCTTCTTCCGCCAGGTTTTTTAATCTGGTTAAATCATTCGCATCTGTCTCAAGTTCGCTGACTATCTCACCGCTTTTATAATCTAAAATAAAGAATTTGTTCCCTTCAAACAATTCTTTTGATGCGTAAAGTTTATCTTTATAAATAAACAGAAAGGTAAATTCCATTGTTTGCCAAAGTATTTTTTGAGTATTGATATCGAAAGCAATAATTTCGCGGTGACCCGGCAGGTCGGGTTTTACAAAGTGGTGAAAGAATATAATATCGTCGTGAATTTTCTCAATGCCTATCCAATACTTTTCTTCGAACTGAAATTTCTTGAAAAGCTCTTTGCCGGTATGCAGATCCACGCAACTAAAAAAAACTTCTTTTTTATCCGTATCTCGTGTTTCAATTACGAGTTTATCCGAATCCGTAATTAAAAGTCGCCAAATCTGATTTCCGTCGCTGAATTTAAAGTGTTTATTAAAATCCATTTTCTATCAACTTATCGGTTTAAATCTTGCTGTAAAATGTCTTAACATCGGGGCTTCGTAAACAATTTCGTATCCTTTTAATCTATCCCGGTTTTCGTATGCTTCAATTAAGACTTCGGCAACGTAATCTATATGACTTTGCGTATAAACGCGGCGCGGAATTGCAAGTCGCACCAATTCCATCGGCGGAGAGATAAGTTCTCCGGTTTCGGGATGATACTTACCGAACATCACACTTCCGATTTCAACGGCACGCACACCGCCGCTAATGTAAATTTCGCAGACTATTGATTGGCCGGGATATTGATTAGGCGGAACATGGGGCAAAAATCTTTTTGCATCAATATAAATCGCATGTCCGCCAGGCGGTTCGATAATGGGAATTCCCGCTTCCAAAATTTTTTCCCCGAGATATTCGGTGCTTCTGATTCTATACTGCAAATAATGTTCGTCCAAAACTTCTTCAAGCCCTTGGGCAACGGCTTCCAAATCCCTTCCGGCAAGTCCGCCGTAGGTCGGGAATCCTTCCGTAACAATCAATAAGTTTCTGCATTGCATTGCAAGGTTTTCGTCGTTCATAGATAAGAAACCGCCGATGTTTACAAGGGCATCTTTTTTAGCGCTCATCGTTGCGCCGTCCGCATAAGAAAACATTTCTTGCGCAATTTCCAAAACCGATTTGTTTTCGTAACCTTTTTCCCTTTTTTTAATAAAATATGCGTTTTCGGCAAAGCGGCAAGCATCGAGGAAAAGGGGTATTCCGTATTTATCGCATACGGCTCGCACATCTTTTATATTTTGCATAGAAACGGGCTGACCACCACCGGAATTATTTGTTACTGTTATCATAACCAACGGGATGTTTTCTTTTCCGGTTTTTTGTATAAAATTTTCCAGCGCTTCCACATCCATATTACCTTTGAAATCGGCTCTGATTTCGGGATGTTTTCCTGTTTCGTTTAGCAGGTCAATCGCTTCAGCGCCGGTAAATTCAACGTTCGCACGCGTAGTATCGAAATGGGTATTGTTGGGAATATATTTTCCTATTCCCCCGACGATGGAAAACAAAATTTTCTCGGCTGCTCTTCCTTGATGTGTGGGAATTATAAATTTGTGACCTGTAATTTTTTTCACAATAGATTCAAACTTATAAAAGCTCCGCGATCCGGCATAAGATTCGTCGCCTTCCATCATTGCAGACCATTGCTTTGCGCTCATCGCAGACGTGCCGCTATCGGTAAGCAAATCAATCAACACATCTTCGGCGTGAATTAAAAACGGATTATATCCGGCATCTTCCAATATTTTTTTTCTTTCTTCTTTGGTGGTGAACTTTATCGGCTCAACGGATTTGATTTTGAAAGGTTCAATAATTGTTTTCATAAAAAATCCCTTTTTTATTCAAAACATACTTTTTTGAATTTTGTTTGGCAAGTTAAATGTGATTAATTACAATAATTTTGTATCGAACGGATTACAACGCTTTCGAGAAATTCCAAATAACAAATCCCAAATTTCAAGACGTGAGACGTGAAAAGTGAAACGCAAGACGCAAGATGCGAGACGTAGGGGACGAAAATCTTCGTCCCCGAAAAAATTTTCATTCGTGAATTCGTGGCAATTTCCCAAGAGCACAAGCCGATCTGACCTAATATTGTTAGGCGCTCAATTAAAATTATTCGTACCACTCCGCTGAAGTTTTAATTATATGTTAGAATGATTGTTCTATAAATATGTCACGCCATACACGTTTGCAAAAAGAGATATAGAGTTCGCTTTAGATCCCGAAACCAGTTTGGGATGACATATTCTTTAATCTGTCATGCTGTCCCGAAAGCTTTCGAGATCAGCATCTGATTAAATCATGAGTTCATTTTAAATCCCGAAACGATCCGCCGAAGGCGGACGGGATGACAGAAAAAAATTCCAAAAGACAAATTCCAAATCCCAAGATCAAACTAGAATACCAGCCGCCGGAGGCAGGTTGGTTTAGCATCTAAAAATCAGAATTCTTGATTATTTTGAAAATAACAAGTTTAGATGTCAAGTATACTTGACAATATGTAAATAATACATTACATTTCAATAAAAAAAATAGCATTATGGATAAAGAATTAAAAAATCATTTAAAACTTAAAAGATTGCAAAACGGGGATATCACTCAAGATGAACTGGCTAAAAAGTTGGGTGTATCCCGACAAACAATAAATGCAATAGAAAACGGAAAGTTTAATCCTTCGGTGAAATTAGCCTTAAAAATGGCAAAATTGTTCGGTTGCCCTGTTGAAGAAATTTTTGAATTAAAAGAGGAGGAATAAAATGATATTCAGATTTTATTTCCAAGTCATCGTTGGTGCAATTTGTTTAATTGGTATTTTGCTTTTCGGTGAAAAAGGAATTTCCCTGCTCGCAATTTTTGCTCTGCTTCCTTTAATAATGAGATTAAGAAAAACGCCGAAGTTAGACGAGCGCGAACTTCAACTTTTTTACAAAATAGGAAATATTACGTTGGGAATAACAATTTTATTATTGGTGGCAATCGACCTTTTATCCGATACGGTAATATATGGAATGAAAGTCGGTGATTTTTGGATGGAGTTGAGCGTTAGTGCAATTTTGTTTTTTCAAGGCTTAGTCGGTCTGATAATTTTCAAACTCCAGTAAAACACAATTAAAATTCAAACGTCTTATTAACGGTAAAAGTTTTATATTAGTTAATTGTAATTCAGAATAAAAAACTAAGGTCAGGAGAGAACAAATGGATGAGTTAAACGGACAAAACGAAAACACGAGTGAATTAAACCACACAGATAAAATGGTGGGCGTTTTTACCGAACCGAATGCTACCTTCACTGCAATCTCCAAGTTTGCGGTTAAAAATTCCGATTGGCTTATTCCTATTCTTGTGGTTATCATTGTATCCGTGGCGGCAAATTTGGCAATGATGAGCAATCCTATAATCAAAGCAACCATAATGGAAAAATCTATTAATCAAGTACAGAAAAATTTACAGGAAGCGGTAGAAGCGGGCAGACTTTCCCAAGAAAAAGCCGATGAACAACTTGAGAAAATACGGGATAACATGGAAAGAAGTATGGGCAGCCCTATACTTTCTTTCGTAGGACCTTTTCTTTACACTTTTATTACGTTTTTTATTATATCCGGAATATTCTTTCTCTTTGCCAAATTCGCTTTGGGCGGAGACGGAACATATTCCACATCGATGGTTGCTTACGGTTTACCGCATTATATAATTGTCGTTCAAACCATCATAATATTAATTTTAGCGCTTGCTATGGACAGACCGTTCAGGGATTTAAGTGTTGCGACTTTTCTCGATTACGACAGAACAACTATCGCCGGTTTTCTGCTCGGTAGATTGGATGTTTTCGCAATATGGTTTTACTCGGTTGTAAGCATTGCATACGCAAGGATGTTTAAATCCGAAAGTACGGGAAAATACTTTGCAATGATTTTCGGATTATGGATTGGATTTGGATTATTAATGTTTATCGGCGCAAAATTTCTGCCGTTTTTACGCGGATTTTAAATTAAAAGGGACAGAAATCTTTCGTCCCAGATACTCAATATTGAAAGCATGTCATGCTGTCCACTGCAAGCAGATTATTTCAGCATTTGATTTAAATTACGCGTTCTTTTTAGATCCCGAAACGATCCGCCGAAGGCGGACGGGATGACAGGTTCTGTTCTGTGTCATGCTGAACTCGTTTCAGCATCTACTAAATTATTAGTCAAATTTAGTTCTTGGTCAGAAAAACGATGTTCACTCTGCTTGAGTTCGTTTTGTGATAGATAGAGAGTTCTTCTTAGATCCCGAAACGATTCGCCGTTGGCGGACGGAATGACAGTTAATAAATTCCAAATTCCAATCGACAAATGACCGATGACAAGTGACTAATGACAAATTATTCTGTGAACAATCTGTGTTTAATCTGTGTATATCCGTGGTTTATTCTTCAGCCACAATGAATACAAAGGAAAAAATTCAAATTCCAAATAACAAATCTCAAATTACAATTTGCGTTTGACGTAGAGGACGCAAACCTTGCATCCTTATTTATTTCACCAAATGAAGTGCGAAGGCAATTAAATTCCCAAATTTAGAAAAGCCGTTAAATTCATACGCAATTGAATTTCACTTAAACTTTTAAAGTAATCATGATAGGTTAATCCGTAATCTACGGTAAACCATTCATTCATAAAAGTTCGCAGACCGGCGCTAACGGAAGTCTTTCTTCTCGAATAAAGACTTACAGTTTTCAAATCGAAAAGAAGATTAGACGAAGAGTAAACTTCAAATATGAATTTTGTTCTTTCGTTTACCGGAAAATCTATTCCACCGAAATAATTCAACATTTTCAAATTACCGTTATCGTTTCCCGGAAATGCACCGCCCGACTCCACATTAAAATTCCGGTATCCGACAATCCCGTATGATAATCCCGCGCTTACATTTGTCGCTCCGAAAATTCTTTTTGTAAAAACACCGTAAAATCTAAAAGCGGAAACGTCAAAATTAAATTCGCTTAGTCCCGCTTTTGAACCTTCCGGTAATATGGTTTTCATTCCTTCTTCATTTACGTTAAAATTCAGAATATTAATATTGGTTTCTGCTCCGACGGAAAAACCGGGAGTAAAAACATTTTCATTGAAAAGTTTGATTTTAATTCCGGCAATATTTTCATTTGCTTTAAAATTCATCGATGTAAAATTTTGAGGAACAGTTTTAACCTGAAATTCTAAAAAGCCCCCGAAACCAATACCAACGGCGCTGTTAAAACTTTCGATTCCGCTATCGTTGAAATTGCTTCCCATTGAGAATGCAAAATCGAAGGGGCGCAAAACCCGGTAGGTTGACGTGTAAAACAATTGATTAACTGTGTGCTCGAAAACAAAAATATCGGATTGTTCAGTTTTGTAATTTGATGATTGAGCTTGTAAAACAGTAAAAGAATACAATAACAAAATCAAAGTCCCGAATTTCATTTTCCGCTCAAATTAATTTGAATTTACTTTCAATTAATTGAAAACGGACATCCGAATTTTGTTTTGTATCACAATTAGGAATATTTTTTATTTTCTTTTACTTTCATAAGTTTAGGGTATAAAATATTTCTTATTTATCAAAGGAGAAAAAGATGAAAGTAGGCGTGGCAACAGGAAATTATAAAAACGTTGTCGGTCATCCCGGCAGATGCAAAGGATTCATCGTATTTACCGTTGAAGACGGTAAAATTACAAATAAAGAAGAAAGGGAAAACATATTCCGGCACAATCACGATCACCATCATGAACACAATCATGACCATTCCGATCATCATCACGGTAACGGTCACGATCATAATCATGCTCATGCTGCATTGGGAAGATCGATTGCGGAAATGCTGCAAGATTGCGATTATTTCATTGCAAAAACGATGGGACAGGGTTTCATAAACCAGTTAAATTATTTTAACATCAAACCCGCTATTGTTGAAAATACCAATGATGCGGAAACAGCCGTAATGAAGTTAGTTGAACATTTGAAGGAAAAATAGATACAAAGGACACGGTGTAATTTCTCCCCGAATACTTTTGCTTAACTGTTGCCGAGGTCGATACCCCGGCAAGCGTATTGTTACGGTATTAGTTGCGTGTGATTGTTTTTTATTTACAGGCATTGCGATTTCCCGAGTGAGAATGTTATAGATTTTGAGGGTAACGAACCCCTCCTCAGTCCTCCCCTTTGCCAAAGGGGAGGAAGCAGGTTTGATTGTTTTACTCCGACAAATTAGCGTACAATTAAATCTTTAACTTATTCCCAAGAAAATAAGGATTTTGCCGGTTGGTATCTGGTGGAGAAGATTTGTCTTTTACTCCCCGGAAATATAGTTTCTTACTCTTGCTCATAATCTTAATCTTGCCCTAAAAATATTTGATCAAGATTAAGAGTAAGATCATGATTAAGAATTTATTTACTATATGTTCACTGTTGCAGAGCTTGATACCTTGGCAAAAATAATGTTACATTGAAATTTTCATGTGGTTATTTTTATTCAATGTTTTTATTCCTTTTCCCGGAACATCGTAAACAATGAGTTTCACTTTTTCCCTCTCGCTTTTTATGTCTGACGGTATTTCATATTTAATTGGTATCTGCCGGAGAGGAGAAATTTTTCCCAACATTGATTTTTAACGTCGGCAAAATTTTTACAGTAAAAATGTCGAGGCGCGGGCCTCGACATCAGTGCAAATGCCATACTTCTTCCGGGTGCCAAGCTCCATACCAAGGCATTGTCTGAACATGATTAAATCTTTAACTTTTTCTTATTGAAGATTGAACCCCGCGACTTCAGTCGCTGGATAAGAAACACAAACCAAAAAGAAAGGAACCGATTCATCGGTTTCCGTGGTGACTACCATATTTTAGCCAACGAATGCGACATGGAATTTTCCATTACAAAACCCGTTGAAACGGTTCCGGTTTATCTTTTTATGCTTATTCACTGGCTCACGGGGTTATCGCTTTTCCCACGGATAAATCCGTGGGGTTAGCGTGTGTTGAGAAGTAAGAAGTGTAGGGACAAGGCATGCCTTGTCCCTACAAATTTGGTCATTTGATACTATTTCATCAAAATCATTTTCTTCGTTTGGGAAAATCCCCCAGCGGTAAGTTTGTAGAAATATAAACCGGTCGGGAGATTTGCGGCATTAAAGTTAACCGAATAATAGCCCGGCGATTTTGCTTCGTTTACAAGTGTTGCAACTTCCCTTCCAAGAACATCGTATACAATAAGTTTTACGTCTTTCGTTTCACGTTTTGCATTTCCCGGAATTTCATATTTAATTGTAGTAGTAGGGTTAAACGGATTAGGGTAGTTTTGGAACAGAATAGCATTTTCCGCTAACGGTTTGTCTACCGATATATTTTGTGTTTTTCCGGTATATTGTTTTCCTATAACATTCGTCTCCGATTCTATTGTT
>JALVFE010000003.1 GCA_027030245.1 Melioribacteraceae bacterium
ACGACACAGAACATTCTTACGGCAACAAAGTAAGCTATATCAACAGAATGACCGCAGTGGCAAAAACCAAAATCGGCACATTCGATTCCTACAATATTGCAATATCATTTCCTGAAAAAGATGCTATAAAAAGAATAGACATTCTGAAAAAATTCAATACGTTTCAGGACGAAGTTAATAATTTGGAATTGACCAAAAAGACAAGTTCCATTTTGACGGTTTTAAAAGATATGAACAAACTGATGAACGGTGATAATCCGGATTATTACATGCTTCCCGATAACAATAAGCAGGTGGCGCAATTGCTGATGCTTTACGAGATGTCGGGCGGTTCAAAATTATCCGATTGGACAAATCCCGAATACAATATGTTACGGCTTCGTGTAGGACTAAAAACTATGGATTCAAAAAAATCAATAGCAGAGACAAAAACCATACGGGAATTAGCCAAACGGCTTTTCCCCGATGCTAAAATAAGTGTCGTAGGCTCTTTGCCCGCTTTGGCAGAAGTAAACCGATTAATATCCGTAGGACAAATCAAATCGCTTATTATGGCTTTGATGGTGATAAGCATCTTGATGATGCTGGCATTCGGTAGTATAAAACTTGGATTAATCGGATTGATACCCAATGTTTTTCCTCTAATTATAGTGGGTGGCACAATGGGTTATTTCGATATTCCTTTGGATTTTCTGACGGTAACCGTAGCACCGATGATACTTGGAATTGCCGTTGACAATACGATTCACTTTTTTAATCATACAAAACAGCTTTACAAAAAGACCTATAATTACGAAACAGCGGTCAGCGAAACCATTAAAACACTTGGAAATGCTATCATTATTACCGCTATGGTTATAGTATTGGCTTTTGCTGTCTATCTGATTTCGAGCTTTAACATTATGCGCAATTTGGGGATATTGGTAGTTGTCGGCATATCGACCGCACTTTTATCGGATTTACTCCTTTCGCCTTTATTGATTATTTTAATAAGACCATTTGGAAAAAACCACAATAAAAATAAAAATTAATATGCAAATTATGAAGAAGTTAACAAAAGCATTCTTGATAATTATTAAGAAAAAAATAGACAGTTTAAACCGAAAATTATCAATAATACCGGTATTACTTCTTATAATTTCATTGTCTGCACAAGCACAAAAATGGGAACTCGCAAAAAACGAAGACGGTATCAAAGTATATACTCGCAAAGTTGAAGGTAGGTCGGTTAAATCGTATAAGGCAAAAGCCGTCATAAATGCACCGATTAATAAGGTTTATTTTATTTATACCGATTTGAAAAGCTATCAAAGAGTTATGCAAGATCAGTCAGAAATTGAATTATTGGAAAAAAATAATAATCGGTATATTCTGTATTCAAAAATGGATATGCCTTGGCCTGCCGACGACAGGGATATGGTTTCGGAAACAGAAATAGAGAAAAAAGACAATGGACAAATCATAATCCGTTCAAAATGCTTAAAAAACCGGCTTGCACCAAAGAAAGACTATGTAAGGATAAAAGATTGTTGGGAAATCGTAACGCTAACGCCTGTTGGTAATGATAAAGTAGAAATACAAATAGAAGGGCTGTTTGATGTCGGTGGTTCTTTGCCCGGTTGGATTGTGAATATGTTTCTTGTTGACGGACCTTTTGATACTATCGGGAATATAAAAAAAATAGTTGAATAAGATTGTAACAAAGCCCTGTTGCTAACATTGTGTATAAATAATGGCGGGCAAAACGCTAAAAATGAACTAATATGAGTAAAATCAACAATAGTGCAATAATGAACAAAAGTGCGGAAAATCCCGCCACTAACCATACACGAAACCGTTAAGCGTCATTAGGAAAAAGAAAATTATGTCAAGTAAAATGAGCAAAATACTTGACATTTTATGAAAAAATGATTTTCTTTGCAATATGAATATTGCAAAGAAAATAGAAAAACAAATTGATAATTTTGAACAAGGTGATACTTTTACCTACAAAGACCTTCCTATAAACAAAAAGGAATATTCAGCCGCTTCCAAAACTATTGAACGTTTGATAAAAAAAGGTAAAATCAAAAGAATTTCAACGGGAATTTTTTACAAACCAAAACAAACTATTTTCGGAGAAATCAAACCTGACGAAGAAAAAATAATTACCCCATATTTGTTTAAGAACGGTAAAAGGATAGCATATATTACCGGATTATTGCTTTATAACAAAATGGGATTAACAACACAAATTCCAAAAGAAATCGGTATTGCAAGTCGTGAAAAAAGGATTTATATCACGAAAGGCAATATCAAAGCAAGTGCCGTAAAAAGTTACGTAGAAGTTACAGATGAAAATTATAAATATCTTGAGTTTTTAGACGCACTGAAAGATTGGAGAAAAATTCCGGATTTAGATAAAAAATCAGCAATTAAAATACTAATGAACATATTGAAAAAATTCAATAAAAAACAAACCAATGAGTTAGTGGAAATTGCTTTGTCGTATCCGCCAAGAGTCAGGGCATTTTTAGGTGCATTATTAGAATATTCAAAAAAGAAAATCAATCTGAAAAATCTGGAAGAAAGTCTAAATCCGTTATCGGAGTATAAATTAGGCATACCGAAAAACATTTTGCCAACAATTGAAAAATGGAATATTAAATGAATTTACACGAAAACAAAGAACTCTTTAAAGACGCCATAATTGCTACTTCGCAATTAAAAGGTATTCCCGAAATTTATATCGAAAAAGATTATTGGATTACATTTGCTTTGTATGCAATTTTCACAAGTGAAGCAAAAGAATATTGCATTTTTAAAGGAGGAACAGCATTATCTAAATGTAGTCAAATGATTGAAAGGTTTTCGGAAGATATCGACATCGTATTATTAAAAAAAAGTAGAATGGAATATAAAATAACGAACGCAAAACATTGTGTATAAGTAATAGCGGGCAAAGTGCTAAAAATGAACAAAAGTGCGGAAAATCCCTCCACTACTCATACACATAACCGTTGGCAACAAGAAAAAAGACAATGCAAAATTATATTGATTTAGCTAAAAAGAATGGGGTTATACTTTTAGATACCGGAAAGTGTCAATTTTGTGGTGCTAATACTCAAAGAGGAATTCACGAATGTTTAGAGATTTTTAATCTTGGATTCCAAGAACTTGATTTTTCAAGTATTGAAAATCATATATATAGGTTTCTGATTGTAGATGCACACGCATTACAACATCCTGAAATTCACGGTAGGTGGAATAATCATTTTCACCTATCAAGATTACATTTAATTTTCAAATATGATATTAAATGGACTTATAAACTATCACCAAAACTTAGTGATTATCTGAATCGATATAAGGCTAATAGGCAAAACGAATACCTAATACCACCCGAAATACTTAAAAGAGGTAATATTACCACAACCGATATTAAAGAAAAATCAACTAACGAAACGGAATGTAGAGATTTGATAAGAGAATGGGCATTGGACGTATATGACAAATGGAGTAATTATCATGGTGTAGTAGATGAAATTGCGAAAGGATTCTTAAATCGAAAATAAAAAAAAGCCAGTTGCTAACTATGCGCATAAGTCATTAGACGACAAAAAGTTAGAATGAATGTAAATGAATATAAATAAAGGTAAATGTAAAATGAAAAGTTGGTGCAATGAAACGCCCAACGCCACATATACTCACCGTTGTGTTTAATATAAGACAAAATACACCACAATTTTAAAATATGAACCAATTTTTGTATTTTGGGGACATATTTGAATAATGTGGGATAAAATGGGACGTATAAAAAAACTAAAAAAATTACCACCTAAAAGAGAAAAGGTTGAAACTGTTAAAATACTTAGGCAGTTGAGTAAAGCATCCCAATCTCTTGGTGAACTAAAAGGAATAGCAAAAACAATTCCAAATCAAGCAATGTTGATAAATGCAGTTGTTTTACAAGAAGCCAAAGACAGTTCTGAAATTGAAAATATCATTACTACACAGGATGAATTATATAAAGCCCTTGCATCTAAAAGAAAACAGACGGTGCAAGTAAAAGAAGTAATAAATTACAGAAAAGCAATCTTTACCGGATTTGAATTGATAAAACAACAAGGTTTTTTAAGAATAGAAGACATTGAGACTATTCAAAAAACAATTGTTGAAAATAGTGCGGGAATAAGAGCTGTGCCTGGAACAGTTCTGAAAAATGACAAAACAGGAGAGATTGTCTATACGCCGCCACAAGAAAAAGATGAAATCTTAGATTTATTAAGTAACTTTTTGGAACATTTTAATATTAATCAAACAGATTTACATCCGTTGATAAACTTGGCAATTTTACATTATCAATTTGAAAGTATTCACCCTTTTTATGACGGAAACGGCAGAACAGGTAGAATTTTGAATATTTTATATCTAATTATTAATAATTTACTTGATATTCCAATCTTGTATTTAAGTTCCTATATAAATGAAAACAAATCGAATTATTATAAACTTTTAAATCAAGTCAACAAAACAGATCAATGGGAAGATTATATTTTATATATGCTTAAAGCTGTTGAAGAAACGGCTAATTATACAATCGAAAAAATTAATAAAATTAAAAATCAATTAGAAAAAACAATCGAGAAAGTTAAGAAAAAAGCTCCTAAAATTTATCGGAAAGAATTGATAGAATTGCTCTTTGAACAACCTTATTCAAAAATTGAATTTGTAGTAGAAAAATTAAAAGTGGAAAGAAAAGCAGCATCGAGATATTTAAAAAATCTTGAAGATATAGACGTATTAAAATCGGAAAAAATAGGAAGAGAAATTCTATACTTAAACGTAGAATTGATAGAAATATTAAAAAATTAAGCAGCACTCAGTGTATAAGTAATGGCGGGCAAAGTACAAAAATGAAAGTAAGTATGCGAAAATCAGTCACTACTCGTACACGTGACTGTTAGGCGCCATACGTAAAACTTTAAAATCTCCCTTAGTTTGAATAAATTTATAATATGACGGATAGAATATACATATTAACAAAATTAAAAGAACTTAAACCGCTTTTACAGAAAGAATATGCTGTAAAGAAGATCGGATTATTTGGCTCCTTCTCAGATGATACTTATAATGAAGCAAGCGACATCGACATCCTTGTTGAATTAGAAAAACCTATCGGATGGAAATTTTTTACGCTTGAATTATTTTTACAAGATGTTTTCGGCAGAAAAATTGACCTGGTTACTAAGAATGCTCTTAAAAAACAGATTAAAGACAAGATTCTTAAACAAGTTCATTACATATAATAATGAAAAAAGAAGACCGGACATACAGAATGTTCCTTGAAGATATTCAATTGGCGATGAAAAGAGTGACGGAATACATTCACGGACTTAATTTTTTGGAATTTAAAAAGGACTATAAAGCTGTTGACGCTGTTATTAGAAACTTTGAGATTATTGGTGAAGCAGCAAAGAATATTCCTAAAGAAATAAAAAATAAATTTCCGGATGTCCCATGGGAAGAAATGTATCCTTTGAGAAATAAGGTATCTCATGAATATTTTGGGGTTGATTATGAAATTATTTGGGACATTGCAACAAACTATCTTCCTGAAAACAAGAAACAAATTGACCGAATCCTGAAAGAGCAGAATTAACACACGAGAGCCTAACATTGCATATAGCAAACGGAGGAATTATATTTGTACAAGTCAGAAATTTCACAGCTTTTACTAACTTTGGTTTCAATTGAAAATAACAACCTTTAACCGTCTCTTGCTTTATGCCAAACCGTTAAACCCAACTGCAACTTTTCCACTAAATTTATGAACTTCATTTTTTAGATTAGTAATATGAAAAACAAAATACTTTTTCCAAACGAAAACATCATTACTACAGATTTGTTTAATGTAAATCAAGACTGGGAAGTTCCTATTCCCGGATTTTTCATAATTGCACCTTTACGGAAATTAAAGTCTGTTGATGAATTTACAGACGAAGAAGCAAACGAATTTATCAATCTTATTCGCAAAGTTCGTAAAGGAATGAGGGATATTCTGAAAATTGAAGAAGTTTATTTCTTTCAGAATGAGGATTCCGAACATGGATTCCATTTGTGGATATTCCCGCGCCATAAATGGATGGAAAAATTCGGAAGAAAAATTCAGTCGGTAAGACCGATAATGAATTATGCAAAAGAAAATATGTTAAGCGATGATGTTTTCGAAGAAGTGAGAGAATACGTTAACAAAATGAAGGAATTCATGTCTGATTTCTAATGCGGAAACGCTTCAACTTCGCCGCACGGTCATGCTGCGCACTCTGCTTTCCGGTCGTCGGTCAGTTTAACAAAGATTAAAGTGAAATTTGCCCGGCTTGTAATTTCCCAAATTTCTTTCGCTTCGTCCCGGAAATTTCTCATGGTTCAAATGTTGTTATTTCATGCTATAAACCGGCATTCTCACACAATTAAGGTATGATTTGTTACAAAAATCATCGGAATTATGGTAGGAAATATTACAAAAACCGGGCAAAATAAGGTGGGAAATATTACAAAAAAACGTCAAATTATGGTAGGAAATGTTACAAAATTTCATTAAATTAACATGTGAAATGTTACAAAATTGTGTTTTTTGCGTTAAAATGTTCATGAAATATGAATATTAAAAGAAAAGCCGAAGAAATATTAAACGATTGGAGAACTTCACGGAATAGAAAACCGCTGTTGATCAGAGGTGCTCGGCAAGTCGGTAAAACCACCTTGGTAAGGAATTTTGCGGGTAACTTTGAAACTTATGTAGAACTTAATTTGGAACGGGAAGCGGATAAAAGAATTTTTGAAAATGATGATGTTGATAAAGTAATCAATGCCGCTTATTTATTAAAAAAAGTTATACCCCGGAAGAATTCAACATTATTTTTTATAGATGAAATTCAGGAATATCCTAAAGCAATTAAACTAATACGATATTTTTATGAAGAAAAGCCGGAACTCTATGTGATATCCGCCGGTTCTTTACTTGAATTTGCTTTAGGCGAAACGCCCGGTTTTCCCGTCGGAAGGATCAACAATTTATATCTTCATCCGTTAAATTTTCAGGAATATCTTGAAGCAGTTGGAAATTTTAAAGCTTTGGAAGCGTTTCAAACTGTTCCGGTGCCGGAATTTGCCCATTATACTTTACTGGAAATGTTTCATGAATACGCTATTATTGGCGGGATGCCGGAAATAGTTCGTAATTTCCTCGAAGATAAAAACTTCGCTCTTTTATCCGGTTATTATAAAATGTTGTGGCAATCTTATAAAGATGATGTAGAAAAATACGCTAAAAATGATTCGGAAAAAAAAATTATAAGGCATGTAATTGAAACTGCACCTTATGAAAAAGACAGAATAAAATTTGAGGGGTTCGGTAATTCCCGGTATCGTTCGAGGGAAATAGGTGAAGCATTGCGTTCGCTTGATCTTGCAAGAATTATAAGATTGATATATCCTACGACAAGTTTGAAACCTCCCATTATTACGGATTATAAAAAAAGACCACGCTTACAATTTCTGGATACGGGAATGCTAAATCAAATTTTGTTGTGGCAAAAAGAACTGATTTTATTGAAAAATCTGGATGATTTTCATAACGGTAAAGTGATTCAACATCTAATCGGTCAGGAATTAATTTCAATAGAAATGGATGCTGATTATAAACCACATTTCTGGGTCAAGGAAACCAAACAAGGAAATGCGGAAATTGATTTTGTTTATCAATTAAAAGATATGTTAATTCCCATCGAGGTAAAATCCGGTAAGTATGGGAGACTCAGATCTTTACATCAATACATGGAGCTTGTAGATCACCCTTATGCCGTTCGTATGTATTCCGGAAAATTTGGTGTTGAAAAGCTTAAAACAATCGGTGGGAAAGATTTTTTGTTGATGAATTTGCCATATTATTTGGGAACAAAAATTCCCGAATACTTGGAATATTTTGTAGAAGATTTCAAACTATAAAACATTTCGTAAAATATTTTAGTCTTTTCGTTTATTCATTTTTATTACCTTTGTAACCCGAAATTTTTCATGTATTTTTAAATAAACCGGATTATTTGTCTTAAAATAATTCACAACAAAATAGAAAACGAAGTAAAGTGTTAACAAATAGAAATAAAATTGAAGTAATGGCGCCGGTCGGTTCTTACGAGGCGTTAAGCGCGGCAATTAAAGCCGGAGCAGATTCGGTTTATTTCGGAATCGAACAATTAAATATGCGGGCGCGTTCGTCCATAAATTTTACGCTGGATGATTTACAGCGCATCTCGGATATCTGCAAAGAAAATAACATTAAATCGTACATTACGCTTAACACCGTTATGTACGATCACGATTTACAATTAATGCGTTCGATAGTTGATAAAGCAAAAGAATGCGGTATTTCGGCGGTTATAGCTTCCGATCATGCGGTAATGAACTATGCGAGAAAAACCGGAGTACCCGTGCACATTTCCACACAAGCAAACGTCAGCAATATTGAAACGGTTGAGTTTTACTCCGCTTTTGCAGATGTGATGGTTCTTGCAAGGGAATTGAGTTTGATGCAAGTAAAAGCAATTACGAAAGAAATTAAACGGAGGGGAATTACAGGACCGGGCGGCGGGCTGGTGAGAATTGAAGTTTTTGCCCACGGAGCGCTTTGTATGGCAATTTCCGGTAAGTGTTATTTGAGTCTGCACAATCATTATTCTTCCGCTAACAGAGGCGCCTGTGCTCAAGATTGTAGAAAGCAATACATTGTAACGGAAAAAGAAGAAGGGACGGAATTATTAATCGATAACGAATACATAATGAGCGCCAAAGATTTGTGCACCATCGATTTTCTTGATAAAATTGTTGACGCCGGTGTGGAAATAATCAAAATTGAAGGCAGAGGCAGATCATCCGATTATGTTTACACTACAACAAAATGTTACCGCGAAGCAATTGATGCGATTGCCGGAGGAACTTACACTCCGGAAAAAATATCGGCATGGAAAGAAGAACTTGCAACCGTTTACAACAGAGGATTCTGGGACGGTTATTATCTCGGCAGAAAAATGGGTGAGTGGAGCGATACTTATGGTTCGAAAGCCACAAAGAGAAAAGTCTTTATCGGGAAAGGTGTAAATTATTTCAAGAAAATTAAAGTGGCGGAATTCAAACTGGAAACAAAATCTTTGCGCGTCGGCGATGAAATATTAATTACCGGACCAACAACAGGTGTGATAAAAACCAAAGTTAAAGAATTGCGACTGGAAGACAAACCGGTTGAGCAAGTAAACAAAGGCGATAATTTTTCTATGCCTTTGGATGAAATAATCCGACCTTCCGATAAACTTTACCGATTGGAAAAAGCAGTTAATGTTTAAAATAATTCATTACAGAAAAAAATGTATAGGTTGCAATGCATGCGTTGAAGTTGCGCCGTTCCGCTGGAGAATGTCGAAAAAAGACGGGAAAAGCGTGCTAATAGAAGGTGAAGAGAAAAAAGGATTTTATATTACTTGGGTTAGCGATGATGAACTTGAGGAAAATAAAATTGCCGCACAAAACTGCCCTGTTAACATTATACGGATTGAGAAAAAATAATACGGGAATAAATTTCAAATTCCGAATAACAAATTTCAAACGTGAAACGTAAGAGACGTAAAACGTAAGACGGTAGACGGAAGACGTGAGAAGCACACATTTTGCGTCCCGAGAATTATTTTTTATTTGCGAATTAGCGGCAATTCGATTGTTCTTTTTAGATCCCGAAACAATCCGCCGACGGTGGACGGGATGACACGTTCGTAGGCGGACGGGATGACATGTTCCTCTTACCGTCATGCTGAATTTATTTCAGCATCTAATTCAAATTACGCATTCCTTTTAGATCCCGAAACAAGTTCGGGATGACAGGTTTTATTCTGTGTCATCCTGTCCCGAAAGTTTTCGGGATCAGTATCTGATTTCACTGCTACCACCGTCTACACGGTGGTTGAATCTACGTATGTTTATCTTTGTTAAACCGTTAGCTTATTATTTCGATATTCGTTAAATTTGATTTCCCTATGAATCAGAGTTATCGGAGAAAAATTTGATTAATTGGAATGTTAGTCCGGAAATTTTTTCAATCGGACCAATAACCATCCGGTGGTACGGACTCCTTTTTGCATCCGCATTTTTGGTCGGCTTTCAGATAATGACTAAAATTTTCAAAAACGAAAAGAAAAATCTGGACGACTTAAACGATCTGGTTTGGTACATGATTTTAGGCACGGTTATCGGTGCAAGATTGGGCCATTGTTTGTTTTACAATCCTTCCTACTATCTTTCCCATCCGCTTGAGATTCTTCAAGTTTGGAAAGGCGGACTGGCAAGTCACGGAGCGGCAATCGGTATTTTAATCGCAATTTATCTTTATTCAAAAAAGAAAAAAGACCAACCGTTTCTTTGGGTGATGGATAGGGTTGTTATAACAGTTGCTTTGGGTGGCTCGTTTATCAGACTCGGCAATTTGTTTAACTCGGAGATTATCGGAAAACCGACGGATTTACCATGGGGATTTAAATTTGTTAGGGCGCATGTTGCCGATCCCTTAACTCCGCGTCATCCCGCACAGCTTTATGAATCGATTGCATATCTAATTACGTTTTTTGTGCTTTATAAAATTTATAACTCAAAAAAAGGTAAAATTCCCCAAGGTTATTTATTCGGATTATTTTTAATCATTGTATTCGGGTTTAGATTTCTGGTTGAATTTATTAAGGAAAATCAAACTTATTTTGAAGAAGGAATGCTTCTGAACATGGGGCAAATTCTTAGTATTCCGCTAATAATTCTTGGGATATATTTATTTCTTAAAAGTAAAAAAGAAACTGTACGGAAAGGTAAAAAATGAGAAAAATAATAATAACCGGCTTGGTTTTAGCATTAACATTAATAATTAATTCGTGTTCCGGTAAAAAGGAGCAATCTTCCTATAAACCCGAACTTGACTCTTTAAGGTTTACCGGCGAAGTTCATCTCCGCAACATAAAACAATTAACTTTCGGCGGGAATAATGCCGAAGCGTATTGGAGCTTTGATAACAAGCAATTGATTTTTCAAAGTGACTGGGAAAAAATCAATCCGCAGGGTTGCGACCAGATTTTTATAATGAATGCCGACGGTTCGCTCTTACCCGAAGGGGAACGATACCGTCTGGTTTCAACCGGCAAAGGAAGAACAACCTGTTCTTATTTTTTGAAAAATCAAAAGAAAATTATTTATGCATCGACTCATGCAGCGGGTCCGGAATGCCCGGAAGCCCCTATGTTTGTTAACGGAAAATATGTTTGGAAAATTTTTCCCACTTACGATATTTATATTGCTAACACCGACGGCTCAGACCCTGAGGTTTTAATCGGTGGCGGAGGTTATGATGCCGAAGCAACGGTTTCCCCCGATGGAAAATACATTATTTTTACTTCAACACGTTCCGGTGATTTGGAATTATGGCGATATGAAATCGAAACAGGGGAATATTTACAACTTACATCGGAATTAGGTTATGACGGTGGTGCTTTTTTCTCAAATGATTCGAAAAAAATTGTTTGGCGTGCCAGTCGCCCCAAAGGCGAAGCCGCTGCACAGTATAAAGAACTTTTAGCGCAAGATTTGGTTGAACCGAAAGCCTTAAATATTTTTGTTGCAGATATAGACGGGAAAAATGTAAAACAAGTTACTGATTTACCCGGAGCCAATTGGGCACCGTTTTTCACCCCGGGCGATAAGAAAATTATTTTTTCTTCTAACCATCATTCTTTGAAAGAAGGCGGACGTTTATTTGATTTGTTTATGGTAAATTTGGATGGCACCGGACTCGAACAAATTACACATAGCGGAACATTCGATGCTTTCCCGATGTTTTCATTCGACGGGAAAAAATTAGCTTTTGCTTCAAACAGAAGAGCCGACCGTAAGGATAGCAGAGCAACGAATATTTTTGTGGCGGATTGGATTGAAAATCCCGAAGAAGTGGATTTGAATTTCAAGACTTTGCAAACCGGAAGTAAAGAGTAAATGGACGTAAAAGAATTTAAGAACAAATGGATAGGAAGAATTTCCAGTGAATTGAAAGATTTTCCGGATGAGTTCTTAAATTCTATTGAAACGAAAGAAATGGCTTTACCCGGAACTTTGTTAATGCCCGGCGCCGAGTTGTTCGGGCATTTTGAAATTTTAGATGCCGATTCGAATTTGTTTGTTCAGACTGAAAGCAAAGCGAAGATGAAATACATTTTGTACGCCAACAGAAACAAATCCCGCAAAATACATGTTCCTGTTTTGGAAAAAGAACTTGAAGAAGTTGTTAGACGTTATGAAAAACATTTGTACGGATTTTTGAAAGAAATGAAAAAAGATTACGAAAACAACTTCCGATCGTTAAAAAAATTCAATGAAGTTTCCACGGCAATTTTTAATTCGTTAAACTTACACCTTTTTTAACCTGCGTTGGCTGCTCTAAGTGAAAAAATATCGAACTATATCCTAAAGAATTTCGGGGAAGATTATCTTCGGAATTATTTGGAATTTATCGATAGTGATATAACAACATATCTCAGAGTTGCCGGAAATGTTGATCATACAAAATTGATTGAAGATTTGGATAAGTACGGAATTAAACTTGAACCGCACGGAAGAATTCCGTATGCATATGAGGTTAAATCGGGTAAGGATAAAGTGGGGAAAACAATAGAGTTTACGATAGGGAAATATTACATCCAGAGCTTGTCTTCCATGATTCCGCCTTTGGTATTAAATCCTTCGCCAAATGACAAAGTACTCGATTTAAGCGCTGCGCCCGGTTCCAAAACCACACAACTTTCACAAATTATGAAAAACAGCGGAACGTTAATAGCAAACGATCCGAACTTAAACCGAGTAAAAGCCCTGGCGCATAACATAGATAAAATGAATTGCGCAAACGTTGGAATATTAAAAATCAAGGGGGAACTGCTAAGCAAATATTCCGATGAATATTTCGATAAAGCCCTTGTGGATGCGCCGTGCAGCGCTTTGGGCATATTGCAAAAAAAGGGGGAAGTAAGCGGATGGTGGAACGAGAAACAAGTGGAAAAAATAGCATATCTTCAAATTAAACTTTTGGTAAGCGCAATTAAAACATTAAAAGTAGGCGGCGAGATTGTTTATTCCACTTGTACGCTGACTTTGGAAGAAAACGAATTGGTTATAAATACGATTCTGAAAAAATATCCTGTTGAGTTGGTGGAAATTTCACTTCCTGTTAAATCCACGGAAGGATTTACGAATTACAAAGGTACGGCATTAAATCCGGAACTTTCCAAAACGAGAAGAATTATTCCGTGGGAAATTAATTCCGAAGGTTTTTTTGTGGCAAAGTTGAGAAAAACCGGAGCCACGGAACCGAAAGAAAAGTTTGAGTTGCCCCGGAGAGATTTGGAGTTACTTAATTTTGAAAACAAAAGAATTAAACGGTATCTTGAAAGTATTGCTGATTATTTCGGAATAAAGCATGAAGTTCTTGAGAGTTATAAATATCTTATAAAGAACAGAGACATTTTTATCGTAAGCGGAGATTTCGATTCACCGCTGTTGAATTTGATGATCAGAACCGGTATTCCTTTTGCAACAATCGATAAAAGGGGTTTTGCTCAACTGCATTCACACGGTGCGCAATTATTAGGAAAGAACCTTCAAAGAAATATTCTTGAAATTTCCGGAGCCGGACAACTTAAAAATTACTTTGCCGGAAGTACGTTCCCCATTGGAATTAATGAAGCCGGTCTTAAAGCGATAAAATTTAATGACTATATTTTGGGAGTGGGTACGGTTTACGAAGGTAAATTGAAAAGCCGTTTTCCCCGCTCAAAGCGAACTCATGATATAATAATTCCTTCTTCCCTTTAATTGTTAACGTGTGCATTGTTTGCAACCATATTTCTCAAATAATCCAATAAAGGATTAATCAACCGTTCGCATCGCTTTTTATCGTACGAATTGAATTCTTCCTTGCCGAAAACCTGAGACAAAGACTTTATGGCTTTTGTGATAATATCAACAATATTATTTTCTTTAATTAATAGCTCTAACGGTAAAAATGCAACCATATCGAATGCCGCAATTTCAGCAAGCTCAAGTAATTCTTTATAACTTAATCTGAATAAGTCGGCATTTTCCGGCATCGTTCCGTTTCTTTTCCGGAACTCAAGTTCATACTTCATCCTCTCCGTTAATAATATTAACGCCGTTGTTTGTGGAATTCTTAAATTAATCATTTTCTCATCACCTCATTTTCGCCCCTTGGGCTTTCCTTTTGTTTTACAACATTGAAATGCGATTTTGTTCCATATTAAAAGCTTAACAAATATTATTTTTTACTAGATTGTTGAATGTGTGATAAATTTCAATATATTTATGTTTCAATAATATCTGAACTCACGAAATGAGTGATAAATATAAAACAAGACTCGAACTTCAGCGTGATATTGAGAAGCTGAAGAAAGAGTTGAGAAAATTGAAGAAATCTACCGGCAGCAAACGGCAATTCAATTCTGCGTCTTTACTTTCGGACAAATTAAATTTCGGAACCAAAGATTTTTACGGACAAATTGTCCATAATTCCCCCAATCCGATATTTGCGATAGACAAAAAAGGTAAGTTAGTTTACTGGAATAAAGCCTGCCGGATATTTCAAAATTACGATAAGGATATTCTTGGTAAAAAATTTACCCGCTTCCTTTCAAAAGAACAAAACCGCAAGGAACTGAATGAAATAATCGAAGAGATTTTTAACGGTAAGAAAAAGAAAAAACAAATTGAAATTTATTTCGGAAAAAAGAACGGTAATGTTTTTGTTTCCAACACCGGAATTTACCCGGTTGTAAATGAATCAAAAGAAATTGAAGCTTGCATTTTTATCAACACAGATATAACGGATCTCAAAAAAGTAGAACAGGAATTACACGACAGCAGCGAAAAATTCAGAGCCGCAACGGAGAGTTCGCACGACGTTATAATGAGATTCGACCGCAATTATAAGCATTTATATGCCAATCCGATTGTTTATAAATCAACCGGTATTAAAGCGAAGGATTTTATAGGTAAAACTCATAAGGAATTAGGATTCCCGGACGATTTGGTTGAAATATGGGAAAATGCAATCCAAAAAGTATTCGATACCGCTAAACCTAACAGAATCGAATTTAAATTACCTTCGGGAGTTTGGATAGACTGGCTGCTCGTTTCTGAGTTTTCGCAAGACGGAAAAGTTCAATATGTGTTAACTACGGCAAGGGATATAACGGAAAAAAGAAAATATCTCGAACAAATTAAAAATTTAAATATTGAGCTTGAAAGAAAAGTAAAAGAGCGAACGGCGGAACTTGAAAAGATAAATAAGTCCTTGCTTAAAGAAGTAAAAGAAAGGAAAAAAGCGGAAAAAGAGCTTAAGGAAAGCGAAAACAGATACAGAAGCATTTTTAATTCTTTGAACAGCGGATTGGTAATTACTGATTGGAAAGGCAAAATCGTTGAAGCTAATCCTACGGTTTGTAAAATGTACGGTTACACTTATGAAGAATTTTTAAGTCTTAATGTCCGGCATTTTATCGATCCTGAAAGCGCGGGATTGTTTAAATCTATCCTCCGAAATTTAGGCAAAAAGAAATCTTTATTTTTTGAAGCGAAAACTTTACGCAAAGATTCCACGCAAATATTTATCGAAGCTTATTTCAATACTTTTCAATTTAAAGGAAAATCTCATTTTATTATTTCGATTATCGATGTTACAAAACGGAAACTTTCGGAAAGAAAATTAGCCGACAGGGAAGAAAACTACCGGGCGCTTTTCAATTTTATGCCCGGTGGAATTTTGCTGGAAGACCTCGACGGTAATATTTTGGATGTTAATCCCACATTCTGCAATATGATGGGTTATAAAAAAGAAGAATTGTTGAATATGAATATACGGGATTTTGCACCGTCCGGGCAAGAAGATAAAATTACACGCAATTTAAAATATTTACGTGAAAACAAATATTTGCGTCATACCGTAAAAAATTACCGGAGAGACGGTTCGCTTATTTATCTCGATTTGAGCGAAACGAAAATTTCCCTTGCTTACGGAGGTGAGTTCATTCTGGTAATTGCAAACGATGTAACCGAACAAAAAGTAACTTACCAAAAATTAAGGGAAAACGAGCACAGGTACAGAACATTGTTCGATACTTCCCCGAGCGGAATAGTTGTTCTCGATAGTAATGAAATGATTTTGGATGTTAATCCCGCAATGTGTAAATCGGTTGGCTATTCTTACGAAGAAATCATCGGGAAACCGATAACTTTTTTATTCCCTTCCGGAGATTTGGATGTGAAATCCGGTGAAGAGGACGAGAAAATTACCAATCAAACCGTTAGAATAACAAAAAGCGATGATTCAAAATCTTATTATGAAATAAATAGAATCACTTTCCCTCTTCTCGATAGCTCCAAAGGAATTTTAATGACGATAAGGGATGTTACCGACAGAATCAATTACGAAAACGAATTAATCCGTTCGAAAGAAGAGGCTGAAAAATCAAATAAATTAAAGTCAGAATTTCTCGCGCAGATGTCCCACGAAATCCGTTCTCCCATTAATGTAATTTTAAGTTTCGTTTCTTTGCTTAAACAAGAATTGGAAGAGTGCGGTATCTCCGGACTCCAAGAATATTTCGATAGCATCGACAGGGGCGGACGCAGAATTATTAAAACGATCGATATGATTTTGAACATGTCCGAACTTCAAACCGGAGTGTTCGAAGTGGTTCCGCGTAAAATAAATCTGAAGAAAGATATTTTTGAAAGTATTTTGAAAGAATACGAAAGAATGGCAAAATCGAAAAACATTGAACTTATACTGAACGTTAAAGCAAGAAAAACCGATATTATCGGGGATTCTTATTCGGTCATGCAACTGTTTTCCAATCTTGTTGATAATGCGATTAAATATACCGAAAAAGGCAAAGTTGTAATTGAAATATTGCGAAACAAGAAAAGGGAATTAACCGTTACCGTTGCTGATACCGGAATTGGAATTTCCCAGAATTATTTGCCCGACTTATTCGAGCCTTTCACTCAAGAAGAAGGAGGTTATACAAGAAAATATGAAGGCACGGGTTTGGGTCTTGCCCTCGTAAAACAATACTGCTCGGTAAACGATGCCGAAATTTCGGTTGAAAGCAAAAAAGGAAAGGGAACAAAGTTTACTGTAACATTTAAAAATCAACCACGGAAAAATTAAGATTTTCTATTGTCCAAAATTTTCTTTATCGATTCTCTAACCCCGGCGGGCTTAATTCCAAAAGATTTTAATTTATCGATATTCATCGAAACATCTTTTACTTTTATAAAATTGTCAATTTCATCCATAGAAATTTTACGTAGTAATTCTTTATCAAATCCCGCCTCTTCGCACAAAATTTCGCCCAAATCGTACCGCGATAATCTTTCTGCGCCTCCGAAGTTTATGGTTTCGCCGGCTATGTTTTTCCCGGTAATCTCATTAATCATTCTTGCCGCATCTTGTAAAGCCAAAGGGCTTCTGAATTGATCGTAAAATAATTTGACAGGAATTCCTTCCTGCAAGTTTTTGTATATGGTTGTAAAATGGTTTACCGAGTGATTTAATCCCGAACCGTAAAGTAAAGCGGTTCGGAGAATAACACTGTTACCGAGAACCGATCTAATTTTTTCTTCTCCGGCAAGTTTTGTTTCGGCATAAAGAGAAACGGGATTCAATTCCGATTCTTCGGTTAAATTTCCGTTACCGTTTCCGTCATACACCAAATCGGTTGAGGTGTAAATAAGTTTCGCACCTAAGCCGGCGCACAAGCGGGCGGTAAATTCCGGTACTTCAACGTTGAGTTTTATTACAAGTTCTCGCGGCGCGTTTTGGGCCGCAGCCGGATTTGAAACAGCGGCAGTTAAAATAACCGCTTCCGGACGGAATTCTTTAAATGTTTTTTCAAGTAAAGCGAAATCCGTTGCGTCCAATTTGACGTTAGGAAAGTTTAGAGTGTTTCCCGGATTGCGGTGGTATGTGGTTAATATCCGGTGATTTGCCGATAGTTCTAAATTCAAATACTGACCGAGAAGTCCGCTTCCGCCGATAATTAGAATTTTCATGGCAGACAAATTTTACCGAGAATCGTTTTACGCGAAGCGCCGGTAGTTTTCGGAATATTTGTGGGAACGCCGTTTATTGTTTCGTTTGCCAAAACCGCGAAACAAATTGCTTCTTTCGCATCGGCGGAAACACCGATTTGATCGATAATTTTAACGTCCACGGTCTCCCCAAACTTTTCGGAAATGCATTTATACAAAAATTTGTTTTTCGCACCGCCGCCGCTTATTATTAATTCATCTATGGGTGTTTCGTCTTTAATGAACTTCTTGTAATTTCTGTAAATTCCGTAAGCGGTAAATTCGGTAATCGTATTGAGCCAATCTTCTTTGGGAATATCGGCGAACTCTTCGTACAGATCTAACAGAAAATTCTCCCCGTAATATTCGCGTCCGGTTGATTTGGGAGGAGTTTTCTCGATGAAATTATCCTTGGTAATTAATGCATTGAATAAATCTTCGTTAAATTTTCCGGAGGCAGCAATTTTGCCGTCTTCGTCGTAATTTTTATTGAAGAATTTTTTTGTCAGCGTATCAATCATCATATTGCCCGGACCGGTATCAAAAGCAAAAACGTCGTCTTCGGTGCCGTCTTTATGCAATACGGTAATGTTCGAAATTCCCCCGATATTCAGCAACGCGCGGTTTTTCGTATCGGAATGGAAAATTATATAATCGAAATAGGGAACTAACGGAGCGCCTTGACCGCCAAGGGCAACATCTCCGGACCGGAAATTTCCAACGGTTACAACGCCGGTTAATTTTGCCAGAACCGATGGGTCGCCTATTTGAAATGTGGAAGAAATTTTGTGACCGAACCAATCGGTTTTTTCGGGAAGATGATGGATTGTTTGTCCGTGACTTCCGATTAAATCTATTTTTTCCGGAGGAAAGCCAATCTCGTTGCATAATGCAAAAATTGCTTCTTTGTATATTTGCGGCAGAAGAAAATTCAATTGGGAAATTTCCGCAACGTTACTTGTTTCTTTAACGGAATTTTTCAGAATTACCAAATCCAATCCGGAAGGGAAAGGATATTCCATAAAACCGAGCATGTTTATTCTTGTCCCGACTCCGCTTCCTTCCAACTCCAACAAAGCGACATCCACGCCGTTAAGGGATGTGCCGGACATAACTCCGACTACAATTCTTTTTTCTTTCTCTGCCAACTCCATCAGCTTTTTCATGTGTGCTCCGCTTTTTATATCCAGTAAAATTTACAAAATTTACTTCTCAAGGTAAAATTATAAACCGGAAAAACCGGTTTAGTTCCGTATTTTAAAAACATCAGCAACTTTTCAGTAAACGAATAAAGACGGCGTAATTCAATTTTGTAAATACAGATTAATATTTTTCTTATTTTTCCGGTGAAAGGATTTATTTATGATTCAATTACTCGGTGCTCACACTTCAATATCGGGCGGTGTATCCACGGCAATCGACAGGGCGGAAAAGCTTGGGTTCACCGCAATTCAAATCTTTACGAAAAACAATAACCGTTGGTTTGCCAAACCGTTAGACGAAAACGAAATTCGTCTTTTCAAAACCAAATGGGAAAATTCAGGAATAAAGTTTATTGTTTCTCACGATTCTTATTTGATAAATCTTTGTGCAAAAGACAAAACAATTTTGGAAAAATCCCGCAATGCTTTTGTAGATGAATTGGAAAGATGCGAAGCGCTCGGCATACCGTATCTGAATTTTCACCCCGGCTCACACGGAGGTCAGGGAGAAAAAGACGGATTGAAAATTATCGCCGAATCGATAAATATTGCCCACGAAAAAACCAAGAATTTTAAAGTAAGCAGTATGTTAGAATTAACGGCGGGACAAGGCACTGCTTTGGGTTATAAATTTGAACACATTGCAAAAATTATAGAGATGGTCGAGGAAAAAGAAAGAATGAGCGTTTGTATAGATACAGCACATATTTTTGCCGCCGGTTACGATATCCGTTCACCGCAATCTTATAAAAAAACAATGAAAGAGTTTAATCAAATAATCGGATTTGAAAGATTAAAATGCTTTCACATGAACGACAGTAAAAAAGAATTGGGCAGTAAAGTCGATAGGCATGAGCACATCGGGAAAGGATTTATTGGTCTTGAGGGTTTTGCAAATATAATGAATGATAAAAAACTGAGAAAAATCCCGAAAATCCTTGAAACACCCAAAGGAAAAGAACAACTGGAAGATATTGAAAATCTTAAAGTTTTGAAAAGTTTGATAAAATAATTTACTACCCGCCGAGTATTTTAACCGGCTTTCTCTCCGGTTAATCCGGTCGAATTAACTTACTTGTTAATTTTTTAACTAATCTTATCCCGAAAATTTCCGATAATCTGGTAAAAAAGAGAGGGAAATTACGCCCATGAAAAAATTATTGATTACAATTCTTGCGCCGTTTATTCTGTTATCGGTAATGGGGATATCATGTAACAAAGATGAACAATCGCCGGTAGAACCGACTCCTTCTACCCACGGAACTATTAAAGGAAGTATAATTGAATTCGGTTCTTCCAGTCCGTTGTCTATGGTTAATGTTTATTCCGTTCCGCCTACGAGTTACGTAAAAACTGATGAATCCGGAAACTATATTATAAAAACCGTAGATCCGGGTCAGTATCAAGTTATAGCAGCCAAAATAGGATTTGATACAATTTCGGTGGACGTTACCGTTACGGAAGGTTCGGTTACGGTTGCGGATTTTATACTCGTAAGTCAATCTTCCAAAGACAGTGTTAAATTCGGTCAGATAAGCGGAGCGATTTTTAACTCGAAAACATTTACGCCGATCGACAGGGTTAATTTGGTTACTCAACCGGCTACGAGTTCTATTACAACAGATAGTTTCGGGAAATATGTATTCGAAAATGTATTGCCGGGTGAATACGTAATTAAAGCGGAAAAAGCCGGATTCGATACCACTTCGGTAAGCGTTACGGTTTTTGCGGGTAAAGTAGCCGAAGCGGATATTTATTTAACCGAAACCGATACTGCGGCTTCCGCTACAACGGGTTCTATAGTCGGACTTGTAAAAGATTCGCAAACATTGTATCCGTTAACCGGTGCAGTTATTACAACCAATCCTTCTACCAGTTCAGTGGTGACAAACGAAAACGGGTCTTACAAATTCGAGAATGTGGAGCCGGGCGATTACACGGTTCAAATTTCGAAAGCAGGTTACCAGGATGCAACTGCCAAAGTTACCGTAACTGCGGGAGAATCCACACGCGCCGATTTTATTCTTGTTTCCGAAACCGGAAGTATAGACGGCGTTGTGTTGGATGCTTTTACTTTGCAACCGATTGAAGGCGTGAATATTCAAACAATACCAGCTACGGTCTCAATAACTACGGACAGTTTGGGGAGATACACATTAAGTAATTTACCGCCCGCAAGCTATTCAATAAACGCAAGTGTTGCAGGATACCAAAATACAACTTTGGACGTGGTAGTAACGGCTGGAAACGTTACCCATGCCGATATTTCAATGACCAGCAGATAAAACAGCAATTTCAATTACGTACGGGGATTTAAGGTTCCAGCGGTCTGGCAACCATAATTCCCGTATGCCTTTTTATTTTTTTTACGTAATCCGCAAGCGGTTCTTCGGTAATTTGTACTTTTTTACCCGCTAGCGGTGCATGAAGAAAATGTATTCTGCCGTCGTCCAGCCTGATTGCAAGTCCGGTATGGGAAATATCCAAACCTTTTGCGCTGGCGGTAATTAAAATAATATCGCCGGGATGTATTTTCGATTCCACATTCTCGATAGAATCTTGTGGGATATAATAATATTCTCTCGAGTTAATACTGTCTTCAATTTCTTTCATTGCTTTGATAAATTCGGGATGTTTTTGAAGCTGCGGATAATACTGCGGATTCGAGCTCATGAAATTTATTTTTTTCTTGAAAGGAATTCCGCCGATTTCTTTCGTAATATCTTTAACGATTCCTCTTTTGGAATTATTGAATAACCAATCCGATGCGTAGTGTAATCGGGAAGGATATCCATTAATTTCCCCGTTTCTGTATCTTATCTTTTTCAGTTCGTTTTGAAAATCTTCAAATGTGGTTTTGCCTTTTTTAACACAGCGGGAAAGGGTTAATGTCGATTCGAAAAAAGTATAACAATCCAATCCGCTCAAGTGAATAACAAGATGTTCTTTGTCTCCCTTTTCCAAAGTATGTGCAACGTAAGGGGTTCCCAAAAAGGTTTTACCGATTTCAATCATTATTTGATTAATGGGTAATTGCGAAAGCTTTTCTTTTGCCGCAAACTCAAACTTTGTATTACATATATCAACATCTTTAGATGTGTAGGTAACTTCTTGTGCATTTGTGAAAAAGGTGATTGATAAAAATAGAATTGCAAAAAGTTTTTTCATATTACATCATCCTCCTCTTCATCTTCACTTTGTGAGGGACTAATTTGTTCCGGTATAAAATCAGCATGAAAAGTATCCAGGTTTTCGAATTTGGCAAATTCTTTTAGGAAAAATAATTTGATCTCGCCGATAGGACCGTTTCTTTGTTTCCCGATGATAATTTCCGCAATTCCTTCGGTTGAATTTCCGTCGGAATCGGTTGTTATTCCGTAAAATTCGGGTCTGTTCAAAAATATAACAACGTCCGCGTCCTGTTCGATTGATCCCGATTCTCTCAAATCGGAAAGTTGGGGACGTTTATCGTGCCTTTGTTCTACCGCTCTGTTGAGCTGAGAAAGCGCAATTACCGGAATGTTTAATTCTTTTGCGAGAGCTTTTAACGAACGTGATATATGAGAAATTTCCCTCTCGCGACTTTCAAGTCGGATACTGGAATTCATTAATTGCAAATAGTCAATAATTATCAACCCGATGTTCTTTTCTGCTTTTAATCTCCGGGCTTTTGCTCTTATTTCCAAAACGGTCTGAGCCGGTGTATCATCTATAAAAATCGGGGCTTCCTTTAATTTGTAGGCGGTTCTGCTTATTCTGGAACCATCCTGAGCTTTAAATTTTCCGGTCCTAATGCTATGAGCATTAATTCTCGCTTCGGCGCTTATTAATCTTGTTACCAATTGGTTGGTGGACATTTCAAGACTGAAAATGGCAATCGGCACGTTATGGTCAACGGCTGCATTTCGTGCAATTGAAAGGGCGAAAGCGGTTTTACCCATGGAAGGACGTGCAGCAATAATTATCAAATCCGATTTTTGAAATCCGCCAAGCATGTCATCGAGCTGTAAGTAACCGGTAGGTACTGCAAATGAAAATTTTTGATTTGAGTGAATTGCTTCTATTTGCTCGATTACTTCACCAACCGCTTTTTTCATGGATTTAAATGATTCTTTTAATCCTGATTGTGTAATTTGAAAAATCTCGGTTTCGGCGGCATCGAGTATATCGAAAACATCCTCAGAAGCGCGGAAAGCTCTTCCCGCTATATCGATTGAAGTGGAAATTAATTTTCTCAAAATCCATTTTTCCAAAATCACTCTTGCGTGATAATCCACGTTAGCCGCAGATGTTATGTTTTGCGAAAGTTGCGCCAAATATGCAGCCCCGCCAGCGCTGTCAAGTTTATTTTCTTTTCTGAGTTCTTCGAACAGCGAAACATTATCGATAGTTTCGTTTGCTTCGAAAAGTCTTATCATCGCTTCGAATATAATTCTGTGTTTTTTGTCGTAAAAGCATTCGGGTTTAAGAACTTCCAATGCTTTGGGAACTGCTTCCGGTTCTATTATCATTGCGCCGAGAACGGCTTGCTCTACTTCCACCGCAGATGGCGGTTTGTTAATTCCTTGAGTTAAATTTTCCAAGTTCAGATTTTCACTCATTTTTATTTATCTGTTAATTCGTCGTATAACTTTCTGAATTTTTGTACGTCTTCCCAGCAACCTCTTTTCCAATTGGGATTGCGCAATAAAGCCGCCGGATGATAAGTAACCATTGTTTTTATACCTTCAACATCAAAAACTTTACCACGCATTTGAGTAAGCGTGTATTTCTTTCCGAATAAATTTGTTGCGGCAACACGACCCAAACACAAAATCGCTTTAGGTTTAATTAATTCAATTTGTTTATACAAATAAGGCATACATGTTTCCACTTCGGAAGGCAAAGGATCACGGTTGTTAGGCGGTCGGCATTTCAAAATATTAGCGATGTAAACTTCATCTCTGCTGAAATTTATGGCTTTGAGTATATCGGTTAATAATTTACCGGCTCTGCCTACAAACGGTATACCTTGTTTATCTTCTTCGGCGCCGGGCGCTTCACCTATTAACATTACATCGGCATTAGGATTCCCTACGCCGAATACGAATTTATTTCTGGATTTGCCAAGGGAACACTTTTGGCATGTGTGAATTTTTTCGTATAATTCCTCAAGCGTTTCCGCCGATTGATATTCCTCGAATAGTAATCTTTCGCCGTATTTTGTTTCAATTTTTTCCGCCACTTTTATCTCTTCGGAATTTTCTTTTGCGTATTCCACATCTTTAAATTTCAATTCCCCGAACAATAAATCCCCGAAAATATCTTTTTGGTCTTCCAATGCATTTAATATTTTGGCGAAATCAGTATCCATGGGAATTAGAAGGTTAATTAAAATCGGTAACTCAATATAAAATTTTTTTCAAAAGAATAAAGTAAAAAGCGGATTCCGTATACACGAAATCCGCTTATTTAAAAATCAATCGGATTTATTTGTTTTCTTTTTCGTCGCTTTCTTTGTAGCGGTATTTGATTTGACCGTCCATCAATCTTTGTAAGGCTAACATATGTGGTTTCGGGCGTTTTTCAAATTCCAACGAAATTTTAATTTGTTCTGTATTGTCTCTTTCTTCAAATTCGTCTTCGTAACCTGCTATCAAGTTATTCAGTAACGTATTGAATTCTATCTTATTTTCGTCGTTAATTCGTCTTGCTTCCAACGCCGCAACAATAACCGCTTCGTAAACATTTGCGGCTTTGTCGTTTAGCTTTGTAAGTTCTATCGGTTTGATTGGCATGGCTTTTACTCCTTTAATTCATTTTCTATTATTTCAAAAACTTCTTTCTTTGCGTCTTCCAGATTTTCGTTGACGACATTATAATCAAATTTATCTTTAAAACTCAATTCCATTTGAGCCCGTTCGATTCTTTTGTTGAAATCTTCTTCCGTTTCGGTTTTTCTGTTTTTCAACCTTTTTTTAAGTTCTTCAATACTCGGCGGAAGAATGAAAATTAAAACCGCATCGGGGAAATTTTTTTTAATGTTTAATGCACCTTTTACGTCAACTTCCAAAACAATCGATTTCCCTTCGTTAAGGTTTTTCTCAACGTAACTTCTCAAAGTTCCGTAATAGTAATCGTAAAATTTTTCCCATTCAATAAATTCGTTGTTTTCTATTTTTTCTTTAAATTCTTTTTCCGTTATAAAAAAATAATCCTTACCGTCTTCTTCGTAAAATCTTTTTTTTCGCGTTGTGGCGGAAACGGAAAAAACAAGTTCGGGAAATTTTGACAGAACATCTTTTATAATTGTCGTTTTGCCTGAACCGCTAGGCGCAGAAAATACAAACAGCTTACCTTTTTTAATCTTCCAAACTCCTTTATTCTATATTTTGAATTTGTTCTCTTATTTTTTCAAGTTCTTCTTTAATTAAAATACCTGTATGCAAAATATCCGTAGAAATTGCTTTACTATTGATTGTATTAGCTTCCCTGTTCATTTCTTGAGAAATAAAATTGAGTTTTCTGCCTATTTCACCCTCGCTTTTAAGTGTATCGCGGAACAAGTTAATGTGACTTTTCAATCTCACGCATTCTTCGGTAACGTCATATTTTTCAACCAAGAGCGCCAGTTCGGAATTTAATCTCATTTCGTTATCTTTTAATTCGTTTGTCAATTGTTCAGCGCGTTCAACAAGCTTGGAAAAATATTCTTTCACCGAAGATTTGTTTACAGCTTCTATTTTACCAACTAACTCTAAAATAATTTTTAATCGTGCGGAAATATCTTTTTCCAACGCCGCACCTTCTTTATCTCGCATGGATTTGAGGTCTTGCAAAGCATTAACCAACGATTCCTTGATTACGGTCAAACCGTTTTCCGTGTCGATTTCCTGTTCTTTAAAAAAGAAATTTTGCAAACTCAACAAATTATCCAAACTTAACTTTTCGTCAATTCCGGCATCCCGCTTAATTTTTTTAAGAAGCTCAATAGTACTTTTTAACGCTTTGCCATCCAACAAATTTTCTAATAATTCAGCTTCGTTGAATTGAAGTTTTATGTTAACCGTTAATTTACCCCGACTAACATATTTTTTTATTTCTTCGCGCAGCTCAAATTCGTTAACCGTTATGTCTCTTGGAAACCTGAAAGAAATATCCAGGAAACGGCTGTTTAAGCTTCTGATTTCTGTTTCTGCTGTTAAGTCGCCGGATTGGGCAACACCTCTGCCCAAACCTGTCATGCTCGAAGGCATAAACTCTCCGGAAAAATGTAAACTTAAATTTAACTAAATATCCGGTTTCAGTCAAAAAATAATAATTTAATCGCATGGGTATTCATTTTTCTGAAATAATGATTTTAATCGTATTGTCGAATAAATTTTTCCCGGGAAAAATCATGATAAATTAAATTTTGTCTTTCTTGACATTCGATACTCATTCAGATATATTTGTAAGCTCTAAAAAAATCTCTTTTTCTTAGGAGGAATGATTTGTGAAACAGGAAAAAATGACAAAGTTTATTAAAACCGAGGATGCCGACAGAAAATGGTATGTTGTTGATGCCAACGAGCAGGTTTTAGGCCGCCTTGCTTCGCAAGTTGCGAAAGTGATACGTGGTAAACACAAACCGATTTTTACGCCTAATATGGATACGGGTGATTTTGTAATTGTAATAAATGCCGACAAAATCAAACTTACCGGGAAACGGGCAAGCGAAAAAACTTATTTCCATCATTCGGGATACCCGGGCGGTGGAAAAACCAAAACCATTGCCGAAATGTTACAAAAAAATCCCGAATTTGTTGTAAGACAGGCGGTTAAAGGAATGTTGCCTAAAAATCGATTGGGAAGAAGGTTAATAAAAAAATTAAAAGTTTATGCCGGTGCGGAGCATCCGCATACCGCTCAACAACCAGAAACTTTAAGTTTATAACAGAGGAATTTGAATGGCTGACAAAATTTTTATCGGTAGAAGAAAAAATGCAGTTGCCCGCGTAATTTTGAGAAACGGTACTGGTAAAATTACGATTAATAAGAGGGAATTTGAAAATTACTTTCCTCAAAAAAATAATAGGGATCAAGTCCTTTTACCGTTTGCTTTAACCGAAACTTTGGGTAAATACGATGTTTATGCAAACGCCAAAGGAGGCGGTGTTACCGGTCAATCCGAAGCTATTCGCTTGGGAATTGCAAGAGCTTTGGTAGACATTAATCCCGATTTCAGAAAAATATTGAAACCGGAAGGATTGTTAACAAGAGATCCCAGAATGGTTGAAAGAAAAAAACCGGGTCAACCGAAAGCGAGAAAGAAATTTCAATTTTCGAAAAGATAATTTTCGGTCTTTTATTGAACCGATTTTAAGCGAAATTAATTCGTTAATTACTAAAACACATACTTTCCGATTTGCCTCCTGTGTCCCGCCACTAAAAATAGGGATTTAAGGCAAAGTAGAAGAAAGTAGAAGTTAAACAGGAGAAAACATGGAAAAAGTTACACTTACGCAGCTTTTAGAAGCTGGTGCGCACTTCGGGCATTTAACACGCCGTTGGAATCCCAAAATGAAACCATATATTTTTATGGAAAAAAACGGGATTCATATAATTGATCTTAAGAAAACTCAAAAGGCAATTGAAGTTGCGGCGGAAAAACTTCGTGAGATAGTTGCAAGCGGTAAAACCGTTTTGTTTGTTGGTACGAAAAAACAAGCTAAAGGCATTATCGCTTCGGAAGCTAAAAGATGCGAACAAAATTGGGTTAGCGAACGTTGGTTGGGCGGAATGTTAACTAACTTTACAACAATCCGCAAAAGTATTAAAAGAATGCAAAACATCGAAAAGATGGAAACCGACGGTACTTTCGACCAATTAACAAAAAAAGAACAATTGATGCGCCTGCGGGAAAAAGAAAAACTAAAAAAAGTACTTGAAGGAGTTGAAACTTTAAAGAAAATGCCGGGAGCATTGTTTATTGTTGATATTAAAAAGGAAGAAATTGCAGTTAAAGAAGCCGTTAGATTGAATATACCAATTTTTGCAATTGTAGATACTAATTGCGATCCCGACCCGATTGATTATGTTATTCCGGCAAACGACGATGCAGTGAGAACAATTGAATTAATAACAAAAGTAATGGCTGATGCGGTAATTGAAGGATTGCAAAAACATAAAGAGCTAAAAGCCGAAGAAGCCGCACAAAAAGAAAGGGAAAAGAAAGAAAAAGAATTGGAAGAAGATACCGAAGAGAAAAAAACAAAGAAACCTAGAGTAAGGAAAGTAAAATTCGATTCGAAAGACGACAAAAAAACATCGAAGCCGAAAGTTGTTAAGAAAAAAGTAAAAGATTCCGTTGCAAATAAAGAAGATGAAAAGACAGAAGAAAAACCTTCGGATGAAAAAACAGAAGAAAAAGTTGCGGAACAAAATGCAGAAACGGAAGTAAAAGCGGAAAGTCAATCGGGCGAACCGCAGAATGAAACAAAAGAAGAAGCCGAAAAAACTGAAAACAAAGAAGAAACAAATAACGAAAATAAGGAATAGATTGTTATGGCTATAACCGCACAACAAGTAAAAGAGCTGAGAGACAAAACCGGCGCGGGAATGATGGACTGTAAAAAAGCGTTGGTGGAAGCTGACGGCGATTTTGAAAAGGCAATCGAAATTTTAAGAAAAAAAGGTGCTTCGGTTGCTGCTAAGAGAGCCGAACGTACGGCTAACGAGGGTATTGTAAAAACCCAAATCATCGAAGACGGTCAAGCCGGAGTTATGTTAGAAGTTAATTGCGAGACCGACTTTGTAGCAAAAAGCGAAGATTTTGTGAATTTTGCCGATTTGGTAATGAACACAATTTTGGAAAATAAACCTGCCGATATGAACGAATTAATGGAATTGGAAGCAGGCGGATTGAAAATTAAAGATGCTCTGATGGAAGTTACCGGTAAAATCGGTGAAAAAATAGAAATATCCCGTTTTGTAATAGAAAAATCCGAAAACGGTATGGTTGTCGATTACGTTCATCACGGTGCCAAACTTGGAGTTTTGGTACGCGTTGATAATGTTGGGGATAAAAAAGACGCATTTGCCGAAACGGTTAAAGATATAGCCATGCAAGTTGCAGCTATGAAACCGTTGTACGTAAATATTGAAGATGTCCCGGCTGAAGTAGTTGAAAAAGAAAAAGAAATCTATAAGGAAGTTGCTCGAAAGGAAGGGAAACCCGAACAAATTCTCGATAGAATTGCGGAAGGTAAATTGAAAAAGTTTTATCAGGAAAATTGCCTGATAGAACAGACGTTCATCAAAGATAACACTAAAACCGTTGGTGATATTATGAACGAGTTGAATAAACAGCATGGCACGGAAGCCAAAATAAAGCTGTTTCATCGCTTCCATTTAAGCGACGAAAATAAATAATTTAGTAAAAAGGTCTTATTTAAGTAAGACCTTTTTTTTTATTATATTTGAGATTAACTATGACGCAAAAGTTAAAATACAAAAGAATTTTACTAAAGCTCAGTGGTGAAGCGCTCGCCGGAGATAAAGAATTCGGCATTGAACCGAAGATTCTTGATTTTTTCGCACACGAAATTAAGAAGATTCACGATTTAGGTGTTGAGATAGGAATTGTGATAGGAGGCGGGAATATTTATCGTGGATTAAATGCTAACGATCAAGGAATAGATAGGGTTACGGGTGATCAGATGGGAATGCTGGCGACGATGATAAACTCACTTGCATTGCAGAATGCTTGCGAAAATTTGGGCATGTACACAAGGTTGATGAGTGCCATAAAAATGGAAGAAATAGCCGAACCTTACATCAGAAGAAGAGCGATGAGGCATTTGGAAAAAGGCAGAATCGTAATTTTCGGTGCCGGAACCGGTCATCCTTATTTCAGTACCGATACGGCAGCTTCTCTAAGAGCTGTGGAAATTGAGGCAGACGTAATAATAAAAGGAACAAAAGTCGACGGTGTTTACGATTCGGATCCAAAACTTAACCCTCAAGCGGCATTTATTTCCGAAATTTCGTATCTCGATGTTTTAAAAAGAAATCTGCGCGTTATGGACTTAACGGCAATCAGTCTTTGCCGGGAAAACGAATTACCTATAGTTGTGTTCAATATCAACAAGGAAGATAATTTACTTAAACTTGTTGCGGGGGAAAATATAGGAACGGCCGTTAGCAATAAAGCAGAAATGGAAAATTAGCAATAAATAAGAGGTTTGAAATGCAACAACATCCGTTTGTAAAGGACGCTAATCATCGAATGGATAAATCCATCGAAGCCTTCAAACACGAAATTGCCAAAATACGTACCGGAAAAGCAACAACCGCCTTACTGGATGGCATAAAAGTCGAGTATTACGGTAATCCAACTCCACTCAATCAAGTGGCTAACGTAAGTGTTTTGGATGCCCATACTCTTTCGATTACCCCTTGGGATAAATCGGTTGTTCAAGAAATAGAAAAAGCAATACTATCGGCAGATTTGGGTTTAAATCCCGCTAACGACGGAACAAATATCAAAGTTCCTATTCCGCCTCTTACAGAAGAAAGAAGAAAAGAACTTGTAAAACTCGTAAAAAAATTCGGCGAAGACGCAAAGATTGCAATCAGAAATGTAAGAAGAGACGTTAACGAACACATTAGAAAAGCTGAAAAAAACAAAGAAATTTCCGAAGACGACAAAATACATTTGGAAAAAGAAGTTCAAGAGTTAACAGATAAACATATAAAACGTATCGACGAAATTATAAAAGTAAAAGAAGCCGAAATAATGGAAGTTTAATTCTGTTAATTCCTTAAATCTTCTTTGTTTATTCTTTCCTTAATCTTTCGCAACCGTAACAAATACCGGCGAACTCCCAATATTTTACCCGATAAACTTTTTTGTTTTGATTATAATGGTTAATTTTAGAAGACAAAAATATCTTAATTGAGGTGACCGCAATGAAAATCCGTAAACAAGAAGCTTTGGACTATCACAGTAAAGGACGCCCGGGTAAAATTGAAGTAAAATCCACCAAACCGTTTTTCACTTCGAGGGATTTATCTTTGGCTTATACTCCCGGTGTGGCAGAACCATGCTTAGAGATAAAAAACAATCCCGATGACATATATAAATACACAACTAAAGGAAATTTGGTCGCTGTAATTTCTAACGGTACGGCTGTTTTGGGACTCGGTGCGATCGGTCCCGAAGCCGGCAAACCGGTTATGGAAGGGAAAGGAGTTTTATTTAAAAGATTTGCCGATATCGATGTTTTCGATTTGGAGGTAAACACGACCGATGCAGATGAATTTATTCACACTGTTGAATTGTTGGAGCCTACGTTCGGTGGAATAAATCTGGAAGATATTAAGGCGCCGGAATGTTTTAAGATTGAAGAAGAATTAAAAAAACGAATGAACATTCCCGTATTTCACGACGATCAGCACGGTACCGCTATAATCTCATGTGCGGCGTTAATTAACGCGGCGGAAATAGCCCGTAAAAAATTGGAAGATTTGAAAATGGTTATAGTCGGTGCCGGAGCGGCGGGAATAGCATGTGCAAAACTTTATGTGCAAGCCGGAGTAAAAAAAGAAAATATTGCCATGTTCGATTCGAGAGGGCATATCTCAAAAGACAGAACAGATTTGAATCCTTATAAACAAGAGTTTGCCGGCGAGACAAAATTTGATTCCCTCGAAGAAGCGATGAAAGGCGCCGATGTTTTTGTCGGACTCTCAAAGCCCAATTTGGTTTCCAAGGATATGGTTAGAAGCATGGCGGATAATCCGATTATCTTTGCCCTTGCTAATCCCGATCCGGAAATAACTTACGAAGACGCAATTTCCGTAAGAGATGATTTAATAATGGCAACCGGCAGAAGCGATTATCCTAATCAAGTTAACAATGTGCTCGGCTTCCCCTTTATTTTCAGAGGTGCGCTGGATGTTAGAGCCAAAGCAATCAACGAAGAAATGAAAATGGCAGCCGTAAAAGCGCTTGCTAATTTGGCTAAAGAAAAAGTTCCCGAAGTTGTAATCAGAGCATACGGAAACAAAGAATTTTCTTTTGGAAGGGATTATATTATTCCTAAACCCTTCGATCCCCGCGTGCTTTGGAAAGTTGCTCCCGCAGTGGCAAAAGCTGCAATCGATTCGGGTGTGGCTCGTGAAACAATTGACGATTGGCTGGATTACGAAGAAAAATTAAAAGAACGACTCGGTTATTCTCAAGAAGTGATAAGAGCGATGATACACAAAGCTCAAAGAAATCCGAAAAAAGTGGTTTTCCCCGAAGGAGAAGAAGAAAGAATTATAAGAGCTGCCTATGATGCTGCCGTACACGAACAAATTGCCGAGCCGATTTTGTTGGGTGACAAAAAAGTTATTGAGAATATGATAACCAATTTCGGCTTCGACAAAAATGTTTTTACAGTTATAGAACCCGAAAAGGACGAACGCTTAGCAAAATATGCCGATGAGTTTTATCAGATGCGTCAACGGAAAGGTGTAACACAAAGAGAAGCTATGCGTTTGATGAAACAGCCAACTTATTTCGGTTCTATGATGGTGAAAAACGGCGATGCCGATACGTTATTGGGAGGATTAACGAGACATTATCCCAATACAATCAGACCAGCATTGCAATGTATAGGGGTTAAAGAGGACATAGGTTTAGTAAGCGGTTTGTACATTGTTATAGTGAACCGTAAAGTGTATTTCTTTGCTGATACCACGGTTAATATAAATCCCACTTCCGAAGATTTGGCAAAGATTGCCATAAGCACTGCCGATACCGTTAAAGAATTCGATATAGAACCGCGTGTGGCAATGCTGTCATTCAGCAATTTCGGCAGCGTTAAACACCCCGAAGCAAATAAAGTTAAAGAAGCTGTGGAAATTGTTAACAAATTAAGACCCGATATTATTCTGGACGGAGAAATGCAAGCCGATACGGCAGTGGTAACCGATATTTTAAAATCGGAATTTCCATTTTCCAGATTAAAAACGGCGGCTAACGTTCTTATCTTCCCCGATTTGAATGCCGGAAACATAGCTTACAAATTGATTGAAAGAATAACCGACGCTTCGGTGATTGGTCCTATTTTAATGGGAATGAAAAAACCGGTTCATGTATTACAACGAAGTGCAACGGTGAATGATATTGTGAACATGACGGCAATAGCTGTTGTGGATGCTTTGAAACGGTGATTTGTTTTGCCATATCAGATTTGTTCGCAATGAATGGTGTATGATGCGGGATGCCGTTTGTTTCAATTCCCCTTAAAAACCGATATTTTTGTGTCTGTTATAAAACTTTATTTTGCTTATATTATCCGAAATGTTAAGAAATGTAATTTATATTTCTCTTAGTATTATTTTGTTCTTTGCCGGAACTTTGCTCTACGGAATTATTTTAAATATAAACGAATTAACTCTTCAAGAGTCGATGAAAATAAAGGGGATTAAGAAGATTGATAACCCTTATTTGGTAGTAGATAGAAAAAATTATTACGTTGAACTTTATTCGGGAAATACAAAAATTAAAACATACCGGGCTGCGTTTGGTAAAAACCGCAGTAGCGTAAAAACCGCCCCGGACGATTTTGTTACACCAGTAGGGGAATTTAAAATTTGTGAGAAAATTGATAGTTCTGAGTATTACAAAAAATTGATGCTGAATTATCCTACTCTTAAAGATGCGGCGGAAGGATTAAAAAGAGGGATAATTTCAGAAAGCGAATTTCATAAAATTAAATCCGCGCAAGAAAATAACGAATGCCCGCCTTTCGATACGCAACTTGGCGGAAATATCAGCATTCACGGTTTGGGAAAATTTAATATTATCTTTAAAAATCTCCCGTTTGTGTTTAATTGGACAAACGGCTCGATTGCAATAAGCAATGAGGGGATGGACGAACTTTTTTCCGTTATGAAAATTGGTGATGATGTTAAGATTATTAATTAAAATATTGAGTGTTAAAACATATTATTTGTTTTCTGTTCTTTTTATCCTCACCGGCAATTATAACAAATCACAAATACTTTTTGCCCAACAACAATATGAATTGGTCGATATAGAATTTACCGGGGAAAAAGTGTTTTCATCTTCGGAATTGGAGAGTGTCATTTCCGCTCAAGAATCACCAGGGTGGTTATCAAAAGCAATAAACAGTATTACGACCTTTCAAACAAATACTATTTACTTTGATTCGTTGCTTATTCCTTCCGACGTTGAAGCCTTGCGGCAGTTTTATATGGCGCATGGTTATTTTAAGGCAAAAATATCATCGCAATATAAATTGGATAACAAAACCCTTGAAGCTTATTTGACATTCAATATCGATGCCGGTCCGGCATTTCGCGTGAGAAACGTAGACATAAAAGGATTGAAAAAAATTCCGGTTGAATTTCAAAAAATGATTTATTCCGATCTTACGCTCGATTCTACTGCACTATATTCCGATAAATTGGTTGAGGTTAATAAAAATTTTATACTGAATTTTTTGTATGATCACGGGTATATGCTTGCAAAAGCTTCGCTTCCTGTTGTTGAGATAGATACAATGCTGAACACTACGGATGTTAAGCTGGAATTTTTACCTGGCGGAAGATATAAAATAAATAATATACTTGTCGAGCGTACCGGCGAGGGTAAGGATTTGGTTGACGACGATTTGATTTACGAAATAGCTGATTTGAAACCCGGGAATTATTATAGTTTATACGATTTGAAAAAAGCCCAGATACGTTTGTATCGAACTAATCTGTTTACTTCCGCATTGGTAAGCGGTGTTGTTAGCGATACTGTCGATCATTTTGTCCCAATCAAAATTGCCGCCGATGTTGGCTTTTTACACGAGCTTTCACCGGAGCTTGTGTTAATTAACGAAGAAAATACTTTCAAGTTCGGGTTCAGTTTAAGTTTTATGAAAAAGAATTTCCTTGGCGGAGCAAGAAAATTCACAACACGCATTTCCTCGGCTGCACAAAATATTGCTGATTTTATTTCGAATCCATCCCTTACGGAAAATAATGTTTTCGGATATATCGATTTTAGGCTCGGACTTGAGCAACCGTTTATTCTCGGAAAACCTATTTACACGAAATTGGAAAATTATTACACTCTTCAAAAAAAGCAAAACCAATATAACACAAGACTAATCGGTGCGGAACTCAGTTTGAATTTTGAATTGCCCAAATATACTTATCTTACTTCGCTTTCGGGATATTTGAATATTCAAGCATCCGAATATATTTTCCAAACGGAATATATAAAAAACGTATTTTCCATATTTACCGATACATTAATAATCAATCCTTTAACCAGTAAAAGTACGAATGTATTGCTCGGAATACATTTGGGTGCCAATAAAACGGATAAATATGTTTTCCCAACGCGCGGATATAGCCTTTCACTTGATTTGGAAGACGGTAACTCTCTTTCGTATTTGTTTGGCCAAATTGGCGGTTACAATATGAATGCTCCGCTCTACTATAAAGTTTTACTTAGTTCTTCGGTTTATTTACCCGTATATGCGAATGACGAAAATGCTTTCGGAATTAAAATTAAAACGGGATTTATTCATACATATCGCGGAGATAAATTTAGTATCCCCTTGAACGAACGGTTTATTGCCGGCGGTAGTAACTCGGTACGTGCATGGAAAACAAACGATCTTACTCCTCCACTTACAACCATCAATCAATTACCCGAAAATATTACAAAAGAGGAATTGGAAAGCGTACTTCTTAAAGGAATTACTCCAGGCGGTTTTTTCCTATTCGAAAGCTCCATTGAAACGAGAAACAGAATCTACGGCAATTTCGGAACGGCTTTATTTATTGATGTTGGAAACACATGGAACAGTTACAAAGAATTCAGATTCGACGGGCTTGCCGTCGCAGTAGGATTCGGACTAAGATATTATTCAAGTTTCGCTCCGATTAGGATTGACTTGGGTGTAAAAGCTTACGACCCCTTCGATAGACGTCCTTTCGGTGAAAGGATAAACGACTACCGGGGTTTTTGGAACACAACTTCAATTCAATTGGGAATAGGAGAAGCATTTTAAGAAAATAATTTTATATTTAATAATTGAATTTCCCCATCTTTTAGAAACGGGGGTTTTATGTTTCGCATTATAACTGAAGGGCTTGATTACAAAGAGCACGTTTTACTTAAAGACGGACAAGGAATTTTGTTAAAGCCCGCCACGCCCGCAGATTTTCCGCTAATTAAATCTTTTATGAAAAGGGTCTCCCGCGAAAGTTTACATATGAGATTTATGGCAGCCGTTTCGGAAGTCTCCGATGATTTAATTAAAAATTTGTGTACCGGCGATTTTAGAGAATCCGGTTGTCTTTTGGCAATTACGGGAGAAGGCGAAAACGAAAGAGTTGTAGGCGTGGGGAATTATACTGCAACAGGCAACGGGCGATCCGCAGAAATCGCATTTTTGATAGAAGATGATTTTCAAGGTAAAGGAATAAGTACTTTGCTTTTGGAACGGCTTGCCGGTTTGGCTGCGGCAAACGGAATAATAGAATTGGAAGCGGAAGTTCTGCCCGATAATCAACCGATGATTAATGTATTTAAGAGTTCGGGATTTACCGTTCACCAGGTTTGGAGTTCCGATACAATTCATATCGAACTTCCGGTTGGGAGCGCTGCGGCATTGTGGAAAAAAGCCGAATTGCGCGAGCGTATTGCGGTTGCAAATTCTCTCTCCCCCATATTAAATCCCAAAACCGTTGCCGTAATCGGTGCATCGAGAGATCAAAATTCAATCGGGAACATCATTTTCAGAAACATACTAAACGGAGGATTTACCGGAACCCTTTATCCCGTTAACCCCGAAGCAATATCGATTAACGGAGTGAAAGCTTACTCGAAAATTTCCGAGCTTCCCGAGAAAATTGATCTTGCAGTAGTTTCGGTTCCCGCAGAGAAAGTTTTACCCGCAGTAGAAGAAGCAATAAAAGCCGGAACGAAAGGATTCGTAATAGTCTCGGCAGGTTTTGCCGAAATTGGGGAAGAAGGGAAAAAACGGCAACAACAATTGGTTGAAATTATCCAAGCAAACGGTGTTAGGCTTGTAGGTCCTAGTTGTTTGGGAGTGATGAACACAAATCCGCAAATATTACTTAACGCAAGTTTAGCGCCGGAAATGGCTCCGCGCGGTCCAGCGGGATTCTTTTCGCATTCGGCGGCATTGGGCCTTGTAATTTTGGAATACGCAACGGAACACGGTCTCGGGTTTACTTATTTCGTTTCGGCGGGAAACCGGGCTGATGTAACTGGAAACGATTTGCTTCAATATTGGGAAGAAGACCCGGATACAAAAATGGCAATTATGTATCTCGAGTCTTTTAAAAATCCCAGAAAATTTGTGCGCGTCGCAAGAAGAATGTCTTACAAAAAACCGGTTTTATGCGTAAAGAGCGGAAGGAGCAGGGAAGGTAAAAAAGCTACAGAAAAACGGAGTGGAATTCCGGGCGCCGGCGATGTGGAAGTGGAAGCATTGTTCGAACAAACCGGAGTAATTCTTGCGGAAACCCTGGAAGACCTGTTCGATATTGCTTTGGTTTTGGCTCACCAACCTTTGCCAAAAGGTAACAAAGTAAGCATTATCGCAAATTCGGCCGGAATGGCAACCATATTCGCCGATTCGTGCGAAGCGAACGGTTTGGATATTGCCGGACCGGGTTTGGTTAATCTTGGAGCTTTCACTTCCCCGGAAAATTATGAAAAAACCGTCTTCGAAGCTTTAATAAACGATAATGTGGATGCGTTGTTAATCGGTTATGCTTGCGTTGGTAATTGCACAACGCAACCGTTCGCAAAAGCAATCAGAAACGGAGTTAAAAAAGCCGAAGAAACAACCAAAGTGCAAAAACCCGTTCTGCTTTGTTTGATGGGCGAAGTCGGATCGGTATCATTAATCGAGGAAGACGACGAAAAACGGATGTTTCCCGCTTTCCGGTTCCCCGAAGCTGCCCCTAAAGCCTTGGGAAAAATAGTGAAATATGTAAACTTCAAAAATGTTCCGCACGGCGAAATGGTTTGGTTCGAAGATATTAAAGCCGAAGAGAGTAGAAAACTGGTATTGCAAATAATCGAAAGTAATTCCGGTAAAGATGAAATTATTCAAGTGAAACCTTCCGATGCGGTTAAAATTTTGAAAAACTTTAACCTCGATATCGCCCTTACCGTAAAGGATGTTGCCGAGAGGGCAGAAGTTAAAGTTAAAACGGATTCTTTGTTCGGACCCTTAATCGAATGCAGAAAAAATTCTAAATCCGTTCTTCGGATTACTCCGCTTACCGATAGGGATATTAATGAAATTATTAAGGATTTGAATATTAACAACACAAACAAAATGAAAGAAATACTTGGTAAAATTTCCCAGTTGATTGAGGAAATCCCCTGGCTTTGGAGTTTGAAAATTACAGTTTTTTGTAAAGGACAAATTGCCATTTCACCCGAAGTTAAAATGGAGTTGAAAACTTCGGGAATAAAAAGACCTTCTTACTAAAAGAGGTATGATTAAATGTTAGTTCAAGAAATAATTCATAAAGAACCCGTAACTATTTCTCCGGATACAAAATTGTTCGCTGCATACGAATTGATGCTGAAAAAAAATATCCGGCATCTGCCCGTTTTGGAGAATGGTAAATTGGTTGGAATAATAACCGACCGCGATTTACGTTCGGCTACAAGTAAATTAGCCGAAGTACCGTTTCAACCGGAGGACGAAGTAGGAAAAATTATGGTTAAAAATGTGATAACCGTTCACCCGAAGGATCCGATAGATGTGGCGGCAAAGTTAATGCGAGAAAACAAAATTGGCTGTTTGCCTGTTATGGAAAACGATGCGCTCGTTGGAATCGTTACAATTTCCGATATGCTTGATGCTTTGCTTAAGCTTACCGGAGTTCACCGTCCTTCGGGCAGATTGGAAATTAACTTATCGGATAAACCAGGGGAATTAGCAAAACTTGCGCAACATTTGGCGGAAAGGAAAGTTAATATTCATTCCATTCTTACTTATCCCGCGGTGAACGGGAAAATCAGAATTGTGTTGCGGATCAGCACAATAGATATCCGCGGAATTGCGCAAGGTCTTTGCAATGCCGGTTTCGAAGTAATATGGCCGACTCAAATGTCATGTGCGGATTAGTTGTTCACCCGAAATATTTGGATTACGATTTAGGCGACCGGCATCCGTTCAGTCCGCTCCGCATTCAAATGGTTACGGAGCTTTTAACGGAATTGGGTCACAAATTGAAGTTTGAAACTCCGGAAGTTGTTCCACCGGAAAAACTGGAAATCATTCATGACCCGGAATATATTGAAGTTGTTGAAAAAGCCGGTAAGGGAATTGAGGCGGAAAATTTTGAGCAGTACGGTTTGGGTACAGCCGATAATCCCGTTAAAACCGGAATGGCGGAATCTGCGAGATACATTGCGGGCGGAACATTGCACGGAGCAAAATTGTTGTTGGAAGGTAAATTTAACAAAGTGTTGCAATTCGGCGGTGGGTTTCATCATGCCCGTAAAAACCTGGCTGCCGGTTTTTGTTTGTATAACGATTTGGCATTGGCAATTAAGGAAATGACGTTGCACGGTTGGCATGTTGCTTATCTCGATATCGATGTGCATCACGGCGACGGCGTACAAGAACTTTTTTACGATGACGATAAAGTGATGACTATCTCTTTACACGAATCGGGCGAATTTCTTTTCCCGGGAACAGGGTGGATTTACGAATCGGGAAAGGGAATGGGGAGATCGCTCAAACTTAACTTACCCCTTGAACCTTTTACGGAAGGTGATTCTTACATTTTTGTTTTAGAAAAACTGTTGGACGAAGCTTTATCGTATTTCAAACCGGATGCTTTAATCGTGCAAGCGGGAGCCGACCCGCACTTTTCGGATCCCCTTGCGGATTTAATGCTTACCACAAACGATTTCGAAAAGATATACAAAATCATTTTGCAGAAAACCGATGCGTACGCAAAGGGAAAGGTTATGTTTACTTTCGGAGGAGGTTATTCGCTTGTGGCAACCGCGAGAATATGGAGTTTATTGTATTTGGTTTTAACCGGCTCCGGAATTCCGGATAAATTACCTGTTGCATGGAAACAAAAATGGGAGGAAAGACTGGGAATTAAAATCAGCGATTCTTTTCACGATCCCAATCCTTCCTACAACCCTATTCCCCGAAAAGAGGAAATTACAAATCATAACAAAGATATGCTCAGGCGTTTACTCGATATGGTAACACCCGATTGGCTTTAATTTTTTTCTTTGCCGAATCTACCGTAATAAACATCTTTAATGAATTTAATTACACCGTTCATAAAAAATTCTTGGTCGTCCCACATTGCCATGTGACTTCCGTTCGGGCAATATAAATATCTGCCATTCTGAACCAATTCAGAAATTTCTTTCATATCTTCGGGATTCATCGTATCGTATTTGGCTCCAACCGAAAGAGTCGGGACTTTAATTTGCGGAAGACGGTCGGTAATCGTCCAGCCTTGCAAATTTCCGCCGGGTACAAATTCGCTCGGTCCTTGCATAAATTCGTAAACGTGTGCGTTCATGTGTTTGAAACTCCGCATCACAGGTTCGGGCCATTTATCTATCGGCATGCGCAAAATATGGCGCGTGTAATATTCTTTGAAGACCAAATCCTGGTAAACCGGATTATGAAAATCTTTTCGTTCTTCGTAATACTTGAGTGTGTCTAACAAAGTAGGTCTGAGTTGATTTCGCAATTTTGTATTGTAAACAACATATTTGTCAAAACTCGAAGTCATATTGCAAATAATCAACCCTTTCAAATTTTCTTGATATTTGACCGCATATTCCATTGCGAGCAAACCGCCCCATGAATTTCCGAGAAGGAAAAAATTATCTTTGTTTAAGCCAAGGGCTTTGCGTACTTGCTCCACTTCTTCCACGAACCGGTCAAGAACCCACAAACTGTCGTTATCCGGTTGATCGGAATAATAAGACCCCAATTGATCGTATTCATAAAATTCTATGTTCGCTTTCGGGAAAAAGCTTTCGAAGCATTCCATATATTCGTGTGTAAATGCGGGTCCGCCGTGCAGTAAAAGCACTTTCATCGGACTATTTCCGAAACGTTTCGTCCAGACCTTGTATCCTTCTTTGAGCTTTATCATTTGAATCCCCGCTGCTTGATATTCACCGGGTGTTTTAAAATCAAGATATTCACATGTTTTTTCTTGGGCTCTCGTATTGGAATGTAAGGCGGTGAAAATAACGGCAGTTAATAAAACTACCCGAATTATTTTAAGCATGGTTTACCTCCCGGCAGTTTGTTTATTATTCGGAAATTTATTCTTCTTGCTCAAATTAACATTGGGAACAAATTAGCAATTTCAAAATATAATTGCACGGAAGAATTTAATTTGAAAAAGGAGACGGAAAATGAATGAAGTTAACAACGATCTAACTGTTCTAACCGAGTATAAACGCACAAACAATATTAAAGATTTTGGAAAAGTTTTATCCAAGTTCATTCCAAATTTGCGAAAGTATATCCGCACAAAACTTAAAATTGCCGAGACCAAAAAAAAGATTCCCAAAGGTATGTATACTCCCGATGATATACTTGATGAAATTTACTTGAAAGTTTTTAACGAATTTGATGATTCCGATAAAAATCCGGATAGTTTAAAATTAAAGCTTTTTATGATTACGAATGAATTACTAAGCGAAAAAATAAAAACGGAGAATTGGCGAACTAAAAAAGTCGACATCGATGAAATAATGAAAGAAGAATTAAAAACATTGGAAGAAAATTTTACAGTTGATGCCGACGGCGATTTTGTGATGTTTGATGAATTGGATGATATTTCTTACAAGCAAGAAGAATTTAAACCGAACTTAATTATTTTGGGTAAATCTTTGGAAGAAGACCTTATTAAATCTCTTGATTTGGAAGAAAAAGGCATAAGCGAAGATTTGGAAAAGAGAAAAACACTCGGTCAGCTTTATGCGGAATTGAGCGAATTGAGTCAGTCCATTTTGGATTTGTATGCTTTCGGTAATTTATCGGTTGAAGAAATTGCCGAAGTGCAAAATATGAAAGTTGAAGACGTTGAAAGATTTATCTCAAAAATTAAAATCCGTTTTCAAACATATATTTCGTAATTTTTTGGATTGAGAAAAAAGCGCTGACATAAAAATTAAACTGTCATCCCATCCGCAAATGGTGGATTGCTTATAACCTGTCATCCCGAACTCGTTTCGGGATCTAAAGTGAACTCTCCATTTCAACCCGCAAACGCCGTCAGGCGTGGCATATTTATAGAACAATCATTCTAACATAAAAACCAAAACTCCGCTAGGAGCGGCACAGATTAATCAAAATACAAATAAAAGGTGTCACCCCGCTGGGGTTTTAACGTTAATGGGATTATGATTATTATAAATATTGAACCCCCTACGGAGTTCGGGCGGTTTTTAATGTTTGAAACATTGCAGCTATTTCGCTAATCAAATCTAATTATTGGGACGCAAGGTTTGCATCCCTTACGTTTTGCGTTTCTTACGTTTTATACCACCGTGTGGACGGTGGTAGCAGTGAATCACTTCTGTGAAAATCTGTGACGAAATCCGTGCGAATCCTCCTGCGGCGAACAGCATGACACTTATAACACGGCTTCCCGCTTTCCTTATAAAAAGATATTTTGTATTTTTTACACTTCTTAAATCCAAACCATATAATAAATCCGGAAGAATTTATGCAGAAAGACGAACTGGGGATTAAATTAAAGAAAAGATATGAAGTTACCGGTCAACCCGAAGAAATTTTAGAATCATTTAAAAATAAATTATCCAAAGAAAATAAAAATGTTTACGGTCATGTTGTAAACGAAAAAATATTTTTGAAAATTCCGCCCGCTCTGCAAGAATGGTGGTCGCCTCAAATGACTATTTCGGTGGAGCGATGCGAAGAAGATGAATCCAAAACAAAAATTTTTGAAAACATCGGACCGAATCCATCCACCTACACACTTACGATGTTTATTTTCTTCGGAGCGGGAACCACAATTGTATTGTCGCTAATGTGGCTCTTTTCCCTTTTAACTTTGGGTCACGATTACAGTACGGCTTTAACTATAATTGCCGTTGCGGTTGTAATTATCGCACTGGTATTTTATATAATTTACAACGGAAGACGCAAAGCCAGAACTCAAATGCAAAGCTTGCGCGATTTTGTTAATTCCGTTTTAGATGAAAAGCTGGTGGAATAAAACATTTACGAACCTATAAATTTTCTTTGCTTTTCGTCTGTTAAATCGTAACGGTTTTGAAGGTAATCCGGAAAAATATTTTTACCGGAAGTTTACCTTTCACCCAATATTAATTCAACGTTAATGGTTTTCCCGTTTCTTTCCACCGTTAAAACAACTTTATCGCCGGGTTGATGTTTTTTTAGTAAATTCGAGTAGTCCCGTAAATTGGCAACGGTTTCACCGTTGAATTTTTTTATAACATCACCTTTTTGAAGCCCGGCTTTTTCCGCAGGCGAAGAAGGCACCAAGCCGCCAATTTTTACTCCTTTTCCGTTGAAAGCAAAATCCGGAATTGTGCCGGTGCTTGCTCTTCTTGTCGTTTTATTTTTCACGGCGGACTTCGTAACCTTTTTGCCGGATGCAATTTCACCTTGAAAATTCAACGGTTCTTTTCTATCGGCTAAATAATTAATTACTTCCTTTGCCACGGTAGCAGTTTTAACCATTCCGTCGGCGTCAATTTTATCCGGCGTATCCGTCGGGCGGTGGTAATCCAAATTAGGTCCGCTGAAAAATTGTACTGCCGGAATCCCGTTGCGTATAAAAGAAACTTGATCGCTTGCATCCAATTGCTGGGTTACCAAATCGGTTGGTATTCCGGTTACGAAATCTGTTCCCATAAAAATAAATTTCCATTCCCTTGCACTGTTGCCGTTTAGTATTAATAATTTTTTACCTTCCAATCTTCCGACAGTGTCGAGATTAATATCCGCAATTGTGTTATCGGGCGTGGCGGGAAAGTGTTTTACGAAATATTTCGACCCGAGAAGTCCCGCTTCTTCACCCGAAAAAGCAACAAACATAATGGTTCTTTTTGGTTTTGCCGATTTAGCCAATGATTTTGCCAACTCGAGTAAAACAGCAACTCCGCTTGCATTATCGTCTGCGCCGTAGTGAATTTTTCCTTTGTTACCTTTTCTTACGTCGGGCCAACCTAAACCCAAATGATCGTAATGAGCGGAGATTATTACATAAGTGTTTTTCAATTCCGGATCATTTCCGGGTATAACTCCAACTATGTTTTTTATTTCTATTTTACCTTTGTCTTTAAAATTATGCGTAAAGTTTTGGTAGTAAGTTTTATTATCCCCGGACGGAATTAATCCGGCTTTTTTAAATTCGTTTGCAATATATCCGGCGGCTTTGTCTAATTCGGGAGTGCCAAGACCGCGCCCCTTCATTTCCGCAGAAGCAAGAAAATTTACATGTTCCAACATTCGCTTTGCCGAAAAAACGGGTGCAAGCTTTGCCAAAGCTTTTCTTTCGGGAAATTTGGGTTTTACGTCTCCGGCAGATTTATTCAGAGTTTTTATAAGCGGCGAATTAACGGTTTTCCACTGACCTTTCTCAATATTTGTCGGTTCATCGCCTTCGAAAGCCAAGTAACTGTATTTGCCGTAGTGGGGAAGTTTTCTCACCAAGCCCGGAATTGCTTTTTCGTTGTTTACCGAAAAGAATACGAAAACTTCTTTTACGTTTTTGGGGTTTCTTGCCGAAATTATGAAAGATTTATTTTCCGCAGGTATTTCTTTTTTCCCGAACTTAACCGAATTTTTCAAAACGGCGGCATCATGCTTTTTAATTATATTGCCGAATTGATTTAAGAATTTATTTTCGAATCCCAAAATCCAAACGGATTTGTTTTCAGGCAAAGTTTCCACTTCGTCGTCAGTCACAACATCAAACCGGTCTTCTTTTTTGTTAATCCAGTTTTGAACAAACTTTTCGTATAATTTTTTATCGGATGAATTTGCTGGTAAAACAATTAAAGATTTTTTGGCGCCGTAAGCCGTCGACAATGCCGGAGGCACTTCGTTGGGGTCCACTTTTCTGAATACATCGTAGTAAGGATCGATATAAACGCGGAGTGGTTTGCTTTTTACGTTTATGCTAAATCTTTCGTTTTTCTTATTCATAGATACTTTTTCCGGGTGCATTCCTTCTGAAGTTAAAATATAAACCGGAATATCGATTGCAAATGCATCGCCGGATTGGGTTTGCTCAAACTCGATTGTTACATCATAAAAATCGCGCAAAGGTTTGACTTCAATGTTTTTCAAATTAAGGACGGGCGCTCCTTTTCTGTTTACCCATTGTTCGAAAAACGGTTTGAAATTTTCCCCCGTAATTTCTTCGAAGGATTTCCGGATATCATCAAAGGAAGCGACTTTAAATTTGTAATTGCGGTAAAAGTGTTGGAACGATTTAACAAAGTTCTCGTCACCCGTTTTTATTCGTAACATGTGCCACATCATTAACGATTTACCGTAACCTATTGCTTCACTTGATGCATTATATCTCGAAATAAATTTTTTAAGAGGGAAATCGTTTTTTACGTTAACGTAATCTGTAAATTTTTGTAATGTTGATCGGCGGTATTCAACGCCTTTCCCACGTTGCTCCTTTATCAGATGATCCGCCATGTAAGCCGTTAGACCTTCGCACCAATTTCCGTTTTTGAAATCGACATATACACTGTTTCCCCACCAATTGTGTAACAGTTCGTGAGGATAAGAAGAATGAAGAATGAACGGGAAACGGATTATCTTTTGTCCGAGCAGTGTAAACGAAGGCATTCCGTAACCGGTTTCCCAAAAGTTTTCCACCAAAGCGAATTTCCAATAAGGATAAGGACCTATCAGCTGTCTGTACATTTCCAAATATTGTGCGGTGGTTTCCAGGTATTTATTTGCAAGCGATTCATCGGGTGTTCTTAGAAATGCCATAGCCAATACGTTCCCAACGGGATATTGGTATTCCGTGAATTTTGCCCCGATGAGAAAAACTTCTTCTTGCGGTTCGGGTGAATTCCATACATCGATGTGAAAATCTATTTCGTTTTTACTTTCGGTGCGCTTACCTTGGGAAACGCTTTTCCAGCCTTTGGGTAAAACGGTTTTAAGGTTGAAAGTAATTAATTGGTCTTTAAATTGAGGCACCCAATAAGTTGAACCGGCAAGGTAAATACCAAGGGTATCGATGATGCCGGGCGATTCGCTGAATCCGCGTTGATAATTTTCTTCGCTTTGTTTTACCGGGGAATGAATTTTCCCTTTGTAAACAAGTTTGAATTTTACTCCGGCGGGGAAGTCTTTTTTCAGCAAAAGTTCATATTCGTTAAGCAATAATTTATTTTTATTTCCCGCATCGTCCCTATCCATTCCGATATCTTTAGCGGGAACGTTAACGCCCGTAATAATTAATCTTATCCCTTTGGTTTTTAGCAATGGTTTAAGGTTTGCGTTCAGTTTGAATTTTATAGTGTTCTCGGAAAGTTCAGGCGGAACTCTTATTTCGTCCGTTACTTCAATGTATGAATTTTGCGGAAATACTTTTGCGGTTATTTCGTGATGGATTTTTTTTGTTTGAGCAATAACCACAATATTGAACAATACGATTAAAATCAAAAATCTCTTCATTTTATCACCTTGGGGAAACGTAAAAAATTTCATACATCAATATATAAATAACCGCAATTTGTTTGATACTGACATTTTTTTCTTTTTTTATATTAAATATTTAAACCCGATATCCGATAATACAAAAACAAAGGCATCAATTTAGTTAAACAAAACTCGGAGAAATAATGGCACTTCTGGAATGGTCTGATAAACTAAGCGTTCACATCGATGAAATCGATGCTCAGCACAAAAAGCTAATCGATTTAATTAACCGGTTGAATGAAGCATGGAAGGAAGAATTTAAAAGAGAAGATGTTCGAGGTGTTTTTATGGAATTGATTGATTATACCAAATATCATTTTACTTCCGAAGAAAAGTATATGGAGCAAAATAATTATCCCGATTTGGAAGCTCATAAGAAACAGCATCAAAAGTTTATCGATAAGTTAAATAAGTTGCAAGCAAAGTGCTCATACAATTCGCATGAAGTTTACACCGATTTACTAAGTTTTCTTTCGAATTGGATTGTTGTTCATATCATGCACAGCGATCAACATTATGTTCCTTATGTAGCGGGTGTGAAACAATAATCACACCCCCGATACCTATTGTGTATCAGTGAGCAAACTTTTTTGACTAGTAATTATATCTTATCTGTACCCCATGTATTGAACAGATTTATAAATAATTTAAGGTGTAATAATATACTAAGTTCATTATTCATTTAAAGTACACCTCTGCTGGTGTTTTATAATTTAATGATTGATGAATCCGC
>JALVFE010000004.1 GCA_027030245.1 Melioribacteraceae bacterium
ATCGTCTTTTGCCCCTTTATTGCTTCTAAGGCAACTTTTGCCTTATATTGGTTAGAAAAATTTTTCCTCTTACTGGACATTTCTTCTCTCCTTTGTTTTTTGTTAATTTACGATTTTTCCACCTTAAATTCTTGTCCAGTTTTTGGGGTACATTATAATTCCAACTGTTTACAATATTGAAATGTATGATTGGGATAGTTGGTTTAGTGGCGCTGATGATTTAATATGCGATACGGATTATTACCTAGTTTATGACGAGAATAACAATTATCTTTCTACTACTGATATATATGATGACATGGGTGGTGGTTTTAAAAGGACGTTAGTAGATGGTGATATAAGCAAATATAGCGAGATCAAGATGGAGATGAAATTTTCATATTGATGCATAGTGCAAATAACTAATAATAATTTATTAGCCTATGATTAAACTATTAACTTGATACAAATTTATGTATATAGGCTACTAAATAATTTTAGTCAATTTGTGATAATATTTTTACTGAAATACATAAATTATAACACAAGGAATGTTTTTAAATAAATTTTATAAGTTGTATTTTTTTTATTTAATATTACTTAATATAATTTTTGCTCAATCAAAGACTACCAAAATACAAGGGATAGTATTTGATGATAAAACAAATGAAAAACTTGCCGGCGTTACTATAACTATTTCCGATAGTGCCGTTGCAGTAACAAATAATAAAGGATTTTTTTCATTTAGTGTCGCCTTGCGTAAATTTAATGTATCAGTTAAAATGCTTGGTTATGAAAAAGAAACTAAAACAATAAAACTTGAAGATAGCGAGAAAGAAGCGACTTTATTTTTTAGACTAATCCCCAAACCTATTAAAATTAACTTAATAACAGTTAGTGGTAAAAAATATTATGAAAAAGTAAAATATAAAACTTATGAATTGCAGCAGGGCGACTTTCGCCGTATTCCTCAAGTAGGCGAAACAGACGCGCTAAGAGCTTTTCAAGCTTTACCAAGCGTGACTTCCTTAAACGATTTTTCTGCACAACTCTATCTTAGAGGCGGAAATTTTGATGAAACTCTTATAGCGCTAGATGATGTTCCTGTATATAATCCATATCATTTAGGAAGCTTTTTTAGTATGTTCAATACTGATATTATTGAAAAAGAAACATTATACCCCTCCAACTACCCCAATAAATACGGGGGTTATTTATCAGGCGCATTAAATATTCAGACAAAACCCGGTAATTTCGAAAATATAAATTCTTCGGTTTCAATAGGTCTGGTTTCATCAAAATTTTATAGTGAATTACCAATTGGGAAAGGTTCATTGATTTTAGCCGGGAGAAGAACTTATTTTGATTTAGTTGCTGCTCTATTTTATAATCGCAAGAAAAATATCGGTGAATTTCCATATTACTTTTATGACGGCTATGCAAAATATAATTATCCAATTGATAAAAAAAATCAAATTAGTCTGAGCTTACTCCTTTCACGTGATCTTTTGAAGATGTTTGATGACAACCTTTATTCAAATATTAATGTTTCACAAAAGCCAACCTGGGGAAATGATTTGTATAATTTTAAATATATTCACCTATTCAATGATAAAATTTCAATCGTCTCACAAATCTATTATACTTCTTCATCATTTGTAGCAAAAGGGGAGAGTTATTATAATTCGAAATATACGAGAAGCAAAATAAATAATATAATTAAAGACGTTTCATATTCTGTTAGATTAAATTATAAATTAACGGGCCAAGACATACAATTAGGTTTTGTGCTAAAGAAAATCAATCTTTCGTATGATTGGAATTTGGGTAAAAGTGAATTATCTTCATTTGGTTTTAACGCCGAAGATACTTTCTTTGATTTTGCGCCGAAAATATTTTTAGAAAATAATAAAGAAGAATTTTACAACATTTTTTTTCGTGATAAAATTATTTTTACAAAATCATTAAATATTACACTCGGATTTCGGACTAGTTATCTAAAATATTCAAAAATAAATCTTTTAACCCCTTCTTTCAATATTAATTACAAGATTAATGATAATATTGATTTAACATTTAGTTACGGTAAATATTTTCAATATCTTTATGTTAAAAAGGATCGGAATACATTCTTACTAGATCCATTTTCAGTTTATTTTTTACCAAAAGATAAAGCACAATTTGCAAATTCAAGTAATACAAACATTAATATAATTTTTAACAAATTCATATTCGGAACTTCACTTGAAATAAGCGGTTACTATAATAAAAGAAGACACTTATTTTCGTTTTATCCTCAAGAATTAAATCATTATAGTTATGAAAATGGTTATTCAACGGGAATCGAAATTTTACTTAAGAAAAAAATCGGGTATATTTCAGGATGGTTAAGCTATACTTTATCCCGCTCGGCAAAATCGAACGGTGATTACTACTATCCTATAAGAATAGACAGAACTCATAATATTAAAATTCTATTTAACATTCAATTATCGGAATCTTGGTTTTTTTCCGCATTTTGGACCTTTGCGACCGGTCTTCCTTATACACCAATAATTGGTAAATATATAGGCGGAGAGACTGTAACTTTAAAAGATAATTTTTATGATGATGATGATTTTTCATTATTTCCTATAATGGGAAGTAAAAATTCAAAAAGAACCCCAGCATACCATAGATTAGATATTGGTTTATCAGGTTCATTATTTTGGGGTAAATTTCTATTCAAACCCTACTTGCAAATTTTAAATGTTTATAATAGTCCTAATGTGATTGGTTTTGAAAAACGTAATAGAAGTATGGACGATACAGTTAGAGGTTCTATAATAGTTCCAACAATAGGAGTGGTAATTGATTTTTAAACTAAAATATTTCCTTGAATTTATAATAATTTTCCTAATAATTATCACTTACGGATGTGAATTTAATAATATATCTGAAAACAAAATGTTTTCAGAAAGTGTATTGTTTAATCTTGTTGTTGGCAAGGAAAATCAAGAACTTTATATTTATAAAATAGTTACTAATAATGAACCAGAATATTATAAATTTTCCCCTGATAATTTTTTTTTGAAAAATGCAGATATAATTTTATTTAATGAAAAAATGAATTTTAGTTCATTTTTTGTCAAAGATTTGTCTAATAATAATGCGAATTATTGGGAAAGGAAGCTTTATTATACTAATTCAAAAAAATTAGAACTCTACCCGAATACAAATTATAAAATTGATATACTTATAGATAACAAACATATTATTGGTTCTACAACAACGCCTTCGGATTTTAATATTATATTCCCAACTTCTAATTCAACTTTTAAATTAAAAGATATAAGAAATGGAAAAGGTTTAGAAATAAAATGGGAAAAGAGTGATTCTGCAATGGGTTATATCGGAAAAGTATTTATACATAAAGGGAAAGGTACCATTGCTAAAGATAGACAATTTGTAACACAAGATACAGTTTATATTTATAATGATATTTATACTACCGGCAAAGCAGAAATAAATATATTAGCATACGATAAAAATTACCATGAGCATTTTAATCAATTTTTACAGTCAGCCGGAATTGAAGGCGCATACGGTTATTTTGGTTCTTCTGTTTTAAAATCTGTTACTGTTAATATTAAATAATCTAATGATATTAAAAAGATATAATCTTAGTGATAGTACATTAACTTTTTCAAAATTAATAGTATATTTGATTTTAATTACAGTACCGTTAGCCTACAGCAAATTTTTCAAATTTTCTTTTCAAATTCCAAAACTGTTAATTCTTGAGCTTTTTACAATTCTTTTATTCTTAATTGTTTTTATTTCTATAATTTATAATAATAAATTTATATTTTATATTAATATACTAGACTCAAGTATTCTCTTTCGCTTTATACTAATTTTTTTATTAAGCTTCTTTTCCATTAAATCTGACAACTATTATTTTGCTTTTTCTGTCTTATTGTATCTAACAATTTTCTATTTTTTATTGCAAATTATTTTATCTTTTGATATAAATTATATTTTTAGGGTTTTATTAAATATTTCTAATCTTTTTTTATTAGTATCAATATTCGAGATATACTTAATTACTTCACATTTAGATTTAGCGTCAATCTCATTACATAACTTATTTTTTTCAAAAAAAATATTAGTTAGGGGAACTTTCGGTAATCCCAATTGGATTAGTGGTTATTTTGCAGCCATTTTTCCATTCCTCTTTTTACTCGTTATAATTAATAAAAATAATCTATACAGATTTTTTTATTTAATTGGAATAACAGTCATTTTTTTATTTATAATCGTTTTAAAAAGTCGGGGAGCATGGATTGCTTTATTTTTTGGTCTTATCTTTTATTTTTTTCCAAATATTATGTTGTATATTAAAAAAGCTAAATATAAAAAAATATATACATTTGTTTTATTAATTATTATTCTCTTGGTAGTTGATGGATTTGTTAAAATATATAAAATGAACGAAACATCTGCTGAAGGCAGAATATTTGCTTGGAAAGTCGCTTCTTTGATGATATCATCGCGACCAATTACTGGAATTGGTTATGGTAATTTTTTTTATAAATATTTAGACTATCAAGAATTGTTTTTCAAAGAAACGGGAAATGAAAAATATTATTATCATGCCGATATCTTAAGACAATGCCATAATGAATATTTACAAATTTTTGCGGAGACCGGAATACTTGGTTTAAGTATATTTTTAGTAATTATTTTCTTGAATTTTTATAAAGGAATAAAATTATTAAAACAAACAACTAACTTAGAAAATAAAATACTACGTATTATTTTAACTAGTTTGCTAATAATATTATTTCACAGTTTTGTTGATACTATATTACACAATGTAATACCAATTTTTCTATTGTTTTTTTTAAATATGTCCATTATATCCCATTTATGGACTTTACATGTTAAGAAATATACAAAAAGTCGGTTTATTAAATCCTTTTTTTTATATAACGCGGTTATAAAATTTAATTATTCTTTCTATTTGACAAAAAAAACAAAACTAATACTTAGCAGTTCTGCAATTTTTGTAACATTATTTTTTTTAAGTGCTACATTGCAAAAAGCTAAAGCTTATTATTTTTGGCAAAAAGGAATTAATTTAGTAAAACAAGAAAAATGGGATGATGCAATAAAAAATTATAATAAAGTATTGAAAATATTACCTCATATGGGCGAAATAAAGTTTAACTTAGGAGCTGCTTATTTGAATTCTGGAAAAACTACAAAAGCAACTGATTATATACAGAAATCATTAAATTCATTCAGTGATAAAAATGCATATATTTCTTTAGGTTTTGCATACATGAATCTTGGCAACTACGAAAAAGCTGAAAAAATATTTAAGAAATTATCAAAAAAGCTTCCAAACCTTCTTTTACCTCATTTGCTTTTGGCAAAATTGTATTATAATATTCAAAAAGACACCCTATGTGAATTAGAAATTAAAAAAGTTCTAAAAATGAGACCAAAATTTTATAATAATTATTCAAACACAATAATCAATGAAGCGAGAAAGTTAAAAGAATCATTAAGGCACTAATATTAATTCTATGGTAATTTCAACTATATATTATAAATTTTAAAAATAATATTTATTATTTATTATTTTCAAAATAATTTAATATTTTGACAACAGCATTTTTTATATTTTTCTTTCGTCTGAACCAATGCCCTTCGTTTTTATAAGTTACAACTTTCAATTCTATCTTATTTTTCATCGCTTCTTTTAATTGGTTAATTCTAAATTTATAATTAACATAAGGATCATTTTTGCCAAGTACATAGAGTGTTTTGCTATTTGGTTTTGTGCCTATCAAACCAAAAAGCGAGACAGAGGCATTTACATCTTTACATTCACTAGCCAAAACATTTTCCATTATAATATTACCTGAACTTGCAGACATAAGATATAACGATTTATTAGGATATGTTCTTTTCAAATATTTTTTCCATTTTATCATATCCATTACTGCAGATTTAAAATCAGATAAAGCATAACTTTTTCCATAACCGAATGACATAGGATAGTTTGGTGCGTATATCTTATAACCGTTTTCAACTAAAGTCATTAAAATTGTATCCCATCTTGGTGAAAAATCCGAATTTAATCCTGGATGGAAAAATAAAATTATCCCCTTTATTTTTTTAATTAACGTTGGATAAAATTCATATGCAGCAGACATATATTTATTTTTCCTAAAATACAGATACTCAGCCTCAATATTTATTGTATTTCCACTTATATTTTTCATATATTTATTTTTAATATTAAATATATTTATTGACCGTGGTGTATTAAAATCGCTGTAAGAGATTATTAGGTGTTTACTATCTAGAAAATCATAATTATATACAACACCTTTATTTGTTAATTTTTCAATTATACCTGTTTTATAGTTTTTTCTTTTTAATAAGTATTCATTATTTATAATTTCAATAAAATACAAGTATTTTCCATCATACTTAGGTAGCTTTAAATCATTTTTAGTTTTATAAAATATTTTTGCTCTTGAGTTAATTTTATTTAAATCTAAAGTATATATCGCAAAATACTCTGAATAATAATTGTTAATAAAAAACAAACTATTGTTATAAATAAAAGGACTTATTTTTCTACCCTCTATATTTTCAGTCAACTTATATGATTTATTTTTTCTTATATCATAATAAATTAAATGATCATCGTAACTAAAAACAAAAAAGTTTCCCTTCTGTGAATATGACATTCCATTAAATACTTTTTCATATCTAAAAATTTTGTTTTTTTTATTTGTAATTAAGTTTATAAAAGATATTTCTGTTAAATCTTGTTTTTGATAGATTATATAGTATCCGTTATTAAATGAAAATATCTTTTTAATATATTTGCCATTTAAATATTTTTCTAACAAATTAGGGACTACCTTAAAATTCTCATCTCCGTTAAAATCACTTAGCACAACTATTCGACCCTTTATAAGGAACGGGTTAAAAACACTATTTTTACTAATATTTATTTTTTTTATTTTATTATTTTTATATTTATATAATTGAAATATACTATCTCTATTTTCTAAAAAAACAAATGATTTGTCTTTTAATATCAAAAAATTAGGGTCTACTTCAACAACATCGTTAATAAACGTAAGTGAATAGTTCCCTATGTCCTCACTGTTTTCACAAGAACATATCACTAAAACTAAGATAATAAAAATTAATATTATATTTTTAGCTTTATAAATCATAAATAAAAAAATAAATATTATATTTTTAGGTTAAAAATTACATATAATAGAAATTGAATGAATAGTGCCCAATCCATAAGAAAACGGGGCAAACGCATAATCGAAATTTAAATTGTTCCAAACCAAACCGGCGCCGAATGATAATCCCCTCGATTCGTAACCCGACATATAACCCAACCGCAAAGCAAAAATATTGTCGTAAAATATTTCCGCACCGGCAATGAAGTGATTCTCTGCCAAATCCACATATTTTTGGATACCCGATGTAATTGTAATATCCGATTTAATTTGTTCCACTTCAAAATTGTAATTTACCCCGCAGCGCAAATCGACCGGAAGTTTTGTGGCTTCGTTTCTTAATTCGTTCATCGAACCTATATTTTTCAAGGAAAATCCGGTAGTTAAACCTTTGAGTCCGCCCTCGTATAAAATACCGAAATCGAATGCGTAGCCGGTAGCTTCATCCGATAAAATATTCTCGTACAAAAATTTATATGTAATTCCAGCCGAAAGGTTTTCAATCAAATTAAATCCGGTCGACAAACTCGAATAAAAATAATGTATATCAAATTTAGCTTCCGGTTCGGGCGTGGGTTTGGTTCTTATTTCGAATCCGGAAATATTTGTGGTATTAAGCCCGAACGCAAACGGCAGACCGAATACCTTAAAATTAACGCCAAGCATTTCTCCGGTAACATCTTGAATCCATTGATTATGTGAAATAAAAATTTGAGTATTCTGAAGTTTGGTAATCATTGCGGGATTATAATTTAATGCGGTTACGTCCGTTGCGGAAGCAACTCCCAAATCGCCCATTGCTATATTTCTTGAGCCGAACCCGATTTTTAAAAAAGACAGTCCGTTACTTCCGGCACCCTGCCCGAAAGTTTGTGCTGCAATAAAAACGAAAATCAACAATATTTTTTTCATGATTCTATATTAAAAATTAAAATTCAAACCAACAATATGTTTGTCGTACGGAGAATAAGGTTCGATTAAAAATGCATAATTAATTCCAAACATCAATTTTCCATACGAGTAAAAATAAGAAAATCCGAATGACGGACGGGCAGGCAAATCGAAATTACTGATATTCATTTTATCAATCCCGCCTCGCAAAAACAAATTCTGGAATAAATTATATTCCACGCCGAATTTTACATAATTTAATTCACTGTTTAAATTTTCAAACTCAACCGCCGCAAGTATTTTATTATCGAGAAATCTGTACGCCACTCCGATTTTTTTTGACAGGGGAAATTTATTAATTGTTGTATTTCCTTTTTCCCCGTAAACGGAAGTGGTATTCCATTTGTATTTTGCATTTATATCGGAAACGACAAGCGCTACGGTAAGATTCGGATTTAGCGCATAGACGACCCCAAAATCAATTCCAAGACCGTTTGCGGAAATTTGCTCATATAATTTGTAGTAATAAAACTTCACACCGACCCCAATCGACAATTTCTCAGAAAACCTGTTAGCGAACCCGATGAAAAATTGATTTTCGGAAGTGGAAAAATCCCCGATTTTATTACCCGATCCGTCTCTGCCGTCAATATTTGAAACGCCCGCATTAATTATCCCAACGCTTATGCCCGCATATCTGGTGGAATCAGCTTCATGGTTCTTTGGTCTCAATTTGAATCTTCGCGTATAATTAAGAAAATTCAATGAGCGGTCTAACGACAAAAACGAATATGCAACTTGAACCGAATTACCTTTTTGAAAAACCGAGATAGCAGGATTGTAATATGAAACAAGCTCCCCGCTCGTTACGGCAGAAATTGCATTTCCCATTCCAGTGCCTCTTGCCCCGAAACCGATTCTGCTAAAGGCGCCGGGCAGAGTATTAGCGGAACCGTCTTGCGCAAAGCCATAAGACGATAACAATAAAACGGTAAATAATATTTTGAAAACTCTTTTCACATCATCACCATAATTTTACCGTAGAGCGGTTTGGAAGAATCAAATTCGATTCTGTAAAAGTAAACGCCGTTTGGGACAATGTAACCGTTATCGTCGCGACCGTCCCAATATTCAAGCTGTTCGAATTCCCCGCTTCGCGGAGCATTTTGAATAAGAACCCTAACGGGATTCATGTCGAAATCGAAAATTCTGATAGTTACTTTAGCATCTTTCCCGCCGGTGGAATACTTGATTTTCAAAACTTCGTCGTCCGGAGAAAAAGGATTAGGAAATGCAAAAGTTTCTTCCTGCGGTATTTCGCCCGAAGAAGCGATGTAAACTTTCCACTCTCCTTGCCACAAACTACCGGTCTCATGAAATCTTGCAAGACCTTCGGAAGTACCTAACCAAAAATATTTTGAATCGTCGTCCAAGAGTTGACTGTTAATCGCGCGGTATTCATTTGTAGTAATGATGCTCCGGTTATTGTCATCAACCGGTTGCGGAGCGGCTATCCATTCGCCACCGAAGTCTGTTGAACGGAAAACTCCGTTCTCTGTTCCTGCTAAAACGCTTGATGAAATTAACTCCGTTCCGGAACGTTTAAATGCAAAACCTATCGAATGCACTTTTTCGTTCACTAAAAAATTATTCCACGAATCGCCGCCGTCTGCTGTGGAACTAAGTCCGAATAATTCATCTTCGCCACGCGCTTTCCAAGTCGCAGCCCATAAAGTATTGCGTGTGGGATCATAATTCATTGTAACGATAAAATTTCCCGTTATTCCTTTTTCTTGGTTTTGGTGAGTGAATTTCTTCCAACTTATTCCGCCGTCAACCGATTTGTTTATCCCGTTTGCCGTTCCAACGTAAATTAATGAATCGTTAGGTGCGACAATTGAAAAAGCACGGTGATTAAAATTTTCCTCGAAACCCAATTTACCGCCGGTCGGCGAAAGTGTAAAATTCAGTGTGTCCGTTGGTTTTATTTCGTCCAAATAATCGGGCGGTAAAACCACTCTCTGCCAAGTTTTACCATTGTCTGTGCTTTTTCTGGTTCCGCCGGCAAATGATGTAATCCAAATTGTATTTTTTGTGAAAGCTATATCCCTTGTAAAATTCTGCTCTTCAACGGTTATGGGTAACGCTCTTAAGCGGTTGATTCCGTAAACCACCGCCGAATCGTCCGGTGCATCAACCGGTTGCGGAATGTCCGTCCAGTTTTGTCCGCCGTCAACCGAATAGTGCAATCCGCTTCCAACAGGTAAAATTTCACCGAAAGCATCCTCGACCGGATGCCAGGTAGCAACCCAAACAGTATCTTTATTTATTCCGAGTGCGGAAATCCCTTCGTCGCCGAATTCGAAAGTCTCCCACGTTTCTCCAAAGTCTCCGGATTTACTTAATCCGCCGCCGGTTCCTACCCAAATTGTATCTTTATAAATTTCGATATATTCTACAGTATTACTTTTCGGGGTTTTGTCAGAGAGTTTCCCCAATCTGTTATTTTCATTTATCAACCGGAAGGAATCAGGCAACTGTTGGGAATACGCCGTACTGTAAAGAAAGATCAAGAAAAATATTTTATACAATTTAATCACTTAACAAACACCTTTTTTGATAACTGGTTGCTTTTCGCATTGGATTTATCGACTGCGGTAAATTTGAATTCCCATAAACCGGTGGGTTGACCGGAAGGAATGGTCAAGAAAACAGTATAAACGCCATCGCCAGCTGTTTCATCTCCATTAGAACTTGTGTCACCGTCATCAAACAGCGGGAATTGAGAAATACCTTTACTGTTAACAACTTTTTCTCCGTTCGGGTTGAATAATTCATAGTAAACTTCACGAATATCTTGCAAACCGTCTTCATCTTCAACTTTAACCGAAAACGTAAATTTTTGTCCGATTGAAACCGTATCGGGCATAACCAGATTTGATAGCACCGGAGTGGAATTTGCCTTTCCGCCGACAATGGTAAAATATTTAACTCCAACCTTATGAATATTTGCAGGTGGAGAATTAATCATATCTTCTATAAAAAACGAAATTTGATATTCCCCGCTTTTAACTTGCCGACCAATAAAGGTTTTGCCGCTGAAAATTCCGTCGTTTTCCGTTTCGTCTCCGTCCAAGGAGTTACCGTTATCTTTCATCTTAACATTTGAAGCAATACTTGTAAGTCCGTCTGCCGAAGAAATATCGAACCAAATCTCTGAAACCGTTTTGGTATTCTCTACTTTTAAGGAAGCAACAAAACTGGAATCTTGTTCAGAGAGCGTAAAAGTTTCAGGAGCAGAAATACCTCTAACAATGAATTTAACCAACGGCTGGTCGATAATTTCCGTCGGGGACTTTTCGCAAGACGCAAAAAGCAATGCAGCTAAAAGCAGTATACAGAATAGTAAAAAATTCTTTTGTTTTTTCATATTAAGCGAAGGAATCGAATGGAGTGACAATTTGCTGAGAAAATGTTCATTTACCTATTGGTATTTTGCAACTCCACTTAAAAGATTCCGCATAAAAAATTATTTTGTTTTAGAATAGGTAGCAAATTACCAATAAATAAATTCACCTCGAAATTTTTTGTTGCAAAATATGTAATGATTTTTGTTTTGTCAAGGAAATAATATGGTATCATGAAACTTAAAAATCGTCACTCCTTCCGCCGTCGGCATATTGAATAGTATATGTCATCCCTTCCGCCACATCGGATAGTTTATTACAATGTCATTCCGTCCGCCATGGCGGATTGTTTCGGAATCTAAAAAATAAACGCCGCTAATTCGCTAATGAGAAATAATTTAATTCTACCACCGTTTGGATGGGGGTAGCAGTGAAGTTTAAAATTCCGTCTGTGTAAATTTGTGCCGAAATCCGAGCGAATCTGTGGTTAAAAAAGAAACCACAGATGTACACAGATTAAACACAGATTTTCACAGAGTAATTGGAATTTGGAATTTGTTGTTTGAAGTTTCTTTCTCTGTCATTCCGTCCGCTTTCAGAACTGTCATTCCGTCCGCCACGGCGGATTGTTTCGGAATCTAAAAAGAACTCGTAGTTTAAATCAGATGCTGAAACAAGTTCAGCATGACACGTTATAAAAATACAAAACAAAGAACTTGTCATCCCGAACTAGTTTCGGGATCTAAAGAGAACTCTCCATTTCAACCCGCAAACGCTGTAGGCGTGACATATCCATAAAACAATATAACAATATGAAGCATAAACCAAATCGGAGTGATGTATTTTGTCACTTGTCATTTGGGATTTGGGATTTCGTTTTCTGTTATCCCGTCCACTTGCAACGGACAGCATGAGACTTTTTAGCCTGCTCCAAATTAATTAAAACATAATTACAAACGGCGTAGGCGAAAAGGAAATAACTAAAATAAACAGACTGAAATATCCGAGCGCCATTCTTTTTTTATCAAGCGGGTAAAACGAGCTGACCGGCGGATGTTTAACCTTAATTATGAAATAAAGAATAAAAGCCCAAAACAACCAACCGCCCCAACCGAAGTGCAAATTCAATTCCAGCACAGAATCGAAAAGACCAAGGAAACCTAAAAACGCCAGAACCAACATCGAGATACTTGCAATTTTTTCGTGGATTACGGAACCGAACATGCTGTAAACAACATGACCGCCGTCTAATTGACCGACAGGAATCATATTCATCGCAGTGATGAAAAGTCCGAACCAACCGGTCATCAAATAAGGGTAGTGGTAAACTTCCGTCATGGGGGGAACGAACTGCCCGGGTTTTGTTAGAACTTCGCGCAGAAAAGCAAACAAAAGAGTATCGCCGAATTCCAATGTAATTGCTCCTTGTCCGAACGTAGGGGAAAAATAATCGGGATGAATTTTCAAAATATATTCCACTCCCGGTAGATTAGAGAATCCGTAAATCAAAACAATCAAACATGCGATAAACCCGCTTACCGGTCCGGCAACTCCAATATCGAACATTGCAATATTATCCGGCACCCGCGATTTGGTTCTTATCACCGCGCCCATCGTTCCGAAATTAAAAAATCCAGGTATCGGCGGAAACGGAATGTAATAAGGCAAAGTTGCTTTAACTTTATGGTAAACTGCGGCAAAATAATGCCCGAACTCGTGAAACGTTAAAATAAACAATATGGAGAGCGCATACGGTAAACCTTGAGCCAATGCTTCAAGGGAATATGGACCCATTGTGCCTGTCGTCCATTCGGTTCCGGCTATTACCGTTGTTATGAAAGTGATAATAAAAAGTACAAGATGAATAATAACCCGGTTACCGTTTTTTTTATTTACGGAATGAGTCGAGTATGTCTGCTGATAAGGATAATGAGCCATTTTATAATTCCAGATTTAAGCCGATAGCGGAATAACTTTTCGGGAAATCATAATATTCGCCGTGATGACTTTTCCCCGAATAATATTGATAATAAATACCGAATCCCTTTCCGTAAGTTTTACCAAACCGCACGCCCACTTGCACCGAATTGTTTGCCGTATATTTATCTAAGTGAATTACTTTGAGATCGTAAGCAATAAAAAACCGGAACAGATTAAACATTGCTTTAGGTTGAAAATATTCAAATCCTAAATGATAATTATCTTTCCCGATAGATTCGGGGTCAACTGAAAATATATAAGTAAATCCGGCATAAGCTCTTAAAGAACCGGTTTTGTAAAAAGGCAGAACTTCCACAAATTCCCTGCTGTAAACCCTTGGGTTAAGATTATCCTTCCATCTTTTGTTCACCCCTTCATAATGTCCGTCCACAAAGTGTGCGCTAATGTGACTGAGTCGTACTCTTACACCGATTTCATTATCATTCAACATTGTCTTGTAACCGAAATTCAATCCGAACAAATAATCAACGGCATCAACGGGAAAATGAAAATTTGCTTCACCACGCAACAATGTAAATGTGAAAAAATCGGCGCCAAAGCTTAACGTTTCATTCCTGCCAATCTTATAATGCAAAATATCCGAAGAATTACCGATATTTAATTCCAATTCGTTCGCTCCGGTTTGAAACGAAAAACCGATTTTCGGTTCTATCATTTTCGCGGTAAACGGCGAAACGTTAAGGTCTCCGGGAAAAAATTCGATTTTATTCTGAGCAAACAAAGCACCGCACAAGAAAATCATCACAATAAAAATTTTTCTCATCGTTTATTTTCCCCGGTAAGTTTTTTCATTTTTTGTTTTATCAATTTTGTATAACCGTATTTTAATTTGGACGGAATCGAAGCTATTGCATATTGATTAAACGGGAAAGCAAATGACGGTTCAAAATAGCAATTAACCGTACAACCTTCACAAAAATCAAATCTTCCTTCCATTTTTTTATAATACTTTATTTTCCCGGAATTCCTTATTTCTTTTATCGGCTTGTTGATTTTAATTTTCTCTTTTTCAAAATGGTAACAAGGCAGAATAATTTCATTTTGCGGGGAAATTACAATAACGCGTGAAACCGCTTTGCACGAAGGATTCTCAATGTTATTCCCGCCGTCGCGCCTAAGTTTTATAAAACCTTTATTCAAATAGATGTTGCTTTTACCATCGACATATTCTTCAATATAATCAAGTGCTTCGTCGTTCAGTCCGGGATTACCGAAATAAGAAAAAACGGGATTGACCAATAAAATCAAGTCGTACTTCATTGCAATCTCGTGCATACGCGGTAATTTTTTATAAGTTTCGTTTGTTACGGTAAAAAGAATATCGGGAAATTCACCCAAAGATTTTGCAATCCCGATGCTTTCAAAAACTTTATCGTAACATTTTACTTTTCTTATTTTATCGTGTTCTTCCTTGTCGGGTGAATCCAAAGAGAAATGCAACAAATTTACTTTTCCTTTCAAAGCTTCTGCATATTTGGGGTAAAGCAATGTATTTGTTGTAATACTTATTTGCATTTTCTTTTTTACTGCAAAATCCGCCATCTCGGCAATGTGCGGATTTAATAACGGTTCGCCCCCCGTTAAATCGATAAATTTTATACCCAAAGCGGCTAACTGTTCAACGTTATTTTTAAAATCGTCCAGACTAGCGTGAGGAGTGTTCTTAAAATTTTCGTGAACGGCAAAATGACAAAATTCGCAATAAGCGTTACAACGGTACGTTACGTAATAATTACAAAGCAGCAGCATCAGTATTTTCTACCTTTCCAATTCACTTTTTTAGTAAAAATTAAAAGTACGGGTAAAACCAAAACATAAAAGATAAAATATATTTCAAATACTAAAAAATATTTTATCGATAGTTTAATATTTAACTTGCGATAAACTCCGTACAAGAAAAAATAATCGGAAATAAACTTAAACCCGATTAAGTAAACAGCTACTTGAGGTACGAGGAACGGAGCAAGCAAAATCCCCAAATGTGTTAACCAGGCAGTTGCCATTGCGGTAAAGCCGGCTAAATCACTATCGAGTCCGCCAACGCCCCAGCGTTTCTTTTGCCAGTACAATGTTTTAGCATCCGGGCAAGGAGCGGAGGTTACCAAAGCATCGGCGTCTGTAGGATAAATTATTTTGTATTTTTTCAAATTATGAATTGCCATTAATAATTTGAAATCTTCGGTAACGGAAAACGGAATTGCTTCGTAACCGCCGACTTCAAAATAAACATCCTTCCGATAAGACATGTTGTTCCCTATCGCACTCAGCGGTTTTCCCAAATTCATTGCTCCGCTTGCAACCGCAAGAAGATAAATAAAATCCACATCCTGCATTCCTTCGAAAACCGTATCCGCTTTTTGATTCGTATAACCGCAAACCATTGCCACATCTTTAGTATAATATGATGCAATTGTTTTTGCCCAAGTGGGAGAAACAACACAATCGGCATCCGTAGTTAAAATGATTTCACCTTTTGCAATCTCAAGCGCATTAGCAATTGCATTGGCTTTACCTTTAACTTTCCCGATTTGTTTTGACGGAATGATTTTTTTAAAGTTCGGTTTATCTTTAATAAAATCGTTTATAATTTCATCCGTTTTGTCCGTCGAATGATCGTTGATTACTATTATTTCCAATTTATCTTTGGGATAAATTAATTTATCAAGCGCTTTCAAACATTCCCCGATGTTTTTTTCTTCGTTGCGGGCGGCAACCACAACCGTTGCGGAAGGTAAATCATCGCCGGCACGCTTAGGAAAACTTTTGCTTGCGCCTATAGTAAACAAAACCAGTTGAATAAAATACAGCGAAAAAATTATGATAAAAATTATTTCAAGCATTCAGCAGGCGTCCCGATTGAAAAACCTTTCTCGTTTATTTTGTTTACGGCAAACCGGATTGAATCCAAAATTATATCAGCCGATTTTTTGCTATCGTGAAAAACAATTATCGAATTATCCCTTAAATAATTGTTAAGCGCAAATTTAACAATATTTATATCATTTTTATAATCATATGTTAAAAGCGACCACATTACATTCCGCATCCCAAAATCATCTAAAATTTTACTTAGATTAAACGTAAATCTGCCGTAAGGCGGACGGAAATACAAAGGCTTGTAATTGAAAGTATTTTCCAACGACTTGTTTACACTTAAAATATTTTCCCTAATCTCTTTTGTGCTGAGACGGTTCAATTTTATATGGTTCATCGTGTGATTTGCAACGCTATGCCCTTCCGATATAATTTCCCGCGTAAGACTTTCATATTCCTTTATATTTTCGCCGACGCAGAAAAAAACCGCTTTGATATCATAATTGTTCAGTTCTTTTAGAATTCGCGGCGTGGTTAACGGATCCGGTCCGTCGTCGAACGTAAAAAGAATTTCAGGTATTGCGGATTCCCAAATAAAACCGTTGAAAAATTTTTTAAATACTTTGGGAGGATTGTATTTATATGAATTCATCAACGTTTTATTTCCCTTTCTTTCCAAATGTAATTTCCCCGCAAACCCAAAAGCGGAGCAAATACAATGTACGGAACATGAAAAATTTCGGCAACGAAAAAATAACGCAGTAAATCTTCATCGTAAAGCATAGTAATTCCTTTTTTTAAAACCGCATATTCAATTAACATTTTTGAAAGAATTCCAACCGCAAACCACATCCAAAAGAAAGGATTGTAAAACAAAGCAAGAAAAGGCGAAACCAAAAGGAAAAAATAAAACATGAAAATAAAAACAAGAGATAAAACCAATCTTTTATTTTTGTAAAACAATCCTTTGCTTGCCCATCTTTTTCTTTGCTGGTAAAAACTCTTAAAATCTTCGTTCGGTTTGGTGAAAGCTTTTGCCTTTTTATCCGCGCAAAATTTTATTTTATATCTTGTGTTTGCATGGATTTTCTGCATTAAAAATTCATCGTCGCCGGAAGATAAATTCAAGTTACCGGAATATCCGCCAACTTCAAAAAAAACATTTTTTCTGAACCCCAAATTTGCAGCGTTACAAATTGCGGGATTGCCCGCTCCTATTAGTCCCGCGCCGGTAATTATTAAGCCCGCAAATTCCAAAGATTGTAATTTGTCGAACAACTTTTCGCCGCGCAAAAATTCTACAGGACCGGATACAAATCCCGTTTCATCGTCAAAACAACTTACCATTACAGGTAACCATTCTTTCCCATGCGTACAATCGGCATCAGTTGTGATGATAATTTCCCCACGCGATTGTTTTATCGCGTACTCAATTGCTTTTTTCTTATATGCCCTTTCGCCGTCAGCGTTTTTGAATTTTAAAACTTTTATGTTTCCGGAATGGATATTTTTTTCTAAAATGTTAACTGAATTATCAGTGGAATTATCATCAACATACAAAACTTCGTAAAGGTTTTCGTCATATTTTTGATTTTCCAAACTTTTTAAATTTTCCAGAATTACACCGGCTTCGTTTCTGAAAGGAACAATAACGGTAATAAACTCTTTACTTTCTTCAGGTGTGACGGATTGGGATTCTATTTTTCTTAGACCGTTTAACACACGATACAAAAAAAAGAGATAATATGCGGTTAACAAAAAAAAGAGAAACGAAATTCCCGTTAACATCAGCTTCTCCTGAGGAACAAGAAAAGTCCGACCAAAGAAGGTAAAACCAAATTAATAACGAATAGAATAATTGAAGCGTTGAATGCAGCAGTTTCTGGCAAACCCAATATTCCAGCGAAGTAGACCGCCGTCGCTTCTCTGATTCCGAGATCGCCGAAAGAAAGAAACGATACAAATTTTTTGGCAAACATAACCATACTGCCGATCCACAAATAATTTATCACGTCGAAATTCCCGGAAAACGCAAAAAACAGAACGGCAAATTGCGCAATGTATGTAAAGTAAAATAATAACGAATATACCGTAACTTTACGCAACGTAATTTTATCAATTTTCTTTATTACTTGAAATTTTTCAATATACTTATTTAAGAATTTTATATTCGTAAGTTTTTTATACAAATATGAGTTCCAGAAATCCGAATCGCTAAAAATAAGCATTAAAATATAGAGCGAACCAAATACAACCAAGAACAGCGAAACCGTGACGTAAAAAGGAACGCTGAAATAATAATGGATAAAAATTATTGAAGATATTGCGCCCAAAAATAACACCATAAAAATCGGGAAGATTTTATCAATAAAAGTGGCGAATGTAATTTCCAACAAATTTTTATCTTTGAAAGGAATTGCCCGTCCTACGTATTCGCCTATTCTCATCGGTGTTGAGATTCCCGCGCTGAAACCGTAAAAAAGCGATAGCCAAATTTTCCGTTTATCCGATTCGCCCAGTACTTGTTTGCATACAAGTTCCCATTTTACATATTGTAGATAAACGTTCAAACTCAGCATTGCCAAAGCAATTAAAATCAAAACTTTATCGGCTTTTTTCAAATCGGCATAGATTTGGGAGGGGTTAAGATGATTAACCAAAAAATAAATCAACCCCGCGGCAATACTGATTTTAGCTAAATTTATTAATGCGGTGCGGTGTTTTTTAATACCGCCGAATATTTTAGTTGCAACAGTTTCCATTATTCAATTTCAAATATATTAATTTTCATGCCTTCTGTACAATTACGGCAAATGTCTATCGATTTCCGGTTTTTCAAAATCTGTTTTCTAAATAATAGAAAATTTTCATTTTTCCAAACGGATTTTATTCCGGTACCGTTAAGTTTACCTACTTCGTACTTTGCGTCTTTATCGAAACAACACGGAACAACTCTGCCGTCCCAAGTTATCACCGAAGTTCTCCAAAGCGCAAAACAGCGGTTCTTTAATTTATTTTTAATAATCCATTTCCCGTTAACTTTTTTGTATCTAGAATACTCCGGATTTTCAGGAAGAAAATATTCGGCGTTTTCATCCGAAGTTATCTGCATTGTTTTAAGCGTAACTTTATCCACGCCAATTTTCTTACCGTAAATCTTAACTTGTTCAATCTGGTGTTCGTTCTGCTTCATTACAATAAATTGAAATTCTACAAACGGTTTTTTTAATTTTCTTTTCTTTTTTTCTTCGAGTAATAATTTCAAACCTTTTTCGGCATCGGCAAACGTTCCGCCGTATCTGTAATTTTGATAAGTTTCTTCGTCCAGTCCGTCAATCGAGAAAATTAACTTATCCGGCGAAGACTTTAATATTTTATCTACCTTTTCCGCGTTTAGTAAAATCCCGTTAGTGCTAATTGACGTATAAATTTTATTTTTCGCTGCATACTCAATCATCGAAAACAAATTTTTGTTTATAAAGGGTTCGCCTTGAAAATAGAGCTGAATGTAGAAGCCGGTATCTTTAATTTGATCAACGATTTCTTTAAATTTTTCAAAGCTCAACAACCCCAACGGACGCGTAAGCGTTCCCAATCCCGAAGGGCATTCGGGGCATTTCAAGTTACAATGATTTGTCGGCTCGATCGAATAAGAAACTGGCATTCCCCAAACTACCGGTTTCTTAAGGAGATTGGAAATCTGATAAGAAAGAATAACTTTAACAATGTTTGCCAGCCGTTTGGCGGTAATATATTTTAGCGGGTTAAATTCCAAGAATTCCTTTCGTATATAAATTAATTCCAACGAAAGAAAATATAACAAATACGGTTAAAATATATCTACATAAAAACCGATACCGAATCTTTTTATGGAATTTGTGTAATATTCGCTGAAAACGTTTTTGCCCGCAAAATAAGAAAGGTAAAACACCAAACCTTTACCGTACCATTCGCCAAATTTTGCCCCAAGCATAAAATGATTGTTTCCCGTATAGACGGGCATGCCTTTCAAAACAAAATTATACGCAAAGAACAAATTCAGATTATCGTCGAAGAACTCACTGTAAAATTTATTCGTATGAAGTTCCATTCCGGCGGAGAAAGAATATTTTTTCAATTGCGAAGGGCGAACCAGTGTAGCGTAAGCCACTCCGCCGTAATATTTGAGTTGATAGTCGCCGGCAATTTGTTCGCGTGCAAAAGTTAACTCACCGAAGTCGCGTGTAAACGGTATGGGCTTGTCGTCGTTCATCCATCTTTTCAATGTTTCGTCGTAATGCCCGTCTACCAAATGAGCGCTGTTATGAATTATTCTGAACCGCGCCAAATATTTTCCATTATCAGCAAACTTTACGAACGAAGCATGTCCGCCGAAAAAACCGTCCACAGCATCTATTTGCAATCTTCTTCCGGAATAACTCGTTGAAAGTGCATAAGCCATAAATTCTATGCCGAACGTAAGTTTAGCTTTGCTTGCCGGATATTCAATCCCGAGTATTTCCGTAGTTCCGCCCAAATCCAATTTGAGATTTGCATTTTCCGAATAATACAAAACTCCGATTCTTGCTTCTTCAAAATTAGCCCGGAACGGTAAAAATGTAATTTCCGAAGGCATGAAAGTTACTTTATAATCTTGAGCATGAATATTTATTCCCAAAACAAAAGCCAGAAAGATTAACAATAATTTTTTCATAAAATCCCCTTTTTTTTACGTTATAATCGAAGCTAAAATCAAAATATTAAAGTTAAACGGGATATTTTGTCGGTTGAACGATGATTGTATATTTATTAAAATATTTCACCTGGAATTGCTATTTTTGAATTGCAGATTAGATTAGTGAGGAATTATGTTCATAAATTTTTCCGATTTACCGAACCACCAAAATTTATTTTTGGATTATTTGTACGAATTTGAAAACGTAAGTAAATATTACACTAAAAACTTCAGAGCCCCCAAACATATTGATTTAACCTTTAATGAAATTTCCGAGAGAAAAAATTATCCGACCACGGAACTGGCAAAAATTTTAAAAGACCAATATAAAAACGACAAACCTTCCAAACTGACCAAAACAAATCTTGAAAATCTAAGCAAAGGTAATGCAATTGCGATTTTTACCGGTCAACAATTGGGAATTTTCGGCGGACCGCTCTATACTTTTTACAAAACGATAACTACAATTAAATTAGCGAACGATCTGAATGAGAAATATGAACAATACAACTTTGTCCCGGTATTCTGGATGGCGGGGGACGATCACGATTTCGAAGAAATAAGTTCCGTAAAAATTATCGATACGCAAAACGGGATTATTACAATCAACTACGACGACGGTAAACCGCTCGATGTAAATCGCGGTCCGGTTGGCAAGTTAAAACTTAAAGCAAAAATCAGAGAAGCCATCAACGATTTTATTTCGCATTCGAGAAAAACCGAATTCACCGAAGATGTTGCAGAGTTTCTAAACCAAACATTTGAACCGGGAAAAACCATTAATGATGCGTTCAGGAAATTAATGTTCGACTTTTTCGACGAGTACGGACTTGTAATTTTCAATCCGATGGACAAAGCCGTAAAAGAATTGCTCGTGCCCGTGTTCGAAAAAGAAATATTGGATTACCGGATTCACACTCGGGAATTGTTGGAAGTAAGCGCCGAGCTTGACGATATTTATCACGCTCAAGTTAAAATTCAGCCAATAAATATATTTGTACACGAAAAAGACGGAAGGTATTTACTGGAACCGGTTGAAGACGATTTCCGCTTAAAAGGAAAACGCAAAAGAATAACCGAAGAACAAATACTGAACAGATTACACGAACATCCGGAAGATTTTAGTCCGAACGTAATGCTACGCCCAATCTGCCAGGATTATTTATTCCCTACCGGCTTTTACGTTGGTGGTCCGAGCGAAATCAGTTATTTTGCACAGGTTATGCCGTTATACGATTTTTATAATATTCCGCAACCTGTTATCTATCCGCGCTCGTCGATGACAATCATCGAAAAAAACATAAAAAAGATAATCGATAAACATAACTTGAATTACATCGATATTTTTATCGGTGAAGAATTATTAAACAAAAAAGTTCTTGCAGAAGTCGGTGAAATCAATCTCGAAAATCTTTTTGACGAATCAAAAAATGAAATTGATTTGACTATTGACAGACTAAGGGAACAGCTATTCGCAATAGACGAAAACTTGAAAGATTCAATTCTCAAAACCCGCGAGAAAATTTTCTCTCATCTGGATGCTCTGAAAAACAGAGCAATGAAATCTCAAGAAATACGGTATTCAAACAGTTTCCGTCAAATAGAAAAATTAAGGAATTCGGTTTTCCCCAATAACGAATTGCAAGAACGCGAATTAAGTTTCTTCTTCTTCGCAAACAAATACGGTTTGGATATAATGAAATGGATGTTCAATGAATTAAAAATCAACAAGTTTGAACATCAGATTGCGGAATTATAAATTTTTATTTTAGTTGCTTACCCATTCTTCCCATTCCGCCGCGCCCGTGTTCATTGTGATGTTTCATTCCTTTCGGCATTGGGAAATCAGTCCGGTAAATATAATTCGCAATTTTTCTAACTTCTTTAGCAGTATAACCCAATTTGGGCATAACATTAAAACGCTCGACCGCACCGCGTAAAAGCGCTTTTTCATGCTCCGGATTTTCAACCCAATTTACAACCGCATCGGTAAATTCTTGCTCCGACGGATACTGCATCAGATATCTTCTTTTAACATTAAACACCGGCGGAGCGACCGGTTTTTCGGGCATTTGTTGCCAATGACAAATACCGCATTTCGTATCGAACAATTGTTGTGCGGATAATTCTTTGGCGACGGATTTCGTATCCGTCTTCACTTCCCTTTTCTCTTCTTTACCGCAACCGGCTATTACTATTATACTTGCCAAAATCAGTCCAATCATTAATTTAACTCTTATCATTTTGCTATCCTTTGTAATTGTTCAATAAATCCTGGATTTGAAATTTTCACGCATTCAAAGTTCTCAACCGCTCCGCCTTCTTCAAGCAACAACGAAGCAACCGCAAAAGTCATTGCAATTCTATGGTCACCGTAGCTTTCGAAAACTGTCCGTTTAAGTTGCGGTCTGCCAATTAATTCAAAGCCGTCTTCAAATTCGTTGACTTCAATGCCCAATCGTTTATAGTTTTCGCACAAAGCTTTTATTCTGTCGCTTTCTTTGTAGCGGAGTTCTTTACAATTATTAATCCGGAAATTTCCTTCTGCGAACAATCCGGCGAGCGAAAGGATTGGAATCTCGTCGATTATGTTGGGAATAACGTCTTCCGGTATTTCAACATTTTGCAAATTACTGCTTTTTACTATCACATCCCCGAACGGTTCGTTGTTACTTTGCTTAATTCCCGTAATCGAGATATCCGCGCCCATGGATTTTAAAATTTTTATAATTCCGCTCCTCGTTTCGTTCAGCGATACGTTATTTATTTTTAGCTCGCTGTTTTCAGTTAACAATGCCAATACAATAAAAAACGCCGCCGTGGAAATATCCGACGGGACAAAATACTTTGCCGCAACAGGATAATTCGCCCGCGAAACACGAATAATACTTTCGCCATTTAGCTTTTCCACTTCCAGATTCAATAACTTTTCCGTGTGATTCCGCGAAGGTATTTCTTCTATAACTTCCGTCTTTTCGTTTAGGTGTAGACCTGCTAATAAAATTGCGCTTTTTACTTGAGCGCTGGGAACGGGCAATTTATATTTGATATGATGAAGTGACCCGGAAGGGAAAATTTTTATCGGAAGAGTGCCATCACGAGAAGCTTCTATATTTGCTCCCATTTGTTTTAACGGTTCAACTATTCTGAGCATGGGACGTTTGGACAAAGATTCGTCGCCCGTAATTACCGACGCAAAATTCTGGGCTGACAAAATACCCGAAATCAATCGTGCGGTTGTTCCGGAATTACCGGTATCTAATTCCGCAGCGGGCTTTTCCAATTTTTTATAGCCTTTCCCTTCAACAATAATTTTATCCGGTCCGGAAAATATATTACAGCCCAATTGCTTAAAGCAACTTATCGTAGATTTAACATCTTCGGAATCGGAAAGATTTTCTATTTGGGAAGTTCCTTCCGCCAAACAGGAAAACATTACCGCACGGTGTGAAATCGATTTATCTCCGGGAAGATTTAATTCACCTTTTATTTTCGATATGTGTTCGAAAGTTTGCATCATTTGTTTGCCCATTCTTCAATCATTTTTTCCAATTCTTCATTGTTCAGTTCGCTTTTATCATACATTCCTTTCAATGCCCTTTGCCTTTGCGCTTCGTAAAGTATTACTGCCGTTGCAACAGATACGTTTAAACTTTGAATCATTCCCCGCATCGGAATATATAAAATTTCATCCGCGTATTTCAGAACTTCATCCGAAACGCCGCGGTGTTCGTTCCCCATTACAATTGCTACTTTTTGCGTTAAGTCTAAATCATATAAATTTTTAGCTTTTTCATTCAGCGCTGTTGCTATTACCTTAAAACCTTGTTGCTTCAGATTTTCAAAACAGGTTTTTGTATCGCCGCATTTTTCCCGCTCAACCCATTTACGTGAAGAAGCGGAAGATGTTTTGCTGATCTTAGGAAATTCTTCTTTTGTGTAAAGTAATGTTACTTTGGGAACCCCGACGGCGTCGCACGTGCGGAAAATAGCGCTTACATTGTGCGGATCGTGAATATTTTCCAAAACCACACGCAACGAAAATTGGCGTTGCTTAACGGCTTTGGTTATTTTTTCCAACCTTGCGGGTGTAATAAACTCTTTCACAATTAATCTTTATCGAATATTAATTTATATATGATTTTATTTGGATATTTCCTTGCTCTGTCTATTCTGATTTCTTTTTCTTGGGGAAGATTTGTATAAAATCTGACTAACTCGATTACGTTTCCGATAGCTTCGTCTTCCGAATGCGCCCATGATTCACAGCCGTTTAACGAAGGGACTTCGGCAGTATAACCATCATTTGTTTTAACGGTTATTAAATCGATTACCATATCAATAACCGCTTGAACCGGAAGAATCACCCGTAACAATTTTCACGCTTGCACTGGCGCCTATTCTATCCGCGCCGCTTTTAATCATAAGTTCGGCATCTTCCAACGTTCTTACGCCGCCGGAAGCTTTCACGCCCACGGCGCTTCCGACTACATATTTCATCAGCGCAACATCACCCGCGGTCGCCCCGCCTTTACTAAAGCCGGTGGATGTTTTCACAAAATCGGCTTTTGCTTCTTTCGCAATTAAACAAGCCTTAACTTTTTCTTCGTCGGTTAAAAGAGCGGTTTCGATAATCACTTTTGCAACCGCGCCGTGTTTTTTTGCCGCAAGCACAACTTGATTAATATCGTGGAAAACATATTTATAGTCGCCGGCTTTTAATTTCCCTACGTTTATCACCATATCGATTTCCGTTGCGCCTTGTTCCAATGCCTGTTCGGCTTCGAACCTTTTGGTTTCGGTGGTATTTGCGCCGAGCGGAAAACCAATAACGGTGCAGACTTTAACATCCGAATCTTTTAGAAGATCGCTGCAAAGGCTTACGTAACAAGGGTTCACGCAGACCGATGCGAAATGGTAAGTTTGCGCTTCGTTGCATAAAGCTTTAATATCATCCGGAGTTGCTTCGGGTTTTAAAAGCGTATGATCGATCATACGGGCAATCGATTTATCGGGAAGTTCGTCCCCGACACCCAAACCCGCCGCAATTCTTTCGGCGCCGTTGTTAATTATATTTTTTATTGCCGTCGGTTGGTCAACTACGTTTCTTTCCCAACCTTGGCATGTTTCGGAAACTTTGTAGAAATCCCTTAACGCTTTTTCGGTAAAAACTTGCGAAACGATTTTTTCGATGTTCGGCGACGTCATAATTACCTTATTTTAATTTAAACTTTTAACAAATGATTTATATGTATTGCTCAAAAGCATAGCGATGGTCATCGGACCTACGCCGCCCGGCACGGGCGTAATAAATGAAGCTTTGGGCGAAACTTCTTCGAAATTAACATCCCCAACAAGTCTGTAGCCCTTTTTGGTTTCCGGAACGTCAACCCTATTGATTCCCACATCGATTACAACAACATTGTCTTTTACCATATCACCGCCGATGAAATCCGGTCTTCCTATCGCAGCTATCAATATATCCGCTGATTTCGTGTAATCGCTCAAGTTGGCGGCAGCAGAATGACAAACGGTAACAATCGCGTTGGCGCCTTCTTTTTTCTGCAAAAGCATAACCGCCACGGGCTTTCCGACTATATTGCTTCTTCCTACAACAACAACGTGCTTGCCTTTTGTTTCTATTTTATATCTTTTAAGAAGTTCAACAATGCCCGCAGGCGTGCAAGGTTCAAAAGTATCTTGACCGATCAACAATTTACCAACGTTTATCGGATGAAATCCGTCCACATCTTTCTCCGGAGAAATGGTTTCAATTACTTTATCTTCGCTAATATGCCCCGGCAAAGGCAATTGAACCAATATTCCGTGATAGTTTTCGTCCCCGTTGTATTTTTCAATCAATTCCAGTAATTCGTTTTCCGGAATATTTTCGGGCATTCTCTCGATTTTTGGGTTCATCCCAATTTCTTCGCAGGCTTTGTATTTCATATTTACGTAAACTTTGGAAGCCGGATTATCGCCGACGATTATGGTAACAAGACCCGGCACTTTTCCGTATTCCTTTTTCAAGCCAGCAACTTTTTCCTTTAATTCGGCTCGAATATCTGCGGCAACTTTTTTCCCGTCGATGATTGTCATTGAAAACTCTGAAAATTTATTTTCTGAAAATTAATTATTTTCTCCGATTTTTTTCTTTTCGAATTCAGGCAGACAAATTCTTTCAATTTCAACCGTTTCTCCGGTTTCGGTATCCACTTTAACGAACAATCCGCAAAGATGCACTTGGTTTTTTGCAGTTTGATATTTTTGCGGCGTTTGATAAACGAAACGGTTTATTGCGGCGTCGGTTTTCATTCCTATCACGGAATCGTAAGGTCCCGTCATTCCTGAATCGGTAATGTATCCGGTTCCTTTTGGAAAAATCCGCTCATCGGCGGTCTGAATATGCGTATGGGTTCCGACCAGCACGCTGATTTTACCGTCCAAGTAATTTGCCATTGCCAATTTTTCCGCCGTGGCTTCCGCATGGAAATCGAGAAAAACAACGTTGGTTTCCTGTTTAATTCTGCTCAGAGCCCAATCCGCCGCGCGAAAAGGACAATCGATGGGCGCCATAAAAGCTCTGCCTTGCAAATTCAAAACACCGACTTTACCTTTTTTAGTTTCAATTATTGTGTAGCCCCTTCCGTAAGTTCCTTTGGGATAATTAAGCGGTCTCAGAATCCGCTTTTCTTCTTTTAAATAATCTTGCGATTGATGTTTATCCCAAATATGATTCCCGCTGGTAATAACATCCACGCCCAAATCAAAAAGAATCTTTCCTTCCTTCTCGGTGCAACCTTTTCCGTCGGCTGCATTTTCACCGTTGGCAATAATAAAATCGGCTTTGTATTTTTTTGCCAGTCCGGGCAACCAGGTTTGCACCATTTCCATTCCCGGTTTTCCAACTATATCTCCGATAAATAAAATATTTAATAACATTTTTATCCTTATTTTATAAGTATTCCGTATAATTACATTTCAAGAAAGTATTTTTATTCATACTTTTGCTGATGAAAATTGCAAGTCTTAAGCATAAATATATGAATACGAAATTTAAGATAATATTTTTACTAATGATACTTTTTATAAACGTACCGGCGCAGAAAAAATTATTTTCTGTTTCCGGATACGTTAAAGATAAAAAGACCGGCGAAAGTTTAATCGGCGCAAACGTATATCTGGAAGAATTATCTTTGGGAGCCGCAACCAACAATACCGGTTACTTTGTAATTCCCGAAGTTCCCGCCGGTAATTTCGAATTAACCGTAAGTTACATCGGTTACGAAACCGAAAAAATTAGTATATCCGTTGAAGAAAATTCCAACAAAATTCTTGAGATATTTCTTAAACCGTCTTCCGTTGTTACGAAGGAAATAATCGTATCGGACAAATCCGTAAACTTAAGCAAGCGTATGTTTTCCGCGCCCATTTCCAAAATTGAACTTCTTCCGTCTCAAATAAAAAACATTCCGCAAATGGTAGAATCGGATTTATTGCGCACGCTTCAGACTTTGCCGGGAGTAACTTCGTTATCGGATTTCTCTTCGGCTTTATATGTAAGGGGCGGAACACCCGATCAAAATTTGTATCTTGTAGACGGAACCGACGTTTACAACCCCGAGCACGCTTTCGGCATCTTTTCTACATTCAACACAAACGCGATAAAGAAAGTCGAGTTTTCCAAAGGCGGTTTCGGTGCGGAATATGGCGGACGTTTGTCTTCCGTGCTCAACATTACAAACTTGGACGGAAACAGAAACTACTTTGAAGGTATTGTTAACATTAGTCTTCTTTCCGCTACCGCAACCTTGCAAATTCCCTTGAGCGATTTCGGATCGCTTTCCGGTTCGTTCCGCCGCACATACATAGATCAAGTTTACGCTAAAGTGATTGATGAAATACCGGATTATTATTTCTACGATGCCAACTTGAAAGGCTTTTTCGATTTGGGATTGAAAGATAAATTGTCCGTCAGCTTTTTCAACGGATTCGACGATTTGGATTTCAAAGTTGACAAAAAAGTAAAAGAATCATTCGGATTTTTATACAGCTGGGGAAACACAACCGCAAGCGTTAATTGGAAACATATCTTCGGTAAAAAATTATTCGGAAACTTTTGGTTAACGTCAAGCAGATTCCGTTCCGATTTCAACTTGTCTAAAATTCTTAATTTTGTTGAAACTAACGAGCTGACCGATTTATCCGTTAAAGGTTCGTTCAATTATTTCTATTCGAATTCCCTGGAGTTCAAACTCGGATTTGAACAAAAATTTTTACATTTAATTTACACTCAAAATTGGGACGAAGGGAAAGTTGATGTAAACCACAACCGGCAATACACAACGGTTTATTTAAGCAATGTCTGGCGACCGAATATTCTTACCGAAATTGAAACCGGCTTGAGAGTAAACCGTTTTTCGTCAGACAGAACGTTCACCGATTTGTCGCCGCGTTTCAGCATAAAATACAGAACTTCGGAAACAACCAATATAAAGTTTGCAACGGGACTTTATCATCAATATCTGAACAGAATTCCCAGGTTATTTTTCTCATCGATTTGGGTTTCAGCCGATAAATACACAAACGTTTCTTCTTCTACTCATTTCATTTTGGGATTTCAAAAAAATCTGGGCTCGCAAATCGAATTCACTGCGGAAACATATTACAAAAACTACAAAAACATTTTCATTTTCAACCAAGTGTTTATTACCGAAGCCGAGCCAGACGCTTACGCACCGAACGGAAACAGTATTTATAACACAACAAGGAATTTGTTTATCGGCGGCGACGGTGAATCATACGGTTTGGAATTACTTCTCAGGAAAGAAGAAGGACCGGTTAACGGTTGGATTTCTTATGCATTCACACGCACATTGTATAAATTTCCGCGTATCAACAAAGGGAAAGAATTTCCACCGCGGCACGATAGAACGCATGTTATTAACGTTATTTTAAATTTCGACTTAAACAACATATTTGCAGGAAACTGGTTTGGGAAACCTGTCAAGTCCGATAAAAACTGGAAACTAAGTTTGGGCTTTGTTTACGCAAGCGGTCAGCCGTTAACCGTTCCCAGTTCGGCTTATTATGTTAACAGATTTCCCGATTGGAATACCGTTCCCTTCGAAGGCGAGCAAAACCCGAATTATAATTTGTATCCCGGCGAAATTAATTCATTCCGTTTGCCGCCTTACATCCGGTTTGATTTGAGTTTGAGTTATGAAATAAATTATTCCAAATGGGATTTAATTCCCTATCTGCAAATTTTCAATTTAGGCAACAGGCAGAACGTTTGGTTTATCGATTATAACGAAAAGTTTGAAAACAATACAGTTATTCAAACAGTCGATAAAACTTCCATGCTGCCGATTTTACCGAGCTTGGGTGTAAAAATAAAATTTTAATATGATATGAAATTATTCAAATTATTAATATTGATAATTATATTAACCGTTCTAAACGGGTGCGGCGATCCGCTCGTAGATGTTTCGGATATAGTTTATGAACCTAAAATAGTTGTCGAAGGATTTTTATATCCCGGAAAGACTGTCAGTGATATAAAAATTTCAAGAAATTTTAAACTTAATACGAAAGTAAATCCGGATAGTTTAATTCTTACACCGTCTAAAAACAAAGTTGAAGCAACGATAAACAATATTCCGTTAATGTTCGACGAAAAAAGCAGAACATATTATACAGACGAATTAGCAATCGAATACAACGAAGTTTATACTCTTAGAATCAAAGCTACGATAGACGGTAAAGCTTATTCGGCTGAAGCTGCCACAAAATCGCCCGAAAAAGGATTTAACGTTATCGAGAAAAATTTGGGGACTAAAAAATACAGGAAAGATAAGGTGGAATTTCATTTTGTCACTTCTCCCGGAGTTGGCACTTACGCTTTTTCGATAATAGCGGATTCAGTAAAAATAGAAAACTTTATCTATGGAAACAGTTTCTTTCCGAACATAAAACCCGAGAACGTTGAAAAAAGATTCAATTCGTTCCTATTTCATTTCAGATTTATAAACAACATTGAGTCTTATTCGGGCAAGACATACACATTTGAACTCAAACCGTTTGACGCTTGGTTTTACAGTCCTTACAGAATCATTGCTTATGCATGCAACAAAGATTACAAGGATTATTTATTCACCGCAAAGAACGTAAAAGAATTCGACGGTAATTTCCACGAACCGAAAACCAATTTTACCGGGGACGGAATCGGGGTTTTCGCATCGGCAATTCGGGATACGGTTTATTTTACTTTGGTAAAATAATAATTATTTCCGCAAATTAATATCCGCAAGAGCGTGCAGTTTGTATTCCCTTATTTTATCGTTAATCTGGGCTTTTAACTCGTCCCGTTTTTGTTTTAGTAATTCTTCGTATTCTTCGCCGGAAAATAATTCATCGGAAACCAACTTTTGGGCAAGTTTGTTAACTTCGATATCCAAAAGAACATGAAGCAGTGCATTATTATTTATCAATTGCTGCAATACGGCTTGATTATATTCGCCTATGTTTTGAAATTCAATCGGTATGTTTTCTGCCATTTGATTTCTCCGTTATTTCGTATTAAAATTTTTTTGATGTGCAATTTATAAAAATCATTTTATAAAATTAAGCGCCGGCTGTTTTTATTCCCTTATAAATTCCAACCAAACTGATGAGCAACCAAAAGGATTCAATGATAAACGCAGAAAGGTTAAAATTTTTTGAAAGCGATATAATTACAAAAATCGCCCCAACCGTATTAGCAATTGAATAAAGAATGTTGTTACTGTTTATTTTTTCCAATTGGAGCAAAAGATAAGCGCCGATGATTAATGCCACTCCCACATTGCCAATAAAATCAAATATATTATATTCCACTTGAGAATTTTCCGGTTTTTGTGAGCAAATATTTATTTGTCGAATAAATGTTATAAATTAGGTTAGAAAAACTTACAATTTTTTTATGAAAAATATTTCCTTAAAAAGCATTTCGCCTAAAGAAACAGAGTTTACCGTAATAGATTTTGAAACCACAGGACTTTCGCCGAAATCCGCAAAGGTTATCGAAGTCGGTTTGGTTAAAGTTAAAAATCTTAAAGTTGCAGATACTTTTTCGGTGTTAATTAATCCGGCTCAACATATTCCGAGCGAAATAACGATGTTAACCGGAATTACCAACTCCGATGTTGAAAACGCTCCGGCTTTTGAAGAAGTAGCGCCAAAGATTTCGGAATTTATCGGAGATTCGGTTCTGGTGGGACATAACTTGAAATTCGATTATTCGTTTTTGGAATCGGAATTCCGCAATGCGGAACTTTCCCCGCCGGAGGTTCATCAACTTTGCACGTTAAAATTATCCCGTAAATTACTGCCGCATCTTCCAAATAAATCTTTGGGAACCGTAAAAAAGCATTTACGCATACGTCATAAAAATATGCACCGGGCTTTAAGCGATGCAATGGTTACAGCAAAAGTATTAATTAAGTTAATCAAAAAACTCGAGACAGAATTCGAAGTAAAAACCACTTCCGATATTTTATCTTTTCAGTCTCTGCCCAAAACAAACAAAACATTCAGAATAATAAAAAAGAAATTAAGCGAAGATTATGCCCGTTTGCCCGAAAATCCCGGCGTGTATTTTTTCCAGAATGCGAAAGGAAAAATATTTTACATTGGTAAAGCAAAATCGTTAAAGAAAAGGGTGCAAAATTATTTTTCCACTACCGCCCCGAGAAAAGCAAAGAAGATTGTCCGGCAGTCGTCCCGACTTGGGTTTCAAACAACAAAGTCGGAATTGACCGCATTGCTTGCCGAAGCCGAATTAATAAAGAAACATAACCCGCCGTTAAATACACTTTTGAAAAAATATTCGAGAAGTTATTTTATCAAAGTAACCCGAAACGATAAATTCCCCGTTGTGGAAATTTCTTCGAGCTTTAACTTCGACGGGAACGATTATTTCGGTCCTTACTCAAACCGCAATATTGCGAACGATATGAAAGAGATTATCGACAAAACTTTCCAACTCAGGGAATGCAACGATAAAGAATTTTCGAAATCAAAAAAATGTTATCTCGCGGATATCGAAAGATGTCTTGCCCCTTGTGTTTTGCCCGCAATTGAAAACGAATATGATGCGGAATTGGAAAAAGTGTTCGAATATCTTTCGGGGCAAAACCAATTTGCCGTAAACCGGCTGCTGAAAAAAATGAAATCCCTTTCGGATAAAAAACGATACGAAGAAGCGGCGGTTGTCCGCGATTCGATTGAGAATATTCTGAACCACTTAAACCGTTCTTCCATTCTTGCCGAACCGGTTAATCGAGCGAAAGTTCTAATCGAGATAAAAGATTCCCGTGAAACAGATTATTTGTTAATGTTGGAAGGTAAAATAATAATTAAAGACTATATAGTTTCAAATAAAACCGATTTCGATTCGGTTCTTGAAGAATATTTTTCGGGCACAATAAATTTGTTTCCCGATTTAACCGAAGAAGATCTTGAAAAAATGAAAATTTCGCTTTCATGGTTGGTAAGGAACCGGCACAAAATAAAGATTCATTATCTTAAAAATTTTCAATCGAAAGAAGAGTTAATGAAAAGCCTGGTTTTCTAAATAAAAACGAAAAGCAAATAAGCGATTGTAATAAGAAGAACAGGCGTAAATCCCCAAACCGCATATTTTCTCATTTCCTTCGTTCCCATAGTTGATGCAATTAAGCCTTTGACGAACGTATTCATCCCGAAGGCAATAATTATAGCGTTTGAAGCAACGTTGACGGGAATTGTTTTTTCCACCATATCGACGAGCGAAAGAGCTATTGCGTCAAGGTCAGCCAAACCGGCGAAGAAACTTGTGTAGTAAATACCTTCGTGACCGAAATAAAAGTTTGCCGCCGCCGATACGAACAAAATTATTCCGAACAAAACACCGAATTTGATTGCGAACATTACTCTGAAGGGGTTTTGCAATCCCAAATCATGCGGTAATGCCGATTCTTTTCTCGACCAGATTATTCTGCTGATAATTAATCCGATAACCGTAAAAACCGCAACCGGTATTATCAAGTTATTTGCAAAGTCAATATTCAAAACCGCAAGAATTATCCAAATACGTGGAAACATAATGGAAGAAGCAAGCAAACTTCCCGCAGCCAAGTTACGCGAGAGATGCGGCATGTTTTTGCTCTGCCCCGCAAAGGAAGTTGTTGTTGCCGTGCTCGATGCAATACCACCAAGAACGGATAATAAAAAGATTCCTTTGTTCGCTCCGATAAGTTTGAAAAGAATAAACCCCACAAAACTAATCGTGGAAATTAAAACCACCATATACCAAATTTTTCTCGGATTCAAAACGTCGAACGGACCGTAGGTTTGATCGGGCAACAAAGGTAAAATTATAATTGTAATTATCGCAAACTTGATTGCGGCAAATATATCTTCGTTTTCTACTTTTCCGGCAAGAGCCCTGAACTCCGATTTAAATGTTAAAAACGCAACAACCACAACCGCGATTGCGCCGGCTAACAAAACATAATTCCAATAGACGAGCGAACCTAACAAATAAACTATGAAATGCGTAATCTCCGATGTTCCGCCGATTCCGCCCGAACGGCTGGAAAAATAATAAGAAATTATCACCAGCAATCCGAAAATAAAAAACACCGATGCATATACAATATAAGTGGTAAACGAAGCGATAAATGCGGTTATAAATCCCAAAATGGAAATGAGCGGATATGTTCTTACTCCGGCAAAGGTTTTGCTCGATGGCTTTTTACCCCTTTCCCTTTCAATTCCCACAAGCATACCGATTAAAATCACTATAGCCAATTTGTACCATAGCATCGGTATGTTTTCTTCGGACGATATCAACTGCTGAAATAACAACATAAACAAGCCCATAAAATGAAAAAGTCCCGGCAATTTCTAAATTTGAAACCGCCGAGACCGATAAATAATTAATTTTTTCGTGAATTTCAACGTTACAATTTCTTAACAGCCGTATACCATTCGCTCGATTGTTCAAGCAATTTATTTATTCTATTCACCAGTTTGTGCGGATCGGTTAAATAACCTTCCATCAACAAAGCGGATTCGTATAATTGCTCTACAACGTTTGTGATATATTCATCTTTATCATTGGCTTTATAAACTTTCAATAAATTCCGGATTAGCTTATGATCTTTGTTGATTTCCATTATCTTTTTCGGGATAGATTTGGTTTGACCGGTGATGTGCATTATTTTTTGCATTGTGGAAGATATGGAGTCATCCGGATTAACAAGAACCGCCGGACTACCAATCAATCTTTTCGATTCCCTTACATCAGTGACCCGGTCGCCCAAAATATTTTTTATTCTTTGCAACAGACTTGAAAAATGCTTTTCGTCATCTTTTGATAAAGGCTCAACTTCATGCTCTTTTTCTTCCACATCTTCAAGTTTGTTTAACTTTTTCACGTCAACCTGATCAACAGACTTAAATTCGTAATCCTTATATTTCATCAACGAACTGAGCGCAAATTCTTCCAACGGATCGTAAAGGTAAAGAACTTCAATTCCTTTCCGTTTGAAGATTTCGAGATGCGGATCCATTTCAATCGCCGCCCTGCTGCTGCCCAAAATGTAATATATTTCTTTTTGCTTCTTGTGCATCTTTTTAACGTAATCTTCCAACGAAATCAATTCTTTTTCATCCTTGCAGCTCGATGAATTAAATCTGAGCAGTTTCATAAATTTTTCTTGATTTGCGTAATCGGTATAGCCCAAACGGAATATCTTACCGTGTGCTTCCCAGAATTGTTTGTATTTATCCGGCTCTTTCTCCGCCATTTTGGTCAAGAACGAAAGCACTTGCGAAGTAACACTGTTGGCAATTTTCGTGAAGATAATATTTTCTTGCAAAGTTTCGCGGGAGATATTTAACGGTAAATCTTCCGAATCGACTACGCCTTTAATAAAACCGAGATATTCGGGCAGAAGGTCTTTGTTTTTATGTTGAATTAACACACGGCGTACGTACAAATCCAACCCGTAATCTTCACGGGTAAATCCGTACCAATCGATATTGCGTTTCGGAATAAACAGTAATGCTTTGAATTGAATAGGCGCATCCACCGAAATGTGAATTGTATCCAAAGGTTCTTCGGTATCGTAGGTTAAAAATTTATAGAACTCAACATATTGTTCTTTTTTAATGGATGATTTCGGTTCACGCCATAGCGCCGGAATTGTGTTTACCCTTTCGCCTTCAATCTTAATAGGAAATGAAATAAAACTGGAGTGTTTTTTCACTATTGATTCAAGACGGTATTTTTCCGTAAATTCCTTAGCATCGTCTTTCAAATGAATTTCAACTATTGTCCCGCGTTTCATTTCTTCATCGAGCGGTTTAACTACGAAGCCGCCCATTCCGTCCGATTCCCATTCCATTGCGGGTTCGTCTTTCAAATAAGATTTGGTTTTAACTACAACTTTTTTAGCAACCATAAAAACAGAATAAAAACCGATTCCGAACTTTCCTATTATGTTGCTCGCTTTTTCTTTGTTTTCCGAAACGATTTTAAGGAATTCTTCAGTGCCGGATTTTGCGATGGTTCCCAAATTTTTGATTAACTCATCACGAGTCATCCCGATTCCGTGATCCTGAACGTAAAGAATATTTTTATCTTTATCCGCTCTTATATTAATTTCCAAAGGCAAATCTTTGTCGATGTAATCGGTTCCTTTAGTCGATTCAAACCGTATTTTATCCATTGCGTCAGAAGCATTGGAGATTAATTCCCTTAAAAATATTTCTTTATGAGTGTAAAGCGAATGGACGAGAATATCCAATAATTTCTTTACTTCGGCTTTGAACTGCCTTTTTGTTTCTTTCATTTCGGTTATTTTTGCTTCGCTCATAATCCCTCCGTTTTTCACATAACTTACAAAAATATGATGATTAAAAATAACCGTAGTTTCATAAAAATTAAATAGAAAAAAGTTCCAATTTATAGCGGTGTACGATTAAAATTTTCCCCGCAGTAAAATATCTCGTAAATATCATATTGTTCCCCCCAGACGGACAACATAACAAGTCATAAATTCCAAATTCCAAATCCCAAATCCCAAATTCCAAATGACAAATAACAAGTGACGAATGACAAGTGACGAATGACTAATGACTATTGACCAATAACAAAATACATCACTCCGATTATGTATATGCTTTATATTGTTATATTGTTTTATGGATATGTCACGCCATACGGCGTTTTCTGGTTGAAATGGAGAGTTCTCTTTAGATCCCGAAACGAGTTCGGGATGACAAGTTCTATTCAATACGCCAAGGTGGACATAATAACAGACAAGAAATTCCAAATAACAAATCCCAAATTCCAAATGACAAATGACAAGTGACAAATGACGATTGACCAATAACAAAATACATCACTCCGATTTGGTTTATGCTTTATATTGTTATATTGTTTTATGGATATGTCACGCCATACAGCGTTTACGGGATGAAATGGAGAGTTCTTTTTAGATCCCGAAACGATCCGCCGTGGCGGACGGGATGACAAGTTCTCCTTACCGTCATGCTGTTCGCCGTAGGCGAATTATTTCAGCATCCAATTCAAATCATGCATTCTTTTTAGATTCCGAAACCAGTTCGGAATGACAGGTTCTTCTTATCGTCATGCTGAACTCGGTTCAGCATCTACTAAATTATTTTGTTACCAAAACCGTCCACGCGATAGTTGAATTAAACCTCCCGAACCCCGTAGGGGTTCAATATTTATAATAATCATATTCCCCTTTAACGTTAAAACCCCGTAGGGGTGACACCTTAAATTTGTGTTGTGGTTTTGTGTCACTCCTCTGGAGTTTGTTTTTTAAAATATTACTATAAATATTATGCTCCTACGGAGCACTATTTTATAGAATGATCAAACGGCCTAAAACAAGTTGCGTTAAAAAATTCGTGCGGAGTAGCGTTAAAAAAATAATGCTGTCTGAGTCCCGGTATATCGGTAGATATAGCGGGACGAGTTCATTATTTTTAGCTACGTAGCTAAGAATTTTAGCAAATTGTTTTCAGCCTTGATTTTTTCTTTGGTTCGTTTCTTTTGTATCAAGACAAAAGAAATGAACATTGTGTTTCACGCCATACGGCGTTTTCTGGTTGAAATGGAGAGTTCTTTTTAGATCCCGAAACGATCCGCCGTGGCGGACGGGATGACAGAGAAAGAAACTTCAAATAACAAATTCCAAATTCCAATTACTCTGTGAAAATCTGTGTTTAATCTGTGTACATCTGTGGTTTCTTTTTTAACCTCAGATTCGCACGGATTTCGGCACAGATTTACACAGACGGAATTTTAAACTTCACTGCTACCCCCATCCAAACAGTTGTAAAATTAAATTATTTTTCATTAGCGAATTAGCGGCGGCTTCCCAAACATCAAAAACCTCCCGAACCCCGTAGGGGTTCAATATTTATAATAATCATATTCCCCTTTAACGTTAAAACCCCATCGGGGTGACACATTAGATTCCAAATTCCAAATGATTAGTGACGAATGACAAATAACTAATTTCAAACGTAAGACGTAGGGGACGCAAATTTTGCGTCCCCTACAATAATTTTTCATTCGTGAATGGGCGGCGTTTATTTTTTATATCCTGAAACAATCCGCCGATGTAAACGGGATGATGATTTCTAAGGAATAAATAAAAAAGCGCCGGCTCTGCAAAAAAAAACAAGCCGAATCTAAATTTGTTTTAAGAATAATAAATTATAAACGAGCTGTAATGGATATAATGACCAAGCTTACCGGCCGCTATGGAGCGCAGCGGATTGACGGTCAGATGTAGCGAGTTGTTAGACTTTTTTTAACAAATACTAATCACTATCAATGAGTTCTAATTCGACTAAATCGAAATAAGTAATTCCATCTATAAGTTCCGTACCACCGCCATAAAGCAAAACAAAAAGACTGTCACCTTCATTAATATTCAAAGTATCTATTGTAGAATATTTAGTCCAAATACTATCCGTTATTAAATTTTGCGTTATTATTTCCCGATCATTACCGGTTTGCAAAATTAAAAATGCCGAGCCGTGTATTGTTTTTGATTTAGCATATACAGAAAATTTTAAAATATGTCTTCCTAACGAAAGCGGAACAAAATATGACGGGGAGTTTGGAAGCGGGCCATACCATTCTGCATGAATAGAAATCGACCATTTGCCACCACCCACAGGAGTATCATTGGAAAAACCTATTTTTGAACTATCTTGAATATACCAATATTTCAATGACGGTTGCCCATTAATTTCAAATGATGAATTCATTATTAAATTCGTTTTATTATTTACTTCCAAAGGCGAATTATTTTCATTGCAGCCCAATAAATTCAAAATGATTATGAAGAGAAAAATTAAAAAATAATTTTTAACCTTCATGATAAATACCTTACAAATAAAGCCTAACGGCGTTGCTGAAAACCCGCCGTCCCGCGCGAAGCAGTCAAGTTGATTTGCGGGTTATACAATATTAATTATTACAATTTAATAATTCAGTTATTGATGAGTACTTTAAGCTGATTGGTAATATACTAGTTTTCTCAAAAGGATACTTCTGACCTACTAAACTATCTAAATGTACAAACTCTTTTATTTTTTTATAGCTGTGTATTCCACTTTCTAATTCTATTTCTATTGCTGAGCCGAATTTAAATACAATATATAAATGTGTCGGATTTCTGATGGATTCTTTATTATTATTTGGATTCGTAAAATAATATGTTGCATCTTTTCTCCACCAAATGGATGATGTTGAAATAATAAAATTAGAATATATATCTTCTTCTGGAATTAAATCATCTAAAGAAAAATCTTTAATGAGCTTACCATTTTTATTGTAAATAACAATGGAGTGCTTATAACCTAACATTGCATGCTCATCCAGAGTTACTAAATATCCATTTGTTGATACCAATGCTCTACTAGGAGAATTTTCATTTACTAAGTCCGCACTCCAAACTAGTGTAAATCTTTTTTCAGGGGTATAATCTTCTAATTTTGTATTGATAAAATTGATTTTGTAAAAATAACAAATTGGTTTTTTATTCTTGAGTCTTGAATTTCTCGGAAATATTTCAGCAATGAATTTTCCCTTGCTAGAATAACTTATAGGACCGATTGGGCCCCAAGTGTCTGAATAAAGATTAAAAGAAAAAAATAATATTAATATGAATATTCTAATTCGCATAATCCAAAGTTAATTGTATAACGGCGTTGCTAATAACCCACCGCTCTGCGCGAAACGGTCAAGTTGATTTGCGGGTTATAAAGCGTTTTATTTTAATTTAATTCCAATGTTAAATAAAATAGTACGATTCTTTAATTTTCCATAATCGTATTCATAGAAATTTGATAAATCTTCTATATATTTTATCTCAATTAATATTGGTAAACTAATAATATTTTTCAGTTCTGTGCCAAATCCAACTCTATAGCTCAAAACTACATCTTGAACTCTTCTGTGTAGTAAATTTACTGCATTTAACGTATAATTTAATGAAGTCCCTAAAATTAAAAATGTGGGGAATTTTCCAAAATTGTATCTGGGCTTTATATTTAATGCCAATTCTAAATAACGTACATCAAATGAAATAGTATGCTCACTTTTATAAAGCCCATCCGGATTTTCAACTGTTGATACTGTTGTTTCCTCTGTAAATCTATTACCTTTTTGTAAGTATGATAATTCTGATTCTAATATAATTAAGTCACTTACAATATAATTCAAAAATATTCCCAAAGTTGGATTTATTGAATTACCCTTATAATAATCTTTAGGGTTATAAAATACTGTTTGCTTGATATCAGATAATTTAAAGTTGCTACTACTTATCCCAAATTTGATTCCATATTCAAAATTTGATTGAGAGTAAATTACTTGACTGACAAAAGCTAATGAGAAAATTAAAAATTTAGATATTTTGTTCATCCTATTCCATTTTAGTTTTTAGCATATAACGGTGTTGCTTTTTACCCGCCTGCCCGCCGTAGCGAAGCGAAGGAGGGTCTGCCCCAAAAGAAAAAGCCAAATAAACACCTGTCCGCCGCAGCTGTTTCTTCAGCGAAGGCGGAACGAATATTTATTTTTATGAGCCGTGCTTAAGCCTGTCCTCGCGAATGCGGGGATCTATCAACAAGCACGGCGACCAAATTTATTTTACACAGTTCCCAAGCCAACAGCAAACCCGAATTAGCAAACCAAACTTAAACCTAGCAGAAAACCCACACGAGTAAGGCGGTCGGGTTGATTTGCTGGTTATACATATTTATTCAGCTTTTTCTTCTAACCAACCTTTTTTCCATGCATCACAACTAAATCTCTCTAAATTAACTTCACCATCACCACAATATAGCCACAATTCATTTAATCCTAGAGAACTAGCATAAGCAATTAACTCATCAAACATTTGTCCGTTGACATAGTCATAATTTGCATTAATCCAATGTGCTTTTACTGGTAAATTATTGCAAACATAAGCCCACTTATTTTTTCTTGCCTGAAGAGGGTGGTCATATGATGAATACATAAATGAAACATTTGAACATTGCGAAGCAATAAATTGATAATCGCTAAGATAATTTGAGATGTCAGTTGATGAAACACTAATTCTTAATTCGGAATTAGGTCTTGTTGTTTGTATGTGATTTGCAGTATTTATAATATAATTTACTAGGCTTAAATAAGAATATCCCCATGAATCAGGATTTCCTTCAGAGTGTGCTAAAGGTTCTTCTATTTCATAAATTTTTGCCGGTGCAGCATCTACTATGTTATTCCAATTTGTAGGATCTTTACTCATTGCTTGCATAATATTTTGTGAAAAAACTGCCGTACTTGGGCCATAATCATTCTTTATCTTACCAGAAACGGCCATTGAAAAACCAAGTGTATTCTTATAGTACGAGTAATCTGAGAAACCCCTATTTATGCTCCAAATTCCTAATTTTTTACCATACTTTGGAGAGTAAGCATCAGGGCAAATCGGTTTATAAAGGTTTGTGTTTCCAACATCATGTTTATTGCTAAGCGTTGGATTAGTTGACTCAGAACAAGAAACAATAATTATTAGAAAAGACAATAATAGAAGTTGTAACAGATGATTAGTTTTCATTTTTTTCTCCTATTGATATTATTAATATGTATAACGGCGTGGCTTTTCACCCGTCCGCCGAAAACTAAAAAGCCGAGTAAGAGCCAGTGCCTTTAATTATTCGCAATTGTTATTTTACAACACTATTAAAAAACAAACTCCAAATTCGTTTTACCTCACATTTCCAATAAAACCGCACCTCCCGAGGCGGTCGGGTGGAAAAGCTGGTTATATTGTGTTATATACCATAATATGCTGATAAAGCTGTTGTTAAAATATTTGAGGCAACATTTATTCCTACTTTTAAAATACCATTTGCAGCTTTTGAAATAACTTTTCCAATCCATTGACTTACTTTAGGTCCAAATTTACCTTCTTTAATAGTTTTATCATCTTCTTTTATAGCTGTTTTTAATTCTTGGATTTCTTTTTCGGTTAAGTCTAATTTACTTTTTAATAATGCTGCCAAAGCATCAAAATCATTTGTTATTATTTTCATTTCAGATGTTACGTTGACACTACTATTTTTTATGTCACCAAGGACACCTTGAAAATTATTAATTTTTATTTCTTGAGATTTTACTGCCTTCTCTTTTTCTTCATCTGTGAAGTTCAACCCTTCCCCCAGAATTCCTTTTTTTTCTAATGCAATTGTCCATTCCAAAATTCTTGTTTTAACTTCTTCGATAATTGATAAAAATTGAGCTGGATTGATTAAGAATGCGGGCTCACATCCATTAGTTATATCTAATAATTGTAGCTTAATAGAATTTGGAATTGGTGCTTCTATTTCTCCTTTCCCATCATATACTTTTGCAACATTTTCAATCTGAGTTATGGGATCATATAATGGTTTTCTAGAAAATGTTTCTGCTTCTTTTTTCCCATTGAAATAAATAGGCTGATAACCATGAAAAGGATTCCAAGCCTTCATTTCACCAGCTACAATTCTATATTTTGGTAACTTATCTAAATCAGGGTAACCTTTAAGCTCATAATTTATCCATTCTTCAAAGTCAGTTAATCCAAGTTTAGTTGCTAAGATAAGTGCTTTCCTCAATATCGTTGTTATAGATGAAGTATTATTAATAATATCTTTTTGAATTTCTAATACCAATGAACTCATACAATCTCCTTTAGCAATATAACGGTGTCGCTTTTCACCCGTCCGCCGAAAACTAAAACGCCGAGTAAGAGCCAGTGCCTTTAATTATTCTAAATTTTAATTATTCGCAATTGTTATTTTACAACACTATCAAAAAATAAACTCCAAATTCGCTTTACTCCACATTGCCAATAAAACCGCATCGCCTTAGGCGGTCGGGTGGAAAAGCGGGTTATAACGCTATTTTAACTTATCTACTTATTTTGAATACTATTAGAACGTAATTTATAACCAATTGTTGCTTCGACAATTTTTTTCTTAATTAACTCAATTTTATCGCCTTTTAGAATTGGCAAGTCTAATATTTTAGCAAATTTTTCCAATTGTTCCTTTGACGTAAAATATTTATTTAATAATTCAATTCCTTGCTCTCTACTTTTAAGCACTCGTAATTCTGATTCTATTTTATCGAAATCAATATTTGATTTTATGTTTTTTCTTTTTGACTTAGACTTTATAATTATCTCAAGTTTTGCCTCCCCTTTCAACAATGAAATTATTTCATCATTATTAAGATTGTTGAATTCTTTTTGTACTATTTGCAGTAATTTTATGAAATTATTTTTTATCTCTTCCATATAGTTTTATATCCCTATTTTTTTAGCAAATTCAGAAACAAGTTGTTCAATTTCTGAGACAACACCTTGATAAGTAATCCCGGAATATCTATTTAATACTACAGGTACACCATATTGGGGTGCATCAGCAAATATAGTTTTATTTTCTCTAAAATAATTATCAAATACAGGAATACCTAATCTTTTTGTCTGACTTATAAAAGGTCTCAATGCTGAAATTGGTTGCCCGCCGTGAATTTGAATCATTGTAAAAACAACACCTATAATTTCTGGGGCAATTTCTTCATATTCTTTATTGCTAATCTTTGCGTAATCGTTGTAATCTTCAATAAGTGAATTTAAACTTCTTATTAGATAATCTATTCCTAGAGTGGATAAATAATCAGGTTTTGCCGGTATAAGAATATTATCACTGGCAACAATAGCATTTTTTGTTACAATATTAAAATTAGGCGGGCAATCAATTAAAATAATATCATAATCATTAATTTCCTCGATTCCATTAAGCAAATGACTATGAACTTTTAAGAATTTTTTTTGAGCTTGTTTTAAGGAAGCGCCACCTAGTTCAGTAGCTAATTCTAAATCAACATTAATTAATCCTAGATGTGATGCAATTAAATCTAATTTACCTTTTCCATTTAGAGTATCATTAGTTGCTCTTGGTGTAAAAATCAAATCCGTCAGAGTAATAGAACCACCATCAGACAATGAATCAAACCAATTTTTAATAGTCTTTGATTCAGAATATTCTTTTTGCCAAAGATCTGGAGGAATAAATGAAAAAGTTAAACTTGATTGTGGGTCTAAATCAATGAGCAAAACTTTTCTACCTCTAAAAGCTAGTTCAGCTCCAAGGTTTGCTGTTAATGTTGTTTTACCAACACCGCCTTTATAGTTTATGACTGAAACTATCTTCATATTTCCTCCAAAATTTGTATTGCGTTATAACGGCGTCGCTTTTCACCCGTCCGCTTTTAACTACAGTGTTGAATAAAAAGCTATTGCCAATAATTATTAAAAACTTTATTTAACTTTACAAACTATAACTACATTTTTGCTTTGCAAACCAAACTTAAAAATACTACAAATGCCGCATCGTGTAAGCGGTCGGGTGGAAAAGCTGGTTATACCCGACTTATCCAATATTTGTAATTTTAAAAAAAGCGAAAGAGAATAAACCAACGAACAAACCTATCCACATTGAAATACATAAAATATGTATTTGATGACTTTTCTTTTGTATTTCTGGCGTAGTGGGTTGAGTTTCTATTTTTTTCTTCGTGCTCATAAGCCTTCTTTGCTTGAAGCGTCATAGTTTTTTGCATAAGGTGGAATCTTAGAAATCCAAGAATGAGTGTTAAAAAAGAGAACCCCAAGAAATATATAACGAAAACAAAAAATTGTATCGAACATCTTTCCGAAGTGTTTGAATGCTAAATGCAAGAATACCAATAGCAAAACCTACAATAATATGGTTTAATTTCCACCCTTGTTCATTAAATATTTTGGCTATTTCGTTATAGTTCATCATTTATCCTCCGCCCAAGAATTTAAAATCTCTTGTGTCTTTTTATCTAATTCTTCGACAGATGAAAATCCTTTTGCTGCAATAATTTCATCTGTCTTTTTGCTTATTATTTTACTCAATTCTATTGATGCAAAACCTATCCCTCTAATTTTCTCAATGAGATTAGAAGACTTTCTGGAAGAAAACATATCGCTTTGATTAATTGCATAAACTTTGTGAATTAACCAATTTCTATCATCTAAGATTACTCCCAGTCTTTCAATAATTGTTTTAGATAAAAATTCATCTTTCATTTTCAATTCTTTTAAAAGCGCGCCAAATGTTTTTTTTGAAGTTTTCTCAAAAATCATTTGTATTTGTTCTTTTGCTGTAACTGGTGATATTTTATGGGCAAAAACAAGATAATTTACTAAAGATAATTCCAATGATTGACTCATCCATAAAGAAAAGCCCAAAGCCTCAAAAGGTTCAAAGGTTTTATTCGAATCATATTCTGGTATATTAAATTTCATAAATTTTCAGGGTATAACTATTAATTAAGCTGCAACATATTGTAATATTTCGGTTGTTAGATTTGCGGATATTGCAAATTTAACAACCTTTTCAATTACTTTTTTGTTTTTTAATCTGTTTATTTACAATATCTTAATATAATTTTTCCTAATTTTTTATTTGAATGTTATCTTGCAATCTCTGCAGTCTAACACTCCAAAATCTTTTAGCTGTCTAAAGGACTCTTCACGCCGGAGCCTTGATTTATTATATGTGTATAAATCATTGTCGTTTTAACGGAATTATGACCTAATAGTTCTTGTATTGTTCTAATGTCATAACCATTTTCTAAAAGATGGGTGGCAAAACTATGTCTTAAAGTATGAGAAGACGCCGGTTTATTAATTTTAGCTTTTTTAATAGCTTCTTTTAATTTTCTTTGTATCGTACTCTCATGAATATGATATCTGAAAACAAGTCCGGTTTCTTTATCTTTAATAAACCTATCCGCCGGGAAAGCATATTGCCAATAAAAATCTTTATCCGCGTTCGGATATTTTTTTGCCAAAGCGTAAGGCAGCTTGGTTCTCCCTTTTCCTTTTTTCAAATCTTCCTTATGCTGTAAATATACTTTGTTTAAATGCTCTTTTAGTTCCGGAATTATTGTTTGCGGAAGAGTGGTTATTCTGTCCTTATTTCCCTTGGCTTCCCGCACAATAATTTGATTCGAATCGAAATTTATATCCTTAATTCTCAATCTCAAAGCCTCGCCGAGTCTCAAACCCGAGCCGTAAAGCAGAGAGCAGACTAATTTGGGAACTCCGCTCAAATGCTTAAATATCTCACGTACTTCCTGTTTTGTAAAAACAACAGGAATTCGTTTTGACCTTCTTGCTCTCACTATGCTTTCCAACCAGCCTATTTCTCGCTTAACAATATTTTTATATAAATATAATAATGCGCTTAAAGCTTGATTTTGTGTAGAAGCCGAAACATTTCTTTTTACCGCAAGATATGTTAAAAATCTTTCAACGTTTTCTTTTTCTAATTCAGCCGGATGCCGGTAATTGTTAAAAACAACATATTCCTTAATCCATTTCGTATATGCTTCAATTGTTTTATCACTGTAGTTTCCGGTTCGCATTTTCTGCCGGATTTGGGTTAGTAGCTTGGGTTTGCCGTTTTTGCGACCGGTATTTCTTGCCGGGGTATTCAATATTTAACTCTTGAATTACTTCCGGAAGCGAATATAATAATTTAACATAAAACTTACAATCTAAAATTATATTATAGCCCTTATTTAAATTTGATATGAATTAGTTTTTAACCGACAGACAATAAATTCCAAATAACAAATTCCAAATGACAAATGACCGATGACGAATGACAAGATTGTATGTTTAAAAAGAAAAAAAAGGTTGTCCCGCGCTGCAAAATTGTTAATAAACAATTTATGATTATCTTAGAAGAT
>JALVFE010000005.1 GCA_027030245.1 Melioribacteraceae bacterium
ATGGTCACTTGTCAATGGTCATTGGTTATTGGTCATTTGGAATTTGGGATTTGTCATTTGGAATTTTTCTCTGTCATTCAGTCCGCCAATGACGAAACTAAAAGAACCTGTCATCCCGTCCGCCTTCGGCGGATTGTTTCGGGATCTAAAAATGAACTCGTAATTTGAATTAGATGCTGAAACAATTCGCCTGCGGCGAACAGCATGACAAGGAGAAAAATTATTATTCGGAATCTAAAAGGAACAATTAAACTGCCGCGAATTCGCTAATAAAAAAATAATTTTAGGGACGCAAGGTTTACGTCCCCTACGTCTCGCGTCTCACGTTTTACGTTTGGTCATTTGTCAATCGTCATCGGTCATTTGTCATTTGGAATTTGTTATTTGGGATTTAAAATGTCACCCCTACGGGGTTTTAATGGTAATGGGGTTATGATTATTATAAATGTTGAACCCCTACGGGGTTCGATCGGTTTTTTAATGTTGGAAAATTGCCGCGAATTCACGAATGAAAAATAATTTTTGGGACGAAGATTTTCGTCCCCCACGTCTCACGTCTCACGTCTCGCTTTTCACGTCTTGCGTTTTACGTCTCACGTCTAACGTTTGAGACAAGTTCGGGATAGCATAAATTCTTAGCCGCTAAACTTCAAAATAGACTATTTCGTACTGTCCTTCTTGAAATCGAGTGAAATAGAATTAATGCAATATCTTTTCCCGGTAGGTTGCGGACCGTCATCGAAAACATGACCGAGATGACTGCCGCATTTTCCGCAAACGACTTCGGTTCTTATCATTCCGTAACTCGTATCTTCCAATAATTTCACGCTGTTTTCAGATACCGGCTCCCAATAACTTGGCCAACCGCTGCCGGATTCGTACTTTGTTTCAGAACTGAATAATTCGTTTCCGCATGCCGCACAAACATAAATTCCGGTTTCGTGGTTTTTATAAAATTTCCCCGTGAATGCCCGCTCGGTTCCTTTTTCCCTTAAAACCCGGTATTGCTCGGGTGTTAAAATCTGTTTCCATTCCTCTTCGGATTTTTTAATTTCAAATCCGTCCGATTCGGAATTATTTATTTTTTTAGTTGAATCGCTTCCCATTAATCCTCCTGAAACCTTTGGCGTTGAGTTTATGTTGCATACGAGTGCAAATCCTATCAGAATCAACACGAAAATCCAAATATATTTTTTCATTTAAGCCTCCTTTATTTGGAGCCAATATCTTATTTTTCTCGGTTAAAAACAAGTCAATTTTCTTTCTACGTTTTATACCGCAATTAATTCTTATTGTGTTTCGTTACGAAAAGCTTTACGAGATTAATCTTGGTTTTTGTTGAGTGCAATATCAAAAAATTAAAATTGTCAATGTTAATTTTTTCACCTTTAGCGGGAATTCTTCCCAATTTTGTTACAATAAATCCCGCAATTGTTTCGTAGTCGCCTTCAGGAATTCCAAGATCGAATTCTTCGTTCAGACGGTCAAGTTCCACTTTTCCGCTGATAACGTATGTATTTTCGTTAATTTTTTTACATACTTCTTCGTCAACGTCATATTCGTCACGTATTTCGCCGAACATCTCTTCCATAATATCTTCAATCGTAATTAAGCCTGCGGTACCACCGAATTCATCTACAACTATGGCAATCGAATATCTTTTATCAAGAAATTCATTCAACATTTCCAAAGTTTTTTTCGTCTCCGGAACAAAAACAGCGGGTTTCATTATTGATTTCAGGTCTTTCGGAAATTTGAACATATCGTAAGCATATACAATGCCTTTTATATCGTCAAGACTTTCGCCATAAACCGGTAATTTTGAAAAGCCGGATTCGATAAATGTATCGATTACTTTTTCCAAAGGAGTATCGATTTGCACTCCGACAATTTCAATTCGCGGAGTCATTGCTTCATATATCTTTTGCTCACCCAAATCGATTATCTTTTTAATAACATCCGATTCGTCTTCATCAACTTTCCCGGCTTCGGAACTTTCGTCAATCAAATCGTGGATATCTTCTTTTTCAAAAACCTGCACGGCTTCCTGGTTATCGGTTTCTTGAATGCTTGTAACGAGTGCGGTAATGGAAGATGTAAATTTAACCAAGGGAAAAAGCAGAAACGTAAATACCCGCACGGGTATTGCCGCAAACATAACAAAACGGTCGGCAAATTCCCTTGCAAAATATTTCGGAATCAATTCTCCGAACAGCAACAGAATGGTTGTTGAAACCAACAAAATCACAAAATCGTTAAAGGCAAACATTTTATAAAGAAAAACGGTAAAGACCGAAGCAAACGCAATATTTACAATGTTGTTGCCAATTAAAATTGTGGAGAAAAAAATGTGTGGCTTTTTTATGTAATAAAGAAGGTTTTTTGCACTTAAATTTTCCTTTCTTGCGGCTATTTCGATTTTTATTTTATTTGAAACCACAAACGCTAATTCCGAAGAAGAAAAAAAGCCGCTTAACAAAACCAAAATTATTAATGCAATTACTTGAAAAACCATTTTAATATACTTTTTCTATTTTAATTCCCTTTACAAAATAACTGAGTTCGTCGCCGTCATTATCGAAAATTAATTCCGCATCAACCGTTTTATCCGGCTTTAAATCGGGAGTAAGCGAGAGTCCTTTAATTGTTGAAAACAATAACTTCCGATAATTTTTGTTTTCCCCTTCTTCCCTTACGGTTGGTTTTACGAAATAAACCGTACTGCCGTTTTGTTTAATTTTAATTTCGGTAAAAAGCAAATCCGTTAACTTGTATTCATTATCTTTGGGTTTAATTTTAATTTCGCCGCTGATATTAAACCGGGGTTCGGTTCCGGGCATAAAATTAATCCATGTATTAATTTTTAATACTTCGATATTCAATTCTTGTTCAGCTCGAACTTTTTCTGCGGGCGCTTCTTTTTTTTCTTTCTGAACTTTCGATGTAGCGCAAGCATGGAAAATAATTCCGGTTATTACAATCAAAACCAATAAATTTAATTTCATAAGTTTAGTCCCAAGTTTATCACTAAAACACCGAAGCTTCCTGGTAAACACCGAACACGGCTTTCAGTTCATCCACCATTTCGCCCAACGTTACGTAATTTTCGGCGGCTTCGATTAGCACCGGCATAAGGTTTTTATCGTTTACGGCGGCATCCTTAATTTTTGCTAGTGATTTTTTAACTTTTTCGTTGTCGCGTTTTTTCCTTAATTTGGCAAGCCGCTCTTTTTGTTGTATCTCAACTTCCGGTGGAATTTGTAAAATGGGAATATCGGGTTGTTCGTTTTCTTCAACAAATTCGTTTACTCCGACCACAAATTTTTCTTTACGCTCCAGTTCTTTTTGATAACGGTATGCTGCATCGGCAATTTCTTTTTGGAAATATCCCGATTCAATTGCCGGAATTACTCCGCCGAGAGCATCGATTTCGGCAAATATTTTTTCCGCGCCTTGTTCCATTTTGTCGGTTAATGCTTCCACGTAATAACTACCGCCGAGCGGATCGACCGTATTAATTACACCGGTTTCGTAAGCTAAAAGTTGTTGGGTTCGCAAAGCTATTTTAACAGCTTTTTCCGATGGAAGCGCCAAAGTTTCGTCCATTGAATTAGTATGCAACGATTGTGTTCCGCCGAGCACTGCCGCCAATGCTTGAAATGCGGTCCGGACAATATTGTTTTCGGGTTGTTGTGCCGTTAAAGTGCAACCAGCAGTTTGAGTATGAAATCGCATCCACCAAGACCGCGGATTTTTCGCTCCGTATTTGTTTTTCATTCTTTTTGCATAAATTCTTCGCGCCGCTCTGAACTTAGCTATTTCTTCGAAGAAATCGAGATGTGAATTAAAGAAAAATGAGATACGCGGAGCAAAGCTGTCAACATCCATTCCCCTTTCAATGCATGCTTCAATATAAGCGAAACCGTCGGCAAGTGTGTACGCCAATTCTTGCACCGCCGTTGAACCTGCTTCGCGGATATGATAACCGCTAACGGAAACCGGGTTCCATTGCGGAACGTGTTCCGTCGTGTATTCAATCATATCGGTAATTATTCTCATCGAAGGGTGCGGAGGAAATATGAATTCTTTTTGCGCAATATATTCTTTGAGAATATCGTTTTGAAGCGTTCCCCTGAGCTTCTCGAAAGGGACACCTTGCTTTTTGGCTACAGCCAAATAAAATGCGAATATCATCGCAGCCGGTGAATTTATAGTCATTGATGTAGAAACTTTATCAAGCGGAATACCTTCGAACAATGTTTCCATATCTTCCAATGACGAAATAGCAACACCGCAAATACCGACTTCGCCGCGACTGAATTCGTGATCGGAATCGTAGCCCATTAAAGTTGGCAAATCAAATGCTACCGATAATCCGGTTTGACCATTTTCCAGCAAATACTTAAATCGTTTATTTGTATCTTCGGGAGTACCGAATCCCGCAAATTGACGCATAGTCCAAATTTTCCCGCGATATCCGTTCGTATGTATTCCGCGGGTAAAAGGAAACTGTCCCGGAAAACCGATATCTTCCAAATAATCTTTACCTTCAACGTCATCGGGTGTGTAAAGAGCTTTTACTTCTTCACCCGAAACCGAAGTAAATTTCATTCCGGTAGTTCGTGCATTTTTTAGCGCTTCCAGATATTCTTCTTTTGCTTTTTTATAGCGTTCGTTATCCATATTTTTCCCTTTCGATTTTCACATTTCTTTTCTTTATAAAATAAAATATAATAAAGAGTTGGCTATTATTCTATATAATAATCCATGCATTGGATTTTGACATTTGGGAATGGCTATTTGTCAATTGTTATTGGGGAATGGTCCATTTGTCAATCGTCATCGGTCATTTGTCATTTGACAATGGTTATTTTTAACTGTCATCCCGTCCGCCTCCGGCGGATTATTTCGGGATCCAAAAAGAACCCGTTGCCACAATTAGATGCTGAAACAAGTTCAGCATGACACTGAATAGAACCCGTCATCCCGAATTTATTTCGGGATCTAAAAGGAATTCTCTATTTCATCCCGCAAGCGCTGTTATTCAAGTCTTCCAAAAAAATAAATTTAACCTTTAATTAAGTTGATGCTGAAACAAGTTCAGCATGACACAAAATAGAACCTGTCATCCCGAACTGGTTTCGGGATCTAAAAAGAACTCTTCATTTTAACCCCCAAACGCCGTAGGCGTGACATATTTATAGAACAATGATTCTAACATAAAATCAAAACTCCAGAGGAGTGAAACAAATGTTCATTTCTTTTGTCTTGATACAAAAGAAACGAACCAAAGAAAAAATCAAGGCTGAAAACAATTTGCTAAAATTCTTAGCTACGTAGCTAAAAATAATGAACTCGTCCCGCTATATCTACCGATATACCGGGACTCAAACATCATTATTTTTTTAACGCTACTCCGCACGAATTTTTTAACGCAAATTGTTTTAGGCCGTTTTTGGTTCTAATACTTTCGCAACTGATTCGCTTTATTGGAATGTGGGATTTGTTATTTGAAATTTCTTTTCCCGTCATCCCGTCCGCCTCCGGCGGATTATTTCGGGATCTAAGAAGAACAATTGAAATGCCGCTAATTCGCTTATGAAAAAAACGGGGACGAAAATTTTCGTCCCCTACGTTTGAAATTTGTTATCCGGAATTTCTCTTGATTATAATTAAATCAATTTAAGATTGGCAAATTTTGTCAATAATGTTTTTCTTCCAACATTTTCAAAATCAACCGTCACTTTTTGCATATCGCCGTTTCCGACAATCTGCAAAATCTTTCCGCGCCCGAAAATGTCGTGAACAACTTTACTTCCTACGCGCAGCGACCGTCTTTCTTGATTGAAATCATCGTAACTCTCCTGATAAAATTCGTTGTAATACGAAGCCTTTCTTCTGCCACCTTTTCTCGAACCGGCTTTATTCAATTCGGTGAATGTCTCAGGATTCAATTCTTCCAAAAATCGCGATTTGCTTTGGTAAGCAACTTCGCCGAATCTATATCTCGAGCGGGCATAAGTAATAAATACTTTTTCTTTCGCTCTTGTTACGGCAACGTAGAATAATCTTCTTTCTTCGTCAATCTTCGAATCGGAATCGAATTTGGGGTTAAGCGGGAAAATATCTTCTTCGCAACCTGTGATGAAAACCACCGGGAATTCAAGACCTTTTGCGGCATGCACGGTCATTAATGTCACTTTATTTTCTTTTTCATCATATTGATCCGCACCGGTTAACAATGAAACTTCCGCCAAGAAATCGTGAATCGTTGCGCCTTTATTTTCTTTTGCAAATTGTTGAATTGCCGCAAGCAATTCTTGTACGTTTTCGTATCTTTGCAATGACTCGGGCGTATTTTCTTCCTTATACATTCTCAAAATACCCAATTCATCAACCAGCGCCGCCATTAATTCCGGCAAAGACAATTTATCTTTAAGCTCAATATATTTATTTAACAACAGCTTAAATTGTTTAACATTTTTCTGAATTCTCTCTTTCACTTCAATAACTTCAAAAATTCGAGCCATTGTTGTGAAAAGGTTAATATTCAACTTTCGTGAAAAGGCAATCATTTTACTAATTGATGTATTTCCGATTCCCCTTTGCGGGAAGTTCATTATACGGAGCAGACTTTCTTCATCATCTTGATTAGCCAAAACCCGCAGATATGCAATTAAATCTTTTATTTCTTTTCGTCTATAAAATTCCACTCCGCCGATAATTTGATAAGGGATTTTCTCCCGCCTCAAAGCTTCTTCCAAAGCGCGTGATTGCGAATTGATTCTGTAAAGAATTGCGATATCGTTAAAAGAAATTTTACGCGACGAAACTTCTTTTTTAATCTGTTTTGCAATTTGGAAAGCTTCGTCTTTTTCATCGGTGCAGCGCATTATTGTTAATTGTTCGCCGTCGTTATTGTTCGTCCACAGCGTTTTCTTAATTTGATCGGCATTATTTTTAATTACGGAATCGGCAGCCGCAAGGATTGTTTTTGTCGATCTGTAATTTTGTTCCAACCTGAATATTTTAGCGTTTGGGAAATCCTTTTGAAACTCAAGCATGTTTCTTATATCGGCTCCGCGCCAACCGTAAATACTTTGCGCATCGTCTCCTACAACACATAATTTTATTCTGGTCGTGGTGAACAATTTCAACAATTCATATTGGGCTCTGTTCGTATCTTGAAATTCATCAACCAAAATAAATTTAAATTGCTTTCTGTACTTTTGAAGAATCCTTAAATTCTGTGAAAATAATTCTATCGGTTTAAGTAGCAAATCGTCAAAATCCATGGAATTATTTTCTTTCAGCTTTTTATTATAATTCAGGAATATCTCACCGATTTTCTTTTCCACGGGAGTTTGTGCAATATGACTCAAGTACTCATCCGGCGTGATCATCTGGTTTTTCAAATAACTGATTTTATGCTGAACTCCGGAAGGTGTAAGAGATTCGTGTTCGATACTAAATTCTTGCATTATATTGCTTACCAAAGAAACGGAATCGTCGCGGTCGTAAATGGAAAAATTCGAATCGTAACCTAATTTTGACGCTTCGGCTCTTAAAATTCTTGCAAAAATAGAATGGAAAGTACCCATCCACAAACTGTTAGCCTTTGTAACGCCGATTAACTTTTTAATTCTTTCCTTCATCTCTTGGGCGGCTTTATTTGTGAAAGTAAGCGCCAAAATTGAAGAAGGTTCGTATCCTTTTTCGATTAAATATGCAATTTTAAATGTAAGAACCCTTGTTTTGCCCGAGCCTGCTCCGGCAACGATCATCGATGGACCTTTAATATACTCTACTGCTTCTCTTTGTTGTTCGTTTAATTCGTTTTTCAGATTCACTTATTTACCTCGATTTTTTAAGAACTGCAAAAATAATAATAAAGGCTCCGATTTCCAAAAAATTACGTTAAAATCGCATAAAATGTTACAAAACGTTTGATTTTTAACGAAAAACGAAGCCGGTTTGAATTCTTTGGTTGTAAAAACAAGTTGAGAATTTTGTTCCGAAAATTCACTATTCGTTACAAAATTGGCTTTTATAAGATGAACAGAACATTAAAACGCGGAATATTACTTTTTTACGTTCTACCGAACCTTTTGTCAAATTCCTCAAGGGGGATTTTAATTACAATGGGTCTGCCGTGCGGACAAACATACGGCATTGAAGTGGCAAAAAGCTGATCAACGAGCAAGCGCATTTCTTCTTGGGATAATCTGTCGCCCGCTTTAATTGCTGCTTTACATGCAAACGATGCGGCAAGATTATCGCGCGTTTCAAGTTTCTTTTCCCGCTGGTTTTTTCTGTATTCGTCCAAAATATCAAGCAAGGTTTTTACTTCCGTTCCCACTTTCACATCCGGCGGAACGCCGTCAATTACCAAAGTGTTTTTACCGAAAAATTTCAGCTCGAAACCGAGTCGCGTTAAATACGGTTCGATTTCCTTAACCAGTTGAAAATCCGCTTTATCGAGTTGAATTGTTTGGGAAAATAAAAGTTGTTGCGCAAAAGGTAAATTGGTTTCCAATGATTTCAGCGCTTTTTCGTATAAAATCCTTTCGTGAGCAACATGTTGATCAATAATCATCAATCCGCTTTTAATTTGGGTCAAAATATATTTGTTGTGCAACGAAACCAAAAACGGCGATTCCGGTTTACCTTCGGTTTCGGGGGATTTGTGCGGTTCGTGGAAAATCTCTTTTCCGCCGCTTTGTTCGAAAGGATGTTCAACTTTGCCTTCCGGCGCTGCAGATTTAATTTCCTTGTCCATCGAACCGAAAAGCATATCGATTTCTTCTTCGGAAAAAATACTTTCCCGTCTTTCCCTTCTCGGTTTTGGTGCTCTGTCAATAAATGCCGGACGATCGTCGAAATCGTTTTTAGCTACCCTTTGATTTTCGAATTTTAACCTTTCTCTGTCTTTCGTTCCGGTATCGAAACTCATGTTCGGAGTTAAATCGAACAGTCCGATGCTTTTCTTAATAACCGAATTTACGAACACATAAATATCTTTTTCGTCTTCGAATTTCACTTCCAATTTCGAAGGATGAATGTTTACGTCTATTCTCGAAGGATCAAGCGACAAAAACAAAACAAAGAACGGATAGTCCCCCTTTTCCAGAAGGTGTTCGTAAGCGGAGAAAACCGCGTGGTTCACCGATTTGTTCACAACATATCTTTTGTTGATATACAAATATTGTTCGCCTTTGCTTTTTTTAAGATATGTCGGCTTTGCAATGTATCCGGTCAGACCGATAAAATCGGTTATTTCTTTTACTTCAACAACGGCATCGAAAATATTATCTGCGAAAATTTGCATCATTCTGTCTTCGATTGTTCCCGCCGGGAAATCAAATTCCAATTCATCTTCAATGAAAAGCTTGAATGAAATTCCGGGATGCGGAAGTGCCGATTTCTTGAACGTTTCGATAATATGTTTAAGCTCCGTCGCATTCGTTTTCATAAAATTTCTTCGGGCGGGTGTATTGAAAAACAAATTTTTTACCGATATCGATGTTCCTTCCGGGAAACTTCCCTTTTCTTTATAAATTTGCGAAGATTCATCGTTTTTCAAAAGAGTGCCGAGTTCGTCTTCTTTCCGTTTGGTTTTCAATTCAAACAAACTTACTGCGGCAATAGAGCTAAGCGCTTCACCTCTGAATCCGAAAGTTTTGATAGCTTCCAAATCTTTGTAATCGGAAATTTTGCTTGTCGCATGCCGTTGAATACACAAAACCGCATCTTCCTCGCTCATTCCGAAACCGTCGTCCACTACCTGAATTAAAGATTTTCCGGCTCTTTTGATAAAAACTTCTATGTTTTTAGCTCCGGCATCAATCGAGTTTTCCAATAATTCTTTCACTACCGAAGCCGGACGTTGGACAACTTCGCCGGCCGCAATTTTATTCGCCAGATTAGGCGGTAATATTTTTATTTTATTCGTCTGCATAGCATTAAATTTTTGGGAATGTAAAGATACGAAATTATTTAATCTTCGGTCGGAATGTATTCGTAAAGATCGAAATCCGAATAACCGCGAATAAATTTTTTCACCCATTTGTTTTTATCAACCGGCGGGAAAAAAGTATCCCCTTCAAACTCTCCTTTCATTTCGGAAATCAGCATTTTATCTGCAATCTCCATAGCTTCCGCAAAAATTTGCTCGCCCCCGATGATGAATACTTTTGGAAACCGCTTTTTTTCGCAATATGAAAGAGCTGAATTTAACGAACCGAAAACGAGCGCACCATTGATGTTGCTTGTTTTCAACGATTTTGAAATTACAATGTTCGTTCTGTTTTCCAGTGGCTTTGATAAAGATTGAAAAGTTTTTCTGCCCATAATCACCGGGAAACCGGTCGTTGTATTTTTAAAAAATTCCATTTCTTCAGAAGACTTCCACGGTAATTTCCCTTTTGCACCAATTACACCGTTTTTTGCAACTGCAGCAATTATTATTTTTTCCAAATCGTTATGTTTAGAATTTGGCAAAGGATTCTACCAAGGTTTTTTAATTCCCAACATTTCCAATTTCTCTTCCATTTCCATGCGTTCCAAATTTTTCAAAAGCTTTCCTTCCTTTTCCTTTAACCAACCGGCATTATCAGCTATTTGCAATGCATCATCAATTTTATCAGCGATTAGATTTTTTATTACTTCGAGTTCGATAGCCGAAAATTTCTGTGCGTTCATTTCATAATCGAGAAAAGCTTCCCACGTAAACGGCACCCATTTGGAAACTATTTGGTGACCGATAATCTCCGCATATTTGCGAATTTCGAGTTGTGCGTTTTTCTCCATTCGCAATCGAAGGAAATGCAATAAGTTGTGAAGATCGATTTTCCAATATGCTTCGGTGTATGTGGAAAGCGGTAAATCTTTTCGCGCTTGTTCCCTTGCAACACCAAGATCGATTCTTTTTTGATAAGTTTCCCTTGCCAGCTTTTGCAATCTTCTTTCCTCTTCGGTTAATTTTTCGCCCGTTTCGGTATCGAAAAATCCGGCGCTTCCTTGTTTATTGTTTTTCGATTGCATTCGCCATTCGTCGGGTTTTGTAGTCTGAGCCGAATCAATTGCGATTGAATAACGCGTGGAATATTCATTAACGTTAGCGGTTCTGTGTCTAATCCATTGCCGCCAAGCATCCATCGGAATCCGGATATGAAATTTAATTTCGCACATTTCGAACGGGGTTGTGTGTTTGTGCCGCATCAAATAACGGATTAATCCCCTGTCTTGTCTTAGTTTTTTGGTTCCTTTTCCGTAAGATACCCGTGCGGCTTGCACAACGGATTGATCGGAACCCATGTAATCGACAACGCGGATAAATCCGTCGTCCAAAACTTTGAAAGGCTTCCCCAATATTTCGTCGAGTTCCGGAACTCTGATCGGTTCCAATTTTTCAAATTCTTCGGTCATAAATTTCTCTTTTTGTATGAATTATTTTTATTAAATCGAAAAACAATATTAATTCGAAGCGGAATGAAAAGCAAATTGATTTTTGGAATTGGAGAAAAAACATTAAAAACGTAAGTGCAGATGGACAAAAGTTCCAAATGACGAATGACCAAACGTGAGACGCAAGACGTGAGACGTTAAACGTTGAGACGTAGGGGACGCAAACCTTGCGTCCCGAAAATTATTTTTTATTAGCGAATTCGCGGCAGTTTAATTGTTCCTTTTAGATCCCGAAATAAATTCGGGATGACATAGTAAAATACGATCCGTCGTAGTAGACAGGCTGACGAAACTTTCTAGCTGTCATGCTGAATTTATTTCAGCATCTGATTGTGGCAACGGGTTCTTTTTAGATCCCGAAACAAGTTCGGGATGACAAGTTCTTGGGCGGACGGGATGACAAATAAAAACATCCCCTCTCAAGAGGGGACTTTGTTTAAATTTCACTGCTACCACCATACAAACGGTTGTAAAATTAAATTATTTTTAATTCGTGCCAATTTTTCAAACATCAAAGAACGACCGAACCCCATCGGGGTGGAATATTTATAATAATCATGAACCCCTTAACATAAAAACCCCGTCGGGGTGACACCTTAAATTTGTGTTATGATTTTGTGCCACTCCTACGGAGTTTGGGTTTTGTGTTAGAATCATTGTTCTATAAATATTTCACGCCTACGGCGTTTACGGGTTGAAATGTAGAGTTCCCTTTTAGATCCCGAAACAAGTTCGGGATGACAAGTTCTTGGGCGGACGGAATGACATATAAAAACATCCCCTCTCAAGAGGGGACTTTTGTCTCTATTTTGTTTGAGATTAAATATATGGATATTCCAGAATTATTTCACTTACTTTAAAAATCATAATTCAAGAAAAAACATCCTCTCGCAAGAGGGGACTTTACTATTTTTTTCTTGAAGAATATTTCTTCCATGGGAATTTATATCCCTGGTCTATTTCATCCATTAGTCTTCTCAGCTTTATCCCTGTGTTGGTCATCCTTGTTCCTCTCCAAGGCTTACCAGGACCGGATACATCTTCTGCAGCTGTAGCGCTATGGAATGTGTATTGCCCATTTAGTTCTTCTTGTAGAACAAGTTCTCCTGCAAGCTCTGAACCCATAGTTGGCATCCACTTACTCGTAGCACCTGCACGATCATATACTTTCCCGTATTGAAATACGTTATCATTTGTAAAATGAGGATAATTTCCATGGCTTTGATCATCTGCAAAATAAACCTGTATAAAGTTACTAAGATTATATTTATTTCGCAAGTAGTCTATGACTGGGTTGTCTGTTATGTCATTTACATATACGATTTTCATGTGCATGTTTTTCCATCCGTCTAAGGGATTGTTTATCAGGTATTGCCAGTCATTAAGCCACTCATCCCTTATCTCCCTGTCGTACTGCGTTATGTCCTTGTCTGTTGCGTGCTGGTCGTGCTGAACCTTATCCGAAGTTATGATGAACAAAGTATCCACAATGCTCGCATCCATCTTCATAATAGTTCCTTGTTGGGCATTCAGTAGCATCCCTATATGGTCTCTATTGGTCATGTCAAATACTCCGTTGAATCCATCCATGTAGCTTGCATCTGAGTATCTTTCAAGTATTTTGTAAACCAACGGATCTTTTTCGTCTACTTTTTGTTTCAAAACGTTTAAATCTACGTCTATGTAGTTCAGGATTTCTTTGTCTGGTTGTCCTGTGTATGGGTTGATTGTGTCTTTGGTTGCTGCGTTGAACAGGTTTTTTTTGCCGTAGTTTATGCTGTCCTGTATTGCCTGGAAGTTTATGTACATTGAGTCTGGCTGGTTTAGGTCTTTGAAGTACATTTTTACTCTTGTTCCGAATGTTTCCGGGACTTCGAGTAGTGTTTTTCCGTTTTGGTCGCTTGTGAATACGAGTATTTCTCCTTTTTCATTTTCCAGGTATAGGTTTATGTCTGGTTTGTTTTCGTGGAGGAAGTTTCTTACGCTTATTGGTATTTTGAGTGTGTCTATTATTTGTTTTTCTAGGGTTATGTTTGTTGTTCCGTTTATTTGGTTGTTTTCGTCTATTGTGTAGTTTTCCTGTATTGTTTTTTGGAGGTATCCTGTTATTAATGGGTTTAGTTCCAGGCGTAGTTCTTTTGTGTTTTCGTCGTATGTTATGTTTACGGAGTCTATTTTTGTGTTGAATTCTCCGTTTTGGTTGGTTGTGTCTGTTTTGATTAGTTTGTAGTTGCCGTTGAATAGTTTTTCGAAGAATTTTATTTCTGTTTTTACGGGTTCTCCTTCGGGGCCTGTTGTTGTTCCGTTTATGTTTGCCTGCGCATACACAGGGTTTTTTTTCAGGATTATTTCCAGTCCTTCCTGGTTTATGTCTGTGTTGTTGTTTGGTACTGTTATTTTTATTGTGTCTGGCTGGTAGTTTTCCATGCTTGCTATTAGGTTGAAGTATAGGCTGTCGGGGCTGTAGTCTTGGGTTTTTAGAAGTCTTTTTGTTGCTTTTTTATTGGTTTTTGTTTGTCCGTTTGTGTATCCTGTGAGTTTTCCGTTTGTTATGTTTAGTTTTTGTATTATTTGTTGTCCTTCTATTTGTATTCTTCTTATGTATATTCCGTCTGCGAGTGTTTTCTTTATTTCTGGGAGCTGGTTTGTTCCTGGTTGTATGTCTTGTTCGGTTTCTTGTATTTTTTGTCCTAGTATGTTGTAGTCCTGGATTGTTATTTTTGTTGCGTATGGTGCTATTAGTTTGTTTTTTTGTGTTTGGAATTTTAGTATGTCTTGGTTTTCCAGGTCTTTTATGCCTGTGATGTTGTCAAGGCTTAGTGTGAAGTATCCGTTTTGTTCTGCTGTTGTGCTTCCTCTGAATTCGAAGTTTGGGTCTACGTATTGTTCAAGGGTTATGTTTGCGGGTATTCCCTGGTTTATTTCGTTTTTGGTTTTACCGGAAATAGTTGCTTTAATTGTTTGCGCTTGTGCGGCATAATGAAAAAGGAAAAAAGCAAGGAAAGTAAATGCAAATGTTTTCATTTCGCGACTCTCTTTTGTTAAGGTAAATATGAACATATCGCAATTTAAAAATAATTGTTTTGTTCAATTAAAAAAATAAACAATTACCGTGCCTTGTAAAAAAATGACGAAAATCACAGTTTTTAATTATGAAATGTTGAAGTTTTTGCAACATTGGTGTGGCATTTTTGCAACATGGGGAGAAAAAGAACAAACGTGAGACGTGAGACGCGAGACGTGAAACGCGAGACGTAAGACGTGAAACGTGAGACGTGAGACGTGAGACGTGAAACGCGAGACGTAAGACGTGAAACGTGAGACGTGAGACGTAAGACGCGAGACGTAGGGGACGAAAATTTTCGTCCCCGATTTTTTTTATTTGCGAATTCGTGGCTAATTTTCCGGTCTGCCAGAAAAAAAATAATAATTACATATTTTTTCTAAATTCTTTAATTTTTGGTTTACTTATTTATAAAAAATTTGTTTTGGGATGAAAAACATAAAATTCATAATGCTTCTTCCTTTGCTTTATTTTGCAGGCACTAATAATGTGAATGCTCAATATTCCAGGCCTGATGTCCCTGTTGACAGCATAACTGTTGAATATGGTTATGCACCTGAAAACAGAGGTCCTAACAGGGCAAGACAGCCTGTTTGGGAGCTTAAAGACGGAGTCCCGGTTGTTCGCAAGGTTATAGACTTCGGAAAACTTTACACTGATACTGCTCCATGGCCTCTTCCTGGTTTGATTTATGGTTCAGGGTTCGGGGTTGATGGCACTGGTTTGGAATGGGACACAGTTCTTGTAACAGGAAAAGTATACAGGTGGCCTGAGGACACTCCGATAGAAGGAGCAGGAGTTAATATTTATGATGCATACTCCGACTTAGGTCCGGATATGAGTGGTTGGTTTTTAGGAGAATACTATTTAGATAGTGCAAAACACATGGAAACTGATAAAGATGGAGTATTTTATGAGCGTCTGCTTTTGCCTGTGAAGAAAGACAATATTGTAGTTACAAGTGTGGAAACAGAAAGAAAAAATGAGCTTCCGGACAAATTCATGTTAAAGCAGAACTATCCAAACCCATTCAATCCGAGCACCACGATAGAATACTCTTTGGATGAACCTGTTAAAAACATTGAACTTGACATATACAACATACAAGGGCAGATGATAGCGCAGTTCAAAAACCTGCCTCAAAACACAGGGACATACAAAGTGGTGTGGGATGCAAAGAAAAAGGACGGCTCACAACTTCCTTCAGGAATGTACATCTACGAATTAAGGACAGATAAAGCTGTTCAAAGAAAGAAAATGATGTTTTTGAAATAGGTTTTGTAACATTTAACTGCTAATCAATGATATTTTTGTGTCACTCCTCCGGAGTTTTGATTTTGTGTTAGAATGATTGTTCTATAAATATGTCACGCCTACGGCGTTTGCAGATATAAATCGAGAGTCCCTTTAGATCCCGAAATAAACCACCGAAGGTGGATAATACCATTTTGTAAATAAAACCACCGTAGGTGGTCGGGATGACAATTCAGACAGCAGACGGAATGACAGAAAAAGAAATTTCAAATTACAAATTCCAAATGACAAATAACCGATGACGATTGACCAAACGTGAAACGCGAGACGCGAGACGCAAGACGTGAGACGTAAGACGTGAAACGCGAGACGTGAAACGTAGGGGACGAAAATCTTCGTCCCCGATTTTTTTTATTTGCGAATTCGCGGCTGCTTTTCCGGTCTGCCAGAAAAAAATAATAATTACATATTTTTTCTAAATTCTTTAATTTTTGGTTTACTTATTTATTAAAAAATTTGTTTTGGGATGAAAAACATAGAACTCATAATACTTCTTCCTTTGCTTTATTTTGCAGGCACGAATAATGTGAATGCTCAGCATTACAGGCCTGATGTCCCTGTTGACAGCATAACTGTTTCTTATGGTTATAGTCCTGAAAACAGAGGCCCTAACAGGGCAAGACAGCCTGTTTGGGAACTCAAAGACGGAGTCCCGGTTGTTCGCAAGGTTATAGATTTCGGAAAACTTTACACTGCTGAATGGTATGAGGGAATACCTCTTCCTGGTTTGATTCATGGTTCGGGGTTCGGGGTTGATGGCACTGGTTTGGAATGGGACACTGTTCTTGTAACAGGAAAAGTATACAGGTGGCCTGAGGACACTCCGATAGAAGGAGCAGGAGTTAATATTTTTGATGCATACTCTGACATAGCTCCTGATGTTGATGGTTGGTTTTTAGGAGAATACTATTTAGATAGTGCAAAACACATGGAAACTGATAAAGATGGAGTATTTTATGAGCGTTTGCTTTTGCCTGTGAAGAAAGACAATATTGTAGTTACAAGTGTGGAAACAGAAAGAAAAAATGAGCTTCCGGACAAATTCATGTTAAAGCAGAACTATCCAAACCCATTCAATCCAAGCACTACGATAGAATACTCTTTGGATGAACCTGTTAAAAACATTGAACTTGACATATACAACATACAAGGGCAGAGAATAGCACAGTTCAAAGACCTGCCTCAAAACGCAGGGACATACAAAGTGGTGTGGGACGCAAAGAAAAAGGACGGCTCACAACTTCCTTCAGGAATGTACATCTATGAATTAAGGACAGATAAAGCTGTTCAAAGAAGAAAAATGATGTTCTTGAAATAGGCTTTCACTGTTGCCACCGTCCACACTGCGGTAAAATAATGCTAGCAAAGAAATGACAAATTCCAGACGTTAAACGTAAGAAGTAAAACGCAAGACGTAGGGGACGCAAACCTTGCGTCCCGAAAATTATTTTTTATTAGCGAATTCGCGGCAGTTTAATTGTTCATTTTAGATCCCGAAACGAGTTCGGGATGACAGGTTCTTGGGTCTGTTATGCTATTTATAGCGTGTCATGCTGTTCGCCGCAGGCGAATTGTTTCAGCATCTGATTTAAACTACGTGTTCTTTCTAGATCCCGAAACAAGTTCGGGATGACAAGTTCTTGGGCGGACGGAATGACAAATCAAAAATCCCAAATAACAAATTCCAAATGACAAATGACCGATGACGAATGACAAGATTGTATGTTTAAAAAGAAAAAAAAGGTTGTCCCGCGCTGCAAAATTGTTAATAAACAATTTATGATTATCTTAGAAGAT
>JALVFE010000006.1 GCA_027030245.1 Melioribacteraceae bacterium
TTGGAGATATATAACATATTAGGACAACGTGTAATGGTATTGGTCGATGAATACCAAACATCCGGAATGCACGAAGTAGAATTAAACGGAAGGGAATTATTCAGCGGGACATATATTTACCGTTTGCAAGTGGGCGATAAGTTTACAAAAGCCAAAAGGATGACACTGCTAAAATAATGATTAGATGGTCTTACTTTTTGCAATATTTTTTTGTAAATATGTAAGACCATGAAAAACATTTTAGATCAAAACACTTTGGTAGAAATTTTCGAAAGGTTGGAAAATCTTTCCGAGGATTCGGAACGCCGTTGGGGAAAAATGACGGTAAACCAAATGGTTTGTCATTTGAGAGACCAAATCGGATTGGCGCTCGGTGAAATTAAAACCGCAAAACATAAAGTATTATTTAAGCCTTTGATAAAAAGTTTTGTTCTACTGGGCTTATTTGTTCCTAAAGGTAAAATTAAAACTTTCCCCGAAATAGACCAAGCCTTGGGAAACGGAAGTAAACCCACTACTTTGAAAAACGATATAGAATTGTTGAAGGAGAAATTAAAAGATTTTATAAGTAAAGATGAATCTTATCCATTTGCCGAGCACGCCGCATTCGGAAAACTTAATAAAAAACAATGGGGGAGATTAATTTATCTCCATCTGGATCATCATTTAAAACAATTTGGTGTTTAGCGGTATTTTTTCGGATACTCGAATGCCGCTAATTTTCCCGAGCTGGGTACAATATTTTTCCAAGAACCCGTTTCAAAATCTATCTCCGCAAATCCGCTTGTGGGAATATTTATAATATTTGCGTTACTCAGCAAATTGCAAATTTGTGTTAATCCCGGGTTATGTCCGAAAATCATCGCGGAAGATATTTCATCCGGAAATTCGTTTATTATCTTTAACAACTCTCCCGCTGTTGCCATATAGATATTTTCATTTTTAACTATTTTCCGTTTTGGATAATTCAACGCTTTCGCAATTTCTTTTGCCGTTGCGTATGCGCGCTTTGCCGGACTTGAAACAATGATATCGGGTTTAACGCCAAGTTTATTTAATAATTCTCCCATAAACGGAGCATCGCGTTTTCCCCTTTTGTTCAAAGGGCGATCGAAATCATCCAGATTCGGGTTATCCCAACTCGATTTGGAGTGTCTGACCAAATAAAGCTTTTTCATTTGTTATATTTCAAAATAAATTTATTTTTAATTTACCGGAAGATAACAATTTTATAGCAAACCGACGTTAACTTTATGAAACCTAAAAAACCAAAATACTGGTATCTTCAATCCGGAGTTGTTCCGTTTAAAAGAAACAACGGAAATTTTGAAGTTTTACTAATCCGTTCGAGAAAAAATAAACGATGGATTTTCCCTAAAGGAATTATAGAACCCGGAATGTCTCCCGAAGATTCCGCGGCAAAAGATGCATTCGAGGAAGCGGGTGTAAAAGGGAAAATTTCAACCGGATATTATGTAACATACACTTACAAGAAATGGGGCGGTATTTGCAACGTTACGGTTTATCCGATGGAAATAGAAAAAGTTTATGAAGAATGGCCCGAAAGCTTTCGTAAGCGGAAATGGTTTAATTTGTCCGAACTGGAGAAGGTCTTGAAGAAAAAAATGGTGAAAATAATTAACTATTTGGTTAAGTTTCATACTCAATAATTGAGAGAAAATTTTCAATTTATAACGGAAGTATTATGAAAAAAATAGTTTTAATATTGTTTGTAATTTCGAACCTTGCCGTTTTTGCGCAAAAAGTATCGCCTAGAATTTTTGTAAAAGATAATATTTATGATTTTAAGGAAGTCCCGCAAAATACCAAATTAAAACACGAATTTGTTATAAAGAACGAAGGTACCGGTACTTTGGAAATAAAAGAAGTTAAACCTTCTTGCGAATGTACCGTAATAGAGCCGGTCGTTAAAAAATTGGAGCCCGGCGATTCCACAATATTAATAGTTAATTTCGATACGAAAGGGAAAATAGGTTATCAACGGGAACACGCTTACATTTTAAGCAATGATCCCGAAGCGCCGGTATACAGGGTTTCCGTTATCGCTAATGTACAATTAACCAAAGAAGCAGAAGAACAATTACCGACCATCAAAGTGCAAAACACATCATTCGACTTGGGCGAAGTTAAAAAAGGAACTCATGTTTCCAAAAAAATAGAACTTAAAAATTTGGGGAAACAACCGTTGATAATTAAGAAAGTAAAATCCGGTTGTGATTTTCTAAAACTCCGGCTTTCCGATAAAAAAATTGAGTTTGAAAAACCCGAATATCTGAATGTTGAATTCGATACCAAAAATCTTTCCGGTAGACAATCTTGCACGATTATAGTAAAATCCAATGATCCCCGGACAAGAGTTTTAATTCTTACGCTTTTTACGGATGTGATAGATTAAAATCACTTGGAAGGATTTTGCGGGTCGCAGTATTGCGGTTGAACCAACGCATCGTTGGTGATTTTCGGACTGATGTAATGAATATTCAAATTTAATCCCCTTAATATGAACAGGATTGCTAAAATAACGGCAAAGACGGGGATTAATTTATTCATCCTTCTTTTTAGATTAACGCTTAAAAATTTCCCCGCAACGGATGTTACAAACATAATGGGTGTTGTCCCAAGCCCGAACAATGCCATGAATGCTGCGCCGGATAAAAAATTGCCGGTTGTAATTGCTCCGGCAAGCGCAACATAAACAAATCCGCATGGCAGAAATCCGTTGACTATTCCAAATAAAAAAAGAGTTGCGGGAGAACCCGATTTGGTAAGTCTTAAAAATGATTTCCTGACAAAACCGCTTAGAATTTGATAGGGTTTGGTAAATGCCAAACGTCCTTTATATTTTTTAGGCATTAAATAATAAATTAAGATTGACGCACCTAGAATTATGGAAACGTATCTTTGAGCTCCGGCAAAAGTTAAACCTTTTCCGAAAAAACCGAAAAGCGCACCGAATAAGGTGTAAGTAAAAGTTCTTCCCAAATTATAGAGCAATCTGCTTACAATAAGTTGAAAGTTTGAACCTTTGCCGGTGGGTAGCGCCAAAGCTATTGGTCCGCACATTCCAACGCAATGAAAACTGCCGAAAAAACCGATTATAAAACCGGTCCAGACTTCCATTTTATTTGACCATTACGATTTTTTCATTATAATAAGACGTGTCGTTAGCATTCCACTCCACTTTGATACGCCACATTCCCTCGATTAATGTGTCGGTAGGAATAACAACCAAATTGCTGTCGTTAGGGGTTATTGAATAAACGGCATCTTTATGCCTGCTGGCGGGCCTGTACAGCAGAATGGTTCCTTTAATACTGTCCTTATCGAACATTTTGGGGAATTGGAGATAAATATAATTATTGTCTACAGCAATACTTAATTGTTCGGGCAGTTCCTTAGTTCTTTTAATTTTTTGTATTTGATCTTCATAAGCCAATTCCCGGGCGTAATAATCATCGGTTACCAGATTAACATCCTGAGAAAATGCGAAAAAGATAAAAGCAACGGAAACCACCGTAAAAACAATTATGGTTATTGTTATTCCAACTCCCCAAGAGATTTTCATTTTCTTTTCCCGGGTGTTTTTCCAAGGAAATTGGTTTTCATTACATCCAATACCTTGCCGTTTGCAGAAACCTCGATTCTTATCGGCATCGAAATGGTTTTAACTGCTTCTTTGGGAAGAATTACCAAAATTTTGGCTTCTGCAACATCGCTCGGTTTAACTAAAAGGTTACCGCTTAGTATTTTTATTTCGCCGGGAACGTCAAGCAATCTCAATTCTGCCGGCATTTCGTTAAATGTTTTATTGATGATTTTAACATCGTAAAGATTGCTTATTTTATTCCCTGGTTGTTCTTGAGCTAAGAGTCCCGCAGTTCTTACAATTGAAAGTTCAAAATCGGAACGGGTTGCAAGTAAGAAAATAAATAAGCTTAAAAGCAATGTAAGCACAACGGAATAGCCGATAGCTTTCGGAGTAAATATTTTTCTTTTCCCGGTTTCTATTTCTTCTTTGGAAGCAAACCTGATGAGTCCGCGAGGTTTTTTAACTTTATCCATTACATGATCGCACGCATCTATACATGCGGTACAGTTAACACATTCCAACTGTGTTCCGTTCCGGATGTCTATTCCCGTAGGACAAACATCAACGCATTGGCGGCAATCGATACAATCGCCTGCATCTGCTGGTCTGTTTTTCCCTAATTTTGCTCTGGGTTCACCGCGAATGTAATCGTAAGCAATCACAATAGAATTCTGATCGAGCATAACTCCTTGTAATCTTCCGTACGGACAAATTAATGTACAAACCTGTTCGCGGAAATAAGCATAGAAAAAATAAATAACTCCCGTAAAAATCATCATAGCGGTAAATTTCCCCGGCACTTCCGATATGGGCCGGCTCGCCAGTTCTTTTAAAGCATCTATTCCTATTACCCAAGCAAGTAAAGCGTTGGCAATTAAAAATGCCATAATTCCAAATATAGCGTGCTTTGTTACTTTTTTGAAAATCTTTTTCGGAGTCCAAGGGGCACGGTTTAATGCTCTCTGTTCATGCGCATCGCCTTCAATTAAATATTCCACTTTACGGAATAACATTTCCATAAATATTGTTTGCGGACACGTCCAACCGCACCATAATCTTCCCCAAACGACAGTAAAAAGGAAGACGAAGATTACCAGCATTATTATAAAAATTACAATCAAGTGAAAATCTTGCGGACCTAATGCTATACCGAACAAAATAAATTTTCTGCTGAGAATATCCAACAACATTATGGGATGACCGTTTACCTTGATAAAAGGAGTGAAAAATAGAATTGCGAGCAGAATAGCGGCAACAATTGCACGGGCTCTGTGATATCTGCCCTTGGGTTTTTTAGGATAAACCCAAATTCTTTTTCCTTCTTCCGTTACGGTTGCAATATGATCGCGAAAATCTTCGTTTGGTTTGTTAGTTTCCTTATTCATACCTTTTATCTTTTTATAGTATAAAAAAATATTTGTTGTCTAAAATTAGGAATTAATTATTATTAAAACACAAATTTTTTATTGTCGTAGATTCAACCCCAAGTGCGACAAAGTTAAGGAAAATTATTGAAGAAAATGTCATTAGGATTAGAAAAGTTCAATAATTTTCTAGGTCTGTTATTTAGTTTAAGATTAATTTCAAAAATATACATATCAGAGAAAGAGTCAAAATCAGAATTTTTCGGGATATATTGGCTAATGAGTTTATTAGAATATTCATTTAATCCTCTTTGCCAAGAAGAATAAGGATCAGCGAAATAGAAAAAAGCATTTAACTTCTTAGCGATATATTCATGTTCGGCAAACTCCAAACCATTGTCGGAAATAGAATGAACTAAATCTTTATAAGGAGCAAGCATACGAATAGTTTGCTTAGCTAATTCTTTAGCATTTTTTGATTTGAGTTTTCTCAATAGAAGAAAATTAGATTTTCTTTCAACAGCAGTAACAATAGCCCCTT
>JALVFE010000007.1 GCA_027030245.1 Melioribacteraceae bacterium
CATTCTCTAATAACCGCGCCGGGTCTAAAAGTCCCAAGAATCCCGGCTTCACGTGCTGCAACTGATTTATTGAACCAAACTGCCCGGTTGTTGCCGTCGGCATCTTCCAATACTTCAAAGTCATACCCAGCTTTGAAAAAGACACCGTAACTTTTTGAGCTATTATTTTTGTCCTTTTTAGGCTTGTTGATAAAGAGAAAAGAGTGGTTTCCTTTGTCGAGTGTCCCTAAATTCAAATTATAACCTATATTTGCGTCAAAATCGACGCCTGTCTTATTAATGATTACAAGGTTTCGGCGTGTAGCCCCTGCCTTATAATCTTTTGATCTTTCATATTCTGGTATATTTACATTAAATACAATGTTTGCCATGTTTTTCCTCCTAAAGTTTTTTATATTTACAATTATAACAAAAATGTTATAAAATGTCAAGTGCTTTAAATTCCAATGCCTTTTAAAAGGTTGTTTTTGTAATTTCTCGTCAAAAGATCAATATAAAACTCAACGCTTTTAACCGGCATCGGCACCGTTCCAATAATCTCACTCCATGCCATTTCGCTAAACCATTTTGATTTTCTGGCATAGTACTCAACTGCCAGATCATCGCAAATTTGATTTTTGTCTAGCAGGAAATTAATCGCCTTAACTATATCCCGGTGAAATGGCTGTATAAAGATGTCCGGGTCTAATCTTTTTGAGGTGATTACTTTTTCGTCCTCTTTGTCGTACCAATAACTATTCATAAAGCTTATCAGGATAACTTTTTCATAAGCTGCCGGATTATTGTAAGTCATTTTTTTTCACCCAATGAACTATTTTACTGCACCCCTTCGTACAGATAAAAAAATTATAGTCCTTCAAAAATTCCTTAAAGACACCGGAAATAAAATCCCCGTCATCCGGTTCGGTTCTTTCAAAGTACCACCTTTTTTTACCCGTTTTCGGGTCGATGACAATTAAAAGGCACTCTATATTGAACGCCGCCTTGACTTTTGACGGCGTTATATTTTCTTTTGGTTCGACTTCTAGCAAATAGCGCATTTACGCTCTCTTTGTTTTTGCCAGTTTGATAAAGGCTTTTACTGCTGGGATAATACTTTTATAGGTATGAGCATCCTGAAACTTGTAAAACTTATCAGTATTATCAAGCTCCCAGTTTGTAATACTAAAAAAATTATCATTTTCATAGTAAACCAAAGTATAATTTTGGTTATACTGCTCGCCTATAATATTTATCCATGTATCATCAATATGAAGGTTATAAGCATCTTCTAAATATTTTTTCCCAGCTTCCGTCTTTGCCAATCTGTCTAAAATATCTTGTAATTTAATTTCAACTTTTTTCATTTAAAACCTCCTAAAGTTTTCTTATGTGTTAATTATAACATATTTGTTATAAAAAGTCAAGTGATTTAACACATATTAATCTTATTCCTAAGCTCTCTTAAGCTCTGTTCTTTTTCAACTAAGTTATTAGTGCCATATTTTCCCTTATGCTGCTTCAAGGCTCTCTGAATAAAAATCTTACCCGCCTTATCCCACATTCTGGTAAAACCCATATCCTTTTTGTTTTGTGTTTTTACATATCGCTTTAGTGCTATCGCTGCTCTTTCAGCACACTTAACCGCCCAAACTGCATAATTTTTACCATTAAAACGATTTATTTCTTCGATCTCTCTTTTAAGTTTTGTGATTTCTTTTCCCAGTAAATATTTGGATTTCATTTTTTTGCTCCTAAAGTCTTTCCAAGGCTGCTTTAGCCAAATTATTCATTTTAATCTTGTCAAACAGGCTGAAGCCCGCTGCGTCCAGCGTATCGACAACCAAGCTATATTTACTTTCATCCGTAAACTGTTTAAAGTTTCTGTGCATTATCTCACGTTTTACAAAGTTGTAAAAAAGCAGGTACATGGCTAAAATCTCCAAGCTCACACTTTCATTTTGGAACAATTTTAGAATATCCGGTAATCGCGTTTTCACTTTTGTTTTTACTCGCCCGGCTATCGGCAAATGTTCTTTCCACTGCATAAATTCAAAAAGTTCGTTTTTCAGTCCGGCAATATGCTTATCCAGCATCTCTTTGAAGCCAGCCGGGTAATTAAACTCTTTTTGGATAACGCCGTCTTTTTTAATATCATTCTTTGCTAAATCTTCGGCTACATACAAGAGTGCATAAGCTAAAGAGATAACAAACAAATCGTTCACATAATGCTTACTTGTTATTTTTATTCCGGTTGTAAATTTCATCTCCTCTTACTCGCCTTTCATTAGCTTTTCAATTCTTTTTTTATGTCGATTAAAGTCTTTTTCTGCTTCTTTTAGCCCCTCATCTGAAAATCTAGCCTTATGATAATCTCCATATCTCAAATATGTTGTAGTCGTACCAGCGGCTCCACCAAACCCATCATAGAAACAGTAATATAAATCTTTTGATATTTCATAGTAATATCTTTTCTGTCCGGCAAAAACTCTATTTTTATCAAAGACAAAATTATATCTCTTAATCCCATCAATGGCGCTCTGTGGAATACGATAACCAGCTGCTCGCAATTCAAAAAGCCTTTCAAGTGCCTCTCTCGGTGTCAGATTGTAAAAAGACTCTCCATCATAGGGCAAACCATTTTTTTTGTACTTTGCAGTAGAAATAGCCTTTTGTTGTTCAATAACTTGTTTAGCAAATTTTTTAGAGTCGTTATAATCCGTTACTTTTGGAACCTTACTTGCAACTCTTGATGTGGCAACATGTATTGTAATGCCGCCTCCGACATCATCATAAACATATACATCGCTTTTATAATTGTTAGTTGAAAATCTACAATAACTCATTGCATACCTCCAAGCCCAAGCGCATCACCCTCGCTAAAACTTATCCTTAACTCAAAAAAAGTGAAATTTTCATACAATATATCGGTAATCTGTCTTACCGCCTCTCCGTCTGTCGGGTTTTCTAATAATCTATAATATTTTTCTGTATCGCACATATTGCAAACAGGGATAATCTTACCTGTTCTTTCGGACGCATCCTTAAAAATCTCATACAGTCTTTTTCTTTTTTGTCTGGTTGTATATTTATAAACTTTCATTTTACCTCCTAAATTCGATTTTTAGCGTTTTTATTCTCTAGCTATACAAAACTACCAACAAAGGGCAGATCGTTCAAATTTGCCCCTGTTTTGTCAAGCCTGAAAATATAATTTTCAAATTTTCTTCATAGTTGTCATGCAGACTGAAGCATCTGTTTAATCTACTATAAACTGGCAAATACCCATCATATTTCAAAAGTGGATATTTTGCATTTTCTACATGGTACCTAAGAATATTTATAACCCTGTCCATTCTATTGAATGGGTGATCTATTTTTGGTATTCTTAATCCTGCACCACTAAAAATTTCTTCAACTGCATACAGCATATCTCTTGATAAACAACCATCTTCTTTTATTCTTTCTGCGGCTATTATTGCGGCTTTATAATGCTTTTTCATCTTCTGCCACCCCCTTTTTTTATCCAAACATCACCGTATTAAAAGTTCCAATACCATTCGGCATCGGATTATTTGCAGGCTTGTCCCTATATGTACCCTCTAAGACTTTTATATAATTACTGTCGTTTTTTATAAGCCAGTCTAAATCTATTTTCCAACCCCTATTGTTTTCACCTTGTAAAAAACTTGATTTTTCTATTTCCTGTAAAATAAGTTTGAAGTTAAAATCCGGTTCATTTAGTCTTGCTTTTAGGTGCTTTAATCTTGTATTTGTAAGTTTTCTAATTTTAGATAAGCTCAATTTACTAGCTAAGTTATTCCAGCCATCAAGTATCTCTTTACTACTTGCTTTTTTGCTTATAGAGGATTGAACTTCAAATAAAGCTTGTTTGCTTTTTGGGCTGTGTGCTTTTTTTTCACTATAAGCTTTTACGCCTTCGGCGTTTTTATTCTTTTGTTCTAGTGTATTTTGTTCTATTGTATTTTGTAGGTTAACGTCATTTACTAGGGGTGGTAAATGAGATTTACTAGGGTGGTTAACGTCATTTACTAGGGGGTCGTTAATTTCATCTATGATTTTTCCTGTAAGCGTATAAGAATTATAGGAGTTTGCACCGTTTTGAAGTTTGTGTTTTTGTATCTCTATAAGCCCTCTGGAAGATAACTTTTTCAAGGTGCTTATCACTTTAGGTCTCGATATTCCTAAATCTTTTTGAAACTGGCTCAATGAAATACCATCAAAAGTTTTACCCCATCCGATTGTTTTTCTTACTATGTGAGTAAGTATAGCACGCTCATAAATATCTAAGTCCAAATCCCATAAGTAATTTGGCATTTGAAAAAAACCGCTATTTTGCATTTTGAATCTCCAATTTTAAATTTTGGAGTAGGTAGAGTCATTGGAAGATTTTAGTACTTTCGACATGACTGCTCAAACTCCATTTTTAAACCTTTCTCCTCTAAAAAACCTAAGCGGGGGAGCTACCGCCCGCCTAAAAGGTTGTTTTTGGAGTCATGTCAAGCCGTACTAAAGGCTTAAAAAAAGAGTTTTACACATGTTTAGGTGCCGCCCAAAAAAGAGCGGCTTCACATCATGTAGCCCACAAAGGCAACCAAATTATAACAAACATTGCTTTAAACAAGCTTTAAAAACATTCTAAAGCGGCAAAAACACAAGTGAACAGAAAAATTAAGTGTAATTTTATGGCATTTTGATATAATTGTTTTGCGGGTTTTGGGAACCTGTAAACTTCTAGCCTCCTAAAGTTACAAGTTTTTTCTCAATCCTTTTTTTGATGGGCACTTCTCTCTAAGGGGCGTTAAGCCCCGCCCATCTCTCTTTTTTGCACTATCCCCCCACTTATTTTATTATAATTTTTGTCTTTTGTGTAGGGAAGTTTTTGCATATTTTTTTATCGAAAATATACCTATACAAATTCTATATTTTGATATATAATACTCTTGTTTTTTTGTATGCACTCCAATATAGCGGCTATTGTTTTGTACTTTCGCGTAGCCGCTATATATTACTTCTTTGTTATAAAACTTTAAGCAAAACTTTCTTATAATACACTATATCAAAACTTTAGGAGTTAATATGCAATATAATATGGAAGTATTTAAAAAACCGGAACATACGCTTACTCAATCGGAGCGTATCGAAAAACTTGAACTTCTTTTAAAGTCAAAAGAGGTAAAAGGCAAAGCTTTCCATATGCTGGGGTCGGCTGATAAGGCTAAAAGCCTTTTGGCAAAAATTACCCAGATTTCTGACATGTACGCTGTTAAGAGTTGTACTTTAAAAAGTGTTATTGATACAGCTATCACGATTGAGGCTCTCGGGCTAGAAATTATCCCGGAACTAGGTGAAGCATGGATTATCGGATACAAAGGCAAAAGCGGCTTCCAGACCGCCAAGCCGGACATTTCCTATAAAGGTTGGAAAAAGCTTGCAAAAAGACAAGGCTACGCGGTTGATGCTGAAGGCGTTTTTACTGAAATTGCCGATCAGCTAAAAGACTGGTCAGATGTTTTTTCTTTTCAGTATAGACGAAAAGTAAAATCCGGTAACGTTCAATGGGTAAAAGAAAATTTAGAAGGCGTTGTTGTAAAAATTGAAGATTTGAAAAGCAGACATACAGAGTATCGCTATGTAGATATTTCAAAACTCGACCAGATTATGAAAGTTTCCCCCTCTGTAAAAAAAGGCGGCGAAACTCCCTATAAAGAATGGTATTATGAAATGGTCGTTTTGGCAAAGGCTATGAAATACATTTTGAAAAAGGAAATTTCCTTTGACGAAAATATCTCGGCTGCACTTGCTGAAATTTACAAAACTGACGCTACTGCTGCAAAAGAGATTAAGCCGGAACCGGAAACAGAGGACGCGCCATCAATTCCGTTTGCAGAAGTACAAGACACAGAAGTTACAGATGTACCAGAAAATGAAACAGACGCTAAGTAACAAAGATTACCATGCTCACCCCGCACTGGGGTCGAGTACACTAAAAGGATTTTTGGATAATCCGGTACTTGCATACAATCGTTATTTAAGAAAAGAAAAAACAGAGCCGACGCCTGCAATGGTTTTTGGTTCTCTTGTCCACACCTTAACGCTGGAGCCGCATCTTTTGGAAAAGGAATATTGTATTATCCCCGATCATCTTTGCACTGCCAGCGGCGTTTTAAGCAAATCAAAATTAGCTATTGAAGAGCTTGAAAAACTTACATGCAAAGGTGAAAAGCCTGCAATTTTGAAGGAGATTTTAGAAGGCGCCGAAAAAATTGCAAATATAGCCAAAAACTACAAATTTGAATTATCATTCGGCTCAAAAGTTGTCAGGTTCACGATTGACGATATAAGAGAGTCCGATCAAGTAGAATTTGAACCATCCTACTTTTGCAAAATCGACGGCATAGAGCTAAAATGCAGACCGGACATGCTGATACATACCGATCAAGGGGCTATTGTTATCGATCTTAAAACGGCTGAAGAGAGCACCCAAAAAAGCTTTATTCGGGCATCGGTAAATTTTAGATACCACGTACAAGAGGAACATTATCGCACCGTATTGGCTGAAAATGGCATAAAGGTATTAAGGTTTCTTTTTCTAGTTGTCGGCAAAAAAGACAAAACCGCCCAGCAGTACGAGTTTCTACCCAGTACAAGAGAATTAGCCCAAAGCCAGTGGTTAAAAGCCTTCAATCAGTTCAAAAAAGCAAAAGAAGGCAACCTATCAAACGCGCCCTTTGAAGATAACCAATACAACAAAGAAGTATTGATAGATTTGCCAACTTATGCTTTTTATGATTAAAATATTAAAAGTACTTGACATTTTATAACTTTTACGTTATAATTATACTACAAATAAAACTTTAGGAGTTAATATGAACACATTTAAGGCAGTTTACAACAACAAGGGGTTTACAATAGAGTCAAACGGAATTGACGCGGCTAAAATAGCGTTTGCTATAAGTCTATTGCTATTTGAGAGGAAAGAGGATTTTGATATTTTTATAGATATTACAAAATTAGGCATTGCAATCATGGAGAAAAAAGAGGATATACAAAAAACGTTTTTTAAAGCCGCACGCAAAAGTATCGGCGATATAAATGAACCACTATATATGATTATTACTGAAAGTGGTTTTCTTGATCTCAATGTAAATAGTATATTCTTGCATACTCTTTTAAGTGCGCTTATTGTAGAAATTATATCCGAAAATATGGATAAATCAGACTATATTCTTGAAAAATTTAGCCAAACATTTTATGGGCTACTTGAGATAAAAGACAAATCCGCTGAAGAAAAAGGCAAAGAATGGAGCAGAGAAGATTTTGTAGCTGCCTATCTGGGAACTGTTTTAGCGGAAGATTAAGATATAAAATCAGAGGTTTTATAAAGGAAACGATTCGACATTTTTATATAGTGTTTAATCGTTCCTTTCCCCAAATAAGTATTGTAGTACTTCTTCCAATATTTGGCACGTCCTTTTATTGTCGTTGGTATTGGTTTTGGTATATGGAAATAATACAACCTGCAAAACAATAAACTCAAAAACGGGTTGTATCGCAAATCCTCCCACTCAACCAAAGTCAAATCAATTTTGATCTTTTCAATTATGTTTTTTCTGTATTTCATAGATTTATCACGCACATAGTAAAAGGGCTTTCTATCAAATTGACATAGCCCCATACCTGCATAAACTGTTTTGTCTACAATCGTACCCAAAGCTGTTTCGGCTGCTGCTGTTTCTAAAAGCAAAGCCACCGCATAGTCTACATTAAAAGGATTTATAGCCATTGAAACAATTTTGGCCTGTTCTCTTAAGTTTCCGATATATCCATAATTGCCCAAAATTGTCATTTTTTAGCCCTGTAAAAGTCGTACATATCTTTTATGACTTCCAGAGGCAATGCTAAAATTTCGCGCCAAAGCTCAACGCCTGCAACTGGCAAACCCATAATGTTTTCCTCACATGCTTTTAAGCTACAATATCCGACACCTATTTTATTAAGTTCTGCCAATATCTCTATTTTGTTCATTGTTTTACCTCCAATAAACATGAAATTGCTGTCGCCAAATATAAAATTAGCACTACCGTCGCTACTGTAATTTCACCTTTTCTAAATTTTTCTTTTCTTAATTTCATTTCATGCCTCGATTTTTTACCAATCTGGTAATTAAATATATTTATTTTAACTTTGTCCCGTTTTGTAAAAAATACAAACCTATTAAAGAAATTTTTTATTAATTCTTTCATTTTTTAGGTGCTCCAAAAGCAAATCAATCCCAGCTGTATGTAAAACAACTGATAAAGCAATATAAAACTGACTAAAAAACCATTCTAATACATTCCCAAAGCTTATAAAAACCGCAAAAATCATCAAAATCGTACTTATTAGAATTGATAAAATAATTAAAATATGCTCATCTCTATGCCGTTTTGGCAAAGTTCTATTTTTAAACTGCAAAACAAGCTCTATTAACATTCTTCCAATTGAATAAACTACAAGAAAAAAGCTAATAGAAAAATAGACTCTATCCACTTAAAAACCTTTTCAAAAGATTTGTAATATCCAAAGCATAGAACGTATCTAAAACTTTAGGTGACATAAACCCAGCCAGAGCCGTTAAAGGGTTCAAAAGCTGCTTATCTATATTGTAGTAAATTAATGTTTCTTTTGTCAAATAGCCCATAAATACTGCCAAAATTACAATAAAGATAAACTCTTTTATACTAAGTTCAATTTTTCCGTTTTTGTGCAAATATATATAAGCTGCAAAGCCTCCCACACCCGCTGCCAAATAGGGCTGGATATAGGAAGTCAATACGACAATTATGGCGTTTAGGTAAAATTCTGCTACACTCCCTTTTTTCAATATCCAGCTCCATGTTGATTTATTTTAAAACGACTTTTTTATCTGCCCGCTTGATACCGTATGCACCTAAAACAGTAAGTACGATTTGCAAAATTCCGACCCAAAGATCATGTACTTGCTGCCATTGTCCGGCAATATCAGGCGGCAAAGCTTGTACCCCACCAGATAGTACGCCAAAAACCAGCGCTAGCACACCCATAAAGCCCAAACCGCTTGTATATTGCGTTACCCTTCTAAAGAGTATCAGCGTGCCTGTAATGGCTGCGGGGACACTCGTATAAAGATAGTTAAGCTGGTCGGCACTAATACCGACACCAGCCAAACCTAAAGCAAAGGCAATTAATCCTAGCCCGGATTTTACCCCCAGTGATTCATACCATTTTTTGAATCCTGTAAAAATATTTTTACTCATTAGTAAATCTCCTCAATTTTGTCTTTGTGGTTTTTTAGAATCTCCATAACAAGCCCTTTGCTCATGGTGGTCTCATCAAATAATATTTCGTCACCTTTTTTAAATTTGAGTTTCGCATATTCATCACCTTTATTTGTGCACTTAACAAGCTTTTTCTTATAAAGCTCCTGCCACTCCTTATCAAGATTTTCCGCATCTTCTTTAGGCAATGTTTGTGAATTGTATTCGACCTCAAAATCTTCCAAAACTCTAAACCCGTCCAAAATTCCATCATTAAAGACTGTTTCATTTTGTTTTACCATTTTTTTACTCCTTATATTGGCATTACTTCAATTGTAAGAAATACGTTATCATTGTATTCTTGACTTGCAAAAGCGCGTATTATCAATTCTGTATTTGCTGATGCATTATATATTGCAGAAATACTATATATATTGCCATCTGACGGTGCCGAAACAGTAGGGGTATAATTGCCTCCAAGACACTGTTGTATACTCATATATTTATCCTGTAATCTATGTATATCTATTTTTACTACACAGTCAACTAATGGAACAATGCCAAGTAATTGACGTACGTTATTAGAGCCAAAATTAAAAATTACCTTCTTGTTTGACTGAACATTTTGTAGAGATGGCGGATAGTATGGAGTTTTGTTACATGTATAATCTACCATTTCACTTTCTGATGCTCTATCAATATAAACAATTTCTGGCAACTTACTTTTAATAATAGGCAGGTATTTTTTTACCGATTCTCTAATATATTCCTTAAGAGTTGTAGCCATTATGAATTATCCCAGTCCGTTTGTGCCTCTGATGATGTGATATCGGTAAAAGCCAAACTATTTTTTATCTCGGTTGTAAAGTGTTTTTTTGTCGCCGTTTCTGCAATATTGTCAAGCGTCAAGCTTTCTAAATCATCTCTGTTTGCCTTAATAAAATCAACCACCTCTTGTAACTCGTCCAGCGTTGTATCATCTGAAGCCAGAATTGCGTTAATGTCATCAATTTGCTGCTGTGTTGCATATGTTGCGTTCGGGTCTGCTGCTAGCTTGTTGACTTTTGATTTGTCGCCGTTTGTATAGTTATTATCGGTATGCACATACTCACTATCATGAACTACATCAGCAGGTAAAACATAATGATTTGCATTTGCTTCAATACCATCAAGCTTATTTTTTAGCTCCGTTGTAAACGCCGCCGTAATAGCACTCAAAATTGTCATATTTGAGTGGGTATGCAGAGATGATAAATCGGGCTTGTTTTTGATATAGTCATCCGCTCCAGTATCTGTTTGTGCCCAGTCTGATTGTACGTTATCGTCACCACCCATAGTTTTGGCAACCTCAACGCCTTTTTCAAGTTTTGAAATTGCTATTTGGATAGTATCATTTTCACCAACCGGGCTTTCGGCTGCTGCCATTGAATAGCTTACCAAATTTAAATTTGTGGCGTTTTTTCCGGACAACTCTTGTTTTGTCGCCATCGTATTTTTAATAATTGTTAAATACTCTTTTATACTTTCTCTAAAGTAATCTTTCAAGTTTAAAGCCATTTTGTTACTCCTATTTTTATGAATTTGCCCAGTCGTCTAAAGCGTCGATTTGGGTAATTGTTTGTGCTATAACCAAATTATCTTCTATTTCGTCTTCTGAAACAAAACCAGAATCGTTGGTTAAATCACTTGTCTTTTTTGGAACTACTATACTTAACGCTGTTGTCGTTGTTTTAACAGAAAAGACAAACTTGTTAAAATTTATATTGTTTGTCGGGTCTATTTTTGTAATTATCGTCTTCATGCCGTTATATCCTCTATAACATCAATATAAAATGTATCGGTACTTTTTATATTGCCATTTTTGTTATACTGGATATCAGTCTTTATTTTGCCTATTCTAAAATCTGTATTATTTAGTTCAATTTTATATTCTCCCTCTTCTTTATTTGTTATGGTTATCCCGTTTCCGGTTCTTAGAGAAAAAGCCAAATCATTATCAAGATATTTTCCATCCATTTTTATAGTATAGCCAGTTAGGTCAATTGGCTGGTTATTGTCATCAACCAATTTAACCCCTAACTCCAAAGTATCGCCACGTTTTAAATTTAATACTGTCATTTTTCACCCCATTCGATAAAATAAAGCCTACATACCGTCATATCTTTTTTATCTGCTTCTATTCTTATAGTTGTTTCATTATTGGATACATCAATCGTATTGTAAAATATTTTTGTTCTGTCATTTTTAATCTCCGTTCTATTTATAGTAAGCTCCTCTCCAAACAAATAAACATGGAAGTCATTAATATGCTCAATGCCGTCAATTATTCCTATTTCAAAAATAGGTGTTATTTGTTTTGTTTCCTTTATTATTTTATACGGAATTTCAATATAAGCATTATCAGCAGTTGCAATTAGGCAATGTTTATCAATACCATCTGTTTCATCAAAATTTTGATAATCTAAACCAAAGGTCTTGAAATACTCAAAGTCATATTTATCTATTGCTTTATAATTTTTGTTCTGCCCATAATCTATTTCTCTTGTTTCAAAATAAATTTTATATTTTGCACCGTGCGTTACAAAATATCCCCAAAAATAAAATTTTTTATCTTCTAATATATCAATACTAAATTCTAAAAATTTTAAATTATCACCGCTTGTATAATATTTATCATCGTTGCAATATCCCCCAACTCTAATATTGCCAAAATATCCAAATGTACCATTCCCAATGCGTCCGTCAAGATCGCCTTTGTATGGCGTAAAGGACTCTATCCTTACAAAAAGCTCACCAGTAATAAGGGATTCAAAGTAAAACTTACTATAAAACTGTTCAGCACCTCCTATATTTCCATAATAGAATATAGTTCCACTTGCTGGAAAATCTTTTAAGTGAATTGGATTTATTATAGTTCCCTCACAATCTTCAGGTAGATTATCCAAACAATTGTCGCTTGCATCAGCATTTTTACAGCTTAAAATATACTCTTGTTTCCAATCGTCTTCAAACTTTATAGAATCTCGATTATCTACCCATCCCCTCAAAGCTACTCTTGCTTCTGAAACAACTGAATTTTTGCCGTTAAAACTATAACTATCCAAAGAAAAAAGCCCGACTTGCTTCGTTGCGAAAGGGTCGATAAAAGTAACTTTTTTCATTATCCAGTCATTTAAATAGTTATTAGTACCGTCAATGTTTGCAAACTCTAAACGTCGATATTTTGCTGAAAACAAACCTGATAACTTACTTCTTAAGTATGCTGCTGACGGGTCATCATTATTAGCCGCATCTTTAAAAACTGTATATGTTACATTATAGGTACTATCCCAACTCAAAAGATTTGTTTCTCCAGAATCCCTACCACCTGTAAGCTGTTTCGGAATAGATACAGCCTTAGCACTTTGTGAAAAATTCCAATTTAAGCACCCTAAAAATTCAGGTATCCCATAATCGATTCTTCCAATATAGCCAGTTCCGTTTAGCGGGTAGATATAAATTTCCATAAAACCGCTATTTTGTATTGCGGTCATTTCAAGATAAATATTAATATCGTAAAAACTTTTTATCATTTCTCCACCGTTTATAATCGGTCTCGAAATAAGCCTTTCAGTCTCTTTTTCTTTTTCCTCTAAAAGATTTCCACTGTTATCAAAAACTTTGACTTTTACTTTTGAAGCTGAAATATTATGAAAAACTACAAATTGCATATCGTCATAAGGAACCTTCAAATAAAGATAATTTTCGCCATCTGGGATTTTTGTAACAGTATTGTATCTATCATCAAAAAGTTTAACTATCTCTCTCGTCGTTGTATTATGCTCAACAACATCACGCCACCCGATTTTCTGCTCTAAGATGTAATTCATACCGCCGCTCCATTCGCATAATTTACAGCTGCCAACTTGTCCATACTAGCTGCCAAATCAGCATTTTTAGCCGTTGCACTAGCCGCCGCCTCTTTAGCCCCGTTTGCCGCCTGTGCTGCCGCCTTTGCCGCTTCTGTCGCCGCTCTTGCACTAGCCGCCGCACCTTCGATCATCCCTCTTAAGCCACCAACCGCACTAGCTATCTGGCTTCCTGCGCTATAAACCGCGCTTGTTGTTGCATTTTCAGCCGCTACAAGTTGACCAATTGAACCGGACATCTGGCTTACTGCTGCCGAAACAGGAGCCAAAGCATTTGAGACAGCTGAAGCCATTTCAGGCGCGATATTTGCCATTGAAGCGGTCATAGCGTCAATACTTTGCGCTACTGGTGCCAAAGCATTTTCTATTGTAGCGGGTAAAGCTTCCATAGTGGCGGTTACTGGCTGCAAAGCCGCGCTAAAGCTTTCCGGCAACATTTTAACGCTTTCAATCATAGGCTGCATTGCCGTATTGAAGCTTTCCGGCAAAACCTTTATCGATTCGTTAACCAGCCCCATGCTATCAATCATCGGTGCCATTGCTGCGTTAAAGCTTTCAGGCAACATGGCTATTGATTCCGTTACTGGCTGCAAAGCTGCGTTAAAAGTATCCGGCAAAAGACTAATAGACTCATTTAGCGGTGCTAATGCTGTATTAAAAGCGTTTGGCAACTCTGTAACTGCTGTTGCAACTGGCTCCATGCTCGCGTTAAAGGCATCCGGTAGAGTTGCAATAGCTTGATTTGTAGCGTCAAGAGCCGCCCCCAAAGGCTGAAGAGCAGAATTAAAAGTATCCGGTAACTGTGACATCATATCATTTAAGGGCTGCATAGCAGTACCCAGTTGATTTGGTATTTCTGCTATTCCTTGCCCGACCTGCTCAAAAGTCGCCGCCAAATTATCCGTAAGCCCATTCATAGATTGCGTTATTGCATCCGGTATAGTCTCAATCGTTTGGCTTATTGGCTGGATTGATTGCGCAATATTTTCCGGCAAAGCCTCAAGCGTTTGCGCTGTTTGGTCGTTTTTTAAACTATCCGCTAAGTTATTAATAGCATCCTGCAAAATCTGGTCTCCATTTGCCTGCTTATCGCTCAAAAGCCCTTCTATTGAAGATAAAATAGCTGTTTGCGCTTGCAATTCACTGATTAAAGCCTGTTGTTCTGTAACCGCCTTGTCTTTTCCCATTTCGGCAATTTGTGCAATAGCTTTATCAAGCGCACCTTGAATTTCTGTCGCTATGCCTTTTGTTAAAGTTCCATCACTCAATTTGTTTAAGGCTGCTGTCATTTCAGCTTTTTCGCTATTTAATCGGTTAATCTCCTCTGTTAGTCTATTGATTGCGTCCGTATCGCCTAGCTTTTTAGCTTCGTCAAGCTGTCCGGTTTTTAGTTGTATATCTTTTAGTGTTTCACTAAGTCCAACTTTCAAAGTATTGGTAATTTCTGCAATAAGCTTATCGTTCGCTTGTTGCGCACCGCTTGCTACTTCCTGTAATTTATTATCAAGAGTAGCTTTAAAGCCCTGTACTTCGGATAACGTCTGTTTGCTAAGGTCTAAAATTTCATTTGTTTTATCAGCTACCTGAAGTTTTGAAATTGTATCAAGTACATTTTTTAGTGTAGTCTCAATAACATTGTTTTGCTGTTCGTCAATTCCTCTAAGCTTGTTAATAAACGCATCAAACCCGGATATTACCCCGTCAAACTCTCCAATCATGCCTTTTAGCGCATCAACAAAGCTTTTTGTTGCTGTCGCGGCATTTTCTAAAGCCGTTTGCGCTTCATGCCAATTTTGGATATTTTCAGGGGTAAAGTTAAAGCCTTTTAGTGCTTCATCTCTGATCTTTTGGAAATTTTGCAAATTGAAAGATTGCCCAACGGTATCAAAGGCTTCTTTGAGTTTTTGCCCGGCATCTAGCGCCTTTTGTCTTAGCACTTCAATACTTCCATTAAGATCAAAGTAATCATTAAAGAAATTTTCAAATTGCGCTTTATCAACCTTAATTGTTTCTAGTCCGGCGTTTATTGCTTCTACAACACTTTGCCCTGTTTGCCTTGCCCAATTTTCCCAAGCTGATTTTACCTTTTCAAAATTTGCTGTTATTTCAGAAGTATGGTCAACATTGAAAACATCAGTAATCACACCATTAAATTTTATCATAACAGTCTCAACCGCATTTTTTAGCTTATCGCTAAAACCTGTTATGCCCTTTAGTAGCATATCGGAAACATCGGCATCAAACTCTATCGGGGTTTTAAGCATAGAGTTTTTAAAGCTATCAGAAATTTTTTTGCTTATTTGTTTGCCCAAATCTCCAAAAGCACCTTCTAAATTAATATCAAGGCTATCAATCATGCCCTTTTCAAACTTGAAACTCTGGCTGATTGCTTCAACGATTGTTTTATCAATACTCTTTGCATAGGCTTCAAATTTTGCTAAAGCCTCTTGCTTAATAGATTCAGACAGCATTTTATTAATTTGATTTTTGCCAATTGTAATACCTAAAATGCCGTGAGAGCTACCAACCGTATCATATTCTGTTTTAAAAGTTCCCAATATGGCTTCACCCACTTTTTTATCAAGGTCTTTGGCTGCGATTTTGCCTTTTAGTGCAAACTTATTGGCTCCGTCGATTGCGCTATCAATTTGCGCGATAAGCTGCTCAATACTCTTGAAGTAATTAACAATTTCGGCGCCCGCCGCTTTTGTAATGGTTCTATGTTTGTCGTTGAAGCCAAACCATCGATCTTTTTTCCAACGCTCCCATTCAGTTATATTGTCAAAGCCCTGAAAGTTAATTCCACTATTTGTTTGTTCCCATTTTCCGCCTGTGAGACCACCTAAAATGCCACCAGTAATGCCACCCGCCACTGTACCTATTCCGGGCACTATACTTCCTAGTGCCGCTCCGGCGGCGGCATAATCGCTAGCATTTGTCCGTGTTCCGGCTAAGTTATCAAGTATATTTCCAGCTCCATAGGCAACGGTTCCGGCTGCTCCGGCTTTCCCCAATATCCCGGCTGTCGCCTTACTAAGCCCAAAAGATGTTAGTAGTTTTGTATAGTCTCCTGACATGGCATCAAATCCGGTATTAAATCCTTTTATAAGATTGTCTAAAAAGCTTCCGGTTCCAGTCATTACAGCTTTTGCCATAGCTTTTGATAAACTATCAGCCATACCGTCGATAAAACTTTTAAAGGAATTTCTTATGCTTCCGGTTTTAAACAAATTCGCCAAAGAGTTTTCAAAGCTATTATTTATCTCTTTTGCCGCATCCTGCCAAATTTTAACCGCCTCTGAAGCCGCTTTACGTTGCGCTTCAATCATTTTGTCTGAAGCGTCCATAGCTAATTTTAGCTGTTCATCATTAAGAATTTTCCCGTACTTGTCAACTATTTCGTTACGTTTTACTGCCTTCTCAATTTCAATTGCTATTTCTTTGTCGCCGATTAGCTTGTAATAATCCTCCCATAACTTCATTTCCGCGTCTTGACTTTTGTATATTACATCAAGCCTTTGCTTTTCAAAGGTTTCGCTCAAAAGTTTTTTATCTGCTTCTAGCTGTTTGGCAATATTGCCTTTATGGAATTGCAAAGCCTGCTTTTCAAGCTCTTCGATTTTTTTAAACTTGTTTGCATATGAAGTTTCCAAATTAAATAAATCAAATTCTGTTTTGGAGCTTGTCGCTTTCATCCAGTCTTTTGTTATCGTTTCATTTAACTTTTGAACGTTACTAAGCATTTTCTTGTACGCTGCTGCTGCTCTTTTGGCTGCTGCTTCACTAGCACGCGCTTTTTTCTGCTCTTCGGTCTCCCATAGTTTTGTAGCCTGTTTGGTAAGCCGTGCCATTTCTTTATTATAAACCTGTAAAACCTGATTATATGCCTTTGAGTTTGGCTTTAAATTCTTTGTAAGATTATTAAATTTTTCTGCCATTTGCCCCATGACATCATCTATGGCGCTAAAGCTTGCTATTTTCATGCCTTCCAAAACAGATGTATTTATGCTTGAACTTATTAATTTTGCCTGCCCTTGTATTGCTTCGTTTGTATATGTTCCAACGGTATCAGCTAAGTCTTTTAATTGCCTTTCAAGCTCGGCTTTTTTATCCTTTAGATTTATTTCGCTATCACCGAAAAATGTATCCCAAAGCCCAACGCCGTTTTTTAATTTGTTGTCTATTTCTTCGATTTGAGAATATAAAAGCTGTGCTTTTTTGTTAATTTCATCAATCCCGTTAAGCTCAAAAACGCCAGCATTTAATAATCTATTTTTTTGCGGGTCTCCAAAAATATCTATATTTAGATTATTTATCCAGTCTGCCAAACTATCAAGAGCGGGCTTTATATCATCAAAAATACTTTGTGTTATATTGCCTGCAAATTGGCTCCATGCATTAGAAAGATTAGATAGAGATTGTCCCATCGTTCCAGCATCAAAGTCAAAGTCTTTTAGCGTATTAAGCACCGTCTCAACACTTTTGCCTTCTTTAGCCAACTCTCTTAATTTAGCAGGTGCCAAACCAATAGAAGAAAGAAAACGCCCCATTTCTGAATTTGCTTCAAAAGTACCATTTGCCAAACCGTCAACACTTGCTAAAAGCTGCTGGAACTCTATCCCGGCGTTTCCGGCTGCAATAGAGATAAGTTTTGTCATCTCTACCATTTGCTTTTGTGTTGCGCCATATCTTTTAGCATTTGCGTAAAGAGCTTTATATATTTGCGCTGTCTGGTCTAAAGTATGTGGCGTCATCGCATTAATGCGATTCAACTCTCGCATAGTTTCAAGAGCTTCTTTTTGCGCTAAATTATATTTTTGCTGAATTGATAATTGTCGCCCTAAGCTATCAAAATTTTCAGATGTTGCAACGATCAAAGAGCGGATACCGTTCGACTGCTCCTCCATCATCCGGTTAAAGGCTAAACCGTCATGAAGCACCTTTGTAAAAGCATCGCCAACTAGCTTAATGCCTCCAATAGCTCCACCTATCTTTTTTAGCTTCGTAACAAAACCATCAAGTCCGGCACCCGCTTTTTTAATTGTTTCGTCAAGACGCTGCAAATCCTCACTGACAACTTTAATAGCTTCTGTTTTTGCATCTGCTTCAATAACTAATTTAAGAGTTTTCGCCATCTTTTACCTTTTTTGACCTTTGTCCGTTCAACCAAATTCTGCCCATAGTATGCAATAATGGGATATACTCTTTGTAATTTTTAATGCCCAAATTTTTACAATACCAAACAATTTGGTTAAAGTCTTTTCCAAAAGGCTCGCCCATGCCACCATAAGCCCAATCTATCTTAAAAAATAGATTTTTCAAAAGATCAAATTCAGTACTATCGTCTAAAAATTCAACGTCGGAAACTCTTTCTGGATAGAGCTTATAGAGCCCGACAACCTCTTCATTTAGGCTGCCTTCGTTCGCTCCGTTTTGGTAAGCCCAGTTTTTTAATCTTTCAACTTTCCCGCCTCATACGCTTCAAAGGCTTGTCTAATAATTATACTAAGCTCCTGCCAGCTATTTTCTTCAGCTACCTTCTCAAAGAATTTTGCCGTTTTTTTGTTATCTCCAGCTACTAGTAAACAGAGTTCTTTTGCCTTCTCTTCTTCAAGCTCGTCTCGCTCTTTTTCCGTTTCTTCTTCAAGCTCAATAACGCGCTTTTTTGCTTCTTTTATTTCATCTCTAAGCTCTCTAATTCTATCGGCTTTTAATCCGTCCGCGTTAAACTCTTTCAAAAGGAAAAGCAAATCTTCCTTTAACTCTTCAAGTTCAATCTCTTTCGGCGTCTTTTGCTTCTCATATTTTTTAGCGATTTTTCGTATTTTTTTATCGGCTACTTTTATAATATCAACTTTTGTAACTGTATCACCTAGCATAATTGGAACATTTTTAATTGTAGGTTCAAGGTAAAGAGTTTTCATTTATGTCCTTTAAATTTTTTTTAGTCCTTTAAGAAAGTAGGGTACAGAGTAAAGGACTGACAAAACCTCTGTACCCCGATTGTTATCTCGGTGTAACGATAAGCTCAAAAGCTCGACCGTTCGCGTCATCAAACAATCTAATATTTCGTCTTTGGAGCCACTTCAAGCCAGATTCTCCCGGCTCACCACGTTTTTCAAGCCCCTTGTTGATCTTCAATTCCATTTTGTAATTTTTGGAATAAAGCATAAAAGAAATAGTTACATCGCTATCATTCAGCCAGTTTGTAATAGGAACAAGGTTGCTATCGCCTGTCGCGTCCAATACCTCACTAAAACTAAGAGTCGGCGCGATATCTTCTAATACGATATCGGAGCATACCTGACTATCATCACCAGTATTGATTTGCGGATTAAGTGCCAGAGAAATATCGCCAAACGGGCATTTTTCAATACCGCCGACAATAACCTTGCTATCTCTAGTCAAAGAGAAAAAAGATGTTTCGGTAAAGGTTGGAGTTACCCCACTAACATTCTGTAAATCAGCTGGATTGTACGCTCCGTTCATTGCAAGATTTCCGACAACCCTTGTATTTGCTGCACTTGCTGTAATACCAAACCCGGAAACAATTCCATTGATAAGATATTTCATAGTTCCGCCTTTGTAATAGACGGCTGTACCCTTCTCAACATCGAGTGACGGGTAGAGTGTAATTTTGTTGTTTGTCGTATCAATTTCCTGCTTAAAGCCCGCCGCCTGCAATAGTTCAAATTGCGGCATACCGCTAGCAATATCAACGGGTTCAAATAGAGAAATATTCGCCGTTGCTGTGATTTTGATATTGTCTTTTACTTCTTTTGTATCAGTTGCATTACCTTTTCCAGTTCCGACATGATTGACATCAAACGTTACCGGATTTTCGCTAAGCTGCACATACCCATCTGTAAGGTATCCATTCGCTGCTGTCGGTTCGGTCGCCCCTGTTTTGTAAAGTAAAAAGTCTTTACTTTTTAATAGGCTCATCTTTTACCCCTTTTGCTTCTTTAAATTCTTTAGATTTTCTCAACTGTTCGATTTCTTCTTTATCATTAGTTTCGTAAAATCCACCTTTTGCCTGTTTGATTTTCCCGTTTAAGGTAAAAAAAACTTCATCTTTTAAATATTTAAACTTCATTTTTCACCTTTCGGCTTTCTGCCTCTTTTGGGCTTTTCTTCTTTTGCCGCTTTCTCTTCGACTTTTTTGAAGCCCTGTTTTAAAAAATAAGCTTCATAGCGGGGGTCAATTTCAACCACCCGCCCGGCATTGTTAATCAGTTTCATGATTAAGCCTTGATTTGTGCGTCAATTACCAGCTTATCTTCAAGTGTTTCGACCGCATAGAGAATATCGGTAGAAAGTTTCTTTGTTTTTGTGTTGGCATCATACCAGTAGGTAGTACGCATGGTAATGCCATTTTTTTCAAGTACAGACATTTCAATAGTTTTGCTGTCCTCAACTGGCATCGGTCTATTTACAAAAATAATACCTTTTTCCTGCACTACAAGATCATGGTTTACACCGCTTACCTGCTGAATTGCACCGCTTCGGATAATTTTAAAATCTGCATATTCTGGAATATCTTTAATAGTTTTTGCAACGCCATTTTCCATAATAACAACTTTATCTTTTGCGGAAATAATTCCGGCTTTGTACATGGAGGTATCATCGCGTGTAATGACAAATCTGCCAGTATCAAAAGCGTCGTTATCGTTTAGGGCTTTTCTTGCATCAAGGAAAAGATCAGCCGTCCACCCGGTTGTACCGTCTCCGATTGTAGTCCCGGCATTTGCATATTGAAGCCCGATATTTGTTTCAACATCTCTTACAATTGCCCGTGCTGCCTCTGTTGCAAATTTTCCCAGAAGATCAAATCTATTTGTCGCATTAAAAACCTCTGTATTTACTTTAAAGGTGACATCTTTCAGCTTATCAAGCGTAATAGTCTTTTTGGTTACATTTGGCTCTTGTTCCACTACTGTTCCGGTTGCTGTAAAATCTTTAGCTTCGAGTGCTTCAGGAATAAGGACATCTGCACTTTGTCCCAAATCTTTAAACTCAAGCTGATTTGTATCAGTCATTACCGCACCACTTGTTACTAGTCCCGCATTTTCAGCGAAAAAATCCAATACCATTGCATTATATACGTTTACAATTTCTCTTAATGTCATTTCTTAACTCCTGCTGCCTTTAAAATATCATCGGCATTATTACTATTTCGTAAGGCTGCTGTAATGCCGCCACCTTGTACCCCGCTGCCTTCTTTGCCAAATCCTTTTAAAAGGTTCGGCTTTTCCTCTTTAAAAAACTCTTCGAGTCCGTCATCAAGCCCAACCAAAACGCCGTCTTTCGTTTTGAATTTGATACCGTCCTCTTCTACAACTATTCGGCTATCTAAATAAGCTTCGGTTGTTTCACGGTCAATAACATCGTATTTAGACAACTTCGTACCTAGCTCTTTTTGTTTCAGGATTGAAACTTTAGCCGCTTGTTCGCGTTGTAGCTTTTCTTCAAGTTCATTTCTTTCGCGTTCCACGCGCTTAAATTTTGCCTCAAATTCTTTCAGCTTGTTGATATCTTCATCTTTAATGTTTCCGATTTCTTCAAGCTTGTCTTTAAGTGCTGTAATTGCGTTTTCATCTTCAAGATCAACGCCAAATTTGTCCGCCAACCCTTGCACTAGTTTCCCGGCTGTATCGGCTTTTTCTTTCAGCTCTTTTAATTTAACTCTCCGATCTGCTGCTTCTGTGCGTGCTGCATCTCTTTGAGAAATTACTTTTCCAAACTCCCCACTCAAAAGGTCGTAAACTTCCTGACTGATTTTACCTGCTTCTAACAAGTCCTTTAATTTATCCATTAAAAAGCTCCACTTTTTTATTTTACAAGTCGATTTTAGGACGTATAAGTATCTTTTTAGTTAACTTTTTAGTATAGAATATTATTAAAATTTGCAAAAAGGCGTTAAAATGCTCTACGATTATAATGAAGATGATTTTTTAATTTCGACCGTTTCAAACCCAGAGGATTTGCAGGATTTTGAAAATGATTCAAAATCAGAAATTGAAAAGCTAAATATTAGCGACAACTTTTACAAAGAAAGGCTTATTAAGTTAGGCGTTTACAAAAGAATTGCAGGTGCCAGATTAGAAGCTGAAGGTGACGTTATGGATAAAAAACTCCAATACTATACAAGAGAGTGGGATAAATTTCTTACAATGTATAAAACCTCAAACGCTTCTGTTCAAAATTCTGTTTCATCAGTTCCAATTTATAGAGGTTAAAAATGTTTAATAAACTACTTGAAATAAAAAATGCTCTTTTGGAAATGCCCGGAATTGATACGGTTAAAATTGGTCTTGAGTCAAATCTTACCGCCGACGCATGCCCTTTTATTCGTATTATCGCCCAGCCTTCACGTCCAAAGCCAGATAGTTTTGGCATTACAGAAATGGAAATTGAAATTGTTTATGGTGAAAAGGTAAACATTCGCACAAATTTAGAAGAGACTTATCAAAAGATTTACGAAACAGAAAAACTAATAAAAGACAGACTGGAGTCAATAGGCGCGTTTTGGATTGAAACCGTACCAGACGGTGATACGCTAACAAATCTAAAGGTTTCAAGCATTTATTTTAAAGTAGAGGTTTCATGTGGGCATTAAAATAGAGGGATTAAAAGAGGTTATAAACTACCTAAATAAACTTTTTAACGATACCGGAAAAAAGGCATATATTGAAAAGCTTACTGAAAGAGGTTATCAGCTTTCAAAAAGAGCAGTTTCAAGACATACAAAAACCGGACGTATGGAACGAAACTTAACCAAAAGGGTGAGAGGAAACACGGGGGAAATTTTCTTCTTAAATCAAGGCATGATTAAAGGCGGGGTGAATTACGCGCTTTTTGTTCATTATGGAACTCGTCCACACTCTATTTATCCCAAAAACAAAAAAGCTCTTCGATGGAAAAGCGGCGGAAAATTTGTTTTTGCCAAAAGAGTCAATCATCCAGGCTACAAGGGCGACCCGTTCTTTGACAGGGTTCAAGCCCAGCTTGAAAATGAAGCGCCTAACATATTTTACAATACAGTAGAAAAGGAATAAAAATGAATTATAGACAGGCATGGAAATTTATTAACGACGCTTATACAGGCGATAATGGGTTTTATGATGGCGGTGAAATAGATAAATACACAAGAGAGACAGACGACAAAATTAGAAATAGAAGAGAAATAGCCTACTATTCAAACCTTTTTGAGAGTAAAGTTAATAGGTACATAGGCTATCTTTACAAGCGACCACCATTAAGAAACGTATCTAAAAACAAACTTCTTGAAGGCTTTATTAATAACTGCAACAATAAAGGCGATCATCTCGATGTTTTTATGAACCAATTTACAAAATTTGCCAAAGCAAAAGGCGTGAACATCCTCCTAATTGACAACGTTGCAGAAATACCGGGAACTTTCGAGGAACAACTCGAAAAACGCGCATATCCATATATCCAACAAATCAAGCCAGAAAATATTACAAACTACAAACTTGATGAATTTGGAAATTTTGAATTTGTAGCCTTCAAAGATGCTTTAGATGAATCGACATACCAAAAAAAAGATACAAAAAACGTAATAAGATATTTCGACAAAACAACATGGGTTATTTACGATCAAAGCGGCGAAAAGATATTAGACAACGGGGAGCATGATTTAGGAGTTTGCCCGGTTATTTACTTTAGCGAAAAAGGGGAATTTGAGAGTTTAGGGGAATTTTCAAAACTTGCATGGCTTTCTAAGCGACACTACAACCTACATAGCGAACAAGATGAACAACTAAGAGGAAATACCTTTTCTATCTTGACGATAAACGGTAGTGCAAACTCTGAAATTAAACTAAGCACTGACAACGCCCTATTTTATGAAGGACAAAAAGCCCCTTCATTTATTGCGCCGCCTAGCGACCCGATGGCGGCATATAGTGAGAAAATTGATAAACTTGAAATGCTAATGGATAAAATAGGGTATGATATTACTACCTCCAAAAGTGCCGAGTCAGGAATTAGCCTTGATATTAAATTTCAAGGTCTCAATAGTTCTTTGAGTGCCTTTGCCAGATCAGTAGAAATTTTTGAAATGAAGATTTTTAATATTGTCAAAAAATATCTCGGTATTGAAACAGAGGTAAATATCGCATACAAAAAAGATTTCAACCTTGTCGATGTTCACAAAGAGCTTGAAACACTTAAAATGGTTGACGATATTGCAGATATTCCAACATATCGCGCTCTAAAGCTAAAACAAATTATTAAATCCGATCTTCAAAATGTTACCGATGAAGAAATGGCTCAAATTATTGCTGAAATTGAAGATAGTCAAAAAGAAGTATAAAGCGGGGAACCCCCGCCTTTTAGTCAATAGCCCTATATATTTTCGAGGCTGTTTCTTTATCAAAAATATTGCTTATTGCATCGCGCAACAAGTAATATTTGTCTGCCACAAATTGGCTTCTCTCTGCCAAAATGCCCAAAGCAAACAAAGTAATAACGGCTCCAAAGGCAACGCCATCAAGCTCAATATCAGTGTAATTCATAGCATTTACAAATCTATAAGTATCTTTTTTGTCAAGTGCCATAAAAAAACCTCCGTTGTCAAGAGCGTAAAAATCCCAGTATCCACCGTTATAGTTCTCTGAAAAGTTGTCGGCTAAATTGTAAGCCAACCCCTCAAATCTCAAAAACTGATTCCCGGTCATTTTGTGCAAAAAGTTTGATCTTCTATTATCTGCCACCTTTCTCATTATACTTCCTCCCAAGCGTCTAACATATCTACCTCTTCTATAAGCTCTTCAATGCTTTCCGCATCAAAGGCGACGCCATCTTCATCATAAGCTTTAATTTTGTCATCATTTTTTACATTGACTATATAGCCATCATAGGTATATAAATGCCCATGCTCGTTCATATAGCCAGCAGGGCTTTGACCTAAATCAATTTCACCGCGTCCCTCAATCCAAATTTTTGTAAGTGGTAATCTCAACATCTTAAACCTCCTAAATTTATTTATACTTAATTATAACATATTTGTTATAAAATGTCAAGGGAAAAGGCTAAAATTGATTTTTAAAGTATATTTTGTTACAATAAGAAGAAAAGGGTTTTGCATGATTGATATTCTAAAAGGTTTTGGATTCGGGATAATAGTGGGGATTATAAGCTTTACAATATTGTTCTTTATTATAAGAGCGATATTGCGACTTATGGCAGGCTAATTTTCGCCTGCTAATTTTTTCTTTATCGGCTTAAGCGGTATTTCTTCCATAATTACCCGTCGTCTGCCTTCGTTGTCTATAAGCACATCCCTTACTTTAAAAGGCTGGTAGGCATCTATTAAAACCTCATCTTCAGACTGAAATTTTGACATTGTTTTTATATAATGTTTTGGCTCTTTGATCTTAAATTCAAAGATTACACTTTCCCCGCTACCTGTGAAACTTCGCGCTACTGCTTCACGTGTTGAGAAGCTCAAAAATGATCTGTCGAAATAAATATCACCCGACTTTAATTCAGCTATTCTCCAGTCTGTTAGTCTCATACCCCTGTAAATCCTTTTGCCCTTTACATTGCCCGGCATAGCTTGATACAAATTAAGATTTTTAACCAAATCCTTTGTTTGAAATAGCTCGTACTCTTGAAAAAACTCTGTCGGGTCGTCACTTCTTAATAGTTTTCCTATATTGTAATACGCGCTTCCGGTATATGCCGTTATAGCCTTCTTTGCTTCTTCTAGTTCTTTGCCCTTTAGCTTTAAATCGGTCAAAAGCCACTCTTTTGGAAGGTAACTATTGTTTGCTATGTCAACGGCTAACAAGCTTGCCGCCTCTTCAATATCTTTACTCGTAACCGTATTTTCCTCAATCAATTTTTCTGCTGTTTTTGAGTTGTACTTTTTTAATACACCCTCTTGTTTTGTAATGCTTTCCTTTAGTTTTTTGGCTGTTTTCCTTAGATAGTCTTTTTTTTGTTTTGATTTGCCGCTACTAAGAATCTGCCTATATAGCTTATCAATTATATCTTCTTCTTTTGTGTGTATCTCGTTTATTGCATCACGTAAAGGAACAAAATATTTTTCAATAGTTTCCTTTAACCTTTCAAAATCATTATAAGGTATTGGTTCATAGTCTGCTGCATGCAATGTAATACTAGCGGCTTTTAATTCATCTACTACTTTATGTATTTTGTATTTCGGTCTGGATTCGTTAAAAATATCAAGTATCGGCTTTCCGCTTTTGAAGTCCTGTAACTTCTCTCTGCTTCCTAAAATTCTAGTCTGCTCATGTTTCGTAAAATTGCTAAAAAGAGTTTTTGCATAAGGGTCTTTAATGGGTCTTTTTTTGATGTTCTCGTAAACTGGTTCATATTTGCACATACAAAAAGGGTGTAGGGGTAAAGTTATCATTTTTTCTTTTGGTACTATTCCTTTTCCGTATCCGATATCAAGGGCGGCATAAAAATCACATATATCTGTCATCGGGTGCCTGCTGCTCATAGCATATTTAACAAACTTTATTTCTTTGTCGTTTAAAATGTTATTTGCGTTTGTAAGGCTAAAGGCTCTTTGTTCTTCGGTATTGGCTATTCTTTGCGCGTAAAATCTAGCTTTCTCAACTAGCGCCACCTTAAGATTGTTCCATGCTTCTTCGTCCGCTCTTGTATTTAGTAGTTGTAAATAGGCTTCTTTTAAAAACTTTGTTTTTCCGGCTATTTTTTTTGCCTTCTCAATGTCGCCAAATAGATATTTTGGCAATTTGTGCTTTATTTTCAAAAGCTCTTTCTTGTCAGGCTCGTATCCATCATACAATACCCTTTCGATTTCGTCAATCGCCGCCTTTCGTTCGTTAAGTTGTCTAATTGCGTACAAAGCCTGTTTTTCAACTTTTTTCACTTGATTGTAAAGGCGTTTTGATAGATGCAATTTTTTTATTTGATTTGTTCCTATATCTTTTGTAAGGTTGCTGTCAAGTTTTTTGTAGATGCTTTTTATGATCCGCTTTTTTGCTATCTCGCTGTAATTTTTTAGGTTCCATTTCAAATAATGCCCAAAGTGCCTTTCATCCTCTGTTAAAAATTCTGCCAGCGTCTTGTTATAGAGATTAACCGCTATATCTTCAAGTGTTTCCATCTTCAAATTTCCTTATTAGCTTATAAGCCCAGTGTTTACTGATATCATACTTGTTTATAAAAATCTTTACTATTTTGGAGCGCGGAACATTCAGTCTGGTCTGTTCTCTCCATACATTATAAAGCTCCGATCTTTTTGCCTCTCTCTTAGAAACGTATATCGTCATCCCATTATAGCGATTCAAAATAGTCTTTAGGGTTTCTTTGTCGAGGTCGTCATCTAACATTAAATCTTCTATCTTTAGCCGCATCAAATCCCCCTTAAGATCGTACTTTTTACATTCGTTGCACCGCTATCGCCTACCACCGCGTATCTAAGCGCATCCATCGCATGGTCGTCGATCTTTACAGGCTCTTCAATTGGTTTCCCGTCGCGCTCCTGCCAGACATACCCTTGCAACTCGGCAATAATGTTTGTTGATCTTTCGGTAACATGCAAATTATAGCTCTGTACACTTGTAATTCCAAACTTAACACTTTTGTTTGCCTTGCTTACCCAAAAACCTGCCTGCGCAAATTCCTTTATTCTGTCCGGTTCTGCACTATCAAGATAACCTTTTACTCTCATAAGTTCTGGCGCGGTTGCTTTTATAGAGGTTATTAGCTCACTGTTTGTTAAGTGCGTCTGGTACAGAATTTCATCAATAAAAAGATCACGTTCGCCGACTTTCCTAATAAGTACCGTCGCCGATGGATTATTAAAACCAAAGTCCTGACCCCAGCGCTGCTCATTAAACTCTTTTGGCAGTTCTTTTACTATTTTGTATGCCGGGTAAATAAGGTTTTTTAGACTACCCCACTCACCTAGTGCATAGATTCGATATTTATCCGGGTTCGTCTCTTTTAGACTTTCCAAAATTCTTTTATAGGCTTCATCAATAAAGCGATTATCCAAATATGTTGTTTTTAAAATAAAAGGTTTCGGATTGAGCTTATAGCCATTATCAAAGAAATATTTTTTAAGCCAGTGGTTTTCGTCAATCGGGTTAAAGCTTAATATAATTTCCTTTTTATACTTACTTTCCCCTCTAAGTCTTAAATCCAGTTGCTCAAAGTCGTTTTGTGTTGTTTCGCTTGCTTCCTCAATCCAAATAGATTCTATCCCGGCGATTGATTTTAACTTTTCAACATCATCAAGCCCGAACAGGATTATTTCAGCCCCGTTTCTACAAGTTATCGACATATCGGACTTGTTTATTACAAATTCATCTTCAAGATTTTCATCCGCGATAACTTTTCTAAAGAGCTTAAAAACAGAGTGCCTTAACGTCCTTGCTACTTTCCTAGCAATAAGCCAGCTTTTACCCTGCAATACGTCAATAACGATCTTTTGAGTAATACTGTAAGACTTTCCGGAGCCGGCACCGCCGTAAATTACTTTATATCTTGACTCTTCAGTAAAAAGCGGTTTGAAGGCGCGATTTATAATCATACAAATTTCACCTCAACGGTTTTAATTTCCTGCTTATTCTCATTATTTACCAAAATTTCCGGTTTTGGGTTTGCTATTCTCTCAATATCCAAAAGGGCACTGGTTGCAGATTTTACGTCTTTTGCTTCATATAGTTCGTTATTTTTTGCCTTCTTTGCCAAAACGCTTTGAATTTTCAGAGCCACTGCACGATTATTTCTAATAAGCTTTTCGTTCATTTCTGCAACGCTCAATTTTTCTTTTACCGCTCTTTCAATAGCCTGTTTCTCTTGTTTACTTTTTGTTACCTCAATGTGTTTACTTAATGCTGCTGCCGCCTCGACAATATCGGCGTTCTCGCCAAATTTAAACCCGTGTTTCTTTTCAAGCTGATAATATGTTTTTCTGCTTATTTTGTGATACTTGCAAAGCCCGCTTATGTTCTCAAAGCGTCCGGCTTTTGCATCGGCTATAATAAGATTTCTTTTTCGGGTACTAAGCGCCATAAAAAAACCTTAAGCAATTAAGTGTTACGATTTTATCGCGTACATAGCTTAATGGCAAAGCACCGCTTGACCAAAGCGGGGAAGGGAGTTCAATTCTCACCTGTACGCTCCAATTTTTCCCCTTTATACATTTCAATACCTAATTTCCTTATCTCGCTAAAAGGAATAATTTCACCAGTAAAGTTTTTCTCTGCATTTTTGTCTATAAAATATATATACTTGAACATATGCCCATCCAATTCCTGCCACCCTTTATATTTAAAATCAAGCCACTGCCTTATGTTGGAAAATCCATCTCTTCTCATTTCTGGGTTATTGTCAGCCCTAAGGCTTATATGATGAACCACTCTCCCATCCGGTAATTTTATAAGAGCCTTGTTCTTTTTTATTTGAATAAGCTTAAAATTTGACGCTTGATATATGGTACCATGTCCGCACTGCGTTCCATCGGCAAAAGACAAAATCCATTTTACATGTGGTGCATTTTTCTTTATCCATTTTATAGCCATTGAAATTGCCCTGCTTTCACTAAAACGAGGAAGCGCGTCAGCAAAAGCCATCCTGTTAAGCTCCAGCATTTCATTCCACCCGGTGCCTTTTACAAGTGGCAACATAGCCCGTTTGTTTGTAGGACTTCCAAACTGCATAGCCCCCAATAATATTCCTTTGTAAAAAACACCAAAATTTAAATTACTGTTCTGTACCACTTTGCCGCTGTAATGATATTTTTGTACTATTTTATCCGCTATCTTTTTTGAAATAGGCTTAACTATTATTTCCTTTGCACTCATTTTTCCCCAACCCTATTAATAAAAAATTCGCATATATAATAAAGCGCGTTCCCATTACTATTGTCGTTTACGCCTTGCGGGTCTTGCAACGGGAAAGTTTTTGCCAGTGAGAGACTTTTGGTTACTATGTCATGCTGTTCAGATGAAACAGTAAAGGTCATATTTGTTATTGGTGTCTTATCACCAGAGGGCAAATCCAGCTCGACATCTTCAATGTTCTCAATATCTAAAATCTCATCATCGTCAAAGCCTAAAACGCCAATGTCAAAATCTTCTGACTTTAAGTCAATAATTACCTGATCGAGCAAATCTTTATCAAAAAAACTTTCATCCGCCACCCGGTTGTCTGCAATAGCAAAAGCCTTCAATTGTTCCGGTGTCAAGTCGTCTGCTCTAATACAGGGAATTTTGTCTATCATTAGGCTTCTGGCTGCTTCAAGCCTGCCATTTCCCGCGATAACGATATTGTTTTGATCTATGATTATCGGATTTTTGAAGCCAAATGCTTCGATTGATTTGGCAATTTTTTCGATTGATTTTGTAGAGTGAATATTTACGTTTTCATCGTTTAGGTGAAGCTCTGATTGGTCTATATATTCTATTTGCAAAATAACCCTCCTTTTTATAGGTTATTTTGCCTTATTTTAAGTTATTTTTCAAGAGTGGTTAAATATCTTTAATTTTTTTTCATTTTATTATTTTGTAGTCCAGTATCGTTTGAACAAAACTTGTTTTATAAAAATAAAACAAATTAAGCACCGGGACATAGAATATTATAGCAACAACTGCAATTTCAAACAAATTTCTTACAGTAAGCCCGTCCAGAAATATGCCTTTGCGATTTGCATCAATAAGCAAATCAATAATATTGTATGTACTTATAGCCAATGAAATATAAATCAATAATTGCATTTTTTCTCCTTTTTATACTCTTTATATAGCTTTATTATTCGTCTATACTTTTCAAACTTCGTTTTGCCTAACAAGCTTTTGCCCGTAAAGGCAAGTGCGTCCACCGTCGCTGCAAAGCTATTAGGGTGCTTATATTCGCCATTTTTAACTAAGAATTTGCCAAAGTCTATTCGGCTTCTATTTTTTGTAAGTTCATTTGATATTTCCAGAAGCCGATCTCTTAATTTTAGTTGCTCATACATATAATTCTCATGTGCAACAAGCGGGCTGTCACCAAACTTTTTGAAAAACTCGTAACTATCTTTATTGCACTTCATAACTGAAAAATAACTTTGATTTCTTTCTATCTTTCGCGCTGCCGCTGCAAAGTTGTATTTCTTATTCAAGATGCACCCCCCTCATGCTTTTTTCTTTTAGCCGTCTTAAGTAGTGCATTCTTTTGTTTTTCTCTCTTTCGACACTGGTGCCGTTATGCCTCAAACCTCTATTTATCCAAAAGGTTTTTAAAAAGTTTCCAAAATAGAAACTATCTCCCAGCCACTCGTTAAGGGTGTCAACATCTTCAACCCATTCAGGAAACGCGTACCAACTCATAGCCTCCTTATTAGGTCGATACTCCCACCCCTTAATTAGGATTTTTCGTTCATCGCCACAAACCCCCAGCCACATAACAAGATCATCAAATGTTCTAACATAATCGGGGATAGCGTAAAAGCTATTTTTGCCCCCGTTATTTTGCCCGGTCATTTTGCCGCTCCTATTTTTTCAAAAAAACTCCTATGTATCAAAAGAGCTTCATATGCGTCTTTAGAAATTTTACCGGCTTTTGCCATTTTTCTGGCATCTTCTATCTTCCCGCCCGCCTTGATATACTTGTAAGCCTCATTCTCTGCCAGAAGTGCTTTGTCAGCACCTAAATTTGTCATGTGCTTAGCAAACTCTATCCAAAAAGCCGCACATTCGTTATCAATTGGAGCAAAGCTATATTCCTTTGCAATGTTAAAGTATTTTGCTCTTATATCCTCTGCCCATATGATCTGCTTTTGTGTTCCAAGCAACTTTTTCATATTAAACCTCCTAAAGTTTTTATAAGTATATTATAACAAATAAGTTATAAAATGTCAAGAGGCTTTATAGAGAAATTTCATAAGAGATACAATAAAAACAATTCCAAAAACTGCTTTCCAGCTATATTGAAGATCAAAGCCCCAACATATGCCATACCAAAAAGCTGCAATTACTGAAAGATATAAAACTATTCCAGTTACAGTGCCTAATATAAAGTATATTTTTTTCTTTGTTGACTTTTTCATTTTACACCTCTATACTTTTCTTTATTGGCGATTTCTATATTTATTCTATAAATAGAATACTTTTTGCTTCCAGTTACAGACGTTGTAATCGGTGCTTCTTTTCCCAACCTTCTTAATGCCGCTTGTAAATCTTCTTCATTCTTGTACCTTACAATATATTCTATTCTTTGTTCAACTATTATTTTTTTCACTTAAAACCCCGCGTTATTTCTGTTTTTCTTTTGAAGATTTGTGCAATTCGCTTATAGTAGTCAATGTCAAACTTGACAATTTCATTATTTGCTTCTAATTCCTCGACTTTCTCTAGTCCGTACTTTTTTATAAGTCCTATCCGGTACTCTGTCAAGTTCCCTGATTTTACATTATTGCACTGTGCGCATTGCTTATTTACGTTATAAGTATTAAATCTTAAGCCCTCGTTTCTGCCAGCAGGACGATAATGCCCAGCATGAAACTGACCATATGTTACACCGCATGAAATACAAGGCAAATATTTATCACGCTCCCGGATATACGCATTAAAAGCCGCTATCGCTTTCTTTTTCCAAAAGCTTCTATCCTGTTCTTTGAATCTTTGTTTTTCTTTTCGCTTTTTTGAAGCTTCTTTTTTTCGTTGCTTCTCGACTTCTTTCATAGCTTTTTTTTCAAGACATTCTAAAGCCCCACATGTTCGATGTATTGGTCTATACTGTGCTTCATATTTTCTTTTACAAATTTGGCAAACAAACTTTTTCATTTTCTCTCCGGCGGGTAAGCTTTAGTCCATGCGTCATCATGCCTAATAAAAATTTTTTCAAAGTTCCTATAAGTGCTATATTCTTTGTTTTTAAAGGTTATGCGACATTCATTCTCTTCTATATTGCTAAAAACCTCAATTACTTTGCTTAAATATGCAATACTCCCATTTTTATATTCTATTCTTACTTTCATTTGGATTTTTCCTCCTGTAAAGATTTTGCCTTAATCAACCCACCGCTTTTTTCAAGCTTTTCTAAAAGGTCTGCTATCTCTCTTAAGTCGTCCGGCGTCATAAGCCCGACCGTTTTAACTACAAAACTTTCCTCATCTGCCATTTCAATATCTGCAATTTTAATATTATATTCATCCAATACCTCAATATTGGTTATATATATTTTTATCATAGCTCGACTTCTTTTTTTATCATATCTTTTGTTGCTCTACCAGTCAAGGCGTATTTTATAGCCCCGGCAATAGTAAAACTTACCTCTACAAGACTGCAACGATATGTTAAAAGCCCTAAATCTGCACCTTCGCCACATGCACTATGTTTGCTGTTAAAGTATTTCGTTTCCTTCAAAAAAGGAAATACACATTTGCAAAATTTCATATACCCCCCCCTTTTTTTATATTGCTAGTTATCTTTTCTTCTTTCAAAAATTTCTCCCAAAAAACCGAATATTAACAAAACCACTGTAACCGGAAACAATAGAATAGCTAAAACATATTGCATGTTATTCCCCTAAAATTAAGTTATTTAAATTCTAATAGAGAAATTATAACATATTTAGGGGTATTTTACTATTTGTTTTTTACAAACTCTTCCAAAAGGTATTTATACTCTTCTGGTATCGCATCAAAAACCTTTTTACTTAATTCTCTTATCTCCCAAAGTGCTGATTTGTCGCTCCTAAGACTAAGAAAATTTTGAAGACTCCTAAGATTTATAGTCCATGTAAATTCTGTTTTGAACGCTTCAGGTAAACAATATTTTGCATAATCAACCGGAACGCCGCTTTTAAGTATTTTTTTTAGTGCTATCAACATATTGATATTGTATCTATCAGCCATTTCAAACCCGGTAAAAACAAGATAGTCTTTAAAATTATCGCTATACTCAAAAACAGGCAAAAAGCGCACATTGAAATTTTCGTCTTTTAACCTTTTGAGTGTATATCGTGTTGACTTTACACTCAAGCTAGCTATCCGGTGCCGTGCCAGCTCTTGAAGCAATGCCCTTGAAACGCCCTTGATATAGAAAGTAAATACTATATGCTCTAAAGTGGAGCCGTGCTTAAATTTGTTTCCTACGCGCTCAATCAAATTATGATCTTTATCGCCCAATTGTATATCAGAAATTTCGCATCCAATACAAGCCGGGTCTTTTGTTCTATTTTTGTATCTAATACACCCAATTTGCCCACACTCATTCTTTTTGTCGCTTTTATCGTGTGAATCCCAGCAGGTTCTAATAGCCTTTTCGCATACCTCCAAAGGGGTATAGTTCATTAAAATTACTTCCATTTTATTTTCCTCTCTTGAAACCAAAATAATCTTCGTATGTTATTTGATAATTACATACATATTTTTTAAGGCTCTCGTCCCATTCAGCTTCAAATCTTGTAAAGCTTAAAGCCTTAACTCCCTTTGGATATACAAGCCTCAAGCAGTCGTTTTTTAGCGGGCACTGTCGATCAGTGCAAAATGTATAATCATTCGGTATCGTCTGCATCGTCGCTCCAATTATCCGGCAAAAGCAATTCCCCTTCACGCTGTGCGCTCAAAGGGGTTTTTTTGTCAAGCCCTCGCTCAATATACTGGTTAAACTTTTTTCGATCAAGTACTCTTCTATATTTGCCATTGCCGATATAAACCCAATCACTATCATTATCAACTACCCATTCACCTAAAAATTTACCATATTTATTTGGTGTAACAATACCACCCAGAAAATCATCCGGGTGTATCCTTCTACTTTCCGCTACTGCCTCCGCGCCTGAAATACAAGCGTAAATTGGTGCCGCCAAAACGTCACCGACTTTATTTACTTTATCTACAAAGTCCCAAAATCCCATTGCTACCCCCTGCTTAAATGTTCGTATAAGTCACCGGGATTATTTTCCCCCATCCTAATAATACTCTCCTTGATATCATCATCGGACAAATAACCGTCAAGATATTCGACTAGTCGCGATTTTTCGCTAAATTCAAGCCCGGTCAAGCCACTTAAAACAGACGTTAAAGATGGGTTTCCCATAACAATTCCGATAAGTGCACTTCTTCGCGCTGCCCAACTCAACTTCCCACTGACGATGTCTATCTCTTTTAGTTTATCCTTTATACCGCACGCCTCTAACAAATTGTTTTTTGAGTGGTCATATTTTACTTTTTCCATTTTTCTATCTCCTAAAGTTTTTTGTTTTTATATTTTTAAAAAGCGATCTTCCAGCTCTTTTTTGGTTGCATCGCTTACCGCTTGTTCATATAAAAGCCCCTTCTTTGCTAGCAGAATAAGTTGCTTCAGGTGTTCTCTTTTTTTCCAGTCATAATATTTTTTGTTTCCAGAAGGGGTGCCACCCAGCCCAATAGCATTTTTCAACATTGTATCATTAATAATTTTCATTCTTTTTACTCCTTTATAAAATATTTGTGCGCAAAAAAGACATTGCCAACGCCATATTCATTTTTATACAGCTCGCCTTTTTTGCCTTCAATATAACATGGTACTGTCTTTTTGAGCACCTCTATATCTCGCTTATTATAGCCAGTATCGAAGCATTTTAGCTCCTCCTCTATCTCGTGCCAATCAACACTTGCCGGAATAATTTTAACCGGGTCATTGATCTTCCCCTCTTTGTAAAGCTCGTTTGCATAGCTGCTCCTTAAGTCCTTAAGACATATCTCCACTTGCTGCCTCCTTACACTCTTTGTCTTTTTTAATATCCACTTTATGTGGATAAAAAGCCCGCTGAAGCCCGTACAGGTTTGTAACAAGCTTTCCGTCTTTGTTTGCTATCACCGATGGAATTGATTTTTTTTTCATGGTCTCAACTGCAATAGCCGCTGACTCTACATCAACAAGTCCACTTCTATTTAGTTCTTTTTCCGCCTCGTCCCAGTTAAAATCCTCAATCGGTACAATCTCAACACAATCGCCAATTTCCCCGCTTTCAAGTAGTGAAAAAGCATAGCTACTATTTAATTTTTCTACACGTATATACATTTTATTCCTTTTCTTTCAAGCCTTTTCCTAATTCGGTTAAAAGCATTTGTAAAACTCTTAATCGTTTTGCCTTGTCTTTAAACTCATTCTTAAAAGCGGTTGTCATAATCTCTCTTGTGCTATAAAAAAGATCGACAAAAACTTCTTTTGAAATATCGACATCATTAAAAATAGCTGCAATAATATTTTTTATTTCTCCTTTTCTAATATTTGCCTCTATTTTAAGCTCTTCAGCAATAACAAGCTCAAAAGAGCTACTAGGGAACATAAACAACTCACGCTTCCCAATTGCGCTTAAAAGCTCGTCATCCGGCACCTCATCAGTAAACAAAAAAGCCGCTCCTAAAGCTGCCAGCACTTTGCTACCCTTTCCTTCAACCGTTATTTGTTTCATATTGGCTGTTACTTTAACCCTTGTTTGCATTTTTTCTCTCTCCCTTTAAGTTCATAAATTTATATAGTGCCAATCCGCCGTAAACGGAAAAGCACGCTGCGAAAACATAGTCTAAAACCTCCACTATTTCCCCTCCTTTGTTTCGTTTTGTTTTTTGACAAAATCCAAATAATCCTTTTCGGTTTTGTCGCCTCTGCGTACCTCTTCTAGGATACGCATTTCTTCAAGCTCTTTTTTTGTAATTTCGGTCTGCCTTAAGCCTGCCAAAAGCTCAAAAAGAATCTCTTTCATCTTTAACCTCCTAAAGTTTTGATATACGTTATTATAACACATTTGTAATACAATGTCAAGTGTTTTGTTTCTTTTTTGTTATATTTTTATGATTATTTCGTATCTTTTGCTAATTTCCAGTAAAATTGAAAGTAATATAGTTATATATATAATAGCTTTTTGGTATTTTTTTACCTCTTTCCCCAGAAGATACCTTTTGTAATTTTCGTATGTTTTTGGAGTGCATTTTACTTTAAAACCACCGTTCCACCTATGTAATCCGGTATGGCATTTAGAGCATAGGCAAACCCCGTTTTTTAACAAGTATTTCTTTTTTGGAAAATGCTCTTTTGAATAGAGGTGGTGCGCTTCGTTATGCCTGGAAATTGTCCCGCAAATCTTACATTCGTAATCGTCTTTTATTAGCACCCACTTTCGCCACGTTGCTAAATTCCTAATTTTGGTCGGCGGTCGTTTTTTGGTCGGTCTCATGGTCGGTCGGCGGTCGGTCGGTCTGGTCGGTCGGTCACGGACATGCCGACTATACCGCCTCTTCGGAGAGGGTAGGGGGGTTGTAATAATACTTGTTATCAACCTTTCGCAATACCCCACTTTCGACAAATCTAAACATCATACTAAGTGCTGCGGTCTCCTTTACTCCGACTATTTCGGCAAACTGTTTTTTTGTAACTCTATCACCACTGTTCAAGGCTGCTGCTAGTTTGCCGTGCGCTTTGGCATCTTTGATTCTGGTCTCATGCCCTACCTTTCTTTTTTCCGGTTCAAATTTAATAATATTTTTATTCTCTGGCTCATTTTTCAATGTCGCCGCTGGTTCGGCTTCTATATCTTTATGTCTGTTTTCCAGAGTAGGAAACATATTATAAAAAAGTCCTCTAAGCGTAAAGCCATCTTTGCTAGTAATTAATAGTAAGCCATGAATAGAATATACCGCCGCCATAATTGTAACAATGATTTTAGCCCAGTGTTTTGCGTCCTTGCTAAACTGTAAAATTTCTTCCTTCTGTTTGCTCTCAAACTGTTTTTTATAGCTTCTTTTTTGTGCAATAGCCTCATCTTGTAACTTTGTATAATAGGCTATTTTAGCTTCTCTTCTTTGCAGAATTTTATCCTCAATCTTTTTAATGTTTTTTAATGCTTCAGCTATTTGTCGATCAGCCTTTTTGGTTGTTGCATACTTGTAATTTTTTAATCTAAAGTTTTTTTCTTTCAAGGCTAATTCATACTTGCTTTTGTACTGCTTAATCATAAGTCTTTCGGCTTCAGTGCCTTTATAATTCTGCCAAAATTTCAAAGCGTTTTCAGCTGTTCTCCTTTTGCTTTCCGCGCTTTTGTAAGTATCATCATTTTTGTAGGTTTCCGTGTTTTTCAGAACATGTGATTTAATATAAGTCACCGTGTTAGCAATAGACTTGTTTTCAATTTGCAAAGTAGTATAAACAATCATAATAACTACAATCAAGTGCCAAACATTTTTAAAAGCCACAATCTCCGTCACACCTGATCGATGTATTTTGGCAAAAGTATAACTCAATGCTACTGCCAAAGCATAAAAGAAAAGTTTTGTTATTAGTGCAGTTTGTGAGTCGTTTGCATATCTGTCAAAAAAGATATTTACAAGGCTTATCAGAAGAAACGACATCATAGAAAAAGAAATAACCGCAATTATCATCCCTAAGTCATCAACAGACTTGTTTAACTTACTCATTTTTATCCTTTGAAATTTTTTACTCTATAAAAAACTTAAAACGACAAAAAAGAGGGGATTAGCGCCCCTCAAAAAGTTTTAGTGTTTCACGCTTTACCTCTGTAATCTGCTTTTTGATCTCTGTAAGCTCTTTCCGTGCATCTCTCGCCTCTGTTTTAGCGCCGTATCGACCTTCAATAATTCGCCTCAAAACTGCTGCCAAAATTTCAAGCCTTCCGGCAAACTCTTCGAGTCTATTTTTTGCCTGCTCGTTTACTTTATATTGCTTCATGCTATCTCCTTATTTTCCGGTGCTACCAAAGCCACCGTTTCTGATTTTATTTGTCTCAAACCCTAGCATATAACTAAAATGCTGCTCTAGTACTAGCTGTGCAACTCTTTCGCCTTTTTTGATTTTTACAATATTGGTATATGGATTATGCAAAGTAAGCATAAATTCACCCGGATAATCAATATCAATTATTCCTTTACCGTTTGGGATAACAAGCCACTTTCCTAAAGACGATCTAAGATAAAGCCCGCCGTATATTTCAAGGCTATAAGTCTCTATCGGCGAATTATCCTTATTGATCTTTTTTCTGTTCCACCATACCCCCAAAGGAATAACCGCACCATAGCCAGGCAAAATTTCAAAATCATCAGCCGCCCTAAGATCAATCCCGGCACTGTATTTTGTTCCACGTGTCGGCTCGCAAAAGTCCCGATAAATAAGCATCTTGTTGTCATGTGCGACAATATCATCGAGTCTCAAAGCCTCTTCATAATTCATTTTTTAGCCCCTTATATATTCATTGTAATTAAAATAAACTCTCATTTTTTTATGATCGTTTATCGTCAAATAGGTACTATTGCAAATTTTGCAACGCTTCGGACACTCTTTAAGATTATTTCTTTTGTCGCCACATTGTCGGCAATAGTAAGAAAAATCTCTATAAATATCCTCTTTCGCTTGCTTTTTTTTTGCCATTTTGTACCTCTTTAAAATTATATTGGAAGTTTGTTTAAATTTGTGTTAAATTGGTTATATTGCTAATATCTTTCGCCGTTAAATAGTTTTTTGAAACATTATTGGCATATAGGACAAAAACCTCAAGACTACCACATGCTTTTCCAACAAATTCATAGCCACGAGTTATTCGCTCGTATCTGCTAGGTTTTTGTATAAACTCTTTTTGGACAAAGTAAGTAAAAAAATTTTTATCTGTTAGTAATTTATAATAATCTTCAATTTCTAACAATAAACCAACTATTTTTTCTTTGCATGTCTTTTGCAATTGACTTTCAATTTTACCCGCATCAAAATCGATGTAGGTACATTTATCATTTTTTGCAATAGCTTTAAAACATAGGTCTCTAAACTCGTCAACTGTCATATTTTGCCTTTTAATATTTTATATCGCCAGTAAAACCCTCTTTTGCACTTTCTGCCAGTTCTAATCCGACTTTCTACCGAATACCCCGCCGCTCTGCTTGCGCTACTTAATGATACGTATTCGGCTACAAGCTTAAAATTACTGTCAAAGCACAAAACAGGCTTACACCTTTTTCCGCTTGTTCCTGTCCCATTCATTATGTCAATATACTGATGTTCTCTATTTTCTTTGTCTGTTACAAGTCTTATATTTTGAAAACTATACCCCTTAAAATCATCAATTCTATCAACACTAGGTTTTAATGATTTTTTGTAACCGCTTTTTTCCCAGTTGTCATATAGTTTTTTAAAGCCATTTTTATATAGCCATTGTGCAAATTCTTGTTTTGTATATTCCGGGCATGCATGCCCTCTTAACTTCGAGTTCCTTTTTTGGGTTTTATACATAACCCGTATAACACCTTTTTCTGTCTTATCATAGCTTTCCGGATGTTTTGAGCTTGTTTTTAGATTACTTTTTGAGTCTTTTTTTGTGCACTCTTTACATTTGTTCAAATACCCATCTTTCATTTCTTTATGTCTGTAAAACTCGTTTATACTCTTTACTATTCCACATTTAAAACATTTTTTATATTCCATATTGTACCACCTTTTTTAAAATGGTACAATATTTCTACTTAATATCCCCTTTTAAAATGGTATTGTTTCATCATCATCGATATCAATCGCTGGCACTGTGCCCGGCTGCTGTATCGGATTTCCGTCGGCATCATAAACGGCTGCATTCCCCGCCTGCCTTTCCGGTCGTTCCTGTCTGCCAAAATCATCAGTTTTTTTAGGTTTGGGTGCCGAATAAGCAACCGTCGCGATAATCTCACGTTCTTTACCGTCTTTGCCTTTGACCTTTTCAGGTTCGTCAAGGTTGAAAATCGCAAAATTGAATTTTCCGCCGTTCGCCAGCGGGTGTTCAATTGTTCCAGACTTGTACTTAACGCCGTTGTCGCTCGTTTTCTCCCATATGCCACCAACTTCGGCATTAAATCCAAGAGATGCTTTTTTAACGATCTTGAAAATCGGTGCATTTTTTGTAGTATCTGTATTCTGCAAAAGCAGAAACTTTTCTTCATATAAAAAAGGTATATCCAAAAACAATATTAACGCCTTCCCCGATCTATAAACCTTACCTATTGTCGCCATTATTTTTACTCCTGTTTTGATTTGTATCTTTTAGCAACCTTTCGGCTATCGGCAATTTTAGCAGACGTTTGCTATTTTTTACCCTGCTTTCGCCTGTTTGGAGCAGGTTTTTACGATCTTTGTTTCTATTCATATTCAACCTCCTTTTATTCAATATCCCGACACAAATTACACTTTTTGCCATCATTATCTATATAGTCAATATGCACCCTATAAGGTACTTTTAGCGGTCTAAGTCCATTATGTGGAGTTTCTATATAAACTATACCGTCCTCATCGACCAGAACGCCGTCGTATTTAACCCAGCTGCCCTTATTATTTCTAGCCCACGCATATATTTGTAGATTATTTTTTGCCAATTTTTAGCCTCCCTAATTGAAAATTTATACCGTCTTGAAAGGCTTTCATTAAAAGTTCTTCAAGCGGTTCTTTGCCTTTTCTGGACTTTAAAACTTGTTTTAGATAAAGACGATATTCGCCTATCGTCTTTATCTTTATTTCTTTATATGCTATCCCACACCTCCAATTTTTTATTTAATTCACTCTCGATCTCGCTCCTGAAAAGTTCAGCTTCGTCTATCCACACATCACCGTAAATATTATTTTCATTGTAGTAGTGAAGAGCATGGTTAATAGCTTCACCCCAACCCATTTCAATAGCATCTTTTATAGCCGGGTGATTTTCTGGAATAAAACTAAAATCACCTCTAATCGCCAGCCACGCCGCCAAATGTGACGGAGTAAAACCGACCTGTGTCATTTCGTCTAATACAAAAGAGGTTAAGATTTCAAGCCCCTCTTTTGCCGCCTCTGAAAGAGTATTTTCATCAACTCTTTCGCTTTCCTCTTTTTTTATCAAATCTAATTCATAAGCTTCCATTTTTCTAATCCTCCTAAACTTTATATACTATATTATAACATATTTGTAACATAAAGTCAAGAAGATTAAATACAATTGTTGTCTTTTAATTCGCCTATTGTTTTTATTAGCCCTACTGCTAAGAAAAATCCAATAATAACGAAAACTAGTATCAAAGCCCCACCAATTATTTTGTTTAAGCACATTTCACATCCTTTTTTTTAATTATATGACCCGTCTAGGTTGATTTTTAGCACCGCTTTTGGTACACCTAGTGCTCTTCCTATTTCTTGAAAACTCTCGCCGTGAGGGTCTCCATTGTAGTTGTTATAGAATTGTATCGTATGTATGAATTCATGAAGCGCCACTTTTGACATATTTTTACCTAACGTACTTCGTATCCATATTTTGTTATAGTAGGACTGTCCCCAGTGCTCCATCCCGTCCAGTATAACGACAATAGTATTAGGCACGCGAAACCCGACTCTTTTTGCCTTTTGATAATACGGCAAAATAACATTCAAAACATCCCTTTCGCTATACCGTTTTCTAAACATGGCATTGCCCATTTTCACACCCGGACAGATCGAACTCTTTTCCTACGTCCAATTTTTTTTCCGGTATTTTTTGTACTGGCTCGTCATCTATAATAGCATTAACAATTTTTTCTCGCTTTTTCTTCGGTCTGCTTTTTGGCTCATACGTCATCGTCAAATGTATTCCAATAGCGACCAATAAGATAAAAGCTCCACCCCAACACTCTAAACACATTTTCTACCTCCTAAACATACGGCATTGTAATTTCATCTTTGTAGGTCTCTTCGACCACCTCAACCCCAAAAATGTCGCTATGATCTATTTCAACTGTAAATAGTCGATCATAAGCTCTATTTTTGTGGCACTTCAAAAATCTTTTTGTTTCGTCATACTGTACTTGTCCGGCTTCATCCAAAATAGGTTTTCCGGCTGCATCTCTCAAAATAGGCTTTAGCATATAGAAAATAAAATCACTGTCATATTCCGCTGCATTTCCATACTTCAAAGCCAGTACGCCATTTTTTTGATCTGCCTGTGAAAGTTGATTAATCAAGTAGATATTTATATTCAAGATACTTGTTAGCTCTTTCAAGGTATCACTAATTTTCATAAACAACTCAACACCGTCCTTACCCTTACTTCTGATTTTCATAGCACTATCTATCACAAAGTGTCTAACACCGTCGGCATAGAGATATTTAATCTCCTTTATGATCTCTTCCAATTCGCGCCCGGAATTGTAATAAAGGATATTTTTTTCTACTCTATCAAAAGCTTCAAGCTTCTCTAAAACCTGCTCATCGGACATCTCAAAGTTAAACCAACTCACTGGCTCGACCTTGCTAAAACCAGATAATATTTTCATAAACAGAGACGTTTTGCCACTGCCCGGACTGCCTGCCAGCTGGATAAAGTTTCCTAATGGGAACCCGCCCAGTTTTAGCCCGTTGTACTCTTTTTTTGGTACTAGCTCCCGATCAAGTTTTGCTATCCCGGTTTCTCTCGGTATCGGTCGTGGTTCATTCCTTTGCCGTTCTCTCAATACTGCCAAAGGAATTGATTTTTTGGCTTCGACTTCAGCATCAATCTCGTCTAAAATCTCCTGCCTCAAGGCTAAAAATTGACGCTCAAGCGTTTTCCCTTGTTCAAAATCATCGCTTGCATAGGCTTCCTTGTACTTGATCTCAAGCTGTTTTGCCTTTTGGAGTTTGATTTTGAGTTCATCTCTCATAATAGCCTCAACTCTCTTTTTTCGTCTTCTGTCAGATATTCCCAGTCTGCAAAATCAATCTTATAAACATCAAATGTCCGACCATCTGACATTTCTGCTTTTATAATTAGGTCTCCGTTTTTATCAACTACCGCAAACTCATTTTTCGCAACTTTTAATTCTTTATTTAACAGCTCCTCTGTTAGCTTTCCAAAGGCTCTTACCACGCTTTCTGCAATATTTGCCTTAATTTTTACGTCATCTAAATCTATTTTCATCATTTTCTAGCCTCCTAAAATATTTTTTTGTTCTTCTTAACTTTTCTGCTATTACAGGTGCACGGCTAAATATTATATCAGCCCCCTGTTTGTAATTATTTGGTTTTGTTTGCAATGCCCATAGATAAGCTTCATCTGCAATGTCATTTTTCTCCTGTTTTGTTCTCGGCGTGTAACCATATCTTTTTAGCGCATGCCCGACAATTTTAAATCTATCTTCATATAGCTTTATTTTGTCGTCATAGCTTATACCCGCTGGTTTATTCACCGCTTCAAAATACTCTTTTATTTTTCTTGTAACATCACTATTCAAGACTTTTTCGATAACATCATCAGGATAAATTCCGCCACGCTGCTGCCACCCCAGCGTTATCCAGCCTCTATTTAAGGCTCTATAATAAACCGGACGCGATATAACGCCCAGCTCTCTCAATACTCCCAAATCTTTCTTTGAGACGCTTATTTTTGTTCTCATTCTATCTCCTGAATTTCGCACTCTAAACCCAAAATAGGATTTACTTCATATTCCTCAATGTTTTTCCATTCTTCGCCTGTGAAGTACCAGTAGATAGCTCCAGAGCGACGCTTAAAAGTCCATTCTCTAATAACCGCGCCGGGTCTAAAAGTCCCAAGAATCCCGGCTTCACGTGCTGCAACTGATTTATTGAACCAAACTGCCCGGTTGTTGCCGTCGGCATCTTCCAATACTTCAAAGTCATACACAGCTTTGA
>JALVFE010000008.1 GCA_027030245.1 Melioribacteraceae bacterium
AGCGGATTCATCAATCATTAAATTATAAAACACCAGCAGAGGTGTACTTTAAATGAATAATGAACTTAGTATATTATTACACCTTAAATTATTTATAAATCTGTTCAATACATGGGGTACAGATAACCATTTAATATTATTGTTTGCTTAAGACTTTTGCTTTCCCCCATAATGTATAAAATCCACTATTATCATATTTTTAAGTAATCATGAAAATTTTTTTCAAAATATTTTTCTTTTGTTTTTACCTCTGTTTTATGTCGTTGATAAAAAGCCAAGTATTAAATGAAGATTTAAACAATCCAATTTACAATTTTATTGATCGTTTCGCCGTAAAGAAAATGATCGATGTAAATCAATCGGTTAAACCATATTCAAAAAAAGAAATTACAGGATGGCTTAAACAACTTCAGTCTCAGAAGTCAAAATTGAATAAAGTAGAAAGTAAAGAACTTGAGTGGTTTTTACAAAAATATGATTTGGAACAGAATACTACAATAAGCAAATTTGGTGAGTTTCAATATTTAGATGAAAAATTTAGTTTCAGAGCAATACCAATTGCAGGCTATGAAATTTCCAGCATTGGAAAAAATAATGGTTTTTCAAAAAAGATCGGAGCACATTTTGAAGGGTGGTATAAAGATCTTTCATTAATGTTTGAGTATCTAGATACCGGAGAATTCGGGAATAATATTGATATTAAGAAAAACTTGACTTCCAGGACAGGGCATTTTATTAAAAATGCTCCTAACGGAATAGAGTTTAGTGATGTTAAGGGTAAAATTGGTTATGATTTCGGCTACGGTAATTTATCACTTAAAAAAGAATATGTAAATTTAGGAAGCGGGAAATTCGGACAATTAATTCTTTCGTCAAAAGCCGCATCATTTCCTCATATAGAATTTAAATTAAAACCAACCGATTGGATGGAAATTTACTACATGCACGGATGGTTAAATTCTTTGGTTATAGATTCTTCTAAATCATTCTATTATGGTACGAGTTCAATCGAACCACGTTTGTATGAAGAATACAAATCAAAATATATTGTTGCCAATTATATTACTTTGAAACCAAATAATTGGCTCAATTTTTCTATGGGTAATTCATTTATCTATAGCGGTGATTTGCGTCCGGAAATGTTTATTCCTATAATGTATTTTAAAGTTGTGGATCATAATACCGGTCGCGGCGAGGTTGGTGACGGGAATGGACTTATTTATTTTGACCTTGCTATTAAATATCCGCAAAATTTTAAATTTTATAGTATACTACTGATTGAAAGTCTTGAAATTAGGAAAATCCTTAGTGGAATATTTTACACGTAACCTATTGGTTATACGTTAGGAGCATCCATTGTTGATTTATTTATAGATAACCTTGACTTTTCATTAGAATATACCCAAATTAATCCCTGGGTTTATGAACATAAATTTAGAGTTACTAATTATAAACATTTAGGTTATGCTCTAGGGCATTGGATTGGTCAAAATAGTAATCTTATATCATTTCAATTTGATTTTACTTTTTCAAGTAGATTGCATTTATCACTAAGTTCACAATTTTTTAGAAAGGGAGGGATGAAAGATATTTACTATGCTTATAAAGATCGTAAACCGTTGAACTTCCTTTACGGTCCATTGCGTAAAGAAAAAATAGTAGAACTTAAAATCTTATATGAACCTTTATACAATGTTTATCTTCAAGGTAAGTATCAATATTCTGAAATTTCAGACGAGGAAAGCGATAGAACACCTAGTTTTATGTTGGGACAGAAGAATTCTTTTTCAGTTTCTTTATCCTATGGTTTACCTTAGTATTTTATAATAAAACATCCTATGTATCGTTAAAGTACAATTTTAACTTCAGATCAACTCAAGAAATAATTAATAATATTAATAAATTGCCTCCAAAGGTAAAGTTCAGAATTCATCCTGAACGATGGAACGATAAACTTATTCCTTGGGCGAAAGAATTGGTTATTCAGAATGTTAAGAATGTGGTGAAGAGAGTAGTTGTTAAAAAAGTAATGAGTAAGAAGTGAGGAGTAGGTAGTAGTGGGTAATAAGAATTACAGAGGATTCCGTGATTTGATTGTTTATCAACTTTCTTACAATTTAGCCTGTGAAATATTTGAAATTACTAAATCCTTTCCGAAAGAAGAAAAGTATTCTCTTACGGATCAAATAAGACGCTCTTCCAGGTCGGTTCCTTCTAACATTGCTGAAGCGTGGAGTAAAAGAAGATATCCGAAATCATTTGTAAATAAATTAGTAGATTCAGATGGAGAGGCTTCGGAAACAACTGTTCATCTTGATTTTGCTAAAGATCACGGTTATATAGATTTAAAGAAACATAAATATTTTATTGAAAAGTATGAAGAAGTAAGTAAGATGCTAAATTCAATGATTAAAACACCGGAAAAATTTTGTTTCTAAATCTACTTACTTTATACTAACTTCTACATACTTGTTTTTCAAAATTTGGGAAAAAAGTAACGTTTAAGAATAGTAAGGAGCAGAAAGTAGGGAGTAAGGAGTAGATAGAAGTTGGTAATAAGCATTACAGGGGATTCCGGGATTTGATTGTTTATCAACTTTCTTACAAATTAGCCGGGGAAATATTTGAAATTACTAAATCCTTTCCAAAAGAAGAAAAGTATTCTCTTACGGATCAAATAAGACGCTTTTCCAGGTCGGTCTCATTGGAAAGAAGCTAGCCAAAATTATTTCCAATCAAATAAACATATTAGCCTATCATCCCAGTTTACTTCCTGTAAATAGATATCATTCAACATTTTTTTAAAAAAAGTCCCATACGTAATATTTTAATCCGGTTGTTTGGGATTTTAACCTTCCTTAATTTCTTAAAAAATTATTAAATTATTATCAATAAATAATAAGTATTTCCAAAGGGAAAATGTTGCCGGTTCGAATATTTTTTATAATCCTATTTTATACATCCTCTTTTCTGATTGCGCACAATATTAAGTACGAAAATTTTGAACTTGATAACAAGGATATAAAATACTTAATCATATTTATACTAACCGTAATTTTAACCGCGGCGGTTACCGGAAGACTCCGTTCGAAAAACCGAGATCCGGGCTTTGTATCAAATTCCAAAAATTTAATTAAGAATTTTGTAATAAATCTCGGTTTACTGGCATTAGCGGTAAATTATATAGGTCAGCTCAGCACTTCCAGATTTTTGTTAACAGCATCTTTAAGTTTGGGTTTCTTTTTCGAGTTGATTTTTATAATCGTTACTTCCGAGTTTTCCGCTAAGAGTAAAGATTCCTCGGTTTTTTCACTTTCCAAAACAATTTTGTTAATCGAGTTTTCCATTCTGGTGTGGATAATTATTTTTACTCTCTCCAGCTCGGCTTTCAATGCATATACGGTAAAACAAAAATTGTTTTTTGTAATTACATTGATGGTTATATGGTTTGTTAACGGTACTTTAAACCGTGAATTCGATACAATCGAAAATTCCACATTTTCTTCCATTTTATGGAATCATATTAAATCGTATATAATATTTTTTCTTATCATATCGGCGCTCTTGTTTTTATTTACGTTGCCTGTTGAATTGAAAAAAATTATAACGTACAATCTAATCCTGTTTTCTCTATGGGCTTTAGCCGCGGTTGCCATTTATTATATTTATAAATCCCCCCCGAGAACCGACGCGGTCTCGTTCAGTCTGTTTAACACTACTGAATTTCCGGAGGATTTCTATAAGACAAACGGGGCTAACGGCGTAGTAGAAACCGTAAAACATCAATCGCCCATCCAGTCTCAATTATTAAAGTTTCAATTAAAAGAAATTTATTTAAAGAATTTTTCGGATGTTTACGATTTTCTTAACGACCAATTGGATTTGGAGGATTTTGATATATCCAAATGCAGCATTATCCGTTCTGCCGATATGTACAATATAGAAGTTTTACCGCCTCATTCTCTTGAACTGTATATTAACTTACACGAATTGAACGATATAAGAAGAATCAATGCTTATTTGATCGAAGTAAACCGGAAGCTCAAATCGAACGGATATTTTGTGGGAAGGTTCGAATCGAATAAACTCCGGTACAAAAATTACCACAAAAAATATCCTTTTTATCTTGCAAATATATATTATTCATTGAATTTCGTTTGGAAAAGAGTTGTTCCCAAGCTTCCCTTCTTAAAAAAAGTGTTTTTCTTTTTTACCAAAGGAAGAAAAAGGGCTCTTTCGTTAGCGGAAGGTTTGGGACGGTTATATTATTGCGGTTTTTCGGTCAAGGCAATTAATGAAATAGACGGCTTCCTTTATTTTGTTGCCAAACGGCACAGGGAACCTTCGACGGATAAAAACCCTTCTTACGGGTTGTTTTTCAAAATGAAAAGAGTGGGGAAAAGCGGAAAGCCTATTTATGTATACAAACTCAGAACTATGCATCCGTATTCCGAATACCTACAGAAATTTATACACGATAATTTCAATCTTAAAGAGGGCGGTAAATTTGAGAACGATTTCAGAATTACTTCTTGGGGAAAAATCGCCAGAAAATTATGGATTGACGAATTACCCATGTTAATTAATTGGGTGAAAAGGGATTTGAAACTTGTGGGAATAAGACCCTTAAGTTTTCATTACTTAAGTTTGTACGATAAAGAATATGTGAAACGCCGCAACAAACACAAGCCGGGATTAATCCCGCCTTATTATGCGGATATGCCGAAAACGTTGGAAGAAATTCAGCTCTCCGAACAAAAATATTTGGATGCCTACGAAAAGAAAAAAATCTTTGCCGATATTCAGTATTTCTGTAAAATATTTTATAATATCATTTTCAAAAAAGCAAGAAGCTCATAATCGTTTTAACAAAACCAATGTAAAATGAAAAAGTTTAAAATAAAACATTCAATAATCATACTGTTTTTTATTTTTGTAAGCATTTCTAATGCACAAATTATTTACGAAACATTAAACAATCCGGTTTATTCTTTTCTGGAGAGGATGGCGGTCAAAAAATTAATCGATTTAAACCTTTCCGTTAAACCTTATTCCAAGAAAGAGATTGCTGTTGTTCTTAAAAAGCTCCGGAAGAATATTAATGCTCTTAACCGTGTGGAAAAGGAGGAACTGTTCTGGTATTTAAAAAGATACGGACTTGAAATAAACGGTAAACCTTCTAAAAAATTAGGCGAATTCGGTTATTCAACTTCAAGTGCGCTATTCAGGGCTTTCCCGATAGCCGGCTATGAGATTTCCACGGTTGGTCCGGCAAAAGGATATTCGAAATGGATAGGAGCAAGGTTTGAAGGGAGCGTAAATAAATTATCGCTTTTTTTCGAATATCTCGATACCGGTGAATTTGGTGATAATGTTGATGTAAATAAAAAATTAACCCCGGAAACCGGGCATTTTTATAAGACTGCGCCAAACGGAATTGAATTTAGCGATGTTAAAGGCGGTATTATTTACGATTTCGGTTACGGCAGCCTTTCCCTTAAAAAAAATTATGTAAACTGGGGAAGCGGTAAATTCGGTAAGTTATTTCTTTCTTCCAAAGCGGCATCGTTCCCTCATGTGGAATTTAAATTGAACCCTTTACCTTGGCTTTCAATTTCTTACATACACGGCTGGTTGAATTCGATGGTTCTCGATTCCTCGCGCTTTTATTATTCTTATCAAGGGAATATACAACCGTTTTTAGTGGAAACATTCATCAATAAATATATTGCGGCAAATTATATCTCGTTCAAACCAAAGGATTGGCTTACTTTTTCTGTCGGTAATTCGTTTATTTACAGCGGTGATCTGCGTCCGGAAATGTTTATTCCCGTTATGTACTATAAGGTTATGGATCATAATACCGGCCGGGGAGATGTTAACGACGGAAACGGAATGATATTTTTTGATTTAAATGTTAATTATTTCAAAAATATTAATCTTTACGGTTCTTTGCTTATCGACGTTTTGGAAATACGCCCGCTTTTAAAAGGTGAATTTTATAAATCATGGTTCGGCATTACAACCGGCGCCAGGTTAATTGATTTGGGATTTGAAAATCTGGATTTGTTTTTGGAATATTCAATGTTGAATCCTTGGATTTACGAGAATAAATACATAACCACAAATTATAAACATCTCGGGTATGTTTTAGGGCATTGGATTGGTAACAATGCGGATTTATTAAGTTTCCGTTTAAATTATAAATTTATTGCAAACTTGGATTTATCGCTGAAAGGCGAAATATTCAGGAAAGGGGGAGCGGAAGATATTTATTATGCTTATATCGAAAGAAAAAAATTGCCGTTTTTATTCGGGAACAACAGACGTGAATTTTCCATTGAATTTTCCGCCGTCTATTATCCGCTTCATAATTTATACGTAAAAGGGAAGTATAGATATTCGAGTATTCATGATGACGAAGAAGCACGTACGCCGGATTTTTTACTAGGCGAAAAAAATTCTTTTATTCTCTCTGTTTCGTACGGATTACCGTAAAAAGCCAAACCGGAAAACAATAAAATATTTGAGGAAATGTCTTTCGACAGAAGGGCAAACCAAAGGGCAAACAAGTAAAATATTGTAAGTCCGGGAAAATATTTTCGTGTTGTGCTGAAAATTAAATAAAGTATATATAAAAACCATAAAGTCCCGCCTATTCCCAATTCCGTTTGAAATTCTATGAAAATGTTGTGAGGGTATTTTAACCATGCGGTATATTCGGGGATATTCACTTCACCATACTTTTCGTTTAACATAATGTCGTTTTCATTATAATTTCTAAAACCTCCCAACCCGGTTCCCGTAAAAGGATATTTTTTTATCATTTCCCAACTTATTGCATAACCGATGATTCTAGACATCATGCTGGGATCTTTTCCGATGATTTGACCGTCCGTAATAATCATGTTTTCGTATCTTTCTTTAATTATTTCATTCCCCGGCGAAAATGAATAAAGTAAAATAAACAAAGCCGCTGAAATAGTAAGTCCGGTAATATGTCCAAACCTAAGTTGTTTTTTTAGAAAATTTATAACCATAATAACTGGTAAAACCGCAATTAAACCAAGTAATGCGGCTCTCATATTACTAATATAAATTGCGTAATATCCCAATCCAATTATTAGAGAAATAACAAACAGTTCTTTGATATTTTTTTTCGTGAAGAAATGAAACAAAACCAATAATAAAAGAGGAGCAGTAAATCTTGCATAGACTACATGGCTCCATCTGCCTATACTGAATTTATACATCTCATTTTGAATGAACGGATTGAACAAAAATATGTAGATGGAAGTGATAACAATGAATATATAAATTATTGCAAAAAAAATATTTTTGTCTCTTCCGTTAAAATTCAGAAGGAGTAATTTGGTGCTAATGATAAAAGGGAAACCTACAAAAACCATACTGACAAATTTCAACATTCCGAACCCGGGATTTAAGGAATAGATTGAACCGGTTAGTAGAATTACCCCGAAAATTGTTAAGACGAGATAAAACTTTCCGGAAATTTTTTTTAATTCATGAGTTAAAGAAAGATTTAAGCTGTTGAAATAAAATTTGACCGCGAGAAACAGAAGTAAAACAAAAAAGAGTTTTAGTAAAATAGAGTTTGTTCCGTAATTCGAAATATTAGTCGACGCATATACCAAAAGATAAGCAATTATCAACGTAATTCTACTGAGAGTGCTTTTGCTCATTATTAACAAAACCCGTTTTATTAAGTTGGAATTAAGCGAATGGTCAAATATAATGTTTCTATTGTGAAAAAGAGAATCAAAATGGTCTTGAGTATAATCACTGCTGGCACCGTCCACACGGTTGTAGAATTAAATTCCAAATGCCAAACGTAAAACGTAAAACGTGAGACGTGAGACGTAAAACGTGAGACGTAGGGGACGAAAATCTTCGTCCCCATATTTTATTAGCGAATTAGCGGCGGTTTTTCAAATATTAAGAAAACGAACCGAACCCCGTAGGGGTGAAATATTTATAATAACCATAATCCCCATTAACATTAAAACCCCAGCGGGGTGACACATTAAATTCCAAATGACAAATCCCAAATGTAAAACGTAAGGCGCAAGACGTAAAACGTGAGACGTAAGAGCCGTAAACCTTGCGTCCCTAAAGTTATTTTTCATTAGCGAATTCGCGGCAATTATTCAAATATCAAAGAACAACCGAACCCCGTAGGGGTGAAATATTTATAATAACCATAATCCCATTTAACGTTAAAACCCCAGCGGGGTGACACATTAAATTCCAAACAACAAATTCCAAATGTAAAACGTAAAACGCAAGACGTAAAACGCAAGACGTAAAACGCAAGACGTAAAACGCAAGACGTAAAACGCAAGACGTAAAACGCAAGACGTAAAACGCAAGACGTAAAACGCAAGACGTAAAACGCAAGACGTAAAACGTAAGACGTAAAACGTGAGACGTAGGGGGCACAAACCTTGTGTTCCGAAAATGATTTCTTATTCGCGAATTCGCGGCTTTTCAATTGTTTTTCTTAGATCCAGAAACCAGTTCGGAATGACAATACATAAATTCCAAATTCCAAATGACTGTTGACCAGTGACCAATGACCAATTATATTGCCACCACCGACCACACGATAGTTAAATTAAATTTTATTTAAAATTTTGTAAAAAAGATTTAAAATCATTCCAACCGGTAATTTGAATCTTTCCCAAATCAAAACTTTCCTTACCCATATAAATTAATTTCTTTCTAATTTTTAATCTATTTTCTTTATCCGGTAATTTTCTCAAATTTTTAAGATAGTCATTTGTAAACGTTTCCCCGCCTTTAATTTCCAAAGCTAATATTTCATTGGGACTTTTCTCGATAATACAATCTATTTCCGTTCCGTTACTTTCACGCCAATAATAAATTTGCGGTATTTTACCCTTGTGGTAGTGGTATTTTATTAATTCACTTATAATCAAGTTTTCAAACAAAGCACCGTATGCGTAATGATTAATTAATATCTCCGGTGATTTAATGTTCAATAACGAACAAACCACGCCGGTATCATAAAAATAAAGTTTTGGGGATTTTATGATACGCTTATTGAAATTAACGTAATACGGCTTCAAAAGATAAATAACAAAACTTGCTTCCAATAGCGAAAGCCATGATTTGGCGGTGTTTACCGATATCCCGGCATCGTTTGCCAGAGAAGTGAGATTTAATATTTGACCGACTCGCCCCGCACAAAGTCCGAGAAACCTTGTAAACGTGCTTAGATTTTCAATTGCTTTCAAGGTTCTTATATCGCGCTCAATATATGTTTGTAAGTAAGAGGGATAAAAATCCTGCGCTTTAATTTTTTTGTCGTATACTCTCGGGTAAAATCCGTTAACAATTAATTTTAACGGGTCGCGGGTTTTTGACGGTGGTAATTCGGTAATATCAAACGGGAAAAGGTGGTTGATACTGACTCTACCTGCCAAAGATTGGGAAATATTTTGATTTAATAAAAAACTCTGGGAACCGGATAAAATATATTTCCCTTTTCCGTGATTTTGATCAGTGATAACTTGAATATAACTGAACAATTCGGGCAAATTTTGTGCTTCATCGAATATTATTTTATTTCCGGCGTTTTTCAAAAATCCGATGATATCGTTGCGGATAAGTTCCCTGTAATCGAGGCGTTCCAAATTGAAGTATTTATACCCGGGGAAAAAGTTCCGGAGCATTGTTGTTTTCCCGGATTGTCTCGGACCAGTTACGGAAACAACGGGGAATTTCCCAATCATTTTTTTTATGTGTGAAGTTAAATTCCGGTTTAAAATCATGACATAAACTGATTATGTAAATATGCAATTGCAATGCAAATATACATAAAAATAATTTTAATGTAAAATGAATTATTAAAAACAGATTAGCTGATGAAATCCCGGGGGATAAAATTCAAATTCCAAATTACAATTCCCAAATCCCAATTATTCTGTGAATAATCCGTATTTAATCTGTGCAATCCGTGGTTTCTGTTTAACCACAAAGACCCCAAAGTGAAAACTACAAAGGACGCAAAGGAAAGATATTTCAAATCCCAAATTCCCAATGACCGTTGACCATTGACTATTGACCAGTGACCGTTAACCAGTGACCAATTTCCAATGACCATTGACCAATTTCCAATGACCATTGACCAATTTCCCAATGACAAAATGTTTCACTCCTCTGGAGTTTTAATTTTGTGTTAGAACACTTATTCTATAAACATTTCACGCCTACGGCGTTTGCAGGATGAAATGGAGAGTCCATTTTAGATCCCGAAATGAATTCGGGATGACAAGTCTTAAATCCAAAATTCCAATTCCCTCATACTGTCATGCTGAACTTGTTTCAGCATCTGATTTAAATTACGAGTTCATTCTTAGATCCCGAAACGATCCGCCGTGGCGGACGGGATGACGAGTTCTATTTAATCCGTCAAATACGAACGGAAATACAATACATAAATTCCAAATTCCAAACAACAAATTCCAAAATCCAAATGACCATTGACTATTGACCATTGACCGTTAACCATTGACCAATTTCCAATGACCATTGACCAATTTCCCAATGACAAAATGTTTCACTCCTCTGGAGTTTTAATTTTGTGTTAGAATGCATGTTCTATAAATATTTCACGCCGATGGCGTTTGCGGGATGAAATGGGGAGTTCATTTTAGATCCCGAAACGAGTTCGGGATGACAAGTTCTTTTTATAGTCATGCTCTCTTAAAAACATGTCATGCTGTCCCGAATACTTGTCATGCTGAACTTGGTTCAGCATCTATCCCCCAATCCTTTGATAAGTCATCCCAGCCGGGATTTAAAGATTCTATTAAATTTATTTTCCACTCCCGATGCCAATTCTTTAATTGTTTTTCTCTTCTAATCGCTTCTTGCACATTTGTATATATTTCGTAATAAACCAATTTTGTTAAGTTGTATCTTTTTGAAAACCCTTCTATCATTCCCTTTTTATGTTCATACATTCTTCGTACTAAATTGTTTGTTACTCCTATGTAGAGCGTCTTTACTCTGTTTGTAATTATGTAGACATAATATTCTTTCATGGCAATGTCTACTTATACATCAATATTAATTCAAAGTTTAACCGTATTTAAGAATATCAAGTAGTAATATCGTTCGTTTTAGATCCCGAAACAAGTTCGGGATGACGGGTTCTCTTCTATGACATACTAACTTAAAAAGATGTCATGCTTAATTCATTTCAGCATCTTATTTTAACAACGGGTTCTTTTTAGATCCCGAAACGAGTTCGGGATGACGAGTCTTAAATCCAAAATTCCAATTCCATCATACTGTCATGCTGTCGTGAATGCTTGTCATACTGAACTTGTTTCAGCATCTCAAAGAGTCCTTCTTAGATCCCGAAACAATCCGCCAGTGGCGGACGGGATGACAAGTTCTATTTAATCCGTCAAATATGAACAGAATGACAACCAAGAAATTCCAAACAACAAAATCAAAAATCCAAATGACCATTGACTATTGACCAGTGACCAATGACCATTGACCAATTCAATTCAAATCAAAATCCCGCGCTTCCAAGCTGAGTAACCGTTTCCAATTGTAGTCAACATATTTCTGGATTTCTTTCAGTTCCTTCCGTGATTCGTCTTTGAATAAATGCTTAAATCTTCCTTGGTATTTCAAGCATTCTTCCACGGGCAAATCTTTTTCCGGTTTGTAAGTTATTTTGTAATTCTGATGCTCTGTTTCGAAAAGCGGGAATAATTTTGTCTCTACCGCCAATCTGGAAATTGTAATCGATTGTGCCGGCTCGGTTTTATGTCCGGGCGGGCAAGGACCGTCAACCATTAAAAACCTGAAACCTTTTATATCCTTTGCCTTTTTTATTTTTCGTCGGAAATCTTCTATAAACGCTAATGAGCAAGTGGCGGCGTAAGGAATGTTATGAGCCGTAATAATTCCCATCAAATCTTTAGGCCATGTTTTTTTATAATTATTTTGCGGGTTGGTTGTTGTTACGGCTCCGTACGGTGTTGCCGTACTGGTTTGTATTCCGGTATTCATATACGCACCGTTATTGTTCGCAACGTATAGAATATTTTCTCCTCTCGATGCGGCACCGGAAAGGGATTGGAGCCCGATATCGAAAGTTCCGCCGTCGCCTGCAAGAACGGCAACCGTCACGTCTTCTTTCCCTTGTCTGTCCAATGCGGCGCGTATTCCCGTAGCCGTAGCCGGAGCAGCGGCAAAAACCGTATGAACAATACTGCCTTGCAATTCGTTAAGCGGATAAGGTCCGGCTATAATTGAAAAACAAGAAGCCGGAACAACATAGACTGTATTTTCCCCCAAAATACTAGCCAGATGACGAACCAAAAGTGCCCATCCGCACCCCCGGCAGCTGAGCGCACCGGGATAAACTTTTTCTTCCTTAATTAAAAATTCCAATGATGGTTGCATAATCTATCCTTTGATTTTTAATTATTCAAAATCAATCCAAGTAACCGGTTTAGGATTATTTTGCATTGCGTAAATTATTTTTTCAATTGTTACAGGCGGAACATCTTTCCCGCCCAAGCCGGTGTATACATCGAACAAGTTGTAGTTTGTTCCGTAAAGTGCTCTTCGTAATTCACCGATTATTGCTCCTTCCTTATCGCCGAGGAAATTTCTTTCAACCGCAACTATCTTGGCATCTTCCGGAAGGTCTTTTAATACTTCCAAAACCGAATTTTTTGGAAACGGTTTGAACAAACGGAGCTTGAGTAAACCAACGTCGGGGTGATGTTTTATCACTCCCCGTACAGTGGTTGAAATACTCGATATTGAAACCAAAACCATTTTTGTTTGCGGTCCGATATTCACGGCTTCAACCGGTTTGTAATACCTGCCGAAATGTTTCCCGAATTTCTCTCCGATTTCAATTGTAAGCTCTTCCGTTTTGTTAATATCATTCCAATAACGGTAATTAAAAGTTTCGTAATGTTCGGGCGGAACCAAACCGCCAACGGCTTTCGGATTTTCTCCGTCTATTTCTCCGCCGGTTAATTTACGCGGAGGTAAGAATTCGTTTACTAAATCTTGATCGGGCACCCAAATGTTTTCGCTTGTGTGACTTTGATAAAACGCATCGAGCACAACCATTACCGGAATATTGAGAGTTTCCGCAATTACGTAAGCTTGAATTACCGAGTCCAAAACTTCTTGGGAGCTTTCTCCGTAGAACTGTATCCAACCCGTGTCCCGTTGGGAAATCGAGTCGGTTTGGTCGGACCAAATATTCCAAGGAATTGAAGGACGCCCGACGTTGCAAATTACAACCGGTAAACGGAAATGGGCAATTGCATGCAAAACTTCGTGAGCGTAGAACAACCCTTGACCACTTGTAGCCGTAAAAACCCGTTCGCCCGCAAGCGATGCACCCATTGCTGCGGCAAACACGGAATGTTCGCTGTCCATATTTACGTATGTCGCATCCATTTCCCCTTTGGCAACTTTATTGGAAAGTTCTTCCACAATTGTGGTTTGCGGTGTAATGGGGTAAGCCGGAATGAACCCGGCTTTGCACAACTTTGCGGCTTCCGCGGCGGCAAAATTGCCTTTCATTATTTTTTGCGTATGTCTCGGAAATAATTGTTTTACTTTTTCTTCTGTTTTGGCTTCCATTTTATTTCCTGTTAAAAATTTACGGTAAATTAAAAGTTAAAGCCGAACACGGACATTCTTGAACGCAAATTCCGCATCCCTTGCAATAATCGTAATCGATACGTAACCTTCCGTTTTCGTCAACATGTACGGCAGAATCGGGACAATAATTGTAACAGTTCCCGCAGCTGAAGCATTCGCCGCAATGCAAACACCTGCCGGTTTCCGCTACAATTTCTTCATCCGTCAATCCTTGCACAACTTCACTGAAATCATTATAAAAATCTTTAGCATGTTTTATCGGATTATCATGCCGGGGAGTGGGCATGTAATATGCAAAATTTATTTCCGTCGGCACTACAACGTCGCTTATTGTGTCTTCGTGACTGTAAGGCAGATTTCTGAAAAATGCGTGAACCTCTTCCGCAGCTTTGTTTCCGCTGCCTATTGCTTCGGTAACGGTTCCGCCCCAAGCCATATCACCGGCGCAAAATACGGGAATTCTCGATTCTATTTCTATCCTTCCTTGTTTAGGTTTAACGTTGTTCGAATTAAAAGCGTAAGCATCGAATTTCTGACCGATAGCGGAAATTACTTTATCAACCGTCACGGATTCTTCGGAATTTTCAATTGGAATTGGTCTTCTGCGTCCGCTTTCGTCCGGTTCACCCAATTCCATCTTGACTAATTTCACTTCCAATCTACCGTTGGAATTTTCACTTAAACCTACCGGAGCCACAAGGAACTTAATCTTCACGCCTTCCGCTTTTGCTTCTTCAACTTCGTGCGGAATTGCGGGCATTTCTTTATGTGTACGTCTGTAGTAAATAGTCGGTTTTCCGCCAAGCCGGAGAACGGTTCTGGCAACGTCTATAGCTGTGTTTCCGCCGCCGATAATTGCAATTTCGTCGCCTTTGTTTATTCCAAACGGTTTGCCGTTCAGTTTAAATTCGCGTAGAAATTCCACTCCGTCAATTATCCTGTCGTCGTTTTCAATATTCATTTTCACGCTAATGTGCGAACCGACCGCAACAATAACAGCCGAAAAATCGTCTTCAAGTTCGTTTATTTTAACTTTACGGTTTGTTATGATTTTTACGCCTTTACGTTCAATCCGTTCTATTTCTTTGTCGAGCACATCGTCGGGAAGTCTGAATTTAGGAATTCCCGTACGCATCATTCCACCCGCTTTGGGCAAAGCTTCGAATACTATAACGTCGTAGCCTTTATCGCGCAATTGTACGGCTGCGGTTAGACCGGCAGGTCCCGCGCCGATTACGGCAATTTTTTCATTGTATTGAAGGGGAGCGGGTGAAATTGCTTCCAGTTTTTTGTCGAGCCGGTCTCCTAAAAATCTTTCAACTGCTCCGATATTTACACCGGAATCCAAATCGTTACGGTTGCAATTTTGTTCGCAGAAATGAGGGCAGACCCTTCCGCAAATGGCAGGGAAAGGATTATGTTTGTAAATTAGCTCCAAAGCTTCGTCGAATTTTTTTTCGCCGGCTAATTTAATAAATCCACGTACGTCGGTACCAGCCGGACAGTTTGTTGAACACGGCGCATTTCGAGTAACGTATTCCGGAGTTAAAAGCCGCCAATTTCCGGTTTTGTTTTTGGACATCGGCTGGGACCAAAACGGAATTACCGGCAATTCCTCAAGCTTGATTTTTGCTTTGCTTTGTTCGATTAGTTCGCGGGGAACTTTAATTTTGGTTTCCTCTTTCGAGTGAAGTGCATTGATCAATCCTCTGTTTAAGTTTTCCAGACCCACAACACTCTCATAAGCAATTTTTGCCGATTCCGCATTGGCTTCCGGTTTGGCGGGAACGTTCTCTTGTATTATTTTTGCAGCGATATCGATATCCGCTTCAAAAATTCTCATGATTGCACCGATCATCGCGGCATTTACGATTGGTAAAGCTTTGGACCCCAGTCCTTTCTCCATTGAAATTTTGGTGGCGGGGATCGTGTAAACACTTTCGCATTTGTCTTTAAATTCATCTATCGGGCGTTCAGTGTTTATCAATACCGAACCACCTTCTTTCAGTCCGTTAAATACGGGAACCTGTTCCAGCAGTGATTCATCGAAAATAACGATTAAGTTTGGTGTATATACATTGCTTCTATTTAGAATTTCGGTTTTGGAAACCCTCAGAAAAGCCTGAATCGGAGCGCCGGTACGTTCTACCCCGAAAGCCGGGAACGACTGTACGTAAAAATTATCGAGCTGACTGAAAACTTTGGCGAGAATTTCGAATGCGGTTACCATTCCCTGTCCGCCGCGCGCATGACCTCTAATCTCTAACATTTCAAATTTCTCCGTTAAGAAATTATTAAAAAGAAAGAACTGTAAAGCGGAACAAAAGACACAGATATATTATTTATACTATAAAAATAATATATTATTTGATAAAATTAAAGTGAAAGGAAAAATTACAAACCGTAAATTCCAAATAACAAATCCCAAAAGTAAAACGTCAAACGTAAGACGTAAGGGGCACACCTTTCGTCCCCCAAATGATTTCTTATTCGTGAATTCGCGGCTTTTTCAATACACCAAAACGACTAAACCCTAACGGGATGACATATTAAATTCCAAACAACAAATAACCAATAACCAATGACTAAATGTTTCACTTTGATGGCGTCTGTTGTACGAAATAGAGAGTTCATTATAGATCCCGAAACGAGTTCGGGATGACAAGTCTTATAAACTGTCATGCTGAATTCATTTCAGCATCTACTTAATTATTAGTCAAATTTATTTTTTGTGAAAACTTGAATATTTCACGCCTACGGCGTTTGTTGGTTTGAATAGTGAGTTCTTTTAGAGCCCGAAACGAGTTCGGGATGACAGGTTCTATTCAATCCGCCGAAGCGGAAGGAATGACAAGCAAGAAATTCCAAATAACAAATAACAAAATGTGTCACTCCGCTAGAGTTTTGGTTTTGTGTTAGAATCATTGTTCTATAAATATGTCACGCCTAACGGCGTTTACCAAATGAAATAGGGAGTTCATCTCAGATCCCGAAATAAATTCGGGATGACATGTTAATTGCTATCTAGTTGAAGGCGGACGGGATGACAGGTTCTTTTAGTTTCGTCATTGGCGGACTGAATGACAGAGAAAAATTCCAAATGACAAATCCCAAATTCCAAATGACCAATAACCAATGACCATTGACAAGTGACCAT
>JALVFE010000009.1 GCA_027030245.1 Melioribacteraceae bacterium
TTTAGTCCCTATGCTTATGCGTTGGATAACCCGTTGAAATATTTTGACCTGGATGGACGCGCACCAAGCGGGGGATTTGAGATGAGGGCTATGTGGGCTATGAAAGCAAATATGAACTCAAGACAATGGGATGCATTTATTAATTCACAAATAGAGTTTAGCCAAAAATATGGTCCTTATATAATTGGAATTCCTAGTTTGTCAATCGGGGCAATTTACGGTGGTCCAATTCTTTATTCAGCTTTACTGGATGCAAAAGCTTTTATCGTTACTTCTTTTTATTATGGTCTTGCAAATGGTTACCAAATTTTTCGATTTTTAAAAACAAATTATCAACAATTTGAAAATTATTTAAATAGAATAAACAAACTAAATTTTGGAAAATATGAAGTTTCGTATGCAATAAGAGATATTTTTGAAATTTACCGTGGGATTAACACTATTCTATTACCACCTTATTCTTCTCAACTATTACCTTTTTTTGATCCGAGTCGAACCGAGTTGGCTCGGACTTTTTACTATTCTGGAGTGATAATAGGTATATTTGGTTACGATTCATTTTATTGGTCTGAAGAGGAAAAGACTGGTGAAGTAATCGTTGAAGGTATTTTCCCAGTAAATCAGGATGAGCAGGAATAAAAATGGAAAAACTAAATTATTTGTTAATAGTTTGTATAGTATTGCTATTTCTTTATGATTTAAGTTTAAATAAAAAATTAAGTATCATAAAAAAATATAAAATTAAAAACATAGATTTTTTGTTAATAATGCTCAAAAAACTGGGAAAATGTATGAATGGGCAGGTACTTACAATAGAATATAATAATGTAAAAATAATGGATTTTATCAAATATCAAAAAGATAATCTATGGGGGATAGAATTGATTTATGATTTATCAAATAAAAAAAATGAATACTTCGTGTTAAAAAATTGGTTAATTGAAAAAGAAATACCATTTAAACATAAAATGTTTAATAAAGATATTGAAGGACTTGTTATAGATTGTAAAAATAACTTAAATAAATTAACTGAAATTTTTGAGTTTATAGTGTATGATATAGAACATTTATCTTCAAATGCAAAACTTGTATGTTACTTTTTGAAAACCAGTATTGAATATTAAAATATTAGTAATATAGATGTTATTAACAATAATTCTAATATTAATTCTCCTATTTATAATATACAATATAAGAATTCATATTAAATGGGGAAAAATATATTATACGAATCATATATTGACATTCAACGAAATTAGCTATTGTTTGAAATTATTAAGAGATGCAAATGTTGGTGCTATTGCATCAATTATTTTTCCTAAAGCACAATTAAAATTTGAAATAGTAAAAACCCAAAATGAAAAAGAATGGTGGTTTGAACTACAGGTAAAAAAAAGCAAAAGAAATCTTTTTGATAAAACTTATGCGAAGTATTTTAAAAATGAAATAATTAACAAGAAGAGGAAAGTAACATATAATATTGGGCATGATGTTAACAAAATATATTCATTTTTAGAAGAAGTTTTTATTAAGAATTTGAAAGTAAATGAAAATATGAAAATATCCATAAGTTTTAATAATACAAGTGTATTAAACGGTATTGATTATTATAAGAAAAATTCTATTGTTACTAATAATAACTAAAAATAAAGCTAAAGTATTTCCCCTGCCGTCGAGGCCCATGCCTCGACGGTTTTTTCTACTCTGCCGAGGTGTGGACCTCGGCAGCCATGAGAATAGATAAGTTAATTAAAAGATTAAACGATGCTGGCTTTAAAGTCCCGAAACACAAGTAAAACAAGGAGAAATTAAAGTGAATGTTGAAAAGTTAAAAAAGCTAAAAGAAGAATGGGAAAAGAAAGGTATATTAACAACGAAGGAAATTAATCGACTCTATTTTTTCTTGTTTGAAATTACTGAATCATGTGAAAAAATAAGTAACCGTATAAATAAGGATATTAAAAATGCATCAAAATCTTCCGATTCTTTAAATTTAGCTAATGAACTTATTGATTTTGATATTGAGTTAGGTATTGCAATTGATTATTTCAAAGATGCGAGAAAGTTTCTTAATAAAGTTACAGATAGACTTTATAAAAAATACTCAGAAGAATCATGATTTTTTGTTAACAATGTTGTTGTCGTCTAACCCATACTCCCACTGCAAAAGCCAAGGGGACGTAAATATTGCACTCCAAAAATATATTTGATTTCCCCTGTCGTCGAGGCCCATGCCTCGACGGTTTTTTCTACTCTGCCGAGGTGTGGACCTCGGCAGCCGTGAGCCAGGGTGTTGACCTACCGGCAAGAAAATTTCCCTATTTAACGAATTTATTTTATATTAAAACATTGTTAAATCAATTTTTGGAAAGATATGTCCGTCGAAGAAAAAATAAGAGAATTTGGTTACGAGCTTAAAGAACCCCCGAAACCGTTGGCATCTTATATCCCGGTGATAAAAACCGGAAATCTTGTTTTTACCGCAGGTCAAATTCCCATGAGCGGGGGAAAGCTGCTCTTTTCCGGGAAAGTGGGGAAAGACTTGAGTTTGGAAGAGGGAAGAAAAGCCGCGGAACTCTGTGCGGTTAACTGCTTGAACGTAATAAAGTCTGAGATAGGAAGTCTCGACAATATCGAAAGAATAATTAAAGTAACGGTGTTTGTTAATTCAGCCGACGGTTTTACGGATCAACCGAAAGTTGCTAACGGCGCATCCGATTTTCTGGTAAAAATTTTCGGGGAGAATGGAAAGCACGTTAGAAGCGCCGTAGGTGTAAACGAATTGCCGGTTGATTCCGCCGTGGAAATCGAAATGATTGCAGAGGTAAAATAGTAAAGTAAATCTGAAACATTTGACCGGTTCGGATGTCAAATTAACATAAATACCAAACTTGAAGGTGAAACAATGAAAAAGGTTTTTATAATTTTTTTGATAGCGTTTACCGCTGCCAATGCCCAATTTAAAAGCGAAGGCAACAAACCCGTCGATATTAAAAGTAAATTGGTAAACAACAATCCGTCAAGTTTTTTGTTAAGTTTTATCAATCCGCAAAATTTCAGCATGCGGCACTCCTTTAGTTTATCATACTCGGCATTCGGCGGAAACGGTGTGGCATTGGGAATTTACACAAACAGAATGGCTTACAAATTCAGCGATAATTTGAATCTAGAAGTGGATGCGAGCATAGTCAATTCGCCTTACAGCACTTTCGGTAAAAAATTTTCCGATAGAATAAACGGCATATACCTTACGCGCGCGCAATTAAATTATAAACCTTCCGAAGATTTCCAAATTTCTATTCAATACAGAAATTCTCCGTTCGGATATTACGGATATCCGGGATATTCGCGCTATCCGTATTATAATCCGTTCTATAACGACTTTGACGATGAGAATTAAAAAGTTAATTTTATTAAATTTGCTAACCGGGTTCAGCTCGGTTATTTTTTTATTTAAACAGATGTAAAGTGAAAAAGAAAAAGTCTGTAGCAAAAAAAAATAAGCAAAACCCGAAAGAGACATCGGTAAATTTGTTTTTGAATCTTATTATTTTTGCGCTCGTTGCCATAATAATTTTTATGTCTTATTCGCTTTTTCTTAAATTTTCCGATAGATTCGGGTTTAACGGCAAGCAAGGAAAAAAACAAGTCGCATCCGAAATTATTCAACTCGAGGTGCTCAACGGTTGCGGAGTTTCCGGGGTTGCCGACAGGTTTACCGATTTTCTGCGCGAACATAAATTCGATGTGGTGAACGTTGGGAATTATGTTTCGTTTAACGTGGACGAAACTTTGGTAATCGACCGGATTGGAAATATGGCAAACGCCAAAAAAGTGGCGGAAGAATTGGGTGTTCCGCGCACTAACGTAATTCAACAGCTTAACGATAATTATTTCCTTGACGTTTCCGTGATTATCGGTAAAGATTATTATAAACTGAAACCCATAAAAGGAGAAGAATAAAATTAATGGATAAGTTCACAACCAAAGTAGCGGATATAATTCTATCCAAAAAAGGTTACGATATAAAAATTCTGGATTTGCGCGGGTTGACGACTATCGCCGATTATTTCGTGATTTGTTCGGCGGATTCCGATGTCCAAGTGAAAAGTATTGCGGATGAGATAGACGACAAACTGAGGGAAGAAGGAATAAAGTGTTACCACAAAGAAGGCTACGAATCTCTTAATTGGGTTCTGCTCGATTATTTCGATGTTGTAGTTCATGTATTCAGAAAAGAAGCCAGAGAGTTTTATAACTTGGAAAAATTATGGCTGGATGCACCCGCCGAATCGGTGGAAGATAACATTAAACCGTTAATTGATAATGACTAAATCCAAGGTGGAATTTTGAAAGAATATCTTGCACGACTGTTCGAACAACTGAAAAACAATTTAAATTATCTTGAAGAAGTCGAAATAAGTTTTAACGTTCCGCAAAATTCCGTTAACGGCGATTATTCAACAAACGTTGCAATGATGCTTGCCAAAAAATTGAAACGTGCGCCGAGGGAAATTGCTTCGGAGATAGTGGAAAATTTGCAAATTGATAAAAATATTTTGGAAAAGGTTGAAATTGCCGGTGCCGGATTCATCAATTTCTTTTTTACGCCTTCCTTTGTTGCCGGTATAACCAAAACGATACTCGAAAAGGGTGAATCGTTCGGAAGGTTTGATACTTATAAAGGTAAAAAAGCCAATGTGGAATTTGTATCCGCCAATCCTACCGGACCGTTAACAGTCGGGCACGGAAGAAATGCCGTTCTCGGCGATACGATAGCCAATTTGCTGGAATGGATTGGTTACGAAGTTGACCGCGAATATTATTTTAACAATGCGGGCAGACAAATGCGGGTTTTGGGCGAATCGGTTAAAGCCCGTTATTTGCAACTTCTCGGCAAAGAAATTGATTTTAAAGAAGAATATTATCAAGGCGAATACATAATCGATATTGCTAAAAATTTGTTCGAAAAACACGGCGATAAACTTATTGATGAACCGGCTGAAGGAATTTTTAAAGACGAAGCGGAAAAAGAAATTTTCGAAAACATAAAAAATACGCTCCGGAAAATTAATATTGAGTTCGATACGTTTTTTAACGAAAAGTCTTTATACGACAGCGGAAAGATCGATTCCGTGTTGAAAATCTTCAAGGAAAAAAAATTATCGTATGAAAAAGACGGCGCCACTTGGCTTAAATTAACCGAATTGGGTCAAGAACAAGATAAAGTAATAATAAAATCTACCGGCGAACCGACTTACAGATTGCCCGACATAGCTTATCACTCAACTAAATTCGAGCGCGGTTATGATTTGATGGTCGATATTTTCGGCTCCGACCACATGGCTACATACCCCGATGTGCTTGCCGGAATCGAAGCACTCGGTTTCGATAAAAACAAAGTGAAAGTAATTATTCACCAATTCGTTACCATAATGGAAAACGGTGAAATTATTAAAATGTCTACCCGCAAAGCTAATTTTGTTACGCTCGATGAATTGATTGACGAAGTCGGGAAAGATGTTGTCCGGTATTTTTTCAATATGAGAAGTTACTCGAGCCACATGAATTTTGATTTGACTCTTGCAAAAAAACAATCGGATGAAAATCCGGTATTTTACTTGCAATATGCACACGCTCGAATCAGTTCTATTTTACGCACGGTTAAAGATGAAGGCTTGCAAAGTTCCGTTGAAAATTTGGAATTGTTAAACAGTGAAAGCGAGCAAAACCTTTTGAAGCATTTGCACAGATTTCCCGACGAAGTTTTTTATGCCGCGGTGAATTACGAACCGCATAAAATCGCAAATTATCTCGAACAGCTTGCGGCGTTGTTTCATAAATTTTATACGGAATGCAGAATTATCGGTTCGGAGAAAAAATTAGCAGAGGCAAGGTTGGCGTTAATTATTGCAACGCAAACAGTTTTGAAGAAGGGACTTTCCATACTTGGTGTTTCCGCTCCGGAGAGAATGTAACTATTCGGCAATAGCCGTTGAAACCGCGTAAACCTTTTGTGCGCCGTGTGATTTCAATATTTTTCCGCATTCGGTTACCGTTGAGCCGGTGGTTATTACATCGTCTATCAAAATTATTTTCTTTCCCTTAATTTCTTTGGCGTTTTTAATTGCGAATGCGTTTGCCATATTTTCTTTTCGTTCTTCCAAATTTAATTTTGTTTGAGTTTCCGTATAGCGCGCGCGTTTAATAAGATTGTTTTTAACGGGAATGTTAAGAACTTTTGAAAATCCTTTTGCTATGTAAAACGATTGATTGTAGCCCCTTTCCGCTTTTTTAAGATGAAACAGAGGAACGGGCAAAAGCAAATCCGCATTCCAGTTTCTGATTTTTTCTTTTAATAAACCGGCAGCGGTTTCCCCGATGAATACTCCGATCCGGAATCTCCCGTTGTATTTCAAAGAATGGATTAACGATTGAAACGGTGAATCTTCCGTGAAAATAAAAGCGGAATAAAATCCGTCTATAATTTTATCGTAAGAAAATTTCCTTTCGTATTCGTGTATAATTAATTCTTCGGATGCGGTTTTAAGTTGAGCAAAACAATTATCGCATAAGATTGATTCGGTTGCAGTTAGCTTGTCTCCGCAATGTTCGCATAATCGCGGCAGAAAAAAATCGAAGACCGGTGTTAATTTAATTGCAAGCAAAAATTATTTGTTAGATAAAAACATACCGAGTTTACTGTCTTGAAAATTATGATGATTTTCGAACCATCTTTTATAAGAAGCGAAAAAGTCTTTATCGAGTTCTAGTTTCTTTTTCTTTAACATCGAATCGACCCAAGACGAATATTTTCTAAGCGCCCGTTCGTGTTCCAGTTTATGAGAGAAAAACCCCGGAAAGTCCGATTCTTTCATTAAATTATTTTCCGTGTCGAAATGTTCTTCCAACTTATCGACAAAATCGTTTAACAGCTTGCGTATTTGTTTGGAATCTTTTTCCGGATCGAGTTCGTATAATTGGTTAATTATTTCGTTAAGTTCTTTGTGTTGGGAATCGATGAGTTTGTTTTTTACCGAATAGTCGCTTTTCCACCGTATAAATTTCATTTCACACCTATTAATTTATGGTAAAATAATTAAAGCATTCCCGTTATTTTTCTAATTAACCATTCGAACGCAAATAACAAAATTAAAGATATTAATATCCAGTAATTCGACCAAATTTTAATTTCTTTAATTTCCGTCTTATAAATTAAATTATTTTCCCGGATGTTTTCAAGCAAATCGTTGATATTCGTTTCGTCCGTTAAATAAAAATATTTTCCGCCGGTAATATTTGCAAGCAGTTTTAAATATTCCGAATTTAATTTTGTATTTGTCAATTCCGGATTTAGTTCCCCAACGTTAAAAAGTCCGGAAGCTTTCCCCATAATTTGGTTATCAATTTTAGCCATTGCGGAAAACGAATAATCGCCGCTTCCGGAAGGTTCAAACGAGCCTTCGTAAAGTCCGTTGCCAAGTGAATTCAAACGTAAATCGGTTACGTTGCCGTTTATCCGGATTTTAACGGAGATATCGGCATTGTCAACAGGTGTAAGGGTTTCGTCGTATAGCTGGGCGGAAAACGTAACCTTTTCCCCTTGAGCGTATAGCTTTTTATTTGTATTAATCTTAAATAATTTGTTTTTTAAGTCTGTTCTTAGCCACTTTACCGCGTTTGCTAAAAAATTTTCGAAAAGGGGAATGTTCTTATCGGGAATTTGTAATTTCCATTTCCAAAAATTCTTTCCGAGCAGTGAAATCGATTTGTTGCTTCCCTTCACTTGTGAAATTAAAAACGGTTTGTCGAGTTCAATGTTATTGATTTTTACGTTAGCTAAAACTTTCGCGCCGGGTTTGGGTTTTATATCCGATTGTGTAATATTCACCGGGGGAAGCGAATTCCAAGTTTTAATGTAATTGGCTGACGAATGTTTGAATAAAGGATTATTTTCGTCAACGATTTGTATTTGCCCGGTAAGATATTTATCGCTTGAATTAACAATATTAAAATTCAAAATATCATCAAGGCTTTTCAATTTATCAAAATCGATAGCGCCTGAAAGTGAAATGAAGAAAGGTTTCTTATCGTTTAATATTGCCGAACTTATCTTACTCATTAAACTTACGGGAGTAAACTTTCCCGGAAAGCCGGTTAAAAACATAACGTCGCTGCTATCGATTAACGAATAATTGTTACCGGAAGGTAAAAATTTATTCCGCGCGATTTGGATTAACTTATTTACTTCCAAATCGGTATTGCGTTTCAACCCGTTGATTACGAAAGAAACATCGGGCGAAGGGCTGGATGAAACCACCAAAACTTTTATTTTGCTTTTCAAAACTTTTACATAAACTATTTTTCTGTTGTTTCCGTAATTGTCTTCGCCTTTAAGTTTGCTTACTTCCACGGTAATTTTCTGCTCACCCGCTTTTTCCGGTTTGTATTCGAATTCTACATTCTTTATTCCGCTGTTTTCAAAATCAATTATTTTTTTGGAAACAATCTTTGAATTTTCTTTTAGTGTAATTGCGGTTTTCGTTTTCCCGAAGTTTTTATTCGAGACAATAATTTTTATCGTGGTTGGTTTTTTCTGATAAATGTAAGAGTTATACAAGACTTTGGATATTGTAATGTCCTTTGGCTTGGTTGTGTCTCCGGTTCCCAAAACAAAAAACGGAACGTTTAACTTTTCAAATTTATTCAACGGGTTTTCGCCTTCGTTGATATTGCCATCCGAAATTACGGTAACCGAAGCAACAGGCTTTTCAAAATCATTAAAAGTCTTATAAATTAAACTAAAATTTGTAGCCGGTTCGTTGAATTTTAACTTCTGTAAGCTGTCAATCGGAATTTCCCGGGCAGACTGACCGAACGAAAAAATCAATGGTTTCTCATCCAAATCCGCAAGCCTTGAAATAAAATTCTTAATTCTTCGGGCGCGTTGCAGACTGTCTTTGCTTACAATTGATTGTGAATTATCAACAAATACCAAATTTACGGGTCGGACGGTAATATTTTTTTTAACGCTTATTACGGGTTCAAAAATCAGAACGGCTAGTAAAATTAAAATCAGTGTTCTTAATGAAATTAAAAACCATCGTTTTAATCCCGAAACTACGGGCAAAGTGTTTTTATAAATATAGAAAGCATAAAAGAAAACAAGAACGGCAAAAATCAGCAGGTAATACCAATCAACAGAAAACCGGACATTTATTTTATCGAAGTCAAACATCTAAATTATTTAAGAATCTCTTTTATTTTATTTACACCCCAATTTTGAATTTGGTCATAAGCTGAATAATCAGTCAGATCGAAATGCACGGGAGTAATCGCTACATAATTATTTTTAACCGCAAAATGATCTTTATCCAATTCGAAATCCATTTCTTTCGGTTGCCCGGTTAGCCAATAATACTTTTTGCCGTAAGGATCAATTCTCTCTTCGTAAACATCATCCCATTTGGTTTTCCCTTGTTTGGTCGGCAGAATCCCGGCTATTTCGTTTTCGGGAACATCGGGAACGTTAACGTTCAACAGTGTGCCGGTCGGTAGTTTATGTTCGCAAACAAGTTTTACCAATTCTTGCGCAACCTTTCCCGCAACTTCAAAATGTTGGGGGTTGTGACTGTTAAGCGAAATGGCAATGGCCGGAATGTCCATTATCGCCGCTTCTCTTGCCGCCGAAACCGTTCCCGAATACACAATGTTAATAGCCGTGTTAGCGCCGTGGTTAATTCCGGATACAACAATGTCGGGAGTTTCTTTCAAAATGTTCGTTATCCCGATTTTAACACAATCGGCGGGCGTTCCGTCTACGGCATAACCGAAAAATTCTCCGTTTTTGTAATATTCGTTTACTCTTAAAGGAATACTCATTGTTATAGCATGCCCGACCGCGCTTTGTTCCGTTCGAGGCGCAATTATCGTTACATCTCCTACATCTTTTAAATATTTTGCGAGTTCGTTAATTCCGCGTGCGTCAATTCCGTCGTCGTTGCTAATTAGAATTTTCATTACTTCTCCGTGTTTACCAGATTTTTTGAAAATAAAAAATAAAATATACTAAACTGTTTGCTCAATATTTTATTCCGTTAAATTATAAGTTACTTCTAAGAAATAAGTAAATTTGGTTTGGAAAAAACTTAATTTTAAAAACCAAAGCCGGATTGTATTCATGAAACACTTTTTGATAATATTTTTAGCCTTTCAGTTTTTTACGGCCATCGTCTCTGCGCAAGACGAAAACAAAACGGAAGTATTTTTAATTGATGCTTACGCAACTCCTGAACCGCCGCATAAATTTATCTTGTCGTTTTTTACAAGCGATAGCGTAAAATCGAAAGTTGTAATTAATAATAAATTTGAATTTACCGTATCGGAAAATTTTAACGAAGATCATAAAACCGAAATTGATTTATCGGGTTTTGAGTTCGATTCCGCATCCGTTCCTTTCTATATTGTTGTTACAGACAAAAACGGAAAGGAAAGCAGAAGCGAAGACTTTGAATTATTATTGCCATATAATAACGAAATGGCACATAGGGAAGTTGCCAGTCCTTTTTCGCAACTTTGCATCGGCGGTGTTCTTTTTCTTATGCCTTCGCCGGGATTGGTTTGGGAAAACGGAAATTCCAATTTCTCTCTTTCCAAGGAAATTCCTTTGTTAACTTTTTACGGCGGCGGTTACAATTATCCTTCGGGTTATGTTTCGCTTGAGTATTCCTACGTATTTAATGCGGAAAAGAGAAATTACTTAAGACTCGGTTACAATCATATGTTCCCTACGAAGTATATAGAGTTTGTTTCCCCGGCTTTGAAAGGATACACGGATTTTCAAGGGAACAACGGAATAAGCGGAGAAATAAGTTTCGGGCTGTTCAAATTTTATAAAGTTTATGCCGTTTATTTAAGGTATCGTTATAATTATCAACCCGTTGAACCATTTAAAAGTTTTCAGGAAATATCAATCGGTTTGTTTTCGTCATTCTTTTCAATAAATTTTTAATACCATGAAACTTGTAACATATTCAACCGGACTTTTTAATATAGCTTACTACGTTTGCAAACACGGAATGGAATTGGATAATATTACCAAAGATTTGCTGCGTCAAAAAATAGAAGAAGATCCCGATTTTGAACCCGGACTTACCCTTCTTGCGGTCGATGAAAAAGATAAACCGCTAGGTTTTATAATGGGAGTAATCCGTAAAAGGAAAAACGGGAAGACCGGTTATATTAAACTTCTCGCAGTTTTAAAAAATTTCAGAAGGCGCGGAATTGCTACGCAACTTTACTCTGCAATCGAAAAAGAAATGAGAAAGAGAAAGGTTAAAGTAATCAGAGTTTACGAATCCTATCCGAATTATTTTATGCCCGGGGTCGATCCTTTTTACACCGAAGCCGTTTGTTTTTTTGAGAGAAACGGGTTTACCAAATTCAACGATTGCTCAAACCTTAAAGCCGATTTGGTTAAGCAAGATTTCAATACGGAAAAAGAAGAAAGAAAATTGAGAGCCGGCGGAATTTCAATTAAAAGGGCAACGAAAAAAGATTTTGAACCAATGATTAAATGGATACGAAGAAACTTTGCGGCATGGGAACCGGAAGTAAGAGCCGCTTTTGAAAATAAACCGATATCTCTTCACATTGCAAAAAAGGACGGGAAAATAATCGCGTTCTCGGCTCACGAAACCAATAACCGCGGAACCGGTTGGTTCGGACCGATGGGCACGAGCAAAGCCGCAAGGGGAAAGGGAATCGGCGGAGTTTTGTTGAAAAGGTGTTTGAAGGATTTGAAAAATGCCGGTTTTAAATCTTCGATTATTCCTTGGGTTGGACCCATACCCTTTTATATGCATTACGTGAATTCAAAAGTGGAGAGAGTATTTTGGCGATACCAGAAAGTTCTCAAAAATTAATTTACTTCATAAAGCAAATATGAATAAAAAAACAGAATTTATCGATTTGGGTGAACGGGGTAGATATAATCCCAAAAACAAACTTAACGATTTAACGGGAAAGGAATGGATCAAGTTTACAAAGTCTTGGTTTATTCACCGACCGAAAAAAAGGAATGATGACGAAATTCTGCATCCGGCAAAATTTCCGGAATCTCTTGTAAAAGATTTTATAGAATTTTTCACTAAAACAAACGGTTGGGTTCTCGATCCCTTTTCGGGAACCGGAAGCGCGTTAATTGCCGCCGGCGAGTTAAACAGAAATGCCGTTGGAATAGAACTGCAAAAAAAATATCATTCGATTTCTGAAAAAAGGATTGCCGCAAGTAATTTTAGGTCTTCCGTTAAATCTGTTATGGGCTCTGCGTTTAATCTCAAAAAGGTGCTTGAGCAAAACGGCTTCGGTGAAATAAAATTCGATTACGTGATAACTTCGCCGCCGTATTGGAATCAGCTTGAAAGAAACAACATCAGACAAAAAGACAGAAAGGAAAAAGGATTGGATACGTTTTACTCAGCCGAGCCGGAAGATATTGGAAATGTTAAGGAATACGAAGAATTTATAGAAAAGCAAGCGCAAATATTCGATCAAGTTTACGGCGTTTTGAAGAATCGCGGTTACTTGACAATCATTACAAATAACATTTACTTTAACGGCAGACTTTATCCTTTGGCTTACGATACGGCAATTTCGTTAACGCGCCGGGGGAAGAAAAGCTGGATATTAAAAGATGAAAAAATCTGGCTGCAAGACGATAAACCGCTGATTGCGCTCGGAATCAATAACGCTTGGGTTGGAAACCGGCATCATCAATATTGTTTGATTTTCAGAAAGGAAGAGAATGAGTGAAGCTTTATACACCGTAAGCGAATTAACTTCGGAAATAAAATTTACACTCGAAGAGCATTTTGCTTCGTTAAATGTGATTGGTGAAATTTCGAATTTTAAAGCTCACGTTTCAGGGCATTGGTATTTTACGTTAAAAGACAACAATGCACAAATTAGCTGCACAATGTGGCGGGGAATTAACAATTATGTTTTCTTTACTCCGCAAGACGGAATGAAGGTAATTGTGAAGGGAAGATTAACCGTGTATCCGCCGCGCGGATCATACCAGATTGATGTCCGTTCGATGCAGCCTGCCGGCGAAGGCGAGCTCCAAGCGGCATTCGAAAGGCTTAAGAAAAAATTGAAAGAAGAAGGTTTGTTCGATCAGGATTTGAAAAAACCCATACCGCAATTCCCGCAGAAAATAGGAATAGTAACCGGACCGGGCACCGCGGCATTGCGCGATATGATAAGTGTCGCGAAAAGACGCTATCCGGTTGTTGAATTAATTATAGCCGGGGCGCGGGTTCAGGGCGAAGGAGCTGCGGAAGAAATTACGAGTGCGATTAAAGAGCTTAACAAATTTAAAGATATCGATTTGATAATTGTCGCAAGGGGCGGTGGATCGCTCGAAGACCTTTGGGCTTTTAACGAAGAGATTGTAGCCCGCGCTATTTTTGAATCGGAAATACCGGTAATCAGCGGTGTAGGTCACGAAATAGATTTTACGATTGCGGATTTTGTTGCCGATTACCGTGCTCCCACTCCTTCGGCGGCAATGGAAATTGCCACGCCCGATATTAATGAAATCTTTGCCTTTCTTAACGAATTTTCATATAATACAACGATTAATATTTTTGATAAAATTAATAATTATAAATCGGTCGTCGAGCAAATTACAGGTTCTTACGGATTTAGAAATCCTTACAACAGAATCAAAAATTATTATCAGTATCTGGACAATTTGATTTATAAACTTGAAGGCTTAACGACTAACAAACTGAAACACTTGAATAATGTTTTGAATTTAAAAAATCAAATTATCAAATCTCATAGTATTGAGAGAACGCTTAAAAAAGGATTCACGTTGGTAAAACAAAACGGAAAATATATCCCACGCGCAAATTTGTTGAATCCCCAAGAAAATTTCTCTATTAAATTTTTCGATAACGAAGTGAAGATAGGTGAAGATGCCTAAAAAGAAAAAAGAAAATTTTGAAGAACTTCTGCAAAGACTGGATGAAATTTCGCAATTGCTCGAGAACGACGATGTCGGTTTGGAAGAATCGATTGAATTATATGAAGAAGGAATCAAGCTTTCCGAAAAATGTTATTCTATTTTAAGGGATGCGGAATTGAAAGTTACCGAATTAAAATCAAAATTTGACGAATCAATCAATAAAAATTCAGAATAAATACGAAGGGAATAAATCGTGGCAGAACAAAGTAAATACCAATTGTTATTCAATGTAAACGATCCGAAAGACATAAGGGATTTTTCTCCCAAGCAACTAAAACAATTAAGCAGCGAAATCCGGGAATACATGATCGATGTTATATCGCAAGTCGGAGGGCATTTCGGCGGCGGTTTGGGAGCCGTGGAACTCACGCTCGCGCTTCATAAAGTTTTCAATACACCCGAAGACAAAATTGTTTGGGATACCGGACATCAAGCATATCCGCATAAAATAATTACCGGCCGAAGAGATAAATTAAAAACTATAAGGCAATTGCACGGGATTAGCGGATTTCTGAAAAGGTCCGAAAGCGAATATGACGTTTTCGGCGCCGGACACGCTTCAACGTCAATATCGGCAGCCTTGGGTATTGCCGCGGCAAACGATTTGCAACAAAACAAACAAAAAGTCATTGCCGTTATCGGAGACGGAGCGATGACCGGCGGAATGGCTTACGAAGCAATGAATAACAGCGGTATTCTTAAAAAAGATTTGGTTGTTGTGCTTAACGATAACAGAATGTCTATCGCGCCTAACGTTTGGCAAATATCGAACTATTTTAATGAAATTATTTCCCACCCAGATTATAATAAATTCAAAGGCGCTATTTGGGATTTAACAGGAAAGCTTGATCAGTTCGGCGACAGGTTAAGAACCGTAGCATCGAGATTGGAAACCGGGGTGAAAGCGGTTATTACGCCCGGAATGCTTTTCGAAGCGTTGGGCTTCAGGTATTTCGGTCCGATTAACGGACACAATATTTCCAAACTGGTAAAACTTTTCGAGCATATTAAAAATTTGCAAGGACCGATACTTGTTCACGTTGTTACCCAAAAAGGGAAAGGATATAAACCGGCAGAAGGAGACAAACCCAAATTCCACGGCATTTCTCCTTTTGATAAAGTAACCGGAAAAGTTCTGAAAAAAGCGGGCGGACCACCGTCGTACACATCGGTTTTCGGAAACACGCTGGCTAAATTGATGGAAGCAAACGAAAAAATTGTTGGAATTACCGCCGCAATGCCGGACGGTACCGGTCTTAATAAAATAGTAGATAAGTTCCCGAACAGATATTTCGACGTGGGAATTGCCGAAGAACACGGCGTAACTTTTGCCGCCGGTTTGGCAACTCAGGGAATAATTCCGGTTGTTGCAATTTACTCCACATTTCTACAGCGCGCAATCGATCAAATAATTCACGATGTGGCTTTGCAAAAATTACACGTTGTGTTTGCATTAGACCGAGCAGGTTTGGTTGGTGCAGACGGACCGACGCATCACGGAACATTCGACCTTACGTATTTACGTATGATTCCCGGCATGGTTGTTATGGCTCCCAAAGATGAAGACGAATTGAAAAATATGCTTTACACTGCCGTTAATTATAAAGGCGGACCTATCGCATTGCGTTATCCGCGTGGCAGCGCTCTGGGTGTGGAAATTAAAGAAGAGTTCGAAACCATTCCGATAGGCAAAGCCGAATTGTTACACGAAGGCGATAATGTTGCAATGCTTGCCGTCGGGAAAATGGTGGAATACGCACAAAAAGCGGTTGACCAACTTCACTCCTTGGGCATAAGTTGCAGACTTTACAATATGCGTTTTATTAAACCGCTCGATACCGGCGTTATTGACGAAGTGGTTGAGAAATTTGATAAAATTGTTACGTTGGAAGAAAGCGTTCTCACCGGCGGATTCGGTAGCGGCGTTTTGGAATATATGAATTCGAAAAATTATAAAAACGATGTTCTCAGAATCGGTTTACCCGATGATTTTGTTGAACACGGTACTCAAGCCGAGTTGCACAAAATGTTGGGAATTGATGCCGACGGTATAACTAAACAAGTAGAAGCTTTCGTTCACGGTAATAAGAAAATTGCTCCCGGAGTTGTTGCTTAATGAAAGAAACAAAAATCGGTATTATCGGTTTGGGCGGCGTCGCTCAGTTGGTTCATCTTCCAATTTTAACCAAATTAAAAAACGTTAAAGTAGAAGCTGTAGCCGAAGTAAATAAAAACAGATTGAAAACCGTTGCGGAAAATTTCCACATAAAAAACCGGTTCACCGATTATAAAAAAATGCTTAACGAAATTGAACTGGATGCCGTAATAGTTGCAACTCCCACCAAATCACACTCCGAGATTGCAATTGAAGTGATGAAAAACGGACTTGATGTAATGATTGAAAAACCGATTGCCGTTAATTATCTGGAAGCAAAGAAGATAGACGATGCGGCAAAAAAATATAAACGTAAAGCGATTGTGGGAATGAATTTTAGATACCGCCCCGATGCAATGTTGTTAAAAAGTTTGATTAATTCCGGTGAAATAGGCGAGCCGTTTTATGTACGCTGCGGTTGGACGCGCAAGCAGAGCAGTTCGCAAAAGTGGATACAAAGAAGAAAAGAAGCAGGCGGCGGAGTTCTGTTCGATTTAGGAATCGTTCTGCTGGATTTGGGAATTTGGTTGATTGATTACCCACCGATTAAAAGTGTTTCGGCTCAAACTTTTTCCCATAAAGTTAAAGGCGTCGAAGATTCGGCGGTCGGGTTTATCCGGTTTAAAAATTCTGCCGTAATGAATTTTGAAGTAAGTTGGTCGCTTCACTCGGAAAAAGACAGTTTTAATCTCACCGTTTTCGGAACCGAAGGCACAGGCCATCTCAATCCTTTCAGGGCATATAAGAAAATCGAATCCACGCGAATCGATTATACACCTTCCAGTACTGCAAATTCCAAAAATCTATTCAAAAAATCTTACGAAAATGAGTTAAAATATTTCATAAGTGTAATTCAAGGTAGCGCTAATATTCTTTCTTCAAGTTCGGAAGCGTTAACCCGTATGAAACTACTCGAATCATTATACGAATCGGCCGCGAGTCAAAAAGAAATAAAAATCGGTTGAATTGCAGAATCAGATTTATAGCGAGCTAACATCCGGAAAAATTTACCAAAAGCGTTTCAGCCTTGATTTTTTCTTTGGTTCGTTAATGCTTGTCCCGATTTATCGGGAACAAAACAAATGAACATTCCGTTTCACTCCGCTGGAGTTTTGGTTTTATGTTAGGAATGATTGTTCTATAAATATTTCACGCCATACGGCGTTTTCTGGTTGAAATAGAGAGTTCATTTTAGATACCGAAACAAGTTCGGGATCATTCTGTTATGGCATTTTTAAAACACGTCATGCCGAACTCGGTTCGGCATCTGTTTGTTTTTTTTCAGATCCCGAAACCATCCGCCACGGCGGACGGAATGACAAGTTTTTCTTGCTGTCATGCTGTTCGCCGCAAACGAACTGGATGATAAGGTATCATCTATGACATGCTGACCTAAAACCATGTCATGCTGTTCGCCGAAGGCGAATTGTTTCAGCATCTCATTATTCTTCTATAGATCCCGAAACCATCCGCCACCAGCGGACGGGATGACAAACAAGAACTTCCAAATAACAAACACCAAAATCCAAACCGTAAATTGTAGGGGACGCAAATTTAGCGTCCCGTATAATAATTTTTAATTTGTATATTCGTTGCAATTTTCCAACATCGAAACCGACCGAACCCCGTAGGGGTGGCATATTTATAATAATCAAATCCCCCTTAACGTTAGAACCCCAGCGGGGTGACATATTGAATTCCAAACAACAAATTATAAAATGTTTCCCTCCGCCTGAGGCAAGCGGTATGACGATTTTAGATTTTGAGACAGTTTCTTGATTTTTAATCCGCCCCGTAATCATTTTCCCGCATTTTGAACAAATGTTATTGTTTTGAAATAATAATCCTGGGAATGAGAAATAATTGACATAATTCCATTATTTTCATAACTTTAAGGCTCGAAATTAAAAGAGTAGGAGAAATATATGTTTGCCGTTGTAGATATCGCTGGCTCTCAGTTTAAAGTTGAAGAAAACGGAAAATATTACGTTCCAAAATTAAACGTTGAAGCGGATAAATCCGTTACTTTCGAAGATGTTTTGCTTTATTCGGATGATAAACAAACATTGGTTGGCGCACCCGTGGTAAAAGGTGTAAAAGTTAAAGCAAAAGTGTTGGAACACGTAAAAGATGATAAAGTAATTGTATTCAAAAAGAAAAGAAGAAAGTCCTATAAAGTGAAAAAAGGGCACCGCCAACAACTTACAAGAATAGAAGTTCTCTCGATAAGTAAAGCAAAAGCTTCGAAACCGAAGGAAAAAGTAGAAGAGGAGGGTAAATAATGGCTCATAAGAAAGGTCAAGGTTCATCCAGAAACGGACGCGACAGTAATCCACAATATCTTGGAGTGAAAAGGTTCGGCGGTGAAAAAGTTAAAGCCGGAACCATTTTAGTAAGACAAAGAGGAACAAAATTTCATCCCGGTAAAAATGTAATGCGCGGAGGAGACGATACTTTATTTGCCGTAGCCGATGGTTTTGTTAAATTCGAAAGAAAAAGAAACAACAGAAGATTCGTTAGTGTTTATGAAAGTTTGGGATAAAATTAATAATTAATATAAATGAAAAAAGCCCGGTTTTAAGCCGGGCTTTTTTTTGTATCTCTATCCTTAGTATCCTAATCGTTTCATATCTTCAACCAAACCTTCCACCGCTTTAATCGATTTATCAAGTGCCGCTCTTTCTTCTTCGTTTAGCGAGAGTTCCACAACCCGTTCAACACCGTTTTCGCCGAGAACTACCGGAACTCCAACGTAATAACCGTTAACACCGAATTCACCTTGCAAGTAAGCGCTTGCGGGCATTAATCTTTTTTGGTCTTTTAGAATCGAAGTAGCCATAGAAACGGCTGCAGCTGCGGGGGAATAGAATGCGGAACCCGTTTTCAATAATTTAACAACTTCACCGCCTGCCATTTTGGTTCTTTGTACCATTGCATCCATTACTTCTTTTGCTTTTGCGGGATCGCCATATTTTCTTTCCAGCATTTCCATAACGGGAATTCCGTTAACATTAGCGTATCTGGTAAGGGGAACCATAGTGTCGCCGTGACCGCCGAGAACCATTGCGTTTACGTCTTGTACGGAAACATCCAATTCCCATGCGATGAAAGTTGCGAATCTTGACGAATCCAAAACTCCCGCTTGACCCATTACACGGTTGTGTGGGAATCCGGTAACTTTTTGGAATAAAGTAACCATTGCATCCAAGGGATTGGAGATAATAATAACAATTGAATTCGGTGCGTGTTCTTTAACTCCCTCGGCTACGGATTTCATAATTTTGGCGTTTGTATCCAACAAGTCGTCCCTGCTCATTCCGGGTTTACGGGGAACTCCGGCAGTGATTATGACCAAATCGGCTCCGTCAATATCTTTATATTCGTTGGTTCCTTTTAATACTACATCCGTTCTGTCAATTCTGGATGCTTCGGCTATATCAAGCGTTTTGCCTTGAGGTAAATCTTCCACGATATCGAACATTACGACGTCTGCTAATTCTTTTTGTGCAATCAATTGGGCTAATACGCCCCCGATTTGTCCGCCGCCTATTAATGCAATTTTTTTCCGTGCCATAACTCACTCCTCTGAATTTTATTTTTTAAAATATTTTAGGATTCCAATGTATTAATATATGAAGATTTCAAGGAATTATCATTTTTTAGTGTAAAATAATTTTAGAAAAAAGGATTTATGCGGAAAAACCGGCGGGGGAAAATTAATTTTTACCAAAATTCATTGTAAGAATAACTTCGGTTCCGGAAGGCGTAAAATTGAATTCCAGTTTATCCGAAAAAGATTTCATTATATAAATTCCGCGACCGCTGTCTTTTAATAAATTTTCGGGTAAAGTCGGATCGGGAACGTCTTTCAAAATAAAGCCGGAACCTTCGTCTTTCAAAGTTATAACAATTCTGTCGGAATAAATCTTAACCGTAACGTGTACTTTTTTATTTTTATCCGATTTATTCCCGTGCTTTATTGCATTGGAAGCCGCTTCGGCAATCGAAAGGGACAAGTCGTTAATTTTTTTATTGTCTAAACTTGTTTCCTTCGCATGCTCGATTACAAAATTTTCTATATCGGGTAAAAGCTCGGGATCGCTCTTGAATGTTTTGTTGTATGTTTTTATCGGTTTATCTTTCATTAATTTTTACGACAAGTATAATTATTTACATCCAATCAAATTAATTTATATAATACCGGAAATCAACTTATTTTTAACGGCTATAAATTCCAATCGACCGTAAGATTTAAATTTGCAATTTCTTTTTTTATATCTGTTTCGGTATTGATGAATTCGTACCATCCGTAAACCGCAATATTCAAATTATCGATAATTTTGTAACCCATTTTAGTTACGGGTCCGATGCTGAAATAATTGCTGCTCTTGTACTTTACGTTATTCTCGTTGTATTTGAATGTAGTTAGGGAAAATAATCTAAGTCCGGCTCCCAACTCAATATTGTTTTTTCGTATAACTAATTGCGGCAGTGCGAAATATTCAGCTAAAAACCTTTCCGGTTTGCTTGAAAAACTTGTCCATTTGAAACTGCCTTGTTCCGATAATTTGGCGTAACCTTCGAATTCTAATGAAAAATCACGCATTAAATTAATTTTTGAAGAATCGCGGAATGCAAATTGTCTAAATACGAAACTTCTTACATTTGGAATTATATCTTCAAAATCGTAAACCGTATAATTAGCCGATACTTCAAAAATATTTTCCGATGACAAGAAACCGTTATCGTAATTTCCACCGGACGAGAGCTTGAGAACCCTTCTTATATTATTATTCGAACTTCTTTCCGCAAAAATATAAACGATATGATTCAAGCTCCCTTCCAAATTTATGAACCACGTGAAAACCGGATTTAATTTTCTCATATAGCGCAATCTTAAAATAGTTAAAAGTTCGTCGCGGTCGTCGAAATTCGATTCGCTCGGAGTATCGTAAACCAATTTTCTGTGCAACAGGCTAAAATTAATTTTATCTTTTTCGGTCAATTTATAACTTACGGATGTAGCCAAAACGGTAAGCTGCGATTTGTTATTCTTGTTGTTTTCCAGCTCTTGCCGTTTTTCGAAGAAAATTGAATTTGCTTCTTTTATGTTTTTCGCTTTATGTTTTTCTTCCCGTTCTGAATATTCAAGTTTAAGCATTCCGTTGAAATTTTTACTCTTGTAAATTACGTTACCGTCAAAGTTCAACTTGAATTCTTCGATTTTGGAATCGAATGAAGAAGGGGAAATTTTGGAAAGCAAAACGTACCGGGTATTTCTGTCAATTTCCCTCCAAAACACTCTGCCGTTTAAGTTTACGGATAAGTTGGATGATAAAGGAGCAATAAAAATTCTGTCCGATATGAGATAACTGGTTTCGGTTCTGCTTTGAATGTTGTGGTTAATGTTAAATGCGGAAAGCAGCAGGGAATCGCTGTCGAAGTAAAAGTCTTTTCTCACTTCAGAATATTTCGCCAAAATTTTATTTGAAAAATTTTTGCCAACATTGTTGACAAGGGAAGCATTAACAAAACGCAAAGTATTTTTTCTCGGGGAAATATCTTCGTTTTGCAATTTCAAATTTGCGTTTAATTCCAATTCGTTCTTGGAAAAATAATCGAATGTAGCCTCGCTGCCGTAAATAAAACCGCGGTCGTCTTCGCCGACCTGTTTGTTTATCGAGAATCCGCCGTAAGGTATAATTTTAATGTTTTCCTGAAAATTAAGTTTTGTGTAAATGGAAGAGTTAAGAATTGATGCTTCGTTAATACCTATTTTTCTGTCGTCCGAATAAATATTGTTATTTGTTAAAACTCCGAATTTAACGTAAGGGGAAAACGAGTATTCCCCGAAAAGCGAAAAATTTTGTTCGTCCCGAATATTTTTAGATTTAAGCTTTATGACGGTTGATTTGTATAATTCGTTAACTCCGACAAAGAATTTATCCGACCGGTAACCGTAACGAAATGCCGAACTCAAATTAGTAGTGTTCAGTTGCTTATCTAATTTTGTGGAAAGAATCTTATTTGCATAGTTGGAAGACAAAAAACTTAAACTGTCGCTTTGGGTTTGTGCGCAGAGCAAAACCGGAGTTGTAATCCAGAAAAATATTTTAGCGATAATCTTTATCATAAATCCGGAATAATTGTAAAACTGACTTGCTTGCTAATGCTGTTCGGTTCGTCGGAACTTTTCGTAAACGTGTGAATTTTCCAATAATAAGTTTTATAAACTTCAAAAACAAGGGAAGTAGGCGGAACGGAAACCGTATCGGAGATTGCTTCCGACCGGAAACCTATTTCGCCGACGGTCTCACCTACAGGGCTGGAAGAAATTATAATCTTGTATCTTGCGGGATAAGATGCCGATATCAATTTGAACTCGGTAAAATAAGGTGTATTTGAACTGTCCGGCGGAAATACGGGAGTTGGTTTATCCAATATAATATCGTAATCGGTGTTGCTTGGTTTGCCTTTCAATCCGCCTTTATCCACTGCTACAATTCTGTAATAATATTTAGTTAAAATTTTTAAGTTGGTCGTATCGGTAAAAGTAAAACTTTTGGAAGTATCGATAAAAGTGGAATCGGAAGGAATTACCTTTCCGGATAACGAACGGTAAATTTCATAATGCGAAATATCCGTCTCCCTGTTTGGAATCCATCTTAATTTGATTTCCGGCTTGCTTGTCCAATTATGAGCGTGGACTTGCAAACTCCAAATCCGCAAAGGGTGGAAACGGTTTACCGGTTTAGCGGAGACCGTATCGGAAGGTTCGCTTTCCCTGTCGAAAATATCGACTGCAGTTATGCGGTAAATGTAAAGCGAATCGTATTCCAAACCTGTATCCCGGTAGAAAATGTCTTCCGTAAAACCTATTCCATCAAATTTTGCGGTGGAATTTACTGCCCGGTAAATTTTGTAACCCGCAATTCCTTCTTCGCGGTTGGCAAACCATTCCAAACCGATTTCTCCGTCATAAGCAAATAAAATTTTTAAACCAGCCGGTTTTCTCGGGGGAGTCCCGTCATCGATAATTTCGGTTATTCTTTCCCTTTGGCATCCGAACATTAAAAAAATACTAAATAGAAAAAACGTCGCCTCTTTCGGGAATCGTAACTTTCTTAAAACCGTTTTCATATAATCTTGTTTGGAAAATTTCCTGTTGGTCATAATCACCGTGCACGAGAAAGATATTTTGCAATCTGCTTTTATCGAACTGATTTACATAACCGATTAGTTCGTCGGAATCGGCATGGGCGCTGAACGAATCAAATACCAGTACTTCCGCCCGCAATTGATATTCTTCACCGAAAATTTTTACGAACGGACTTTTTTCCATAATTCTTCTTCCGAGTGTATTTTGTGCGGAGTACCCGACCATTAAAATAATATTGTTCGGATTTTCTATATTGTTTTTCAAGTGATGTAAAATTCTTCCCGATTCGCACATTCCCGAGCTGGAAATTATTATGTGCGGACCTTTAAGCGAATTCAACTTTTTCGATTCTTCAACGTCTCTGATGTATGTAAGTTGATTAAAACCAAACGGGTCTTCGTTCCTAATCAGAAAATCAGCGGTCTCGTCGTCAAAGCACTCGGGATGAAGTCTGAAAACCTCTGTGGCATTAACCGAAAGCGGACTATCGACGTAAACCGGAATTCTGGGAGCTTCGTTTCTTTCGAAAATTTTATGAAGAGCATAAACTAATTCTTGCGTTCTGCCCACGCTGAAAGCAGGAATAATAATTTTAGCTCCCCGTTTGTAAGCCCTTTTTACCGCGCGCGCTAAATGGTGTTCGGAGTTTTGCGGGTTTTCGTGTTTCCTTCCGCCGTATGTGCTTTCGCATATAAAATAGTCCACGTCCGGAATTTTTTCGGGGTCGCGCAAAATCGGTAAATTCGGTCTGCCGATATCTCCGGAAAAACCTATTGTTGTTACTTTTCCGTTTTCGTTTATGGTTAAATGCGTTATTGCGGAACCGAGAATATGCCCTGCATCCGCAAACATAATTTTGATACCGTCGCCAATTACAAATTCATGATGATAGTTTAACCCAACGAATAAATCGATGGTCCGTCGTGCATCGGCTTGTGTGTATAAAGGTTCGAAAGGTTTTTTGCCTTTCCTGATTCTTTTTTTGTTAACGTATTCAACGTCTTTTTCTTGAATGTGCGCGCTGTCCCTTAACATAATGCTTGCTAAATCGCGGGTTGCAAAAGTGGAAAATATGTGACCTTTAAATCCGTTTTTAACCAAAGTGGGTAAATTGCCCGAGTGATCGATATGTGCATGGGTTAAAATAACAAAATCGATTTCCGCAGGATCAAAAAAATCGAAGGTTCTGTTTAATTCAAACGCTTCTTTTCTTTTACCTTGATATAAACCGCAATCTACTAAAAATTTCAGACCGTTTACTTGAACGTAGTGCATTGAGCCGGTTACGGTTCTCGCGGCTCCGATAAATTGAATATCCATATATTTCCCGGTTTATGTGAGTATAATGACAAACCATTTGTTTACAATTTGATAATCTTATATTGTTTGAACGCGAAGTAAATTTCACGGGTTGCGGTTTTAATTACCGTTGCGGTCGGTACCGCAAGCAACATTCCGAGTACTCCGAGAAGTTGCCCGCCCATTAAAATCAAAATTATAATTGCCAACGGATGAAAATCGGTTGACATGGAAAAAACTTTGGGTTGAACGTATCCGTTATCGAATGAATAAATTATTAAAAACAAAAGCGCAATACTCGGAAATCTGGAAAAATCGCCGAATTGAATAAGCGAAATTGTAATTGCCGGAATTCCGCCTATTACCGGTCCGAAATATGGAATTAAATGACCTATTCCTGCAATCAATCCGATTGTAATCGAATTTTTGATTCCCAATATTGTTAAACCGATTGCAACTGCGGAACCGACTATGAAGGCATCCAGAATCCAGCCGCTTACGTATCTTCCCAATTGTGTAGCTACTTTTCTTATAACCCAGTAGGACATTTCGAAATATTTGTTGGGTACCAGATTAATTATACCTTTAATAATTTGTGTTTTATCCTTTAAGAGAAAAAACGTCATAAACGGAACGATAATCGATATCGCAAGTATTGAGAAAATGCTTGTAAGAATTGAGCTGAGATTGTTTAAAGAACCTAAAACAAACGACGAAATTACTTCGTTTACTTTTTTTACTAAATTTCCGGTATCCAAAAACGGAATGTAATTATGAATTTCGTTTTGAACTTCCAGAAAAAATTGATTGATGTCTTCTCGGTTCAAACTTGCCGAAATGGCATTCATTTGCGCAACCACTTTCGGAATCAATACAGACAATGCTGTTAAAATAATTAGTGTAGTACCGAGCAAAACCACCAAAACAGCAACCAGTCGCGGCATTCCTCTCTTTTCGAAAAAAGATACGACCGGATTGAAAATCAATGCAATTAATAAAGAAATAATTAGCATCACTACGAGATCGAAAAACAAAAATAAGATGTACACAGTGAGTGCAATAAGAAATGCGATTGAGATAATTCGCAGACTTTTCCGTAATGATAATTCGGATATATTCATATAAAGTTTGTCATTGTTTAATTCTCATCTTAAATATAACAGAAAAGTTCAGAAAATTCATAAGTTGAAATATTTTGATTAGATTTACGACAAATAAATCCGAAATTTTGAAAAAATATTGAGGTGGAAAATGACGGGCAACAATTTAATAGAGCAAATCAAAACGAAAGCTGCCGGACTTAAAAAAACAATCGTGTTACCGGAATCGAACGACGAAAGAGTGTTAAAAGCCGCAGAAAAAATTATAAAAGAAGGCATAGCAAAAGTTATTGTGTTGGGTAACGAAGACGAAATTCGTGCAAAGGCATCCGAATTGAATCTCAATTTACAAGGTGTACGGATTATCGATCCGCAAAAATCGGAGATGAGTTCCGATTTCGCAAACATATTTTTTAATCTGAGAAAAAGTAAAGGAATTACGATTGAAGAAGCGCGGGAAACCGTTAAAAGAAATTTATATTTCGGCGCCATGTTGGTTCGCGAAGGTATGGCAGACGGTTCGGTTGCCGGTTCCGCTTCTCCCACCGCGGATGTTTTAAGAGCCGCCATTCAGTGTGTAGGTATGCCCGAAGGCATTTCGATTGTGTCGAGTCTTTTTCTTATGATTTTTCCCGAAAGGGTATTCAGTTTTGCCGATTGCGCCGTTGTGCCTAATCCGGATGCAGCACAATTAGCCGATATTGCAATTTCAACTGCCGGTAATCATAAAAGGTTAACCGGCGAAGAGCCGTATGTGGCAATGCTTTCGTTCTCCACCAAGGGAAGCGCAAAACACGAATTAATAGATAAAGTTGTTGAAGCTACTAAAATAGCTAAGGAAAAACGTCCCGATTTGAATATTGACGGTGAACTCCAATTCGATGCCGCAATCGTCGATTCGGTTGCGCAAAAAAAAGCACCAGGCAGCCCCGTTGCCGGCAGGGCAAACGTACTGATTTTCCCCGATCTGCAAGCCGGAAACATTGGATATAAAATAGCTCAAAGGTTGGGCGGAGCGGAAGCTATCGGTCCGATTGTTCAAGGTTTGAAAAAACCGCTCTTCGATTTGAGTCGGGGTTGCAGCGTGGATGATATTGTAAATACGTCCGCAATCGCGGTATTGATGGCTGATTGAGTGGTTTTTACGGTTTAAGCTAAAATTACTATATTTAATTTTCAAAAAAATTACGGAAAACAAGTGGAAAAAGAAAAAGTATTAGTCACGTCGGCTTTACCTTATGCTAACGGTCCAATTCATTTGGGTCATCTCAGCGGCGCTTACTTGCCCGCAGATATTTATGTAAGATATAAAAGGTTAAAAGGTGACGATATAATTTATGTTTGCGGTTCCGATGAACATGGCGTGCCGATTACGATTACCGCCGATAAAGAAAAAGTATCGCCCAAAGTTATAATCGACCGTTACCACGAAATGAATAAAAAAGCTTTCGAAATGTTCGGTATGGATTTCGATATTTATTCCAGAACAAGTTTACCGTTACATCACGAAACCGCCCAAACATTCTTCAAAAGTTTTTATGATCAAGGAATTCTGAAAGAGAAGAAAACCCTCCAATTTTACGATGAAAAGGCAAAGATGTTTTTGCCCGATAGATATGTTGAAGGCACATGTCCGCGCTGCGGATACGAAGAAGCAAGAAGCGACGAATGTGAAAACTGCAGCGCACATTATGAACCGACCGAACTCATAAACCCGAAAAGTAAAATTACGGGGGAAACGCCTGTACTTAAAGAAACATCCCACTGGTTTTTCCCGCTCGGTAATTACCAGCAATGGCTTGAAAATTATATCGAAGAAATGGATAAAAAATACGGTTGGAAGGATAACGTATTACAGCAATGCCGCAGCTGGTTTAAAGACGGATTAAAAGACAGAGCGGTAACAAGGGATTTGGATTGGGGTGTTAAAGTTCCGTTACCCGACAGCGAAGGGAAAGTATTATACGTTTGGTTCGAAGCCGTTTTGGGTTATATCTCCGCAACTAAAGAGTTGGGTTTGCAAAGGAACAATCCGGATTTGTGGAAAGACTATTGGCAAAATCCCGGAACAAAATACATAGCTTTCATCGGAAAGGATAACATTGTTTTTCATGCGATAATGTTTCCGGCAATGTTAAAAGCTTGGAACGACGGTAACGACGACAAGTATATTTATCCGCAAAACGTTCCCGCTAACGAGTTTCTGAATTTCGAAGGGAAAAAATTTTCCAAATCGCGCGGATGGGGAATCGATGTAATTGAATTTCTTAATTTATTCCCTGCCGATCCGCTTCGCTATACCCTTGCGGCAAATCTTCCCGAAAACAAAGACACAGATTTTTACTGGAAAGAATTTCAAGCGCGGAACAATAACGAGCTTGCGGATATTTTGGGAAATTTTGTTAACCGCACTTTTACTTTTGCCCATAAGCATTTTAACGGCGAAGTTCCACCGAAAGGAAAGTTGGAAGAAATCGATATTCAAATGTTAAAAGCAAATGAAGAATATCCCGTTAAAATTTCCGCACTTCTTGAAAAATTTAAAATCAAAGATGCGGTTCTTGAAATGATGAATCTTGCGCGGGCGGCAAATAAATATTTCAACGATACAGAACCCTGGAAAACAGTGAAATCGGACAAAGAAAGATGCGGGACAACGATTAACATTAGTCTGCAAACGGTTTATACTCTAGCCGAAATGTTTTCCCCCGTAATACCGTTTACTGCGGAAAAGATGTTTAAAATGTTAAATACGGAAAAACGCGGATGGTTCGATGCGGGGAAAGAAAATTTACCTCCCGGTCATAAACTTAACAAAGCCGAAATATTGTTCGTCAAAATTGAAGATAAAACAATCGAAGAACAAATAGCCAAATTACCACAAAGCGAAGAAACCGAAGAGAAGAAGAAAGAAATTTCATACGAACAGTTTTCGGAAATCGATTTGCGCGTTGCAAAAATTATCTCCGCCGAAAGAATTCCCAAAGCCGAAAAACTGCTTAAGCTGCAAGTCGATTTAGGTTATGAAAAAAGGCAAATTATTGCCGGCGTTGCGAAATTTTATTCTCCCGAAGATTTGATTAACAAGAGAGTAATTGTTGTTGCCAATTTAAAACCGGCTAAATTATTCGGTTTGAAATCGGAAGGAATGCTTCTTGCCTCGGAAAACAATGACGGAAAACTTAAAATTGTGGAAATTGATAACTCGGTTGAAATTGGTGCAAAAGTTAAGTAAAATTTAAGAACTTAAAAATTTTACTTTATGAAGAAAAAATCACCGAGAAATCAAACAATCGAACTTTCCGAATCCGAGATCGATTATTTTTCAAATAAATTGATTAAGGTTAACGGTCCTGTTTCGGTTAGCGAAATATTGAATAAAACCATTAATCAAGATTTATTGGAAGTTCTCGATTATTTACCCGAATCTTTTGTGGATTTGCTGATAGTTGATCCGCCGTATAATTTAACCAAATCGTTTAATAATAGTTTATTCAGCAGAAAATCGATAGAAGAATATGCGGAATGGATTGACGGTTTCCTTTCTAAGCTGAGAAAAGTTTTAAAACCTACTGCCACGGTTTACCTTTGCAGCGATTGGCATTCGTCAACCTCAGTTCATCTTGTGTTGAGCAAGTATTTTATCGTACGTAACAGAATAACCTGGGAAAGGGAAAAGGGAAGGGGTGCAAAAACAAATTGGAAAAACAGTTCGGAAGATATTTGGTTCTGTACGGTATCCGATGATTATTCTTTTTATCCTGAACGCGTAAAACTAAAAAGAAAAGTTCTGGCGCCTTACAAACAAAACGGAAAACCGAAAGACTGGATAATAGAAAACGGGAAAAGTTTCAGACTGACTTATCCGTCGAATATTTGGACGGATATATCAATCCCGTTTTGGTCAATGCCGGAAAATACCGAGCATCCTACACAAAAACCCGAAAAACTGATTGCAAAATTGATACTGGCCAGTTCGGATGAAGGCGATATTGTTTTTGATCCGTTTCTCGGTTCGGGTACAACTTCCGTTGTGGCGAAAAAACTGAAACGTAACTATATCGGAGTTGAAAGGGAGAAAATTTATGCATGCCTTGCGGAAAAAAGACTTGAGCTGGCTGAGAAAGATTCTTCCATCCAAGGATTCCGGGACGGAGTTTTTTGGGAAAGAAATACTCTCAATAAAATTCATACCTCCAAATAAAAGAAACTAAAAAGAATTGTCATTGTAAAACATTTTATTATTATAAAAATAAGCGAATAACTTACCTTGATTTTGAAGTAACCTATAAGTAAACTTTGAAGTTAAGTTTTAATGAATAAGGAGAAACCAGATGATTAATCGCAAATTGCTGCTCACATTACTTTTGGCCGTTACTTTCGGATTGTTTTCTTGCACACCCGAACATTCTAAAATAATTGTTGCTGAATACGACGATGCCGAAATTACAATGGGTGATTTTGAAAATGCCTACGTTAAAAATGTTGGAAGCATCGAAAAAGCCCGCAAAGATTCTTTGGAAGATTATAAAAACTTTCTCGATTTGCTCGTTAACTATAAAATGAAATTGAAAGACGCTTATGTAAGAGGTCTCGATAAAGATCCCGATTTAAACAACGAGATGGAACAATACCGTAAAAATATTGCAGTTACGTGGTTCCTTGATAAAAATTTAGTTGAGAAAGGAATTAAAGATTTATACGAAAAACGTAAAAATGAACTTAGGGTCAGTCATATCATGATAAAGACTGACACTTTATCGGATGAAGAAGCAAAACGCAGAGCGGAAGAAGTAATAGCACGAATTAAAAAAGGCGAAAAGTTCGAAGATCTGGTCAAAGAATATTCGGATGACAAATATTCCGTAAATCAAGGCGGGGATGTTTATTATTTTGTTGCCGGAGAAATTTTAGCCGACTTTGAAGATGCGGCTTACGCTACGCCGGTCGATTCCATTTATCCCGAACCGGTAAAAACCCGTTTCGGTTATCACATCATAAAAGTAACAGATAGAAAACCTTATCGACCGCAAATCAGAGCTAAGCACATATTACTGGCATTCAAAGATAAAAACGGTAAAATGCGGAATAAAGACTCCCTCCTAACTTTGATAGAAGATATCCGTAAAAGAATTGCAAACGGCGAAAAATTCGCCGATCTTGCAAAGAAATATTCCGATGATACAATGAGTAAATCTTTAGGAGGCGATCTCGGATATTTCGAACGAAGAAAATTTGTTAAACCTTTCGATGAAGCCGCCTTTAATCTTAAAAAAGGTGAAGTTTCCGGTGTAGTTAAAACCCGTTACGGTTACCACTTGATTAAATTGGTCGATGAAGTACCTTATCCCCAGTTTTTCAGAGTGAAATCTTCATTGAAAAATATTTATAAACGTACAAGATATAAACGGGATTTGGATAAACTGGTAAACAAACTTGCCAAACAATACAATTTGCAAACAGTTGAATCTACCGTCAATTATATTTTAAGTATGGCTGATACACTTAAATTTCCGGAATATTTTGACAGCCAGCTCAGAGAGAAAGTTAAAGATAAAGTATTGTTTACATTTGCTGGAAATAAAGTTATTTGCGATACGGTGTTCAATCGTCTGAAAGAAGATAAATCTTATAACAATTGGAAAATAAATAAAAGATTTCTCGATGCTGCAATTAAAAAGGTAAGTAAAGATTTAATGCTCGAAGAAAGAGTTAAAAATTTGGAGAACGAAGATCCCGAATTTGCAAAACTGATGGACGATTACAGGGAAGGCTTATACATTTTCGAACTGCAGAAAAAAGAAGTATGGGATAAGCTGAAGATCGACAGCACTGATATTTATAATTATTATCAAAATCACAAAGATAAATATTTCACAACCGAGAAAGTCGATTTCAGTGAAATATTCTCGCGTAATGATTCCCTGATTAATCTTTATTACGATAAATTGAAAAGCGGCGCCGATTTCGATTCGTTAGCCGAAAAAGTTACCGAACGCGTGGGATATAAAAGAAAAAAAGGTCACTTCGGCGAAATGGAAATAATGAAAAACGAATTGGCTATGAAAGCCGCATCGTTGGAAAAACCCGGTGAGTTTACACGCCCGTTTAAATACGGTAACGGCTGGTCCATTGTTAAATTAAATAAACACGAGAAACCGCGACAAAAAACGTTCGAAGAAGCAAAGGCCGAAGCCGCCAGTGACTTTCAAGATATGGAAAGCAAAAGACTCGAAAACGAATATATTGAAAAATTAAAAGCAATCTATCATCCGGTTTACTATTACGATAGACTAAAAGATGCATTTAAATCGCAAACTAAATAGCGTTTTAATTATTCTTGGGTTTTTATCTCTTGTTTCTTGCGGCGAGAATAAAAAGTCCGAAATAATTATTGCTCGGGTTGGCGATGCGGTATTAACCAAATCCCAACTCGAGAAAGCTTTGGCGTCGGATAGATACAAGCGAAAATATAAAGAAGAATTTATCCGCCAGTGGATTGAAACCGAACTGTTGTTCAAAAAAGCCATTGATGAGAATATTCTTTCCGATTCTTTATTTAATGAAATTTTATCCGAATCTAAAAAAGAACTGGCCGGGGCACTTCTGATTACCAAAAAGTTAAATGAAAAAACTTTCCGGTTTACTGAAAAAGAACTGCGGGATTATTACAAAAAAAACAGAAGTGAATTTTTAGCCCCGTACGACGGATATGTTTTGAACATTGCCAAATTTAATTCCCAGAACGATGCCATTAATTTCAGAAAAGAAGTTTTGAAAAACAAATGGAAATATGCCGGCGAAAAATTTAAGGATAAAAATTCGCTTATAAACATTGTTGAGAATAAGTTAATCTACAAATATGAAATTCAACCCGTACATTTGCTTCGCGTTATCGAAAAATTAGCTCCCGATGTGGTTAGTATAATTATTAAAACAGACGAAAACGAATTTACCGTAGTTCAAATGATTGATAATATTAAACAAAACAAACCGGTACCGGCAAAATATATTTGGGATGAAATAAGCGAACGGTTGAAAATATTTAAACAAAAACAATTCTATAATAAGTTTTTGGAAAGCTTATACGAAGAATACAGCGTACAACTAAAAAGAGATTCATTATGAAGAAATTAATTTTATTTCTGTTACTTCTTGCGCCGTCACTGTTTGCCCAGGAAGTAATAGATAAAATAGTAGCGGTAGTTGATGATGAAGTAATACTCAAATCCGAATTGGATTTTCAAACATTTATATTTGCTTCACAAAGAAGATTAGACCCCAATAATCCAAAATTAAGAAAGCAAATTCTAAACAAAATGATTGAAGATAAATTGGTTTATGCCGAAGCCGTTTTGGATTCGGTTGAAGTATCTGACGATGAAGTAAAAGCCCAGATCGAGAGGTTGGTGAATTTTTATATTCAACAATACGGTTCCAAAGAAAAATTGGAAGAAGCCTATGGAATGAGTCTTGAGAAAATTAAAAGGGAAATGCGCGACGATACGAAAAAAAATCTGATGGCCGAACAATTAAAAAATAAAAAGTTTGCAAGCGTAACTGTTTCCAGAAGGGAAGTGGAAGAGTTTTTCGAGACGTATAAAGATTCGCTTGGTCAGATCCCGGAAAAATTTAAAATTGCTCATATCTTTATCAATCCCAAAGCAGGCGAACGGTTGAAGAAAAAAGCGAAAGAATTTGCTGAAGCATTACTCGATTCGCTTAAGAATGGCGCGGATTTCGCAAAACTGGCTAAAAAATATTCGGACGATCCGGGAAGCGCTTCTGCGGGCGGTGATTTGGGATATGTTAAACGCGGAGTGTTTTATCCCGAATTCGAATCGGTGGCGTTTGCCCTGAAGAAAAATGAAATTTCGGGAATTGTGGAATCGCCCGTGGGATTTCATATTATTCAATTGCTCGACAGAAGAGGCGAGACAATTCATACAAGACATATTTTAATTAAACCCAAAAGTGATGCGCAAGCGGATATTAAAGCTATTGAACTTTTAACGGAAATACGCGACAGCATAGTGAACGGAGTAAACTCATTTTGTTATTATGCTAAAAAATACAGCGACGATAAACAAACCGCCGTCAATTGCGGTGTGCTTGGTACTTTCGAAACGGGACAGCTTGATAAACCTTTGCTCGACCAAATCTATAAATTGAAAGAAGGTGAAATCGGCTTTCCGAAAAGATTGAATTTGGGTCCCGGCGAATACGGATTTCACATAGTAAAATTAATTAAGCATATTCCGGCGCACGCACCCGATTTGAATAAAGACTACGATGAACTTAAAAAACTTGCGGAATTTAAAAAGAGGGAAGAGCTATTTAAAAAATGGATTAAAGAACTCAAAGAAAAAATTTATTGGGAAATTAGAGTTTAAGGAATAAGTGTGGAAAATATCAATCAAAACCAAAACGATGCCAAACTTGTTGAACAGTTAAGCGGTAAAGTAAAAGAACTGAAAAAAGAAATTGCAAAAGTTATTGTCGGGCAAGAGGAGATTATAGATAAACTGCTTTTAAGTTTATTGGCGCGCGGTCATTGTTTGTTGGTGGGTGTTCCGGGATTGGCAAAAACATTATTGATTAAAACCCTTGCCGAAGTACTGGATTTATCTTTCAGCAGAATTCAATTTACTCCCGATTTAATGCCGAGCGATATTACCGGAACGGAAATAATCGAAGAAGATCAAACTACAAAGAAAAGAACATTCCGGTTTGTTAAAGGTCCCGTTTTTGCTAACATTATTCTTGCCGACGAAATTAACCGTACGCCGCCCAAAACGCAATCCGCTCTTCTCGAAGCAATGCAAGAGCATAAAGTTACTGCTGCAGGCGTGACTTACGCTTTGCCGGAACCGTTTTTCGTATTGGCAACTCAAAATCCTATTGAGCAAGAAGGAACTTATCCGTTGCCCGAAGCGCAACTGGATAGATTTATGTTTAACCTTTGGCTCGATTATCCTTCGTTCGATGAGGAAATTGAAATTATCAGAACGACCACGGCGGAAAGCAATTATAAATTGAACAAAGTAATTTCGGGGGAAGAAATTACGCTGTATCAAGATTTGGTGAAACGTGTTCCGGTTGCGGAAAACGTAATTGAATTTGCAGTTAAAATTGTTAATTCAACGCGACCCGGAAATAACGAACTTAAATTTATCAATGAATGGGTAAGTTGGGGCGCAGGTCCGCGCGCTTCGCAATATTTAATTCTTGCCGCAAAAACAAAAGCAATTGTTGAAGGCAGATTTACACCGAATATCGATGATGTTAAAGCGGCGCTTGTTCCCGTTTTGCGACATAGAATCATACCGAGTTTTAACGCCGAAGCCGACGGACTTTCGAGTCTCGATATTATCGATAAATTAATTAGTCAGTTTTCTTAATTTGATTTTGCGGTATTAAAGTGATTTATCGTGTTGCCCGGTTATTTATTTTAATTTTAATATTTCAAATAGCATCATCTTGCTCTTCCGGTGTAAAGCAACCCGCCACGCCGGTAATAAAGCCCGTTAACCATAATGACGAATACGGAATCGATACAACGAAATATAGCATTTCCGTTGACAAAGTAAACAGAAATGAAACTTTGGCCGATATTCTTCTGAAGTACGATATTCCGTATGCGAGAATTACAAAAATTGCAGAAGTTTCCAAACCCGAATTTAACGTAAGGAAAATTAAATCCGGAAACACTTACCGCGCATATGTTGCGGACGATTCTGCCAAAACGCTTGCTTATTTTATTTACGATAAGGATAAGATAAATTACATAAAGTATTTTTTGAAAGACACCATTATTGTTTCGAACGGAAGTAAAAAAGTTAATAAGAAAATAAATTACGCAAGCGGTGTGATTAATTCTTCGTTGTATGAAACATTGCAAAACGAAAACTTGAGTCCTTTACTAGCAGTTGAGCTTGCCGATGTTTACGCTTGGCAAATAGATTTTTACACAATTCAACGGAGAGATAGATTTAAAGTAATTTACGAAGAAAAATATATTGGCGACCGATTCATCGGCATTGGGGAAATCCTTGCGGCAGAATTTGTTCACATGGGAAATAAATTTTATGCTTTCCGGTTTGAACAAGACGGCAAAACGGAATATTTCGACGAAGAAGGGAAAAGTCTTCAAAAAGAGTTTTTAAAAGCACCGTTAAAATACAGGAGAATCAGCTCACGTTTTTCCAGGAGAAGATTTCATCCGATTTTAAGAATTTACCGTCCGCACTTGGGAATAGATTATGCAGCTGCGATAGGAACTCCCGTTCAAGCCGTTGGCGATGGAGTTGTGGTGGAAGTTAAGTACAAGGGGCAAGCCGGCAGATTTGTTAAGATAAGACATAACAGCGTTTACACTTCAGGTTATTTGCATTTATCGAGATATGGCAAAGGAATAAAACGGGGAGTGAAAGTCAAACAAGGGCAAGTTATCGGTTATGTAGGAAGTTCGGGTTTATCAACAGGACCGCATCTTGATTTCCGGTTTTGGAAAAACGGAAGATTGGTTAATTATATGACGCAGCATTTTCCTTCTTCGCAGTCCGTTAAAAAAGAAAACATGGAAAGATTTAATCAAATTAAAGATGAGTACATTAAAAAGTTAAATGCCATTAACTACAACATGCCGGAAGAAAATGTTTTGGGAACAAAATAAAATTAATCCGGTACGTGAACCAGAAAATACTCTTCAGCCGTTTTACCTATTTCGCTTGCTTGCTCAATCGTCATATGTAAATCCGTAGAACTTTCATCTTCCGCACCCGCTTCAATGATTGCCAAATCCGAACCTTTCGCCATTTTAACCAGAGTTTCCGTGTATGCGGTATCGCCGCCGTAGCAAATCGATTTTCCGTTATATGTAAATTTAAAACCTAGCGAAGGAACGGCAACGGGATTCCCGTCGTCGTCAATTTCTTTATGATTAACCTTAAAAGGTTTAATTTTAACCGATTTTCTTGTGAAACTTTTGCTGTTGTTAATCGGGTGAAGATTAATTTTGTAAGTAAGTTCATCCGCATAAACCTGAAGAAATGCATTATGAATACTTTCGATTTCCACGCATCCTTCGGGATAAAAAATATTTAGCGGGGTTCTCTTTTTCATTACCGAAAGGTATGTTAGCAGTGACCAAACTCCGCCGACATGGTCATGATGACCGTGTGAAATGAAAATATCGGAAATACTTAAAATTTCCGGAGCGGATTTGTCGCGGTTTAAATCCCGCAGAATGCCGTCTCCCGGATCAATTACAAAAGCGGATTTTTTTGTTGTTAAAATTATCCCGGTAGCAATATTCGGAATGGAACAATATATTTTTATAAAAAAATCGTCTTTTTGCCATACCAATGGGTATTTAGGTTTATATTTTTTCTTCATCCGCTTTGTCTTTCTCTATTTGTTTTTGGCTTTGTTGTGTTTGAAGTGCTTACAGTTTTCCGGGTCTTTGCATTTACCGAAAATATTGAACGAATAACCCGCTTCTTCGTAGCCGAGCGTTTCGCAGATTTCTTCAACTATTTCTTGTATTTTCGGACTTGTAAATTCTTTAATTTCCCCGCAATTTATGCAAATAAGATGATCGTGGTTTTTCCGGTTGAAACTCGATTCGTATCTCGTTTTTCCGTCCCCGAAATTTCTTTTTGCCAGCAGATTACATTGAACGAGCAATTCCAAAGTACTGTAAACCGTGGCTCTTGAAATTTGGGAATCTTTATTTTTCATCTCAATGTACAGATCATCCGCCCCGAAATGACCTTTGTAATCGAGAGCAAAATCAAGCACTTCGAACCTTTCCGAAGTTATGCGGTGGTTTTTCTCTTTAAGAAATTCCCTTAATTTTTCGTGTGCTTTTTCTTTGTTCACTTTTAAACGGCTTATTTTTTTTCTAAAACTAATCACAAAATTTAGAATTGTCAAATATCGGAACTAATGTCGTTTGGTTAACAGTTTAGTTTCAAAAAGATTTGTTAAATTTGTATCTCGAAAATAAAAGGAGGATATCATGAGCAAAACATACGAATTAACGGACAGAGTTGGGATTTCCACAATCAGTTTATCCGATGCCATTCAATCGGTAGTAAAAGAAGCCAACGAGGAAAAGCGTGTTTCATGGTTCGAAGTACTTGAACAAAGAGGACGCGTTACTTCCGAAGGGGAAGTGGAATTCCAAGTAACGGTAAGAATAGGAAGAAGATTAAAAGATTAATTCAAAAAAGAAGAAAGGAAAAAATCTTGATAGAAGAAAATAAAAAAGCCCCGCAGTTTACGTTACCGGATCAAACCGGAAAGAAAATTTCCTTGAAGGATTTTAAAGGGAAAAAAGTAGTTTTATACTTTTACCCGAAGGATAATACGCCCGGGTGCACAAAAGAAGCTTGCGATTTCAGAGATTCAATCGAAGATTTTAAAAAAATAAAAGCTGTTGTTTTAGGGGTAAGCCCCGATTCGATTGAGTCCCATAAAAAATTTGCCGAAAAATACGATTTACCTTTTCCGCTTTTAAGCGATCCGGAAAAGAAAGTGCTGAACAAATACGGAGTGTGGAAAGAGAAAAGCATGTACGGCAGAAAATATATGGGAGTTGAACGAACCACCGTTGTTATTGATGAAAACGGGAAGATTATGAAAATATTTCCCAAAGTTAAAGTTAAAGGTCATGTCGACCAGGTAAAAAAAATATTGGAAGGCAATGAATAACAAATTGGTTTATGTAACCCGGCGTGAAGTGTTCAGCGCTTCGCACAGATTATATAATAAAAAATGGACCGAAGAACGTAACGTGGAAATTTTCGGTAAATGCAGTAACGTTTACGGTCACGGTCACAATTACGTTTTAGAGGTAACCGTTGCCGGAACCGTAGACCCGGAGACAGGCTACGTTATTGATACGAAAGAGCTGAAAAAAATTATCAGAGAAAATGTTGTTGATAAAATGGATCATAAAAACTTGAATATGGATGTGGATTTTATGACCGATGTTATTCCCACGGCTGAAAACATTGCGATAAAAGTTTGGGAACAGCTTGAAGATAAAATTACAAACGGAAAACTGTATTCGGTTAAAATTTACGAAACGGAAAATAATTATTTTGAATTTAAAGGTTAGGAAATGGATTTAAAAAAAGTTGAAAAAAATATTGAATCGATACTTTTGGAAATCGGAGAAGATCCTAAACGACAAGGATTGTTAAAAACTCCGGAAAGAGTTGCTAAAGCTTACGAGTTTTTAATGCAAGGTTACAATCAAAATATCGATGAAGTATTAAACGGCGCTATCTTCGATGAAAAATATGATGAGATGGTGATCGTGAAAGATATAGACTTCTACAGTATGTGCGAACATCATATGATACCGTTTTACGGGAAAGTGCATGTAGCTTACATTCCCAACGGAAAGATAGTCGGATTAAGTAAAATTCCGAGAATAGTGGATGTATTTGCGCGCAGGTTACAAGTTCAGGAAAGAATGACACAACAAATTGCCGATACTTTGCAAAAATATTTAAATCCGCTTGGTGTGGCCGTGGTTGTGGAAGGTTACCACATGTGCATGATGATGCGCGGGGTGGAAAAACAAAATTCGTATTCCATTACCAGCGCCGTCCACGGGGATTTCAAAGAAGATGCAAGAACCAGAAGCGAATTTATGGAATTGATTTCACATAAAAGAATTTGATATGAAAAAGAAAAATCCTGCAGTATTGCTAACCGGCGCTTCTTCGGGAATAGGAGCCGAAATTGTTAAAGCTTTTACCGCGAACGGAATTAACGTGGTGGGGATTTCGAGGAAAATCGGGAAATTGAATTCGCTTCGCAAATCCTTGCCGCAAAATTCTTCCGATTTTTTTCCCTTCAAGTGCGATGTGGGAAATTTAACAGAGCTGAAATCCGTTATTAAAGAAATAAAAAAATCACATGACATAACGGCATTAATAAACAATGCCGGAATAACGGCGTTCAAGCCTGCAGTTAAACATTCCGAGAAAGAAATTGAAAATATTATAAGCGTTAATTTGCTCGGAGCCATTCACTTATCGAAAATGATTTTACCCGGAATGTTAAAAAACAATAAGGGTATAGTTATAAATATTTTGTCGGTTGCGGCAAAAGATATTTTCGCCAATAGCAGTGTTTACTCCGCATCCAAAGCCGGTTTGTTGGCTTTTATGAACGTACTCCGGAAAGAAGTTAAAGATACAAATATCAAAATTATAAATATTCTTCCCGGAGCAACTGCCACACCCATTTGGCCTGAGAAAGCTCTCAAGAATTTCGGGGAACAAATGATGACGTCGAAGGATGTCGGCAAATTTATTTATCAAATTTATAATCTCGATTCCACCGTTGTTCCCGAAGAAATCATTATCCGTCCAGTTCACGGGGATTTATAATTTTTATACGTTTATCGAAAAATTGTTTGATTTATTGTATAAATTTTATAAATTCACTATAAACTGATAATTGAATAAAAGTAGAAACTTTAACAAATAGATTGAAAGGAGAACTCATGAGAAAATCCCTACTTTTGGTTTTCTTAATTATTTCGGTTGTTTCACTTTTTTCGGCAAATCTTTTTGCACAAGAAGACCAAGCGAACAAAGTTGATTATACGTTTACGTTAAAATCCGATTGTCTTCCCGAACCGGTTGAAATTACTTCCGGCTCTTTTATGGAGGGAGAAGTCTTCACATTGCCCCCGTTCGATTTCCCAGAATATATTCCTAATTGGCAGCAGCTATATAATGCGCTTGTTGGCACAACATTCGGCCTGGAAAGCGGGGCAATTAACGAAAATATTCATCTTGATATTCAACTCCAGCAACTCGATTGCAACGGAGGCGGATTTGTAGATCCGACGGGTGAAGGTAACCCGTTCTTTGTTTTCCTCGGTATTAAAGTAACAGGCGAGCAAAGCGGCGAAACTGCATTGGAAGATTTTTATTACTTCAACGAAGGGAAATATGCAACAATTTGTTTCCCGATGACCCCGGAATTTTTGGCTTTTCTCGAATCCATGGGCATAGATCCTAACGATATCAGTTTCGCATATTTCTTAGGAGGCGAATACTTTACCGAAGGAATGACATGGGAGGTTGTGGAAGGAAACCCCGATAAATTGTGCTTGTACCTTAGTCACTTTTCGCAAATCGTTGGCGGAAACGGAAAACTGGTGGGCATTGCAGGTAAAGACAAAAATATTCCCAAGGATTATTTCTTAGACCAAAATTATCCGAACCCGTTTAATCCGTCGACGGTTATAAAATTCGGTTTGCCGAATGCTGAAAACGTAAAATTGGAAATCTATAATTTGTTAGGTCAGAAAGTTGACGAACTGATTAACGCAAAACTTTCGGCAGGCGTACACGAAGTTACATTTAATGCGGATAATCTGCCTTCCGGTATTTATCTGTATAAATTGACAACCGATAAATTCTCGGAAATTAAAAAGATGATGTTGATGAAGTAAAAAATATTTTACTTTAGTGAAATAATTTTAAGGGGCTCGAAAGAGCCCTTTTTTATTTTCATTGATAACTTTAAATCATACCATGCCCCCTTTTGGGATATTAAAATATTAGAATGATTTTAGCACTGGAAAAAAATTATAATCCCCAAATAAACACTAAACATTTTCTCCGTTAAACCGATAATGAAAATGGGAAAGTGTACCTTGTCAAAAAAAAATAAAGAAACGCATGAATATTTACGAACTGAATTACCATAAAATTAAATTTGCATTGGAGTTAATTTCCTCACCCGAAGAGAAGCTTAGTTATCTCTATCAAATAAAAATAGAGATAAACCGTGTAATTCAGTGCTTCACTAAAAAAAAGTTTTTACCCTTGCGCAAATATGCTATGGATAACATTTTTTTGGAAGACGGATGCCCCGAATTAAACAAATTTATGAAACAACTTTTGGCATTTTACGATTCGCGCCCCAACGAACAACGATACCCGAACGAAGATATTCTGTTAAGGCACATAAAAAAGGAAATTAAGAAATATGAACGGCTGGGAAAATTAATAGATGCCGAAATCGATTATTTTACTAAAAGAAGGGATCAAAAGATAAATATTTCCCAGAATGAATCGAATATAAAACAAGGAAATAAAAATATTTCGGAAAAATTAAAATTATCGGAAACAGAAACCATGGAAGAACTTGAAAAGAAAAATAAAGTTGACCAAGCCAGAAAAGAGGTTGCGAAAAATACCACTTCAATTCGCGAATTAAAAGAACAACAGAAAAAAATTGTTTGGCAAGGTTCGCAAACGGAATTGATTTATTTTTTCGATCAACTGTACGACATGGATTTCATGTCCATTAAAAGTTATGACGAAATTTTCGCAATTATCTCAAAGTTTTTTGTAGACAAAGACGGGCAACCGTTTCGTACAGATAAAGTTGCCGAAATGAAACTACAGCAGAGAAAAAGCAGCATGCCGAAAGGTTATGCGCGGTATATGAAAGTAATAGATAAATTAAAAGCCAAGGGCAGCGGTAATCCTAATTTATAAAAGAGGAAGCGTGCCGTTGACACGCAACCTCTTAATGTTCGTTAAAATTTTGGTTTAAAGAAATTTCCGAACTTTCCTCTCATTCCCATTCGGTGATGTTCGAACTTTCCGGGTCTATGCATTTCAACAAATCTTTTGAAATTGGAAATCCAAATTTTTTGCTGCTCCGGTTTTAAAATTTTATAAACCGCAAACCATGTATTCAATTTCGATCGCATAATCTTTCCTTGTAAATCATCTATCTTATCCGAAAGCGAAAGGATTTTATCTTCATCAATATTTCCTGTGTTCATCATTTTGTTTATTTCCAATTTGGTTTTCCGGATTTCCGCTCTCAAATCTATAGCTTTTTTTCTGTGCCCGTATGTTATTTCGTAAAATTGATTTTTTTGGGATTCGTCCAGATTCAACTTATTGATTATTTTTCCGTGTTTGAAATTCGCATCGACCGGCGGTTTGGGTCGCGGCTGAGCAATTACACTTGCGGTTAGAATTATTAATAAAAATAAGAAAGACGGGACAAAATTCTTAACTTGAACTTTCATTTTTTCCTCCTTTAATGAATGATGATTTTGGTATTTTTACCGTTAGACAAACCCATTAAAGTAAAGGTTTAATTAAACCTTTCCGGCGCGGGAGTTGTCTAACTATTTCAAAGGACGGAGAATATGGCGGAAGAGAAAGACGAAATTCTTGTTCGGAAATTTTTGGATGGTGATGAACGTGCTTTCAACGAAATTGTTATCCGTTATAGGAAAAAAATCTATTGGCATGCAAGAAGAATGCTGGGTAATCATCCCGATGCGGACGATGTAACGCAAGATGTATTGGTTCAAGTTTACAAAAAATTAAAAACATTTAAGTTTAATTCGTCGTTATATACATGGATTTTCCAAATAACGAGCAGAAGATGTTTGAACAAAATAAAGAAAAACAATATTAAAAAGTTTTTATCGTTGGATAATGAACATGAAAATTTTTTACGCAATAACGACGATATTATAAAATCTTATGAAGATAAAGAAAAATTGGAAAAGCTAAACAAAATATTGAACGGAATTCCCGCCAGACAAAAGGAAGTATTTTTGCTTAAACGGTTTGAAGGACTTACATATAAAGAGATTTCCGGAATAACCGGCAAGAGTATCGGTTCGTTGAAGGCAAGTTATCATTTGGCTTTACAAAAAATTTTAGAGAGAATGAGCAATGAAGAATAAAGAGAAAATATTAAAATATTTAAGTTACCGGATGAACGAAGTTGAGAAAGAGAAATTCGAGAAAGATTTGCAAAGTTCGGAATCTTTAAAAAGAGAATACAACGAAACTGTCAAACGTCTGAAAAACCTTGAGGCTTTGGGTAATGTTGAAACCCGTGAAGATTATTTTTCTTCGCTGTTACCAAAAATTCGTGAAAAATCGGAAAAACAAAAGAAAAGGGTCTATACAATTTCGTATGGCTTGGCAATAGTGCTGAGCGTATTTGTTATTATCTTTTATTTCGTCGGACAAGGTAATAAATCTTTTCTTACCGATTCCGATTTCGATAAAATATTCGACGATACTACGTCCGTAACTCTTGTTTCGGATATTATTGATAATGAACAAATCGACTTGGATGATTCCTATTTCCGGTTGAACGATTTCGATTTGACTGCGGAATATTTCCGGAATTTACCTGAAAGCGATTTAATGTTAATACTTAACTCTCTCAACGAGGAAGAGTTAACCGAATTGGAAAAAGAAATTTCAGTAAAAAAATTATAGGTGAAACAATGAAAAAAATTGCGATGACCGTATTTATTCTGATATTGTTTACAATAGTCAGTAACGCACAAATTGAACACAGGCGACCGCACCATTTCGGTAAAGGATGGGCAAAAATAGAACAGCTTGAGAAATTAAAACTTTTGGAAATACTTGACTTGGACGAAGAAACTTCCGTGCGTTTTTTTGCAAGAAAAAATAAACATCATAAACTTCAGAAAAAATTAATGGAGCGGAAAGACAGCTTGATTTCGGTTTTGGAAAATTACGTTGATGATTCCGCAGGGCAAAATAAAATAATGTCGTTGGTAAACGAAATTAACGGAATTGAAATACAACTTGCGAAAAACAAAAAAGAATTTATAGCTTCTCTCACAGATATTTTAATTCCCGAACAAATTGCAAAAATGGTAATTTTCGAATCCCGGTTCAGACGAAAAATTGCCGATTTCCTCGTTAAGAAACGGAAGAGAAAATAATTAGCGGTAATCAATTTCTTTAGACCATAAAAGATATTTTGTCACATTTATTGTGAATCTTTGAAAAATTGGAACTTCAAAGGAAAATTTCTGTTAAAGAATTGATTGCGGTACTAAACTTTCAGGTGGCAAAATAAAGTATTGATTTTTTACTTTCGATAATTTATCTTTCAAGTTCGATTATGCGGAAGTGGTGAAATTGGTATACACGCTACTTTGAGGGGGTAGTGCCCGCAAGGGCGTACGGGTTCAAGTCCCGTCTTCCGCACTAGTCATCTAAATTAAAAAAAAGGGGAAAGTATGAAGAAGGTTGTTTTTTTAATACTTAGTCTGCTTTTGTTATCGGTCGGTTTTGTCTCCGCGCAGAATAAGGAAATGGATCCGGAAGCGGCAAAATTATATAATTCCGGCAACAAAATGTTGAAATCGGGAAATTATGAAGGCGCAATTGAAGATTATTCCAAGGCGCTTGAAATTTCGCAAGATTACAGAATTTACTACCAGCAAGGTATTGCATATAAAAAACTCCGTAAGTTCGATAAAGCTCTCGAATCCTTCCATAAATGTTTGGAAGCTAATCCCGAATTTACAATTGTTTATAACAGTTTGGGTACAACGTATTATGCCAAAGGCGATTACTTAAAAGCCATCGAATATTTTACAAAATTCGAGGAATCGGTTAAAAAGCCCAAACTTAAAAAACGCGCTAAAAAATATATCAGTCTTGCTTATACCAAATTAGGCGATAAGGAAGCAAGGGATAAAAATTACAAAAAAGCCATCGAATATTTGGAAAAAGCGGTTGAAGCTTATAATTACGATGCCGCTTACTTAAAACTTGCCGATGCTTACATTGAAATGGGTGAATATCAAAAAGCTTTGGAAGCCGCTGACAATGCAATTAAATATCGAAGTAAAAAATCCAAAGTTCCGAAAGGCGCACCTTATTTCTATAAAGGCTTGGCGTACAAGGGTCTCAAAGACAAAGCAAACGCTAAACAAAATTTTGTTATTGCTTCCAAAGATAAATTATACAGAGACAGAAGTAAACACGAATTAAAATACTTGAATTAATATTTAATTTTATGCTAAATATAAAAGCCCTCGTTCGCGAGGGTTTTTTATTTTAAAATTTATTTGAATTTTTTCCCGCCTGAAAACTGTGCGAATCTTTCTTTTTGATTTTGCCGCAACCACATTAACTCGTTGAATAATAAGGAATTATAACAATTAGCAGAGAAAATATTTTAACTTATCCATATATTTTTATATATTATAAGAAAATATAAAAATGTTTTCTGAACCGGTAAATTTAATTTTAGCTGTAACATTAGCGTTCTTTATTTCGTCTTTAGCTTATAAGAAAGAATCGCTTAGTAAAGACGGAGCCGTTGCCGCATTTTTGCTGGGCAGTTTAATATTCGGTTTGGGGGGAATAAAATGGAGCGTTCCGCTTTTAACGTTTTTTATTACGTCCAGTTTTTTCTCGAATTTGAGGAAAAAAAGAACAAACCGGATGGATGAAGTTTTTGAAAAAACCGGTAAAAGGGATTTTTGGCAAGTTGTTGCAAACGGCGGATTCGGCGGAATACTTGTTATGGTGAACTTTTTTTATCCCAACGAAATATGGTTTTTGTTATACACGGTTTATTTGGCGGTCATGACAGCAGATACTTGGGCAACCGAATTAGGAACACTTAAGATGAGGAAAACGTATAACATTACAACGTTCCGCCAGGTAGAACAAGGGGTTTCCGGCGGAGTTTCTGTTGCAGGCATGTTAGCGGCTCTTATCGGCGCAGCGGTTATAGGGCTGAGTTCCGCTCCGTGGCTTAGCAATTTAATATTTCTCATTCCGGCGATTACATTTACCGGTTTTGGGGGAAGTATAATCGATAGTTTCCTTGGCGCAACTGTTCAAGTGCAATACGGTTGTAGGGTCTGCGGGAAGGTGACGGAGAGAAAAAGTCATTGCGGTTCAAAAACCGTTAGAGTGAAAGGACTAAGTTGGTTTAATAACGACTGGGTTAACTTCGTTTCCGGAATGGCGGGCGTGTTTATTTTTTACATAATATTTTCGGCAATAGCTTAGTGGTTAAATATATCCGGCATATAGTAATTATTGCGATTTTGACTTTTGGAATTATCCGGGGTCAATCTTCCCGTAATTATTACGATGAAGCCCTGACTTCGTTCGGTAAAAAAGATTACGCAAAAGCATACGAATTATTTACAGCATTTATAAAAAATAATCCGCGAAGCGATTTAATTGCTTCTGCTAAATACTATTCTGCGGAAAGCCTGATTGCAATTAACGATTTTGAAGGCGCCATCCAAGAACTCACTTCACTCGTTAGCGATTATAAATATTCGGTAATCCGACCCCAAGCATTATACAAACTCGGTGAATTGTTTTTCGAGTTGGCTGAATATGATAATGCCCGTCAAAAACTTGAACTTTATCTTTTACAATATCCGTACGGTTCGTTTACAGGTTCCGTTTATTATTTAATCGGGGAAAGTTATGTAAGGCAAGAACGTTTCGATGAAGCAATTGATTTTCTGAAAAATGCGATAGAAATCAAACGCAAGAACGAATTTATGGATCAAACCGTTTTTTCGCTCGCCAATATTTACGAAAGGAAAGGCGATTACGAAAAAGCCGTTGAATATTACGATAAACTTTTGGCATTTTACAGAAAAAGTAATTTATTGCCTTACGCGCAATTGCGTATCGGAGTTTGTTATTACAATCTTGGCGAATATGAAAGTGCGATACTCGAATTGACCGACCCTTTAATTGACCGTTTGCCGGAAGATTCCCGGAAAGAAGCTATGTTTGTTTTGGGGCGGACGTATTATGCTCAAAATAATTTCGCAAAAGCTTCGGAAATATTTTCGGAGCTGCTCTCGGGCAATATCGATAAACAATTCAGAAATAAAATCAGTTACAGTTTGGCTTGGGTGCACTTCGGGAACAAGAATTACGACGATGCATTCAAAATTTTTAGTAATATCGCAAAACTTAAAACCGATACGCTTGCTGCTAATGCGTTGTTCTGGGCTGCGGAATGCAAAAGATTAAGCGGTAAGCGGGATGAAGCGGTCGGGATTTTCAACCGTTTTTTGGAAAAGTATCCGCAACATAAATTATCTGCTAAAGCCAAATTGAATTTGGGTTTGGCAAAATTGGACGATAACAATTTTTCCCTTTCGGAACGCGATTTAATTTCCGCTACTAATTCCCCCGATATTAAAACAAAAGCCAAAGCGTTTCTACTTTTGGGAAATATCAGTCTTGAGAAAAAAGATTATAAATCGGCAGAGAAGTATTTTCGTGATTGCATTGAGCTTAATCCTTCGGCGGAAATACAAAACAAGGGATTGCTCGGTTTGGGGATTGCGCAGTTTTATTTGAATAAACCGTCGAAAGCAATCAAGCGATTTAAAAAAATAATTTCCGGTCTAAATCCCGAAGAGAAAAGCAGAAAATATTTTTATTTAGCCGAATCCTGTTTTGCGTTAAAGAAATACAAACTGGCAATCTCAAACTACAATAACGTTAAAACTAAGAACAAAAATTTATTGAAAGAAACTTTGTACGGAAAAGCTTACTCTTATTTCAACTCCAAAGATTTCGCAAATGCCGCTTATCTCTTTCGTAAATATTTGAACCGGTTTAACAAAGATAAAAGGTTGCTTGAAATTAAAACAAGGTTGGCAGAATCTTATTTCGGAGTGAAAGATTTTCAAAAGGCGGCTAAGTTATACAATGAACTGATTTTCAAAAATAAACGGCTTGCCGGTTCGGATGAAGCTTATTACAGATACGGACAAGCCTTGTTTCAAGCCGGAAATTCAAATCAAGCCATTACTGTTTTCCGGGAATTGCAGAAGAAATTTCCCCGTTCACAATACGGCGACGAAGCTCAATATTTAATCGGTTGGGTTAATTTCCAGCAAGGAAATTTTGAAGAAGCGATTACGAGTTACGAAAGTGTAATAGAAAAATATCCGAGATCTAAAATTATACCAATAGCTATTTACTCCATCGGCGATTCGTATTTTAATCTCGGTCAATATGAAAAAGCCATAAGAAAATATATGGAATTAATTAAACGCTTCCCGAACACAAAATATGTTTTCGATGCAATTAACGGAATAATTTATTGTTACGAAGTAACCGACCGGACTAACGATGCGGTTAAATTTATTGACAATATAATTCAAACTAATTCGCAACCCGAATTTAACGACAAGATATTTTTCAAAAAAGGGGAAATATTTTACAGCATTGCCAACTATAAAGAAGCAATCAACAGTTACAAAGAATTTATTGTAAAATTTCCGGCGAGTAAACTTGTGCCGAACGCTTATTATTGGATTGGGAAAAGTGCATCGAACTTGGGAAGTTACGACGAAGCTTTAATTAACTTCCACAAAGTGATTAATAATTACATTCAATCCGATATCGCAGTGCAAGCGGTGATTGAAGCAGGCGCCATTTACGATAAACGCGAAAACTATGACGGGGAAATTGAGCTTTACGAATCGACTTTCGATAAGTTGAAAAACAAAGAAGGTGCCGCCGAAATTGCTTTTAAAAAAGCCGAGGTTTTTATCAAGAAAGATGAAATTCCCAAAGCATATAACTCGCTGTTAACGGTTTTGGAAATTTACCCAGGAACAATCTTTTCCGATAAAGCTAAAATTGAACTTGGCATAATTGAACTTGCGAGAAAGAATTATAAAAAAGCGGAAGAATTGTTCAGGGAAGTTGCGGGCTCACGAAAAGACGATGTTGGTGCAAAAGCCCAATATTATTACGGAGAAGCGTTATTCGATCAAAACAAAACGGAAGACGCAATTGCCGCTTTTGTGAGAGTGCGCTCGATTTTTTCCGGATACGACGAATGGTACACACGGTCGTTAATCAGATTGGGCGATTGTTACGTAAAACTTAACGATAAGAAAAACGCCAAGGAAATGTATTCGGCGGTTTTGAAAAAACACCGTACCGATAAATACGGTGCCGAAGCCAAATCAAAATTGAAAAAGTTATGAAAGTATTAATTAAAATATTTGCAACATTAATTTTTGCGGGTTCCGTTATTGCACAGCAATCGGGAGAAGGGCAAAGCGTGGAATTGCCGGAATTTGTTATTACCGGCGTCAGGAAAATTAATATTCCCGAAGTTAAAAAACAGAAACCGCCCTATATTCCGATGAACATAAAAAAATACATTTCACAATCCGAAACTCCGGAAAACTTAACTCCGGTAGAAGTTTCCAATCCGGCGTTTATTGTTGGACCGGAAAACAAAATATCGGAATACAATGCACTTTTAACCGGCGCTGTTGGAACGGTAACGTTTCCGAGAGGTGAATTTTTCTATAATAATCAATACGGCGGACTTTTTCTAAATGCCGATATTTGGGGAATGAGCGAAAGGGAATTTGTTAAAGATGCCGGCTTTAATCAAACCGGGGCAAAATTAAATTTGGGATATTCGTTTGATCACAATGAAAAAACTCTCGGCGGATTAAGATTAGGTTTATCCGGTGAATATTTTGTGAACTCTTATAATTTGTACGGTTCCGCCGTAAATTTAACCCGTGTAACCCGCAACGGAAATATCGGATTAAGTATTTCGAATAATTTTTCTTCCGTGAGATACGGAATAGGAATTTCCGGTGAATTGATTAAGTTCGACGAAAATAAATTAACGCAAACATTAACAACCGCCGGGGCATTCGTAAAATTTCCGGTGGGACTTCTTACGTTCGGGCTTACCGGTTCGGTACAAAATCAAAGTTTGGTCAATAATTTAAGCAGAAAAAGTTCTTATGATTATTTTACCATAAAACCTGAAGTGCGTCTGAAAATTTTTAAAAGGATGGAATTGATAGCCGGATTGTTCTTTTCGCAACGGGATAACAGCGGATTCTTTTCGCCGCATATAAAAGTCGGAACGAAAATAACCAAAAGGCTTTCCGCATTTGCCGAATTTGCGCCGCGCACGGAATTTTTAACTGTTTCCGATTTTATCAATCGAAACCGGTTCTACAAACTTAATAGCATTGAAAATGTTTACATGAAGAGAAATAATAATATAAAATTTTCGTTAGCTTACGGTTACTTGCAATATTTTGAGATTGACGCTGATTTGGAATTCAACCGTTACGATAATTTACCTTATTTCGAAAGACCGGATACTTCGGGTAATTTTATTCTTGCCGAACTCGACGGGGTGAATGATTTTGCGTTTAATACTAACGCATTCTTCGATTTCTTCAAGTACGGAAAACTATCAGCCGGTTTGAAATATCAAATTATAACCAAAGGCGGAAATCAAATTCCGTATTATCCGTTGTTGACGAGTGAATTTACATATTGGTACGGTTTTAACGACCGGCTTGATGCGACTCTCCGGTTGAATTACTCGGCGAAAATTTATGCCGATTTGCAAAATACAAAAACGGTTCCCGACTATTTAACTTTCGGATTCTCGGTAGGTTACGAATTATTCGAAAATTTCAAAATAACTTTCGATGCGGAGAATCTGTTCAACAGAAAAAATTATTTGTTTGAAAATTACCGCGCGAAAACATTGGATGTTATCGCGGGTTTTGAATACAGATGGTAAAATTTTAATTTGGTTCATAACATTAGAGGGCTAACATGAACAAACAAAACCTTATTTTGAAAATGGCGGAAAACCTTGGTGTTTCCAGAACGCAGAAAGACCTTGCTTTCAAAATTTTTATCGATAAAGTAACGAGTCTGCTGAATTACGGCGAAGCGATAAAAATTCCTGAAATAGGAGTTTTCCAGTTGAAAAAAGAACCCGTTGTTGCCGGAAATTCGGGACACAACGTTGGCAGCAGAATAATTTTTTCGCCTGCTTATTCTGCATCCGAAGACGAAAAACTCTCGCTCTTTTTAACTATCGACGTAGAGGAATACAACCGGGTGGGAAGGGAATATACCGACAAAATTTTCAGTCTAGGAATCGGTAAACCCCTTATCCCCGTTAGCAATACAGCGCAAGGGAATGTCGCCACCGAAGAGCTTTATATTCAAAAATCCATTCAAGAAAGAATAAACGATTTGTTAGCCCGTTCGGAAAAATTGGAGAAGTTCGATTTGTGGGATGATTACCTGAGCGAAAAAACAGTGAACGAAGCCCCGACGTTTGAACCGGATTTAAGCGAAAGCATTTCGAATGAGAAAATGGATAAAACGGACGAAGAAATTATCGACAAAATTCTTGATGCGGAAAACGAAAATAATATTGAGCCCTTGAAAGATTATAATGAAAAGGAAAATGAAAAGGAAAATGAAAATCACAATCACAATGAGAACTTAAAAGATTTCGATGAGATTCAGGCGGAGACGGAAAACGAAAAACTTATTTTCGACGAAAGTAATTTGTTGGTCGATATAGAACAAACCGATTTACAGAAGGAATACAATGAATTAATTAAAAAAGCGGAAGAAGAAAAGGGGAGCGCGGAAAAAGAAATAACGGCGGAAGATAAAATTACTAACGATGAATCAGATGAATTTTTTGAAAATAAAACACTCGATGAAGAAACCGCAAGTACAGACGATGAAAAAGTAGAAAGCGAAAAACCGGAAGCGGAGCAAGAAGAATTGAACACGCCGGAAAAAGAATTCCGCCCGGAACGGCAAGCCGAAGTTCAACAGGAGTTTGAAGAACGTGGTTATTCCCGGTCTAATCAGAAAAACGATAATACCTTTTGGTATATTCTCGGAGCTTTTATTTTTGTAACGCTTGCCGGACTGTACTATTTTGTAATTGATACGGGTAATAACGTTAGCAAACAAGTTGCGGGCGATGTTACGAACGAGAGAACCGTTACCAATAATACAACGGCGAACGGAAAGCAACCGGCGGAAAAACCACCTGTGGTTAAGCAACAAAATACAACGGTCAACCCGACCCCTGAGAAAAGCGTCCCCGTGAAAAAAGCGGAAATAACTCCGCCTGCCGAAACTAAAGCTAAAAAAAATGTTGCGGTTAACGGGAACAATTCTCCGGTTGGAAAGGAACAAGAAGTAGAAGATTTGATTTTTTACAACGGAAAGTATTACGCAGTGCAAGTTTCCTCTTGGAAAAATAAAAATTCGGCTGAGAAAGCAGCCGGAAAATTCCGCAATCGCGGTTACGAAACGGAAGTTGTTTCCGCCGATTTAGGTCCGCGGGGAACATGGTACCGTGTAAGAATTACAAAAATCAATTCTTTGGATAAAGCAAGGAAAATTAAAAAATCATTTATTAGATAAGGAAGGAAATATATGAGTGTTCTGGAAATTTTTATGAAAGGCGGCTGGATAATGCTGCTTATTCTTATTTCTTCTATTATTGCCGTTGCTATTATAATCGACAGATACATTGTAATAAGAAAATCCAAAATGAACGTTCCGGCGTTCCTTGTAAAAATAAGGGGAATGGTAAAACGCAAAGATATTTCCGGTGCAATAAGTTATTGCATTGAAGAAAATTCCGCTGCGGCAAATATCGTAAAACAAGGACTGAAAAAATACCACCTCGGCAGGGAAAGGGTTAAAGAGGCAATTGAAAACGCAGGCAAGCAAGAAATAAGTAAATTGGAAAAAGGACTTTCGGTTCTGGCAACAATTTCCGGTGTGGCGCCGCTGCTCGGATTTTTAGGCACCGTAACGGGTATGATAGCCGCATTTATGAAAATTCAAGATTTACAAGGCGCGGCAAATCCTAACGACCTTGCCGGAGGAATTTGGGAAGCGTTATTAACTACGGCATTCGGTCTTGCGGTTGGTATAATTGCTTACACGTTTTACAATTTCCTTGTTTCCGCAATTAAAAAACTTGTGTTGCAAATGGAAGTAGTATCGAACGATGTTGTGGATATACTCGACGAAGTTACTTCGGGACACGAAAGAGCCGAAGAAGAAGATATTGAAATTGAACTTTAGGGTGAAATTATGAAATTCGAAATGAGTCAAAAACCGCTTACTATTTTCAGCTTTTCCTCCTTAACGGATATTGTTTTGTTGCTGTTGATATTTTTTCTTCTTACTTCACAGTTTGTGGTGCAAACGGGAGTTAAAGTAAAACTTCCGGCGGCAAAAAATATGGAACAATCGTTACCTACAAAACTGGTTGTTTCGATTACGGAAGAAGGAAAAGTTTTTCTCGGTTCCAAGGCTGTCGATATTGCTTCGCTACCGGCCGAACTCGAAGAATTGAAACGCCAAAGCGCCGAAGATAATTTGATTATCCGAGCGGATAAGTCTGTAAACATTGAAACCGTTATTAAAGTTATCGATGCTTCGAAAAGTGTTGGAATAGATAAATTTACAATCGAAACGGAAAAAGAAGTCTTTTAGTTATGTCGAAAAAAGATTCGATAAAATCTTATTTGTATTCCGTCGGTATTCATTTACTGCTTGCTTTGGTATTTCTGTTTCTCAGTTTTACTCCCGAAGTCAATAACGACGAATATGTTACAATCGGTTTCGGAACGGTTGGGGAATTAAGCTCGCCCGGTCCTTTGGGAAACGCGAAAAAAAACGAAACCAAAGTTGTTAAACCCGAAAAACAAAAGAAGAAAAAGAAAACCGAAATAAAAAAAGTCAACGTTCCCAAAACAAAAAATACCGATGAGAAAAATAAAGTAGTGGTTGCAGCCAAAGAGAAAAAGAAAACAGAGAACGAATCGAAAAAGACTAATCCCGTTGTTAAAGACGAAACAAAAGATACGAAAGGCAAAGAATTAAGCGGGGAAGGCGAAGGTAATTTCGGATTCGAAATCGATTTCGGTGGAAAGGGGAAAAGGAAAATTTACAGTTATAAACTTCCGGAATATCCCGCGGGAGTTTCCAAAGAGATTGACGTAAAATTAAAATTCACAATTCTGCCGGATGGAACGGTAGGCCGAATAATTCCGCTTATTAAAGCCGATACGCGTTTGGAAATGGCTGCAATTAATTCATTACGCAAATGGAGATTTGAACCTTTACCCGAAACACAAAACCAAGCAGTTCAGACTGCGGTTATTGTTTTTCCTTTCCGTTTGAGGTAAAAACATCCTGGTAATAAAACCTGTAGAAGAAAAACTCGGCAATAGTTAACAAAATAAGGGAAAGCGTATCCAAGTTTAGTTCTTTGCCGAAGCCTTCCGCCGGAAAAATTATTTTTGCAATCATTGCGGAAAGCGACCACCCGACGGCAAACAAAACAATTATTAAAATTGCATTCATCATTCCCGCTGAGGCGGATTCTTCTTTCCATTTTTTATAAACAATGAAAACAAGGAAAATGAAATGGAGCAAGAATATTCCGGCGCTTATCATTTTCAGTTGTTCCGGATTTTTGAATTGATGAATTTCAAACCGATCAAAGCGCCTATCATTGCAAAAACCGGATTGATAATTAAATTGTTTACGAGAACCGACATTGAGTAAAGAAAAGAAAATCCGGTTGTTTTAATTGAGTTTACCACATCTTCGGTCAGTGCGATAACTTGCGATTTTACCGTTTCGTCCACCGGAAAACTTTCGATGAACGCATACAAATCGTTAACAACGTAAACCAAGTCGTTCGTTTTGGTAATAAGCGTAATTATTATTTCGAAAAACGTGCCGAACAATGCGGCAAACAAGCCTGTCATTAAACCTGTTATAACGGCTGTTTTGGTATCTATCGGTGTGAAAATTTTATTGGATTTTTGATAAAGGCTGAGCGCAAAGATTCCTGCAAGCGGTAAAATAATTAAGCACGAAAAACTTTTAATTACCGGAACTACTTGTAACACTCCGGCGGCAAAACCGGCAACAAGTGCGGGTAGATTCTTTTTCAAATTAGTTCCTTTTATTAGTTTGTTTTAATAAATTCATAATTCCCTCGTGAATATATAAAAATCCCACCGAACCTAAAAGGAATCCGGTAACTGCGGCAACCGTTTTGGAATAAGGGTAAACCCCGAGCGAATAGAGTAAAACGTCTCCGGCAAGCGGAACGGCGGCGATTAACAAATATTTTAAGTTCAAATTATTTTTTATCTTCAAAAATAAAACTGCAAAGGAAGAAATAAACGCACCCAAATAAATTCCCGTGCACCTTGCGCAAACAAGTGTATGGAATCCGTTGACCGTAATTAATTTTTCCGGCTGTTGATGGCAGACCGTGGCATAAGTCCTTTCCACAAACGGCAAAGCATAAAATAATTCGTTTACTCCGGGAATAAAAAACTGAATGAAAATGCCTGCCGTCCACAATAAAATTAAAAAGAAGAGAAAAATTTTAATCTTCATTTTCCGGGGAAGAATTAATGAACTTAAAAATTTTAATATCCGTTCGGGTAAGCAGGTAAAGATTGTTATTGCTTATTGCAACTTCAACAATATTTACGTTTTCCGGAAGGTTCAATTCGGTTTTCGTTAAAACGGTTATCCGGTTTGCAGTTAAATCGGTTATGGTTACTTTCGAACCGTTGTTCACGGAAAGAAAATTATTGGAAAGGTTAATATTTTCCGCTTTGAAACCGGTATTGATTTTAAACAAACCGTTGCCGTAATAATCGAATACAAGGATTCTGTTTTCGTCGAGCACAAAAATTTTCCCGTCGTTTGAAACGGCAAATTTTTGCGGGGCGGTAACGGAAAAGTCGCCTGCATCAAGTCCGCCGATTTCCTGCAGGAAATTTCCGTTCAAATCGAATTTAAGAATCCGCGAATTATCGGAATCGAGCACGAACAAATCCCCTTGGGTTGAAACGGCGCAGCTCGTTGGATAGGCAAATCCCAAATTGTTTTCATCGTTGGGTTGATTTTTAAAATCCGATAAAAAATTCAAATCCTTATCGAAAATTTGTATGCGGTTGTTGTTTTTATCCGCCACGTAAACGTTTAACGTATTGGCGAAAATATCTGCGGGCTCATCGAACTGCGATTCTTCCCAACCGTATCCGCCGATGAATCTTATTAAATTACCGAGCGTATCGAATTTGAAAATTTCGTTCGAGTAAGAATCGGCAACGAATATAAAGCCGTTGTCCGTTACGGAAAAAGCCGAAGCATTCTCGAACTTCCCGAACTCCGATGTTGGCAACAAAGAAGTTTGCGCATTTAATCCGCCGCAGAAAAATAATATGAAAATCAAAATTTTCTTCATAACATAAATTTATCGAATAAGAAGCGGATAGGAAAGGGAAATGTTTTGCGGGTAAATGTTAAAAAATGGTTATTATTTTTATAAAAAAATTAGCGAAGTTATTTTCAATTTGAATTTCTAAAAAATTTCGCGACCAATTACTTTCTATAGTTTCTTTATATAAAAATTAGCTCCTTTATACGCTAATAGTTTTTATATTATATCTATATGGAATTTGTGCAACGAGTTGTTGCACTTTTTCAAAATCGCATTTGTAGAAATTATAAAATTTCTTCATATAAAAGAGATTTCTTCTGGAAAATCCTTTTGTTTTTGGAAATTCAGCCTTTAAATCCTTTGATAAATTTTCAACAATAGAATTTCCCCAACCTTTTAATTCTTTTTAGTTCTCTTACCGTCCAATTTTCAATTTCTGCTTGTTTCTGATAAAATTTTCTTTCCAAATCATCACTTATTGTCAATAATTCTACATAATGTGACCAACTCAATTTGCCAGACACTGTCTGGCGAATTGGATAGTGCAAATAAAAAAGTCGCATATATTGTAAATTGCTACGGCTAAAACCTTTGCCATATTTTGCTGACAAATCTTTGTATAAGTTTATTAGCAATTTTTTTCCATATTCTGCTTTTAATTTTCCTTTTTGTTCAAATTCAACTATATTTTTACCAATATTCCAATAAGCATCAAGCATTTCTACATTAATAGTAGAAATGATTTTGTTTTTCGCTTTGTTATAAACAGAACCAATATTTTCTACCAGTTCATTATATTCCTTATTTTTAATTAATTCATTCATATTTCTCCATTTTTGGTATAACGTCTCACATTTTCACAAATAATTTGTATCATAATTTTGATGATTTTATCTTACTTTTATTGGCTATAACATTCGTGTGAAAAAGTAGGTGCTGTTTTTTTCGCGCTTTCTTTCATTTTTGCACTTTGCTAGCAATTACTTATACACAATGTTAACGGTTTGCTATTTCTTCTATAAGTCTTTTTTTTAAGTCCTTGAATTTCTTTTTTTCCTTTTCTTTAAATTTTTTTAATATACTTTCTAAAAGGCTTCTATCAACAGACCTGTCATTAATCAAAGTCTCAATTTCGTGATAATAAAAATAAACGGGTTTAGAATTATCATTAATTATTTCATTAACGAGTTCTGTACTTGATAGTTTCGCCAATTCTAATCTTCTTTTTAAGGTTCTTATTTCTTTTTCCTTTTGAGATAGTGTTCTTTTCAATCCTTCAATTTTTTTTTGTAGCAACCTTTTCTCTTTTTCTATTTTCTCAACTTTCATTTGATACGAGAATGCAATATCATTTTGAATAAATTCATATGCATTTTTTGATATTGCTCTAATATTTCCATTTGAATCGAAAGGAATATACCCATTACTTGTATTAATATAAGCCCAATTTGCAATTTCCAAATTTTCATCAAGATTTCTATTTTGAATTTCTTTATATAAAAACTTACCAATAGTAGCAGAACCACATAATTGAGTAAAACATTGTTCGGCAATGATAAGTCCTTTGAAAATATTTATCAATTCAACATTTGTAAAAGATTTTATATTATTCTCCTTCCAATTCACAGAACAATTAATGTAATATCCATCATCAATATTTGTTAATATATTTTTACTTTCTTTGTCAAGAGTCAATGACTCCCCTATTTTGAATAAAATATCAATATATTTCTTTTCCATTCTTTAATTCCTGTTTTGTAATTATAATAACGGTTATGTGTATGAGTAGTAGCGGGATTTTTCGCGCTTACTTTCATTTATACGCATTGTTGAACCGGCGCTTATTTATTATAAATCAAATTCACTTCGGATAATTCTCGCCCAATTTGTTGAATGCCTGCTAATATTTTTTCGGTCTGGGTTGCAGACGGTTTTTTTCTGCCTTGAATGTATTGTGATAATAAAGTCGGATTCATTCCTATTTTTTCCGCGAGAAATTTCGAATTTAAAACTTTATAATATTTGAAAAATTGTTGGAAGTCTATTTCAAACTTTATGTTATCATGGGTGATTTTTTTATTGCTGTCTTCAAAAAATAGTTGGACTGCTTCATAAACATTATTTATTAATTCGGGTATTGTTTTCCCGGTTGTGAAAATCGGGTATACTTCGGAATATGCCGAAAATCCCGTATCTGTTTTTTCAACTATCATCTTTATTTTTTTCCTCATAGTTTTCATGACTCTTTCCTCCTATCTTTTAATTCCGGCGGCTTTGAACGCTTGTTAGCAGAACCGAAGGGCGAGCCACGAAAGCGGCGAGAGTACCGCACGCTACGGTAAATATCATTTTATTACCTCGAAATCTATTTGTACTTCTTCATCCATTACAATTTTATGTATAACTTCGTTAAGTCTTTCTTTTAGTTTTTTAGCTGATAAGTCAAGTTGTAAAATACCTGCTTTCTTGTTCCATTTAGTATCCTCTTCTAAGAAATTATTAAGGTTTAAATTAGTAGGATAATCAACAGAATTATAGTAAAGCTCAGCAATTTCTTTTTGTTTTGATTCAGGGAAGTTTGGGAAAGGAATCATATACCAATATTTTTGAGCTAAACTTCCTCCATTGCCTCCGACGGCGTAAATATCAATTAATCCTTTTTTTCTCAAATAATCTAAAAAACATTTCACAAAAATTGAGATTGTTAAATCTCCTTCTTGAAGATTTAAAGTCATTCCGTGAATATTCGTTATCGTCCTCGTTAGCTCCTTAGTTACAACAATTGAACGCCCTTTCTCAAAACCTTCTGCACCAAAAACAATATCCCCTTTTTTTAATGTTTTTAATTTATTTTTATTTCCCAAAAATTCATACTTAATTATAGTACCATAGTAAGATAAATTCTTAGGCAATATTAAAGTATAGAATCCATTTTTTCTAGCTTTCGAATAAATACTTTTACCAATCGCTGAAACTTGAAGGTTTTGTCCTCTTGAGATATCAAATCCTAAATCATATATGTTTTTAACCCCATGAATATAATTTTTTATAAGAAATTCTTCTTTCTTAAAATAGGTATCATAAATAGTAGCATTTATTCTTGATAAACTTTTTAGCTCTTTTAGAGTAGGTCTTTTATACTCAAATTCACTTGGCTTTTGATTTTCTAAAAGTTCTTTTTCTATCTTTTCAAGAATTAATTTATGCTTTTTTCTGATTTCTTTTTCTTTGTTTATTATTGCTTTTGTTAAAAATTCGATATAGTTTATTATATTATTTGAGTTTTCTTGATTTGGAAATGGAATTAAGCAATCTAAAAATAATGTTTTTGCATGTCTTATAGTAGCACCACGAGAAACTAAAAAATTTAATTGTGTTTTAAAGAAATCATTCTTTATAAATGCCAATAAATAATATTTCCAATTAGAAACAAGTAACCTATAAATACCGCCTGAAGGCATATAAGTAGGTAAATCTTTATCTAAGATTACGACTTCTCCTATATTAGAATCTTTAGATATTAAAATATCTCCTTCTTTTAAATTGTAATTCTTAAAACTTTGAGGTAATATCGGGACAATACTTTCTCTATCATAATTTGGTAAAAAAGATGTTGGTTGTAAAGCTTTTGTTCTAATAAAGAAATATTTTGAGTTATAAATATATGATTTTGAACCAACTTCAAATCCTTTATCTTTTGGTTTCAACGCTCTGTCTAATAAATCCTTAACTTTCTTAACATTTTGATTCTTAATCTCTACACTTTTAAACAATGAAGGAGATAACGCAAACCCTTTATTTTCAATTTCATTTATATTCAAAGTTTTTGGAACAACAACATACGATGCCATGTTACTTCTCCTTTAAGAATAAATCTTTCAATGTTTCCTCTTGAGTAAAAGCCCATTCCCTAAATTCCTTAATGGTTTGTGTAAACTCTTCATCTAAAACAGGCCTTCCTTCCTCATCTTGCACAACCTCAAAAGTTTCTTCATCTATTTTGTAAATTGGCTCAAAGTATTTTACTCTCTTTTTTGTTTTTACTTCATAACCTACTTTTTGAATATCTTTAATAAAGACCTCATAATTTTGCTCTTTTAATCTCTTTAGTTCCCTAGGTTTTGGTTTGTAAGCAATTATCAAAGTCGTATTGACTCCAGTATCTGCAAAAACATTTGCAGGTAAATCAAACAAAGCAACAATCCTCATTTTAGCTATTAACCATTTTCTTGCTTTTTCCCATCTGTCTATAGAAGCAATAGAATTGGATAAAACGATCCCCAATCTTCCATTTTCTTTTAAGATTCTATATGCATTCTCCAAAAAGACAAGTCCCAAATCTATCCAATTTCCGGCTCTTGCAATATGCCATAACTCATAAAGCTCAGCTAATTTCTTTTCTTCTAATGTTTTAGGTTCCCACTTCCTATCTTCTCCAAAAGGAGGGTTTGTTAATACAACATCAAACTTCATTAACTTAGTATCGTCTCTCCAATTATCCCAATTTCCTTTATTATGTAAATCTGGAATCAGTTCCACTGGCTCATTTATTATAGTTATTTTATGGGTTATTGAACCTTTATCTGGAATATGATATAACTTAGCATTTCCGTCTCCATTAAGAAGCATATTCAACTGAGCAAGCATAATCATTTGTTCATCATTATCAACTCCATAAATGTTATTATCATCCAGTTTACTATTTGAATTCACATAAGAAACAGATAAAAAGTCTGCAATTCCTGCAGTAGGATCAATTACAGTTTCCCCGTTTCTTGGATTTACAATTTCAACTAAAAAATCAATTAAAGGCAAAGGCGTGACAAATTGTCCTTTTTGTTCTTTTGAAAAGGCACTTGCAAAACGATAAAATATTAATTGGTACAAATCGGTTTTATGTGATTTTACAAAAGAGAAATCTTGAAATTGCTTTACGGTTTTTACTAATACTTTTACATGTGCATTATTTCTAAGATTTATTTTTTGTTCTTTTAAAATTGTATAGTATGTGCTTTGTGCATCGTCAAATAGTTGCTGTATTCTTTTTAGGAAAGGTTCAATTCTTTTATCATTTAAATTAGAGTAATTAGCTTCTTCGTTTGTTATATAGAATTTTAATTTTTCTCTATTATTTTTTTCATTTCTTTTTTCATCAAATATCTTTAAAGCAAGAATCTGTATAAGTAACTCATAACCATTTTGATCAACCATGCTTACTTTGTCCATCGTTCTCAAAATATTAGACATTGCATCATTAAGTTGGGTAGAATGAACGCCAGAAATCTTCCCGAGATCATCTATACTTCGATTAGTTCTATTTAGTTCTAATGGTTTATTGACTTGATTAATAAGCTCTTCAAACGAAGGAATATTGTAATATGGATCAGTTAAATGTAATGATAAATCTTTAGTTGCACTTTTTTCAGCTTTTTGATTATAAGATTCATCATATCTCAGTATTTTACCATTCTTATTTTGAAAAATATACAGTCTTTCTGTATCATATAAATACCCTATACAGAAGTCGGCTTCAGACTCTTTCATATATGCTTTCAATTGTTGATTAAAAACAGTTTCAATATCTTTACTATCTTCTTTCTTGAATTCTATTACTCCGACTAAATTTTTTCTTAACCAATCTAAATCGTCCTGTTTTCTTTCGTTCCAAAATCTTTTGTATTTTTCAAACCAATCTTTATCGTCGAAAATTGCTCCATCTAATTTGATTGGTATAGAATTTTTATTTCCTTTAGGAAGATGAATTTCACAACCTAAATAATCTTTAGAGTATAACCCAGCATTAACTAATGCATAAAAGAATTGCCACTTATAATATTCTTCATTTGGTTCTCCTTTTGAATTTTTAATAGAGAATTCTTTATCAAGCTCAAAATGAACAGGTATAAATGATTTGAACTTGTCTTTTGCAGAATATTTTCTATTGAACTTGTTTTTTTGTTCTAAGAATGTTCCATTCATTTTTCTTCACCTTTTTCTTGTTGTATTATACACGGTGTGCGGAATTTCTGCTAACGGTTCCGGCTATGAGCATGCGGGTTTTATTGCATTTCATTTACAAATCACTATGTTTTTTATTTATACTTATTATTTTCAATTCTATCATTTTCACCTGCTTTGCTTATAGCCTTTGTTGAGCGTTCGTTATTATCTTCTTTTGGTTTATCTTCTGGTTCCTTAATTTCAGGAACTTCAAAAATCATCGGAACACTTGATTTTAAAGCTTTTCCAGCGGCTATTGCTTGTTTAAATTTTAAGTTAGGTAATACTTTTGATATTTCTTGACCAAAATAATTTGCCAAGAAATCACTACTCGTTTTGTCAAATTCTTGAAAAGAAATCACTGTGTTGCATTGCGTTAAAATTGTTTTAGAAACATTTGCTGTTCTTTGGGCGATTACTAATAAACCTACATTATATTTTCTACCTTGTAATGCTATTTGAGCAATACTGTTTAGCAATGGTTGTGAAATTTTATCTGAAACACCAGAAAAATTCCATTCTGGTATTACTGTATGTGCTTCTTCTAGAACAATACATATCCGCTTTCCAAAATTTTTTTCTGTTTTTGCAATATGAAATAAAATTCTGAAAAATGTTTTTGTATAAGTAAGAACGCCAGATGTATTTGCAACTTCTGGTAATTCAAATATAGAAATACTATTATTACCGTTTAAAAATGTTTTTATTTCTTGATAGATACTCTTTGAAACTTCTTCCTTTAATTTTTTGGATTCATCATTATCTCTATTGAAATTGTTCCCAATTATGGTTTCTATATCATCGATTTTTTTAAAAAGACCTTTTGCTGTTTCTTCATTTATTGTTTTTACAGGATTTATATCTGAAAATTTGTTTAGATATTCCCCGGTAAAATCAATACAAATAACTTTTGTGTTTTCATCTTTTAGATATTGGCGAATTAGATTACGTGAAAAAATTGATTTTCCAGTTCCAGTTACGCCAATCACGGCAAGGTGGTGAGAAAGAGCAGTATCTTTGTTAATAATTATTGGATAATTAGTATTTGGGATTTTTCCAATTATATATTCATTGTCTTTAATTTTTGGCTCATCAATTTTAGAAGCAATATATACGGGTGTATTAATTGAAGGAACCCAGCCAAATTGTTCAAATTGAAATTTTTCATTGTTCCAAGTTCCTAATTGAATAGCTTCACCGATAATTAAACCGGTTTGATTTTTTTGTTCTAATGTTTCAATTTTTGTTACACCCTCAATAATTTGATACAATACTTTTATTCCTTGAATATTTACTTCCAATAATTGACCTTCCGATATCTCTGTTTTTGAATTATAAATAAACCTAATCTTAGCAATTGTCGAATTTTCAGTAATGATTCCAATGAACTTGTCTAAATATTCCGTCTCTGGGACATCTTTGATTAAATAAATCAAATCATCAGAATGTTCAGAATAAATATTTCTATTTTCAAAAATTTCGTTTATTTCTTTTGTTGTTAATACTTTAATCCATTGTTGCTCATTTAATAAATAAGAATCTAATATCATTCCTTTTCTTATTTTTCTTTTTTCGTCGATGGAATATACAAATTCAACAAAATCAAACAATTTTATGGATTCTTTCCTTTCAGGAAATAATTTTACCAGGAATGTATTTTTTGATTGAACTCCAAATATCATTCCCAGAGCAAATTCTTGTTTTTTTTCTATATTTTTTTCAAATAATCCATTTAAAATTTTTGAAATAGAGGGAAGGTTAAAAATCATAAATAAAACCCAATACAAGAGCAAAGCATTAAATTGGTTGCTGTTTACTCCAAATTTATTAATTGCACCCCAAAGAAAGAATGCTGAAAATAAAGTTTGTGGTTTGCCAATTTCCCTATTTATTCGCGAAAAGAATTGTAGCCATTTATTTTCTTGATTTAATGGTTTATTTCGCAACCATAAAATAATATAACTGCTTATAGCTAAATAAAATGTAACCCCCAAGAATAGCCAAAAAATCCAATTTCTATTTTCTTCATTTACAAGCAACAATGAAATTCCGGCAGTAACAGCATTAATAAAAATACTTGAATCTTTTGAAAAATGTGGCTGGTCTATAAGAGAAAGCAAAATCAATAAAAGAAAACCAGAAGTAAACCAAAACTCTTTTAATAGAAATTCAAAATTACCAGACACATATCTTCCCACTATCACAAGAAGTAAAAGAGATAGTGCCAAAAAAATTAATCTTGTTCTTCTGTTCATATTATTATTCTCTTAATGACACACACCATTCCCACTAAACGCAATTACGTTCATCCCGGAATATCTCGTTAATCGTACCACATTTACCCCGCCTTAAATTTTTCTACACTTTTTTTAATTTAATTAAAATCTATCAAAATTTCACAAGCTCCGCAATACAAAATGTTAAAACGGTTTAATTATTTGAGTAATAACATTTGCGGAATCTAAGCCGGGGCTGTCTTGTTTTACGGATTGAATTAACCGCTGAGAAAAGTTAAGTTTACAATGATATTTGGAAAACAAAAAGAAAATCGGAATGACGGAAAAGGAAAGGGCAAAAAAGATATTCTCGTTGTTGAAAAAAGAATATCCCAACGTTAAATCCGCGTTGAATTTTAATTCACCGTTCGAGCTTCTGGTTGCCACAATTCTCTCGGCTCAATGCACGGACGAGCGGGTAAACATTGTAACGGAAAGTTTATTTAAAAAGTATAAAACCCCGGAAGATTACGTTAAAGCAAATCAAGAAGAATTGGAGAAGGATATTTACTCTACCGGCTTTTACCGGCAGAAGGCAAAAAGCATTAAAAAATGCTGTCAAGCTCTAATTGAAAAATACAACGGGGAAGTGCCGGCGGATTTCGATGCTTTAACAAAACTGCCCGGCGTGGGAAGAAAAACCGCATCGGTTGTTGCCGGAAATGCTTTCGGAATACCAGCAATTGCAGTGGATACTCATGTAATCAGGCTTTCCAATTTGCTCGGTTTTGTAAACACGAAAGATCCCGTTAAAATAGAAACCAAATTGAAAGAGTTGCTTCCAAAAAAAGATTGGGTAAAAGCTTCGCATTTGCTTGCAAGCCACGGCAGAAAAATCTGCATTGCACGCAGACCCAAATGTGCGGAATGCGTAATTGCGAATTTTTGTCCTGCGTTTAATAAAAATTAACTAACCAAACCGGTGGAACCATGAAAGACAGAGATTATTGTTTGAACCTGTTAAAAGAATACACAAAAAGCGAAAGTCTTTTAAAACATGCTTACGCTGTGGAATCTTGCGTACGCTTTTACGCCCGTAAATTTAACGAAGACGAAGAATATTGGGGAAACGCGGCTTTATTGCACGACTTCGATTACGAGATGTATCCGAGTCTGGAAGATCATCCGTTCAAGGGCGCGGAAATATTAAGAGAAAAAGGCTTTGACGAAGATTTTATACAAACCATTTTATCGCATGCAGATCATACCGGCGTACCGCGGGATACGCTTCAGAAAAAAGTTCTGTACGCCTGCGATGAAATAGCGGGATTTATCACGGCGGTAACGCTTGTGCGTCCTTCCAAATCTTTGGATGAAGTTTCGGTTAAATCGGTTAAAAAGAAAATGAAAGACAAAGGATTTTCCCGCGCCGTCAGTCGCGAAGATATTAAAAAAGGCGCCGAAGAGTTGGGAATTCCGCTCGAAGAACATATTCAAAATTGTATCGACGCAATGAAATCGGTTAAAGATGTATTGGGGCTGTAATCGAATATATTGCCAAGCAGTCTAAATATCCGTTTAATCGTGCCGATAATAATATAAATCAGACCGTCCGGTCATTTGCAAACCGGTTATCCGGTCGTCTTTTTTGACTTGACAAAGTAGGGTGAAGTTCCCTATTTTAAGGGCGTAAATAAAAAAGGGAAGGTAAATATAGATAATTCTGTTACTTTTTGGTAAAATTCGATTTTTTCCGGTATCGTTGTGGTTTAGAAATTAAAAAGTAAGTGTAATGAAAAACAGATTATCTATATTACTTGTTTCCCTATTTTTATATTCGGGCATAAATGCCGGAAATATAAAAGTAATATCTTCCTCCAAATCTTCACTGGTTTTCAGTTACACCTTAGGAAAATTCGATACCTCGGTTGTTACTCTTAACGGGGAAAAGTTTATTCGAATCAATTCGGGCAACCTTATTCCCGATCCGGACGTAAAATTCGGCGAACCGCAAAGTTTAATTTCCGTAGTGAACGTAGGCGTTCCGCAAGAGTTTGGCAATACCGTACAAATTTTGAAAACCGGTTTCCGTACATTAAAAGGAAAACTGATTCCCAAAATCGATTTCGATAATCCGGAAGTTGATGAACAATTATATAATGAAAGCCCGACAAACCAAGGTGAAATTGTTACTTTCGGTGAATTCGGGAAAATCAGGGAACTTAACGTACAAGAAATTATTATACGACCGGTAATATTTAATCGACGGTCAAATGAAATAAAAGTTTTCACAAACATAGTTGTAAAAGTTAATTTTCCTCAAGTGCAATTTTCCGGTGTTGAAAAAGAAAGCGACGAAATCGAATTTTTGAAAAACTCGGTACTTAATTTCGACGTTGCAAAGAATTGGATTAAAGAAAAACGTAATGTCAAAAAAACTTCTTCCCGTTCCGTTATGGAAGAGGGAACCTGGTACCGTTTCGAAGCTCCGGAAGAAGGAATTTATAAAATTACCCGCGATATGCTTTCCTCGCTGGGAATTGATGCGGATAACGTTGATCCCCGTACGATTAAAATTTATAACAACGGCGGTTATATTTTACCTTGGAAGGTTAGCGCTAAAAGACCGAACGGCATTACGGAGAACGCAATTTATATTAAAGGCGAAGAAGACGGAAGTTTCGATGCCGGTGATTATATACTCTTTTACGGAAGGGGTACTTCGTTTTTTGAATATGATAAAGACGCGGGTAAATTTGTTAGAAATAAACATTGGTACTCAAAACAAAATTATTACTATATCACTTCCGGCGGTGAAAACGGGAAAAGAATGCAGCCCAAAGTTTCTTTGAACGAAAGCAATGCCTACAAACAAACTTCCACAAAAGCATTTAAATTTTGGGATGAGGACAAAAACTATATTTTGCCTTCGGGAATCATAGTCGTAGGCGATGATTTTTCGCTTAACAACAATTCCCGTTCCTATGTTTCTATGTTGGATAACAGAATTGAGACCGAACCGGTTAAATATACTTTGCAATTTGTAAATACTACCGAAAATGTAAGTCAGCTTCAAGTATACGAAAACAGCAAACTGATTTTGGTGCGTGGATTACTCGGAAGAAGAACCAGTGTTCAACCCGACTATAATTTTGGTCGGCTTTTTAACGGAACCGCGTTATACGAAGGGGCATTACCCGAAAACAGAAGTGTGTTGAAATTCGTTTTTAATCCTTCCGAGTCAATATCGAAAGGATATTTGGATTATTTCGAAATCGAGTATACGGCGGCTTTAAGAGCGGTGAATAATTCTTTGATAATCTTCGGGGAAAAGAGAGACACCGTAGCTGAGTTTAAGGTCTCCGGTTTCTCCAGTACGGATATTTATTGTTTCGACATTTCCGATTTTTCGAACTTGAAAATTTTTAAGGATGATAAACTTAACGGCGGCGAAGTTGTTTTTCAAACAAGACTGAGTTCCGATGAACGATACAAATTCATTGCGGTGGAATCGAGCGTTTTCTTGAAACCCGAAAATTTTAAAAAGGTTGAAAACTCAAATCTTCTTTCCGAAAAAAACGGCGCCGAGTATTTAATAATTACAAACAAAAAATTTCATGATGCAGCGGAAAGATTGGCAGAATTCAGACGCAACGAATCACCTTACCCGCTTTCTTCATTAGTCGCTTATGTTGATGAAATTTTCAATGAATTTTCGATGGGAATGTTAGACCCGACGGCAATTCGCGATTATATAATGTGGGGTTATAACAATTGGAACGTAAAACCGAAATACGTTCTATTGTTCGGCGACGGAAATTACGACTATTTAAATTTATTGGAATTGGATAAAAACTTTGTCCCGACGTTCCAACACCAGCAATTAAATCCGTTCGGTACAAAAATATTCAATGAAATTTACACTTATTCGATGGACGATTATTTTTCCAGAATATCGGGCGATGACGATAAAGCCGATATAGGAATTGCAAGATTACCCGTTGTTTCGGTTGAGGAAGCGGAAAGTGTGGTCGATAAAATTATTACTTACGAAACCGGAACGGAGAAAGGATTATGGAGAAATACGATTACGCTTGTTACCGATGACGGAATCACTTCACAAGGAAGGGATCAGGCGTATCACTGGATTCAATCGGAAACTTTATCGGAAAATTACATACCGGCTTCTTTCGATCAAAATAAAATTTATTTATCGGTTTACCCGACCGTAATTTCCGGGTTCGGCAGAAGAAAACCGGAAGTGAATAAAGCCATTATCAGCTCGATAAATAACGGAACTCTGATAATAAATTATATCGGGCACGGAAGTCCCGACTTATGGGCTCACGAGCGGGTATTCGAAAAAGATATTACTATTCCGCAATTGCATAACGATAAATACTTTTTCCTCACCGCCGCAACTTGTGATTTCGGAAAATTCGATGATCCGAATAACACAAGCGGTACGGAAGAATTATTGGCAATTAAAGACAGGGGGGCAATTGGAGCTTTAACGGCAGTTCGTCCCGTTTATTCCGGTGAAAATGCTGCTCTGAATAACGTTTTCTATTCAAAACTGTTCGGCAGCAGAGACGATGAAGGATATCCGAAAAGAATAGGACAAGTTTATTTCGAATTGAAGCAGAACAAAACCGGCGAGAACGACGAAAAATTTCATTTGTTCGGTGATCCGGCATTAAGATTGGACGAACCGATCCTCCGTTCGAAAATCGATTCGGTTAATAATTTGGCTTTGGATGATACCGTTCAAATTAAAGCTTTGGGCGATGTTAAAATTGAAGGAACGGTTTACAACGTTGACGGTTCGCCCATGAATTTTGACGGCGAGGCAATAATTTCGGTGTTCGATTCGGAAAGGGAAGTGGAACTTAAAGACGTCAACGGAACAATGAAGACTCAAGGCGGAATTATCTTCCGTGGGAAAGCCAGTATTGAAAACGGAAAATTTTCTACAGGGTTTGTAGTGCCCAAAGATATCTCTTACGAAAATAAAAACGGGAAAATTATTGCTTATGTGCTAAACGATGAAGAAGACGGCGTCGGCTTTACTAAAAATATAATTGTCGGCGGAATCGATTCGACAAAAACAAACGATAAAGCGGGACCGGAAATAGAAATCTTCTTTGACGACGAAAAATTTGCCGATTCGTATTTGGTTAATCCCGATTTTACTTTGATTGTGAAACTTAAAGACGAAACCGGATTGAACACAACCGGCTTGGGCGTTGGGCATAAGCTCGAAGCTATTTTGAACGACGACGTAGAGAATTCCATTGATCTCACAAATTATTTTATCGGCGATCTTAATTCTTTCGGTCGTTCGGGTGTTGTAAAATATAAATTCAATTCTTTGGAACCCGGCGATTATAATTTGAAGATAAAAGCATGGGACGTGTTTAATAATTACTCTATCGCGGAGAGTTATTTTACCGTTGTTGAAGATAACGGTTTGGTTATACACGATTTATATAATTATCCGAATCCGTTTTCCGGTTCGACCTCGTTTACTTTTCAGCATAATCTTGCTCAGCCCGTGGATGTGAATATTAAAATCTTTACCATTGCCGGAAGAATGATTAAAGAAATAAAACGGTACGGTCTTTTGGAAAAGTTTGTTAAAATAAATTGGGACGGAACCGACGAAGACGGAAATGTTTTGGCTAACGGAACTTATCTTTATAAAGTAAGTGTAAAAACGATAGACGGCGCTTTCTCGGATAATTTACTTGGAAAATTATCTATAATTAAGTAAACTATAAATTTATTAAATAAAGGAAAAGAATATTAAAGTATTCCAGGAGGAAATAAAATGAAGCAAACAATCATGATAGTGTTAGTTCTGTTGACGTTTATGGGAATTGACAGTTATGTGCGGGCACAAGGCGAAGCGGCTGTACCGTTCTTATTATTAGCCCCGGATTCCAGAGCCGGAGGTTTGGGAGAATCGGGAACCGGATTAGCGGATAATTCCGCCGCAATCTTTTGGAACCCCGGCGGTTTGGCGTTTCAAAAAGGTACCGAAATTAGCATCACCCACAGTAATTGGCTTCCGCAATTTGGTCTCGACGATTTATTTTACGATTATTTAACCTATCGTCAATACATTGATGAATTGGAAGGTAATATTTCGGCAAGTATTACTTATATGAACTTTGGTGAATTCATCAGAACCGGGGAAGATTCACCCGACCCGTTGGGTACATTCAGATCTTTCGATGCGGCGTTAACTCTCGGCTATGCAACCAAAGTCCATCCCGATTGGGGACTTGGATTCAATTTCAGAATAATTCACAGTCGTCTTTCCGATAAACCTACCGCCGGAGAAAAAGGCGAAGGGGTTGCAACATCGGTAAGTTTCGATATCGCTACAATGTGGCGACCTGCAAAACTCGAACTGCCGTTATTGGGAGATATCGGTAACAAATTCAGTTTGGGTATGAATTTAAGTAATATCGGTCCGGCAATTTATTATATCGATCAAGCTCAAGCCGACCCGATTCCCACAAACTTCAGATTGGGAATGGCATTCAGACTGTTTGAAGACGAATATAACTCGCTTACATACACTTTGGATTTCAGCAAATTGTTGGTCGATAGACCCGACAGCACAAAACCGCGCGCAAAATTTTACGAAGCAATTTTCACCGCATGGTTCGACGATACCTTTAACGAAGAACTGAGAGATATTGTGACCTCGATGGGATTGGAATATTGGTACGGCGGGGACGATTTCAAATTTGCTTTCCGCACAGGCTATTTTTACGAAGACCCTGCATACGGAAACAGAAAATTTATTACGCTCGGCGCAGGTATCCGTTACGACTTGTACGGGTTTGATTTTGGTTACATTACCACCGACGTTTTCAAAGACGGTGAAAACCACCCGCTTTCCGATACACTTAGGTTTACGTTGCTAATCGGTTGGGGCGGCGCTTATACTCATCAAAAAGGATTTCCCAGAGGTATTTGAAAATAATGAAGAAATATATCTTCCTTTTATCGTTGATTTTCGGTTTGGGCAGTTTAGCTGCCCAAACTTTTTTACCCGAATTTAAAGTGATGCCTAAAATTTCCGTTCAACCGGACAGGACCGCTGGCAATGACACGCTCAATATCCTTGCCGTAATGGTTGAATTTCAACCCGATGATTATAATCTGACGTTCGGCGACGGAACTTTCGGTTCTATTTACACGAAAGATTACGGCACATCGATTATCGATCCGCTTCCGCACGACGAAAATTATTTCCGTAGTCATTTGGAATTTGCGAAAAGATATTTCCAAAAAGCTTCGAACGGGCGCGTGAAAATAAATTATTCCGTTTTGCCCCAAGTGATTACCGTTTCGCAAACGATGAGGAATTACTCTCCCAATAAAAAATCAAACGATTTTTCACCGCTTGGAAAATTCGCCGAAGAGGTATGGAACTTGGCGGATAAAACTTTCGGGAATGTGGATTTCAGCCGGTACGATTTATTTATAATTTTCCATGCCGGAGTCGGTGGTGAAGTTTTATTGCCGGGTTCGCTCGGGAACGAAAAAGATTTACCTTCTTTGTATTTGAGCGAAAAAAATCTAAAAGAGATTTTCGGTGAAACGTTCAACGGTTTTCCGGTTAACAACGGGAATTTCAGAATTACTAATACGGTTATTTTGCCCGAAACCGAATCGAGGGAAACTTCCAGTTTCGGAGAATCTTTTTTGTACGAACTTTCGATTAACGGATTGATTGTATCCAACATTGCAAGTTACATGGGTTTGCCAGATTTATTCGATACTGAAACGGGACATAGCGCTATCGGTCGGTTAGGATTAATGGACGGACAATCGATTTTTGCTTACGGGGGACTTTTCCCGCCGGAACCTTCCGCTTGGGAAAAAGTATTTCTCGGTTGGGAAACGCCCGTTGTACTTGAGCCGGCTTCAGCCGAAATTAAACAAACCATTGTCAACAGATTTACCGCTTCCTTTTCGGATACAACTCTTTTGAAAATACCCATTAACAGCACGGAATATTATTTGATTGAAAACCGTTTGAGGGATGCAAATTCTAACGGTTGTGTAATTACATACAGAAAAGGGAATGACACGGTAACGGTTACTTTTAACAAAGATGATGAACAAGGTTTTAACAACGATAACATTAGTTTGCTCGAAGGCGTTGTTTTGGATGTTGACGAATACGATTGGGCTTTGCCGGGTAACGGTATTGTAATTTGGCATATCGACGAAAAAGTGATAAACGAAAAGCTCGCTGAAAATAAAATTAATGCAGATAAAAACCGGCGCGGCGTTGATGTTGAGGAAGCGGACGGAATTCAAGATTTGGGGGAATTGTTTACGAATTTTCTTGGGGAAACTTCCGAAGGCGTGGCAACGGAATTGGATTTTTGGTATAAAGGAAATAAATCGGAATTGTATGAAAACAAATTCGGTCCCGATACCAAACCGAACACAAATTCCAATGACGGAGCTAATACTCTTTTAACGTTAAAAGATTTCTCGCCCGTTTCAACAAGAATGAGTTTTAAAGTAATTTTTGGCAATGAGAAATTCCGTTTGACAGAAAATAAAAAACTGAACCTTTCAACAGGAAATAAATTTATTAATCTTGCCACCGGAAATTACGGTCTGCTCGTTTTAGATGATACCGTGCTGAAAATATATGGCGCAAACGGAGAACTTGTAAAAAGCATCGACAGTTTCAGCGTTAGTAAACCGGCTAAAATCATAGATAACGGGACGGAATACTTGCTTGGTTTTTCCGGGAATAAATTAAACATTGCCGTACTTGCAGATTCGATAGAAACTTACACTTACGTATATGAAAATAATTTTACTACGCAACCGGCTGTCATTCTTGAGAATAACGGCAAGCTTATTGTTTACGGCGGGGTAACGGGTGGTTTGGTGAAAATCGGTTTTGATGTATTAACAAAAAATTTTGAAGCGATTGAAAAATACAATGTTCAAACAAACGAAAACATTTCCGGTTTTGCCGTAAATGGAAACTATTTCGTTTTGTCTGCCGGTAACAAAATATTCGATTCGGACGGAAATGTTGTTGATTGCGGAAATGAAATATTGCAAGTAACCCTTACGGAAAATACGGGCGGTGAATACTTGACCGTTGCTTTAACTCAAGGCAACAGAATATTTATTGTTAAAAACGGAACTATCGGGAATGAATTTAACATAAACGCTCCTTTAGAGTTAACACATTTTGCCCTTGCCGGTATTAGTGATGACGGGAACAGCTATATTTTATATAGCGCAGGCGGTGAATTGAATGCGGTAAATTTTCAAGGGGCAACCGCAAGTAACTTCCCGTTTGGAATCAAAGATGAAGAATTTTACGGATTGCCTGCCGTAGTTGATTTTAATAACGATAATGGTAACGAAATAATATCTTTCACCGGAAAGAATATTTACGGAATAGAAGGTAAAAGCGGAAAAACTTTTGCTCCGTTTCCCGTTTCCCTTGGCGGAAAAATTAAAGCGTTCGATATCTCCGGTAATTCAAATAATTCGTTTGAATTAGCTGTGTTGCTCGAAGATAACACTTTGTTAAAATGGGAAGGGAAGGGCGGACTTAAAACTTTATTTAAAAACTTTTACGCAAACGATGCCAATACCGGATTTGTTGCGAAGCCGGAAGCAAGAGCATTGACCGGGACTTTCTTTCCGGAAGATAGAACTTATAATTGGCCGAACCCCGTTTACGGCAACCGGACATTTATCCGTACTTTTGTTGAGGAAAACTCTCAAGTGAAAATTAAAATATTCGATTTGGGTGGAGACTTGGTGAAAGAAATTGAATTTAGTGCGGTGGGCGGAATGGAAAACGAAGTTGCCTGGGATGTTAGAGATGTTCAAAGTGGAGCGTATTTCGCAAGCGTGGAAGTAAAAAGTGTTTCCGGGAAAACCGCGAATAAAATCATTAAAATTGCTGTTGTTAAATAAAAAATATTCTAAGTATGAATTATATCCGATTATTTTTTCTTTTGATTGCATTTGTAAATCTGCACGCTCAGTTTAACGAATACGATGCCGATTACGATTGGTATACAATAAAAGGAAAGCATGTCTACGTTCATTTCCACCCCGAAGCTGAACGGACGGCAAGGGTGGTTTTGAAAATCGCCGAGGAAGTCTGGGAACCGATAACTTCTCTGTATAAGTACGAACCGGAAACAGTACATTTTGTTATCAAAGACATTGACGATTATTCGAACGGCGCCACATACTTTTTCGATAATAAAATTGAGATATGGGCTTCGGCTCTCGATTTTGATTTGCGCGGAACTCATAATTGGCTGCGCAATGTTATATCTCACGAATTTACGCACATGGTGCAAATCCAATCTTCCATGAAAATCGGTCGCTCCATTCCTGCTGTGTATTTACAATTTCTGAATTACGAAGATAAACGCCGGCAAGATATACTTTACGGTTTCCCGAACGTGATTGTTTCGTATCCGCTTGCTACGCTTAACATGCCGGCTTGGTTTGCCGAAGGTACGGCTCAATACATGAGAAAAGAATTTAATTACGATAACTGGGATACTCACCGCGATATGATTTTGCGTTCGTATGCACTCGACAATAACTTCTTGACATGGAACCAAATGGGGGTTTTCGGTAAAACAAGTTTGGGAAACGAATCCGTTTACAATATGGGATTTGCTCTTACACGTTATATCGCCCAAAGATACGGCGAAGACAAACTTAGAGAAATTACTTATAAGTTAGGCGATTTGTTCAATTTTACCATCGATGCCGCTTTCAAAGATGTTTTGGGAAAAGACGGTCAGGAAATTTACGATGAATGGACTTCGCTCTTGAAAAAAACTTATGCGGAACGTTCGGCAGCGGTTAAAAATAATTTGGTTGCCGGAAAAATAATCGCGGAAAAAGGGTTCGGTAATTTTTATCCGTTGATTTCCGGAGACGGCAATAAAGTTTATTACGTATCCAATAAAGACGCGGATTATTTTTCACAGTCGAGTTTGTTTGAATACGATTTAAAATCCGGAAAAGAAAAATTAATTAAAGAGGGCATTCGCTCATCGTTAGGATTATCGGGCGACGGGAAGTTTTTGATTTATGCCAAGTTGAGCGATGACAATCCGAAATGGAGAAAAATTCACGATGTGTATTTGTATGATTTACAAACAGAAGAAGAAAAAAGATTAACATACGGTTTAAGGGCAAATAATCCTTCTCTTTCGCACGACGGCAAACAAATTGTTTTTGTGTTTCAGAAAGACGGAACTTCAAATATCGGAACTGTTGACATTAATGGTAAAAATTTCAGAAGATTAACATTCTTCGATCACGGCGAGCAAGTTTTCAATCCTAAATTCTCCCCGGACGATTCGTTTATAATTTTCGGTTATGCAATTCATCACGGTCGCGATATCGCCCGCGTAAACACAGACGGTTCGGATTTCGGTTTCATAATTAACGATAAAAATCTGGACGAGAGAAACGCGGTATTTGCCGGAAACGGTAAATTGATTTATTCGAAGGACGAAAACGGTATTTTCAATTTATACGAATTTGATTTAAATTCGAAAAAAGAGAAACAAATTACAAATGTACTGGGCGGCGCGTTTATGCCCGCAGTGGACGGAAACGGTAATATTGCTTACGCAGGTTACACTTCAAAGGGATATAAAATATTTTATTTGCCAAAAAAATCACGAAAGGAAATTCCGGCAGAGGCAAAATATAAGAGGTTTGTAAACTATCCCGTTAAGCAAGCGTCGTCGTTGAATGATTTTCCCGAAGAATATTTTAAAAAATTAAGAAACTTCGACGATACGAAAGTTCCCGAAGTAAAAAAAGAACCGTACAAAGGCTTTTTCACCAGCCTAACGGTTTTGCCTTTCATCAGATACGACAATTATAATACAAGTAATTCGGGAATCGATAAAATCAAACCTGGTGTTTATTTGGGCTCAACCGATATGCTTAACCGTTACAGTTTGTTTGCCGGAGGTAGTATAAATAAAAGGTTTGAGCGGGATTTGTTCTTATTGGTTGAGTACAGAAATAAATTGCCGCTGTTGTATGATTTGGGATTAAAGCCCGAACTATCGCTTGAGCTTTACAGTATAAGCAGAAAAACCGACGTTGATATTTTCTTCGGAGTGGATAAAACTTTTGATCCGCCCAAATACGAAGATTCGGTTAAAACCGGAGTAACCTATAATTTATTGGAGTTTGATTTATCTGCAAAGCACAAAATTTTTAACAAGAAAAACGAATTGGAATTCCGCTTTACTTTTAGCAAATATTCCGCTGCGTTGGGAAGTTTTATTTTACCGAATTCCAATACTCTTTATCCGGCAACAAGCGATAATTACTTTATCGGCAGAAGTTTAATGCTCAAATACACATATCAAAAATTTGTTCCTTATGTAGATTCGGACATCAATCCGGTCGGAAGAAAAGTGGAATTAAAATACAATTACGATTTTGATAAATATAATCCCGACAGTGAATACGAAGTGGAAAACGGAATTTTGGTTCCTGTATTTAAAAAGTTTAATTTCCACCGTGTTGAGCTTAACTGGGAAGAACATTTGAGTTTATTCGATAATCACACATTAAGTTTGAGATTACGCGGAGGTTCTATTCTCGGTCCTACTGTACCCGACTTTTTCGATTTTTACCTTGGCGGATTGGTAGGAATGAAAAGCTATCCCTTCTATTCGGTTAGCGGAAACGAAATAGCCTGGTTAAATTTAACTTACAGATTTCCGTTATTCCGGAATATCGATACGAGAATCGGGCATATTTATATCGATAAAATTTATTTTTCCGTTTACGGTGATTTGGGAAACGCTTGGAACGGGGAAATCCCGGAATTCAATTCGTTTAAAAAGGGCGCCGGAGCGGAATTAAGAATTAAGATGAATTCGTTTTATTTATTCCCGACGAGCTTGTTTTTCAGCGCCGCTTATTCTTTCGATACTTACACGCGTAAAGTTTTTAACGAAACCGTTACGTATGGAAAGGAATGGCAGCTTTACGGCGGAATTTTATTTGACTTCAATTTTTAATTAACGGTGATAAAATGAAAACAAATGTTTTTATCTTAACTTTATTTTTTGTTTCTATCATTTACGGGCAAGAGGAAAACGTTATTCTTTCCCATAGCATGAATCTTGATAATCAAATATCTAAAAATTTAATTAAAAATAATGTTGAGGATAAAAACGAAGCGGTAAATAAAAAATTAAGAAGTCCGTTTCTTGCCGGTGTGTTGTCTTTTGCCGTTCCGGGCGCCGGAGCGATTTATAACAATCAATACTTGAAAGCCGCCATTTATTTGGGAATTGAAGCTGTTGCAATTGCAGTGGGAGTTACTTATGATAAAAAAGGCGATGACCAAACGGAGTTCTTTCAAAATTACGCAAATCAACATTGGAGCGTTGAAAGGTATGCGCGGTGGACTCTGGCAAACGCAGATAAAATTAATCCGCTCGTAAATCCTTCGGATTATAAAGTATTCGACGATAACGGGAAAGTAAATTGGAGCGAGTTAAACCGTTTGGAAGGAGATCTCGGCGGTTATTATTCGCACAGACTTGCGCCTTACGGCGATCAGCAATATTACGAAATGATTGGCAAATATTCGCAATTCAATGTTGGGTGGGAAGAATTCGGCGACGATCCCAACAAACCTTTCCGTTACGGCGATCCGCTTACAAACCAGTTTGAATATTATTCCGAGCAAAGGGGTTTGGCAAATACTTATTACGACTATGCCAAATGGGCGGTAATTTCAATTATTTCCAATCATATCATCAGCGCTTTCGAATCGGCTTGGGCAACCAAACAGTATAACAAAACCGTTCAGATGAATGTATCCGTGGAAAAAGTAAATTTCGGGTATTTTGTTGAATACTTTCCTAAATTTAATGTTAAAATTCAATTCTAAAATTTAACCGACAGTTAAAATGAAAATACCGATTGTGGTTATTGTTGGGCGTCCGAACGTCGGAAAGTCCACGCTTTTTAACAGGCTTACCAAAAGTAAAAGTTCGATTGTGGACGATGTAAGCGGTGTTACGCGTGACAGGATTTACGGCGAAGTAGAGTGGAACGGAAAAATATTTCGCGTATTGGATACCGGCGGATACGTTCCCGATTCCGATGACAAATTTGAAGCGGCAATCCGTGAACAAGTTAAAATCGCTTTGGAGGAAGCCGATGCAATTCTGTTTGTTACCGACGCAAGAACGGGCGTTACGCCTATCGACGAAGAAGTTGGCCGGTTGCTTAGAATTTCGGAAAAACCTTCGCTCTTGCTTGTTAATAAAGCCGACAACGAAAAATACGGCGAACTGAAATCGGAATTTTACAAGTTCGGTTTGGATAACGTTTTCGATATTTCGGCTCTGAGCGGTAGAAATCTCGGCGATGTTCTTGACCGCCTGGTTGAAATGTTAAACTTTAAAGAAAATGCAATTGAAAAAGAAAAAAGGTTGAAGATTGCCATTGTCGGCAGACCGAATGTCGGGAAGTCTTCGCTTACTAACGCCTTGCTCGGAAAAGAAAGAAGTATTGTTACCGATATTCCCGGCACAACAAGGGACAGCATCGATTCGGTTTTAAAATATTACGGTGAGGAAATAATTCTTGTTGATACGGCCGGACTTAGAAAAAAAGCCCGGGTTAAAGAAAATATTGAGTTTTACTCGAATGTCCGTACCTTCAAAGCATTAGGCGAATGCGATGTTGCGATTGTTCTTCTCGATGCGCAAGCGGGTTTGGAAAAGCAAGACCAACGCATTATCGATGAAGCTATAAGAAGAAGAAAGGGTTTGATACTTGCGGTTAATAAATGGGATTTAATCGAAAAGGAAACTAATACGGCAAAGCAATTTGAAGATAAGATTAGGGAAAAACTCGGCTCGGTAGATTATATTCCGGTTATTTTCATCTCCGCGTTGACGAAAAAACGGATTTTCAAATTGATTGAAATTGCCAAGCAGATTCAAGCCGAGCGTACGAAAAAAATATCCACATCGAAATTAAACGACGTATTGCTGCCCGAAATTCAAAAAAATCCACCGCCCGCAACAAAACGGGGCAGGGAAATCAAAATTAAATATATTACGCAAGTGGGAGAGAAATATCCTATTTTCTTTTTCTTCGCAAACGACGTGAACGAAATTCCCCAACATTACAAAAGGTTTATTGAAAAATTAGTGAGAAAACATTTCGGTTTCGAAGGCGTACCGCTTTCAATAATTTTTAAAGAACGGTGAAATTTGACGGAATAATTTTTAACTTAAATTTTATTTTTTATTTATCTCTGTAAAATATGAATCGACTCGGTAAGCAAAAAATTATTGTAGTTGGCGGAAATGCAGCCGGACCAAGCGCAGCGGCGAAAGCCAAGCGCGTTAATCCCGATGCCGAAGTGATTTTATTCGAAGCGGATAAATATATTTCTACGGGAACGTGCGAACTGCCTTACGTTATTTCCGGAGAAATTGAAAACGCTAACAAACTAGTTTACTTCGACGAGGAATCGTTCTACCTTAAAAAAGGCGCTAAAGTCTTCACTCAACATCCCGTGGAAAGTATAGACCGCCGCCGGAAATTTGTAGTTGTTAAAAATCTGAAAACCGGCGATTACCAAAAAGTTGAATATGATAAGTTGATTCTTACGACCGGCTCGAAAGCGAAAACTTTGGAAGCATTGCCGGATTCTCTCCAAAACGTTTTCAATCTGAAAAAAGTTACCGATTTGGAAAAAATCAAATCTTATTTAGACAATAATGTTGTGAATAACGTTCTAATTGTCGGGTCGGGATATATCGGATTGGAAACAGCCGAAGCATTTTCGGAATTGGGCAAAAATGTTTCCGTTCTGGAAATTGCCGGTATGCCGTTGCCTACTGCCGAACCTGAAATTCAACACTTGGTAAAAACATTGCTCGAAAATAAAAACGTAAGGTTTTTGGGAAATGCAAAAAATTCGGAATTCGTTCACGACGGAAATAAATTTAAAAGATTAAAATATAACGGAAGATTTATCGAGTTCGATCTTGCGGTTGTTGCGATTGGCGTAAAACCGAATGTGGATTTGGCTTTAACCGCAAACTTGGAAACGGGAAAGTTCGGCGGATTAAAGGTCGATTCGAAACTTAAAACTACCGATCCCAATATTTTTGCCGCAGGCGATAACATAGAGGTAATTAACAAAATTACCAACCGTCCGGATTATATTCCGATTGCTACTTTGGCGCATCAACACGGACACATTGCCGGAGCAAATGCGGTGGGCGAGAATCATTTCGCAAAACCGGTTATAAAAAATATGGCGGTAAAAATATTCGGCAATGCTTATGCTTCCGTCGGATTGAATTTTGAGGAAGCTAAAAATCTTTCCGTCCATGTTGCCGAAGTCCACGCCGTTGCTTACAGTCTGGTTAAAGTAATGCCCGGAAGTAAAAAAGTTTTCGGTAAGATTGTCTTCGATAAACAAACCCGGCAAATTTACGGAGCTTCATTTTTCGGCGGGAAGGAAACAACAGGTTATGCCGATCTTATTTCTTCGTTAATTCACACCAAATCGGAAACGGATATTCTGGCGGAATTATATTTCAATTATACACCGCCTTATTCTCCGTTTATAAATTTATTATCCGTTTTAGGCAGAAAAATACGGGAACTTTCAAAATGAGTAATCTTCACATTATCGATAACCCTTTAATTAAACGCGACATCACTTATTTAAGGGACAAAAACACAAAAGAATACCAATTCCGTCTTGCTTTGAAAAGGATTTCTTTTATATTGGCGGCGGAAATCGGGAAAGAATTTCCGACGAATGAAATTGAAGTGGAAACCCCGTTGGAAAAAACGACCGGGCATAAAATAACCCGTCAAATCGTATTAATTCCCGTTTTGCGTGCGGGACTCAGCATGGTATCGGCGTTTATCGAAATGATTCCGCAGGCAAAAGTAGGTCATATCGGAATGGAACGCGACGAAGAAACTTTGAAGGCAAGAACTTATTATTTCAAAACCCCTAAAAATTTGGATAAATCCAAAGTAATTGTGCTTGATCCCATGCTTGCCACCGGTGGCAGCGCCGTTGCGGTGTTCGATTATCTGAAGAAAAACGGAGCACGGGATTGTGTGTTTGCTTGTTTAATCGCTGCTCCCGAAGGAATTGACAGGTTGGAGGAAAACCATCCGGATGTACCGATTTACACGGCGGTAAAAGACAGGCAACTTAACGATAAAGGATACATTCTGCCCGGTTTGGGTGACGCAGGAGACCGGACATTTGGCACGTTATAAATTCATTCTTACAATACTTTTATTTCCTGTAATTACCTTTCCGCAAAAATTTCCCGATACGGAAATCGATAGCCTTTTAACGCTCGGAATAAGTCAGATAGTAAATCAAAATTACGGTAATGCAAATAAAACATTTAACGTTTTGGATTCGCTTCATCCCGAACTTCCGCTTGGAAAAACTTATAAAGCAGCATTGTTAATTGCAAAATCAACCGATTATGCGGAGAAGTATAACGTTAAGAGAATTAATAAGTTACTGGATTCGGCTAAAGTAAGATGTGAGGCGCTTCTGAATTCAAATGAAGCTGATGTGTGGAATAATTATTTTATGGCTTTAACTTTGGGTTACAAAGCGTATTTCCGGATTTTAACGGATAATTATATCGATGCATTTCTGGACGGTTACCGTTCCGTTCAATATTTTGAAAGATGCAAAGACATCGAACCGGATTTTTACGAATCGTATTTGGCAATCGGAACATACAAATACTGGAAAAGCGCTAAAGCAAGTTCGCTTAATTGGCTCCCGTTTTTTACCGATAACAGAAAAGAAGGAATTAAACTTCTGGAAGAAGCGGTGAGGAACTCAAGTTACAACAAATATCTTGCTCTTAACTCTCTGATTTGGATTTACATTAATGAAAAGAATGATGAAAAAGCGATTGAGGTTGCGGAGCAAGCATTGAAAGATTTTCCCGGGAGCAGATTTTTCATGTGGGGTTTGGCCAGGGCTTACGAAGATGTTGACATAGACAAAGCCATTAATATTTTTTACCGGATTCGTAAATCTCTACAAGCCGAATCTCATTTAAGTAACATTAACAACGTTATACTGCTTCATAAAATTGCCATGCTAAATCATAAAACCGGTAATCTTTCCGAATCGTTGAAACTTTTAACCGAAATTGAGAATATAAAACTAAACGGGGAAGAAAAGGAACGGTTGGAAAACAGATTGAGGCGGGTCAAACAACTTAAAAACGAAATTCTCCAATCCCTTTCCGGCCGGCAAAATCGCTAATATCTCCGGTTTGCTATTATTCCTTTTTTTGTGGAAAATAAAAATTATTTTGAGTAAGATATAAATTAATATTTTAACGCTATTAATTAAAATGGATGCACCGGTTGTAAAATACGATAGCATGTTAAATTCTCTGCTGGAAACGTGCAAGAATAATCTTTCCAGCGTTAACGAAGAATTGATACGCAAGGCTTTCAGACTGAGCTATGAAGCGCATAAAAACGACTTCAGAGCATCCGGTGAACCATATTTTATTCATCCCTACGAAGTTGCAAGAATTGTCGCCGAAGAAATGCCGTTGGATGATATTTCCGTAATTAGCGCATTGTTGCACGATGTTGTTGAAGATACGGATATCAGTCTCGATTTTATCCATCAAGAGTTCGGAAAAGAAGTTGCGGAAATAGTGGACGGCGTAACTAAAATAGGCGGCGTTTTCCGCGGGCAATATATTACGCAAGCCGAAAACTACCGTAAAATGCTTCTTTCAATGATTAAAGACGTGCGCGTTATTCTTGTTAAATTTGCCGATAGACTTCACAACATGCGTACGCTTGAGTTTGTAAGTCCCCACAAACAACGTAGAATAGCTAAAGAAACATTGGAAATATATGCGCCGTTTGCCCATCGCTTCGGGTTGGCAAGAATAAAATGGGAAATGGAAGATATAGCTTTCAAATATTTGAACAGGGAAGCTTACGAAGAAATTGCGCAGAAGTTAAAAGAAACGAGGCAGGCAAGGGAAAACTACATAAATAGAATTTGCGAACCGATTTCGGAAAGATTAAAAGAACACGGCTTGAAATTCGAAATAAGCGGCAGACCGAAACACTTTTACAGCATTTACCGGAAGATGATTAAGCAAAACAAACCGCTGGAAGATATTTACGATTTGCTTGCAATCCGTATAATCATCGAAAGCGACGACGTAAACGAATGCTATTATGTTTTGGGAATCATAAACCAATTGTTCACTCCGATTCCCGATAGATTCAAAGATTTCATCTCCATTCCGAAAAAGAACGGTTACCAGTCGATACATAACACGGTAATCGGTCCCGACGGCAGACTTGTGGAAATTCAAATAAGAACACGCCGGATGCACGAAGTTGCGGAAAAGGGTGTTGCGGCGCATTGGAAATACAAGGAAGATATTGTTTCCACCGATAAGGATTTGGAAGAATGGGTCAATTGGGTGCGCGATATTTTCCAAACCGCTTCCGACGATGAAGCTTCCAAAGAATTGCTTGCAAGTTTCAAACTTAATTTATACCAGGATGAAATTTACGTTTTCACTCCTAAAGGCGATCTGAAAAGGTTACCGATAAATTCAACTCCGGTGGATTTTGCTTTCGAAATTCACAGTCGCGTTGGTTACCATTGCATCGGAGCAAAAGTGAACGGAAAGATTGTTCCGCTTAACACAATACTTCACAGCGGGGATCAAGTTGAAATAATCACTTCGAAAAATCAACACCCGAATAAAAGTTGGCTCCAGTTTGTTCAAACCCACAAAGCAAAATCGAACATACGCAAATACATCAAAAAAGAAGAAGCGAGAATCGTTGAAATCGGTAAACAAATTTGGGAAAGAAAGATTAAGAAACTGAAACTCAGTTTTTCGAACGAAGAGATAGGTAAACTTGCAAGAAAATTGAAATTTGCAAATCCTTCGGAATTTTTCTCAGCGATTGCGCAGGACAAAGTTAATTTGGACGAAATATTAAACCCGCCGGCACCGGAAGAAAAACCCGAAGCCCATCAACTTGAATTTGATGATTTTGCGGAGCAAGCGAGAAAAACCGCAGGCGGGGTTTTGGTGGAAGGGGAACACAAAGGTATTGTTTACGAATATGCAAGATGCTGTAATCCGATTCCGGGCGATCCGATTATCGGATTTATTACGGTAGGGCACGGCGTTAAAATTCACAGAAAGAATTGCAAAAATCTAATCTCGATGTCTCAAACCGAACCCAACCGTCTCATACCCGTTGAATGGCCGAAAACCAACGGAAAATATTTTGTCGCCGGCATTACGATTAAAGGCGAAGATAAACCCGGTATTCTTAAAGATTTGTCGAACAGCATTACTTCGTATAAAAATACCAACATTAAATCGGTTAACATTAACACTACCGATTCCATGTTCGTAGGTCAAATAACCGTTTATGTTGAAAATATTGAACATTTAAACAGATTAATCGAACGGTTGAAAAAAAACCAAGGGATTTATTCCGTGGAAAGATTTGAAGCCGATTCGCGAACTTTTGTATGATTTCCAACGAAGAAAAAGAAAGAATTCTCGGTATTGATTTCGGGACCGTCCGCATCGGATTGGCAATTACAGATCCTTTACGGATGTTTGCTTATCCGCTTACCACAATATCAAACGATTCCAAACTCTGGAGCAAACTGAAAGAAATTCAGAAGGAATATAAAATCAAAGAAGTTGTATTGGGTTATCCGCTGAAGGAAAACGGGGAATCTTCGGAAAGCACAATAGCTGTGGAGAAATTCAAAAACCAATTGGAAGATAAACTGAAAGTTACGGTTCATCTTATCGACGAACGGTATACATCGGAAATAGCCAAAGAAAGAATACTTGCCACAACGGTTTCGAGAAAGAAAAGACGCGATAAAAGTCTGATAGACAAACATGCCGCGGCAATCATATTAGAAGATTATTTGAACGAAAAGGGATATAAAACCTAAAATTTATCCAATAAATATTTGACATTTTTGCGTTTATAAGCTATTTTCACAAAGAATATAAATCAAATTTGGGAGCACACTTATGACACTTGACGCACTTGGAATGATTGAAACCAAAGGTTTGGTCGGTTCGATTGAAGCGGCCGACGCAATGGTAAAAGCAGCAAAAGTTGAATTAATAGGAAAAGAAGTAATCGGAGGCGGTTACGTAACCGTTATGGTAAGAGGCGATGTAGGAGCCGTTAAAGCTGCCACAGATGCCGGTGCAGCTGCGGCGCAAAGAGTAGGTGAATTGGTTTCCGTCCACGTTATTCCTCGTCCCCATTCGGATGTTGAATTAATTTTACCGAAACGTTCATAATTGGTAAGTTAAAATGGAACTAGCGCTTGGTCTTATAGAGACCAAAGGACTTGTTGGTGCAATAGAAGCCGCCGATGCAATGGTTAAAGCGGCGGAAGTTAAACTCGTTGGTAAGGAAAAAGTAACGGGCGCTTTAATGTTGGTAAAAGTAATCGGCGAAGTTGCTGCCGTAAAATCGGCGGTAGATGCCGGATCGGTTGCAGCACAACGTGTCGGAGAATTAGTTTCCGTTCACGTTATCCCGCGCCCCGATGATCAAATCGATCCGCTGATCATCGAACAATTTAAAAAAGAGAAAAAGGCGTCAAAAGAAGTTAAAACTGTTGAACAACCTGCCGAACCACAACCGGAAGAATTTACGGAAACAAAAACGGAACCGGAAATTCCGCAGATGCCGGAGCCGGAAGAAAAATTACCGGACGAAACCGGAAGCGGTGAAGCAGGCGGAAATATTCCTCCGGAAGATGATTTGAATAAAATGAATGTTCATCAATTACGAAAACTTGCGCGGAGTTTCGAAAACTTCCCGATTCACGGAAGACAAATTTCCAAAGCTAACAGACAGCAATTGTTGGATTATTTCAAATCGATGCGCTAAATTATTTACATATTGATAAATTGAAACTCCACAACTCGTGGAGTTTTTTTATATTTAAATGATATGAAAAAAAAATTTACCCCCATATTTTTAATCTTCATGTTTTCCGTTCTCCTTTGGGTTTACGTATCCTTTTCGGGAGAATACACGATTAACTTAAGAGTACCGATCGAAATTAAAAACATTCCCGAGGGTTTTGCAGTTAGTTCTTATTCCGCCGATTATGTTTCGCTTAGTCTGAAAGGAAGGGGTTGGCAGCTGGCACAACATACCGTGGGGCGAAATCCAAAATTTTATATTTATTGCAAGGGAAAACAAAGACACCAATCGGTCTCCATACGGAATGAAGTGGAAAACAATAAATGGATTTCATCAACACTTCAAATTGTGGAAACATCGCCCCAAATTTTTGAATTTACAATCGAAGAAATTAAAAGCAAAAAAGTGGAAATAATTCCCGTTATTTCGATGGTCTTTAAGCCCGGTTACGGACTTGTTTCCGATATTGAGGTAATTCCCGATTCGGTTGTTATCATCGGTCCGGAAAGCAGAGTGGAAGACGTGGATTTGGTAAAAACGGAATTGAAAATATTCGAAAATTTGGACAGACCGGTCGAGGAAGTTCTGAAACTGGAAAAAATAAACTTTGTTAAGTTCAACAGAGATGAGTGCAAAGTAAAGTTTGATGTCCAAAAAATTGTCGATAAAAATTTTGAAAATGTAACCGTCGAAACAAGAAACGTTCCGCCTTCGCAACAGCTTGTTTTGTCACCTGCAAAAATAACGGTTGTGTTACGCGGAGGAATAAAAATACTTACTAAAATTAAGGACGAAGATATCAAGGCATATGTGGAGTTTTCTCAAGCTCTCCATGATACTTTGGGTGCAATAAAACCGACGGTTATTGTTCCCGAAAAAACTTCGTTAATTGATATTAAACCACCAAGATTGGATTATATAATTAAGAAATATTGATATGTTCATAACATTCGAAGGATTGGATTTTTGCGGTAAATCTACTCAAGTAAAACTTCTTGAAAAATACTTTACGGCGAAAAATAAAAAAGTAAAAATAATCCGCGAACCCGGAGGCACAAAAATATCCGAAAAAGTGCGGGGGATTTTGCTTGACCGGAATAATTTGGAAATGTCTCCTGAAACTGAACTGTTGCTTTTTACCGCCAGCAGAATTCAATTGGTTAAAGAAGTAATTGTACCGAGTATCGAAAAAGGTGATGTTGTTATTTCCGACCGTTTTCATCATTCATCCATTGCTTATCAAGGGTTCGGAAGGGGAATAGACTTGGAATTTGTTGAAACATTGCAAGCCTTTGCAATTAAAGGCGCTCAACCCGATATAACTTTTTTTCTTGATGTACCTGTTGAAACGGTAGTTGAACGCAAAGCTAAAAAAGAACATGCCGAACTTGACAGAATTGAAATTTCGAAAAATAATTTTTACGAAAAAGTTAGGGAAGGTTACTTTTATTTAATGAAGAAAGATAAGTATATCGTAAAACTCGACGGCACACTCTCGATAGAAGAAATTCACAAAAAAATTGTTAGTGAAATAGAAAAATATTTAAGTAGTAAAGGTATCAAATGAAAAAATCAAATAAAATATATTTGGTTTTGGTATTATTGCTTTCCGCCGGTTTGGTTTTTTCGCAGACCGACATTTACTTTAAAATATCCAAAGCCATTGATATCTTCGGAAGAATTTACAAGGAAATCACGCTCAATTACGTCGATGAAATTGACCCCGAAGAATTTATGCTTGCGGGAATAAGGGGAATGCTCTCCTCACTCGATCCTTACACCGTTTACATCGACGAAAACCAACAAAAAGACATAGAACTGATAACCACCGGAAAATACGGCGGAATAGGCGCTACGGTTTCCTTAAAAAACGGAAAAGTGACTATTGTAGATTTAATCGAAGGTTATTCCGCACAACGTCAAGGCATTAGAATCGGCGATGTAATTGTCAGTGTGGATTCGGTTAAAATCACAAAAGATAATTACGATGAGTTGGGTTCTTTGCTTAAAAAAACTCCCGGCACCGAAATAGAAGTTGTTGTAAGGCGCGAAGGCGTTGACGAAGATTTGGTTTTTAATTTGGTAAGCGAAGAAGTCGAAATAAAAAATTTAACTTATTATGCTTTTGTTCCGCCGAACAGCAATAACGCATATTTGAAATTAAGCGGCTTTACAAGAAGTGCCGGAGCAGAAGTTAAAAACGCTTTATTTGAATTGGAAAAGCAGAAGGAAATTAAATCTATTGTACTCGACTTGAGAGGAAACCCCGGCGGTTTGCTCGATGCCGCAGTTGATGTAGCGGAAAAATTTTTGAAGAAAGGAAATCTCATCGTTTCTGTTATCGGACGTGATACAACAAACGTACAAAAATATTTTTCACGCGAAGAACCTGTAGCAGGTAAAGCGAAATTGGCAGTATTGATAAACGGCGGTTCGGCATCCGCTTCCGAAATTTTAGCCGGCGCTATTCAAGATCACGATAGGGGAGTAATCATAGGTACGCCATCATTCGGTAAAGGTCTGGTACAAACGGTTGTTCCGCTTTCTTTCAATACTTCGCTTAAACTTACAACCGCTAAATATTACACTCCAAGCGGTCGTTGCATTCAGAAAATAGATTACTCAAAAAATAAAGTTTTTACGAAGCACAATCTGATTGTTGAAGAAGAATTCAAAACCGATAACAAACGTTCCGTATTCAGCAGCGGCGGTATTATTCCGGATTCTACCGTACCCGAACGTCCCGAATCGGAACAAATCGAATTTTTACTTGCTCGCGGAATGTTTTTTAAATTTGCTTCTTTCTATTTCAATACAAATAATTTTTCCGACCTGGGTTTAGTTAGTAAAAATGAATTATTCGACCGGTTCGTTGGTTATCTCGACACACAAAAAATCAATTATACTTCCAAAGAGGAAAAAGTACTTGCCGAATTGACATCAATGGTAGAAAAGAAAAAATATAATTCGGGACTCGTGGAGAAATTGAACAACATCAACGAACAGTTACAAAAAATTAAGAGGGAAGAACTTAAAAAATTTAAGGATGAAATTGTAATTGAAATAATGACCGAACTTGCGGCAAGAATCAACGGAAGGAAAGGAAGAATAGAAGAAATGCTGAAAAACGATAAGCAATTCAAAACGGCATATCACATTTTAAATAAACCCGGACTTTACAGAAAAATTTTGGAGGCAGTTGACTGAAGCACTAATCTTTACGGTTTTTACATTTACCGGTATTGTTACCGGAATAGCATCGAGTATGTTGGGGATTGGAGGAGGTTTAATATTTATTCCCGTTCTTACTTTACTATTGCCGCACTTTAATTTGCCAACCAACCGATTGATTCAAATTGTTGTTGCTACTTCTTTGTTTGCGGGAAGTTTTTCTTCTTCCGGTGCCTTTATTCAGCATTGGAGAATGCATAACGTTGTATTTAAAAAGGCTTTACCGCTACTTACGGGAAGTTTAATCTCCGCGTTTATTGTACCGGAATTTGTAATCTCGCTGGATGCCAGCGTGCTGAAAATTCTTCTTCTTGTTATTCTTCTATCCGTGGCTGTAAAACTTCTGTTTGAAAAAAACGGTGAAATCAGAATATCCAAAAAATTGAACGATATTTTTCTGTTCCCTTTCGGATTGATTGTAGGAGGTATTTCCGCATTAACCGGATTGGGCGGAGGTATTATCTTCGTACCAATTCTTACTTTCTTTTTCGCCGAAGATATAAAAAGCGCAATAGGAACATCTACGTTGGTAGTTGCCGTAACTATGATTAGCTCGGCTGTTGCCTACGGTTTGTTAAGCTCCGGTATTGAGGTTACAAAAGGTTTAATCGGTTATATTCATATCTATTCCGGTTTATTGCTCGGGATGGGTGCGTTAATCGGAAATTTTGCCGGAGCAAGGTTTTTCAAAAAATATCCGTCAAAGATTATCAAAAAATTATTTGCCGTATTTATCATAATCATTATTTTGAAATCGTTTATTTAACCATGTTTTCCTGTCAAAATTTACCGCTTATTATGATTAGATCTGGGCAACGTTCATTAAAATAACAGACAGGCTTTCTCCTTATTGCGTTTAACGAATATATTCTCGTTTCAAAATATTTAACTTATTTTAAGTAGCACAAATTTTGTATCTTTGTGATTACTTTTTATTGCTTTTAGTTGAAAAAACAAATAAATTCAAAATTCTAAATAATAGCTGATGATTGCCGAACGGATTAAAATTGTCGAAAAAAAAATTGACGAGGCGTGCACCCGCGCCGGTAGAAACCGTTCCGAAATAACACTTATTGCGGTTTCCAAAACTCAGCCGAACGAAGCAATTATTGAGGCTTTTAATTATGGTATTAAAGATTTCGGTGAGAACAAAGCGCAAGAATTCAAACGGAAAACCGATGAGATTAAAGAGAAAATTACTTGGCACTTTATAGGGCATTTACAAACGAATAAAGTTAAGGATGTGGTAAAATCCGCGGAATTTATTCATTCTGTTGATTCACTGAAATTGGCAAAAGAAATTAATAAAAGGGCGGCGAAAATAGATAAAAAGCAAAAAATTTTTTTGGAAATAAATACATCGGGCGAAGAGTCGAAGTTCGGTTTGAGAAACGAAGACGAAATTTGGGAGCTTGCGGAATTTTGCTCGGGTGCGGCAAACTTGGAGTTGGTTGGTCTCATGACAATGGCTCCGTTTGTATCCGATGAGGAAACTATCAGAAATTGTTTCCGTTCTTTGAAGAATTTGAAGGAAAAATTAAACTTAGCCGGATTCGCTGTTTCGGAGCTTTCTATGGGAATGACTAACGATTACGAAATAGCGATTGAAGAAGGGGCTACAATGTTGAGAATCGGGACGGCAATTTTCGGTTCCAGAAATTATTGAGGGTAAAATGAAATTCACACCTTACGGTATTAAAAGTCAAGAGTTCACCAAATCCGTTATGGGATACGATAAGGATGAAGTGAAAGCTTACTTGGAAAAATTAGCCGACGAGTTCGAAAAACTTGCCGAAGAAAATTCAAAATTGAATGAGGAACTCGGCGAGTTAAAAGAAAGGATGGAAGATTATAAACAAATCGAAAAAAACTTTCAGGAATCTTTGCTTTCCGCACAAGAAGCGGCTAACCGTGCAATTGAAGATGCAAAAAAACAAACGGCAATTATGATTAAAGAAGCGGAGCTGAAAGCAAAACAAATTGTGGATAAAGCTCAAGAAGAAGCTCAATTTATAAGGGAAGGCGTATTCCATTTGAAAGAGGAAAAGGAATTGCTCGTAGCAAAATTAAAAGCAATAATTAATTCGCAACTTGAATTGTTGGATGTTAAACTTTCCGAAAAAGAAATAGAAATTCCTAAAGACGAAGAACTTCAAGAAAAAGAAAACCCCGATTCAAAAGATGACGGGGAAATGGATGTTGACGATATAGTGGAGAAATTAATATGAGTGAACTAATCGAAAAAATTAACGAAACAATCGAAGTAATACGCAAAACCACAACGGATAATTACGGAATAGGCATTATCCTCGGAACCGGTCTCGGCGGATTGGTTGATGAAATAGAAATCGAACACGAAATCAACTATTCGGATTTGCCGCATTTTCCGCTGTCGACCGTAGAATCCCATAAAGGCAAATTGATTTTCGGGAAAATCGGGGATAAAAAAGTTGTTGCAATGCAAGGGCGCTTTCATTACTACGAAGGATATTCGATGCAACAAATCACATATCCTGTCCGTGTAATGAAATTTTTGGGCGTTCAAACGTTATTCGTCTCGAACGCTTGCGGTGGGATGAATCCTTTGTTCCGTAAGAGTGATGTGATGATTATCGTCGATCATATCAATCTTTTGGGCGATAATCCTTTAATCGGAAAGAACGAAGATGAATTGGGTCCGCGCTTCCCCGATATGAGTGAACCGTACAGTAAAGATTTGATTGAACTTGCGGAACGTGTGGCTCTGGAAAATAAAATTAAATTACAAAAAGGCGTTTACGTTGCAGTTCCTGGACCAAACTTGGAAACCAAAGCCGAGTATAGATTCTTGAGGGCTATCGGTGCCGATGTAGTTGGAATGTCCACAATTCCGGAAAACATCGTGGCAAACCACATGGGAATGAAAGTTTTGGGAATCAGTATAATTACAGACGAATGTTTCCCCGAAGCTCTTAAACCCGTTGACGTGGAAGAAATAATAGCAACCGCAATGGAAGCGGAACCGAAAATGACATTAATAATGAAAGAGGTAATAAATAAGCTGTGAAAGAAATAAAAAAAATTTATTACGTTACGCCTATTATTTTGGCGTTGATTATTTTCTTTTCAAATTTTCTCGGAACGGATTTAATTTCCGGAGAAATTTATAAATTTACCGTTTGGTTTGTGCTTTCTTTGTTCGCTTTCGCTTGCGGCTGGATTATCAATCTTACGCTCGGTTGGGAATTCGGTGGGAAAATAACTTTTGCTGTTATTGTCGCCGCTACGCTTTTAAGCCTTGTTCTAATTTTAGCATTCGTTGGCTATTTCGAACAGGCGGAGGAAAAAGCCGTGCTGCCTATCGATACTCTGGTTCTTTACAGTTTGCGGAATATTTTCTTGGGACTGATGGGAGTTTTTGGTATGGCAGTGTCGAACGTTTTTCAGTTGCAAAGGAAAGTGGAACAGATGTCCGCCGGGTGGCATGGAGCCGATAGAATAATACAAAATGCCGAAAAGGAAGGCGAGATAATTGTTCGCGAAGCTAAAATTACCGGCGAAAAAATAATTATGGACGCTAAAAAACAAGCAAATCAAATAATTGAAGTTAGAAATAAAATCGAAAGGCAGATTAAAGAGTTTATTCAAATAGAGAAAGATTTAATAAAAAAATACGAAGAAAACGAGTAACCAACTAAAACCGGTGAAAATTCACTATGAAATTCAAACAATATGACAAAATAAGCTATCCGAAGATTGAGGAACAAATATTAAAATTTTGGGAAGACAATAAGATTTTTGAAAAGAGCATTGAAACAAGACCCGAAAATAAACCGTTTACTTTTTACGAAGGACCTCCCACGGCAAACGGTAAACCGGGCCTTCATCATGTAATGGCAAGAACTTTGAAAGATTTGGTATGCCGTTATAAATCCCTTCAAGGCTATCGCGTGCATAGAAAAGCCGGTTGGGATACTCACGGACTGCCTGTTGAAATTGAAGTTGAAAAGCAATTGGGTATAAAAAACAAAAGCGAAATACCCGAGTTCGGAATTGCAAAATATAATGCCGAATGCAAAAGGTCTGTTTTCACATATAAAGACCTCTGGGAAAAAATGACAACCCGTATGGGTTATTGGTTGAATCTCGACGACCCTTACATTACTTGCGATAATAATTACATCGAATCCGTTTGGTGGGCATTAAAAAATTTATTTGATAAAGGTTTAATTTACAAAGATTACAAAATTGTGCCTCAATGCCCAAAATCGGAAACGGTTCTCTCTTCGCACGAATTGGCGCTCGGATATAAAGAAACAAAGGATCCGTCGGTATATGTTTTAATGGAATTGGAAGAATCGGAATTAACCAAAGACGGAAAAACATATTTTCTTGTTTGGACCACAACGCCGTGGACTTTAATCTCCAACGTTGCTTTGGCCGTTGGTCCTCAATTCGATTACGTAAAAATTAAAATCGGCGACGAATATCTGATCCTTGCTAAAGACCGGTTGGATGTAATAAAACACGATTACGAAATAGTTGATGAATTTAAAGGAGAGAAATTAGTCGGGCAGCGCTATAAACAATTATTCGATTATCTTAAAGTCGATAAAGATGCCTTTTACGTTGTGCCTGCCGATTTCGTAAGCACGGAAGATGGTTCCGGAATTGTTCACATGGCTCCCGCATTTGGCGCGGACGACTATGAAGTTTCCAAAAAATATAACTTACCGTTTCTGCAGCCTGTTACACGCGGCGGAAAATTTACGGACGAAGTTACCGATTTCAAGGGAATGTTTGTAAAAGATGCTGACGAAGGAATAATCAAAAAACTTCGTGAAATGGGCAGACTTTACAAAAAGGAAACAATCGTTCACTCATATCCGTTCAGTTGGAGGTTCGATAATGTGCCCGTAATTTATTATGCGAGGGAATCCTGGTTTATTAAAACCACAAAAGTTGCCGATCGAATGGTTGAACTGAACAAAACAATTAATTGGCATCCGCCGGAAGTGGGAAGCGGTAGATTCGGGAATTGGTTGGAAGAAAATAAAGATTGGGCTCTTTCCCGCGACAGATTTTGGGCAACCCCTTTACCAATTTGGATTAGCAGCGACGGCGATATGTTTGCCATAGGAAGTATAGATGAATTAAAGGAAGGTTACGTTGAACGGGACGGGAAAAAAATTAAAGTTGCGGATTTACCCGAGGAAGAAATAGATTTGCATAAACCTTTTGTTGACGAAGTAAAATTCGAAAGGAACGGCAAAGTATATACAAGAACTCCCGAATTAATAGATGTTTGGTTCGATTCCGGTTCAATGCCCTTCGCACAGTTTCATTATCCTTTTGAAAACAAAGAAACATTCGAACGGAATTTCCCGGCGGATTTTATTTGTGAAGGAATCGATCAAACAAGAGGATGGTTCTACACTTTGCACGCAATAGCTACGATGCTGTTTGATAGTGTTGCTTATAAAAACGTTATTGTAAACGAATTGATCCTCGATAAAAAAGGAATGAAAATGTCGAAGTCGAAAGGCAATACCGTAGATCCTTTCGAACTGTTCGATAAGTATGGCGCCGATGCAACAAGATGGTATTTAGTTACCGCCAGTCCGCCGTGGAAGACAACTTTGTTTGACGAGGAAGGAATCGTTGAAGTTCAAAGAAAATTTTTCGGAACGTTGATAAACACATATTCGTTCTTTGCGTTATATGCTAATATTGACGGTTTTAACTTTTCCGAAGAAAAAATCCCTTACGAAGAAAGACCTGAAATCGATAGGTGGATTATTTCTAAATTAAGCAGCTTGATTGAAGAATATACGAATTACATGGATAATTACGACGTTACAAAAGCCGCAAGGGTAGTTGCCAATTTTACGATTGATCAACTCTCGAATTGGTATGTAAGGCGTAACAGAAGAAGATTCTGGAAGTCGGAAATAAGCGAATCGAAAATAGCTGCTTATCAAACGTTGTATGAAGCATTGATAACGGTTGCAAAACTTACATCTCCGTTTGCTCCTTTCATAGCCGATGAAATTTATAAAAATCTAAACGATATAACGAAATTGGAAGAATATGAATCGGTTCACTTGGTCGATTTCCCAAAACCGCTTTATATAGACAAAGAACTGGAATTTAAGATGGACGTTGCACAGAAAGTTGTTTATTTAACGCGGTCTATGAGAGCAAAATCGAACTTGAAAGTAAGACAGCCGTTAAAGAAAATTATGGTCGCTACCGATACGAAGAAAAAAGCGGCTGTTCAAAGTATGAAAGACTTGATTCTTGAAGAGGTAAATATTAAAGAGTTGGTTATTCTCGATGACGATTCCGGTATTGTAACAAAGTCGGCTAAACCTAATTTTAAAACATTAGGACCGAAATACGGAAAGCTGATGAAACAATTGGCAAATGTAATACGGAATTTCTCTTCCGAAGAAATAGCTGAATTCGAAAAAAACGGTAAAATTGAAATAGACGTGGAAGGGAATAAAATAGAACTTACAAAAGACGATGTGGAAATTGTAAGTCAACAAATAGAAGGTTGGTTGGTGGAATCGGAAGACGGAATAACCGTTGCAATTGACACCGAATTGGATGAAGAACTGATTGCGGAAGGATATGCAAGGGAATTTGTAAACAGAGTACAAAACATAAGAAAAGAAATCGGATTGGACGTTGTGGACAGAATTGACGTACATGTTAAAGGAGACGAAAAATTAATCGAATATATTAAACGTTCGGAAGATTATGTAAAAAACGAAATTTTGGCTAATAACATTTTTTATAACGGCTCGGAAAAAAACGGGCAAGAATTGAAACTTGGTGAGTTCAATTGTTTTGTTGCAATTGACAAAGCAGAATAGTAACTTTCCGAGAAAGCGGAGGTAATTATGGCTAAAAAGGAAGAGAAAAAGAAAACGGCAAAAGAAAAGCCTAAAGCGGAAAAAACTACTAAAAAGAAAAATACAAAAGCAGCATCGGCGAAAAAGACTGCGAAAAAAACATCGACAAAAAAATCTTCAACAGCAAAACCGGTAAAGAAAACAACTACCGCAAAAACAACGAAGACTAAAACAACAAAAACCAAAGCGACGGCTAAAAAAACTATTGGTAAAAAAACAAAAACCGCTAAAAAAGTATCCTCGCGTAAAAGCTCCGTAAGGGAAGTTGAAGTAATTTCCCCGACGAAAAAAGTAAGGAAAATTAAAGGATACGGTAAAAAAGATTTGGCAATGTTTAAAAAAGTAATTTTGGAAAAACGCGCCGAAATACTTGACCAGCTTCAGAACCTTCGCGATCAGATGATGGATCCTACAACGGGACAGTATGTGAACGAAAACTCTCCATATTCTTTACATATGGCGGAACAAGGTACCGACGCGCAGGAAAGGGAAAAGCTTTATTTGTGGGCTCAAAGGGAAACCAAGTTTTTAAGTTATCTCGAAGACGCGTTGGCAAGAATCGAAAACGGAACATACGGAATTTGTATTGAATGTATTGACGAACCTCAAAATCTTTGTCCTACATGTCCCTTGATTCCTAAAGAACGGCTTTTAGCTGTTCCACATACTCAACATTGCGTTCAAGTTAAACAAAAAATGCAGAGGAAATTTTAAGCGTGAGAGTTTTATATATTTCTCTGCTTGTGGTTGTAGTCGATCAAATAACCAAATTGTTAGTTAAAGGTATTACAATCCCAATTTTGAATATTAACCTTAAAGGAATGGAGTACGGCTCAAACTTCGATGTGTTCGGATCGTTCTTTAAAATCTGGTATGTGGAAAATCCCGGTATAGCTTTTGGCTTTAGTGTTGGAGACGGAACCGCAAAGTTGTTGCTTTCTTTGTTTACAATTGTTGCAAGTATTTTAATTTTGTATTTTCTCTGGAAAGTACGGCATGAGAATTTACTTTTAAGAGTAGCATTGGCATTGATTTTAGGCGGCGCCGTGGGAAATCTTATCGACAGAACATTCTACGGCGTGATTTTCGGTTACGCACCGCTCTTCTACGGTAAAGTAGTGGATTTTTTCAGCGTTGACTTTTTTGATTTTACTTTATTCGGACGTACATATGATCGTTGGCCTATTTTTAATGTAGCCGATGCCTCGGTTACTATTGGTGTAATTCTGATGTTATTTGCAAATGTAAGCGCCGGCAAGCAATCAAAGAAGGAAAATGAAACATTTGCTTCATCGGTTAATGACGATGGAAGCGAAAAAGATAAATTGACGGAAGATGGCGATAATACAAGAAAAGAAATTAACGTTCAAAATACCGGAGGGTAAAAAAAAGGAACGCATCGATACTTTCCTTGCAAACTCGATTGAACATGCCTCTCGTGCGAAAGTCCAAAAATTATTAAAAAGCAACCTGGTAACCGTAAACGGTAAAGTTGTTAAAGCAAACTATAAGGTTACGCCCGGCGATATTATTAACGTAACGGTGCCGGTTTCTCCCCGTCCGGATAAAATTGAACCGGAAGATATTCCACTCAATATCGTTTATGAAGACGAACATCTGCTTGTTATTAATAAACCCGCGGGAATGGTTGTTCACCCTTCAGCCGGAAATTACACCGGAACTTTGGTTCATGCGCTTATGCATTATACCAACGAATTAAGTAAAGTAAACGAGGAAGTGCGGGCCGGTATTATTCACAGATTGGATAAAGATACCACCGGCTTGCTGGTTGTTGCCAAAGACGAATGGGTTCATCTTAAATTGGCTGAGCAGTTCAGTTCCCATACGATTAAGCGTGAATATTGGGCTGTTTGTTGGGGGCATTTCGATAAACCGCAAGGCGAAATAATCGGAAACATAGCGAGAAGTAAAAGAGACCGGAAGAAATTTGCGGTAAGCGAAACCGAAGGGAAACACGCGCATACATTTTATGAAGTTATAGAAGAATTTGAGTTTACTACGTTAGTTAAATTGAGATTGAAAACCGGAAGGACGCATCAGATACGGGTGCATCTATCAAGTATCAATCATCCGGTTTTCGGGGATCCAACTTACGGAGGGAGAAGAATCTCATACGGAACAAATCTTCCTAAAATTAAGGAAAGGGTAAACAACCTTTTGGAAATTATGCAGAGGCAAGCGCTACACGCTAAAACATTAGGTTTTATTCATCCTGTAACAAAGGAAGAGATTATCCTTAATTCCGAATTACCGGAAGATTTCGATTTACTTTTACGCGAATTGAGAAAAACCGTTAAAAATCGGGTATAACATAAATGCTTCCTTCTACTGGAAGTTTAATTTTATATGTTTTGCGTTTTTTGTTTGTTAAATAATGTTTTCTTAACCAAGGATTAAGCATTTTCAAAATTTTATAATTTATGCCGTGTGCTTTTGCAAAATCCACCCAACTCTTAACTTCTTTGTTAACGGCTATTTCGTAAGTTTTGTAAGGTTGATATAAATCCTTTTCATCAAAATAAAAGCCGTATTTCTTGGGATTAGTTAAAATTTCTTTAATAGATAAAATTCTGAAAATGTATCTCGAAGTTTCTTCCGGTAAAACAAGATTGTAGTAATTATTTGCCTTCTGTTTTTCAATTTGTTCGTCTATAGCGGACTTACCATAATTATAAGAAGCTGCAGCCATCGTCCAATTACCATACTTTTTGTACGAATCGATTAAATATTTGCAAGCGGCTTCGGTTGCTTTTTCTATATGGTACCTTTCGTCGATTTCCTTATTTACTTCAAGTCCGTATTCACGTGCCGCATCTTTTTTAAATTGCCAGAAACCTACCGCACCGGCCGGGGAAATTACGTTAGTGAGCATGCTTTCGGTAAGAGCCAGATATTTGAAGTCATCGGGGACATTATATTTTTTTAGTATCGGTTCGATAACGGGAAACCATCTGTTTGCTCTTTTTGCAGAAAGCAGAGTAAGCGAATGCCAATATGTATTTACAATTAATTCTCTTTCAAGTCTTTCTTTTACGTCAATATTTTCAATTGGAACCCGCTCGCCGCAAAAGTAGAAATCGCCTTGAATTTTGGGTGTTACAATTTTATAGTTCTGCGGAAAGAATAAAGAATCTTCCGAGTTATTTTTGGCCGGATGAATATTGCTTTTGTTTCCGGTATAAAAACTTGAGAAAGCAAAAAGAAACACGATGCCGGTAATTGTTAGAACCAATAGTGTGGTTAAAAATTTTACTGTTCTCAAAATAAATTCCCCTTAGTGTTAATTAAAACTAAACTTTCTTGAAAGATTACCGATAATATATTGATTTATACAGATAGTATATGATAAAAAAACATACTTTTTATTTAATAAGTAGTTTTATTCCCCGGAAAATGTTGACACGCGTCACATTGTCCATTAACTTGCCAATAATAATATTACCAAAATTTTCCATTTTACGGAGGGAGTATGAAAGGAATGGGTGTATTTGTACTGACTCTGTTCATTGCGGTAGTTTCCACATTGAACGGTCAATATTACCATCAATTTGAAAGAAAAGGAAGTTATGCCCGGATTTTGTCCATGGGCTCAAACGATTATATTGCCGATCCGTATTTTATAACGGTTAATCCGGCTTGGATTTCAAAGTACGATAATTTTGTTTTTGGGGATATCGGTTCAACGGTTGCAAATAATTTTGAAAGCGGTGGAATAGGTCAATTTATAGGTGTTAATTTAAGGGCAAACAGAAATTTTTCATTCGGAGCACTATTTACAAGAAGGGATTTCAACGGCGGATCGATAGCCAAACTGGATCCGTACGGTTTGGTAAACGAAACAAATGCCACAATCGGGGGTGCTCCCGTTACGCCATTAGACAATAACGTCGTGCTCCTTGGATCATATTCTTCGGGAGGTCATACTTTAGGATTAGGAATATCTTATACATCATCAACAAAAGAAAATAAACCGGCAAACGGCGGGTCTGAAGTCGGAACCGCAAGTCAATTAGGTGTAAATGTCGGTTATCTTTCGAGTTTATCGAGGGAATTGTTCCTTGATTTGGGAGCATACATGATTTTCCCCGCCACAAGTTTGGAAACCCAACAAACTTCTGAAACTACTTTTTCCCAGACAATTATCGGAGCACGAGCCCGCGCATTTTATTATACATCTGCCCGGGTTGCCATTGTGCCGGTAGTTTCATTTCTTAACTCAAAAGGAAGCGCTAAAATTGGTGATCAGGCCGGAGTTACTACCACAGATTTGCCTGCTTACACTCTGTTTTCGATAGGCGTTGGTATTAATTATAAAATAGGCGATTTCCTTTTAGCCGGAGGTCCCAGTTACGAAATATTTTCGGTGACGGAACCGGAGATATCGGGAGTAAGGCCCAAACTTACCAGTACAAAAACTTCCTTTCCACATTGGAAAGTGGGAGCCGAATGGAATTTAACCGATTGGTTTATCGGAAGAATCGGTTATAATGTTTCTACAAGTAAAGAATCGGTTCAAAGCGCTACTTCGCCCACGACAAAGAACGAAGTGATATCTACCGCTTATTCTCCCGCAAACGGAGGTCTTACGCTTGGAGTAGGATTCCGTTTCGGCGGATTTTCGTTAGATGCAACGGTTAACGAAGATGTGCTTCGCCAAGGTTTTAATAATATCGGCGGAGGCGGGGCAACGTTTTCATATCTTTCCGCATCTTTCGCATTCTAGTTGCTTAAGTAAAAATTACACGTAATTATTTTAGGTTAATTACAAAGTAGTTACGAATAGTGGGAAAATTATATGAAATTCAAACTTTTTGATTTAAATCACACTGGTATTCTTTTTGAAATAAAACTAAACGGTTCATATCATTTAATTTACCGAAGGTAATCAATGAGCGCAAAAAATTTACATCAAGTAGCCGAATGGAATACGAGAACCGCATCACATTTACTATCGAGAGCATTGTTCGGTTTTACGAAAGAGGATTTGGAATTTGCTCTTTCTCTTACCATCGATGATTTCGTTGATAATTATTTGTTGAAAGATCTTCCGGAACCACAAAGTCCGGGTTTTTGGGTAAGCGACCCTTCTAATACGAACAGAACCGAAAGGTCTTACGAATTGACCTTTTGGTGGTTTAACTTAATGTTAACGCAAGGATATTCGTTCCGGGAAAAGATGGTTCTTTTTTGGCACAATCATTTCGTATCCCAACTTTCGGTTGTGCGGTTGCCGCAGTATATGTATTGGCAAAACAAACTTTTCAGAGAATATGCATTCGGTAATTTTAAGGAATTAACTAAGAAAGTAACAACCGACCCGGCGATGCTGATATATTTAGACGGTCAGAAAAATCATAAAGACGATCCTAATGAGAATTATGCGCGTGAGTTGATGGAACTTTTCACGTTGGGAATAGGAAATTATACAGAAAACGATATTGTGGAAGCGGCAAGGGCACTAACCGGTTGGCGCGTTGAAGATCTGAACTCTTATTTCGATCCGGATAGATTCGACGATACTCCTAAAACATTTATGGGGCAGACGGGAAATTTTAATTATGAAGATATTATCGATATAATTTTTACGAAGGAGGCAGTCTCCAAATTTATTTGTCGTAAGCTTTATAAGGAATTTGTATTCGTCGAACCGGATGAATCATTGGTCAATCAAATGGCTCAGATTTTCAGAGACAATAACTACGAAATAAAACCTGTTCTTTCCGCTCTATTAAAATCGGTTATTTTTTATACCGATGAGGTAATCGGAGCTAAGATTAAAAGTCCCATTGAATTTATATTAACATTAATTAAACAATTAAAAATTAATCAACCGAATTATGATTATTTGCGGCGCACCGCAAACCTGCTCGATCAAGTCCCGTTTGAACCGCCGAATGTAGCAGGGTGGGAAGGCAATAAAAAATGGATTTCAACAACAACCTTACCGGCACGGCATGTTTACACAGATAAAATTGTTTCCGGCGATGAATCGGAAATTAACATTGTGGAATTTGCCCGGACGTTCGCTACCGCCGAAAACGCCGAGCAGTTTGTTGATGAAATAATCGGACTTTACCTGCAGTTTCCGGTTAGCGATAACAAAAGACAATTCTTGTTGGAAACATTGTTAGACGGTTCCGCCGTTTACGATTGGTCTACTCATAATGAGAATTCCGAAAAAAGATTGGAATCGTTTTTTAAAGCTTTGTTCAGATTACCAGAATACCAACTTTGTTAAAGGGAAGTAAATGGATAGAAGAAAATTTTTACGTCAATTAGGATTAATAACCGGCGCGGGTTCAATTTCGATGACTTTGGGGAATGTGCCGGTCAGGGCTTTTTCAAAATCTATTTTTAAAACCACGAAAAATAACGGCAAGGTTTTGGTTTTGGTTCAACTAAGCGGCGGTAACGACGGATTGAATACCGTTGTCCCCTTCGAAGACGATTTGTATTATAAATTCCGGCCGAATATTGCAATACCCAAATCGGATGTGCACCGCGTTAATACACTTACGGGTTTGCATCCTTCGATGGATGGTTTTAAACAACTTTACGACGAAGGGAAATTATCAATTGTGCAGAATGTAGGTTACGAGAACCAAAACCGTTCGCATTTCAGATCGACGGATATTTGGCTTTCCGCATCGGATTCCGACGAATATATAAGTGACGGATGGATCGGAAGATATTTGGGTTATTCGGTAATGAACGACCCGGAATTCAACCCGGATCATCCGATGGCAATTCAACTCGGTTCCGCACAATCTACTTTACTCGAATGTACATGCCAAAGCGGTTCATTGGGAATTGCTTTTGAAGATCCCAACAGATTTTTTCAATTAATTAACGGTAGCTCTGCCGATAACGATCCGCCGCCCGATACTTTAGCAGGTCACCAATTAAAATTTATTAAAGAGATAGAAGCGCGTTCCATTCGTTATGCGGAATTAATAAAAGAAAAAGCCGATACAGTTGAAAACAAAGTTAATTATCCGAATTCCAACTTGGCGGAACAGTTATCGATTGTTGCGCAATTGGTCGGCGGTGGTTTGGAAACACCGGTTTATTTAACTTCGATGGGCGGATTCGATACTCACTCGAATCAGCTTAGCCGGCATGCCAGTTTGCTTTCGAGACTTTCGGAAGCAATAACGGCTTTCCAAAGGGATTTGGAAGCGCTCGGCGTTGCGGACAGGGTTGTTATTATGACGTTTTCCGAATTCGGCAGAACGGTAGAACAAAACGGAAGTATGGGAACGGACCACGGCGCAGCCGCTCCGTTATTCGTAATCGGTAAAAACGTAAACGGCGGTGTGTTCGGTGATAATCCGGATTTAACAGATTTGGATAATAGCGGTGATAATAAATATCATTACGATTTCAGATCGGTTTATGCAAGTATATTACGCGACCATCTGGGAGCGGATCCGGACGATATGAATCAAAAAATACTGCTCAAAAAGTTCGATACTCTTCCACTGATTTCTGTTAAAAGTATTGCCGCGGGCGGACCAAAAACTTTCGATATCCAGCAAAACTATCCAAACCCGTTCAATCCTGTAACCACAATAAGATATACACTGAGAATACCACAAATAATTTCTCTAAAAGTTTACGATGTTAGAGGCAGGGAAGTGGAAACTCTTTTCCAAGGATACAAGGATGCGGGAAATTACACTGCCAAATTCGGAGGAAGAAGATATCCGAGCGGCATATATTTTTGTCATCTTGTTTCCGGTTCATACAGGAAAACAATCAAAATGACTCTGGCAAAATAGTAGTATATATTTATAGTATCGCTTTCTCGCGGACATCAGTTTTTAGGGCATATTCGGTTCTGCCGATATAAATTAAAGCGAAAAGAAGTATTAAACCGCCGGCAATCAGATTTACGGCATTGGTCTTTTCACCAAAAAACAAAAGCGATACGGTAACCGCAAGCGGAATTTTTAAATTGTTAAAAACGGCTAAGGTTCCTACTTTGGTTTTAACCGCGCCGGTGTTCCACAAATAAAAACCGATTCCCGAGGCAACAATTCCCAAATATATTAACGTGAAAATTTGTTTTTGTGAAAGATTTATTTGAGTGTAATCAACCGTGAAAAGCGAGGTTAAAAGGGTGAAAATAACTCCGCCGGCAAATAACAGTGCAAAAATTTCATGATCTTTTAATTCCGGACGTTTTTGTTTGTAATTTTTATAGAAAATTTGTCCCGCAGCAAAACACAAATTGGAAATTTGTAATAATACGAATCCTGCAAACAAACCGCTTAACCCGATTTTTCTGAATACGATTATTCCGGTTCCTATTATTGCCAACACGGCGGCGGTTAATGCTTTTCCGTTAAATTTTTTCTTTAAAAAATCGTTCAAAAGTGTAACGTAAATAGGCGTGAAAACCGTAAAAAGCGCTACTTCGTAAGCTTGCAAATATTGATATGAAAAAATGTAAGTAACATACATTACACCGTATTGAATTACGCCGATAAGAATTAAGCGAAATGAATCTTTAATATTTAAGGATTTAAATCTAAAGAACGGTAAAAACACAAGTAAAGAAATAAACAAACGTACGAATGAAACAAAAATCGGGTTAAGTCCGGTTAAATTTCCTTTTATTAATCCGAAAGAAAACGCCCAAATGAGTGAAGCCGTAAGTAGATAAATCATTTTCCGGTAGTGAATTAATCAAAATTAAAAAAACAAATTTACCGATTAAACTGGAAAAAATTTTAAAAATAAAATGCCGCTCATATTCAAAGGAGCGGCACCGAGGGAAATAGGTAGTTATTTTTTACATTGCTTCTTTAAATCGTCTTGCAACTTCATCCCAATTAACAACGTTCCAAAAATTGGAAATATATTCGGGTCTTCTGTTTTGGTATTTAAGATAATAAGCATGTTCCCAAACATCGAGTCCGAGAATAGGGGTGCCTTTAACTTCGGCTATATCCATTACCGGATTATCTTGATTCGGCGTTGAAGTAATTACCAGTGTATTGTTGGTAACCAATAACCAAGCCCAACCCGAGCCGAATCTGTTTGCCGCTGCTGAAGAAAATTGTTCTTTAAATTCAGCGAATGAACCGAAGACCGAATTAATTTTGTCTGCCAATTCGCCGGTGGGTTCTCCGCCTTTTTCTGGTCCCATAACCGTCCAGAACAAAGAATGGTTAAAATGTCCGCCGCCGTTATTTCTTACAGCAACCGGATATTTGGAAACGTTGGACAAAAGTTCTTCCAAAGAAAGATTTTCCATTTCCGTTCCTTCTACAGCGGCATTAAGTTTTGCAACGTATCCGCCGTGATGTTTGCCATGATGAATTTCCATAGTTCTTGCGTCTATGTATGGTTCCAAAGCATCGAAGCCGTAGGGTAACGCAGGTAATTCGAATTTACTCATTATTTTACTCCTTTTTATTTATTGATGAAAATTATTATACGCTAAAAGATTCGCCGCATCCGCAAGTGCGGGAAGCGTTTGGGTTTGTGAAAACAAATCCCTTTCCGTTTAATCCGTCGGAAAAATCCAGAACGGTACCGGTAAGGTAAAATAAACTTTTACCGTCGATTAACACTTCCAAACCGTCATATTGCAACACAGAATCGCCTTCTTTTTTGCCTTCGTCGAAAGACATATCGTACATTAAACCCGAACACCCGCCGCCCTTTACGCTTACGCGCAACGGAACATTATCGGGAATCGAATTTTCGGTTTTGATTTTTTTTATTTGTGTAAGAGCTTTATCTGTTATCGTAATTATTTGGCCGGTGTCAATCATGTTTTTTCCCTTTCGGACTTGTTATTAATTATGCGTCTTGGGTTTCGGGTTCTTTTTCCTTCAAATCAAAATTTACTACCCAAGTTTTATGATCAACTGGTAATAGTTTTTTCTCCGAAACCAAAGAATCGATAAAAAGTTTTGCAGCTTCTTCAACTTGATCGTAGGTTAATTTTACGTCCTTCATTTCAAAATAATGTTTTATTCCGTATTGGATGTCTTTCAGAAAAACGTTGGATTTGTAAACAACCGGATATTGCTCGTGTAAATACTTCAAGAAAATTTCTTCGTTACGTTTTAATTCTTCGAAAATTTCTTTTGATGATTTTCCCATTTTAAATTATTTCCTCCAATGTTGTTGAAGTGAACAGTTGTATTATTTTATTTTGAATGTTACTTAATGGACTTCTCAGCGAGCAATCGTTTAAACGTTTACAATCGTCTTCGGTAGCATTCTCAAACATGCAATCCGTTAATCTTATTTCGCTGTCGACCGCTTTGATTATTTCATTCAAATTAATTTGCTTTGGTGATTTACTTAAAAAGTATCCGCCTTTTGTGCCCTGCACGGATGAGACTATTTCGGTTTTAACAAGTTTCTGCATTATTTTTGCCAACAAATCGTAAGGAATATTCATACTTTCCGAAAGCTCTTTGGTGCTAACCAATTTATCCGATGGTATGTAATTCAGATACTTTATTGCAAACAGGGCATATTCAACGGATTTGGAAAGTTTTATCATTTTATATACGACCGATTTAGTCCGATATAAAATTAAACAATTAAACCGCTACTGTCAAGTTAAAAACTTCAATAGAGAAATGTTTTTCCGAATCCGTTTAAAAACTAAGGAATGCCAAACAACTTTCCGCAAAATTTACCAACGGAGAGAAATATATACCTAAAACAAGCACAGGAATCAGCAACACGATTACATAAACAACATTTGCGGTGGACAATTTAATTTCTTTGACTTCGCCGTTTGGTTTTGTAAGAAACATGTGTTTGAGAACGCGGATGTAATAATAGAGTGATACAACGCTGTTTAAGACTGCAATAACGGCAAGCGTTGTCATTTTTGCATCGATTAAAGCGATAAACAAATAAAGTTTTCCGATGAACCCGGCTGTTGGCGGCAAACCGGTGAGTGAAACAAGGAAAACAGCAAACGAAACACCGAGGAAGGGCGTAACGTAACCGAGACCGCTGTAATCATGAATATCTTCCGATCCGGTTTTATCTGCAATTAACATAACAATGTAAAACGAACCGAGATTCATCAACATATAAATTGCAAAGTAGATTAAAATAGCTTCAATACCGATTTGTGAGAAAACAACAACGCCTAACAAAAGGTAACCGGCGTGTGCGATGCTTGAATAGGCAAGCATTCGTTTTAAGTTATCTTGCCAAAGCGCCGCAAAGTTTCCGAGCGTCATCGTTAAGATTGCAAACACGGAAATCAAAGTTTTCCAATCGAATACCGGAACAAGGAGCCAGTTTCCGGAACCGTCCACATTGGTAACAAATGCGGTTTTGATAAATCTGATTAAAATCGCAAAGCCCGCCGCTTTACTGGCGACGGATAAAAATGCAGTGATTGAGATAGGCGCGCCTTCGTAAACGTCGGGAGTCCAAAAATGAAAAGGAACGGCGGATATTTTGTAACCGATTCCCGCAACAATTAACAAAAGAGAAAAACCGAGAACAATCAAATTAATGTTTCCCGATTGCAATGCCGCATTTATCGAGTATAGATTTGTTGTGCCGGTTAAACCGTAAATAAGTGAAATTCCGAACAGCATAACTCCCGAAGCGACGCCGCCGAAAATAATATATTTTAATGATGCTTCACTGTTTCTGTCGCGAAGTTTTATAAATCCGGCTAATACATAAGAAGAGAATGACAATAGTTCCATAGAAACATAAATCATAATTAAGTCAGAAGCGGAAACCATAAACATCATTCCCAAAATCATTCCGAACAACAAAGTATAGAATTCACCTTGACGTTTACCGGTGTTTTCGATTTCGACGGAATGTTTTGCAAAGAAAACTATAAGCACGGATGTAAGGATTATCAAAAGTTTGAAATACGATCCGAAAGAATCCAGCGCCAGTAATCCGAATTTATTGGATGTTGCGCTCATCTTGAAAGCAAAACCTTCGTTGGCAATATCCGATAGAATATAAATCCCGCTTACGATAAGTCCCAACAAAGCAAGATAGGGCACAAGTTTTTTATTTTTATCGTAAATAAGGTCAAGTACTACAATTAATACCAACGTTACGGAAATAATAATTTCCGGTTTTATCAATGCTAAAGAATCGTATAAGCTTGAAAAGTCCATAATCCGTTCAACTAAATTTTATAATCCGCCAATTGAAATATTACCGATATTTACAGAAAGAAATTCTACCAAAGTATTTACCGAAGTATTCATAATGTTTAACATTGCCGATGGATAAACCCCCAAGAAAATTATAATGATTGTTAGAGGAATAAACATTGCATATTCCCTTGCGTCAATATCGGTAAGGGATTTCCATTTTTCCGGCAATTGCCCGAAGAACACTCTTTGCAAAGTCCACAACATATATGCGGCACCGAGCAAAATTCCGAGGGCAGAAATCATCGTAAGGGTTCTCAGGGTATCCACGCCGAAAGCTCCGACAAATACAAGCGCTTCGGAAACGAATCCGCTTAAACTCGGCAAACCGATAGCGGCGAAGAAAGCCACGGTAACAAAGCCCGTATAGACCGGCATTTGATTTGCAAGTCCGCCGAATTCGTATAGTCCACGTGTATGAGCCCGGTCGTAAACCACGCCGACAATTAAAAAGAGCATTGCCGTAATCGTTCCGTGGTTAAACATTTGGAATATAGCTCCATTTATACCCGTTGTGGTTAAAGAAGCCATTCCCAACATCACGTAACCCATGTGGGAAACCGATGAATAAGCAATAAGTTTTTTGAAATCTTTTTGTGCAAGAGCGACCAATGCTCCGTAGATAATATTTATCATTCCGAACAGTCCGATGTACCAAGCTATATCATTGGTGATTTGCGGAAAAATCGGATAACTGATACGGAGAATTCCGTAAGTTCCCATTTTCAGCAATACGCCGGCAAGAATAACGCTTATAGGCGTAGGCGCTTCAACGTGCGCGTCGGGCAGCCAAGTATGGAAAGGGAACATCGGAATCTTAATTGCAAAACCGATGAACAACGCAATATAAGCTATAAATCTTAAATTATGAGGATTCAACGGCGAAAGAATGCCGTCTTTTAAGTAGTTAGCTTTATCCATCAAAACGAGAAAATCGAAAGAAAATGCTTTCGAACCGTTTGCCAACGTTTCGGTTGCGCTGAAGTATAATCCGATCATTACCAAAAGCATAAACACGCTGCCTACGAGAGTGTAAATAAAGAACTTAATTGCCGCATATTCTTTTCTGGGTCCGCCCCAAATACCAATCAGGAAATACATCGGCAACAACATCAATTCCCAGAAAATGTAGAACAGGAAGAAATTAAGCGAAACGAAAACTCCCATCATTGCGGCATCGAGTAAAAGGAAAAGAGCGAAATAGCCTTTCACGGATTTATTAATATTCCAAGAAGACAATGTTGCAATAAATGAAATCAAAGCCGTTAACAAAATCATGGGAACGCTTAATCCGTCGGCTCCGACGAAATAATCGATTTTAATAGTTCCGATCCATGAGCCGCCGAAAATTTCAATCCATTTATATTTTTCTATAAACTGGAACGAATCTTTTTGAAATATACCGCCTGCGGAATAATCGAAATTGGAAAGCAAAATAACCGCAAGGATAACCTGTATTGCCGTGGAAAGAAGCGTAACGTATTTAATCTCCTTTTCCATTTTGCCCGGCATTGCCAAAACAATTATCATTCCGATTACCGGTATAAACGTAAGCAACGTTAAAATTGGGAATCCATCCATATCGCTAATTACCTTAAATAATTAATTTTTAATTAACACAACTAAAATGGTTCGAAAAACAGTAACAAAATTATTAACGAGAAAATTACCAATACCAAATAAGTTTGGATTCTTCCGGATTGTAAACGGCGGAAACCGAGTCCTAACAGACCGCTAAGGAATGCGGTAAAGTTTACAAATCCGTCAATAATATATTTATCGAAAATACCGCTGATAGTAGAAATTACCCGCGTAACATAAGCGGTACCGTTTACTATGCCGTCAACCACATATTTATCGAATAAAGAAAGAAGATAACTCAGTTTTAAAGTTCCGCTAATAAAAGTAGCTTCGTAAAATTCATCCACATACCATTTGTTTAACGAGAATAAGTATGCTGGTTTCAATTTTTCAGCAAGTTCGTCCGGATCGATTTTTCTCCAATGATAAATTAAAAATGCGAATAAAATTCCCAATCCGCCGAGTAGTAAAGATAAAACAAGCGTTGGGATATGCGCCCAGTGCATCGCATGTTCGTATTCTTCGGAAAATGCTACTGCGCTTTCTGTTACTCCTTCGGTTTCCGTTTTCATAAAATCGAATCTCGTTTCTTGCGGAACTACAGATTCCGGAGTATGCACCCATTCGGATAAAAACCACCCTTGTTCGGGCGCCACCGGATTAGGCGTGTACCAAAAGAATAAAGAAAGCGTTGTTAAAACTATTAACGGCAGAACCATAACAAACGGGGATTCGTGAGCATGGTCGTATTTTTCTTTATTTCTCGGTTCGCCGTGGAATGTCATTATTACAAGCCGGAACATATAAAATGCGGTCATCAGAGCAACCAAAAATCCGAAGGTCGGTAAAAGCCAATGACCGGTAAGATGAGCAAACGCCAAAGAACCGGCAAGGAGTCCGTCTTTACTTAAAAATCCTGAAGTTAGCGGAATACCCGAAATTGCGAGGGACGAAACGATAAATGCCGCGTAAGTAATCGGCATTTTCTTTCTCAGTCCGCCCATTTCTCTCATGTCTTGTTCGTGATGCATCGCATGAATAACCGAACCGGAACCGAGGAACAGATTCGATTTGAAAAACGCATGCGTAATCAGATGGAAGAATGCGTATTGAAACGCTCCGACGCCAACAGCCATAACCATGTAACCGAGTTGACTGACGGTGGAATAAGCCAACACACGTTTGATATCGTTTTGTGTAATTGCAATTGTAGCGGCAAGGAATGAAGTAAATCCGCCGACTACCGCAATAACAAGCATTGCATCTGCAGTCAGCATAGCAAAAATCCGCAATGACAAATAAACACCGGCTGCAACCATTGTAGCCGAGTGAATCAAAGCGCTGACGGGCGTGGGACCTTCCATCGCATCGGGAAGCCAAACGTGTAGCGGGAATTGCGCCGATTTGCCTACGGCTCCCATAAAAATTAATATTCCCGTTGCCGTAAGCCATGCGTTACTGTCAAAGGGTAATACACCGTTGGAAATTTGTTCGAATATCGAATCGAACGTAAAAGTATGGTAAGTGGTAAATACAATTAAAATTCCAATGAACATTCCGAGATCGCCGACGCGGTTTGTAATGAATGCCTTTTTGCTTGCATCGGCGGCAGATTTCTTTTCGTACCAAAATCCGATTAATAAATAAGACGAAAGACCAACCAATTCCCAGAAAATGTAAATCATCAATAAATTATTGGCAATCACAATTCCGATCATCGAAAAAGTAAATATTCCCAAATAAGCATAGTAGCGGTTGAACCGTTTATCGCCTTTCATATATTCCAAAGAGTAGATATGCACCAACATACTGATAAGGTTCACAACGAAAAGCATTATCACGGTGATGTTATCGATTTTTATCCCGAGATCGATGTGAACATTACCGAAAACCGGCACGTTTCCAAAATCAATCCACGTGAATTGAAAATTAATATCCTGTGAAATATAATTGGATAGTTTGGCGTATAACAAAACCACCGAAAGGAAAAAATTTATTATCAGCAAACCGATTCCGGCCATATACAATTTGGGGAAGCGTTTGCTGAAAATAATAATCAACCCGAAACCGAATAACGGCAGCAGTAATGTAATAATCGAGATGTTAACTAAAATTATATCGTTCATCTAAACCGTCAAGAATTTAGTTCGTCAATTTCATCAATATTAATATGTGTAAACGTTTTGTAAAGGTTCAGAACAATTGCCAAAGCAATCGCCGCTTCCGCCGCGGCAAGAATAATTACGAAGAGTGCGGTAACTTGTCCGCCCAAACCGTAGTTTCCGTATTTTGAAAAAGCTACAAAATTTATATTTGCAGAATTTAAAATCAGTTCTATTCCCATTAAAACCATAATCGCATTCTTTCTTGTAACAACGGAATAAATTCCGAGAGAAAACAGAATGGCGCTAACGACCAAAAAATGATTTAATCCAATAGTTTCCATTTATTTATCCCCGTCTCTTCTTGCTATTGTAGCCGCACCGATCATCGCAACGAGTAATAAAATTCCGAGCAGTTCGAAAATCAAAACATATTCGGTAACCAAAGTTTTCCCGAGAGATTTAGTAGTAGTAACGGGAATCTCTGCCGGATTTACAGCCCAATGCGTCGAATACATTAATCCGATAAGCAAAGCGGCAAAAATTCCGATTATAATAACAGCCGGGATTGTTTGAACGGAACCGGCTTTAATATCGACGCTTGTAATTTTGTGAGTTAACATAACACCAAATAACAATAAAACCAGGATTCCACCGATATAAACCATTACCTGAACAATCGCTATAAAATCGGCGCCAAGTAAAACATAAAGACCCGATACGCCGAAAAATGTAAACAGCAGACTGAATGCGGCATAAACTATATTTTTAGCATTTACCACAATAAAAGCCGAAACTATTGTGATTGCAGCGAACAGATAAAATATTATGTCGTATAAATTCATTTTCTAAATTATTTTTTGTCGCTATTGTTTGGATTATCCGTTTTAGCTTGAGCAGCTTTTGCGGCTGCAGCTTTAGCTTTTGCCGCGGCTTTTTCCGCCATGAATTTTTCGTAATTTTTCTTTTTCTCTTCGGCTTCTTGCGGAGTTAAAACCGAAAAATTGTAAATCAAATCTTCTCTCTTGTATTCCGAAAATTCATAAACATCCGTCATGTAAATACATTCCGTTGGGCAAGGATATGTGCACAAACCGCAATAACAGCATTTGGCAATGTCTATATCGAATTTAGTTACCCACAACGCTTTTTTCTTTCCGTTTGAAGTTACGCCGAGATCATCCGTGGGTAATGCTTTTACTGTTTCAATTTCGATACAATCGACAGGGCACGCACGGGCACATTGATCGCAGCCGATACAATCGTCCATGTTCACATAAAGTCTGTTTCTTGCCCTTTCGGGAAGGGGAAGTTTCACATCGGGATATTGAATTGTTACCGAGGGAACGAAAAGGTGCTTAAGCGTTACTTTCATTCCAACGAGAACCGTCCATATTCCTTCCCATGTATTTTTCAAATATTCTTTCATATCAAATCAGCGTAATTATTCCGACAATTAATAAATTAAATACCGCATAAGGAATTAAATATTTCCAGCAAACCGTCATTAGTTGATCTACCCTTAAACGCGGTAAAGTCCATCTCAACCACATTTGCACAAATACGAAAAAGACGCCTTTGCTTAAGAACCAGAACAATTGTTCAAACGGAATTAGAGCAGGAATACCAAGCGTGTTTCCCAAATAACCGAAAGGCGATTGATAACCGCCGAACAGTAAAGAAACAATTATCGCCGAAACCGCAAACATATTGGCATATTCGGCTAAGAAAAACATTGCGAATTTCATTCCGCTGTATTCGGTATGGAAGCCCGCAACCAATTCCGATTCCGCTTCGGGTATATCGAAAGGTGTTCTGTTTACTTCCGCCAAAGTGCTTATAAAAAGAATAGTGAATGCAACAACCATAAAGGGAATTAAAAGTATCTGTTGAATTCCTTCGCCCGCTCCGCCGAGAATATTCCAGTTCCAGAAATATGCTGTTTGTTGTTCGCTCATTGTTCCCAAATTCAATGTACCGGTAATCATCACCAAAGTTAAAACGACAATAGCAGTGGGAATTTCGTAACTTACAATTTGCGCGGCGGATCGCATTGCACCGAGAAGCGAATATTTGTTATCGGAAGCCCAACCGCCCATTAAAATACCGGCTACCACAAATCCCGAAACGGCAAGTATATAAAAAATTCCAACTTCGGCATTTGTTCCGATAAACTTGCTTGAGAAGGGAAGTGCCGCAAAAACCGCATAACTTCCGATGAATACAAGGAACGGAGCAAGGTTAAATAATTTTTTATCGGCTTGCGGAATGATAATATCTTCTTTTTGTATAAGTTTCAGAATATCGGCAACGGTTTGCAATATTCCGTGATAACCAACGCGCATCGGTCCAAGGCGGTCTTGCATGTGTGCCGATACTTTTCTTTCCGCCAGAACGGCAATTAAAGCAAACGGAAGAACAACAAGGAAAAGCGGTAAAGCCGCAACGACAAAATATGTAATTACTTCATTTCCGACTATATTATTTAGGTATTCGTACATTATCTGTCAATCTCCCCTAGAACAATATCCAAACTACCGAGAATAGCAATTAAGTCGGCAACAAGATGCCCCTTGCTCATTTCCCCGATAACGGAAAGGTTAACGAACGAAGGCGCGCGTACCTTTACTCTGAACGGATTGACCGTTCCGTCGCTTATAATAAAGTATCCAAGCTCGCCTTTCGGATTTTCCGTACGTGAATAAACCGTTCCTTTCGGAGGTTTTATTCTTCGCGGAATTGCCGCTTTAACGTCTCCATCGGGAATTTGATCAATTGCCTGTTCAATAATTTTCAAACTTTCTTCCATTTCCCGGACCCGAACGAAGTAACGGTCCCATGAATCGCCAACGGTTCCCATACGACCGTCTCCGACGGGAATTTCAAAATCGAATTTATGATAAATCGAATACGGATCGTTTTTTCTCAAATCCCATTTCAAACCGCTTGCTCTTAAAACGGGACCCGTAACGCCGTAGTTCACTGCGGTTTCCAAAGGAAGAATTCCTACGTTTGCTGTTCTTTCTATAAAAATTTTGTTATAGGATAACAGCTCGTTCAGTTCTACAATTTTCGGTTTGAAGTATTCTATAAATTCTTTTGTAAGACGAACGAAATCGGGATGAATATCGTGGGACAATCCGCCAACCCAAATATAATTGTATAAAAGTCGCGCCCCGCAAGTCATTTCGAAGAGTGTCAGAATTTTTTCCCGTGCTATAAAGCAATAGAGAAAAGGAGTAAACGCTCCGATGTCAACCCCGTAAGTACCAAGCGCAACCAAATGGGAAGCAATTCTTTGGAGTTCGGCCATAATAACCCGTATGTATTCAACGCGTTCCGGAACTTCTATTCCCATTAATTTTTCCACGGCAATTGCATAACCGAGATTATTAGACATCGAAGCCAGGTAATCCATTCTGTCTGTGTAAGGCACTACTTGCGGGTAAGTCATTGCTTCAGCGTGCTTTTCAAAACAACGGTGCAAGTAACCGATATATGGTTTAACGTTAACAATCAACTCACCTTCGAGCTCAACGACAAGTCTCAACACTCCGTGCGTGGAAGGGTGTTGAGGTCCCATGTTCAAAACAAGTTCTTCTGTCTTTACATCAAGTGTTTTAATCTTATCCATCTCGGCTCAAATTAATATGGAACTTTCATCCCTTGGTAATACTCGGGATTTTTATAATCTTTTCTTAAAGGATAACCATCCCAATCTTCCGGCATCAAAATTCTTCGTAAGTCCGGATGATTAAGAAAAACAATACCGAACATATCGAAAGCTTCGCGTTCGTGCCAATCGGCTGCTCTCCAAACGGATTCAACCGATTCAACTTCGGGATTTTCACGGTTTACGGAAACTTTAAGAGTTACCTTGTGTCCTTTTTGAATGGAATCAAGATGATAATACACACTTAACGTTCCACCGCTGATTACATCGTATCCTTCTTCATCTTTTGTTTTTTCCCCGTTGGCGTCATCCACTCCGGATAAATTCATTAGCGTATCGAACAGTAAATCGTCGTCGTCCCTTAGAAACAAACAAACATCTTTAATTGCAAGCGGATCGACTGTAATAATCGGTTCGACAGGCAAATCCGTTTCGAATCCGGTGATTTTTTCGCCGAACTTTTCTTTTAGAATGTTAAATATTTCTTCGGAAGTTTTCATGCCGTTTTCTTTCTTAATGTTTCGTGTCTGATTTTTTCCTGTAACTTAATCAAACCTTCCAATAATGCTTCGGGTCTCGGCGGACAACCGGGAACGTAAACATCGACCGGTATTACGCGGTCCACTCCTTTCAAAACGTGATATCCGTGTTCCCAATACGGACCACCGCAATTTGAGCAACTTCCCATCGAAATTATATATTTCGGATCGGGCATTTGTTCATAAAGTCTTTTAATACGTGTTGCCATTTTAAGAGTTACAGTGCCCGAAATGATAATGATATCCGCTTGACGCGGGGACGGGCGCGGAATTACTCCGAATCTATCGAAATCATAATGGGAGGCTGATGTAGCCATCATTTCGATTGCACAGCATGCCAATCCGAAACTCAACTGCCAAAGGGATGATAAGCGTGCCCAATTCAATAAATCTTCTGTTTTCGCTATTACAATATTACCGTCTGAAAACTCTCTATCTAATAATCCCATAATTTCTCTTTCTATTCAACTTCGGAAACTGTTTTTTCTTCCACCGGTCTGGGAGCTATTTCCGGTTTGAATTTAATATCCATTTTCGGAGGTTCGATTTTGGGGCGTGCCCATTCCAAATCGCCTTTACGCCATTCGTATGCCATTCCTAAAAATAGAACAAGCAAGAAAATTGCTCCCACGATAAATCCGTAAACTCCGAAATTTTTATAGACCAACGCCCACGGAAATAGCATAACTACTTCAACATCAAAAATTATAAATATTAATGCTACAACATAAAAACGAATATTGAAACGCACCCAAGGCGAGCCTACGGGGTCTTCGCCGCATTCGTAAGTTTTTAATTTTTCCTTGGTTGGTCTTTTGGGTCGGATTAAACTTGCGGCTACTAAAGCTATTGCCACAAATCCGCCGGCGAGTAAAATAAATACGAAAATCTTTCCAAATTCGGTTAACATAGTCCTTTAAAAATTTTCTCTCAAAACTACTACAGACGCTTTACAATGTCAAGAAATCCAAATAATAACGATGTGAAAAATAGGACTTTTTTGGCTAATTAAAAAATAAAATCGACAAAAAAATCTTAATTTATTGAAGGGAAAATTTTGGAGAACACGAGTTTGTGAAGATTGATTTTCAAAACGAAAAGAAACAACGTGCTCAGTTTAACTTTTGGGCGGGCACAAACATATACGTCGTCCCATCTCGGATTAAATTTATTTTTAAAAAAGTATAATCCTTCGTAATTATAGGCGAATTTCAACATCCTTCCGGCAAGGGTAACGAACGCCGATTTGGAAAAAGGTTTTGCCGAATTTTTATTTTTTAGGAATGGCACTTCGCCCAAACTCCATTCCTTAAACCCTTCGTTTTCCAGTTTGCGGAAAATCTCGGAAATCAAAAATTCCATAACTCCAACCGGTGCATCCTTTTTCCGAAGAAGAAGTTCGGTGTGTAGTTTTTCATTCGAATTAACCGAAATTTGAACGGCGGCTAACCAGCTATTTTCTTCCGTTGTAAGAACAAACATTCTGGTATTCGGAACGAAAGATGAGAAATATAGGAATTTCAGTTGCGGTTCGTTCCCGTGTGCGGAGATTTTTTTGAACTTTTCTATTTTATTTCTGTTTTCTTCATTGTAGGGAAGTTCAATTACTTTACCGTATTTCGAACCCCGTTTTATCAATTTTTTCAAAGATTTTTTTTCGAAGTGATCCTTTCCGAATTCCAATACGGCTTCCTTTCCGATGTAAACACTACCGAAACCTTTTGATTTCAAATATTGGCGTATATCGGAATTACAACCCCGTAAAATCGAAAATTTACCGGAATGTTTTTCGATATAATCTAAAACGATATGCGGCGTTGTTTGTTTGGAAACCTTTGCCAATGAAATCCATTCGCAATTTTTATTAATGGGAACATTGGTAAAATCGAATGTGTTGTTTTCGTGGCGTATCCAACTTAACGGTAAACTTTTGGGTTTGTTGAGTATGTAATCCAAGCTTTTAAGTTTATGTTGTTAAAAAATAAAGCATAAAGATAAAAAAATAGAGGTTGCTTCCAAAACCGGAATAAATTTACCCAATTTCGCAGCAACCCCTTGGAAGATTTGAATATTAGAATTTCGTATTATCGGTGGCTTTGTTGTAAATCCATTGAACTTCTACCCAAGCCGGATTTCCCGGTTCGCCCCCGCCCCAGGCTACTATTTTTATTTTGGAGTAGTTGTGATCGTTATCGTATAAGAAAACATAATTGCTCTCCCTGTCGGACATGCTGTTTGTCCAACTGTCATCTTTAACCGGAGAATCAATACCGTCGTTCAGGTCTGTGCCCGAACCTACTTTGAACCATGTTACTCTTGTCATTTGGGAATGATCGGAAGCGCTTCGAACTATAAATCCGTCGGAGGAATAATAAATATCAACTTTATCTTTATCGGAACTCGAAATTCCGTAAGCAGAGCCTGAAGATAAATCCAAACCGCTGGGCTGATCGGCAGATGTACCAACGGTTTCCCAAAGTCTTACGGGACCATAAACTGCATATTCCGGTGTAAGTTCAATATTTACTTTTTCGGAATGTCCCGCAATAATTGTTACGGTTAATGTAGTATCTTGATAGTTGGTCAGTTGTAATGTTACGTCGTAAGTCCCTTCGGCTAAATCGGCGAATGTATGAGGGGTTGTAAAACCGGAGTTTGAGCCGTTTAACCAAATCTCCGCACCGGGGGGCATTGATTCTACTGTTAATTGACCAACCGTGGGTCGTAGATCTATCGATATCACTCCGGTTTCCGTTTCGGAAAAACTGATGGAAAAAGTCGTGTCCGCATAATTTGTTTTAGATAAAGTTATATCGTGAACTCCCACTGATGCTTGAACTGTATCGGGGGTAACTTTCCCGGTATTGCTTCCGTCGATAAATATTTTTGCCCCTTGAGGATTGGAGGAGACGAAAACTTTACCTGTAACCGGTTCAACCAAGGTGTCTTCCGAGCATCCCCAAAACGTAAGTCCTACGGCAAATAAAATCAAAGCAAAAATTTGTAATTTCTTCATTTTTACACCCCATTAAATATTAAAATAAAATTATTTTCTGCTTAAAGAAAATTGAAATTTTTTCTTTCCCACGTCCATTGTGAATATACCGCTGAAGGTTTTCCCATCTTCCGATAATGTTCCTTCGTATGTACCTTTGTATCTGCTGTGTAAAAGGTCTTTCATAGTAATTTTTTTCGTTTTCGGATTAATTGCTCCTTCCACTTTTTGTTTAATCACATTACGGTAATTTATGGTGATGTTGCCTTTAAAAGCATTACCGTTTTGTTCCGTGATAACCAATTTTGTATTACGTTTATCGAACTTACCTTGCCAAACGCCTTTTAAGTCCGGCACAGACGTAACAACTTTGGCTTCTTCCATGTTTTTTGCTTTGGATTTAATTTCGTCGATATTTTTAGAAACTTTTTGTTTAACTTCTTCTTTAACAGCGTCTGTTTTTTTCTCGCATCCGGCAAATATTACAAAGCCAATTAGAAGAACAAATACGGAAAACGCCAGATTATTTTTAATATTCGTTTTCATTTTCTCTCCTTTAATTTTATAATTTGTTTAAAATAATATAAGAAATTCCGCAAGAAAAGTATGTAACCGAATATGTTATTTGTCGGGCTCATTTTGGTTGTTAAAAGCGAGAATTGTATATTTACAATAAAGAATGGCGCGTTCGTCTAGCGGTTTAGGACGCCGCCCTCTCAAGGCGGAGATCACGGGTTCGAATCCCGTACGCGCTACAAATTCCAAGGGGTTCCCGTTTTAGCCAGCTAAATTCGTCCGTTTATACTCTTGGCTGGGTTCCCAAATCAAATTTACCGGAACTAAAGCCACACCGAAGGTCATTCAAATTTATAAACAAATCCTGCAATAAAACGGAAACGCTGATTTTCGCGGATGTTAAATTGCTAATTCATCCTGCCCGTGTTATCTTTGATGTTCACAATTTCGGAATTAAATGATATTTACTTTAGAGAAGAAAGAAAAGTATAGTAAAGCCCGGGCGGGAACTATTGTTACCGCGCACGGCGAAATTAAAACGCCGGTTTTTATGCCCGTCGGTACTCAGGGAACGGTTAAAGCGGTTAATCAGAAAATTCTTGCCGAAGAAATTAAAGCTTCCGTTATTCTTGGTAATACTTATCATTTGTATTTAAGACCGGGTACCGAAATTTTAAGTAAAGCCGGCGGCTTACATAAATTTATGAATTGGGATAACACAATTTTGACCGACAGCGGCGGTTTCCAGATTTTTAGTCTGACGGAATTAAGAAAATTAAAAGAAGACGGTGTTGAATTCAAATCGCACCTGGATGGTTCGAAACATTTTTTTACTCCGCACAAAGTTATAGAGATACAAAGGATTATTGGTTCGGATATTATGATGCCGCTCGACGAATGCACGCCTTATCCTTGCGATTACGAATATGCCGTAAATTCTACAGAATTAACTTCCCGCTGGGCGGTTAAGAATAAAGAGGCTTTCGAAAAAATAAAGCCCATGTATGGTTACGAACAAGCATTATTCGGAATTGTACAAGGAAGCACATACAAAGATTTACGGGAAAAATCTGCCAAAGACTTGATGAATTTGGATTTCGACGGATATTCGATAGGAGGTTTGGCAGTGGGCGAACCGGCGGAAACGATGTACGAAATTGTAGATTTCACAACCGGTATTTTACCGGAAAACAAACCGCGGTACCTTATGGGTGTCGGTCGCCCCGAAAATATTTTGGAGGCGATTGAACGCGGCGTAGATATGTTCGATTGCGTAATGCCAACCAGGAATGCACGCAATGCTTACTTGTTTACAAGCGAGGGAATTGTCAGCATCAGAAATGCGAGATATAAAGATGACTTCTCTCCGCTCGATCCTAATTGTAATTGTTATACTTGCCAAAATTTCAGTAAAGCTTATCTGCGTCATCTTTATACCGCAAAGGAAATCCTTGCGCTTGAACTCGGCACCATTCATAACCTGACTTTTTATCTTAATTTGGTTAGAACCGCCAGGGAAAAAATTTTAGAAGATTCGTTTTCGTTGTGGAAGAGTAAAATAATAGATAAATTAAAGAACAATATTAATTCAATTATGGAGGAATAAGTGGATTTATTATTAGCAATGGCTCCGCAAGGAGGTCAACAACAGGGCGGAGGTATGATTTCCACCTTGATTATGTTTGCCGCAATTTTTGCAATTTTTTATTTCATGATTATCAGACCCCAGCAGAAAAAAGCAAAAGAGCGCGAAGCAATGATAAACGCTTTGAAAAAAGGTGATAAGATTGTTACGACTGGCGGTATACACGGAACTATTGCGGGTATGGACGACAAAACCGTTTTGTTGGATGTTGGTAACAATACCAAAATTAAAATAGAAAAATCGGCAATCGGTCAAGTTCTTTCGAACAAAGATAAATAAGAAAAAGAGTATTAATTGATTGGAATACTGAGTAAATCCAATAATTTTTTGGGGATTGGGAGTAAACATTCTTCTTATCCGCATTCCCAAATCGTTATAGTTTCAGCGCCGCTCGAAAAAACCGTAAGTTACGGAAAGGGAACTGCGGCGGCGCCCAAAGCAATCTTGAAAGCTTCGCACTATGTGGAATTTTACGACGAAGAAACAAAAAGGGAACTTTGTTTCGAAAAAGGTATTTGCACTTTAGCCTCACTTAATTTCAATAAAATAAGAGTCGACGAAAGTTTAAATAAAACGTATAAACTTGTAAAAGAAATTTTGGAAGACAATAAATTCGTTGTTACGCTCGGAGGAGAACATACGGTTTCTTATGCACCGGTTAAAGTGCATCTTGAAAAATACCCGCGTCTTTCCGTTTTACAGATTGATGCACATTCCGATTTACGTGACACTTACGAAGGCACGAAGTATTCCCATGCTTGCGTAATGGCAAGGGTTGCCGAACATACTAAAAATATTGTGCAAGTCGGTATTAGGGCGCAAGCCGCAGAAGAAGCCGAGTTTATCAAAAAGAATAAAATCAATACTTTTTATGCGAGGGATATACGTCAAAATAAATTGGGGCGAGACTGGAAAAAGAAAGTATTATCTAAACTAAATAAAAATGTCTATATTACATTCGATGTGGACGGACTCGATCCGTCGGTCATACCCGCTACGGGAACACCGGAACCCGGCGGTTTGATGTGGGATGAAACAATGGATTTGTTAAAGTTAGTCGGTAAGGAAAGAAATATAGTCGGTTTCGATGTGGTAGAACTTGCGCCAAATAAACATCATACGGCATCGGATTTTATTACCGCAAAACTGGTTTACAAAATTTTAAATTACGCATTCATCAAAAAATGATTTTATGAACCTAAAATTAAAAATATCGATTTATTTCTTTGCCGTTATTAGTGTGTTTGGCAATGCCTTCGCACAAAACGGTTTTGTATATAAAGCCGAAATAGAGGGAATGATCGATTTGGGTTTGGCTCCGTACGTTCGCAGGGTAATAAGCGAAGCGGAATCCAACAAAGCAAAAGCCGTGATTTTCGAAGTCAATACTTTCGGTGGAAGGGTTGATGCAGCAACGCAAATAAAAGATGCAATATTAAACAGTGAAGTTTTAACAATTGCTTTCGTTAACAAGCGCGCAATTTCGGCAGGTGCGTTGATATCACTTTCGTGCGAAAAAATTGTGATGGCGCCCGGTTCGGCTATCGGAGCAACAAGCGTTGTTGATCAGGCAGGTAAAAAAATGTCGGAAAAAGCGCAATCGTATATGCGGGCCGAGATGCGTGCGACTGCGGAAAAGCGGGGAAGACGGAAAGATTTAGCGGAAGCAATGGTTGACGAACGTGTTGTTGTTGAGGGATTGGTGGATAGCACACAGCTACTTACACTTACCGCAGAAGAAGCTTTGAAATACGGAATTGCGGATACCGTGCTGACGAGCATTGACGAAATATTAAAAGTTTACGGATTGGAAGGTACCGAAGTAAAATCGTTAAAAAGCAATTGGGCAGAGGATTTCGTAAGATTTTTGAACCATCCCATTGTTTCTTCTTTGTTAATCATGATTGGACTTGTAGGTTTATTCGCCGAAATTAAAACTCCCGGTTGGGGTTTGCCCGGCACTGCTGCTTTAATTGCGTTGGCTTTGTTTTTCGGTTCGGGTTATATTTTGGAACTCGCTTCCGTAATAGAAATATTGATGTTTGTTATTGGCGTGATTTTATTGTTAATAGAAATTTTTGTTATTCCGGGATTCGGAGTGTTCGGTATTCTGGGAATTATTTTAATGGTTTCCGGATTGTTTCTCGGGTTGATCGCGGATCTTCCGATGGTCGATTTCGATATGATTTCCGTTGCCATAATTCAACTTGCCGGCGCTTTTGTTGCCGGTATTGCTTTCATTACCGTGCTTTTAAAGTTTCTTCCAAAAACAAGTATGTGGAAAAACCTTATTCTCGAAAAAAATATCCAAGCGCAATCGGGTTATACGAGTTACGAAAATTATGAAAGCCTGATAGGTAAAGAGGGAAAGGCATTAACGGTGTTAAGACCTTCCGGAACGGCATTGATAAACGGTAAACGCTTGGACGTTGTTACCACCGGCGAATTTCTCACAAAAGGAACAAAAATAAAAGTAGTGGAAGTAGAAGGCTCCAAAATAGTCGTGGAAAAGTCCAGGTAACTTCTTTCTACAATCTTTCAATCACATTTTTCGTAGAAGTAAAATCTTTTCGTGTCCCTTTCTTTAATTCACTGTCGGGGTTTTGGGTTTCTATCAACACTTCCATTGTGATGCCTGTTTCGGTCTCGGCTTTTTTAACCATTCCCGCATCGATATCAAAATCGATTGTTCCGCCGCCGGTAATTACAGGATTGGAGAAAGTGTAATCAAAACCGTTTTCGCTGATATGGTTTTGTCCTTCCCATTTCGCATTAAGCGAAGCTGCAATTTTGGCTATAGTTGAATTCTTGTCCTTTGCAATATCTTTTACTTTATAAGTTGCAATATTTTCAACTTGAAAAGAGCCGAGCGTGGAAGGGTAAGAAAATTGCCAAATGGAATCCACACCGACCGGATAATCCGGAATAATTTTGAAAAGTTGTTGTACAAGCGGAATAACGGTAATGTTTTCCAATTGTTTTTTCATTTTCGCTTTTGTCTGTTTCGAGAGAGTGTCGGGAACCATTTGAATTTCCAGTACATTTTTGAACAACCGGTTGATATCCGTTGTTTCAATAACTTTGCCCATTTTGTCTATCTTCACTGTGAAAGGTGTTTTCTTCAACGCTTCGTATTCCAGAAATTGTTGTCTTTCCCTTTTGCTGTAAAGAAATTTGGAATCGTATTTTATTTTCTGACCGTTAAAATCCACATCGGCTAAAATTTTACCAATATAAACTTTTACTTCGGCGGAACTGTCCGGTAAGACATTTTGCACCGTTAAATTAATCAGGTATTCAACATTCTGCTCGATTTTTGTTTCGAAAGTTGTATCGGCGGTAATGGTCTGAATATTTGTAAACGAAGTTTTCACGCGGTATTTGTGTTTATCGCCTTTGTTAAATTTATACCGCAGAACGTACAAATCTTCTTGCTTATTAAGGGGTTGCCCGGTTACGGCAGAATCTTTTACCGCTTGATTTTCCGAACCGGCTTGCTCTTTCTTTTTTCCGCAAGATGCCAATAAAATCAATGATATGGCTACAATCAAAATTCGTTTCATTGAATTACCTTTAATAAAGTAGATATTTCTTTCTCTCTTTTTTGAATTTTTCCAATTCTTCTTTCCACAAAGATATAATTTCTCCGGGATTTCTTCCTTCGTAAATCATCTTGGCTAAATAAGTCTTTCCGAAAAGTTTGCCCAGCCTTTTTTCTTTAAGTTTAAATTTCGAAGGATAAAGTTTATGCAAAGCGCTTAGCAGAATTACGCCGAATTTTACCGGTTGAAATGCTTTTCTGTCCGTTACTTTGAGATTAAGTCCGTAACATTTTTCGTTTTTATATTTTGGATTGTTAGACATTCCCGCAATCGGAACAGGAGTAAAAGCCGTATCGCTGTATGTCAATCCTTGAATTTTAAATTTGTTCAGTTCCAGAATCAACTCTTCCGGGTTAATAAACGGAGCGCCGAAAGTAAGGAACGGCGTTTGGGTTCCCCTGCCTTCGGAAACGTTTGTGGCTTCGAGTAAGCACATTCCCGGGTAAACGATTTCCGCTTCCACGCTTACCATATTGGGAGAAGGTTTAACCCACGGGATTCCGCAATCGTCAAAGTAAAAACTGCGTTCCCAATTTTTCATTTTGATAACGCTTAGTTTTGCCGGTTGTCCGGTTCGTAATATTTCCGGTCGGTTAAAGAACATTCCCAATTCACCGACTGTCATTCCGTGCATTATGGGTAGCGGTGCAATACCGACAAATGACTTAAGCGAATCATCAATCACGGGCCCGTCGACCTTTATTCCACCGATGGGATTCGGTCTGTCGAGAATCATAAACTCCACGCTGTTTTCTGCAGCCGCTTGCATCGACAAGAAAAGCGTTGATATGTAAGTATAAAACCTAGCTCCGATATCTTGAATATCGAAGATCAACAAGTCGATATCTTTCAAGGATTCCGCAGTAGGTTTTCTTACTTTTCCGTAGAGCGAAATTAACGGAATTCCGGTTGCGGTATCGATACTTTTATCCACTACAACGCCGCCGGGTATGTTGCCTCTGAAACCGTGTTCGGGTGTAAATATTGCTTTAATCCTTATTCCGTTTGTTTTATTTAAGGAATCAACAAGGTGGACACCGTTAGAAAGCACGGCGGAATGATTAGTTATAATTCCGATATTTAAATTCTTAATTTTATTGATTTCCGTTGAAAGTAAAACATCGGCACCGGTAAGAACAGGCAGACGCCCGGGCTGTTTTGCGCATGACGGGAATGAAGCAAGTATAGAGAACAAAAATATAAGAATCCGGTATTTCATTTTTATTATTTTATATTTATAAAGTGTTTTTTCGCCAAACTCCATGCGGCAAGGGTCAGACCGTCCCAAATTATGTTTTCGTCGATTAATCTTTGCAACTCGTCTAAATCAACCGTTAATAATTCCATGCCTTCTTCGGTTTTATCTTTTGGGAGAAGGGATTCGTATAATTCCGTTGCAATGTAAACGTTGCAAATCTCATCGCACGCACCGGTAAAGGGGGCAAAGCTCCCGATAAGCTTTAAGTTTTTAGCGGCGTAACCGGTTTCTTCCCGCAATTCTTTCATCGCGTTTTCTTCCGGTGATAAATCTTTTTCAACTCCGCCGCAAGGGAATTCCAAACTTTCTTTTTGATTCAGATAACGGAATTGGGATACCAATAAAAATTTATCTTCGTGCGTAACGGGAATGACCATTGTGGAACCGAGCGTGTGAACATAATGATATTCGTCCCCGGTTCCGTCTTCATGTTGAAATTTATCAAGCTTGTAAGTCCAATGGTCGTTGGTAAATAACGTTGTACGGCTGATTATCTTCCAATTGCGCGCAGACATTAAAAGCCGTTGATTTCAAGTAATTCTTTTCGGGTAAAAAAGTGCGCAATTTCTTTCTCCGCATTTTCATCGGAATCTGATCCGTGAATTATATTACGTTCTATACTTTCCGCGTATAGTTTTCTGATTGTTCCTTCTTCGGCATTTTCCGGATTGGTTGCGCCGATTAACTTTCTGAAATCTTCCACTGCGTTTTCCTTTTCCAATACGATCGGCACGCAAGGACCGGACGTCATATATTTCAACAAATCGTTGAAGAAAGGTTTTTCTTTATGTATTTCGTAAAATCCGCCCGCCGAATCATTTGTTAAGCGAACCATTTTCATTCCAAGCACTTTAAATCCGGCGCCGGTAATTTTAGAAATTACTTCGCCGATTAAATTTTTTTCTACACAGTCGGGTTTTAATATTGCTAATGTTCTGTTTCCCAATTTTTCCTCCATAGGTTTCTGACTTAAGTTAATGTGAAATTAGTTTATAGATATTTAACAAACTCCCGCCGGCAAATAACCGGACCGGTAATTGTTAATACCTTGAGCAGTCTCAAAATGTCATGCTGCCCCGAAACATTAAAATAACATGTCATGCTGTTCGCTGAAGGCGAATTGTTTCAGCATCTGATTGTTCTTCTTAGATCCCGAAACAAGTTCGGGATGACAAGTTTTTATTTCAGTCATGCTTTTCGGAATGCTTGTCATGCTGAACTCGGTTCAGCATCTGATTCAAATCACTGGTTCTTCTTAGATTCCGAAACAATCCGCTTTTAGCGGACGGAATGACAAGTCTTATAAACTGTCATGCTGAACTTGTTTCAGCATCTAATTCAAATTACGCATTCTTTTCAGATCCCGAAACAAACCGCCAGTGGCGGACGGGGTAGCAATTTTAAGTTTTGAGACATCCTCCGATAATTTTGTATCCCGCGGTAATTTGCAAATTTATTTTTTTGCTGTTTTCCTTTTGCCCGCAGCTTTTTTCCTTTTTGACGCCGGTTTCTTTTTATTTCCGTAAGCTTCTTCCAAAGCTTTTTTCATTGTGATGCCGATTTCCGCCGGACTTATAGCCACGCGGATTCCGGCTTTTTTCATTGCTTTTATTTTTTCGTCGGCTGTACCTTTACCACCGGAAATTATTGCTCCGGCGTGTCCCATCCTTCTTCCGGGAGGAGCCGTTCTTCCGGCAATAAAACCTACAACCGGTTTTTTAACATGTTTTTTAATGTAAGCCGCGGCTTCTTCTTCCGCCGAACCGCCGATTTCTCCAATCATTACTATTCCTTCGGTGTTGGGGTCTTCGTTAAACAGTTTTATAATGTCGATAAACTGCGAACCGATTACCGGATCGCCACCGATTCCGATACAGGTAGATTGTCCGATTTTAAGGTCGGTTAATTGTTTTACGGCTTCGTAAGTTAACGTTCCGCTTCTCGAAACCACGCCTACTTTTCCTTTTCTGTGAATGAATCCTGGCATAATACCTATCTTTGCTTTTCCCGGAGAAATAATTCCCGGGCAGTTCGGACCGATTAGTGTTACATCCTTATCACGAATTGCATCGTAAACTTTAACCATATCTTTTGCGGGAATTCCTTCGGTAATACAAACGATAAGTTTCACACCGGAGTTAGCCGCTTCGAGAATTGCATCGGCAGCAAATGCCGGCGGAACAAAAATAGCAGATGCGTTTGCCTTTTCTTTTTCTACGGCTTCGGCAACGGTATTGTAAACCGGCACGCCCAAATGTTTTGTGCCGCCTTTCCCGGGTGTTACTCCGGCAACCACTTTGGTACCGTATTCAAGCATTTGACTTGTGTGGAAAGAACCTTCGCTTCCCGTAATTCCTTGTACTACAACTCTTGTCCGTTTGTCGAGAAGAATGCTCATTTTGTTTTCCTTATGATTAATAATTTTGCAAAATTTTACTTCAAAACTTAACAAAATTTTGTTTGAAAGTAGGGAATATTTTTTCGGAAATTACCCGGAAATTAATTTGATAGTAATTTTTTTCCAAACGGGCTTTTTTGAAATAATTATCCATAACTTGTATTGAAAAAAGAGAATAAAGCTTTCATTAAACCAAAGTTACTGAATGAAAAGTATTTACATTTTATTATAATTAATTTAATTTTTCTATTAAAGATATATAGTTTAATATTATTTTTTTTTTTTTTTTTTTAAATTATTTAAAGTTAATATATACACTTATTCTTTTTTCTGATACTGTAAAAATGAAAAATTCTATTGGGCGAAAACAAATAATAGAGGTAATCAAAGAAAATTATACCGATCCGGACTTTAACGTAAACAAACTTGCCCGAATTCTAAAAATAAACCGTTCCTTTCTTTTTAAAAAAGTTATAATACAATGCAATTGCAATCCAAAGCAATTGATAGAAAATAAAAGATTGGCATATGCTTTGGAACTGCTGTCAGTAGGCGAAAAAGTAACGTATGTTGCGTATAAAACCGGATTTAATAACGTATATAACCTGAGGCGCACATTTAAGAAAAGATTTAATTTTACCCCTTCCAAGTTCCGCGAAATTTGTTTCTCCCAACCGGAAGAAAAAGCGGAAATTATACAAAACTTACTGAACAAACTTTAAAACGGAAACATTTTCACGCAACAATTTCAATCCTGTTTTTACTTGACAACAATTATACTAATTTCATAAATTGGCATTAAAACAATAAACATAAAATGGAACAAACAGCGTTAGTAAAAGATTCAAAGATAATCAAAGTTAAAGAAAGAAAGATATTTCAAATACTCTACATGGTTTTCGGCTGCCGTCGAGGTCCACACCACGACAGGAATACATTGCGTATTTGTTAAGTTCAATTCATTGAAAAGCTAGCGGGAAAAGGATTTCAACTAATATGGGAAAAAAAAATTAAATGGAAAACATAACGCAGATAGAGAAAATAAAAAGATCATATAAAATAGAAGAATTATTAAGGTTAGCCGGTTATTATTTTATAGCAGCTGTTCTTTTGTTTTCCGGCAT
>JALVFE010000010.1 GCA_027030245.1 Melioribacteraceae bacterium
TATTACGATCAATACTCTAAACAACTTTCATTATTCTAACTTTTATAGGGTTACTTTCTGTTTCGTAAGGAAATCTGTCCAATTTAAGCTCTTTTCCGATTTTCCCAATTTGTTTTGGACAGCAGTGATTAAACAAAACAAAACCTTAGGTAAAATGGCGTAAATTCATTCCTATATGAAAATATCAAAAGGAAATTTCCATAAAAAGAATGATTTTTGTTACACTATATTTGATAAATATTATGTATTTTGAAGTTACACTAGCCTTCCCCCCAAAAATGGAGTGTCTATAGAAGAACCCTCAACCTTTTGATCAAAAGTGAATGGGAAATATTAATGGAATCGGAATTTTAGTGCACCCGGAAGGATTCCTCCATAGGAGTCCCTTTGGGAGAACCCTCAACCTTCTGATCAAAAGTAAATTAAAAGTTGTTGTGATTAGTAATATAAATTCAGCTTTCTTGGAGATATCCCCTTTGAATTATTTGACTATTGATACAATAATTTTCTTCCCAAAATCGAAAAGGTGTGTTACAGCGAATGGCATAGATATAAAGAGCCCGAATTTAAAACCTTGTAAACTACTATTATATAAGGAAGTAATCTTGTGCACCCGGAAGGATTCGAACCCTCAACCTTCTGATCCGTAGTCAGACGCTCTATCCAATTGAGCTACGGGTGCGATTTATTTCGGTGTGTAAAGATAAATAATTATTTTATTTGTTGACAAGAAAAAAGAATGGGCAGTTGAATATATTAAAACAACAGGGCAGGGAGTCAATATAATTGGAATTTAAGATTCCCCGTCTTTCGGGATGCCCAATTTTTTCATCTTCTTGTAAAGATTTGTTCTGTCAATTCCAAGCACGGAAGCGGCGGCATTTAATTTCCAATCGTTTTCGCGCAGGACTTTCAAAATATATTTCTTTTCAAATTCTGCTTTAGCTTGCTTTAACGATTTTTCGGCGCTTTGAAAAAGATCGTTTTTCATTGTACCGGTGAGTGCATCGGTATCCATAGCCGCTTTCATATCTTCGAAAGTCAACTCTTCGCCGGTGGCGAAAATCACAAGTTTTTCAATTACGTTTTTTAACTCCCGAACGTTTCCTTTCCAAGGATGATTTAGCAGAATCCCTTCCAGTTGTTTATTAAATCCCCTTACTTTTTTATTGTACGTATTATTAAACTCGCGCAAGAAATGATACGCCAAAGGAAGAATATCTTCCCTCCGTTCACGTAACGGGGGAAGCCAAATATTCACAACATTTAACCGGTGGAACAAATCGGCTCTGAATGTTCCGTTCGCCACTTTCTGCTTAAGATTTTGATTTGTAGCCGTTATAATTCTAACATCAATTTTTTGCGGAACGTTCTTGCCGATTACGTCCACTTCGTCTTCTTCCAAAACGCGGAGCAATTTTGCCTGTAGGTGCAAGTCCATGTCACCGATTTCGTCCAAAAACAATGTTCCGCCGTCTGCCGCAAGGAATTTACCTTTGCGGTCTCTATAAGCACCGGTAAATGAGCCTTTTTTATGACCGAATAACACGCTTTCTAGTATCCCGCTTGGTATTGCGGCGCAATTAACTTTTATGTAAGGTTTTCCCTTTCTGTCACTGTTATGGTGAATTGCCCACGCAACCAATTCTTTACCGGTTCCCGTTTCTCCTTGAATCAGAACTTTTGCGTTAGTTGAGGCTACTGTATTTATTTTGTCGATCACTTTTTTAAGCGCTTTGCTTTCACAAACAATTTTATAATTTTCTGTCAATTCTTTGTATATGTTCTCTTTTTCGTCGATGAGATTCTTTTGTGTTATGGCGTTTTTTACGGCAATGAATAGTCTATCGGGATCGACGGGTTTCTCTATAAAATCGTATGCGCCGTTTTTGATAGCTTCCACGGCAATAGAAATAGTACTATGCCCGGAAATCATAATAACAGGAACATTCGGATTTTTTTGTAGTGAAATTTTCAATAATTCAATTCCATTGATACCTGGCATTTTAACATCCAATAAGATACAATCAAAGTAATTATTTTGGATCAGCTCGAGAGCATGACTCGAGTTAGAAATTGTAGCAACGTAAAAACCTTTAATTTCCAGAAATTTTTTTACAGATTTAAGTAAATTCTCGTCATCATCGATTGATAATATCCGTTTGTACATGATTGCCCTCACAAATAAAAGATTTTAATATTCATTTATATTAATTATTGAATATAAAATCATCAAATATGTTGTTAATGTTTCACCCCTCCAGGGTTTTATTTTATTTCGTGTTACATTTGCTATAAATATTTCACGCCTACGGCGTTTATGAATTAAAACAATTGCTCAATTAAAATTTTTCCTCACTCCGTAGGAGTGAAATATTTATAATATTCATATCGCCCAAAACACCGGAACTCCGTAGGAGTGACACGATTTCTTTATTTATCATTATCATTAAAGTTGAATAGATATTTTTCATCGTAATTAATTTTATATTTTTCCAAAAATTTTTGATATTCTTCTTTGAATGTTCTTCGTTTATGATGCTCTTTCTGATTATTAATGTATTTTATTATGTTCGGTAATTGTGACTCAGAATACGAAAATGCACCAAAACCCTCTTGCCAACTGAATTTCCCTTTAGTGTATTTTTTGTTGTTAATGTATTTAGTAGAATTGTTTTTAATGTCTCTAACCAAATCTGATAAAGAGATATTCGGTTTAATATTCAGTAGAATATGTATATGATCTTTGTAACCGTTTATTGCCAGCAGTTTTTGGTTTTTGTTGGTGATTATTCCGGTTATGTATTTAAATAAATCGGTTTCCCAGGATTTTTGAATAATCCCGTGCCGTCCTTTGACAGCAAATATAAGGTGAATATAAATTTTTGAAAATGTGTTAGGCATAATATTTTTTATTATACTTTATGTTTCACCCCTCCGGGGTTTTATTTTATTTGTGTTTCATTTGCTATAAATATTTCACGCCTACGGCGTTTTTGAATTAACTCAACTATTAAATTAAAATATATCATCACTCCGTAGGAGTGAAATGTATAATCAAAGTTATCATTCTAAATTTTATTTAGATATAACATTAGTTACAAAATTAATTATTTATTTTCAAAAGTTTCAAAACTATAAGATCATAATCGCTACGTATTGTTTCTATTATAAATTATCTATACATAACGAAAATTAATTCGCTTGATAAGAATTAATACAACTCCGTAGGAGTGGTATATTTATAATATCCAAATCCACCCCAAATAACAGAACTCCGTAGGAGTGAAACATAAATCAAAGCCATTATTCTAATTTATTTTAGATATAACATTAATCGCATAATTAATTTTTTATATTTAATTGTTTCACCCGGACGGGGTTTTATTTTATTTCGTGTTACATTTGCTATAAATATTTCACGCCTACGGCGTTTTCAATTATTGTCAATTTATCCACTGTAAGCGGATTGGTTAAACAGCTCATTATTTTTTAGATCCCGAAACAATCCGCCGATGGCGGACGGGATGACATACCGTCATGCTGAACTTGTTTCAGCATCTATTCCCCAATCCTTTGATAAGTCCTCCCATTCGGGATTTGCCGATTCTATTAAATTTATTTTCCATTCCCGATGCCAATTTTTTAATTGTTTCTCTCTCCTAATTGCCTGTTGTACATCTGTAAATATTTCGTAATAAACCAATTTTGTTAAATTATATTTTTTTGAAAATCCTTCTATAATTCCTTTTTTATGTTCATACATTCTTCGTACTAAATTGTTCGTAAAGCCTATATATAACGTTTTCACTTTATTAGTAATTATGTAGACATAATATTCTTTTATTGAAATGTTTAAATATTAGCTCAAAGTTTAATTACCTTAAAGGTAATATTGTACATTTTAGATTCCGAAACGAGTTCGGAATGACAGATTCTTTTTAAATCCCGAAATGAATTCGGGATGACACGTTCTATTCACTCCACCGAATGCGGACGGAATGACAGGTTCTTCTTACCGTCATGCTGTTCGCCGCAGGCGAATTGTTTCAGCATTTGGTTTTCCTACTTAGATCCCGAAACTAGTTCGGGATGACACGTTCTACTCAATCCGCCGGAGCAGAAAGAATAACACACGAAAAATCCCAAATCCCAATGACAAATGACCAGTGACAAATGACCACTGACCACTGACAAAATCCAAAACGTATATTAAAATTTTCAAAGAACGGGAACGTTATTACATTATTCACCTTTCAATGTTACTTTAACCGTGGTGCCGGTTTCAGCAGAAGATTCAATTTCGATTATCCCACCGTGATCTTCCACTATTTTCTTTGCAAGAGCCAAACCCATACCCGTTCCGTCTTTCTTTGTGGTAAAATAAGGCTCGAATACTCTATCTTTTATATCATTCATTATTCCCGGACCACTGTCTTTAATACCGATTTCAACCAACGTGGAAAAATCCCCGTTGGGTTTATATTTTTCATTTACATTTCCGTTTTTGTAACATTTGCTTGCAATTTCCAGTTTACCGACGCCGTTCATCGCATCGATTGCATTTTCTATAATGAGATGGAACAGTTGTATTAATTGTTTCTCGTCGCCTTGCACGGTTTTGCAGTCTTCGTCTAAATTCCATTCAACGTTTACGCCTCTCGACGTATAACTTGCGAAGTTTTTTAATGATTTATATAGCAATTCGTTAATGTTCAAGAATTGTTTTTTTGTTTCGTTCAGATTTGTAAACTTCAAAAAACTGTTTACCAATTCTTTTATACGGGATATTTCCGTTTTCATCAACATTATGTCGCTTTCATATTTATCTTTACCGTTGATGTTTTCCTCGTTTAATCTGAGTTGCAATGTTTTCAGATTTAAACCGATAGATGAAAGCGGTGTTTTAATTTCGTGCGCTATTCTCTGTACCGTGGAAGTCCATACTTTACCACGGTCGCCGAGCAAAGGTTGGGTATAATCCCGTATTTCCAGAAGGTAAGCATAAGTAAAACCGATGAATGAAGTAAAAGGCGTAATGTTTACGTCTCCTTTAAACTCTTTCGTTCCGGTAGAAAATGAAATATCACCTTCTGTTTTGTTTTTCGTTTTCAGTGCTACTTCGGTAAGGTGAAGTAGCCGCGGTAAATTTCCGAATACCGATTTATAGCTTTCCTTTTTGCGCACATCCGTATTTACGTCCAAATATTTCTTGGAGTTTTCGTTCATAAAGAAAATTTTACCGGAATGATTCAGTATAATAATTCCGTTGTTCGATCTTTGCAGCGAATGCCCGAAATACGTTATATATGTTGATAGATAAGAATTTACACGGTGTGCAGCAACAAACAAGGTAAAAAATCCGAGAAACATACCCATTGAAATTAAAGGCAGCAGAGAATAAATTTTATTTTTTTTTACGGTAAACAGGTAATTGTTTTTTAAGTTGGAAACAGCTAATTGCGGGGGTTTGTTTTTCCCGTTTAACTTTATTGTTATTGCATTACGATTAGTTACGAAAAGCTCAGGGAATGTATATTCTGCCATAATATTAAGGGAATTAGAAATTAAGTATAACTTTTTAGTAATAGAATTGCCAGCAATCAAAAAATTATTTTCAAATGAAGGAAGTTTCACTTTTTTATTAAAGATAAGATGATTATCTGTTGTCTTAGTAGTTTTTAGTATCTTCAGCTTTGTGTCCATCTTATAAAGATTTCCGTCCAAATCGGAAGTGTAAATTATTTCTTTATCTTCTTCCTTTATTTTTATAGGTCTATGAAGTTGTTTAGGAAAGTTTTTAAAAGAATCTATTTTTTCCCCTTTGAAATTAAAAAGTAGAGCATTCATAATTCTTGCCGAATCGGAATATTGTTGGTAAAATACTAGAATATTATTAGTTTTTCCATTTTTTACGGGTATGGAATATTCCGCTCCGGCACTACTGCCCAAAGGCACCGGTTTAAAAAACGGTTTTAAATTGTCATCCAGAACAATCAACCACTTGACATGATCGTGAATCCCGGTCTTTTTTTTCATATTTGCTGGAGCTTGTGTTGAGAGAATTATTTCAGTTCTTCCATCGTTATTCAAATCGTAAAATTTCAAATCTTGCAAATCCGCTCCGCTTTCGAATTTGTTTACTATTCTCCGTTTCTCCATGTCGAAGGCATAAACACCCCTCGGATAAATAGCGTAACCCGTTTTAACGGTAAAAATAAATTTCTTTGTAAGCGTATGATTAGTTTTTAATAATCCGTAAGGATGAAGATAAACATCCCAGAAATTTCCTTTAGCGGAGTCGGGTTTGGATAATAGAAATTGGCGGTTCAGAATGTAATCTTTGGCTTTAACATCGATAACAGAAAGAAAAAGGGAATCGGTGGCTTTGAAGAACATGAAAACTTCTTTATAACCGTCCCCGTTATAATCTTCGGCATAAATCCAATCCGGATCAGAACGTCCGAAAGTGTTAAATTGGTCTATTAAATAAGTGCCATTTTTGAAAACAATAATGTGGTCATTCAACGGTTTGTCCATATAGGTGAATTCAATCTTATCGCTTATGCCGTCGTTATTTAAATCGATATAGAAAAAAATTTCCGTACCGAATTTTGTAAATCTTTTCTCATCAAGTCTAAAATAGTAAGGCAAATTGGTTTTCAGAATGTAGTAAGATGCTATAGCGCTAAGAATAAGTGAAACGGTTATAAAAATAGCGTACAGTTGTTTTATGGAAGTAATTTTAATTTTGAGTTTCAAAATCTTACAAGGTTTTTATGTGCTGATAAGTTATTTATAACCGAAACAAAAATTAAACCAAAAAAACTTATACAATTAATTCAAATATAAAAAGTTATTTTAAAAACATTAAACCTTCGTATTAACCCCAAATTTATAAAAAAATAAGAAGAAACTTAATTACGGTCATTGCCAACCTTGAACATATAAAAGGATAACATATCTTTTTTGTTTCAAATTTTACACTAGTTTTAATAATAAATGTTGCAAAAAATACAACAAAACCGTTTTGTAATATTAAAAATTAGCGAAAATTGGGAAATTTTAAATTGGTATGACTTATGCTAAAGTACAAATGAATTAAATAGTTTTTATAAAGCATAAAAATTAGGGCTATGTCAATAGTAGAATTATTTTACAAATTAAGAAACGGCGGTTTAAGCCTGGTAGAAACAAACAAGCTATTGGCTTCGGTTTATAACATTTCTTATTCGTATTTAAAATTGAAAGCGGAAAGCAAGCCCGAAATTTACGAACCCGGATTGGATTTAAAAGAAATGGCAATCGAAAGCACAGCATTGCTTTTCAGAAAAAACGGAACAAACCGGATATTATTGAATGAAAAGCTGTCAAGTCACTCCGAAAGAATTAATTCCCGGGCAGAATTAATTTATTACATTAACAGAATTGTAAGGGAAACCACGGATAGGGTGGTAGAATTTGAATTAATAAAACGTGATCTCATTAGGGTTGGGGAGGGAACGAATTGAAACCTGCCGGAATACGGAAAATTATATGTTGCAAAAAGTACAAAGAGAGGATTTCGCATCGAATTAGGAGAGAATTTTGATAAAACAAGAAAGATAGTATTGTTTAGGCAAATACATAATTTTTGTTTTAATCTAAACAAAGGAAATAAAATGAATAGTATGAAATTAACAATCATAGCCTTGATAACTATTTCATTCGTAAATATTGATAATTACGCTCAGAGAAATATTTATAATACCGCAGATTATGTTCTTTCAAGTCCTACGAAGAATGAATTATATAAAATTAGTTTGGGGATGACCTCTCTAATCGACAGTATTATTGTTTATAAAAAATCTTCTGGATACAATGAAAAAATTTCAGTACAATACGATTCGAACAATAATATAATATCTAAATTGAAACAAGAATGGGTTAATAATAAATGGGAGAATTTGAAACGATATTTGTATAAATATGACGAGAAAGGTTATAACATTGAATATCAAATTGAAAATTGGGACAATAATGAGTGGATTAAAAATTTAAAGTTAACATTTTCTTACAATGTAAATGGTGATTTGATAACCAGATTATATGAAAAATGGGATGAAACTAATTGGGTAAATTACTCCCGTGAAACTTATTCTTATGAAGATTCAATGTTAGTATCTTGGGTGAAAGAAAAATATGAGAACGATCAATGGGTTAATTTTTACCTTAGAACATATAATTATAACAATCAAAATTATATGAGTATGCAAATAGGAAAAAAGTGGGTTGGATCCAAATGGCTTAATGATTGGAAAATTACGTATACATATGATGACATTGGAAATTTAACCGTATTTTTGTTAGAGGATTGGAATGATAGTTTATGGATTAATAAATCAAAGCAAACATATTCTTATGACCAAAATAATAATCTTATACTTTTCTTATTTGAAGACTGGAATGGCGCTCTATGGGAATATAGTTATAAAGAGAGCTATTCATATAATCCCAACAATAAAAAAACTATGTGGTTGAGAGAAATGTGGGATGGGAACCAATGGATTAATTATTGGCATGGGATTTATACTTATAATACCAATCAAAATTTAATAGAATACTTATTTGAAAGTTGGGATGGTACTCAATGGGGAAATGGACAAAGAACAACTTATTCATACGATTCTTATGGTAATCTTATTTCATTTGTAGGAGAAAAATGGGATGGTTATAATTGGATTTCTTCCGATGTTTCGGTTTACGTTTCAGATTCTTTAGGGAATGAGTTTTATCTTTATGGCAATCAAGGTGATTTATATTATCATACAATTACGGGCATAAATGAAATAGGTGAAAATAGAATATATTTTTCCTTATCCCAAAACTACCCAAACCCGTTTAATCCAACAACAACAATTAAGTACGCCATCCCTCAAACTGTAGGGTCAAAGCATGCTTTGACCCTACGATTAAAAGTCTACGACGTTTTGGGTAGAGAAGTAAAAACTTTGGTAAACAAAGAACAGGCGCCCGGAGAATACAAAGTAGATTTTAATGCCGGTGATTTACCCAGCGGAGTTTACTTGTACCGTCTTCAAGCAGGGGATAATGTAAAGGTAAGAAAGATGTTGCTGTTGAAGTAGATTATTAAAGATTCGCTCAACCTTAAAAATAAAACCCGCGGTCTGTTGTAATTTAACGGACCTGCGGGTTTTGTATTTTTGCTAATTCAGATCTTTAAAACGGAATTCCGTTTGCACGTAGTCGAATTTGTTATCGTTTACCAAAACGTAAGGATAAATCAAGTAATTTGCCTTTTTTATTTTCCCGCCTGAAGTTCTAAGCGGAATATCCCTTCCGATGGTAAACGCCACGCGGTTGGGATCCAATTTACCGAAGTAAAATTCCCGTTTACGGGGATTCTTAAAGGCTTCCGAGGCATCTACCGGCACCCAGCCGTTTCCGGGCGAATAAAATTCCGCCCAGCAATGGTAACCGGAGATTTTCCCTTCGCCTTTCTTTTCGGGAATGGGAAAACCTATAACAAAACGGGAGGGGATTTGTTGCGCACGACTTAACCCAATAAACAATGAATGAAAATCCGTGCAGTTACCCGTACGCGCATCACAAGCATATAGAACATCTCCGCGTCCCCAACCGGTAGTGCTTTTTTTATCATATACCATTGTATCAACTACATGCTCGAACAGTAATTTTGCTTTATCGATTTCCGTTAAAGTCGGGTTTTTAATAATTTGATCAGATTCTTCTTTAACAATTCCTTCGGTCGGCACTAAACTGTCGGGCATTAGAAAACGGTTTAATAAATTCGTATCCATCGAATATTTTTCTTCCGCTTCAAGAAATCTTTTTACATTAAATTTAACTGTTACGTTTAATGAATTGGGAATATCCTTTTGCAATGTGATATGTAGAAGTTTGTTTTGGTATTCCAGATCAGCTTCAATGCGATAATCCAAATCGGTTATTAATTTCATATCCGAAATGTTTTGTGAATTATCGCTTTTGGGTAGGGGAATGAATATGTCAACATTTTCGGATGATTCGGGGAACTCCGGAATTTTCATTTCATAAGTGAACTCAAACTCTCTGGAATCTATTAAATTATTTCCGGGACTTTTTGCAAATATAATTGATAATACAATACCGGCAATTACAGCCGGTATTATAACGTTTCTTAATTTCATACTTTGTACTACCTTTTTAACATTAATAAACAATAAAGGAATTAATTATCTTCAACTTTTTTGGTTTTCCAAACACCGTCTTCTTCGTACCAAGTATATCTTGGGTTACCGTTATCTTTGTGAACGATTGTACGGGTTGCTTTCAAGTCGTCTTTCGTTGCTCCTTGCATAAAAATATCGATATCGTATGTATTACCGTCATCAGCTTTGAAATCCGCACAAACGAAAAATTCGTTGTCGCCGAGATTTGCTAATCTTTCTTTGTGAATCTTAACCAACTTACATTTCAATGTTTTGTTGTGTTCGGTATCTTCAACAACAAAGAAGCCTTCGGAATCTTTCGATTGTTCTGCGATGTATACTTCAACCGCATCGGCAAATTCTTCAATTGTCAAATGAGCTTTTTTATGCTCAGTAGGATGTTCCGGATGCTCGGCTGTTTCTTTAGCAGGGTGCTCTTTCGCTTTTTCCATTTTTGCCGGATGTTCTTTTGGGTGTTCGGTCGGATGCTCCGTAGGGTGCTCGTTTTTGGTTTTCTCTACTTTCTTTTTAGTAGGATGTTCCGTCGGATGTTCTTGCGCTAATGCGTTTGAATAAAATCCGACTACAGTTAATACTAACAAATATATCATTATTTTAGATACTCTCATGGTACCTCCTTAAGTTAAATAAATGAATTAAGATTATTGATAAAAAGAGATGAAATCTTATTTTTTTAATAATAGTATTTTTTTCTTCTTATCACAAATAAATTTTGGTGCATTAATTTTTCCACAAAAATTAACAGCGGAATAAACAATTGATGTTAGGTAGATTAAAACGGGAGAAAAAATTTATGGAAACTTACAAAAAAGCTCCGGTTAAGGAGCTTTTGTCAAACAGATTATTATCGTTATTGAATAACTTCTACTTCTGTGGCTTGCGGACCTTTTTGTCCTTGACCTTCAACAAAAGTTACTTTTTGACCTTCTTCAAGGGTTTTATAGCCATCGGCAATAATTGATTGGAAATGTACAAATACGTCATCTCCGTTTTCTTGTTCGATGAAACCATAACCTTTTGAACTGTTAAACCATTTTACAGTTCCTTCTTTGCGCTCTGCCATTTTACAGATACTCCTATAAATAAAAAAAATAAAAAATTGAACAGAGACAAAACAACTTGTAGAAAAACTTCTGCACTGCTTTTAATACACTGAACAATTTGTACAATTAAATAATTCCTTATAAAAAGGAACGACTCAATATAGAGATAAAATTTAGGAAAACCTAATTATTTAATTTTTAATTTGTAAAAAATAAAAATTCAGGATTTAGCCGGCTCTCGGTGAAAACCTGATCGTCAAGTATTAATTTTTTTTGATTCTGTTAAGCGGAAAACGGTCGATTATTTTGATGTGCCGTAATCATAATGCTTTATAATAAATAGTCCGGTTTAAATAGCCAATTTTGTTACATCCGAATTGTACGTTTTTTGATAAACAAAATGTTAATAAAAATTTATTTTTACGTCGCATTTTTAAGTAATAGTTGGAGGTTGGATTACCAATATGTTACAAAAGCTGTTGTATACTTTTATATTAATTTTGGCAACCGCATATCTCTTCATTTAATTTGTAGTGAGTAACCTTTAAAATTAAAAAACCCTCTCCGGAAATTCCGGAGAGGGTTTTTTTATAGGTCAACAACAATTAAATTTTATAACGGAATAGGAGTGGGAAATTCAAAATCGGCGCCGAATTCCCAGTTTTCGAGGGACGGCAAATTATAAATTTCATAGAAATTAGGTATTTCTATTCCGTAAGTTTGAACTAATTGTCCGTTTCTGTAAACTTCAACAAGACCGAATCTGGAATTGTTAAATCTGAACATCATTGTATAGAAAGCATCGTCGGTGCTGTTATAGTTATTTACATAAACCATTACATTTCCAGTAATAGCAAAATCGTTAGCAATGTAATCATATCTGAATTCGATATCATTCAATACTAATTCGAATTTGTAATGCAGTTCGGTATCTTGACCGTTCATAACTCCAGCCCATCTTCTTTCGAAGCTGCCTTCACCGTTAATTATTGAAGGATTGGCGGTCAACGGAGTTACGTTTCCGTCATAATCGTACCAAACTTCATCGCCGTAAGGTTCGCCGTTAACAAAACCGAAAGCGATATGTGCGTCGAGATACATTCTCATGTATTCTGCACCTTCCGGATTTCTTTGAACATTTTTTGAACCGTCTTGAAATTGGATTTTAGCTAAATATTCTGCCGTATAAGCATCTGTTTGGCCGAAAGGCGATTTATCAATTTCACCTCTCCAAGTATGCCAACCTGCAAAATAGTAATAATCTCTGCTATCGTTTGCTTTTCCCAATGCTGAATCGGGAAGTTTTGTGTATCCCGCCATCGATTCGGTAATTTGTTTTACCGTTTCGTTTATCATGGCTTGGGACTGGTCTTTTGCTTCTTGCAATGTCGGATTGTAAACCTGTTTTTGCATTTCTTTAGCAGGTTCGGTGGTGTTTGTACAAGAAGTAAAGATAAAACCAAGAAGTAATAATGAACTCAAAATGAGTTTCAATTTTCTTGTTTTATTCATAAAGTTGCTCCTTAAATTGTTGTTTGTTCTTTTTGTTGATTATCACAAATTCTTTTTTCTAACCCGGCTACAATTTTTTTGTAACTCATGGGCAATATAATGGAGCAAATTTCCGAATTTGTGATATCGATCAACATTGAGAACAAAGCATTCTCAAATATGATCACTCCCACAATTAAAACAGAACTCTTATTCCGAAAGACGGAATAATAGGCCACAAAAGTACTTTTTCGGTCTTAGGTGTACCGACCGGTGTAAACTTATATTCGTAACCTTGAATATTTTCGAAATTGGTAAAGTTACTTATATCAATGAACGTGAACAAAGAAAAGCTATTGAATTTGAATTTCTTACTTACTCTGAAATCCAACCTTTTGTAAGCAGGTAAGTAGGCGGAATTTTTATCTTTTTTGACCCAAGTCCAATCGCCTTTAATATCATTATAAACCGCTTCTCTGGGAGTATATACATAACCGCTGCCATAGAAAAATCTGGTGCCTATTTCCCAGCCTTTTCCCAAATTAAAATTAAGTACTGTTGCCAAAGTGTGCGTTTGATCGGTAAATCTCGGGTATTCACCGATATTGTCGTTTAATAAATCTTCTTTTGCAACCAAATAACTGTAGCTAATCCAGAAATAGAGTCTGGGCAAAATTATAGTAGAGAAAAAATCCACGCCTTTGGAAAACCCTACGGCATCGTTTTCTCTCGAATACGCCAAACGGTCGAATGCGGAAAAATACGATGAAATAAGGTTGCTGTATTGTTTGTAATAACCTTCAATTCTGAATGTTATTGAAGAACTTCCTTCTTTGTCCAACGGGATAAATTGTTCTAAACCAAGTATATAATGAGTTGCTTTTTGTGCTTTTGTATTGGAATCGGCAACAAAAGTGTATTTTAATTGATTATACGTCGGCGATTGATAATAATGCCCCCAAGCCGCCCGTATTGTTGTTCCGAAATCTGTTTTATATGATAAACCGATACGCGGACTGATATTTAAATCATTGTTAATGTTATAATAATCAACTCTGCCACCGACGTTTATCAAAAAATTGTCTGTGATTTGAAAAATATTTTCAACGTATCCCGCCATTTTATATGCGGAAACGTTAATGGTATCGCTTTCCAGGTCGTCATCGTATCTTATTTTTTGTTTGTAGGTCGTATCCGGATAATGGGTTGTGTTATTAACTTCGTCTATTATTCTCATGTCTTTTGTTTTTTGATCGAACGTTAAATCCCTGAACACAAACCCGGTTTTTATTTCGTAATAATCAGAAAGCAAACTTTCGAACGCAATTTTACCTTCCAATGTTTTTATTCTAAGATGATCTTTTATCTCCCGCCGGTTATCTATGTGTTTAAAATATTCCTTCGTATCGGTGGAGATAAGCTGTTTATAGTTAGATTCGGTAAATCTGTTTTCTTCATCGGTTTGATCGTAGTACGATAATCTTAAATTCAAAATAGATTTACCCGAAAGCACGTTTTTGCTTTGTATATCGAACAGATTAGTAAAATATTCGGCGTTATTGTCTTCATTCGATTTTAGGTTTTCTTTGAAAAAAGCACTTTCGCCCTTAAAAGTTCCCAAGCGCGGTTGGTAAGATTTCGTTTTTTGGGGATCGTAAACAAAATCATCTCCCGAATGAATAAATTCCATCAGAATCTTGTTCTTTGGAGATAAATTGTACGAAAATACTCCTTGCACATCATAAAAAGAAGGCTTTGCAAGAGTTATATCTTCGTAGGAAAGTAAAGACAAAACATACTCCAAATAACTTTTCCGCGCGCCCAAAATAAACGAACCTTTATCCGAGACCGGTCCTTCAATAAATGCATCGAGATAAGCGAGGCTTAAAGTGGCAGCTCCGGTATATTTTTTCCGGTTTCCTTCACGGTATTCAATGTTTAATACGGAACTCATTTTATCGCCGTAACGTGCGCTAAAACCTCCGGTGGAAAGATCAACTTTTTTTATCAAGTCGACATTAAAAATTCCCACGCTGGCATTTGCGGCTTCTTTAATATGATAAGGTTGATAAACTTGCGCGCCGTTAACTAAAACGAGATTCTCGTCTTTATTACCGCCCCGAACGTTAAACTCCGCGCTGAATTCATTGTCGGATGAGATTCCCGGTAGCGCTTGAACGGAACGCATAACATCCGGCATGGAAGGTGAAATTTCCGTGATTCTTTCGCTTTGAATCGAAAGGTTGCTGATTCCTACATCTTTACCTTTCTCCGTCTTTGCGTAAACCGTTACTTCTTGCAGAAGTAAATCGGTTGAAAATAGTTTTACAAGCAAGAAATCTTTTAAGCTTTCGCGGGGAAGTGTAATTTTTTCGGTTTTATATCCGACAAAACTAACGGTTATCTTTTGCTCTGTTTCGGGTACGGTTATCTGAAATCTGCCGTTCAAATCGGTGGAAGTACCGGTACCCAGATCATCGAAAAATATATTTGCAAACGGGAGGGGTTCGTAGGTTGAACCGTCTACTACTTTTCCTCTAATGGTAACCTGAGAAAACAGATTGGAAAATGATATGATTACTAAAATGAAAGTCAATATAAATTTCGGGGTTCGTTTCATAAATTTCAACTCGTTATAGTTATTGAACGCAACCTCTAATTAAAAAAAGAAATATTTTGCTTTTGTGTCTCAGGTCAAGAAGTAAAAAGAACGCTTTAGAAGTAAATTAAAAGATTAATATATCCAAAAATATATCCAATACGTAAACTTATGGAATAATTTTTTAAACGCAAGTTTAAACAAAGTTTTAATTTTCTCGGTTGAGTATTTTTCGCGCCGAAAAAGAAATATTCGTGTTTATTCGGAGCAACAAATGGGCTTTTGTACTGTATAAAAAGTGGAAAAAATTCAAGAAAATGAGTCAATGCGGTATTTCCGGATGACCCGGGAGGAAGCCATGAGACTCAGAAAAAACCCGAAAGTTGATTTACGAAGAAAATACCTGCGTAACGTTGAAATCGGAATAATATTAGCGCTTTCTTTAACGATTTTGGCATTCAAATATTTTCCTCATGTAAAGTTCGAGAAACCGAAAATAGAAGCTCCTCAAGAATTAGTGAAGGTTGAAGATGTAATACAAACAAAACAAGAAGCCCAGTTACCGCCTCCGCCTAAACCCCCGATTCCGATAGAGGCTCCTGTTGAAGATATTTTGGAAGATGTTGAAATCGAATCTACAGAATTAATCGTAAACGAGAAAGTAAATACTCCACCGCCTCCGCCACCGCCAAAAGAAGAAAAGGAAGAGGAAACTCAACCGACATTTTTCGTAGTTGTGGAAGAAATGCCGGAACCGATAGGCGGAATTGAGGGAATACAAAAAAGAATCAAATATCCCGAAATTGCAAAACGGGCCGGAGTAACCGGAAGGGTTTACGTTAAAGCGTATGTTGATGAAAACGGAAACGTGGCAAAAGTAGAATTAATTAAAGGAATAGGCGCGGGATGCGATGAAGCCGCAATGAAAGCCGTTAAGGAAACAAAATTCAAACCGGGAAAACAAAGGGGCAAACCCGTGAAAGTTCAAGTAATAATTCCGGTTTATTTCAAATTAAGGGAAAATGTTTAACAAAAGCGGAGAAAATTAATATGGAATTAAATGGTTCGTTAGCCAAAGCAAGAAAGTATATTGAATCTCATTCCAAGCTGCAAGAAGAAAATTTGACGAAAAAAACGGTTAAACCCGGTCCTTGCATAACAATCTCAAGGCAGTGCGGCATTGATACGACAAGCATTTGCGAAAAACTTGTAACTGTTTTTAACAATCTAAAATCCGAAGAAACCGCAGAGTGGGCTTTTTTCGATAAAAATTTAATCGAGAAAGTGATAAAAGATCACGATTTGCCCGAACGGATAAACAAATTTTTAAGCGAAGAAAAAATTTCCACCGTTAATGCAATGTTAAACGAACTTTTGGGCGTGCATCCTCCAATTCTGCAATTGGTTCATAAAACTTCGGAGACAATATTAAAATTAGCGCAAGTAGGAAATGTAATTATTGTGGGAAGGGGAGCGAACATCATTACTTCGCATTTTAAGAATACATTTCACATCAGACTAATTGCTCCGAAAAATTTCAAGGTAAAAAAAGTTGAAAAGAAATTTGGCGTTGGAAGAAAAGAAGCCCTTGAAATTTTGGAAAAGGAAGATAAAGCCCGTAAAGAATACATTGAGACTTATTTCAGAAAAGATATCAACGATCCGCTTTTATATGACGCAGTACTGAACGTAGCAAAGTTCGATGAAGATTTATTGGTAAAAATTTTACGAGATATGATTGTAGAAAGATTTCCAAAATATTTTAATAAGGAAATAGAGATTTATCAAATCAGTCGTATCTGAATGTATAACGCGTAAGGATTTTACTTCCGTTTGATTTACACAAAACGGTAAAAAGATATTTGCTGAGAAAATGTCTTAGATTGTATTTCTAACAAGATTAACATTTTAACACACATTTCAAACTGTTAAAGTATTTGCGTGGCTCACCAAATAAAGATTGATACTTAACTAAATAAACATAAAACATTCCGTTTGCAGGCACGTCTAAATTAGCAACTGTAAACAATTTAGTGAATGTTTAAGGAGGTAATTCCGCATTTGGAACCGGTTAAGGGTAACAACGAATTTGTAAATGGAAAAATATAAACATAACAATGCTTCGGCATAGTTTAATATTTGCAAATATCAGTTTTAAGAAAAATAATCATTTTATAACTCAAAGAGGATTAAAATGAATATTAAACGAATCCTGAAAAATGGAATTATCTCCGGTGTTGTTATGGGAATTACTTTGTTTATTGCCGGCGCAATCTTTTCGAGAATCATTTACGGACCTCAATTTGCCCCGCCCGGTAAATTTCAACCGGAACAACTTAATGCATGGTATTTTATTTGGACAAAATTATTAATTGGCGCTTTTTTCGGTTTGTTATTTACTTTTTTCTATGAGATTCTGCCTCTTTCCAAAAGAATTAAAAATGCGTTTGTCGGTTTTTTATACGGCTTTTTGTTTTGGTTCGTAATTTCAATATGGAATTTATCGCATCCTTTGATTTACGGATCTGTCAACAACCGGGACCAATTATTTTGGTTGCTTTATTCCCTTAGCGGATTTCTGGCATATGGCACCGTTTTAGGATTTTTGTACAAGAAACAAAACCCTAAAATAAACGTACCGAGTTATTGAAGGGAAATTTTTTTGATATTCCCGTAACACGTTTCCGCAATTTTAAGGGGAAATTATTCTGTTAAGTATACAACCGGACTTTATTCCGGGAAAAATATTAGAGTATAAATTTGTTAATACAAATTTTATTCGTTCAAATGCATCGTATGTAAAAGTGAAACAATATTTTCTCTGCTTATTATTCCGGTAATTTCACCCGATTCGTCGAACACGGGTAATTGGTTTACTCCGTCTTTGTCCATTTGTTTCAATGCATCCAATAACGGTTCTTCGGGGTGTGTTTTTTTGACTTCCTTCATCGGTGTCATTATTTGTTCAACCGTAGTAGTTTCCCATAATTCTTTGGGTACGCTTTTAATTGCGTGAATTGTAACAATTCCTATATGTTTACCGTGATCTTCAACAATAAAAAATCTTCTGTTTCTTAAAAGAATTTCGTTATCGATAAATTCGCGGATTGTAGTATTGGCAGGCAAAAGGGCAAAAGCCCTGCTCATTGCGTCTTCCACTTTTTTACCGGCAAGCAATTTGTAAAGGACTTGTTTTTGTAGTTGTGCCAAAGCCGCACTTTCCAAGAACCAACCGATAAACGCAATCCAAATTCCGTCTATAACCGCACCGTTCATCATAAGAAAGAAACCGATAAGGATGAAAACGAATCCGAAAAACCTTCCTACCACCGAGGCAATTGTTGTTGCTTTTTGAAAATCTTTTGTAATCGACCAAACAATCGCACGGAAAACCCTTCCGCCGTCCAAAGGGAAACCGGGCACCAAATTAAATATGGTTAATATTAAATTTATCTCAAATAAATAATTAAATATTGCATAAATTTGAGAATTTTCGGGGGATAAACGGCTGATTAAATAACTCAATCCGGCAAGGAACAAACTCATTAAAGGTCCGGCAATGGAAATCCAAAACTCTTGTGTAGAACTTTTAGGTTCTTCTTTGATTTCGGCAATCCCTCCGAAAATAAACAACGTAATCTGGTTTACTTTTATGTTGTATTTCCCGGCTACTACGGAATGGGAAATTTCATGAAGCAAGACGCTCAGGAAAAACAATACCGATGTAACAGCGCCGGCGAACCAATATTCGAAAGTCGACCAACCTTTAAATTGAGAAGGGAAATAACTACCCGCTAAAATCCACGTTACCAAAATAAAAACCAAAAACCATGAATAATCTATCCCTACCGAAATACCCTTGATTTTTCCAATGTAAATTTGGTTCCGTTTCATGTTGCCCCCGCTGTGTAATTTTAAAACTTTGGGTTATAAAATTAAAACCGATTTTAGTTCCGTAGAATTACCATTTAATTGCATCGGGTTCGATTTTTATTACATTTAAAATTTCGGTGGAAAGAACATCTCTGGCATATCCCGTTGATTTGAACAGAACGAAGAAATAATCATTGAACCCGGTTGACAATTTTTTTAGTTTGTTTTCTATTAAAGCCAAGTTTTTTTCATCGGAAATGAACTTTACGGCCCCTACCGAGCCGGTGGCATAAAAGCTTACGATAAGATAAATGGTATTATGATTAGGACCCGGAATCTTCATGAATATACTGTAATCGATGTGATCGTAAGCGGGGATACCGGTTCTTATGTAGGTTAAAGTTGTATCAATGTTACCTAGTTTTTGCAGTGTCAGTTTTTCTTTCCCGATAACATTATAATTAATATTTAAATCTTTAATTACTTTGTCAAGAATTCCCAAAGTCCAAAAGGAACCCAGAAAAACAATGTCGTTTTTTTTCAAATCGTTCGATGTTAAAGTCGATGCGCTTTTAATCGTATATTCGGTTCCGAACTTTGCAAGTATTTTTACAACATACGGAAGAGGCCAAACGGCGGCTTGATTGAAAAAGGAAAATGGTAATTTTTTGAAATTGTTGCGCGAAGGGTCTTCCGATTTGAATTTCTCGAATTCCTTTTCGTTGTTTATTTTGGAATCGCGGTACATCTTTCTTGTGGAAGTTGTGTTAAATTCGGAAAAATCAGAATAGTAGATAAAATCGTCTCCCAATGCTATAAGTTTCGGATTTTTTGATGTGGTAAATGCGCTGAAAAGACTTGATAGTTTTTCTCCGCCCGGTATTGCGGTATTTCCGACTTTTTGCGGTGAGCTTGAAATCAAAAGATAGCCGATAATTATTAAAAGAATAATTGTTAACGGAATAAAAATGTAGTAAGGGTTTTTCAGTTTATCGAGAAATGTTTCTTTATTATGATAGAAAAATTGGACTTCGTAATGGCCTTTGGGGATTTTAACCCTTACCTTCGATTTTTTCCCCATGTTTTGATAATATCTTTCAAGTTTTTTCCTCAAATTATAAACCGAGACGCGGACGATTGTGTCTTCCGTAGGATTAAAACTCGAATCTTTATTAAATACATCGACGGCTATGGTAAACTCGTTCGGCGTTTTATTTTCTATAGAGGATTCAACGAGGTATGTCAGCAATTTTGAGTTAAGTTTTGAATTTTTAAAACTATCGCTTTTTAATATTTCCTCTAAAATTGCCCTTTTTGTTTTATCGTCGATTGTCATAAGCTTAGTGAAAGTTTATTAATTAATATAGAAAGTATAAAAATCATTTCCAACCTTAAAATTCCTCTTTTAACATGAATTTAACAGTTAAATTAACCGTTTTTCACCGGTTTTCACTGTTTTTTTTAATTGGCACATGTTATAATGCTTTCGCACTCAAACGGCACTCGGCATTGGCAAAATAAAATATTTTTAACAGGACCTACACATATGAAAAAGTATTTTAAGTATTTTTTGTTTTTTTTACTTCTCTCCGATTTATTATTTGCACAAAGCGCCTCAATTACCGGTAAAGTTATAGCAGAAGATAGTCAATCTCCGCTACCCGGAGCTAATGTTTCAATTAAAGGAACAACGCTCGGCGCTGCAACCGATTTGGAAGGCATGTATAAGATTGCTAACGTCCCTTCCGGAGATTACACCTTAAAAGTTTCTTTTATAGGATATGAAAGCAAAACTGTTAAAATATCCGTAACCCCGAATGCACACATTGAATTGGATTTCAGCCTGAAACCAAAAAGTATTGAAGGCGAAGAAGTAGTGGTGACCGCACAGGCAATAGGTCAGATGCAAGCAATTAACAAACAACTCTCCGATGATAAAATAATAAATGTTGTTTCGTCGGCAAGAATTCAAGAGGTCCCGGATGCCAATGCCGCCGAATCCGTAGGCAGATTACCCGGAGTTTCCGTTTTGAGAAGCGGGGGAGAAGGTAATAAAATTGTAGTTCGCGGTTTGGCTCCCAAGTTTAACCAGATTAAAATCAGCGGAATTCAAATGTCAGGTTCCGATCCGGCAAACAGAAGCACGGATTTAAGCATGATTTCGTCTAATATGTTGGAGGGAATTGAAGTTTCCAAAACCGTAACGCCGGATATGGACGCGAACGTTATAGGCGGTGTGGTTAATTTCGAACTGAGGGAAGCAAGATTATCAGCAGGCGGAAAAGGTTTGTTCGAATTTATGTCTCAAGGAGGTTATACAAGTTTATCCAACGCCCCCAATAAATTTAACAATTATAAATATATGGCAAGCTTTGCCAACAGATATTTTGAAGATAGATTTGGAGTTTTTGCACAAATCGATATTGAAAGGAAGAACCTTACTTCCAACGAGCTGGGAGCGAATTACGATCACCTTGGAAATAGTACCACCGACTATATTATCACGGAATTGAATTTGTACGATATTCCGCGCGACCGCAAAAGATACAACGGTGTTCTTGTACTTGATTATAAGTTGAATTCCGGAAAATTAAAATTGGTTAACTTTTTCAGTTCGGGAAATACCCAAACAATCAGAAGGGGCGAAAATTTTAATATTGTTTCAAACTTACATTCTTATTTCATTACCAATTCCGAAAACAAACTTAATATAATCACAAATTCATTGGCTTATACACAAAACTTATTAGGGCTGAATCTTTCGGTTAAACTTTCTCATTCTTATTCGGAAAATGAAAATCCTGATGGTTGGACTGCGGATTTTGTCCAGACTTCCGCAGGTCTCGGAGGTTTTAACAATCAAGCCGATATTGATCCGCAAGCAATTCCCAAAGCGGCAAACAATAATTTCGAAAGTACGTTTCTTCATAATTTCGTTACTAACAAAAGTTTTACGAAGGAACAGATTTATTCCGTAAAAGCCGATTTCGATTTTGATTGGAACGTTTCAAATTTAATGTTGATGAAAATAAAATTCGGCGGGGATTTCAGTCACAAAACAAAGTATTACAATTACGACCAATTCGACGGGCAAGGTTTGGATTTAGCGAGTGCGCAATATGTTGATAATCTTATTATAAATCATTTCGGTTTGCCCGCAACACTCGGTACAACAATACCTATAACCTATTTCCGCGATAAAGATTTTGATTACGGAACATTTTTAAGCGGCGATTACCAAATGGTTCATCCGCTCAATTACGGAATGCTTTCCGAATTATCCGGCTTGCTTAGAAACAATTACCAAGACATCTTGGCAAACGGGGGAGCTATTGCTTACGGACCAAACAATTTCTTATCAACTACCAACGATTACACAGGATATGAAGACCAGTCGGCATTTTATTTAATGACTACAATTAATATCGGTTCGGATATAACTTTAATTCCGGGAATCCGTTATCAAAATCTTAAAACTTCTTACACAGCCGCCCGGGGAATAGAAAGTCCGTTAAATTATTACAATTATAACCATTACGATACAACTGTGGTGCAAAACCACGGCTATTTATTGCCTGATATAATTTTGCGATATAAACCAATCGATTGGTTTGATGTAAGATTATCATACACTAATACGTTATCTTATCCCGATTATAATGCGATAATTCCGAGAATAGATGTTGCTACAAGTTCAATTGCATGGAATAATTTTGAATTAAAACCATCTCGTTCTACAAACTACGATTTGTATATTTCGTTTTACAGTAATTCTATCGGTCTGTTTACAATCGGCGGATTCATGAAAGAAATAACGGATTTGATTTATCCGTGGTCTTTTTATGTTTCCGGAGCCGATGCGTTAAAATATTTTCCGCCTTCGTTAATCGGTTCTTCCAATCCGCGCAGTAATTACCGCGTCGATACTTATGTGAACAATTCGTTCTTGGTTAAGAATTGGGGATTAGAACTCGACTGGCAAACACACTTTTGGTATTTGCCGGGATTTCTTTCCGGTTTGGTGTTAAACGTTAATTATACTCATATCTTCTCCGAAGCCGAGTATCCATACACTATTATCAAATCAACTGGAAGGCAATTAACAATTATCGATACATCTTATTCGGACAGATTACTGTATCAACCCGATAACATCGTAAATGTTTCTTTGGGATACGACTATAAAGATTTCTCGGTTAGAGTTTCAATGTTGTATCAAGCCGATATTTTTACCGGACCCAATTTTTGGCCGCAATTACGAAGCAGTACAGATGCTTACACAAGATTCGACCTTTCCGTTAAACAGAAATTACCTTGGTACGGAATTCAAATTTACGGTAATATCAATAATATTAATAATGTTAAAGATATCAGCTTAATCCAAAATAATACCGTACCAAAGTCGTTACAAGAATACGGAATGACGGCAGACATCGGAATCAAATGGAAATTATAAATAAAACATTTTAATTCAAAAACAAATAACAGGAGGATTTGCATGAAATCAGTTTTCAAATCAATTTCTTTGTTAATAGTTACAATTATCTTCTCTACGAGCGTAATAACGCTTGGAGCTGGGGATACACTTTACGTTTATGCAAACGGACCGTTTCTGAATGAAGTAATCGGAAACGACACAACGGCTACCGGCGAACAAGCCCACTCTGTGTACAAACTTGTCTCGCGCGATACTACTTATCTTTACTCCGGAACCCTTACGGTGAAAAGCGATTTCGCAATTATCGGTGAATTAGGTCCGGATGGACGGCCGCCTACAATTCAACCGGCAGTATTATCCGACGGTTCGATACCTTCGAATCCTTTCGCTTTTACCGGTGCAAACACAAATGTGGTGTTCAATAATCTTTACATACTCGGAATAGCTCCTAACGGTTCCGTAAGTAACGACGGTATTGCAATTCAAGTATCCGCCGATAACATAAGAGTTACAGTTGATAATTGCGTATTCGAAGAATGGCGCGCATTCGCAATCGGATATAACGGCAATTGGGATAAGTTCTTTATTACAAACTCTAAATTCAGAAATATGAATCATCCCAATCAATGGTATATCGGTGAAGTTCTGAGAAACGAATGGCCAGGAGCGGCATATACGGATTCCGTTGTAATGAAATACAACACAATCTTTTGCGTAAACGGTTATGCTGCTGCGCCCGTAACAAAATATTATATGACATATTTCGAATTTAATCATAATAATGTTGTTTACACTTTTAAAAATCCGTTTTTCATTTTTAACGTGACGGACGCTAAAATAAATAACAACATTTTTTACGGAGCTTGGGCGGGCGGTATCAGCAAACAAGAATATCCGTGGTGGGATCAATTATGGTCGCCGGAGATCGGTTCAATAATCGATCTTGATACACTCGATTTGGCAAAGGACAGTGTTTTCAATCCCGCCGATATAGGTAAAGACAATTTCCGTTGGTTATCTGAAGCCAAAAGAACCATCGAAGTTAAAAACAACGCATACTTCTGGCCACAACAAATGGTTGACTTCTGGACAAGTTGGAACGATACAGCAACAGTAGATTCGATTTATACCGTTACTTGGATGAACGAGAGAACCACCAATATGTTTAATGATAAAGACCATTGGCCCGGTTTGGTAGAAGAAAATAATATTAATGTTGATCCGCAATTCGGACCTTCTATTAACGAAGTAATGAACAATACAAGCGGCGAATACGGTATCGGTTTATTCAATTGGTTTGCACAAATTAGAACGGGAACCGCATCGACAGATTTGTGGGGTTACAAATTAACGCAAGTCGGTAGTAACGCCGATTGGGTACCGGCTTGGCCCTTACCGGAAAAAGATGATATGCATTATTCAAATACAGCACTTTTAACTCATGCAACCGACGGTTTACCGTTAGGCGATCCGTACTGGATTACCGGAACAACCGGAATCGAACAAGAAGGAAACATTTTACCGACTGAATTTACTTTATTCAATAATTATCCGAATCCGTTCAATCCTTCGACAACAATTAAGTTTAATATTCCCGAAACCGGTAACGTTAAACTTAAAATTTACAATGTTATGGGACAGTTAGTGAAAACAGTGCTGGATGAAAATGCTATGGAACAAGGGCAATATAAAATTACCGTTGATATGAATAATTTATCGAGCGGAATTTATTTCTATACCTTAGAGCACTCCGGTAGAGCTATTACCAAGAAAATGATATTGATGAAATAGGAATTGAACGGATGAAAATACCGGATCGGAAGAAATTCCGGTCCGGTAATTATTTAATAATCCATAATTAACAAAGCTATTTTCGTATTAAGGATATTGCATGTCTGATACTCCCGCTAAAAAAAAGAATCCTGCGTTTTGGGTACCGACCCTTTATTTTTCCGAGGGATTGCCATTTGTTGCCACCGCGACAGTATCGGTTTTAATGTATAAAAGTCTGGGTTTGAAAGATTCTGAAATTGCTTTCTTTACAACTTTGATTATGTGGCCATGGACTTTGAAACCATTGTGGAGTCCGTTTCTCGAAATGTTCAAAACTAAGAAATATTTTGTGGTGGCAACAGAATTTATCGGCGGAGTCGCGTTCGGTCTTCTTGCTTTATCCTTGCCTATAGAGGGTTTTGTTAAGTATTCATTGGTGATGTTTTTCATAATAGCGTTTAATTCGGCTACCCACGATATTGCGGCCGACGGTGTTTTTATCAATGCTTTAACTCCGCGTGAGCAGGCAAAATATGTTGGTTGGCAAGGAGCATTTTACAACATTGCCAAAATTATTTCCCAAGGCGCGCTCGTTTATATTGCGGGAGTCTTGGAATTGAAAATCGGAGTGGTGGAAGCCTGGATGATTGTTATGGGGTTATTCGGATTTATCCTAGTTACCATGAGTATTTACCATTTTAAAATCTTACCTTCCGGCGGTGCGGCGAGCAACGTTAAAAACGTTAAGGAAGCATTTCAAACATTTGTTACCGTAGTAAAAACTTTTTTTGCCAAAAAATATATTCTGTGGGGAATTGCATTCATTATTTTATTCAGAACGGCGGAAGGGCAACTGACCAAAATTGTTCCACTGTTTATGCGGGCGGAAAGATCCGCAGGCGGATTGGGTTTGCTTACTTCCGATATAGGAATTGCTTACGGAGTATTCGGCTCGGCTGCATTTGTAATAGGATCAATTTTCGGCGGATATTTTGTTGCAAAGAAAGGATTGAAAACTTCAATCTTTTTTCTTGCGGTTATGTTTAATATTCCGGATGCCGTTTATGCTTATCTCGCATACACAACGCCCGAAAGCTTTACGGTTATTTGTACTGCCATCACTCTTGAATGGTTCGGGTATGGTTTCGGATTCGTTGGCGTAATTCTGTTTATGATGCAACAAATTGCACCGGGTAAATATAAAATGGCTCATTATGCATTTGCCACCGCGGTAATGAACTTGGGATTTATGCTTCCGTCGATGGTGAGTGGATATATCAGCGATTATTTGGGTTATAAGCATTTTTTTATTTGGGTGATGTTTGCCACAATCCCCTCATTCCTCGTTGCGTGGTTTGTGCCTTTTAAAGAAGTTGATATGGAAGAAACGGAATTAGTAAAAACTTAAAAAATGAAATACGGATATTTCGACGATAAAAATAAAGAATATGTAATCGAAAGACCGGATATCCCGGTTTCTTGGACAAATTATCTCGGCGTAAAAAATTTCTGCACTGTAATCTCTCATAATGCCGGGGGGTATTCATTTTTTAAATCCCCGGAACATCACAGAATTACAAGGTTCAGACCTAACGGGATCCCTCTCGATCGCCCGGGACACTATGTTTATTTGCGTGATGATGAAACCGGAGAATATTGGTCGGTTTCCTGGCAGCCGGTCGGTAAAGATTTTAATAAAGCAAAATATGTTTGCCGGCACGGACTTTCCTACTCGAAATTCGAATGTGAATACAATGGAATTAAAGCATCTCAATTACTTTTTGTACCGCTTGACGATGATGTTGAAATTTGGGATGTAATTGTTAAAAACGCTTCCGGTAAAGAAAGGGAAATTAGTGTTTTCAGTTATTTGGAATTTTCGTTTCATCATGTGGAGATTGACAATCAGAATTTTCAAATGAGTTTGTACGCCAGCGGCTCAAACTACAAAGACGGAATTATCGAATACGATTTTTATTACGAGCCATGGACATATCACTTTTTCGCTTCGAATTTTAATCCCGATTCTTATGACTGTGTGCGCGATAAATTTATCGGAAATTACAGAACGGAAACAAATCCCGTTGCAGTTGAACTGGGTAAATGTTCCAACAGTACGGAACTCGGTGGAAACCATTGTGCTTCGCTTCATAAAAAATTAAAACTTAAACCGGGGGAAGAGAAAAGACTTGTTTTTATGCTCGGCGTCGGCTCGAGAGAAGAGTCCGGATATAAAATAAAAAATAAATATTCCGATTTTGGTAATGTTGATAATGAGTTTAACAAGTTAAAAAAATATTGGGAAGAAAAAACTTCTGTATTTCAAGTCCGTACTCCCCACGAAGGTTTGAATAGTATGATAAATATTTGGACTTTGTATCAAGCGGAAACTACGGTTGTTTGGTCGCGGTTCGCTTCTTTTATCGAAGTCGGCGGTAGAGTGGGATTGGGTTATCGCGATACATCACAAGATATTATGGGAGTTGTTCATACAAATCCCACGAAAACAAAGGAAAGAATAATCCAGCTTTTACGCGGGCAAACCAGTAGCGGTTACGGATTGCATCTTTTCGATCCCGAAGTATTCGAACCGGCGGAAGATAAACTTCCGGGAGTAAAATTACCGACGGTAGTACCTTCTCAAAGCCCTTCCGATATTATTCACGGGTTGGATGATGTGTGTTCGGACGATGCATTGTGGTTGGTTGTTTCGGTTTGCGAATGGATTATAGAAACGGGTGAAACGCATTTCTTTGATGTAACAATACCTTTTGCAGATAAAGGTGAAGCTACTGTTTACGAACATTTAAAAAGAATCCTCGACTTTTCCGCCAAATATACCGGCTCATCCGGAATTTGCATGGGATTAAGAGCTGATTGGAACGATTGTTTGAATCTGGGCGGCGGCGAAAGCTCAATGGTTTCTTTTATTCATTATTGGGCTTTACAAAGTTTTATCGAATCGGCTAAAGCTTTAAATCGTTCCGAAGATGTTGCATATTATTCGGAAATGGCCGAAAGGGTAAAACAATCTTGCGAAAATGTTCTTTGGGACGGTGAATGGTATATCCGGGGTTTTACCAAAAACGGTGACAAGATCGGGTCAAACGAATCGGAAGAAGGGAAAATATTTTTGAATGCCCAATCTTGGGCAGTTTTATCCGGTGTTGCTTCGGAAGAACGCGCAATAAAAGCAATGAACGCCGTAGATAAATATCTCTTTTCCGAATACGGTTTACATCTTTTATGGCCTGCTTATTCCAAACCAAACGACGATATCGGATATGTTACGCGGGTTTACAAAGGTATCAAAGAAAACGCTTCCATTTTCAGTCATCCTAATCCGTGGGCGGTAATTGCCGAATGTAAATTGGGCAGGGGAAACCGCGCCATGAAATTTTACGATGCTATTCTGCCGTATAACCAAAACGATAAAATAGAAATAAGACAGGCGGAACCTTACTCTTATTGTCAATTCATTTACGGAAAAGACCATCCCGCTTTCGGCAGGGCACGGCATCCTTGGCTTACAGGAACGGCTTCTTGGTTTTACACTGCGGCAACTAAATATATTTTGGGTATAAAACCAACTTACCGCGGTTTGATGATTGATCCGTGTATTCCGTCAGATTGGCAAGAATTTGTAGTTGTGCGCAAATGGAGAGGTGCCGTTTATAAAATATTAGTTCGCAATCCCGATAAGGTTGAGAAAGGCATCAAATCATTAAAACTTAACGGAAAAGAAGTGAAAGGCGTTATTCCGATTCAACCGGAAGGCACGGAAAACCTTGTTGAAGTTATAATGGGTAAATAAAAATCCTATTACCTGATGTTTTTTCCCGCTTCATCTTGCGTTAGTATATTCTAAATATTTATCTTTCGGCAAGTAATTGAAACCTTGAGGAGACATCTAATGAAAGACAGTCCGGTAGTTGGAATAATTATGGGAAGTGATTCCGATTTGCCCATAATGGAAAAAGCTTTCGCAATATTAAAAGAATTCGAAATCCCTTACGAAGTAAAAATTTTATCGGCTCACCGAACTCCCGAAGAACATGCGGAATATTCGAGAACAGCCGCCGAGAGAGGGTTGAAAGTAATCATTGCCGCTGCCGGTATGGCGGCGCATTTACCCGGAGTTACTGCCGGACAAACAACTTTACCGGTAATCGGTGTTCCGATTAAATCAAGTTTTCAAGACGGATTGGATTCTTTGTTGTCAATCGTTCAAATGCCGCCGGGAATTCCCGTTGCAACTGTTGCCGTTAACGGGGCAAAAAACGCGGCTTTGCTGGCAATACAAATTTTGTCTGTTGCCGACGAAAAACTTGCGCAAAAGTTTGTGGAATACAAAAAGAAAATGGCGGAAGAATCGATGAAGAAAAACGAGAAACTACAAACTTAAAGTTTTATGCTCTTCTGCCTTTAATGTAAGTGCCTCGCCGATTAATTTTTTCTTGTCCCAAACCGTTTCTTCACGGAAACCGTCTTTTCTCACTTTACATTCTTGATATTTGCAATACTTACACAATGAATCCGTACAGTAATCGATATGTAATTTCACTTGAGCGGTTGGAATGGATTTTTGTATTTCGCTTTCTATTTTTTCCTCTTCTTCGTGCGATTCCCGGATTGTAAAATAGTAGGGAAGAGTTAAGTGAAAATCAATGAATACTTTTTCAGCAGATTTCCAAAATCTTAGTTGATGAATGTCGATCCAATGGTCTTTACGGTTTTCAATTAGGATTTCGACAATCCGGCTGAGTAATTTTTGGTCGGTCTCGTTCATCAAACCGCCAATGGATTCCCTGATTAATTTATAACCTGTAAAAATAATGTTGAAGCCGACTATTATTGCTACAATAGGGTCGATAATTTTGTATCCTGTTATCAAAACCAAAACCAAACCCGTAACTACTCCGAAGCTTGTAAACGAATCCGTTAAAACATGTTTTCCATCTGCGACCAAAGCCAACGAATCGGTTTTTTCCCCGCGTTTGACCAGAAAAAAGCCGAGGAATAAATTTGTAAATCCGGCGAATGCGATTAGTACCGTTCCGTAATCCAAATCTTGAATTTCAAACCCGGAAAAAATTTTTACTACCGATGTGTAAATAATGGAAACGGCAGCGAGAAGGATAAAAAATCCTTCCACGCCGGCAGAAAAATATTCAATATTGCCGTGCCCGTATAAGTGTGACTCATCAGGTGGTTTTGTGCTTAAAATTATACTGTAAAGCGCCATCGCAGTCGCTAAAACATGAACTACCGATTCCAAGGCGTCGGCAAAAATAGCACTTGAACCGGTAAGAAAGTAGGCAAAAACTTTTACTATGAATAAACCTATTCCTACCCAAAAAGAAAGATATGCAGCCGATTTTTTTAATTTAATATGAGATTCCGGCATCGATAACCTTTTTATTTCCGATCAAAATATAAAAATTGATTTTGCGGAATAAAAGAGTAAATATCATTTTTTAGAAATAAATTATGTCAATTTCTTACGAATTAGAAAAAAGGAACCTTTGTCTCTTTTATTTTCTGCGAAAATGGGATATTTGATAAGGATTCCAGGCTCCGAATCGATGGCATATATGTTGACTTATATTTTGTGAATACCGAAAGGAACAAAAATGTTACTCGAAGAAAAAATTAGAACAAGCGAAGAAGTTAAAAAACTTGTAAAAAAATACGGAGCATCTCAATCTTCCATTCTCCCGATTTTGAAAGCCATTCAAAAAAAATACGGATATGTTTCTCAATTTGCACAGAACGAAGTAATGCGATTGCTTAATGTCAGTTATATCGATGTCAATAATGTAATATCATTTCATAAAATTTTAGATAAACCTCAAGCAAAATATACTATTCGCATTTGCCAATCCTCTTCTTGCCGGACAAAATCCAAAGACCAAATAATAAAAACGATTGAACGGAAATTTAATGTTAAAATCGGTGAGGTTTCAAAGGATAATAAAATTTTCCTTAAATCAACCGGTTGTTTGGGTTTGTGCCACTTGAGTCCGGTTATTTCTATAAACGAAAGAGTTTATACACAAGTAACACCGAAAAAAGTAGAAAAGCTGCTTGGCATACTGAAGTAACATCAATCCTTGTCAAACATTCCTGCTTTTAGAATTCAAAAAAGTGTAGGAATTTATTTTACAAGTGATAAATTAGTTTTAGTTTTTTCGAAGTGAGATTTAAACGCAGAGCGGTTATTTTACGCATCAGTTGGGTTCCACAACGCATTTAGGCGGTTGTGTAATATTTTTTGACAAATTTACCCGAAGTCTCAAAATAAAAAGCACAATTTTAATCATGTGCTTAATTTTGTCCTTTCTTCCGAATAATAAGCGTTTTTTCGATAGGAAAAATCATTCAATTCTTCCTCGTCCATTACATGAAACTCTTCTGTTTCATCGACGAAAAAACTGGCGATAAAAAATTTCATTAATTCTTGATAATTTTTGTCGGAATATCTTTTTTCGATAATTTTTTTGCATTTTTTGAAAATTTGCTTGTCTTTTCCGTTTTTTGCGCAAACTTCCGGGGGATCGGAAATTTTCATTTCTTTCATTACTTCCCGCAGCAGAATACTGGCAGCCAAAGAAGCATCGTAATAAGCTTCCATTTTATTCTCCTTAAAGTTGTTGGTTGATAACAAAAATTTTTCAACTATTATGCCAATAAAGGAAATTAAGAAGTTGAGTTACTTAATTATCGGAGAAAAGGGGAGTGAATTAAATAAAAAGCCGTGGTCGGTATCACGGCTTGAGGGTGGGCGGAGACGGAATCGAACCGCCGACACAAGGATTTTCAGTCCTTTGCTCTACCGACTGAGCTATCCGCCCGAAAAATGAAGTCCAAAAATAACAATTTATACCAAAACTTCAAAAAAGAAATAGCTTTTCCTGAATATTTTTTACACCTGAACGCATTGAAAAGTTTACATTACTAAAGCCATTATTGCTTTTTGTACGTGTAATCTGTTTTCTGCTTCGTCGAATACGACTGAATTTTCCGAATCGATCACTTCGTCCACAACTTCGTCGCCCCTGTGCGCCGGCAAGCAATGCATAAAAATATAATCTTCCTTCGCGTTTTTTACCAGACCGGGATTTACTTGATATTGAACGAAATGCTTTCTCCGTTCTTCCGCTTCGGCTTCTTGACCCATGCTTGCCCAAACATCGGTGTAAATTATATCGGCATCTTTAACCGCTTCAACGGGATCGGAAATTATTTCGATTTTACTTCCCATCTTTTTAGCATTTTCCATTGCGTTTTTTACAATTTGTTCGTCCGGCTTATAATTTGACGGTGTGGCAAGGGTTAAATCCATTCCCACTTTGGAGCATCCGTGGAGCAAGCTGTGAGCCATGTTGTTTCCGTCGCCTAAATAAGCTAATTTTAATCCGCGTAATCTGCCTTTTTTCTCCAAAATCGTAAATAAATCGGTTAAAACCTGGCACGGATGAAGTAAATCGGTTAATCCGTTAATTACTGGAATCGAAGCATATTTTGCCAAATCCACAACATCTTGATGCGAAAATGTGCGGATCATGATCCCGTTAAGATATCGTGAAAGGACTTTTGCCGTATCGTGAATGTTTTCGCTTTTCCCTAATTGCAAATCGTTCGGACCGAAATACATTCCCAATCCACCCAACTGATAAATTCCCGTTTGGAAAGAAATCCGGGTTCTAGTAGAAGGTTTGGAAAATATCATTCCGAGTGTTTTACCTTCCAAAACTTTATGGGGTTCACCTATTAACTGCTTTTCCTTCAATGTTTTGCTTAATTCGAATATCTGGTTTATTTCTTCGAGACTTAAATCGTTTATTGAAACCAGACTTTTTCCTTTCATATTTATGGCCATAATTTCTCCGTAATTTTGATTTAACTAAAATTGTTGCTTTATCAAATCAACATAAACCGTTAGTAAGCATCTTGATTTTAATCCCTTACTATCCTGGTTCCGGGATTTTTTTTGTTCAGGCTTTCCGCATTTGTTATGATTGCTTCTTTCCCGCCGTTTTCCACAAAGAGCAGGGCGGCTTCAATTTTAGGAGCCATACTTCCGGCGGCAAATTCTCCTTTTTCCAAATAATAGCGGGCTTTTTTTGCCGTAATTTTATGCAAAGCCCGTTGCTTTTTAGTATTGAAGTTTATGTAAACATTCGGAACATCCGTAATAATATAAAGTGCATCGGCTTTTATGTCTTTTGCCAATAAAGCGGAAGCCAAATCTTTATCGATTACAGCTTCGATTGCTTCGAGATAATTATTTTTATGTTTGTAAACGGGAACGCCGCCTCCACCGACACCAATCACTATCGTACCGCGACGGGCTAACCCGCTGATTACTTTCACGTTTAATATTTTTTTCGGTTTGGGAGAAGGAACGACGCGCCGCCAACCCCGTTTTCTGGGATCTTCCTTGAAAATCCAGCCCTTATTTGCCTTTGCCAGTAAATCGGCTTCTTCCTTTAAATAAAAAGGTCCAATCGGCTTTGTCGGATTTTCGAATGCGGGATCGTTAATATCTACCAGCACTTGAGTAACGAGCGTAACAACGTTTTTTCTCATTTTATGTACGTTAAGAACATTCCGCATCTGCCGTTCAATCATGTAACCGATTCCGCCTTGGGAATCGGCAACACAAATATCGAGCGGCATTTTAGGAATTTTATATTCTTTCCAGCCGGCTTCGTTACGCAAAAGGATATTCCCGACTTGAGGTCCGTTACCGTGCGTAATAATTATGTTGTAATCGTTTTTAATAAGCTGGAGAACTTGTTCGCATGTATCGTAAGTATGTTTTTCCTGTTGTTCGATAGTGCCGATTTCGTTCCCGCGCAAAAGGGCGTTTCCGCCGAATGCAACAACAGCTATTTTTTTCATATCATACCCTTGCTTTTTAACATACTCTCCAGCGTAAGATTACCGATTTCCTGCAATTCGTACATTACTCTTGTTGAAGGTTTATTGATATTCAGGATTCTACCCAAATCTATCGGCGTACCGATAACAACGGAATCGCACTCAACTCTGTTTATTGTTTCTTCCAAGTCTTTCATTTGTTGCGCGCCGTAACCCATCGCCGGCAGAAGCGTTCCGATGTTCGGGTATTTCTTGTAGGTATCGGTAATCGATTTAACCGTCCAAGGACGCGGGTCTACAATTTCGGATGCGCCTAATTTTTGTGCGGCAACCGTTCCGGCACCGTATTTCATTTCGCCGTGGGTCAAAGTAGGACCGTCTTCAACAACAAGTACTCTTTTACCTTGAATTAGTTCCGGTTTGTCAACAATCAACGGCGAAGCTGCTTCGATTATAGTTGCATTCGGATTTACGGCTCGGATATTATTCAAAACTGTCAATACGTTTTCCGGAGCGGCAGAGTCTATTTTGTTTACAACCGCAACGTCAGCCATTCGTAATGAAGTGTTGCCCGGGTAGTAGGTAAGTTCGTGACCGGGTCTGTGCGGATCGACTACGGTAAATGTCAGGTCGGCATGATAAAACGACATATCATTGTTTCCGCCGTCCCACAAAATAATATCGGCTTCTTTTTCGGCTTCCCTTAAAATTGCTTCGTAATCCACGCCTGCGTAAATAATGCCGCCCAAAGCAATATGGGGTTCGTATTCTTCAATTTCTTCGATTGTGCATTCATGTTTTTTCAAATCGTCCAAAGTTGCAAAACGTTGTACCTTTTGTTTCACCAAGTCGCCGTATGGCATGGGATGACGTATTGCAACAACTTTTTTGCCGTGTTCCCTTAAAATTTTAACTATTTTTCTTGAAGTTTGGGATTTCCCGCAACCGGTTCTAACCGCAAGAACGGCAATAACCGGTTTTGTACTTTTAATCATTGTTTCCGCTCCGCCCAAAAGTCTGAATGAAACTCCAGCAGCGTTAACTATCGACGCTTTCGTCATAACGTAATTAAACGGAACGTCGGAATAAGAGAAAACTACTTCGTCCACATCAAACTTTTTGATTAAATCGACCAATTCGCTCTCATCGTAAATTTTTATTCCATCCGGATATAATTTCCCGGCCAATTCGGCGGGGTAAACCCTTCCTTCTATGTTCGGTATTTGTGTTGCAGTAAAAGCTACAACATTATATTCTTCTTTGTCTCTGTAGAACACGTTAAAGTTATGGAAATCGCGACCGGCAGCTCCCATAATCAAAATATTTTTCCTGTTCATCTTACTCTCCTTAAGTTATTCTGAATTTTACAAACTAATTAATTTAATATCCAAATTATTCAACTGTTACGCTTTTTGCCAGGTTGCGCGGTTGGTCAACGTCAAGACCTTTCTTAACCGCAATGTGATATGCAAGTAGCTGTAACGGAATTACATTCAAAATCGGCATCAACATTCTAATTGTGCCCGGAATTTTAATCACATAATCCGATAACGATTCGAGTTTATCATCGTCTTCGGTGGAAATAGTGATGATTTTGCCTTCCCTTGCTTTTACTTCTTCTATGTTACTGAGTATTTTTTCATAAACGGAATCGCGCGGAGCGAGAAAGACCGTTGGCATATTTTTATCAATTAACGCAATGGGTCCGTGTTTCATTTCCGCTGCAGGATATCCTTCGGCGTGTATGTATGAAATTTCTTTCAATTTCAACGCGCCTTCCAAAGCAACGGGGAAATTATATCCGCGACCCAAATACAAGAAATTTTTTGCATCAACAAAGTTTTCGGCAATTTTTTCAATTTTGTCGTTAAGCTTTAATATCTGTTCAACTTTTCCGGGAATCGATTGCAGTTCTTCGATTATTTTTTTTCCGTCAACTTCGCTGAGTGATTTTCTTCGCGCAAGAAGTAAAGTAATAAGCGCCAAAACCACCAATTGGGAAGTGAATGCTTTTGTGGAAGCAACGCCTATTTCGGGTCCGGCGTGAATGTAAACCCCGGCGTCACTTTCCCGTGCAATAGAGCTTCCTACAACGTTACAAACTCCAAGTACCAAAGCGCCGCGCCTTTTGGCTTCGCGCATTGCCGCAAGCGTATCGGCGGTTTCTCCACTTTGGGAAATAAAAATCATCGCATCGTCTTTTGTGATAATTGGATTTCTATATCTGAACTCAGATGCATATTCCACTTCCACGGGAATACCGACGTATTGTTCAAGCATATATTCGCCAACGAGTCCGGCATGCCACGAAGTTCCGCAAGCGCTGATAATTATTCTTTTCGCATCGGACAGACGGTCGATTACTTTTCGTAACCCTCCCAAACGCGCAGTTCCTTCTTCGTAAATTAATCTTCCGCGCATCGAATTCGTAATCGATTCGGGTTGTTCCATAATTTCTTTTAGCATAAAATGCGGGTAACCGCTCTTGCTTATTTCGTCAAGGGCAATAGTAACTTCGTGAACTTCTTTTTGAATTTCTTCGTCGTGAATGGTTTTTGCGTTGAATTTATCTTTATAAACTTCCACAACTTCATCGTCATCTAGATAAACAATTTGACTTGTATGGGTAATCAGTGCGGTAACATCCGAAGCAAGAAAGTTTTCGTTATTTCCGATACCCAAAACCAAAGGCGAACCTCGGCGTGCGGCAATGATTTTGTCCGGTTCTTTAGATGAAAGCACCGCTAATCCGAAAGTTCCTTCAACTTCAATAAGAGCTTTTCTAACCGCTTTCAATAGGGAACTTCCGTTTTTCATGAAATTATCGATTAGATGTACCAGAACTTCAGTATCGGTTTCCGAGCGGAATTTATAACCTTTCGATTCCAATTCTTTTTTTAGCACGTCGTAATTTTCGATAATTCCGTTGTGGATAACGCAGATTGTTTTGTCGGCGTTAAAATGCGGATGAGCGTTTTCTTCCGTGGGAGCGCCGTGAGTTGCCCAGCGCGTGTGCCCAATTCCTACATTCGATTCAAAACTTTCTTTTTCCACTGCTTGTTCTAATTTCGCTACTTTACCTACGGTCTTTACGATTTTACATTTGTCTTCTGCAAGAATGCCAACTCCTGCGGAGTCATAACCGCGATATTCCAATCTTTTTAATCCACCGATGATAATGGGAACGGAATTTTTGTTTCCGATATAACCTACTATACCGCACATAATTTATCTCCTAAATAAAAAATAAAAACTTTAAATAAAGACGGGCGTGTTAATGATCGGGACAATGCCTGAAGAGCAATAGGTTGATTTTTTTTACGAAGTATGTAATGATCTTTTTTGTCCGAAACATATTTGTAAATAAAAAATTCCTTGCTCAAAATATCAAATAAATTTTAATAATTGTAAAAAAAATGTTTTCAGTGAATCGGATTTTAAAACAAAAACATGATGAAACGGAACAAGAAAATCAAGAGCGGGCGAAATTAACAAAATCTTTTATTCGATGTTAATCGACAATCAATGCCATCCGGAGAACGTCGTGATAATCACCGTCGATCAGAATTTCTTTTCTCAGAATACCTTCGATCTTGAATCCCAAATCTTTGTTTAACCTGATATTTGCGATATTTGTGTCGAGTGTATGTAAATAAATTTTTCTCAGTTTTAAAGCCGAAATTCCGTATTCAATCCACATTTTCGTTGCTTCTTTTGCATAACCTTTTCCTCTGAATTCTTTTTCTCCCAGTAATTTTCTAAGTTCGGCTTTGTTATTAACTTTATCGTAATCCAAAAACGCAAGAAGCCCTATCGGTTTATCGTTCATCAGAGTAATTATCCCGAATGTATTGTTTTTATTCCGTAACAACTCATCCAAATTATGTTCTTTGGCAGTCAATCTGGAAAGTAAAAATAACCTGCCTTTTTCTTCGTTTATCCATTTTTCAACTATAGCATAATCTTCTTTTTCCGAAAAACCGCGTATTTTAATTTTTTCACCCGTTATCGGCAGTTCAAGGGATTTTTCTTTCGGAACAACTTGAATAACATCTTCGGATTGATTGTTATTCAATTTTTCCTTCATGGTTAAATCGAGTAACTGGTTAACGAGTTTGATATAATCTTGTGTCGAAAATCCGAATTGCGCCGTTTCTTTGTAAATGCCTTTTGAAATTACTTCCAAAGTTAATTTGTTAATCTCTGTTGTGTTGAATTCTTTTTCCATTTGCCCGCTTTTTTTTAAAACAAAATAATAGAAATTATCCGGCTAATTGTGACGTCAATCAATTTTGCAGAAAAAACCTTATGCGCAAGTTTAACACACTAAGTAAATGAAAATGATGTAATTAATCAAGTAAAAGCTAAAAATAAAATTAAAATAAAAGTGATAAAAGTTAAATATTTAAGTATGTGGTTTTGTGTGAAAATAAGAAACGTAAAACGTGAGACGTAAAACGGAAGACGTAGAACGGAAGACGTGAGACGCAAGACGTGAAATGTAGGGGACGAAAATCTTCGTCCCCGAAATTTTTTTATTAGCGAATTAGGGGCAAATTAATTGTTCATTTTAGATCCCGAAACAAGTTCGGGATGACAAGTTCTATTCTGTGTAAAGCTCTCCAAAAATATTTAGTTTATGTGTCATGCTGAATTCATTTCAGCATACGAGTTCATTTTAGATTCCGAAACAATCCGCCGACGGCTGACGGAATGATAGTTTCGAAAGCGGACGTGATAACAGAAAAGAAATTCCAAATCCCAACTAACAAATTCTAAACGACAAATGAACAATTCCCAATGAAAAGTGACGATTGATCAATAACCATCTCCCAAACGTGAGACGTAAGACGTAAAACGTAAGAGATGTAACCCTTACGTCCCGGTTGTACTAAAGATTGTCGATAAAATAATTAGTTATCTTGTTGTAAAGGTGAATGGCATCGCGACCAACAACACCGTGTTTGTGTCCTACGTACGGGAAATAATCCAGCGGAATATTAAGATCGGCTGCTTTCTTGGCAAACTTAAGGGTATGTTGCCAAACCACAACCGGGTCGGATGTTCCGTGAACCAAAAGCAGTTTGCCCTTCAAGTTTTGTACGTAATTCAACAAGTTTGCTTTTTCGTAACCTTCTGGATTTGTTTCGGGAGTGTCCATATATCTTTCGGTATACATTACTTCGTACATTTTCCAATCAATTACGGCGCCGCCGGCAACGCCAACTTTGAATGTGTTGTTCGTTCTTAACATAAGTGATGTTGTCATAAAACCTCCGAAACTCCAACCGAAAACCCCTATTCTTGTGGAATCAATGTAACTCAACGATTTCAGATACTTAACTCCCCGCATTTGATCTTCTATTTCCACAGTTCCCAAATTTCTGAACGTAGCTTGCTCGAATTCCAAACCTCTGTTTGCAGATCCCCGGTTATCCAAAGTAAAGATCACAAATCCTTCTTGCGCCATTTTGTAAAACCAAAGTCCGTATCTTCCGCGCGGCCATGAATTAGTAATTAATTGAACGTGTGGACCTCCGTAAACGTAAACAACAGCGGGGTATTTTTTATTCGGATCGAAATCGGGCGGGGTAATCATTCTGCAATATAAATCCATATTATCTTTACCTTTAATTGTAAAGATTTTAAGTTCACCCAAATCATAATCTGCCAACGGATTTTTCGATCGAAGTAAAATACTTACAGTATTTCCATTGCCATCGATAATTTTTGAAATTCCCGGAGTTTTTATATTTGAATAAGTATCGAAGAAATAGGTTGCGCTCTCGTTTGGAATAATTGAATGAACACCCGTATCAGTGGTAAGTTTATTTCGCATTCCGGTTAACAAATTAACTCTGTAATATTGTCTTTCAATCGGACTTTTTTCTGTAGAGCGGATAATTATTTCATGTCCGGTTTTATCAAATCCCGCAATGCTTAAAACCTCCCACTTACCTTTTGTTACTTGGCGAATAAGATTTCCTTCGGTGTCGTAAAGATAAAGATGGTTCCAGCCGTCCCTTTTCGAAAACCACAAAAATTTTCCGGGTTCTTTGGGTAAAAATATTAACTGATGTTCAGGTTCAACGTATTTTTCATTTTTTTCTTCAAAAAGGATTTTTACAAGTTCTCCGGTCCGAGCATCGTATTTCTTAAGCTGCATGTGATTTTGATCGCGGTTAAGGTGCGCAACATATATAAATTTTTCGCTTGGATCCCAAGTTACACAAGTCAAATATTGATCAAGCGGCTCACCGGTTTTTAACCAAACGGTTTTCCCTGAGTTCAGTTCATAAATCCCTATTGTTACATGATGACTTTTCCGTCCTGCCATCGGATATTTTATGGAAGCAAGTTTAGCCGGAACGGGTTCAAAATCCACAATAGGGAAATCACTTACCATTGTTTCGTCTTTCCGGTAAAAGGCAATATAATTATTTTTGGGCGACCAAAATATTCCTTTTGTAATTCCGAATTCGTTTCTGTGAACTGTTTGACCGTTTACTATTCCTGGGTTTTCGTCAAATGTTATTTGGCTTGTTTTACTTGTATCGAGAGAAACAAATAAATTGTTATCAATGGTATATGCCATATAACGTTTGTTCGGGGCCAACGCGAAATTTGCGGCTCCGGATTTTGCGCTATTAATTAATGCAACGGAATCTTTGTCTGCAAAGTAATAAAAAAGTTTACCTCTTCGTTGGAAGTAAAAAATATTCTGGTCAATCCATTTAAAATTGGGAAAAGTGTAAAGAACGTTAAATCCGTTTCGCTTTAAAGCATTGTTTATATCTGTAAGGTGAATAATTTTTTCCACTGCGGAACTGTGAACGGAAGCAACGACAAGATTGAATGATGTATCGACAGACTTCACGAAACTGTATTTGTCCGAGTCCGGCAACCAATTGAAATTCTGTATTCTCTCCGGTGCAAGTGAAGTATAAGAATTAATTATAACATCTTCTATGGTGAAATTTTTTTTCTGTGCGGAGATTATTCCGCTAAGGGCTAAAACCGTTAAGAGTATAAGTCGTTTCATTTTTCTTTACAAAGTTAGTTGAAAATTTTCCGCAATATATAAAATTGTTCGGAAATTATTGTTAGGTAAAAAAATAATAAATAAAAAAATCCTTCTGTGAAATTCTGTGCTGAATCTGAGAAAATCTGTGGTAAAAAAATAAACCTCAGATATACACAGATTAAACACGGATTATTCACAGAATAATTGGTAATTGGTCAATGGTCATTGGGAATTGCTCATTTGTCACTTGTTATTTGGGATTTGATATTTGGAATTTTTTGACTATCATTCCAACCACTTCGGAACTGTCATTCCGTCCGCCGCGGCGGATTGTTTCGGAATCTAAAATGAACCATGTGAGATGCTGAAATGATTCGCCTGCGGTGAACAGCATTGCATATTCCAAACAGTGTAAAGAACATGTCATCCCGAACTTGTTTCGAGATCTAAAAAGAAACCGTAATTTTTATCAGATGCTGAACCGAGTTCAGCATGACAGCTAGAGATTTATCTCATCCCGTCCGCCTTTATAACTGTCATCCTGTCAGCCTATTAACGTGTCATCCCGAACTCGTTTCGGGATCTAGAATGAACTCTCCATTTCATCTGGCGAACGCTATCGGCGTGACATATTTATAGAACAAGCATTCTAACATAAAAACCAAAACTCCGCTAGGAGTGACACAAAATAATGACACAATTTATGGTGTCACCCCGCTGGGGTTTTAATGTTAATAGGGAATATGATTATTATAAATATTCCACCCCTCCGGGGTTCAGTCGTTCTTTGATGTTTGAGAACTACCGCTAATTCGCTAATGAAAAATAATTCTCAGGACGCAAAATATACGTCCCATTGCGTTTTACGTCTTACGTTTTACATCTTACGTATGAAATTGGTCTTATGTCATCGGGAATTTGGGATTTGTTACTTGGTATTTTTTCGAGATTTACACTAATTATCCTCTTTGAAACAGAATTAAATTTGGTTAACTTTTCACACTAATTTAGAAAATAATTAGAGAAGAATATGAGCCAAAAAGTTGTTTTACAAACCAACTTTCCAAAGCTAAACTTATTTAAAAGGGGGAAAGTAAGAGACATTTACGACCTCGGCGATTATTATCTTTTGGTATCAACCGATAGACTCTCCGCATTCGATGTAATAATGAATCAAGGCATACCGTTAAAAGGAAAAATACTGACCAAAATTTCTTCGTTTTGGTTCGATTTTTTCAAAAACGAAATTGAAAACCACGTTGTAAGCACAAGCGTCGACGAATTTCCCGAAGAAACCAAAGAATACGCCGATATTCTGGAAGGACGTACAATGTTGGTTAAAAAAGCCGAGTTGATACCCTTGGAGTGTATTGTTCGCGGTTATATTTCAGGTTCCGGTTGGAAAGATTACCAACGAACAGGTTCAATAAGCGGAATAAAATTACCGGAAGGACTGGTGGAATCGGAACAATTACCCGAACCGATTTTTACGCCATCCACAAAAGCCGAAATTGGCGAGCACGATGAAACAATCGATCATTCCAAAGCAATTGATTTGGTCGGAAAAGAAACGTTCGAATTTTTACGGGAAACTAGTCTGAACATTTATAAAAAAGCTGCCGAATACGCAAAACAAAGGGGCATTATTTTAGCCGATACTAAAATGGAATTCGGTTATTATGACGGCAAAATAATTCTTATCGATGAACTTTTAACTCCAGATTCTTCCAGATTTTGGCCTGCGGAAGATTACGAAAAAGGCAGACCGCAAGTCAGTTTCGATAAACAATACGTTAGAGATTATCTGTTGTCAATCAACTTTAATAAAAAACCGCCGGCACCGGATTTGCCGGAAGACGTTATTCAAAATACCAGTAAAAAATACTTGGAAGCTCTAACCAAATTAACAGGCGAAAGTTTATAATGACTCCGGTAAAAATTGAAATTGAAGAAGGGAAAACACTAAAAATACTTTGGGATGACGGAAGTCTCGACAGAATAGGTTTGGATTTTTTAAGAAAAAATTGCCCGTGTGCAATTTGCACATCCCAACCGGCCGGCTCGGATGAAATGGTTGTGAGAATTTTCGGCGAAAGTCAAACTCAAGTCGCATCGATTCAAGTAGTTGGTCAGTATGCAATCAACATTGCATGGAAAGACGGTCATAATACGGGAATTTACGAATTTGATTATCTTAAAGAATTGGCAGAATTGAACAAACCGGATGCAAAAGAAAACTGAGCTTGTTTAGAAATTAAATTTATAAACTATTAATAATAAATGGTTTTACCCAATCAACTTACAACATTGCGATTGATCCTTTCGCCGGTTTTCTTTTTTTTGTTTCTTTCCGAAAACCCGGTTTATAAACAAATTGCGCTTGTAATATATTTTATCGCTGCAATAACGGATTGGTACGACGGTTGGCTCGCGCGGAAGTTTAATTACATTACAAACTGGGGAAAGTTTATGGATCCGCTTGCGGACAAAGCTCTTACTTCTTCCGCTTTCCTCGCTTTCGTTTTCCTCGATGTGCTCCAACTGTGGATGGTTTTGGTAATTATCGTCAGAGATTTTCTAATTACCGGTTTAAGAATTTACGCCGATCTACAGAATAAACCTTTTGTTACAAATAAGCTGGCTAAAATAAAAACGTTCGTGCAAATGGTTTTTATTTTTTATCTCCTCATTTTTTTCACACTTAAAACCGTCGAACCGGTGAAAAATAAATTCGGGGAAATTCTTGACATTCTAACGGATTTGAAATACATAAATTATGTTATGCTTGTAATTACGTTGTTTACGTTTTATACGGGAGTTCAGTATTTGATAAAAAACAAAAATTTAATAAAAGGTATATTTAAATGAATCCGAACTTCATAGAGAAATTAGCAGGTTCGGTTTTTTTTACAGGTTATTCTCCGGTCGCTCCCGGTACAATCTCGAGTTTGGCGGCATTGGCAATTTTTTTGATTCCCGGATTTGAAAATCCGACCATGATGCTGATAATTATTTCCGTTTTTACCGTTTGGGGAATAAAATTGGGCGATAAATTTGAAAAAAAATACGGAAAAGATCCTTCGCAATGTACAATCGATGAATTTGTGGGAACCTGGATCAGCCTGTTATTTGTTCCCAAAATATATTGGATTTTGGCAATAGATTTCGTAATATGGAGATTACTCGATATTATAAAACCGTTTCCCGCCGGAGTTTTGGAAAAACTGAGCGGCGGAAAAGGAATAATGTTAGATGATATTGTTTCCGGTGCGTATAGTTTGGTAATTATTCATATATTTATATCACTCATTTTTTAATTATTCACAAAAACAAATGAAAGCACAAATTATTACAATTGGCGACGAAATTTTAATCGGTAAAACACTTAACACAAACGCATCTTTCATCGGGGAAAAACTTTCGGAAATCGATTTCGAAATTTCCAAAATATCGGTTGTGGGAGACGAGGAAGATGCAATTATCCGTGAATTTAAAGACGCATTCGAAAATAATGATGTGGTAATCGTTACCGGAGGTTTAGGTCCAACTCACGATGACGTAACAAAAAAATGCGTTACCGAGTTTTTCGATACGGAGTTGGAACTCGACCAAGATATTCTCTCCGAAGTTCTCGAATTTGCAAAGAAAAGAGGAGTGAAGGAAACAGAGAAAGTCCGGGGTCAAGCAATGATTCCCAAAATAGCCGAACCCATAAAAAATACAAAGGGAACGGCGCCCGGTATGTGGATTGAAAAAGATAACAAAGTGTTTATCGTTATGCCCGGAGTTCCTTATGAAATGGCGGAAATGTTCGAAAAATATATTGTTCCCAAATTAAAAGAGAAGTATAAAGATTCCCTTACCGCCAAAGAAATTACGCACTTGCTTACAACCGGCATCCCTGAAGTTGTTTTATACGAAAAGCTCGGCTCGCTAAAAGATATTTTAGGAGATGGTAAACTTGCTTTTTTGCCGAGTCAGTACGGAGTTAAAATGAGATTGACCGTGGTGGGCGAAAACAAAGAAGATGCACACAATAAACTTTTGGAAATTGAACAAAGAATTAGGGCTTTGGTAGGAAGATATATTTACGGAAAGGACGATGACACACTCGAAAGTGTAGTCGGAAGATTGTTAAAAGACAGGGGATTGACTTTGGCGGTAGCCGAATCGTGTACCGGCGGATTAATCAGTCACCGCATCACAAACGTAAGCGGAAGCAGTTCGTATTTCGAAAGGGCTTTGATAACTTACAGTAACGGTGCAAAGGTGGAACTGCTCAATATAGACGAAGACTTGATTGAGCAATACGGAGCGGTAAGTATGGAAGTTGCCCGTTTGATGGCTGACGGAGTAAGAAAAGTTAGCGGTACCGACATCGGACTTGCGGCAACCGGAATTATGGGACCTACCGGAGCAACTCCAACGAAACCGGTTGGATTAGTTTACATTGGAATTTGCGACGATAAAGTTTGTACGTCGAAAGAGTTCAGATTTGGAGATGACAGAATTTTGAACAAAGAACGAACTTCGCAAGCGGCTTTGGATATGTTGAGAAGGAATTTGCTCGGAATTCCTTATGACGAATAGATTGTTTATCGCCCTCGATTTACCGGAAAATATCGTTCGCGAAATTTCAGAAATCCGGAAATCGATTTACAACGATGAAAATATCAGATGGGAGCCGGAAGAGAAACTTCATATTACCCTTAAGTTCCTCGGCGACGTAAATACGAATTTGATCCCGGCAATTTCACAAGTTATCGAATCCGTTTGTGCGGATAACGGGGAAATTGAACTAAAGTACAAAAGTTTCGGATATTTTTTCAGAAAAGGTGTTCCGAAAATTTTATGGCTCGGTTTTGATTACCAAGAAAACTTAATTAATTTAAATAATAAACTTAACGAATCGCTTGAAAGTCTGGGGTTCGAAAAAGAAAAAAGAAACTTCAAACCTCATCTTACTTTATTGAGAATTAAAGGCAGAGAAGATTTTAAAAAACTCGATGACTTTCTTGAATATAAATTACCGGGAAAATCTTTTTACTGTAGTTCCGTAACTTTGTTCAAAAGCGAATTGAAACCAAGTGGTTCAGTTTACACTAGTATTAAAAATTTTAAATTGAAATCATAGAGGAGGATAAAATGTCTAAAGAGAAAGACGCCAGACTTAAAATGTTGGAAGATACCATTTACAGCATCGAGAAAACATACGGCAAAGGCGCCATTATGAAATTAGGCGACGGCGTCATCAATAAAGTGGAAGCTATTTCTACGGGATCGATTTCACTCGATTACGCTTTGGGAATCGGCGGATTACCCAGAGGAAGAATAGTTGAGATTTACGGTCCGGAATCTTCGGGAAAAACAACTATTTGTTTGCACGCAATTGCCGAAGCACAAAAGCAAGGCGGTATTGCCGCCTTTATTGATGCCGAACATGCTTTGGATATCAATTATGCAAAACGTCTCGGCGTTGATGTTCAAAATCTTTTAATTTCCCAACCCGATTACGGCGAACAAGCTCTTGAAATAGTAGATACTTTAGTCCGTAGCAATGCTTTGGATATTATTGTTATCGATTCGGTTGCCGCTTTGGTTCCCCGTTCTGAAATTGAAGGCGATATGGGCGATCCGCAAATGGGTGTTCAAGCAAGATTAATGTCTCAAGCGTTAAGAAAAATTACCGGAGCCGTTAGTCGTTCTAAGACTTGCGTGATCTTTACCAATCAGCTCAGAAGTAAAATCGGGGTTATGTTCGGAAGTCCCGAAACAACTACCGGTGGAAACGCACTAAAATTTTATGCTTCTGTACGATTGGATATAAGAAGAATTGCAGCTATTAAAGACGGACAGGAAATAGTTGGTAACCGTACAAAAGTTAAAGTTGTAAAGAGCAAGGTAGCTCCGCCCTTCAAACAAGTGGAGTTCGATATTTTATACAATCACGGAATCAGCAAAGAAGGCGATTTAATTGATATGGCGGTTGAAAAAGGACTTGTTAAGAAAAGCGGCGCTTGGTTTACTTACGGCGAAGAAAGATTTCAGGGAAGGGAACAATTCCGCCGTGCATTGGTTGAAGATGAATCTTTAAAAGCTAAGTTGGAAAAAGAAGTTAAAATAAAACTTGGAATGATTAACGAAGAAGAACCGAAAAATAACGGTGCGAAAGAAAAAGTAACCGCAACAAAATGATTATAACCCGCCTTGTTAAAAAGGGGAAAAATGTTATTGTTGAAGTTGACGGTACTGATGAATTTTTAATTAGAGAAGAAATTGTTTATAAAGCCGGACTCAGAAAAAACGACGAGCTGAATGAGGAAAAGCTTGAGGGACTCATCCGGCAAAGTTCTTTAATAAAAATCAAAGAAAAAGCACTCGACTTGCTTTCGAGGAGACCACATTCTTCGAGAGAATTAAAAACCAAGTTGATTAAAAAAGGATTCGACCCCGTGCAAATCGATTCGGTTATACGGGAACTTAAAGAGAAGCGTTATTTAAACGATTTCGAATTTGCAAAATTACTTGCGGAAGAAAAAATCGGTAAGAAAAAGAAAGGTTTGAACTTGGTGAAAAAAACTTTGATCGAAAAAGGAATTGACAGAAATATAATTGATGAAATCCTTAATTCTTATGCGAATAACGAAATACTTTACGAAAACGCATTAATATCAGCCGGTAAAAAAATAGCAAGTTTGGATTATAAAAATCTTACGGAGAATGAGCTCAAAAACAAGGTGCGTAGATTTCTTAATTCACGCGGATACGATAGGGATACAATTGAAAAAGTAATTAACACAAAATTCAGCGGATAAAGTTTAATGGAAAAATTTAAAAGTCTTGATTATTATAATATTGAAGAATTGTTATCTGAAGAAGAAAAATTAGTAAGGGATTCAATTCGCGAATTTGTTTCAAACGAAGTTCTGCCTATAATTGAAAAACATTACCGCGAGGGAACTTTCCCGTTACACCTTATTCCGAAGTTGGCGGAACTCGGTGTTCTCGGAATAACTCTTCCCGAAAAATACGGCTGTTCGGAAATGAATAATGTTATCTATGGATTGGTTATGCAAGAATTGGAAAGGGGCGACAGCGGTTTAAGGAGTTTTGTATCCGTGCAAAACAGTTTGGTAATGTATCCGATTTATACTTTCGGCAGCGAAGAGCAAAGACTGAAGTGGTTGCACAAATTGTCTTCCGGTGAAAAAATCGGTTGTTTCGGTTTAACCGAACCCGATTACGGTTCTAATCCGGCCGGAATGGTTACCAAAGCGGAAAAGGTGGATGGCGGGTATGTTCTTAACGGAGCTAAAATGTGGATTACCAACGGCTCGATAGCCGATGTGGCTGTAGTTTGGGCTAAATTGGACGGGGTAATCAGAGGTTTTTTAGTCGAAAAAGGATTCAAAGGTTTTTCGGCGCCTGAAATGAAAGGGAAACATTCCTTGCGCGCATCAATTACTTCTGAACTTATTTTTCAAGACGTATTTGTCCCCGAAGAAAATTTATTGCCCGGGAGCAACGGATTGAAATCACCTTTGAAGTGTTTGAATCAAGCGCGCTACAGCATTGCGTGGGGCGTTGTCGGATCTATGCTTGCGGTTTATCATACCGTTTTGGATTATGCTAAAAGCAGAATTCAATTCAGCAAACCCATTGCCGGTTATCAATTAATTCAAGATAAACTTGTTTATATGGTTACGGAAATAACCAAAGCGCAATTATTGAATTTGCAATTGGCAAAACTTAAAGATGCAGGGAAAGTTAAACATACGCAAATTTCATTGGCAAAAAGAAATAACGTTGAAAAAGCTTTGGAGATTGCGAGAATGGGCAGGGAAATTCTCGGAGCTAACGGTATTCTCGACGAATACCCCGTGATGAGACACGCAAATAATTTGGAATCGGTTAAGACTTACGAAGGAACACACGAAATGCATACGCTTATTATCGGAGAAGATATAACGGGCATTTCCGCATTTGATTAACAATAATTAAAGAGGAATAATTTATTTGTTAACGGAGATATAAATGCACAAAGAAAAGATATTATACGAAGCGCTTACGTTCGACGATATATTACTTGTTCCCGCTAAATCGTCGGTGCTTCCGCGTGAAACGGATTTATCTACAAAGTTTACAAAAAAAATAAAATTGAACATTCCGCTTGTTTCCGCTGCAATGGATACGGTAACAGAAGCCCGTATGGCAATAGCAATGGCTGCTCAAGGCGGAATCGGTATTATTCATAAAAATATGTCCATAGAAAGACAATCCGAAGAAGTTGATAAAGTTAAACGCTCGGAAAGCGGTATGATTGTAAATCCGATTACATTAAAAGAAGACAGTACCGTGCAAGATGCCTTGGAATTGATGAAAAAATATAAAATTTCAGGTATTCCGATTGTTGATGAACATAATAAATTGATTGGTATCCTCACTAATCGCGATTTAAGGTTCGAGCCCAACGTAAATTTACCTGTTAAAGAAGTAATGACAAAAACCGAATTGAAAACCGCGCCCGTCGGCACAACATTGGAAGAAGCTAAAATGATTTTACAAAAACACAGAATTGAAAAACTTCCCGTTGTTGACGAAAACGGCGTGCTCAGGGGATTGATTACATACAAAGATATTTCTAAAAAAATAAAATTTCCCAATGCCAGTAAAGATGAACTCGGAAGATTAAGGGTTGGTGCCGCCGTTGGAGTTACAAGCGATACGATGGAGCGCGTTAAAGCTTTGGTTGATGCCAATGTTGATGTAATCGTTGTCGATACTGCACACGGACATTCCGAAGGGGTTATTAAAACCGTAAGGGAAATAAAAAAAACTTTCCCCGATATCCAATTAGTGGCCGGTAACATTGTTTCGAAAGAAGCGGCACTCGATTTGGTAGAAGCGGGAGTTGATGCGGTGAAAGTAGGAATCGGCGCCGGTTCGATTTGTACTACAAGAATAGTTGCCGGTGTCGGTGTTCCCCAAATTTCCGCTATTCTCGAAGTTGCGGATGCTCTTAAAGATACAGGCGTTCCTTTAATTGCCGACGGCGGAATAAAACAAACGGGCGACGTTGCGAAAGCAATTGCCGCAGGTGCCGATACGGTAATGATCGGCGGTATGTTTGCCGGTGTTGACGAAACCCCGGGCGAAAAAATCCTTTACGAAGGTAGAAGTTTCAAAGTTTACAGGGGAATGGGCTCTATCGGAGCAATGAAAGAGGGGAGTAAAGACAGATATTTTCAAGATATGGAAGACGATATCAAAAAATTAGTGCCCGAAGGCGTTGAAGGACGTGTACCGTATAAAGGTCCGTTAGCCGATACGGTTTATCAGTTTATCGGCGGATTACGCGCATCGATGGGATATTGCGGAGCAAGGGATATTGAAGAATTTAAAAACAAATCCAAATTCGTGAAAATTTCTAATGCGGGACTGCGCGAAAGCCATCCGCACGATGTAATTATTACAAAAGAATCACCCAATTATCAATCAAAATTTATCGGATAAACCCAAATGTTCAAGGTTCTGGTCATTGCTTATTATTATCCTCCAATGGGTTTGAGCGGCGTACAACGCACATTGAAATTCACCAAGTATATGCCGCGTTTCAATTGGGAACCAACCGTTATTACTACAGGTAAAACAGGTTATTTTGCACACGATTTAACCCTGCTCGAAGAGGCGGAAAAAGCCGGTGTGATCATTAAAAGAACGGAATCTTTCGATCCCCAATCTTTACTTAAACGAAAAGGTACGATGAAAATGCCCCCGGAAATAATTAGGAAAACATTAAGCAGGGTAAGCAAAACATTTTTTATTCCGGATAATAAAAAGTTTTGGTCACATAAAGCATATAACTTAGCGGTGTCAATCCTAAAACATGAACATTTTGATGTAATCTTTGTATCCGGACCACCGTTTTCAACTTTTATTACTGCCGCAAAATTGAGGGAGCGTTTTAATATTCCGCTGATTATCGATTATCGTGATGCATGGACAGGAAATCAATTTGCTTTTAATCCTACGCCTTATCATTCATGGAAACATAAAAAACTGGAAGATAAGATTTTGCGTAAAGCGGATAAAGTAATTGTGGTTAACAGGTTAATCAAAGAAAATTTGTTAAAGAAATTCCCGTTCCTCACTTTTAACGATGTACTTATTTTGCCTCACGGATTCGATTCCGAAGATTATGAAAATGTTGAACCGATACGTGAGGAAAAAAGGAAGTGCAAAATACTGTATTCCGGTATTTTTTACGAAAGTATTACTCCCAAATATCTTTTGCATGCTTTTAAGGAACTCAGCGTCGAAAGGCCCGATATTGCCGCAAATATCGAACTTCAATTTGCGGGTCATTTCAGGAGGGAGAACCAAAAACTTGTTGCACGTTTGGGACTCCAAAACTTCGTTAGAGAGTTCGGTTATTTGAATCACCGGGAAACAATTAGGCGCGTTGTTTCTGCGGATGTTCTTTGGGTAATGCTGAGCAATAAAAAAATGGAAGCGGTAACACCCGGGAAGTTATATGAATATTTCGGAAGCGGTAAACCCGTGCTTGCAACCGTTCCCGAAGGTGAAGCTAAAAAAGCTGCTCAGAAATACGGAGCATCGTTTATAGTTCCACCGGATGATATAAAAACCATAAAAAATACTTTAATTGAAATCGATAAGTTATTCAGATTAAATAAATTACCTAAGCCAACCAGAGAATTTATTCTGGAGCATGACCGAAGATTGTTAACAGAAAAATTAACAAAAGAATTTCAATTTTATTTGCGGGCTGAATTATGAATGTATTAATTGTTGGCTCCGGCGGAAGGGAACATGCATTGGCGTTAAAAGTCAAAGAAAGCCATAAACTTGAAAATCTTTTTATTGCGCCCGGAAATGCTGGTACATCTTTCATTGGAAAGAATGTGAATTTGAATCCTTCCGATCACAAAGAAATAATTGATTTTTGCAAAACTCAAGGTATTAATTTGGTTGTTATCGGACCTGAAAAACCTTTGGCCGAAGGTTTGGCTGACAATCTGGCTGAAAATAATATTCCCGTTTTCGGACCGCGAAAAAATGCCGCACAAATAGAAAGCAACAAAGCATTTGCCAAAAATCTGATGAAAAAATACGGAATTCCCACCGCAGAATACAAAGTGTTTAAGAAACAAGATTATATAAACGCTGTAACTTATGCAAAATCAATAAGTTATCCGGTAGTAGTTAAAGCATCGGGTTTGGCTGCCGGAAAAGGTGTATCGATTTGCTATACGGCTTTAGAAGCGGAAAATGCAATCAAAGAATGCTTTGAATATAATGTTTTCGGAGATGCCGGAAACGAGATTGTCGTTGAGGAATTTTTAGAAGGACAAGAATTTTCTGTATTTGCCGTTGCAAGCGGTACGGATTATATTGTTTTACCTCCGGCACAGGACCATAAAAGAATAGGCGAAGGTGACACCGGAAAGAACACCGGCGGAATGGGAGCTTATGCTCCAACGCCGTTTATAACCGATGAAATTTTGCAAAGGGTAAAAACGGAAATAATAGAAAAAACACTTAATGCTCTCAAATCCGAAGGCAGGGAATATTCGGGATGTTTATATTGCGGATTAATCTTAACCGAAGAAGGTCCGAAGGTTATTGAATTCAATTGCAGATTCGGCGATCCCGAAACCCAAGTCGTTTTGCCGTTACTCGAAGGTGATTTTTTGGATTTATTATATTCGGTTGCAAGTGGTAATATAAATAAAGCGGCGGTGAAATATAACGGTGGAGCGGCGCTTTGTGTTGTTACGGCTTCCAAAGGGTATCCCGGCAAATATGAAAAAGGATTTGAAATAAAAGGATTGGAAAAAATTAACGATCCCGATATTCAAATTATTCACGCAGGAACAAAAGCTGTAAACGGAAAGATTTTCACCAACGGTGGCAGGGTTTTGAATATTGTGGCAATCGATGGTGAAGGCAACTTAAGATATTGTAAAGAAAAAGCTTATGCTTCATTACTTAAAGTAAAATATGAAGGAATTTATTATAGAAAAGACATTGGCAGCAAAGCCTTGTAGGTCAACTCGCCAGCTTGACCGAAGCCCATGATTGTAGGTCAACCCGAGAAATCGACCTATATCTAAATAAATTACACTTTGGCTTGGCTGATTGACATGAGCCAAATTAAAAGGGCTGTTTCGTAAGGGGCATGCTGTCCGTTGTAAGCGATTGGTTCAGCATCTAACTCAAATCACGAGTTCTTTTTAGATCCCGAAATGAATTCGAGATGACTGGTTCTGTTCTGTGTCATGCTGTTCGCCGAAGGCGAATTGTTTCAGCATCTGCTTCAACTTCACTGCTACCACCGTCCACACTGGGTTAGAATTAGATTATTTTTCATTAGCGAATTCGCGGCAATTTTAATTGTTCTTTCCAGATTCCGAAATAAGTTCGGGATGACTGGTTATATTCGATTCGCCATTAGCGGACAGGATGACAGAAAAGAAATTCCAACTCACAAATAACCATTAACAAATGACGATTGACAAATAACGATTTTTAAGTTTTTAAGATAGCCCCATAAAGCAAAATTGTAATTAAACCTTGCCAAGTTGACCGAAGCATGAGATTGCAAATCAACATGCTATTTTGACCAAAACCATTTTTTATTTATTTTTTTTACGAAGATACTTTACGCACGCTTCACGCTTTTCAACCCGCTTTTGTTGCTTTGTAGCGTCGTCACTAATGCTATTTAACGAAAAAATCTACTGCAAAACACGGAAATAAAACCCCAAAAATAAGTTTGGCACGATTTTATTAATTTTCGTCGATCGACCCAAAATTGCAAAAATTTAAAACCAAAAGTGCGAAAACGGGCTAAAAACGAACATTTTGATTTAAAATTCCGTAAAAAAACAACGATCGACGAAACTGCGAAAATGAACTGTTTTGTTGCAAAAGTTGTGATTTTTGCATATTTTTAACTGAACTAATCGGACTATATTAGAATTGAGACAAGTAATTGCCTTATACCGTTTCTGAAACGGTATAAGAACTAATCGGACTATATTAGAATTGAGACTAACAATCAATTCTAAATTAACTGTAAAAACTGCAGCCAGAACTAATCGGACTATATTAGAATTGAGACTTAAAAATGGAAAAGAAAATCATCAAACAAATCAGAACTAATCGGACTATATTAGAATTGAGACAGCAAACTGCGGATCGAAAAGCGTTCCGTTCCGCAAGAACTAATCGGACTATATTAGAATTGAGACTCCCCAATGCGTATCTCTTACCGCGGCTCCGTCTTTGAACTAATCGGACTATATTAGAATTGAGACACGGATCCGAATTGTAAGGATATTCAGCGCCGTCCAGAACTAATCGGACTATATTAGAATTGAGACCTCGTTAAGTTTCGATAAGTGAAGCGCATATTGGAACTAATCGGACTATATTAGAATTGAGACGCGTTTTGTAAATTTGACATGGGCAATGCTCCTAGAACTAATCGGACTATATTAGAATTGAGACAATTCTTCAAGCTTTTCGTCCGCTTCCGGATTATCGGAGAACTAATCGGACTATATTAGAATTGAGACCTTTATATTGTCTCCATCTATAAATCTTGCTTTTTCTGAACTAATCGGACTATATTAGAATTGAGACTGATTCTGCGTTAGCATATCTCTTCTCCTTTCTTTTGGAACTAATCGGACTATATTAGAATTGAGACCGCAAAGTAAAGGATATTTTATTTAATATCCTTTACGAACTAATCGGACTATATTAGAATTGAGACACGTCTTCTAAAGATAAAAGCGAATTTTTTAATAAAGAACTAATCGGACTATATTAGAATTGAGACCGAATTTATTCTTGTCTAAAATTAAGACTTTTGACCGAACTAATCGGACTATATTAGAATTGAGACATATCCTTTACCTTCTTTGCTCTATTAAATAGAGCAAAGAGAACTAATCGGACTATATTAGAATTGAGACCAGGTTTGTACTTTCATCTTTCCCTCCTTTAATTAAGAACTAATCGGACTATATTAGAATTGAGACTATTTACAATCCTTCGGGTTTCGCTTATATTTGTGAACTAATCGGACTATATTAGAATTGAGACTCACAATCTATCCATTCGCCTTCTAATCCGGCATCTTCAGAACTAATCGGACTATATTAGAATTGAGACCGGCTTTCAAATCCCCAAAGTTCATTACAAAATTTGAACTAATCGGACTATATTAGAATTGAGACTCATTTTGACTGAACATAACTTCAGCCAAAATGCTGGGAACTAATCGGACTATATTAGAATTGAGACAATGTATAAATTGCTCATAAGCAAAGAAGAGAAACGAGAACTAATCGGACTATATTAGAATTGAGACTCCATCAAGCACATTGTTCTGCTTAATAGACTCAAGAACTAATCGGACTATATTAGAATTGAGACTCGAAGCATGTTAGAAACTAATAAATAATGGCATAGAACTAATCGGACTATATTAGAATTGAGACAGTCTTTTTTGCTTTTTGGTGCATCTTTTGGATAAGGAACTAATCGGACTATATTAGAATTGAGACTCTTTCCATTTAGCGTCAATAAAACCGGATAATCAAGTGGAACTAATCGGACTATATTAGAATTGAGACGTCATTAATAAAATCAACAAAAGCAGATATTTTTTGGAACTAATCGGACTATATTAGAATTGAGACGGTGATTCCATATTTCTTATTTTCATTGCTCCTCCAGAACTAATCGGACTATATTAGAATTGAGACGGCGGAGAGCAAAAATTAAAGGGCTTCTTTATGAAGGAACTAATCGGACTATATTAGAATTGAGACTCAGGTTCTTAACCATTTCTTGTATTTTACGATATTCGAACTAATCGGACTATATTAGAATTGAGACCTTTCTTCCGCTTTCGCTCTTGCCTCGTCCGAAGCTTGAACTAATCGGACTATATTAGAATTGAGACGACAAGTTTCTAATCCATATTATATTGTCTTTAAGGAACTAATCGGACTATATTAGAATTGAGACCGGCCACAAATAGACAAAACCCGCTCAACCGGGCGGGAACTAATCGGACTATATTAGAATTGAGACTGTATTTTTAGATATTCCTTCACCAAATTTTGGTGTTCAGAACTAATCGGACTATATTAGAATTGAGACTTACTTTTTTCTTTATTTTCTTTTTACTCGATTTGGCGAGAACTAATCGGACTATATTAGAATTGAGACTAAGTGCTTCAATGCAGTGAATATGATTCCTTGAGTGAACTAATCGGACTATATTAGAATTGAGACGATTATATTTCTTACAGTAGTGTAGGAAAGGTACGGAACTAATCGGACTATATTAGAATTGAGACGCGAAGTGAGCGATATGCCTTGTAGGGTCAAAAAAGAGAACTAATCGGACTATATTAGAATTGAGACTGTTTTTAATGCTCACCTTATCACCAACTTTGAAAATTGGGAACTAATCGGACTATATTAGAATTGAGACTGTTGCCATCTTCGTCGAACTCTAACTTTTCGAGATCGAAGAACTAATCGGACTATATTAGAATTGAGACTCTTGGTAAGTTGAGAAATTGATAAACCGATGAATGGAACTAATCGGACTATATTAGAATTGAGACCTTCGGAAGCCGTTTTGTTGTATTTTGCGACCAATGAACTAATCGGACTATATTAGAATTGAGACTGCTTTTGCACGGTTACCCGCGTTCTTACTTCCACGAACTAATCGGACTATATTAGAATTGAGACTAGTAGTTTCCTTTTCAACTATTTTTAAATACCGTTGAACTAATCGGACTATATTAGAATTGAGACTAAGATAAAAAACATTATACCAAAGTTTTGTTTCACAGAACTAATCGGACTATATTAGAATTGAGACTCCACTTAATTATATCTAGTGGAAACTTAATTAAAGAAGAACTAATCGGACTATATTAGAATTGAGACAGAATTAATCGTTGATAACATTTCTTCCTTTTTCTTGGAACTAATCGGACTATATTAGAATTGAGACAATGTTGCCTATTTTGATGTGTGGTATTTTGTTCCGGAACTAATCGGACTATATTAGAATTGAGACAGAGATAATTAAAGATATTGAAGATAAAAAGAATGAGTACTAATCGGACTATATTAGAATTGAGACGGGGGAAGATGTATTTTAATATAAGTTCATCTTCCGTACTAATCGGACTATATTAGAATTGAGACTTTTTCAGAACAATGTTTCTTAATTCTTGCCTTGTTAGTACTAATCGGACTATATTAGAATTGAGACTAAGTTAAAATTTTCATTTTCTTCTCCTTTTAATTGTACTAATCGGACTATATTAGAATTGAGACAATTGTTCTCTATAATGAAGTAAATTAGCGAATTCAGTACTAATCGGACTATATTAGAATTGAGACTCGTAAGATGTGAATTTAATACTATCATTAAGAAAGGGTACTAATCGGACTATATTAGAATTGAGACTTATTTTTATTGATAAATAAGTTAATTGCGATTACAAGTACTAATCGGACTATATTAGAATTGAGACTCGTATGAAGTAAAACGAATTGAATCATTGAGAAAATCGTACTAATCGGACTATATTAGAATTGAGACCAGAAATAGTTGAACTAAATAACTTTGCCGATCTTCAGTACTAATCGGACTATATTATAATTGAGACTTTCATTTTACCCTCCTTGCCGAATTTTTTGCCCGGTGTACTAATCGGACTATAATAGAATTGAAACTCGTCTTCAACTCGCTCAATCCAAATTTGATAGTCATTGTACTAATCGGACTATAATAGAATTGAAACGCAACGTCTTTCTTCGCAACTGTGACGCCGTTGCTTGCGTACTAATCGGACTATAATAGAATTGAAACGGTTTAATTTCTCATATTTCAAAACTTTTGGAGTCAGTACTAATCGGACTATAATAGAATTGAAACTAATTACTCCTTGAAATTTGTTATAGAATTAGTTAGTACTAATCGGACTATAATAGAATTGAAACTTTGTTTCCATTATAAATCTTCCTTGTTTGTTGTTGTACTAATCGGACTATAATAGAATTGAAACCTGGTGTTGGGCTGCCCCATGTTTCTCCATATAATTAGCGTACTAATCGGACTATAATAGAATTGAAACTACGATTTTTCGATCGCGGCGTTTACCACCGCCTTAAGTACTAATCGGACTATAATAGAATTGAAACAATTTAGAAATTTTTGTGCCGTCCGGCCGATCCACGGTACTAATCGGACTATAATAGAATTGAAACCAACTTAGGGAGATTTCCCAACAATCTTGTAAGCTCTGTACTAATCGGACTATAATAGAATTGAAACTACGATTTTTCGATCGCGGCGTTTACCACCGCCTTAAGTACTAATCGGACTATAATAGAATTGAAACCCATTTTAATATCAATCGGAGTACCTTCGAGGATTTGGTACTAATCGGACTATAATAGAATTGAAACAGCTATAAACTTATCAAGTCCATCCGGCTCTGGAGATTGTACTAATCGGACTATATTAGAATTGAAACTCAATTATCCAGACCGACAAAACACCTTAGAATTATGTACTAATCGGACTATATTAGAATTGAAACAGTATTTTTTCTATTTAAGACTAAAAATTAAATATAGTACTAATCGGACTATATTAGAATTGTCCCGATACGACCCGATAAATAGAACGAATCGGGATCCCGACATAGCACTATTTATCGCCTTGAAGTCGGGAAGACGGGTTAGTGCTTGTTTGATTTATGATAGGAAAATATTTCTGTACTAATCGGACTATGCCGCAGGCATCGCTTCGGGATATTAGAATTGTCGAGCCGGAAGGCTATTTAGGATTCGGCGAGATCCCGACATAGCACTACAATCGCCTTGACGTCGGGAAAACGGGTTGGTGCCCGTTTGATGAAAGTGTTCTTTGCTAATCGGACTATGCCGCAGGCATCCCTTTGGTTATTAGAATTGTCGAGCCGGAAGGCTATTTAGGATTCGGCGAGATCCCGACATAGTACTTCTTATCGCCTAGAAGTCGGGTTGGTGCCCGTTTGATTTAATATGTGAAATTGTTCATTACTAATCGGACTATGCCAAAGCAGAATTGTCGAGCCGGAAGGCTGTTTAGGATTCGGCGAGATCCCGACATCGTACTACTTATCGCCTTGACGTCGGGAAGACGGGTTGGTGCCCGTTTGATTTATTATGTGAAATTGTTCTTTGCTAATCGGACTATGCCGCAGGCATCCCTTTGGGATATTAGAATTGTAATAAATTAATGTTAAGTACTCAACAACAAGGGGTAAAGTAATGGAGAAAGTTGTAAGAACAAGCGAAAAAGATTGGTTGGAAAAAGCGCTTAAGCTATATTTGGAGAAAAAGCCATTTAAATTTATAGATGATGCAAATCTAAAATTCACCGAAGATGATTTAATGTCAGCGGTGAAATTAATACGCGCTGCAAAATTAAAGGGTGTGGTTTCTTGGCAACGGATAGTTGGTGTACTTGCCGGAATAGGAATTACTGGTGTTGGAGTTTGGATGATAGCGGCAGCAATTGCAGATCCTGAACCAACGTCAAAGCTTGGTTTATTAATTGGCGGTGGAATTATTCTTGCTCTAACTGGTTCTTGGGGTATACTCACAGCAATTGGTATGAAGTTTTCAGTGGCTGCTAAGTCGCCCAAAGGACATGTATTCGTAATTAAACCTGAATAAAACATATATAATAAAAATCAGTTTAACTTTAAAATTAATAGTATAAAAAATAAAAAAAGGAAAAACCATGGATAATTCAACTGGAGATTACAGCAACGAATATAGTGAAGAGTCTTTTTGGAAGAAGGCGAAGCAATTTGCAATAGTTGCAGGCAAAGAAATAATTGAAAAAGCTTTAATTCTTTATTATTGTCTTATCGATCCTGACACTCCGGCAAGGGCTAAAACAATTATTACAGGGGCGCTTGGTTATTTTATATCGCCAGTGGATGCAATACCAGACACTACCCCTATTGTCGGTTACTCTGACGATCTTGGTGTACTTGCCATTGTATTATCTTTGGCAATTGTAGCCGCACATATAAAACCTGAACATAAAAAAAAGGCACAAGAAAAAATCAAAGTATGGTTCGGTTAATATATTTCTCAAAATCTCTTGGCTTCAAAAAAATAGTTAAATAAGCACATAACTATTATCTAAGCTGAGCATAAAGAATTTTTGTAATTTTATAAATTAATATATTCATTAAATTCTTTATTGAATTTGAGATTTATGTTGGTTTAATCCCTGTTACTACTCACGTTCGCGTAACGTGGCAGGACTATCATGATTTATAATAATAAAGCTATTTCTTATCAAACAAAATTCTTTTTAAATTCATGTGCAACTAATGATTATAGAGGTATTCGTTATATCAAAATCAATATTTATTTACCACAAAAGATTTCTTATTGAAAAGGAAGAACGGGTATCTTTCTTGCGTGCTTCAAAACCAAAGACTTCGAATAAAACCAGGAAAAAATAAAATGGCTTATCTGGAAATCTCAACGAATGAACTCGCAAAAATAATTACAAGTTATTTGGATAGTAATATATCAAATGTTAAAGGATTAACAAATGGATTTTCTTTTGAAGTAGAACTTGGTATTAGATTATTACCTAAATCAATTCCCTTAAAATTGGTTTTTACCGAATTCGATGAGGAAAATGAAATTATAATATTTGAGATATTACCGAACAGCAATAGTAAAATTCTTAAAAAAGGATTCGTAAAAATTTTAAAAGCCATTTCAAATTTAATACCCGAAGACGAACTTCCGGAAGGTGTATGGATAGAACAAAATTTTTTATTTATTAATCCAGCTGAAATGATTGAAACCCCAGGCATAGAAGTCACTGTTTTAGATGTAAAATTAAAATCAAAAAAACTTCAAATTAGTTTTGAGATTGAAAGTGAGTGATAAAATATTTGAACTATGTGTAAATTTTCTTGAATGGTTAGCTAAAAAATTGGGAATTTCGTATGAACAACTTAATGTAATTTTGTTTGTTTTTTTAATGCCTGCTTTATTTTTATTACTATTAATATTACTAATCATTAAATGTTAGTGAAAAATTGCATAACTGAATTTTTCACCAACCTGAAATTTTGAGAAAAACACAAGAAACGAAAACCAAATGTGGAATTGTTTTTGAAACATTAATCAGAAAAACTTAACAGTTCTTGGATTAAAAGTATTCGTTATTAACCTAAAATCCGTAGGTCAACTTACCAGGTTGACCGAAGCCTGAGATCGTAGGTCAACATGCTATGTTGACCACAGTCCCAATTGATCACTAACTTGCTAAGTTGACGTTTAACAAAAGCACAGTTTTTACACTAAGTCGGTGATAAAAAAAAGTTGTTGTGAATTTGTTAAATTGACCGAAACAAATTAGTAAGTCAACCTGGCAGGTTGACCTACAGACAATACTGAAAATTTCATAAAGATATTTTACATCAAACCTAACAACCTTCTCTTGCGCTTTTTTTTCATCTTTGCTCGGATAGTTCTTATTTCCTTAGCGCAATCCGGAGTCTATAGAAATGTTTCGGAAATGTTTCCATTGTTTCGCGTGCGTTAATTAAGAATTATTTTTGCAGAAGAAAAAATTATTAGATTGAAGTTAAATCATAACCGTTATTTCTCTATTTAAATCTGTAAAAAAGGATTTTAAATAATGAACAAAATACAAAGAATCATAGCGGCAATTGACGCAGAATTGGAAAGAACAGGTAAAGATTATTTAACTGCGATAGAAGCAGCGGCACTTTTGGATAAGTTAAATATTTTAAAAGACAGTTCCTCCAGACCCGGCTTACCTTTGCGTAAATTATTACGCGCCGGAAAAATCCCGCATGCATATCAGAACAAAGGAAAAAATTCCAAGTGGATTATTCCGCATTCAAAAACTGGAAATAAAAATAAATCACGGGAAATCCCCCAAAGAAATAAGAAAGTAGATTCAAAGATTAATACATTAAGTAATGTGAATGTTGAGAAAATTTCTAAATTAATCTCAAAAGCGAGAGAAAAATATAAACCGGAAAAAATCAAATACTTATTAATAGCCGAAGCCCCGCCGGATAATCTCGAAAGATTTTTTTATTATCCGGATGTCCCGAGTGCCGACTATCTTTTCTTGGGAGTGATCTCCGTGTTGTATCCGGCTGACAAAATTGAATATCTGGATAATTTTCGCAGTCCCAAATTAAAGGAAACGCTTTTGAATAAATTAAAAGACGAAGGATTTTATCTGATTGATTTATTGGATGTTCCGAAAAGTTATTATAAAGGGATTTTACAAAATGCCTCATATGGAATGATGGAAAAAATTAAAAAAATAGCAGATAACGACACGCGCATAATATTAATTAAAGCTAACATCTATGATATTATGTACAAAAAATTAAAAACGGAAGGACTCAATGTAATTAACAAAAGAATTGAATTTCCGGCTTCGGGAAACCAGAAAAAATTTTATGTGAATTTCAAAGACGCTCTTATAAAAGCAGAATATTTTAAATAAGTTTATCTAACAAAAACAGATAAAATTTGATTGTATAAGTTTTTAAAATAGATTGATTATCATAACACTGTACCAAATTAAAATAAAGTTATTTGAATTAAACAAAAGAAAGTTTTATATTTTAAAAGATTTCCTTTCTAAATTGTGGAGTGGGGCACTTGAGATTACGATTAATCCTCCGGTTGAACGGTTCTAACCTGATTTCTGCAAATTATAATTATTCGCTTGCCTCCGCTATTTACAAACTGCTAAATTTCGGTTCCCCCGAATTTACCGCATTTTTACACGATAACGGATTTTTATTAAACGGCAAAAGGTATAAATTATTTACGTTTTCTTTAATCTTAAAGAATATTAAAATCTTCCGCGATGTTTTCCGGATTAACGATAATACGGTTCAACTTTTTATTTCCTCACCCAAAATTGATGATTTTATTAAAAATTTCGTTATCGGTGCTATCAGGTCTAAAGCTTTGGAGATAAAAGCAAACAACACTCTAACCCGCTTCTATATTGAGCAAGCGGAACTTCTGCCCGAACCGAACTATTATGGAAAAATGAGATTTTTGTTACTTTCGCCGTTGGTGTTAACCACTCTTAAAGAGAGAAACGGGGTTATGCGGCAATATTTTTACAGATATGATGACGATCCGGATGAATTGGAAGAAAAAATAAACAATAATCTTAAAAACAAATATAAATTGGTTTACGGCAAAGATTATACCGGTAACGGAATTAAGTTTTCATGGGATAATAATTACATTAAAAGAAGAATAAACTCCGGAAAAAGAATAAGTAAAAGAATATTGATTACGCGAGAAATGGAAAACCCGGTTAGTATTGTTGCAATGCAGGCTCCGTTTTATCTTGAAGGCGATAATAAGTTGATTAAAGTCGGATACGAGTCCGGTTTCGGTGAAAAAAACTCAATGGGCTTTGGAATGGCGGCGGTTACACTCACAAACAAAAATTAATTTTATGAGATCAATAGACCAAATAAAAGCAGATTATAATCTTTTTATTGATATTCAAATTGCGAAATATCTGAAAACGGTCAATAAAGATAGTTTTAGTAATGATAGTGAAGCTAGAACTGTTATAGAAAAGGTTATCAAAACTTATAATGAGATAATTGCTCCCGAGCATCTTAAACTCGATAATTTAACACTTTCAGCAAAAACGGCTTGGTTTAATTCCATTGAAGTAAATTATGAAGAAGACTATGATACTCGTTTTATTGAAACTATAAATATCACCGGAAATAAATTTGAAAATACCGAGAATGACAATTATGATTTATTTCCATTCTTGGAAGAAGGTTTACTCCCGTTAATTATTTTTACCGGACCGGCTTTAAGAACTTACGGGTTACCAATAGAAAGATTTAAGAAACTGCTTGGCGGAGAAGAACCGACTGAAATAGAAGAGGATTTGATTACTTGGGCTGTAGATATTGTATTTTATGTTATGGGTTCAATATTTGAAGACACAAAAAAGGCCAAGAAAGAGAGTTTAAATATAGCAATAGAAATTGCAATGGAATTTTTAAACGAACAAGATTCGAAGGAAGTTGTAAATGAAATTAAGGCACAAATAAATGATACGTTCGAATCCGAAGAGGAAAGTAAAGCCAAAAAAAGAAAAAAGAAATAAAGGGAAATATTACCGAAATGTTTCTGGCCTTTGAGTTAAGAAAGTAACGGAATAAATTTGAATAAAAAATTTTGGGAATTGAAATGAACTTATCGAATGAAGAAAAAACTCTACTTTTAGGCGCATTGTTTCACGATATTGGGAAATTTGAGCAGAGAGTTTTATCAAAAAAAATCTCTCATTCGGAATTGGGTGCTCAATTTGTGGATGAACTTAAAGATGAATTCCTAAAAGTTTTGAGAAATGAAAATGATGTTGAATCTGTAAAGAAAATAATACGGTCTCATCATATTAAAAATCCAGATAATGCTTTAATAGAAATTACAAAAAAGGCAGATCACTTATCAGCAAGCGAAAGAGTGAACTTTGATAAAGAAGACGATTGGCAAGAGAAATGGTCGCATAAATTTATGACTTCTTTATTCTCAAAGATATATTTAAATCAAAATGACAAAAGTGCGAGAAAAACTAAATATTATGCACACCGATTGCTAACAAAGAAGAATTATAAAATATTAATCCCCCAATATGAAACCGAAAAAGATATAAAAGAATCTTCCGCAAACTATCCAACGAATACTTTTGACGATTTTACAAAAGATATTAAAGCTGTTTTTTCAATTTATGAAGATGAGAATGATTTCCCGACATTAATTAATCTATTGTTAATTGTTTTTGAAAAATACTTATGGTGTATTCCCGATTTTACCGGAAGTGAAAATACGGATATATCTTTTTATAATCATTTGAAAGATGTTGCCGGTATAGCGCATGCAATTTATAAATCGGATAATGAAGGAACAAAATTAAATTTGATTATTGGTGATTTACCGGGAATCCAAAAATATATCTTTAATGTTGCAAATAGAAAACCGGCGAAAATTCTACGAGGCCGCTCAATTTTTGTGCAAATATTAACCAGGCAAATAGCGTCAAGAATCTTAAATAAACTTGGATTAACGGATGCAAATTTAATCATGTTAGCCGGAGGTAAATTTTATATTATTGCTCAAAATTCTGAAGAATTTAATTCTAACTTTAGCCAAATCAGAAAAGAAATTGACGATCTATTGATTAAAAATTTTAATTTTCAAATTAGCTTTTCAACCGTTGCCTATTCTTTCGATTACATTAAGCTGATGAATAAAGAAATTACTTTTGGTGATATTATTGATGAAGCATCGTACCAGTTGTTGTTAAAAAGAAATCAACAATTTGAAAATTATTTTTTTAACAAAGGTAATTTAGATGAAGCGAAATTTATCATTTCAGAAAAATACATTGAACCAAAAATAGAAAATGATACTAATTCTGTTAAATGTGCTGTTACGGATTTCCCAATACGCAAAGCAAGAGAAAAAACAATTGAAAATGAATTAACTGTCGATAAGCAAGTATGGAATGAATATCGGATTGGAAGTGATGTTACTAAAAGTAATTTAATTATTGAATTTGATGCATCATTATCGAATGTGGAAGACGTTAAACCCCTGAAAAAATATAAAGTCAATAATAATCCTAAAATCATTTTAAATCCGGTTCTGGACGACTTACTGAAATATAAGGATAGGAAAATATTAAAGAATGCATTGATTATGGAAGTGGCTAATTATACTACTAAAGCAGTAGATGCTGAAAATGTTGTTATGGATTTTGAGGATATGGAAAAATCTAATAATGGTGCGCAAATAATGAGTTTAATTAAGGGTGATATTGATAATCTTGGTTTGATAATGTCTTCCGGTCTTGCTGGAAATAAAGACTTTGATAATGAAAATCTTGAAAACGAAAAAGACGAACCTTTTGATTTAACAGGTATTTCAAGAACTACAACATTGAGCAATCACTTGAAATACTTCTTCAGTTTTTCATTAAATGGATTCCTCGAAGACTGGGAGAATGGAAAAATTTTGGATGAAAGTGAAAAAGAAAAATTCAATGATAGATTTTTATCTACGGAAGATGGTAAAAAGGAATTTGAGGAATATATTAAAGATAGAAAAGTGTATACCGTTTTTGCCGGGGGCGATGATTTAATGATAATATGTCCGCAAAGTTCTTCATTAAAATTGGTAGAGGCATTGAATTCGACTTTTAATGATTTTATTTGTGAAAATCCCGAAGTTCATATTAGTTATTCCATTACAAATTTTAAACATAGTACTCCAATCAGAATTGTTGCTGATATGGCGGAAGAAAATCAAGACAGGGTCAAAAGCAAATTTAAGGCTAGTGATTTAAAAAACGAGAAAAGCGGAACACTCAAAAGTTTTGAAAAAAGAATTAGTGAAGAACCCGATATTTTTTATGAAAAAAATGATAAGGCTGCAATAAGGCTATTTAATACAAATGTTAAAAATTCCTTAATTAATAAAATGTTAAGTTTCAGAGAAATGCTTATTAATTGGGTAAATGATGAAGAAAATAAGGTAACACGAGGAGTATTAAGGAACCTTCTTTATTTCTCAAAAATTATGAAAGATTTTAATGAAAAAAATGATACCCGTTTATTGATGTGGCATCCGAAGATGACTTATATGATTAATAGATTATTGAAAGACAAAAACGGTAACTATGTTAATCCCGAAGTAGCCGAATTTTTTGACACAGCTTTAAAAATAAATAATGGTCAAGATATTCAAGCTATAATACTTGAACAGATTCTATATCCGGTTGTTTGCGAAGCAATATATGGAACTAGAAATTATAAAGGAGTATAAAATGAGCTATCCAGAATTTTTTATTGATGGAAAATTGAACAAAGCCCTGATAAATGATGAAGGGACGAACAATGTTGCTGCTATAGCAAAGTTTTTAAAAGAGAGAAGTAAATTAAATATCAACCAATTACGCAAGTTTTATGATTCTTTTGTTAGGATTCATAATTCGACAGTTGATAGTGAAACTAAAAAAGTTCAATTATTGATGCTAAAAGCAAATGTGGAATATTCTGCAAACAGATTAAAGATACAAGAATTTTCAAACTTTTTTAAGAACAGAATCAATATAGTTTTGAAACAAACCGAAGATTTTCAAAAGTATATGAATGCATTAAAAATGCATTTTGAAGCATTAGTTGCTTATTTCCCAAAACGATAAAATAAATTCAAAAATAAAAATGAGTAGCGTTATGGAAAAAACAAAGTGTAAAATTTTAATCAATGTTGTAACGGGGTTACACATTGGTATCGGTAGTGACAGACCGGAAATCGGTGGTGTCGATAATCCCTTCATTAAAGATCCTATTTCTCAAATGCCATATATTCCGGGAAGTTCATTAAAAGGGAAATTACGAAGTTTATTAGAAATTGAGTCTGATTATTCTGATTCTGATGTTGAAAAATTTTTCGCCGGAGATGATAATGGGCCTACTCGCTTAATTTTTAGAGATCTTTTCCTATCTGATGAATGGCGAAAAAAGTATGAATCCGGCGAAGCTCAGACTGAAATAAAAACAGAAATAAAAATTGATAGACAAAAAGGCACTGCAGCACCTGGCGCTCTTCGTTCTACTGAAAGAATACCCCCAAGCACTATATTTGAAGGTGAGATATTAATACGTTACAAAAACGATAGTGAAAAAAAAGAAATTGATGCTATGCTTAAAACAGCTGTAGAATTGTTAAATAATGATTATTTGGGTGGTTCCGGAAGCCGTGGTTATGGAGCTGTAAAAGTAATATTAAAAGAAGAAAGCAATGAGAAATAAAATGATAAGATTAAATTTTGAAACTATTACACCACTTCATATATCGAATGGTAATCAGCTAGCTTATAATTTGGAATATATTGCTAATGATGGTTACTTGTCGAAATTAAACACGTATGCTAAAAAAAGAATGGCGGAATACTCGCTATTCGACTTCTCGAAAGAATATAATTTTCGAGATGTTGCAAAAATAATTGGGGATAATAAGAATATATTTGACGACTCTTGTTTTGAATATAAAGTTGCTATACTTGATTCGTTTGAAGAATTTTTAAATAACGAAAGACGAGACGGTCAAAAAATTGTGCAAGAATTTATTAATTCAAATGGTAAATTTTACGTACCTGGTAGCTCCGTTAAAGGAATGTTAACCACTATTTTAGGTAGAGATGAAAATAATCCATTAGGAATAAATCCTAAGGAACCTTATATCCAAGATAAATTTGTAATAACTGATTCTGAATTCATCCCGTCAGATAATTTTGTGGTGGATATTGCATATAGACCTCCCTCAATAAACTTAATCGTACTAGACGTTGAGAATAAATTCAGTTGTGAAATACGCAGTATTGGTAATTTGAGCTTAAAAAAACTCCAAGAAAAATTATCAGCCTATTCTCATAAACAATTGAGAAAAGCTAAAAATTTTGTTGAGAAATTTAAAGAAAAGGAACGAAAACCTGGCGGAGCAACTAATTATTTTAAAATGCTTGAAAAAATGGTAGAGTACGAACCTCCTAATGATACTTATTTAGTTAATTTAGGATTCGGGGGAGGAAGCTATTATAAAATATATGATTTTGTCCCAATTCCAAAATTTCCCAGTAAAAGAAAAAAGAATATAAAGGAAGAAGCACATACTACATTTGCTGTTAATATTGATAATAATTTTTATCAACTTGGTTGGTGTGAACTAAAAATAGAAGAATAAAAACATGGTAACAATAAAAAAATTAAAACTTAAACTTAAATCCGGTTTGCTTTCGGAGTTACAATCCGATACGATCTTCGGGCATTTTGCTTGGCGATTTAAAGAATATCATGATGAGAAATTAAATGACTTTTTAGAATTTTTCATCAATGATAATCCGATATTTACAATTTCCGATGGTTTTTTTGAAAAACATTTTTGGGATGAAAACCGTGAAGAAGTAATTGATAAAGTAATGTATTTCCCCAAACCGTTAAAACTAACCCCGCCGAAATTTATAAATAATAACAAAAAAGAAAGATTAATTAATTTTATAAAACAAAAGGAAAGAAAAGGAAGAACTCTTATTACCTTAGAAGAACTTAACTACTTCTTAAGAAATGACATGGAAAATTTTGAAAAATCTATTGAACAACCGCTTACCAAACCACCAAAATTTGAAGAAGATCTTAGAGTGAGTGTTGAAATTGATCGAAATACATTAAAAAGTAAAGAAGGCAATCTGTTTTCTTACCACCCAAAATATTTGGATGATGATACTTTTATTGTTATTTATATTAAGATATTAAATAATGAAAAATTTAATGAATATGAATGCGAAAATATTTTGCGAGATGTTTTTGAAATTGGTTACGGTAAAAAGAAATCTTCCGGATACGGACAATTTGAAGTCCTAAGTTTTGAAGATTTTAACGGGTTTGAAGAGTCATCAGAACCGAATGGCTTTATTTCATTAAGTCATTATCTTCCTTCAAACAATGACAAAGTCAATGAGGGATATTACGATATAAATGTAAAATACGGCAAGTTTGGTGAAGAAAAATCAAATTCCCATAATCCATTTAAACCACCGATTCTTTTGTTAAAACCCGGGAGCTGTTTTCTTACGGATGAAAGAAAAGATTTTTATGGTAGAGTAATTAAAAGTGTTAGTGATTATCACCCGAACACAATCCACAACGGCATTGCATTTACTCTTGCTTGTAGATTTTGATATATTCGTGAATCCGTGGCTGAAAAAATTAAGCCGCTGATTTGTTAATAATTGGCGCATTCGCGGCGGAATTTTTGAATTAATACAGAGAACTATAAATTGGCAAAAGCTTTAATTCCCGAAGAGAAAATTTTCAATTCAATTATAGTTTTGCGTAACCAAAAAGTAATGCTCGACAGCGATTTGGCAAAACTTTACGGAGTTGAAACAAGAGTTCTAAAGCAAGCCGTTAGGAGAAATATAGAGAGATTCCCGGCAGATTTTATGTTTGAACTGACCAATAAAGAATGGAAAGAGATAGAATAATTCCGGAAAGGAGTTTTAAGATCACAAACTGTGACCTTAAATTCCAAAAGGGGAAAACATTCGAAATATCCGCCATTTGCTTTTACGGAGCAAGGTGTTGCAATGTTGTCTTCGGTTCTTAAAAGTGAGCAAGCTGTAAAAATAAGCCGCTAATTCGCTAATAATTTGCGAATTCGCGGCAAAAGGAAGACTCGGTAATTCCCAGCTCATTTTTATTGAATAGTTTGATTTTAGGAAAAATGCTATTATATTTGTACATATTTATGTACAAAAATGGAGCTTGTAATCATGCTTACCACAACAATATCCGAATTTAGAAAAAATATGAAAAGATATCTTGATTCGGTTAATAAAAATTTTGAGACCTTAATTGTTAACCGTGGCAAAGACAAAGGAATTGTGATAATGTCGATCGAAGAATATAATTCTTTGTTAGCCACGCATCACGAACTTAGGTCTGCAAAAAATATAGAAAGGTTGGATTCTGCTATTGAAAAATTCATAAAAGGTAAATCGTTTGAAAAAAAATTAATTGACGAATGAAATTCAAGTTTCTTTTTGTGGAAGAACCGTGGGAAGATTATTTATATTGGCAAAAAACCGATAAAAAAATATTGAAGCGCATTAATGAGATTTTAAAAGATATATCCTGTCATCCTTTCGAAGGTCTTGGTAAACCCGAACCGCTTAAACATAAATATAAAGGACTTTGGTCTCGGCGCATTACAGATGAACACCGGCTCATTTATCAAATTAAGGATGATGAAATAAGAATAATAAAATGCCGTTTTCATTATGATTAAATCTCCGTACATAAGTCAGCCGCTGATTCGCGCATTCGCGGCAAAAGAAACAAGCCGCTAATTCGCTAATGAAACTAACATAATAATACGGATGAATGGCTTTTCAAAATAAATAAAATAAAGGTTTGCAATGATTGAAAAAATTAAATGCCCCAATTGCGGTTACACATTTGATGTTGAAGAAGCACTTTCCGATAAACTTAAAGCTCATCTCGAAAAAGAATACGAAGAAAAATTAGCCGCTCAAATTTCAAAACTGAATTCCGAAAAACAAAAATTAAAAGCCGAAAAAGAAAAACTAGAATTGGAAAAAGAACGGCAAGAAGAATTACTGAAAAAGGAAGTGAACAAATTGCTTTTGAAAGAGAAGAAAAAAATGGAGAAATCGATCTTCGAAGAATTCGAAGAAAAAATAAAAGCGCTTGAAGAAGAAAATGAAAGACGGAAAAAAGAAAACAAGAAACTTAGAAAGAAAGAATTGGAATTGATGAAAAGGGAAAACGAGTTGAGCGAAAAAGAAGAAGAAATGCGTATGAAATTGGAAAAAGAGATGTTACGAAAAGAAAAAGCAATAGAAGAAAAAGCCCGCAAAAAAGAGCGGGAAAATTATGAACTGGAGAAACGGGAATTAATGAAACAATTGGAGGACAGCAAAAAACTTGCCGAAGAAATGAAACGCAAGGCGGAACAAGGTTCCATGCAACTTCAAGGTGAAGTTCAAGAATTGGCAATAGAAGAACTCCTTAAAAATGCTTATCCGTTCGATATTATAGAAGAAGTGCCGAAAGGAATAAAAGGCGCAGATTGCATCCAAACAGTGATAAACAATCTCAGGCAAGAATGCGGTAAAATAGTTTACGAGAGTAAAAGAACGAAAAATTTTTCAAAGAGTTGGATAGATAAACTGAAACAAGATCAATTAAAATGCAAAGCCGATATTGCCGTTTTGGTTACTCAAGCATTACCGGATGATATCGAAAGATTCGGTGAGAAAAATGGAATATGGATATGCGGATTCAGGGAATTAAAAAGCTTGTCGTTTGTTCTTAGGGAAATGTTGATTAAAACACATTCGGTGAAAAAAGCGCAAGAGAATAAAGGCGATAAAATGGAGCTTTTATATAATTATCTCACGAGCAACGAATTTGTGCAAAATGTTAGAAGAATAGTGGAAAATTACGATGCGATGTTGGAACAATTAAATTCCGAGAAAAAAGCAATGCATAAAATTTGGGCGCAACGCGAAAAACAAATTTGGACCGTTCAAGAAAATCTTGCCGCTTTGTTCGGTGCTATTAAAGGAATAGCCGGCAAAGAACTGAAAACAGCTAAGGTTCTGGAACTTCCGGATAAATAAATTAAGTGAAGTAAAATTTGCCGCTAATTCGCGAATAATTGGTGCATTCGCGGCAAAAGGAAAAAGCCGCTAATTCGCGAATGAATGATAAAACTATTTAATAATTAATGGAGAATAGTAGTGAAAAAATTGATAATATCTACAGTCGGTACAAGTATTTTAACAAATGTTATCGAAAATAATAATGAAAGGGCCGAATTGTATAATAATTCAAACTGTAGGTCTAAAGATGAATGTCCGGAATCTGCGATTAAGCTTATAGACCAACTTAGAGAAAAAGCTTTGGAAAAATTATCACAAAATTTAGATTCTACAAGTTTAAGAAGATTAAGCGCTGAACTAAACGGAATTTACGGATTGTTTAACGGAACAAAAATAAACAATCAAGATTTTCATTATTTAATTACAACCGATACATACCAAGGTAAAATATGCGGTGAAATTCTAAGAGAATTTTTTATCAAAAAAGGAATAAATGTTGATATTTATACTCCACGAGAATTAACAACTAAAACTAAATATAACTTTGAACAAGGCGTAAAAAATTTATTGAAATGGTGTGATGAAAATTTGACCGGTTACAAAAAATCTGGGTATGAAATAATATTTAATCTTACCGGAAGTTTTAAAAGTTTGCAAGGTTATATGAATACAATCGCAATGTTCTATGCTGATAAAATAATATATATTTTTGAGTCAGAAAAGGCAGAGTTAATCGAGATCCCGCGACTTCCAATAGAAATAGATAACAAAATCATTGAAGAACATAAAGATAAGATTATACTAATGTCAGCCGGTTATAATTATACCAATAAAGATGATATAATTAATTTGCCTAAAACTATAATTGATGAATTCGAAGGGACATTTTTTCTTTCTGTTTGGGGAAAACTTTTATGGGATAAAACAAAAGGTAAAATACTTGTTAAAGATTTAATTGAACTTCCATTTTTAGAGTATACTGATAAATTCAGAAAACTTTTTAATGAAGCAACAGATACAGATAAAGTTATACTACAAGAAACATTGGCAAAAGTGTCTAAAATTTTAATGGAAAATGATTTTGATATTTCAAAATTAAAGCAAGACGGCGGCTTGAAATACGAAAATTATACTAATAAAAAAGATGAAAACAATAATTCTATCGGGCATTTTAGAATTTCTCAAAGTGATAGAATTAGTTGCGTTGCTAAAAATAGAAAACTTTATCTTCGTAAATTTGGTCGGCATGATTTTGTAAATGATAATCCGTAAAAAATATATTAAGATAAATTTTAAATAAAATTCGCGAATTCGCGGCTACTAATTTCCTATGAAAATTTTAGTTAATCTTATTGGCGAACAACCTATACCGAACCTTTTGCCTGCTTTATATTTGAAGCCGGAGAAAAATATTATTCTTTATACCGATAAAACATCTTCGGTTGCAAAAAGATTGCATAAAATTGGAATTATGTATGGAGAAAGAAAAACAATTTCCCAAAAAAGAAAAATAGAAGCCTACAATATTAATTCGGTAATAAATACTTTAGTTGAAATTTTTAATACGTATCAAAATGATGAAATAATCTTTAATATTACCGGTGGAACAAAACTTATGTCTATCGGTATGTTTAACTTTGCTGCTAAACATAAAGTGCCGGTAGTTTACTTAAAAAGCGAAAAGAATAAAAATATTCTTTATACAATAAACCCGACAGGTTCCACAAGATTGGAATCTTCCTATGTTGAATTGCCCGAATTATTAACCGTCGATTTGTATCTCCGTGCTCATTTGTGGAAATACCGGATTAGTAAAGACGATTCAAATGTATATTCTTACGGACTCATGTACGAAAATGCGGTAATTAATGCACTAAGAAGAAACAACTTCGAAGTTATTCAGAATGTAAAACCTGCCGGAGAAGGCGAGCAAGTGGAAATTGATGCTGTTTTTAGACTTAAAGGTACAAACAATGTTGCAATTGCGGAAATTAAAGTGGGTGATTATAAAATGGAAAGACCTAAAAAGGGAATTGACCAACTATCAACCGCCGGCAGCAGGGAATATTTGGGCATTTACACGAAAAAATATTTAATAACAGCGCGTAAACTTTCGGAAAATATTAAAGCCGCCGCAAATGCACATAACGTTATCGTAATAGATCAAATTAAATATAATAAATATAAAAATATTATATTTGAAGATTCTGAAAAATATTTAATTGATAAAATTATAAGGACCTTGAACTGATAATGCTTATTAATTTATCGAATCATCCGCTTGAAAAATGGCAGAAAAATCAAACGGAAACCGCAAAGAAATTATACGGCACCTTGCGCGATCTTCCGTTTCCGCAAATAAATCCGAACTGGGATGAAGATAAAGTCGAAGAATACGCTAAATTATATTTCGACGAAATTCTTGCAATTTTGGAAAGCTCGAGTGAACCCACTAACGCCGTGCATGTTATGGGCGAACTTACCTTTACGTTTAATTTAGTTAACAAATTGCTAAGGCAGAATATCGAATGTGTTGCTTCCACAACGGAAAGGCAGACAATCGAAGATAATGATTCCAAATTGAGTGTGTTCAATTTCGTAAAATTCAGAAAGTATAAATGAGCCGCAGATTCGCGAATTAGCGGCTAAAATTTTTTTTATTATGAATGATATAATTTACAAAGATGAAAGTTACCAAATAATCGGTAAGTGTTTTGAAGTGCATAATAATTTGGGACCCGGATTTTTGGAAATTGTTTATAAAGATGCACTTGAGTATGAATTCAAAAAGGCAAATATTCCTTTTGAAAGAGAAAAAGAATATATAGTTAATTATAAAAATGCTATTCTTCCGCATAAATTTTACGCCGACTTTGTTGTATTCGATAAAATTATTTTGGAAGTAAAAGCCGTTGCCGGCATTTCGGATGAATTCGTTGCACAAGCGCTTAATTATTGTAAAGTATCGGGAAACAAATTGGCTCTAATCGTAAATTTCGGTGAACTAAAACTTAATTTTAAAAGGATTGTTTTAGAGAAAGGAAGAATGATATAATAAAAAAATAATAAAAGCCGCGAATTCGCGGCTTAAATTTTTTGCCACTAATGCACGAATTAGCAACTAAAAAGGAATTAACAATGAAAAATATTTTACTTGCAATATCGGGATTAACTCCGCAAATAGTTACGGAAATGTTATACGCACTTTCCATTCAAAAGGGAATTAAAATCGATGAAATCTATATTATTACAACAAAGCGCGGTTTGGAAGTTCTGCAAGGAAAAGATAAAGATGAAAAAACTCCCGTAACGCCTTTAAGAAAAGAAATTAATGAACTGTGCACAACTTACGGTATTAAAAAGCCGAAATTCAATATTAAAAAGAATGTAATTGTTGCGGAAATGGAATCGCTTAAATTATACGATATAAAAACAGATAAGGAAAACAAACTGTTCCCCAACAAACTTGCGGAAGTATTAAAAACTCTTACTGCCGACGAAAATAATATTATCCACGCTTCTCTTTCCGGCGGAAGAAAATCAATGTCGGCGCATCTTGCGCTTGTAATGTCTTTATTTGCCCGCTCTCAAGATAAACTATATCATGTTTTAACAGATGAAAAATATGAATTTAAAAATTTTTATCCTAAAGATAATGAGGAAGAACGTGCGCTTGTTGTAGCCGAAATTCCATTCGTCCGGTTGAGATGTATTAACGATCCCTTGCTTAAGGAAGATATTTCATATTCGGATTTGGTTGAAAAAACGCAGAAAAAACTTCGCTACCTTACCGAAAATGCTAAACTTGTTGTTGAGCTAAAGAAACAACTTGTACGTTACAAAGATAAAGCCGTTAAATTAACTCCAATGGAAATCGGTTTGTACACAACATTTGTACAAGAAAAAATAAATACCGGTGGAGGAATTGAAAAATACAAGCTGATATATTCAAAAAAATTCGCAAAAGAATTAGAACAATTTCTATCCGAAAATTTCAATATGGTTTTTGATAAAACCGGTAATAAATCGGAGAGTAACAAACATTGGACGGAAGAGGGAATTGAAGAGAAATATTTCCTTTCGCTTAAATCGAAAATTAACGGGAAAATTAAAAATCTTTTTGACGATATGGAGTTAGCTGAAGAGTTTATGATATCCACAAAAGGAGGATACGGTTACGCGGATTATTATATTAAAGCTCCTAAAAATAAACTTGGTATTAATTATGAATAATTCCGATTGAAAAAACATTCTTTTTAATTAGCGCATTCGCGGCTAAAAAAAATCACTTCCCCGCACATACTTACACCGGAAACATTTCAGCAATATTTCATTCCTTTAACATCTCATTATAATTAAATAAGTTGCATTAGAGAAGAATAAAAATTATTAAATGGTAAAATATTTATGAATTTACTAACCGAAACAATTGTTCTTCTTCTGGGAGTGGTGATAATATTACCGCTATTCTTGGATGTTGAGGAGCCTGTTGCTAAAATCTTTTTTCTGATATACGTGATTATATTCATATCATTATTCAATGTGCATGCTGTATTGCTTGGGCTTTCAATATTAGTGACCATTTTCTTATTGATTACTTATAATCAGAAACAAAAAACGGATAGGTAAAATGAAACAACGACTCTACATATTTTCGGATTCTGTTCTAAAAAGAAAAGCAAACACTCTCTTTGTCGAAACCGTTGTTAACGAAAACGAAGACGGCGATGAAGAATTTTTAGAAAACGACAAAGAAGATTATTTGATTGGCAAAGAAGAGATAATCCCTTCCGGAGACAAGAAATACATACCCGTTGAAAACATTGATTCGATAACTTCAATCGGGTCGGTCCGTTTCAACTCGCGGTTCTTGTATTTCTTGTCTCAAAATTCCATCCCGCTTCACGTGGTTAATTACAGAGGGGATTACAGCGGTTCCTTCATTCCGAGCGAACGTCAATTTTCCGGTTCGGTTTTATTGAAACAATCGGCGGCATATAAAAACTTCGAGCTTCGTTTAGCGATTGCAAAAGAAATGATAGACGCTTCTGTTCACAACATGATTGCAAATCTTAAATATCATAACAACAGAGGCTGCGAACTTTCGGATGTGATTGAATATATGGAAGAATACAGAAACGATATTCGAACATGCGATACGGTTGACGAACTGAGAGGAATAGAAGGAATTATAAGAAGGGCATATTACGAATCGTGGCGCAACATATTTAACTATCCGGTTAACTTTTACAAAAGGATTAAAAACCCTTCGCCCGATATTATCAACTCACTTATTTCATACGGCAACGCTATTGTTTACGGATTATGTCTGAACGAAATTTTCCAATCCCGTCTTTATCCCGAAATCGGATTTGTTCATGAACCCGGCGACGGAAAACTTAGTCTTGTTTACGATATTGCGGATATTTTCAAACCGTTACTTACCGATAGAATAATTTTCAAAGTAATAAATAAAAACATTCTTTCCGAACAAGACGCATTCGTAAGAAACGGCGTATGTTACATTAAAAAAGAAGCCAAGAAAAAATATGCGCAAGAATTTGAGACAAAGATGCACACAAAATTTAAAATGGACGGAAAAAATAAAAAAGTAACATACAAAAGAGTTGTTAGAGAAGAATGCTATAAACTCATTTCCTTTTTGGATGAAAAAGCGGAATATAACGCATACAAAACAAGATGGTAAATTCATGTCCGTTCAAATAAAGCAATTGGTTTCCGATCACAAAAAATTACGTAAGATGTATTACATTTTAGTTTACGATATAGCCGATGTAAAAAGACTGCCGAGAATATTAAAAATTTGCCGGAAATATCTTTATTGGGTTCAAAAATCGGTATTCGAAGGCGAAATGACCAAAAGTCAATTTTTATCCATAAAAGCCGAGTTGCTTTCAAAAATTAATAAAAAAGAAGATTCGGTAATATTTTATGTGATAAGAAATAAAGAAGTAATCCGGAAAAAGATTCTCGGAGTAGAAAAAAACGAAATAACCAATTTTATTTAAATTAATTTGATATAATTTGTAGGTCAACCTGCCAGGTTGACCGCAGCCCAAATTTTTGAGCAGCTTTATACGTGTCATGCCGAACTCGGTTCGGCATCTCATTTAACAACGGGTTCATTTTAAATTTCAAAACGATCCGCCGCGCCGAAGAGAACAACACGATTTTTACCGTAATATTTTTCTGAAAACGTTAGTATTACTTGTTATACTGAACTTGTCTCGGCATCCGATTGTTTATTTTAGAGCCCGAAACGATTTTCCAATGGCGGACGGAATTACGATTTGAAGTTTTAGACAACCTCAAGCCGCGTTTGTACATAAACCTGCAAAATTGAACGAAATCAAATTATTGAGCATCTTCCCGTGTTGACCTACTACGATAATTACTTACTGTACATACTAATATTTTACACTAAACCACCCAATCTTATCTTACGATTTTTCCTTCACTTTTGCAGTGCGTTACTCAGAAAAAATGCATAATTACACCAAAAATACAACCTAAAAGTAACTTTGGCACGATTTTATTAATTTTCGTCGATCGACCAAAAATTACAAAAATTTAAAACCAAAAGTGAGAAAACGGGCTAAAAACGAACTTTTTGATTTAAAATTCCGCAAAAAAACAACGATCGACGAAACTGCGAAAATGGGCTGTTTTGTTGCAAAAGTTGTGATTTTTGCGTATTTTTAGCTGTACTAATCGGACTATATTAGAATTGAGACCTCCTAATTTGTTATTGAAAAATAAAATTCAATTAGTACTAATCGGACTATATTAGAATTGAGACGATAAGTGGATTGCTAGCTTAAACTTATCAATGATGTACTAATCGGACTATATTAGAATTGAGACCAAAAATAGTTGTTCGAGTGATGTTTGCCGATCATTGTACTAATCGGACTATATTAGAATTGAGACTTTAATTCCTTGATTTTTTCCTGGATAGCCAAATACTCGTACTAATCGGACTATATTAGAATTGAGACTATCGAAAGTGCTTTTGGGCATATCAGCAGGAACAAGTACTAATCGGACTATATTAGAATTGAGACACTTTTAAATACCGTTTAAAAAAACGGTATAAAAAAGTACTAATCGGACTATATTAGAATTGAGACCTCTTTTTACTTTTTTCATTTTATCACCCTTTAATTTGTACTAATCGGACTATATTAGAATTGAGACTTTATTAAGTTCATTTTCTATATGTTTTGCTAATTTGTACTAATCGGACTATATTAGAATTGAGACACATTACGTTCCAAGATGGCGACCAAAGCAAAACTTGTACTAATCGGACTATATTAGAATTGAGACATAAAAAAAGGCACCTATCAAGATGCCTTGTCTTTTAAGTACTAATCGGACTATATTAGAATTGAGACTTTCAGTCCTGCTTGCAAAATATAAAAACCTGCTTGTACTAATCGGACTATATTAGAATTGAGACTCCAAACGTTTTTCATGCTTTTGTGCTTCTTCTACGGGTACTAATCGGACTATATTAGAATTGAGACTTCAAAGAACTTGCAGACGTCTCAACAACGCCTGCAAGTACTAATCGGACTATATTAGAATTGAGACTTTATTAAGTTCATTTTCTATATGTTTTGCTAATTTGTACTAATCGGACTATATTAGAATTGAGACCTCCATTACTTGATCGGCTGGGCGTCCTGTTATTTGGTACTAATCGGACTATATTAGAATTGAGACTAATAACAGATAAAAATACGTCTAACAATGTTGCATCAGTACTAATCGGACTATATTAGAATTGAGACACCTTTCTCTTTTGCGAAAATTGACTGTTTTTCAATATGGTACTAATCGGACTATATTAGAATTGAGACGCCAATTGGCATCAGAATCCAATTTTACAGATATCCAGTACTAATCGGACTATATTAGAATTGAGACAACGGATACTATCACTAAGGAAAGCTGAAAAACCAGTGTACTAATCGGACTATATTAGAATTGAGACTAAGTTGAAGGTATTTCTTTGAGTATGTCGTTTATGTACTAATCGGACTATATTAGAATTGAGACAAGCCTGAGACCGCTTGTATAAAATCTTTTTTCGGTACTAATCGGACTATATTAGAATTGAGACTTTTGTTAATGAGTGATAAGCGGGTAATTATTCAACGTACTAATCGGACTATATTAGAATTGAGACTCAAATCCATTAAACCTTATCATATATCCTTCTAAGTACTAATCGGACTATATTAGAATTGAGACTAGAATTAAATACCAAAGGAGATGCTACAATATCAAGTACTAATCGGACTATATTAGAATTGAGACCATCTTACTTGGTTCATTTTTTAACTCCTTTTTTATTATTGGTACTAATCGGACTATATTAGAATTGAGACCTCCCAAGCTTTCAGAATGTTTTCCCATTGATCTTGTACTAATCGGACTATATTAGAATTGAGACTAAGGTTAATAATAAAACTATCATCAACCTTATTTAGTACTAATCGGACTATATTAGAATTGAGACCCTTCAGATACCATTTTCACTGAAACAAGCCATTTGTACTAATCGGACTATATTAGAATTGAGACTATGTTAAACTTAAAATTGTTCTGTTTCCAAAAAACAGTACTAATCGGACTATATTAGAATTGAGACTTCTTTTAATAATCATCTACCGAAATATAAGCAATTTGTACTAATCGGACTATATTAGAATTGAGACTTAGTAATTTTTCCATTCAATTCATTCCAAAACGTACTAATCGGACTATATTAGAATTGAGACTCCCTCAGTTTGTCCTTATATTCTATCGAAGTCATAAAAGTACTAATCGGACTATATTAGAATTGAGACTGTTAAATAATTTTTTATTTTTTTCACCAGCGCATCTGGTACTAATCGGACTATATTAGAATTGAGACTTAATCGCAATCTCAAGTGCTTTTAATCGGACTAGTACTAATCGGACTATATTAGAATTGTCCCGATACGACTCGATAAATAGAACGAATCGGGATCCCGACATAGTACTACATATCGCCTTGACGTCGGGAAGACGGGTTGATGCCCGTTTGATTTATTATGTGAAATTGTTCTTTGCTAATCGGACTATGCCAAAGACATCCCTTCGGTTATTAGAATTGTCGAGCCGGAAGGCTATTTAGGATTCTGCGAGATCCCGACAGAACATTACTTATCGCCTCGACGTCGGGAAAACGGGTTGATGCCCGTTTTGATTTATTATGTGAAATTGTTCTTTGCTAATCGGACTATGCCAAAGACATCCCTTCGGTTATTAGAATTGTCGAGCCGGAAGGCTATTTAGGATTCTGCGAGATCCCGACATAGTACTTCTTATCGCCTCGACGTCGGGAAAACGGGTTGGTGCCCGTTTGTTTTGCAATGCGAAGATGTTCGGGACTAATCGGTCTATGCCGCAGGCAGAATTGTCGAGCCGGAAGGCTATTTAGGATTTGGCGAGATCCCGACATAGTACTACTTATCGCCTTGACGTCGGGAAGACGGGTTGGTGCTTGTTTGATTTATTATGTGAAATTGTTCATTGCTAATCGGACTATGCCGAAGTCAGAATTGCCGAGCCGGAAGGCTATTTAGGATTCTGCGAGATCCCGACATAGTACTTCTTATCGCCTTGACGTCGGGAAGACGGGTTGGTGCCCGATTGATTTATTATATGAAATTGTTCATTACTAATCGGACTATGCTACAGGCATCCCTTTGGTTATTAGAATTGTCGAGCCGGAAGGCTATTTAGGATTTGGCGAGATCCCGACATAGCACTACTTATCGCCTTGACGTCGGGAAAACAGGTTGGTGCCAGTTTAAAAGTAAGTCAAAGTGAAGCTCTCAATTGTAGGTCAACCTGCCAGGTTGACTGAGGACATAATTTGTAAATTAACCAATCAGGCTAACCAAAAGAAATGCAAAATATCTGATTGGAATTTACTAGTGGAATAATAACGAATTATTCATTATTCTGTTTCTTAAGCTGTTGTTAGTATCTTTGCTTCTCAATTGGCAATTAAATTAACTATACTTAAGACATTCTTTTGGGTAATAGCAATCAAACACAACATCGACTAAGTTAATATTACGTTATAAATACTTGAAAAAGAAATATTTACCATTTGAAACGAAATTAGAATATGAATATCCCGGCTTACGCTTGCTCTTTGCCGTTGAAGGTGGCGCATACTTTTTTGCCAAGAAAAAAGACAAATTCTTTATCATTTCAGATTTTGGAACTTTGGCAGAATTTGTAGAAAAAGATGAGTTCGATAAGCTTAAAAAAGAATATGAGTTTACAAATAAAGATGAATGTCGACGTTTTATTAATGAATTAATCAACAGTACGAAAAAAGAACAAATTAATATTAATCTTCCCATTGAAATTTTATAATCACATTACATAAGGGGAAATAAATGAATATCATTAAAACAATTGACTTGCTTTTGGATTGGAAAAAATTACCGGCTTATCGAGCTGAGCCTAGAGTCGATTTTATTGTTGCGGGTGCGTTACCGGAAATCCTAAGAGAAAGATATAATGAAGAAATAAAATTAATTATACCTGAATTACCAATTAGGATTGGAAGTATTTATCCCAAAATTAATATTAATAAGTCATATAAGGTTGACTTTTATGTTTTATTAAATAACGGTAAAAACATTTTCATTGAATTTAAAACCGATTCTAATTCAATACGAACTGAACAAGATAAATATTTAGAAGCGGCACAAAATGTAGGAATGAAAAAGATTTTGGAAGGAATTGTTGAAATTTCTAAGGCATCAACGTACAAAACGAAATATTCTTATCTGATTAATAAATTAATTTCCAATTCACTTCTTTCTGTTACTAAAGATGGATTTAAGGTGAAAGTTAAAAGTAATAAAATTGATCTTCTATACATTCTACCTAAAGCCAAAAAACAAAATGAAATTGGATTTGATGAAGTAGGGGAGATAATGAAAAATAGCAATGATAAGTTTTATAAACATTTCGGTGAAATTTTACAAAGTTGGTCAAATAATTAAATACGGATATCAAGCTTTTTCACTTGCCTACTTTTTGAGTAGAGTTTTAACAATTAAGATTGCGATGGAGAGTGGGATGGCGCTCACGAATTTGTAGGTCAACCTGCCAAGTTGACTAAAAGAATAGGTTAAATACTTGATTAATAATTTCTAAAGAAAAATAATTCAATATTTTCTAGCCCTTTTCCTTTTACCTTAACCTTAGCCTTAACCTTAGCCTTAACCTTAGCTTTATCCTTAGCCTTCTTTTCAATGCATCTAAACTGTTCAATTTAAGCTCTCCGTATTTTTTGTTTCAGATAATAATCCTAAATTATAAAGATTAATAGGACTTGAATATTTTTGAAAATAGACGTATATTATTAATATAATTATACGTCAAGCGGAGGTCAAAAATGAACACAAAATTAACTTTAAGAATAGACGAAAAATTAATCAAGTCAGCAAAAGAATATTCGGCACGAAAAGGTAAGTCTGTTTCGAAACTTGTAGCGGAGTTTTTCCAACTAATTCAAAACGAAAAGTTCGAAAGAGAAAAACAATACACCCCCACAGTTAATTCTCTTAAGGGAGTCCTCAAAGGTAAAAGAGTTTCTGAAAAAGATTATAAAAAATTCTTGGAGAAAAAGTACCGATGAAAATTTTATTTGATACTAATGTGTTGTTAGATGTATTACTTGACAGACAACCTTATTCTGAACATGCTGCTTATTTACTTTCCAAAGTTGAGAGATCCGAAATACAAGGATATATTTGTGCAATAACACTAACGACGGTTCATTATTTACTTGCAAAGTCACTAGGTAAAGCACGAAGTAAAAAATATATAAAATTAATTTTATCACTTTTCAAGATTGCTCCGGTTAACAAAGCTATCTTGGAAAAAGCAATCAACAATAAATTTATTGATTTTGAAGATTCTGTAATTTATGAATCCGGTATTTTTTCCGGAGTTGAATACATAGTAACCAGAAACATTAAGGATTATAAATACTCACAAATTCCGGTTTACGAACCTTTCGAGTTTATTAAAATTATTAGCAATTTATAAACGGTATAATATCAAAAAGTTGTAAGTCAACCTGCCGGATTGACCAAAACTACGTCTGTACGTCAACTTGCCAAGTTGATCTAAAAAAATGATCACGGCTTTTTGATGCTATTTTCTTACCTATAACCTTTACTTGCACTTTTACTTTTCTTCACCGCTTTTTTCTGTTTATAAACCCGAAACATTTCCGAAACATTTCTATTAAATAATTTTCGACAAAATATTATTATTTTACAATAAAAAAGGAGGCTGCTATGAACATTAATATTTTAAGTTTCCAGCAGATAAAAGAAATGTCTCTTGTACAATTTTCTACTGAAAAACAAAACACTTTCGATTACATAAGTCTTACTAACGCCATTGAGAAAAATTATTTGGAAATTACCGAAATAGACGAAACGGCGGATGTAAATAACATTATCGCATATAACAAATCGGATAAATATATTTTCATAATGGACGGAGATATTTTGGAAGGTGCAAAACAAAACAGGGTTATGAATACGTCCGTTTTGTTAGCACCGAACAGAAAATATATTATTCCCGTTAGTTGTGTAGAACAAGGACGATGGAATTTTGTATCCAAAAATTTCAAATCCGCAGATTATTCGGCGCCTTTCAAGCTGCGCAGCAAAAAGATGAGAGAAGTACAAGAAAATCTTTTTACGAGGGGAGAACATTTGTCCAATCAAGGAGAAGTTTGGGAGGATGTTCATCGTTATGCAAGTCACTTCAGAGTAAGTTCTGCTACTGCAAATTTATCGGATGTTTACAAAAAGAAGGAAAGCGACTTTAAAGAATTTATTGATTCGTTTGAAATTACGGAAGGTGCAAACGGAATAGCTGTTTTCGCCAGGAAAAAAATGTTATGCATCGATGTATTTAATCGTACTGATATTTATTCTGAATATTTCGAAAAGATTCTAAAAAGTGTAGCATTTGAAATATTTTCATTAAAAGAAAAAGATGAAAAAATATCGGAAGCCGAAGCAAAATTCAAAACACAAGATTTCTTTGACACGTTAGAAAATACCGATAAAAAAGAATTTGACAGTGTCGGCGTGGGGAGTGAGTTCAGGTATCAGACGGATTCGTTTACCGGGTTTTATTTACAATATAAAGAACACTTAATTCACCTGACCGGTTTGTCACTTAATTAAATTGCAGGTCAACTTGGCAGGTTGACCTACATCTAAATAAAATTACACTTAAGATTGGCTGATTGACATGAGCCAAATTAAAAGGGTTGTCTTGTAAGGGGAGGCTGTTCGTTGCAAGCGATTGGTTCAGCATCTAACTCAAATCACGAGTTCTTTTTAGATCCCGAAATGAATTCGAGATGACTGGTTCTGTTCTGTGTCATGCTGTTCGCCGAAGGCGAATTGTTTCAGCATCTGCTTCAACTTCACTGCTACCACCGTCCACACTGGGTTAGAATTAGATTATTTTTCATTAGCGAATTTGCGGCAATTTTAATTGTTCTTTCTAGATCCCGAAACTAGTTCGGGATGACAGGTTAAAAACAATCCGCTGTGGCGGTTGGGATAACAGAAAAGAAATTCCGAAGCCCAAATTCCAAACGACAAATGACTAATTCCCAATGACAAGTGACCGATGACAAGTGACCATTGACAAATGACGATTGACAAATAACGATTTTTAAGTTTTTAAGATAGCCCCATAAAGCAAAATTGTAAGTAAACCTTTCCAAGTTGACCGAAGCCCATGATTGTAGGTCAACATGCTATGTTGACCAAATCCAAATTTATACGTCAACTTGTTAAGTTGATGTTAAACAATAGTACAACTTATTACGCCAAGTTGGTCAAAAATTGCTTGCGGATAATTTTTCAAAATTGACCGAAACAAATTATTAGGTCAACCTGACAGGTTGACCTACAAAGCAAAATTGTAATTAAATCTTTTCAAGTTGACCAAAGACAAATGCTAATTTTGCAGTTAAATCTGAAGTGAGAAAATAAAATATTCCGGAACCTTTTTTCTTCGGTTTCTACTCATTCAACATATCAATAAATAAAATAGTTTTGTGCTAAACTTTTTTCAAGAAACTTTATCCCGGAGGCCATTGCATTCTTCTTCCGCCGAGCAAATGCATGTGCAAATGGTAGACTTCCTGTCCGCCGTTTTTATCGCAATTGATTACCAAGCGGAAACCGTCTTTGGAAATTCCTTCTTTTTCGGCAATTTCATTAGCGGCATCGAACATGGCGGCAAGTAAATCCGCATGCTTTTCGCCTTTGATTTCTCTTACCGTGGGAATTTCTTCTTTTGGGATTATTAAAATGTGTACGGGAGCTTGCGGATTGATATCCCGGAATGCCATTACTTTATCGTTTTCGTAAACGATATCCGCCGGTATTTCGCGATCGATGATCTTTTTAAATATTGTACTCATTTTTCTCCCGGTTTATTTTTTACGAAATGTTATTCTTTTCAATTCCGTATTTTTTCATTTTATTGTATAAATGACTTCTTTGAATATCCAATGCTTCGGCAGTTTTACTTATATTCCAGTTATGAGCTTCCAATTGTTTGATGATGAATTTCTTTTCCGCTTTTTCCTTAAATTCCTGGAACGAATTTGTAACGTTCAATAAATCATCCGTATCGTGCTCCCCAACCGGAGCATATTTTTTTACATCGGATAACGTTAATTTTTCTCCGGGCACCATTATTACAAGCCGCTCTATAAAATTTCTCAACTCTCTTACATTGCCTGTCCACGGAAGTGTTTTAAGAAATTCTACTGCATCCGTGTCCAACTCTTTTAGCGGAAAATTGTTTTTTACACAAATTTGTTTTACAAAATGACGCGCCAAAACGGGAATATCTTCGGTTCTTTCCCTTAACGGCGGAATATAAATCGGTATTACATTCAATCTATGGAACAAATCTTTCCGGAAATTTCCTTTTTCAATCTCTTCTTGAAGGTTTTTATTCGTTGCCGAGACAATTCGCACGTCAACTTCAATTTTTGAGTTCCCGCCCACGCGTTCGATTATTCCGTTTTCTATTGCTCTTAATACTTTTGCCTGCGCTTGAAGGCTCATATCGCCGACTTCATCCAAAAACAGCGTGCCACCGTTTGCAAGCTCGAATTTTCCGATTCTTTTTTGCATTGCTCCCGTAAATGCTCCCTTTTCATGCCCGAAAAGTTCGGATTCTATCAATTCGTTAGGTATTGCGGCGCAATTTACTTCTATAAACGGTTTATCTGCTCTTAAACTTTGTTTATGAATTTCGCGGGCAACAAGCTCTTTTCCGGTTCCGTTATCGCCCGTAATTAAAATTCTTGCTTCGGTGGGAGCTACGCGGCTGATAGTTTCCAAAATATCTTTTATTGCTTTACTTTCGCCGAGTATTTGCGATTCAGTTTGTAAATCTTTTTTTAATTGTTCGTTTTCTTTAATTAAAGATGAAGTTTTAAGCGCATTACGTATGCTTATCAACAATTTATCACGGTCAATCGGTTTTTCTATAAAATCAAAAGCGCCTAATTTTGTTGCTTTAATTGCGTTTTCCAGACTTCCGTGTGCCGAAATAATAATTACGCTCACCAAAAGTTTTTTTTCGGTAATGATTTTTAATATTTCGAATCCGCTTTTACCTGGCATTTGAATATCGAGAAGCAGAACATCGTACGGAAAATTAACCAACTTTTCAATTCCTTCATCGGGACTTGTGGTGTACTCGACGGAATAATTTTCGTATTCCAAAATCATCTTAAGACTTTCGCAAATTTCTTGCTCGTCGTCGATTATTAATATTCTACTCATAATTTTTTCAATTAATTGTCGGTACGGAATAAAACAAATAATATAACTTCATTACATCGGACGGCATAAGGTTTTTATTCTTTCTTAATTCTTTGCCGAACAATTCGCCTAAGCTGTTCGTTAGAATATCCCTTTCGTCCAATCCGCCGCCCACTTCGAACGAAGCTTCGAATAACTCCACAAAAATACCCATAAACTTCGATAAATTAAAGAAACCTTGATTGTATGCTAAAAACGAATTGCCGAAAAAGTGTGCAACTTTATCTTTGTCTCCGAAATTTGTTTCCGGAGAATCGAAGTAGATTTTTTTCGGGAGATTTTTAACCTTCCGATTGAATAAAGTTTCATCAACGGAAGGCAAATGTAAATTTACTTTTCCAAGCGGAGGCAGATGAACGGGCATTTTGTTGAAAGGTAAAGTCGCAAAAGTCAATGACAGCAAAGCTTCTGAGTAGTCGCCGTTGTGATATTCCAATGCCTTTGAGTATAACGTATCGATAAGCTCCAAATCGGAATTGGAACTTTTAAGAAGAGTAAATTCTTGGGAAACTATATATTCGGATAAAAAATACACCGCATCCGAAAGACTTTTTTCGCTTTGTGAACGGATGACACCCGTACAAACACCGTAAATAATAAAGAAAGCCAGATAGGTAAAAAATTTGGTCATAACAAAATATATTATTTATTCTCGTAAAAAAGCAATATTTTTAAAGAAAGAATCACAAACGAATTTTAATAAGTTAAACTTGTAATTTTTCTAAAACTGTTTGTAAAATTTTGAAAGGAGAACAATGGACTTCAATTTCACGGAAGAACAAATTTTGATAAGAAAAACGGTAAGGGAATTTGCCGAACAAGAGATAAAACCAAAGGCGAAAGAATTGGACGAACAGGAAAAATTTTCGCCCGAGTTAACGAAAAGAATGGGGGATTTGGGACTTTTCGGAATGACGTTGCCGGAAAAATACGGCGGTCAGGGAATGGACACACTTTCTTATATTATTGCCGTGGAAGAATTGGCAAGGGTCGATGGTTCGCATGCGGCTACTCTTGCGGCTCACAATTCGCTTGGTATCGGTCCCATTTATTATTACGGAACCGAAGAGCAAAAACAAAAATATTTACCTAAACTCTGCACCGGAGAACATCTTTGGGCTTTCGGTCTGACCGAGCCGAATGCCGGTTCCGATTCGAGAGGAACGAAAACCACAGCCAAACTCGAAGGTAACGAATGGGTGATTAACGGTTCAAAAATATTTATCACAAACGGTTCGGCTGAAATTTCGCTTGGTTGCACGGTTCAAACCGTTACCGGAAAAACGGAAGAAGGGAAAAAAATATTTACCACAATTTTGGTGGAAAACGGAACTCCGGGTTTCACGGCAAAAGTAATGCACGGGAAAATGATGTGGCGCGCGTCAAATACTTCCGAACTATATTTCGATAATTGCAGAGTTCCGAAAGAAAATATTCTCGGCGAAATCGGGCAAGGTTCCAAAATAATGCTAAGCACTTTGGATAACGGCAGACTTTCAATTGCCGCAATGGGTTTGGGGTTGGCGCAAGGCGCTTACGAAATGGCGCTTAAATATGCTAAAGAAAGGGAACAATTCGGCAGACCGATATCAAAATTTCAGATAATTGCCTTTAAGCTTGCCGATATGGCTATGAAAATTGAGCTTGCGAGAAATTTACTTTACAAAGCTTGCTGGTTAAAAGATCAGGGCGAACTTTTTGCCAAAGAAGCTGCAATGGCTAAATTATATTGTTCGGAAATTGCCAAAGAAGTTGCGGACGATGCAGTGCAGATACACGGCGGATACGGTCTTATGAAAGAATACGATGTGGAGCGGTTTTACAGGGATCAAAGACTTTTGCAAATAGGTGAAGGTACTTCGGAAATTCAGAGATTGGTAATTTCCAGATATATCGGTTGCTGACTTTATCGCATTTCAATTGCATCTAATAGTTAAAAGTTAGTCAATTTATAATTTTTACCCGGATCGGTGCATTCGTGACTTACGCCACAACAAGCATTCTATTATTTTTATTAAATGCGGAAAATTTGTAACTTTTTTGTTTCATAAACGTCAAAATGTTCGTTCGATAAAAACATTTGTTCATCGGAGAAAAAAGTATGAAAAAGTTTGTTTTAATTTTATTATCAATTACGTTCACGTTCTCTACCGGAATTTTCGCCCAGAAGCAAAAAATCCTTACTCTTGAGAAAGCGATATCGATTGCGCTTAACAAAAACACCGATGTAATTAAAACAAAAAACAATTTGGTAACGAATGAAGCACAAGTAAAGAGCGCTTACGGTGATTTACTTCCCGATTTCAGACTGGGAGGAAGTTGGAGTTGGACGAGAATCAACGACGATGATCTAGCTGTATATCGTACCGAAACGAGAAATTGGGTGCTCAGTGCCGGCGGAAATATAGTATTGTTCGACGGTCTTTCCAATCTGGCAAACATCGATCAAAAAAAGAACGATCTAGAATCTGCCGAAAATTTATTCGAAAAACTCAAGCAAGATATTATCTATCAAACAACGGAACTTTATTATAATGTATTAAATGCCCGCGAACTTGTAAAAGTGAGACAAGATAATTTAAAGTTTAACAAAAAGCTTTACGAAGATATTGTAGAAAGAAATAAAGTAGGTTCGGTGCCGATAGCTGATGTTTATACGCAACAAGTTCAGTTCGGTAACGCGCAACTGGCTCTAATACAAGCTCAAAACGATTATGAGAACGCTAAAAGTATTCTCTTGAATTTTCTCGCACTTGATATTCTTGAAGATTACAGATTGGAAGACCCGATAAGAGAAAAACAAAAAGTCGAGTTGGATAGCTATATAAGAGAATTTCAAAATATTGAAAGCATGGTAAATGTTGCTTTGAAAAACAGAAAAGATTATCTCGGCAAAAAATTATCTCTTGCATCTGCCGAAAACGGATTGACAATTGCGCAAAGCGGATTATTTCCTAATTTAAGCGGTAATTATAATTTCTCAACACGCGCCAGTTCGCCCGATGACCTTTTTACAAGACGGGAATGGTCGTTGGGACTTTCGTTAAATATTCCTATTTTCTCAAATTGGAATACCGAAGCTCAGATTCAGTTTGCGAAAATTAAAATAGAAAATACGAAAGAAGATTTAAATGCTTTGGAAAGGCAAATTAAAATAGAAATTAAACAAGGTTATTTAGATTTGGTTGCGGCAAAGAAAAGATTGGATGTAAGTACTGCAAATGTTAAAGCCGCCGAAGAAAATAGAAAAATTAATCAAGAAAGATATAACTTGGGTTCGGGAACCATTCTCGATGTTTTGCAGTCAGATAAAGATTATACTCAAGCGCAAAGCGATAAAATTAATGCTTTGTATGAATATTATAAACTTCGGGATAAACTCTTAAATTCGTTGGGAAGAATTAATCCGAACGCATTTGAAAATTAAAAATTAAAAAAAATACTAAAGGAGCTTACTGATATGGCAAATTCAAAGCCGAAAAAAAAGAAAAAAGTTCTAATATTCGGATTTCTTGCTGTTCTGCTTGCAGTGGTAATTGCTTTGATATTGTTAAATAAAAACAAAGAAAAAGTAATTAAAGTTGAAACTGAAAAAATTACAAAACGCGATATTACGCAAGTGGTTTCCGCAACGGGTACCATTAATCCGGTTGACCAAGTAATTCTAAGACCCGAAGTAACCGGGGAGATTGTGGAACTTCCGGTTAAAGAAGGCGATAAAGTAAAAAAAGGTCAGCTTTTAATAAGATTGAAACCCGATCAATATATCGCCAGAAGAAATAAAGCCAAGGCAAGTCTCGATTTTGCCAAAGCCACGCTTGCGGAAAGACAGGCATCGCTTGCCGAAGTTGAATCGAATTACAAAAGGGTTAAAGAGCTTTATCAAAAAAATCTTGCCAGCGAAGCCGATTTGGAAGCGGCGCGTTCAAGTTATCTGCGTACCAAAGCGCAAGTGGACGCGCAAATTTCTTCAGTTATGCAAGCCGAAGAGAGTTTTAAAGACGCTCAAGTTGAATTGGCAAAAACGGCAATTTATTCTCCGCTTAACGGAACTATCACCGTGTTGAATGTGGAAAAAGGAGAGCGGGTTTTGGGAAGCTCCTTCAGTCAAGGCACGCATCTTATGACGGTTGCGGATCTTAACAGCATGGAAGCAACGGTTGAAGTGGACGAAAACGATGTTGTATTAATCTCGGTCGGCGATACCGCAAAAATCAAAATCGATGCTTTCGGTGAAAAGGAATTTTTGGGAACCGTTTCGCAAATCGGCAATGCCGCAAAAGCAACTGGAATCGGAACGCAAGAAGAAGTTGTAAACTTCGATGTGAAAATCCGGTTGGATAATCCTGATTTGCAAATACGACCGGGTATGTCGTGTGACGCGGAAATTCAAACGGAAACTAAAAAAGACGTAATTGCCGTTCCAATTCAATCGGTTACTTCGAGAATGCCCAAAAGAAAAAAAGGTGAAGAAAGAAAAGCCGGTAAAAAGAAAAGAAAACCCGTTGAAGTTGTTTTCATTGTGGAAGATAATTTAGCGTTAATGAAACCTGTGAAAACGGGAATCAGCGACGATTCGTATATCGAAATTATCAAAGGCGTCGAAGAAGGTCAAATGGTCGTTACAGGACCTTACCGTGCTATTTCCAAAGAACTTCAAGACAGCACGAAAGTGATGTTGGCAAGTAAATTCTCTAAAAACGGAAACGATAAAAAAAGCGGAAGCGGGAAATAAATGAATAACATTATTAAACTGGAACATATTGCAAAAATATACGAAGTAGGCGCGGAAAAAGTTCATGCTCTTAAAGATGTTTCGTTAACCATAGATGAAAACGAATATGTAGCGATTATGGGCCCTTCCGGTTCGGGGAAATCAACGTTAATGAACATTATCGGTTGTTTGGATACACCGACGAAAGGCACTTACATTTTTACCGGTGTAAACGTAAGCGAAATGGACGACAACGAACTAGCGGAAATACGTAACAAGGAAATCGGTTTTGTGTTTCAAACATTTAACCTTTTGCCGCGTTCAAACGCTTTGCATAATGTGGAATTACCGTTAATTTATGCCGGTATTCCTAAAAACGAAAGGCAAGAAAAAGCGATTCAAGCTCTTAAAAGTGTCGGCTTGGAAGACAGAATTTATCATAAACCGAATGAACTTTCCGGTGGTCAAAGACAAAGGGTGGCAATTGCCAGAGCGCTTGTAACAAATCCGTCTATTATTTTAGCCGACGAGCCGACAGGTAATCTCGATACAAAAACCGGCGAAGATATAATGGCTTTGTTTAACGAACTGCATGAAAAAGGTCATACTATTATTTTGGTTACGCACGAAGAATATATTGCCGAACATGCCGAAAGAATTATCAGGTTAAGGGACGGTTTGATAGAGCGGGACGAACCGGTTGAAAACCGCGTAATACCGAATCATACTTTAAGTGAAGGTTGATATGAAAAGATTTTTTTTCGATTTGAAAGAAGGAATAATAATTTCGCTTAAAGCTATTGCCGCAAATAAAATGCGCGCCATTCTGACAACGCTGGGGATTATCATAGGAATTGTGGCTGTTACAACAATGTCCACCGCTATTGTAGGTTTACGGGAAGCGTTTTTGAGTTCGCTTTCTTCTTTGGGCAATGATGTTCTTTACGTTGACAAATTCGAGTGGTTCGGCTCCAGAAACTGGCGGCAATACAGAAACAGAAAAGATATAACATACGATCAATATGTAAAATTGAGAGAAATGCTTCCGGCGGATGCTTACGAAGCTATGGCGCCGAATAAACGGACTTTTGGCAAGACAGTAAAATATAAGCAAAGATCAGTTCAAGCCACGTTGATTTACGGAACAACGGAAGAGTTTATAAAAACAAGCGGCGCAATCCCGGAAAATGGAAGGTTTATGAACGAATTCGAAGTTAAAGCCGGAAGGCGGGTTTGTATAATCGGGCAGGACATTGCAAAAAATTTATTTCCGAATATGGACCCGCTAAACAAGTACATAAGGATTAACAATGTCCCGTTAAAGGTAATTGGTGTTCTGGAAAAACAAGGCAGCGCGTTTTTCGGAAGTTTCAGTATGGACGGTCAAATAATTATGCCGCTTAAAGTTTTTGAAAGGTTGTTCGGTCAAAGACACGGACGAATGTTGATTGATATAAAAGTGGCGGACGTAAATAAAATGGACGACGTTAAGGAATTGGTAACAGCCGTAATGCGAACCGTAAGAAAAGTACCGCCCGGCAAACCGAACGATTTTGCGGTTAACAGACAAGATGTATTCACCGAAGTTTACGATAAAACGGTAGGCGTTGTTGCTCTTGCCGGAATTGTAATTACGGCGCTTTCTTTGTTTGTCGGGGCAATCGGTATAATGAATATAATGTTTGTCTCCGTTACCGAAAGAACAAAGGAAATCGGAATTCGGAAAGCGATCGGCGCCAGAACTTGGTCGATTCTTTTGCAGTTTCTTTCCGAAGCCGCAATTATTTGTATGATAGGAGGCGTAATCGGTTTAATCATTTCATTCCCGTTGAGTCTTATTATTGATAGATTTTTACCTACGGCAATGCCGTTGGATATTGTTTTTCTGTCGCTTGTAATTTCGGCGTTGGTGGGAATTATTTCCGGATTTTTGCCTGCGTATAAAGCGTCTCGATTAAATCCGGTTGAGGCATTAAGATATGAGTAACATGAAAACAAATGTACAGTTGATAGAAAGCGTAAGAATGGCAATGGATTCGTTGCGCTCGAATAAACTTCGTTCCGCGCTTACGCTTCTTGGAATAGCAATCGGTTTATTCTCGATTATTGTTGTGATGACGTCAATAGGCGCCATTCAAAACAGCTTCGAAGATGCTTTCAATTCAATCGGAACAAATAATTTTATTATTCAGAAATATCCGGCAATTCAAATTGGGCACGGCGCCAGAGCAAAATACAGAAACAGAAAAGATATTACAATAGATCAAGCGGAAAGATTAAAGGAAATTACCCGCTTACCCGAAGCTGTCGGAATTACATTGCGAAGAAGTAGCCGTACGGTAAAATACTTAAACAATAAAACCAATCCCGATGTTACGCTCGTAGGAATGAATTTGGATCAATTTAAAATTGAAGATTATGAAATTGAAGACGGACGAGGATTTACCCAACAAGATATGCGCTCTTCAAAATTCGTTTGTGTAATCGGTAATGATATTGTTCAGAAACTTTTCAAAACCATTGAACCTGTTGGGCAAACAATAAAAATCGATAACGCAAAATTCGAAGTTATAGGAACCGTAAAGAAAATCGGAAGTATTTTAGGTCAAGGTCAGGATAACTTTGTCGCTATTCCTATTTCAACTTATGAAAGACTTTTTGGGGATAAAAGCAGCGTAACGGTAACCGTAATGGCAAGAAGCAAAGAATTGTTACCGAAAACAATGGACGAAGTTATCGGGGCTTTAAGGATGATCAGAAAAGTACCCGCCGGAAAAGATAACGATTTTGAAATTGTAACGAACGATCAATTAATCGAACAATTTAACGACATTACAAAATACTTTAAACTTGGAGCAGGCATAATCGCATTCATTGCATTGGTTGCGGCGGGAATCGGGATTATGAACATTATGCTTGTAAGCGTAACCGAACGTACGCGGGAAATTGGAATCCGTAAAGCCATCGGAGCTAAGAAAATTACAATCAAAACACAGTTCATTATCGAATCGATGATACTTTCCCTTATCGGCGGGTTAATCGGTATTTTATTAGGGGTTATCGGCGGAAATATCGTAGCCGTTTATCTTGGTGTAACGGTTATTCTTCCTATCGAATGGATTTTAATCGGTTTGGTCGTTACTTCCATAGTCGGAGTAATTTTCGGCGTTTATCCGGCAGCTAAAGCTTCCAATCTCGATCCGATAGAAGCGTTGCGCTACGAATAATTTTTTCCGCAATTGAATTTTTAAAAATTCCGGCTTATATTAAATCCAAAATTATTAACGGGGTGCGGTATGAACGAAACTTTCATTAACGAACCTGATGCCGGACCGGCATCTTCGCAATTAAGCGGAATTTCCCTAATGTTTTCTCAAATGATTACCGACATGAAATTCGTAGGTATGTTCATAATAATTTACGGAGCTTTAACATCGTTATCAATAATCGGGGCATTAATCGGTGTACCGCTTATTTTCGTCGGCGTAAGAATGCGTGAATCGGCTGATTTCTTTCAAACTTATCAAATGACGAAGGACAAAACCGCGCTTATAAGCGCTTTCGATGCTCAAGCAAAATATTTCAGAATTGCTAAAATTTTAATTATTATTAGTCTAATTTTAATGATTGGTTATTTTGTTTTGATTTTCACTTTTTTCACATACTTGTTTAACCAAGTGCCTGGTTACGAAAGTATAACAATGTTGTTAAAATAACGGAACAAATTGCCTTGAATTAACAAAATTCACAATTTAGATTTGTAATCGGTTTTGTTAACAAATTTACGTTAATATGAACTAAATTTACTTTTGTAAATCAACTCATAACTTAAGACAAAATTCTTGCAAAAATCGATTACATATTTCCTTTTGTTTGTTCTGCTTTTAAGTTCCATAACTCTTGCTCAAAACAAGTATCTTACTGTAAACGTTGCCGATACTTTCCGCATTAATCTCGAAAACGAATATTTTCTTTCCGCAGTAAGCGTCGTGCCGTTTTCGGAAAATGTATTATTAAATCGTAAAAAACTTTCCCGGCCAGAATATGAAATCAATTATCCCGCAAAGAAAATCAGCTTATCTACTGATTTGCAATATTCGTTGTTCGATACACTCGTTGTAAAATACCAAGCGGTCTTTATTCCGTTAAAAAAAGAATACAAAAACAAAACATTGGTTGTTCACTACGACGATTTGCACAAAGATTCGATTTTAGTTGCGGAAGAAAAATCTGTTAAACTTACTCCGGAAAGTATTTTCGGAGCGAACTTAAAGAAAAGCGGAGCCGTAATCCGCGGGTTTACGCTCGGAACGAACAAAGATTTTTCGCTTACTTCCGGGCTGCGTTTACAGCTTTCCGGTAAACTTTCCGATGACATAGAAATAGTTGCGGCGCTTACAGACGAAAACACTCCAATCCAACCCGAAGGAAACAGCGAGAGGCTTGAGGAACTCGATAAAGTATTTATTCAAATCCGTCATCCTAATGCCGAAGGAACTTTCGGCGATTACGATTTGATTACGGATATCGGGGAGTTCGGAAAAATTCACCGTAAATTGCAAGGACTTAAAGCGGTCGGGAAAGCGGGCGATTACTCGGCGTCGGTTTACGTTGCAAGCTCAAGAGGAAAGTTTACCACAAATAATTTCCAAGGTATTGACGGTGTGCAAGGTCCGTATATTCTACGCGGTGAAAATAACGAGAAAAATATTATCATTATAGCGGGAAGCGAAAGGGTTTACGTTGACGGAAGGAAAATGGTTCGCGGTGAAAATAACGATTATGTAATCGAATACTCGAATGCGCAAATTACTTTTACTCCAAAAGTTTTAATTACTTCGGCAAGCAGAATTATCGTCGATTTTGAATATACCGACAGAAAATACGAACGAAATATTTTCGGGGGAACGGCGAATGCAAATTTTTGGAAAGATAAACTGAGTCTGAAAATCGGTTACTCGCAAGAAGGGGACGATAAGTTTGCGCCGATCGATTTTATTTTGAACGACGATGACAGAAAAATATTGGAAAACGCAGGCGATGATTTTACAAAGGCTTCCAAATCCGGTGTAACGCTTGCGCAACCGGATTCTACCGACAAAGTAACCGGAACTTACACGAAAGTCGATACGGTAATTAACGGGAAAGATTTTTCCTATTACGTTTATATGCCCGGTTCGCCTTCTGCAATTTATAATGTCAGATTCAGTTTCGTCGGCGAGGGCAAAGGCGATTATGTCAAAGAAGGTTTGGGAAATTATAAATTTACCGGAATCGGAAAAGGAGCATACTTGCCTTTGGTGTTTTTGCCCTTACCGCAGTTAAAGCAAAGCGGTAACATTTTATTAACCGGTAAACCTTTTAAGGATGTTACTTTCGGTTTCGAGTTGGCGGGAAGTATGTTCGATAAAAACCGTTTTTCGGAATTGGACGACGGCGATAACGGTGCATTAGCCGGAAATATGTTTCTGAATATAGGAAAACAAAAAGTGGAAATCGGGGATGTTATTCTCGGTGAGGTAAGTTTGAAATACAACGAGCGTTATACACAAAGCAGATTCACCACAATCGACCGTTACAACGAAATTGAGTTTAACCGGAATTATAACATTACGGAGCAGACAAATCAAAATTCCGACGAAAGGCTGCGCCGTATTTCTTTATCTTTTTCGCCGGTGAAACAATTGAACATTCTTTCGAGATACGATTATCTATCGAGAGGTTCTTTACAAACCGACAGATACATAAACCAATTGAAATTACACAACGAAAAGGATTACGACATTTTTATCAATACCGATTATTTGAAAAACAAAAACAATTTGAGAAAAACAAAATGGCTGCGCAGTAACGGGAATATATCGTTTTCGTTTTGGAAAATAAAAACCGGCGTGGAATTTCTTTATGAAGACAAAAACGAACGGAATACGGAAAACGATACTTTGCTTAACTCGTCGCTTAAATACGAAGACTTATTGCCGTATTTAAGTTTGTTAAATATTAAATCACTAAGTTTAGCATTAAAATATTCGTTCAGAAATGAATATTTTCCGCTAAACGGAATTCTGCAAAAAGAATCTTGGGCGCATACGCAGATTTATTCTTTAACATATACGGGGAAGCGGTTCAAAACCGGTTTGGATATTACGGTAAGAAATAAAAAATACACATGGAACTTTGCCAAACTGGGCAGATTAGATAACGAAACAATTTTGGTAAGATCGGATTCCAGATTTAATTTTTTGAAAAGGTTTGTTTCCGGTAATTTGTATTACAACACCGCAACGGAAAAAACCGCAAAACTGGAAAGAGTTTTTATACGCGTACCGCAAGGAACGGGAAATTATGAATATCTTGGTGATTTGAATAATAATGGTATTGCGGATGAAAATGAATTTGCTCCAACAATTTATAATGCTGATTATATTTTAACAACAATCCCGACCGACGAACTTTTTCCGGTGATTAATCTTAAAGCGAATGTAAGAGTAAAATTGGAACCGTCGCGGTTGATCAAACCGAAATCATTTTTGGCAAAAGCAGTCTCTGCGCTTACCGATGAACTCTCTTTCAGAGTAGAAGAAAAAAGTAAAGAAAAGGATTTGGAAAAAATTTATCTGATGAAGTTCAGTAACTTTTTAAATGACTCGACCACAATCCACGGGTTCAATGTATTCCAAAACGATTTTTATATTTTCAAAGGAAGAAGGGATATTTCGTTACGGTTCAGATATCTTCAGCGTAATAGTTTGAATCAATTTAACACGGGAATAGAAAAAGGATATTACAGACAAAGAAGCGCAAGGCTTGATTTCAGATTGGTTAAGGAAATAAACGTCAGAAGCGAATATGTAAATTTAACCGATAATTTAATCGCTTCGGTTAATTCAAACAGGGCGAGATTGCTTACGGAGAATTTGCTTTCGTTGGAGTTTTCGTACAGACCGTTAAATAAATTGGAAATAGGTTTTAAAATCAGAACGGGAAGGGATTTGGATGAATATCCTGCTAACCCGACGATTATCGATTTTAATTCACAAACTCTGAGAATGACTTATTCGATGTTACGAAAGGGAAGAATACGGTTTGAGATTGAACGGAACGAACTTAATCCGAACACAACGGAGAATAAAATTCCGTTTGAAATTCTAAAAGGCAACACCGTTGGTAAAAACTACCGCTGGATGTTAAATTTCGATTACAGAATTGCAAGATATTTACAAATAACGGCAAACTATACCGGCAGATTGCAAGGAAGCGGAAAAGTAATAAATATTTTACGCGCTGAAGCGCGGGCACATTTCTAACCTGAGGAGAATGATATGAAAGTAACATCGTATATGATTGAAGCGCATGTATTTAAATGGGTAAGTAATGAGATTAAATACTTAATACTTAAAAGGTCGGAAGATCAAATTTATCCGGGAATTTGGCAAATGGTTACGGGCACAATCGCGGAAGGAGAAAAAGCCCATGAAACGGCTCTTCGTGAAATAGCAGAAGAGACTTCACTCAAAGCAAAAAAAATGTGGGTTGTTCCTTTTGTAAATTCATTTTATTCGTATCAAAAAGATTCGGTTTGCATGGTTCCCGTATTTTGCGTTGAAGTTGAGCGGAACGATAAAGTAATTTTATCCGGCGAACACAGTGAATTCAAATGGGTCGACGTTTCCGAAGCGAAAAAATTATTTGCATGGGAAGGGCAGCGAAGATCACTTGAAATTATAAATCAGTATTTAACGGAAGAAAATTCCGCCCTGCACTTCACCGAAATACCATTAATAAGAAGATGAGTGATATACCGTTTCAATCATATTAAATAGAAATAAATGGGACTGTCTTAAAATTTAAAAATCGTCATCCTATCCGCCAACGGTGTCTTGAGTAGAACTTGTCATCCCGTCCGCCGTCGGCGGATTGTTTCGGGATCTAAAACAAACATGTCATTCCGTCCGCCACGGCGGATTGTTTCGGGAGCTAAAATAAACATGTCATTCCGAACTTGTTTCGGAATCTAAAAAATAAACGCCACGAATTCACAAATGAAAAACCATAATCGGGATGCAAAATGTATGCTTCTCACGTCTTACGTCTCACGTTTTACGTTTGGAATTTGTTATTTGAAATTTGGAATTTCTTGCCTGTCACCTAAAAATTCATTTTATTTTAAATTTGAAGGGGAATTATGCCATGATTTTATATTGTAAGTTTTATGTAAAATTATTAAATTCATTTCTAGCAGAAATGAATGTGGTTGATTAAAACACAAAAATAATTGAAACATAAACGGGATAAAAAGTTAAGCGATTAGAAAGCAGAATAATTTGTGCAAACAGCACAACAAAATCGACTTAGTAATTTAAAAAGTAAATAGCTCATGCCAACGGAAAACAAAACAGAACGGTTTTTAGGGAGAAAGTAATGCTTGCTGATAAACAAATGGGATGTTGTTTCCTGCGGGTTAATAAATGGTTATATTACCAAACAAAAAGATTCGCATTAAAAGTTAAAATGATGGGGTTACTATGAAATTACTCAGAAAAATAATAATACACTTTTGCTTGTTGACCTTTCTATTTCATCAAACATCTTTAGGGCAGACTTGGGAAAGACTTAATGAACCGCCATCTGGATGCGATAAAGTTGAGATACTTAATAATGATATTATTGCTATATCTCATACAACTGGAGTTTCTATTTCTTTAGACAAAACAAAAACATGGTCTCATACATTAAACACTTACAATATTCTTAATTTTTTAAAATTCGATAATTCGTTGTTTGCGCTTGGTGGGGCAGACGGCCCGTTTATTTATGTATCAGATAGCATAGGCACAAATTGGAATAATATTGTGAATAGCATAATAGTTGAGCCATATGTTACAAAGATAGCTATTAGAGATTCAAATCATATTTATGCATTGGCTACAGAATTCGGAGGTGAAAATGCACATATTTATAAAACAACTGATGGTGGAACAAACTGGGTTTTACAATCAATAGAAGCTAAGGATTTTAGAATATTTCTTGCTGGCGAAGAAAATATTTTATATGGTCTTAACTATAACACTGGCTTTTATATTTCCTTTGATGAGGGTATAACTTGGGAGAACAAAATAAATGGCATCACAAGTGATGTGTTTTATTCACTTGCACAAACCGAAAATGGTGATTTATTGATATCGACAAGCGGTGGTAAAATTTATTATTCTTCTAATAATGGTGACATGTGGTTTTCTAGAACAGAATATTTTGCTGACAACTGTTCATTAATGGATATAGAAATATCATCTAATGGTAATGTTTATGTTGTGGCAGAAGATTCGGCAAGTATTTCGGTTCATAAATCAACTGATCAAGGAATTACATGGACTCAGGTTGGAAGTGATTTAGCATTACAAATTGGGTATCCACACGGTATTTATTTTGGTGACATGGCTATTTCACATGATGAAAAAATTATATTAATTGTAGACGGACGTTTATATTCGAAAGATTCTGTGTATACAACGTCCATTGAAAAAGAACGATCAATTAATGATTCTTATTATTTGAGCCAAAATTACCCTAATCCTTTTAATCCAAGCACAACCATTAGTTACTCATTACCGCACAATGGGTCTGTTCAATTAAAAGTTTATGACATACTTGGAAGAGAGGTTGTAACCTTAGTTAACAAAGAACAAACTAGGGGCAATTACAAAGTAGAGTTTAATGCTAATAATATGCCGAGCGGTATATACTTTTACAGATTACGAAGTAGTGATTTTGTAGATACTAAAAAGATGCTTTTATTGCGATAATTAATGCGTAACAACCAAACCAACTTGACCGCCGTACTAGTGCGGATTTTTTGCTAAGTTGAAGTTTGGGTTTGTTGTTAGATTGAAAAATGCTTGTCAAAAATTTGGTCGCCGTGCTTGCGTAAACGAAAAATAAGCAGGGTTTAAAAAACGAATATTTGTCGTTATGCTTGTCAATGCTCTGTGGGACCGAACAAATTATGCCAAAGGCATCACCCCAACCAATTTTTAGACATTGGGAATTTGCAACGCAGTTAGATTGTTTAATTAATAAATTACTCCACAATTGAAAAATTATTTGCTACCCCAAAATTTTATTAGTATATTTTTACGTACAAAATTTGATATAAAAAAAGGTATTAATATGAGACAAATAAATTTAGAAAGTGACATAAAACCACTATCCGAGTTTAGAGCGAATACGGCAAAATTTGTTAAACAAATTAAAAAAACAAAACGCCCTTTAATTTTAACTCAACACGGAAAAAGTACTGCAGTGTTGCTAGATGTTTCTGCGTATCAAACTCTTATTGAAAATCTTGAACTCCTTCAGGAAATCCAAATAGGGGAAAACCAGATATCCGAAGGCAAATATTTAACCCATGCCCAGGTAAAAAAAAGGATAAATGAACGATACAATAAATGAAAATAATTTGGACAGAACAAGCAGTAGGTAAGTTAGAAAAATATACTGATTATATCGCTTATGATAAACCGGAAGTAGCTTTAAAATGGGCTAAAAAGATACAAGACTCAGTTGAGAAACTTAAAGATTTCCTAATGTTAGGGAGGGAAATACCTGAAATTCAAATATCTGAAATAAGAGAGTTAATAATAGGAGAATATCGAGTCATTTATCGATTGGAAACTAACTTAATATCCATTATTACTATTTATCATTCGAAACAGCTTCTAAAAAAAACGGAAATATTGAAAAGAAAGAAAACATAAAGGTAAAAATAAAAATCTAACAATCACTTCTGTACGGACGTTACTACGCGCTGTAGAACATTTTCTTCAGACAGTTTTATTTGTTCCTGCAGCGCCGGTTAAGACTAACTGTTATACAATACTGGCATACTATTTCCCCAAAACCAAGAAAATATTATTTTGGCTCATTTACTAATTGAATTTTAGTTTATCATTAATGAATAAACGGTATTCTCTGTTACATTACAAGATTAGATCTTATAAAATTTCAAATCTTGTTAAGCATCTGAGCATCGTCTCGCGTTTTTTTTCCACTCCGTTTTTTTAACTTAAATTTTCCAAATAATTGTTTACATTTGAAATCAAAAATAAGGATTGTTATGCCTCTTTTAATCATCGGTTCCGTTGCACTCGATTCAATCGAAACTCCATTTGACAAAGTAAAAGATGCGCTCGGCGGCTCGGCTACGTATATTTCTTTGGCCTCGAGCTATTTTACAAATCCCGTTTACCCCATTGGCGTTGTCGGGGAAGATTTCCCGGATGAATATTTTAAAATGCTCGAAGATCATAATATTTTGACCGACGGGATTGAAAAGGTCCCGGGCACTAAAACTTTCCGCTGGGGAGGAAAGTACCACTATGACCTGAATTCAAGAGACACAATATTCACCGAACTTAATGTGTTTGAATCTTTCGATCCGGTATTAAACGAAAGGGCGCGGAAGAGTTCTTTTGTTCTGTTGGGAAATATAATGCCTGCTCTGCAATTAAAAGTGCTCGATCAACTTGAGAATCCGAAATTTGTTGTTTGCGATACAATGAATCTTTGGATAGAAAACACACGCGAAGATTTACTCGAAGTGCTCAAACGTATTGACGTGTTAATCATAAATGATTCCGAAGCTCGGTTATTAACTAACGAACCGAATTTAATTAAAGCCGCATCGATGATTAGAAAAATGGGACCGGAATTGTTAATTATAAAAAAAGGCGAGCACGGAGCTCTGCTTTTCCAAAACGATACCATTTTTTCGGCTCCCGCGTATCCTTTGGAAAATATTTTCGATCCTACCGGCGCCGGAGATTCGTTTGCCGGCGGTTTTATCGGATATTTGCACAAAACACGTGATTTAAGTTTTGATAATTTAAAACGTGCAGTGATTTACGGAAGCACAATGGCTTCGTTTTGTGTCGAGGAGTTTAGTACAAAAGGACTTGAAGATTTGGACAAACTCCAAATTCACGAAAGATTTTTAGAATTCCGCGAACTATCGAGGTTTGACGATGTCGAATAATTTCAAATCCATTTCATTTGACAACGATTATTTGATTTTAATAAACCAAACAAAATTGCCGCTTACCGAAGAATATATTAAAACGGATGATTACGAAAGAATTGCGCTTGCAATCGAACGGCTCGAAGTAAGGGGAGCGCCGGCTATCGGTGTTACAGCCGCTTACGGAGTTGCACTGGCATTTAAAAATAATCAGCAAAATAAAAATGAGGCTTTTACAAAAGTTTACAATCGCCTTGCGGCAACCCGTCCGACAGCCGTAAACTTGTTTTGGGCGCTGGAGGAAATGAAAAAAACTTTCGACGCCAATAGCGAACAGGATAATATTTATCAAATACTTTTGGAAAAGGCCAAGCAAATACATCAAGACGATATAAATATGTGTGATGCAATCGGCAGAAACGGTTTGGAAATCTTCGATAAAAAATCTGTTGTTTTAACGCATTGCAATACGGGACAGTTGGCAACGGGCGGAAACGGTACGGCATTCAACGTAATTAAAACCGGCTTCGAAAACGGAATGGTCGCCCATGTTTATGCGGACGAAACAAGACCGCTTTTGCAAGGTTCCCGCTTAACCGCTTTCGAACTTGAAAAAGCCGGCATCCCGTTTTCAATTATTACCGATTCAACAGCGGCATTTTTAATGAAACAAGGTAAAGTTGATTTGGTTGTGGTCGGCGCCGACCGGATTGCAGTAAACGGAGATGCGGCAAACAAAATCGGTACATACAATCTTGCGGTTTTGTGTAAACATCATAACATACCGTTTTACATTGCTGCGCCCGTTACAACAATTGATACCGGTTGCCCGACTGGTGACGATATAAAAATCGAGCTCCGCTCAAAAGACGAAGTATTAAAAATAAAAGATATACAAATCTCCAAACCTTCGTATGACGTTTATTCCCCGGCATTCGATGTTACTCCCGCCGGCTTGATTCACGGAATTATTACCGACGAGGGCTTGTTTAGGTATCCGTACGATTTTTCGGAAATTAGACCCGGGAAAAACAACCGCTAAATTTTATCTTCATTTTATTTTGCTTATCTTTTACGGTATCCAATTTTAATCGAGCGGATTTTATGTCTGAAATTTCCACTGTCAAAGGAATTGTACTAAAAAAAATCGAGTTCGGCGATACGAGTCACATTGTAACGCTTTATACGAAAGAACACGGAAAACTTTCCGCAATAATCAAAGGGTCGCGATCTTCCAAATCCAAAATGGGAAATAAAGTCGATGTAATGAACTTTGTGGAAGTTGTTCTTTACAGAAAAAAGAGCAGGGAAGTGCAAATCATTTCTCAAGTCGATCTTATCAACCCGTTTCCCAAAATAAAAGAGAATTTGGAAAAACTTAAATATGCAACCGCCGTTTTGGAACTTCTTCTTGCGCTGATTCCCGAAGACGATGTTAACGAAAGATTATTTACCGGAACGGTGAAAGCCTTAGAGAAACTTGACGAATCGGAAAAGTTGGACGCAAACATATTTGCCAAGTACCTGATGTTTTTTATAAAAGAAATCGGTTACGAAATCCAACTTCAATATTGCACGGAATGTAATGCCGATTTGAGAAAAAGTGATTCTTTTGCATTTAAGCCCGATCAAGGAATATTATGTTCGGAGTGCAAAAATTTATACGATTTCGCCGAAGGAATTACAAAGGAACATTTTGATTTACTCAATTGTCTAAACACCAAAAATTATTGTGAAAATTTTAGAAAGAGAGCAATAAAACAAATTATCAAACTGTTGGAGAAATATTTAATTTACCATATACCGGAATTTAAGGGTATAAAATCTTTTCAGTATTATTAGAGAAATAGGAGGATAAATATTCATGGAACGAAAGAATTTAATAGGTGCACTTGCGCTAATTTTGATAGGAGTAGTATTCGGAGCCGTATTGGTTTCAAGTTTCGGATGGGTTAAACCGAGTATGGCCGAGGTCCAGATTGGAAGCGAAAACCCTCCGGTTCAACAATCGATTACTGATGCAAAATCCTTTAATGATGCATTTGTCCAAGTAGCCGAAAAAGTCACACCTTCGATAGTTAAAATCAATGTCTTAAGTAAAATAAAATCCGATGTACACGATAAGTTTAAGTTTTTCTTTCCCTTCGATGACAATTTCCCAAAAGAGCAGGAAGCATCCGGCAGCGGAGTAATTATTTCCGAAGACGGTTACATACTTACAAATAATCACGTAGTAAAAAATGCCGTGGATGTGGAAGTTTCGTTGAATGATAAAAGAAGATTCAAAGCAAAAATTATCGGTACCGATCCGTTGACCGACTTAGCGGTAATTAAAATTGATGCTAAAGATTTACCCGCCGCGTATTTGGGTGATTCGGATAAACTGAAAGTCGGAACTTGGGTTATGGCAATTGGCAACCCGTTATCCTTGGCATCTACCGTAACAGCAGGAATTGTAAGCGCAACCAACAGAAGTCTGAGATTAATCAAAGACAGTTACGGCGTTGAAGATTTTATTCAGACCGATGCCGCTATAAATCCGGGTAACAGCGGAGGCGCGTTGGTAGATTTATCCGGTGCAGTGGTTGGAATTAATACCGCAATAGCAACAAGCGGAATGTCGCCAACTTATATTGGTTACGGATTTGCCATACCGATTAATCTTGCTAAAGCCGTAGCACAAGATTTAATTGCAAACGGAAAAGTAAGCCGGGGTTATATCGGAATTAAAATTTCGGAAGTCGATGCCGCAATGGCAAAAGCGGTCGGACTGGATAAACCGAAAGGTGTTATGGTTCAAGAATTAGTTGAAGGCGGTGCGGCGGAAGAAGCCGACATTAAAGCCGGCGATGTCATTCTTAAAATTGATGATAAAGAAGTTAACCAACCCAACGAGCTTCAAAGTTATGTGGCAACAAAGCGCGCCGGTCAAACGGTTACTTTAACGTTATTCAGAGACGGTGAAATTATTAAGCGCGAAGTTACGTTGAAAAAACGGGATACCGACGAAGAAGAATCGAAAAAAGTGGATGAGGAACGTGAAACCAAAAAAGACAACAAAGGTTTGGAAGAAGTTACATTTAAAGATTTGGGATTGACGGTTAAAGATATGACCGAGAGACAATATAAAAAATACGGAACAGACCATGGAATCATCATCACTGACGTAAAAAGGTTCAGCAATGCCGATAACCAAGGTTTGCGTCCGGGTTACGTTATCACCGAAGTGGATAACGAAGAAATAGATTCCGTTCAGGATTTCGAAGATATTGTCGACAGTAAAAAAGGAAAAGCAATTCTCCTAAAAGTCCGTGTGGATAAGAAAAATTCTTTCTTTGTCGGTTTGGAAATACCTGAAGAATAAAATAATTAAGACATTTCAAAATCCCGCTCCGGCGGGATTTTTTTTGCTCTTTTTGCATTTGCATAAGAGATAAGTTTTATTGAAAAACAATATAAAGTTTCGTTATCTTTGATAATAAATTCAATTAAATTTTTGGTTTCAAATGATTCGATTTCTAACTGCGGGCGAATCGCACGGTAAAGCTTTAAGCGTAATAATCGAAGGATTCCCTTCCAATTTTGTTCTTACCGAAGATTATATTAACGAACAATTAAGAAGACGTCAGCTCGGTTACGGGCGTGGCGGAAGAATGAAAATAGAAACCGATACGGCGGAGATATTATCGGGCGTAAGATTCAAGAAAACTTTGGGAACGCCGATTGCGCTAAAAATAACAAATAACGATTGGGTGAATTGGACCGGGAAAATGACACCCGGGAAGAAAACGACGGATGTGGAAAAAATAACCGTTCCCAGACCCGGGCATGCCGATTTGGTTGGGGTTTCAAAATATAATTTTAATGATATACGCAACTCTATTGAACGCTCGAGTGCAAGGGAAACGGCAGCCCGTGTTGCCGCCGGTTCCGTTGCAAGAAGATTTTTGGAGGAATTCGGAATTACCGTGGGCAGTTTTGTGGAAAGTATCGGAAGCATTTATCCCGGAAACAATTTTTTAACAAAACTTTTAAGTAACAAACTTCCGAAAAACTTTACGGGTTGGCAGCTTTCCGTAAAAGCCGATAAAAGTCCGGTGCGCGTATTGGATAAAAAACAAGAAGCGCAGATTATCGATTTAATAAAAGAAATAAAAAAGAAAGGCGACACACTTGGAGGAACTTTTGTTACGGTGGCAACCGGAATTCCCGTGGGATTGGGTTCCTTTGTTCATTACGACAGAAGATTGGATACCGATATTGCTTCCGCTATAATGTCAATCAATGCGGTTAAAGGCGTTGAAATCGGCAGCGGATTTACTTCTGCCGCAAGCTTCGGATCGGAATCGCACGATGAAATTGTAATCCGCAACGATAAAATTACGAGAAAGAGTAACAGAGCGGGCGGAATAGAAGGCGGAATTTCCACCGGACTTCCGGTTATCGTTAGGGGAGCGATGAAACCGATTGCAACTCTTATGTCGCCCATCGAAACGGTTGATTTGGCTACAAGAAAAAAAGTAATGGCGCGGAGGGAAAGGAGCGATTTTGTTGCGGTTCCGGCCTGTGCGGTTATTGCCGAATCGATGCTGGCTCTGGTTCTGGCAAAACACATGCTTATTAAATTCGGCGGTGATTCGATTGAAGAAACGAAAGATAATTTCAAAATGTATGTTCGCAAACTTGATAAAAGAATAAAGAAGAATTTTTACAAAAGAAAATGATTAAGATTAAAAAATTTATATTTAGTCCGTTTCAAGAAAATACTTATGTGTTTTGGAACGAAAAAACCAAAACTGCCGCTATTATCGATCCGGGATGTTTGGAAAGACGCGAAGAAGAAGAATTGGCAAAATTTATAGAAGACGAAGAATTGCAAATCCGTTATTTGTTTAATACCCATTGTCATATCGACCATATTTTCGGGAATGCTTTCGTTAAGTTAAAATACGAATGCGTTTTCTATGCGCCGGAAAAAGATTTGGAATTATTAAATAATATGGAAGCTCAAGCCGGGGCTTTCGGAGTGAAAGTTAAATTGTCTCCCAAGCCCGATAAATTAATCACCGGCGAGTTTGAACTCGATTTTGACGGTATTCCCGTAAAATTTTTATTTACGCCCGGGCATACACCCGGAGAATTTTCAATTTATTTGCCGACGGAAAATATTTGTTTTACCGGCGATGTGCTTTTCCGGGAAGGAATAGGACGCACTGATCTCTGGGGAGGAAATTATTCCGTTTTGATGGATTCGATTAATAATAAATTATTAACTTTGCCGGGGGAAACTAAAATATTACCTGGACACGGCGAAGAATCCACAATTAAATACGAAAAAGAAAATAACCCGTTTCTTTGAATATAATTAACACACATAAATTTACCGTATGCAAAAATCAAGAAAAAAAGAAATTCTAAAACGTTTAAGAGTTTCGTTTGCTATTACGCTATCAATATTATTTGTTTACTTTCTTTTTTTCGAAGTTATTATTCCCGATCCCAAATTTTTACCGAGACCATCGGTAATATTCGAGGCTTTCCCTTCGCTTTGGTCGGATTATCATCTGCCTTCGCGATTCGCGGTTACATTTTCCGTTGTTTACTTTTCGCTTTTCGGAAGTTACATCCTTCTTCATTTAATGAGGGTAGGCATCATAAAATTTCATTACTTATTTCCCGAATTGCTAAAACTTCCTAATGTATTACGGTATTTTCCCACGTTTTTTTTCATGCTTCTTTTTGCCCATTGGTTTGGCGGAAATACGTTAGCTGAGTTTGCATTCGGTTTTATATATGCTTTTGTAATTTTAGTGTTGGCTCTTCTCCGTGAAATACCAAACGTAAAACAAGAATATCTCGATGCCGCAAAAAGTCTTAAACCTTCCTACCATTCTCTAATTTCGGATGTAATATGGAAATATTGCCAACCGGTGGTAAGCGGAAAGGCGGAAGACTTGCATTACAGCATTTGGATTGTGGTAATGATTTATGAAATTCTTGCCCAGGAAAACGGAATCGGCTCTATCTATTTTGAAGCCTTAAAATATAAAGATCTTCCGGTAATTATTTTACTTGGAATCTTGATGAGCTTTGTGATTTTATTCGGTAAAATAGTTATCAAACGGATTGAAGAAAAAATAGTTTTTTGGGAAAGTTGATGAAAAATACCAAACTGGAAATAATAAACGTTTCGAAAGAGTATAAAGACGACTTCGGTTTTAAAGTAAGCCTTTTGGAAAATATTTCTTTTGAAATTTCCCCGGAACGTTGTTCGGCTGTTATAGCTCCCAAAGGTTCTGGAAAAACTTCGTTGTTGAAAATAATTGCCGGCTTGGAAAATCCTACAAGCGGACAAATTATAGAACACCGTTTTATGAATATTGTATTTATCCCAACCAAACCTTCTTCTTTTCCGTGGTTTTCTGTCAATGAAAATCTGAAGTTCGGTTCCAAATTGGAGAGTGAGGATGAATTAAAGAACATTGTTAAGATTATTGGACTTGAAGGTTACGAAAACCATATACCGCATAACAAAAGTTTGGGATTCAGATTCAGAATTGCCATGGGAAGGGCATTGGCAAACAAAGCCGATTTAATTATTCTCGACGAACCCTTTAACGAAATGGAGATTGTTACCAAAGAGGAAATGTATGATTTGGTGCGGAATATTTTCAGGGAATATAAAATTCCGTTTTTAATTGGCACCACAAACATTACGGAAGCAATATTCCTTGCCGATAAAATCCATCTGATGAAGAAAAATCCCGGCAAATTAATTGACGAATTGGATGTTGATTTGCCGGCCGGTAGAAACGTGCAAATTCTAAGCGAACCGGATTTTAATGAAATCAGAGTGAAAATTGAAAATATATTCAAAACGAAAGAATCGTATAAATCATTAAATTTTTACATTTAACGGAATTGTGATGAAAGAAAAATTCGAAAAACTGAACGAACTCCGCAAAGAGGCGCAATTGGGCGGAGGAGAAAAAAGAATTGAATCCCAACACAAAAAAGGTAAATTAACCGCCCGCGAGAGAATCGAATTGCTTGTCGACAAAGGAAGTTTCGAAGAAGTGGATATGTTCGTAAGGCATCAAACGAGGGAATTCGGATTGGAAAATCAAAGGTTTTTAGGCGACGGCGTGGTAACCGGTTTCGCAAAGATAGACGGCCGGCCGGTTGCTTTATTCAGTCAGGATTTCACCGTGCTCGGCGGCTCACTTTCCGAAGCGCACGCGAAAAAAATTGTAAAAATTATGGATATGGCAATGAAGCTGGGAATTCCCGTAATCGGAATAAATGATTCGGGCGGGGCAAGAATTCAAGAAGGTGTGGTGAGTCTCGGAGGTTACGCCGATATTTTTCTGAGGAATACTTTGGCATCCGGAGTCATTCCCCAAATTTCGGCGGTTATGGGTCCTTGCGCCGGCGGCGCGGTTTACTCGCCTGCCATTACCGATTTTATTTTTATGGTGAAAAATTCAAGCTATATGTTTGTAACCGGTCCGAACGTTGTAAAAACGGTTACGCACGAGGAAGTAACTTTCGAAGATTTGGGCGGCGCAGATACTCATTCCACCAAATCCGGTGTGGCTCATTTCAGTTACGAAAGCGAAGCGGAAACATTTCAGAATATCAGAAAATTGATGGGCTATTTGCCGCTCAATTGGCGTGATTTCCCGCCGGAAAAAGAATTTGATTTCAACGCGAATTTGGAATTACCCCAATTGGATGAAATTGTTCCCGATAACCCGAACAAACCATACGATATGTACGATGTGATAAATGCGCTTGTGGATGACGGGGAATTTTTGGAAGTTCATAAAAATTTTGCTGAAAATATAATTGTGGGTTTTGCAAGAATCGGCGGAATGTCCGTTGGAATTGTTGCAAATCAACCTGCGGTTTTAGCGGGTGTTCTTGATATTAATTCATCGAACAAAGCCTCGCGGTTCGTCCGTTTTTGCGATGCGTTTAACATCCCGCTGCTTGTTTTGGAAGACGTTCCGGGATTTTTACCGGGCACCGACCAGGAATGGAACGGAATAATAAAGAACGGAGCGAAGTTATTGTTTGCCTTTGCAGAAGCCACTGTTCCCAAAATTACGGTGATAACCAGAAAAGCATACGGCGGCGCTTACGATGTGATGAATTCCAAACATATTCGCGGCGACTTCAATTTCGCATGGCCTTCCGCCGAAATAGCGGTTATGGGTCCGAAAGGTGCCGTGGAAATTATTTTTAAGAGGGAAATCGAAAAAGCGGAAAACCCGGAGGAAGCATTGAACGGATTTTTGCAAGAGTATGTTGAAAAGTTTGCCAATCCTTATATTGCCGCCGAGCGTGGTTATATTGATGATGTTATTTTCCCGCGTGAGACCAAAATAAAAATTATTAAGGCTTTGCAATTACTTAAAACAAAAGTCGATACGAATCCGAAAAAGAAGCATCCGAATATTCCGTTGTAGGATTATGAGCTTCTAAGACTGTAAACTGCTGCTTCTTCCGTGTAATATATATCAAAAACTTCTATTAAACTGGTCGCGGTAAATGAAGCCGGAATATTGTTTTCGTTCATTATTAATTTGAGCTTTCCGTTATTTGCTTTCAATTTTTTCAAAGCAAAGATTAACGCTCCGATGAAAGTGGAATCGATTATTTCAACTTTTCTCAAATCAACTACCATTTTCTTAATTCCGCTCTCAATTTTTTCGGAAACGAGATTTTTGAATTCCGGAGCTTCGTAAGATGTAGCCCTTTCGAAATTTAATTTTATCATTACAACATCGTCAGTTAAATTTTCACTTTTGAAATATTCAAAAGCTTGAGGTATTACCGGACTTCCGCCCAAAAATACTCCGCCAGAACTGCTATGTCTCAATAAATAATCTTTCATTGTATAACTCCATTATTTTTGTTTGCAATTAATGAAAAATCGGACTTGAAATTTGTGCTCTGGAACAACCGTGTGATAGGGATCAAATAATGTATGTTGGGTATGTATCGGGTGCCGGAAGGACGGGTTTACAAAAAAGCGATTAGAAAATTCTAACCGCTTTTGTAAAAAAAATGATAGTGGATTAACCTTTAATTTTTTTCATAAAACCCCAGGTATATGCAAGAGCCATTAAAAACAAAAGGGGAGCAAGAATAGCCATTACAAAATCTTGAGAAAAGAATAAAAATTGTTTGCCCGATTTCAAAAATGCGAGAGCAATTCCACCTAAACCGATTAATACACCACCGATGGTAACACCGATAAAACCGCTAGGAGCTTTCTTGTCTCTAATTGTAAGAATCGGGATGAGGAAAATTGATAATCCGGCAACGGAATGAACAATAATTAATGTAATTACTTGAAGACCGTGTGACACATCCGTAAATCTTGTTAGAATAATTGCTATTAGTCCGATAACGGCAAAGATTTTATAGGGTTTACTCAGTTTTTCGTAAAATTCGCAATATAAGCCCAGAGAAAGAGCAAGGGGAATAAATGTAGTTACTACAATTACCCACGGACTTGGCAAAATACCCCAACCTAAGAGAATAAGCAAAACCCCTGCAACCAGTAAAACCAAAAATGCAACCATATAAAATATGTTGGCTTTCGGTTTCGGGGTTTTTGATTGAAATTCTTGATAAAATCTAAAAACAAGGTATGCGGCGGTTAATCCGGTAAGCAAAAGCATTAAAACGTCGAAGAGACTCATTTTGTTTCTCCTTTATTTGTGAAGAGTAGATTTATTTATTATTTAATTCTCTTCTACCTAAGGAGCTAATATCAGATAAAAAAATCCTATTACAATTATACAAAAAAAATATAAATAGACAAAGTTATCTTAATAGCAAAAACATAATTTTTTAAATTCAATTATATATAAAATGCTATTTAGATTTGTAGCCGGCGTAAGCAAGGGTAAACCAACCACCGACAAAAGCAATACCGCCGATCGGTGTAATGTAGCCCATTTTTATTTGTAGAAAGGCAATTATGTACAAACTTCCGGAAAAGAATAAAATCCCGATTAAGAATAAAATACCGGCAATGTTAAGCAACTTGGTTTGTTCTTTGAAATAATTATAAGAAAGCGCTACGGCAAATAGTATTAAAGCGTGATGCATTTGGTAGCGGACTGCTTTTCCGAAAGTGATAACGGCATTGTGTTGTTTTAGAATTTCAGCGCCGCCATGAGCGCCGTACGCTCCAAATGCGACTGCAAGTCCGCCTAAAATTGCGGCAGATATAAAAAACAGCTTTTTCATTTTGAATCCCTTGTTAAAATGATATGACTAATTGTATAAAACCTTGAGTAGTGTTTTTTCCCGTTAATTTATTTGCAACTATTTCTGCCCTAATCGAAATGTTGTCGTCAAAGTCGTAGCCGAGCGTAGCAGAGTATCTTTTTTGGGAATCATTTAGTTCTTTGTTGGTAGAATCGCATTCCCAACCGCCTGCCCGTAACGTAAGAAACATAGGAAAACTAATTAATTTTTCAAATCTGGTTAGAATTTGAACATAACCACCGTAATGCATTTTATCGTTTAATACTTCATCGGGTTTGCCTTCGTAAACACCTTTCATCCAGAGAAATTCCGATTTAATTTCGATAATATCGATTAAAATTTGTAAATCGATACCGCTTAACCAATCGTTTATTTGTTTCAAGTCTTTTATGTCTGCGGAATGCGAAAATCCGATTTCCAAAAAAGGGAAAAATTTATATCTGATATTTCCGCCAAAACTAATACCTTCTTTAAAACCGTTGACTGCCCAAACCTCGAATTTTAATTTTTCGAAAAATACATGAAAATCTATTCCCACATCGTTCCATCCGGCAATTGTTTTTTCAATCACCAGGGGTTGCGAAATTGTTGGTCTATCCGGCGATGCGTAAGAAAGGTAATCCAATCCGAACGGCATATCGAATTTACCGATTTGAAGGGCAGAATGTTCATAAACTTCTTCCCGCCTAGGATGTTTTCCCCGGCTATCGTCAAAAGCGTAATGGATAAAAGCCATAGCCAATTCCATTTGTCCCGAGTTGCTGTTATACGCAACGGCCGTTCCAACCGAATAATGTGATCGGTTTTCGTAGCTTACATCTAGTTCGAATTGATTTATGTAAAATTGTTTTGTTTCTTTGGTGGGTAATTTGTTTATCCCGATTACATCGAAAAATCCGCTGATTTCCATTTGAGCCGTAGTGTTTACCGCTAAAAAGAAGAATAACACAAACATAATGCCGGATGTTTTTGGAAAATTCATTTTATTCCGGATAAATTAATTTTTCTTTACATAAACTTTCGAAGATTTTAATTGTAAAGACCAAAATTCTTTATGATAAACAAAAGCGGCTAAGAACAAAGCCAAACCTATACCTACGTAAACCGGAGCTAAGATAAATTTCGGGATTAATTCGGTTGATCGCATAATAAAACCCATCGACATCATTACGGCAACTAAAAAGTACATTTGCCAACGTTGGAATGCGAATACGCACACTTTTTCGGGATATTTGGAAATCCTATTAATGTTTTTTACCGCCAAGTGTCTGAATCCGAACCAGGATATAATTAGTCCCAGCACTCCACCTGCCGAATAAGCAAATCCGATCTGCCAAAGTTCGAAATTAGCAAACCATTTGGCAGCAATTAAATTGAGCAATATACCAACAATGTTCCAGATAACCGCAGAGAGCAAGATCAAATATTTTCTATTTACAGCAGGTTTAAATTTTCTCATATTGTAATTTAGTTTAAGAAATAGAAAGAGCCGTTTTCCGGCTCTTTCTATAATCAAACTTACAACCTATAATTTAACTCGAAATAAAACATATTAAATTCAGCTTCAATTTTATTAGCAGGCGTAGTATTTGAAGTAACTTCGTTGTGCAAACCTCTGGTATAAGAAATTGTTGAAAGAAGATTTTTATTCCACGCTTTTTGAATACCAAGAGAAATATGATGTTCCACTACGGCAATTGAACCTAGGTTGTTATTTACATCTTCTTCCCCGATAGGTGTAGCACCATAAGACCATCCTGCAAGAAGTTTTAATCCTTTATGAGGCACAAATTCCGTTCCCAGGGAATAAACCATTTGATCTTCCCAACCGAAAGATAAAGGAATTACATATCCGCTTGGTGAAGTAAGTTCGATTTTTTCCATAACAGCAGACTGGTTAATCCACTTTACATCACTTTCAATTAGTAGCTGATTATTGGGAGTAAATGATATTCCGAAAGCTATTTGCTGCGGGCTATTCATCTCCATTTTGTAAATCCCATCTCCACCTGCTGGGGGCAACAAACTTGTACCGTTAAATTCATATTCCGCAATTTTCATTTCCGAAATATAAGATAAACCAAGTTGTAGTAAGGAGCTGGCTTTAAAAATTAAACCGACACTACCTCCGAAACCCCATCTTTCGGACTGTGGCAATATAAATGCAGGGGATTTTAAGGCTAGAGATTGATTCCCAATTTGTAATGAAATACCGACAACAAAATTTTCATTTATGCTGTATGCAATTGTAGGCGTTATTTTTAACAATCCCTTTTTCGTAACTATCGATACGTTTTCCGGAAAAGGAGTACTTGGATTATCTAATAGGGTAGTGGCAGGAAAATCTGTCCCTAAGCCGGATACTCCTCCGGCCGCCATACCAATTGTTAAATTTTTACTAATTCGTACTATTACTCCATTCCCCATACCTAAATAAGCGTTGGCGCCGCTTTCCGTTGTTTTTTCCATAGGAGTATTTATTGCACGAGTAATTTTTCTGGGGGGATTAATTACTCCAAAGCCCATATCGAACTCAATCTTATCGAATTTTAGAACCCCAATAGCGGCAGGATTATAAATCATGCACGGTGCATCAACTGGGGATGCTATAATAGAACCGCCTCTCGCAAATTGTAATGCAGTCACACCAATCATTTGGTCAGCTTTTTGCGCCCAAATAAATGACGGTAAAACAAATAATATTACTATTAATATTTTTTTCATTTTCAATCCTCAAAAATTTAATAAGAGTAAAATTTTATTTACTACTCTTCTATAAACATTTTTCTAAAAACAGGAATTAAGAAAATAATCAGTAAAACAAGTGAAAGAATTCCGCCTACAAACCATTCAAAAGAACTTCGTACGAAATAAACATAAAATCCCATCATTGCCGTAGCAAAGGCGGTAGTTAACACCATATAGTAAGCGAATTTTTTCTTCATTGCCAAAAACGGAATGGCAAGAATCATTAAATATGATGAAATGTAGTTTGCATATCCTCCAAGCAATAGGGCTAAAGTATTTGGATTATATGTGGGTTTGGAAAATTTAACAATTTGCGGAACCACCTTAAGATCTTTTGTAACAATATCAACAACTTTATCGGGTTGCAAAGAATCGATTTGTGCTTGTGAAATTGTTGTTAAAGCCAATGCATTGTAGTAATCCAAGTTTGTAAAATAATTACCAAGCGGATTAAAATCTCCCGGAGGATTTGCAGTTAAAAGTTCGGGAATAAAAATGAAATATCTTACACCGTGCTGACCATTCATGAAAACCATACCGGCAACAATTCCGAGAAATGTGTAGGGGATTAAGCGAAGTATTTTGTTTTTTATAGTATCTTCGTCTAATAGTAAAAATATGTAGTAAAAAAGTAAACCGAACAGCATCACCCATAACACCGGTGCTGCTGGGGATGTTCCGGCTGGAGGTGGGAGAATTCCCGGTACCGGACCTTTCGAGTAATCCGATACGACCAATACCATCCAAGGAATCCACATCGTCATTCCGGCTACCGAAGGAATTGCGGCTAAACCGAGCATAATACTCCTTGCCCATTCATTCCCTTCGTAGATTTTTTTTGCTATTACAATTGCCAATGCGCCCCCAAGCCAAAGCATAACTAACCAGATGCTGTATGTTGCGCCGAGAATCGGGACTGCGGGATAAAAATCGGGATCAAACGGAATTAATCTTTCCATTACATTTACAAGTGCTAATTTTAATGTTTTCATCCCTAGCGTTGGCATAACAAACATCATTAAAATACCGGCAATTACGGCTGTTACAGCCATAATTGTTCTTTGTTTCTTTGTTGTTTTGTGCAGCATACCTACCCTCCGTTTTATGTTTTTGATGTCCCCCTTAGAAATAAGTAAATACTCACTTATTTTTATGGGAAATTCTTTATTTCTTGCTCATTGATTGCATACACTAATTTTCCGATAGTCCAAATACAAATAAAACAGTAGTCATAAAAAGAATAAGGGGAAATTGCTCATATATTTTTTCTTTTAGATTAATAAATTTGTTTAATTTATTTAAGCCTAACAAAATTCCTGTAATGCCGATTAATGAACCGCCCAAACTAATAGCTAAAATTTTATATCCGGTTTTTCCGCTACAAAATAAAAATAGGGGAAGTAAAAAGATTACGGAACCGGCTAAGAAATGAATTGCACCTAAAGAAAGTGCCGAAATTTTGTTTTTTCCGTATAATCTTACTACCATTGCCACAAAGAAACCTATGCCGATTACGGCTATAAAAATTTGAGGTTGTTCAAGTTTATCGGTAGCCAATCCAAGAGAAAGTGTTATTGGAATAAGCGAAGTTACGATAGCCACGTAATCGTTTTCCATAATTTCGAAACCCATTAACAAAAGTAAAATACACGCAAGCAATAAAACACCGAACGATACGGTATAAAAAGCGGTAGTAAGATCGGAATAAGTATCCATTCCGTTTGCAATTTTGTATCCCGCAATTATACTTGTTGCCAAGTATGTTAAGCGATTGAGCATAATTATCTCATTAAAATAAAGTTCCGAAAATAACAAGAAGCATTGATCCGAGCATGTATAAAGAAGCATACTTAAAAAGTCCGAAGTTCACATTTTCGGACGGTTTAAATACGCTGGCAAATGCAAGACCGATAATACCTACGGTTAAAACGGCGAACAACCTTAAATAACCCCACGACAATCCGATTCCGTAAGCTACCAAAGCAATCGAAATTGCAGCTCCCAAACTTGAGAGAGCAATTATAATTCTCGTTTTATGTTCTCCGTATGTCGAGGGGAAGGTCGGGACGCCCGCTCTTTTGTAATCTTCAAAATATTTTATGCTGAATGTTAAAATATGTGTCGGTATCCAAAGTAGAATTGCCAGCGAGAATAAAATTCCAATTACATCAATTTCGCCCATACCGAGTGCTCTGCCGGCTAAAATTGGCATGCCTCCCGAAATTCCGCCCCAAACAATCGACCAAGCAGTTTTTCGTTTCAACCAAATTGTATAAATCACCACGTCGATAAACAGTCCGGCAAAAACTACAATTCCGAAAATCAATGACATACTAAGTGCCAAGCTAACACCGATACCTGAAATTAATAATCCAACAATTAATACTTCCTTGGGTGAAACTTTTCCGGATGGAAGTGGTCGGTGTTTTGTTCTGTTCATTTTAGCGTCAATATCGCGGTCGTACCACATATTTAGTAAAGTACTACCGCTAATACTTAAAAACAAACTAACGGTTAGTCCAAGTAATGTTGACCAATTCATAACCGGACAACGGGCACTCGCATAGCCCGTTATTCCGGTAATTAATAACAAACCGGTTTGTAAACTTTTAATTAACGGTCTGTAAATAGCCAAACTTCCTTTTATTTTGGAAATGATTTTCATTGGTTGTCCGTTTGATTATTATTTTCTTGTGGTTCCGGTTTAACATCTCTGGCGCAGCGGAAACCAACGTACATACTGTAAAAACTTGGTCCGGCACTGTTTCTTGCCCAAGTGAATAAATTGTATTCATAGTTAGTACGACTGCCGCCACGCATATACCTGTAGTGCATATTCGGATAATCGTCGCCGCACCATTGCCATACGTTTCCTGCCATATCGTAAAGTCCGTACGGACTTCTATTATCCAATGTTTGATATCCGTCGTAGTTTTTACCGTTAAAAAATCCGACAGGAGTAGTGGTTATATCTTTGTGAAAGATTTTTTCAAACAAGTTATGACTACTATTGTAATTAGCTATATTCGGAGAAATTTCCTCACCCCACGGGAAAGTCCTTCCGTCTTTACCACGTGCGGCTTTTTCCCATTCGTTTTCGGAAGGTAACCTCCAACCGTAGAATTGAGCATAAGCATTAGCCCCGAACCAACTTACAAATGTTACCGGATGGTTTTCATATCCTTTAATTACGGAAAATTTATTTCCGTCATATTTTATACGGATTCCGGGTTCTTTTAAGTACATATAAACTTTATCACCCGCAGTAATTTTAAATTCATGTTTCCAACCGTCGAATGGATCACCTGGATAATAACCCATAATCGAATCGTTAACGATTTTAATTTTGCCCGCTTCCAAAGCTTCGCTTAGATAGTTAGCATATTGTTCATTTGTAACATCGGTAACCATAATTTCGTACGGTTTTTCAATTATTGTTTTATGTCTGTGTTGACCTTTCATAAATTCACCGGCAGGAATTTGTACCCATTCGCTCGGATTCACGCCGGTCTCTATGTATTTGATAGGTTCGAGTTCTTTGAACTCTTGTGCAATACAAGACGACAAAAGGAAAAGTACAAATACAAACGAAGGTAAGTTTATCTTTCTCATTTTTCCACCTCCATTTCTACATTAGCGTCTTTTATCGGTTTGGCGGGTAAAATTCTATTTATTTCAAGTTCTGGATTTTCCGCTTCCTTTTTCCACAAAGCTTCTTGTTTAAATAAGTCGAATAAACGCCAACCTAAAAATATTGCCAAGACGACCAGAATAATTCCCAAACCGAAATCCATTGCTAGCATAGTATAGTTAACAACGGGCGCTTCGAAATATTCTTTTACAAATAGCCGTTTCATCGAAAATACCGTTGCAGCAGCAAAGGCTAAATCCGAACCGATAATTAAAATCCAGCCGGCCCATTGCCTGACTTTTCCTTTAAGTCCCGAAATATCCCAATAATACATGATAATTATAGTAGCAATTAATGCGGCAAGAATATGCCAATGACCGGTAAGTGTAATTCTTTCTTCCCGTGCCGGCCAAACTCTAAAGATTTTATCTAATTTGATTGCCATGAAAATTCCTACACCGCTTACGGTGAAATTCATGAAAACCATTTGCCAACCGGGACCGAATTTAAGCGGGTCTTTAAACAAAGCTCTTATTTTATCCATAAAAGTAGGTTTGTCTTTATCCGCAGTTCCTTCGATTATTAATTTTTTCCAAGAGAAAATAACAAATAGCAATGCCGCTAACATTACACCCACGGAACCGACATAAATAATAGTATGTGCCCAAGGAAGCCAAACTACCGATAAAGCCCCGAGGGTAAGAGTGATAGAACCGACAATCATTAAATACATAGCCCATTTGTGTAGTGCACCTTTGAAATCGAGCCATCTACCTACAATCAAAGTAATTGCAACCGCAACTAACGAAAGCATAATATGTAAATGTCCGATAATCGCTTTTTGTAAAGCGGTTTTGTGAGGATTGCGGATTAAATTTTCGGCAAGAAAAGTTTCATGACCGTTTTTCCAATACGAACCTGTCACTGCACCCCACATAGCCGAAAGTAAAGTTAATACTGCCATTGTAAAAAATGCCAAGCGTTCCAAATCCACTCCCGATTTAGTGTGTGCATAGTCACTGTCGGGAGAAAGGTAATACTCTTTATTCCACGGCCAGAGTGCAACCGCAAGTGAAACACCTGCAAAGAAAATTAAAGATTGCCCGACCAAAAACAATCCGTGGAAAATGTATTCATGACCGAAATAAGCAAACCATAAACCGAAGACCATTGCCGTTATATAACCGACAGTTATGGTTGCATTTATATTTGTTTGCTGATGTTTTTTCATTGGAACGAGAGAAGTAATAAAATAAACTTCAATTGCAAGCACAGCCATTGCAATTGTATGATACAGCATTATAATTCTTCCTTCACGCTCCCAATGATTCAATTCCATACCCAAAGTTCTAACTGTAATATCCCGAACTCCCCATTCGACCATTGGACCGGAAAGAGTTCCCCAAACTGCAGTAACAATCGAAATTAACGATATAGCAACAAGAACTAATCCTTTGGTGGAACGAAATAGAAAATTAAACCGGTTTAGTTTTTTCATTATATTTTACCCTTGAATTAGTTAACAAAAAATTAGTCCATTTTAATAGTTAAGATATATTTGACTGTGTTTAGTAACTTATTACCTTCTTTTATAATGTCACCCTTAAAATTAGACAATCTCCATTTTGTTACTGTATATCTAATCGATCCTATAATTATTTTAACAAGTTCTTCTTTCCGGATTTTTCCGTTAATAATTTCGCCTGAATCTTGTCCGCTTTTAATAATACATAACAGCGCTTCTTCGTGCATATTTAATAACTTCTTGACTTCTTTCGAAAGGGAATGTTTGTTTTGAAAAATAGACTCAGAAAAAATTACTGAAGCAACCGAAGGTTTCTCAGCAAAGAAGTTAAAGTGATGGTTGAAAATTTTAGTTATTTTTTCCATAGCAGGGTATTTTGTAGAGCAAGCATTCTCCAAGGTTTTGGACGCTTCGGCTTGAAAAATCTTTATGATGCTAAGCAAGATTTCTTCTTTGCTTTTGAAATGACGGTAGATAGCGCCTTCCGTAAGTCCAAGTTTAGCAGCAAGATTTTTTATCGTAAATCCTTGAATACCACGTTCGGCAATTAAATCGATTGATTTATCGATTATTTTAAATTGCATTTCGGTGAATTTCATTCTAAAACTCTACCGTAAGTAAATGACCACTTACAAAAATAAGATAAAATACTCTGATTGTCAATAAACGGATAATGTATCTTTTTTATTTTTTTGATGATGGATTTTGATGTTTTTTACCATTCAACTGTTCGGTAAATATGGATTTTTAATTATTATTCTCAAAATTATAAAATACTATTGCGACTAAATCATTAATTAACTAAGTATCTTCAATTTAGTCTAATTTTCCTTTCTTTTTACTCGATAATATAATCAAAGAAAATACTCGACTAATTATGGAAAGAGAAAAAGGCGATCTGGGAACCAATAATTTTTTAAGTAAATACTCGAATTAATTATTTCAACTAACCCATAAAGAACTTAAGATACTTGAATCATTTGATACTACCGATATTTGTATAGCTGCATACTCTCCGTACAATTATGGGGAAGATTTTATCTTCACTTATTTTAACCAAGCTGCTGAAAAAGCAGAAGGAATATCAAAAGAAAATGTATTGGGTAAAAAACTTACCGAAGTTTTCCCCGGTGTGGATGAATTTGGGTTACTGAAGGTTTTTAGATATGTTTTGGATACGGGGAAGGTCAGCATCATCACCTTGCATTGTACAAAGACGAAAGGCATACGGGGTGGCGTGAGAATTTTGTTACAAGATTTCCTTCAGGAACAATTGTAACATTCTATTTCAATCAAAATAAAATAATAGACGTTCTAAACGAATCTAAAGAGAAAAGCAAAATTATTGAAAAATTTTTGGAAAACATTCAAACCTACGTGTGCATTTTTAATGAAGAAGGTAAAATCAAATTCGTTAACAAAGCTTTATTGGATGATTTGGGATATACTCTTTCGGAGGTTAAAAAACTAAAGGTTTTTGATCTTCGAAAGTTTGACAAAGCAATTGACTTAAAAGAATACCTTCGAAATTTACAATATAAAGATGTCATTGATTGTAACGCACCTTACATTAGTAAAACCGGACAAATTATTTGGGTTAAATCCAAAGTTTATAAAATCAAGTTGTTCGGTGAAAATAATTTTGCTTCCTTTTCACAAAATATTAACTACGAAATTGAAACCGAGCAAATACTACAATTACAAAGTGCTGCATTAAGAGCCACAGTAGATGGCATAATCATAACCGATAAAGAGGGTAATATACTTTGGGTTAATCCTGCATTCACAAAATTAACAGGCTATTCAAAACACGAAGTACTAAGAAAAAATCCTCGAATTTTAAATTCGGGACTTCACCCGAAAGAATTTTATGAAAATTTGTGGAAAACGATTCTCTCGGGAAAAGTTTGGAAAGGAAAAATAAAAAACAAGAGGAAAGACGGTTCTATTTATATAGAAGAAATGTCAATAACTCCGATTCTGGATGAAAATGAAAAAATTAAAAACTTCATTGCAATTAAACACGATAAAACTGCCGAAGAAGAAGCTTTTCGAGAACTAAAAGTAAGTGAGGAAAAGTTTAAAGTTATAACCCAAAATGCAATAGAAGCTATAATTACGATGAATGAAAACGGTAAAATAACAATGTGGAATCCTTCGGCAACAAAAATGTTCGGATACACGGAAAAAGAGGCTTTAGGAAAAGATTTACATTTGCTGATTGTACCCGAAAAATATAGAGATGTCGCTTACAGAGGATTGAATAGATTTTTCAAAACAGGAGAAGGGAAAGTAATTGGGAAAACAATTGAATTATCCGGTTTAAAAAAATCGAATGAAGTATTTCCGGTCGAATTATCTCTTTCCAAAGTACTAATCAAAGACAAATGGAATGCTATAGGAATTATCCGCGATATATCAAAGCGAAAATCATATGAAATGATGTTGAGGGACAAAGAAAAAAGATTTGAAGATTTAATTAGATTGGCTACGGTTGGTATTTACCGATTCGATAGAAAAGGAAAAATTTTAATGATAAATCCTGCATTGGTGAGGATTTTAGGTTATACCGATGAAAGAGAAATTTTATAACTCGATGACAAAAACATTTTCCCTAATCTCGAAACAAGGAACCGTATGTTACTTTGGCTTAAACAAGGAAAGAAAATTTACGGTTACGATACTCAGTGGAAAAGAAAAGATGGAACGATTGCCGAAATGCAAGAAAGTGCTTGGCAGATATATGATCTGGAAGGAAATTTTGTTTACTACGAAGCGATTGTTGAGGATATGACTGAACATAACCAATTTATGCAAATGCTTCAAGAATCGGAAAACAAGTATAGAACATTGTTAGATAAACTCAACGATGCAGTTTATTTGTTAATCGACAATAAGTTTGAACTCGTAAATAATAAGTTTCTTGATTTGTTGGAAATTGAGAAAGAATATCTTAAATCCAAAGATTTTAAGCTATTTAATTATATAGCACCTGAGAGTAGAAAAGAAGTTTTAGAAAGACAAAGAAAGTTAAAGAATAATGAAAAAGTAAATCCCGTATATGAATTTACTTTGGTTACGAAAACAGGCAAGAAAAAAGAAGTAGAAGCTTCCGTCGGCTATATAAATTACAAAGGTAAAATTGCAACGCAAGGCGTTCTTCGTGATATCACGGAAAAAAGAAGTATGGAAACAGAAATTCGCCATGCACAAAAAATGGAAGCCATCGGAACTTTGGCAGCCGGAATTGCTCATGAAATTAATACTCCTTCGCAGTATGTTAGCGATAATCTCAGTTTTCTGCAAGAAGTTTACAATGAAATGAAAGATGTCCTTTTTACCGCCCAACAAATTGCCAAAGGAAACGGCAGTGTGGAAGAATTAAAGAAAGCGGTAAATAAAATCGATATGGATTTTCTTTTGGATGAAATTCCCAATGCAATTGACCAATCGATAGAAGGAATAAAGCGAATCTCAAAAATTGTTGGAGCAATGAGGGAATTTTCGCATGAAAGACCGAATGAATTTGTTAATGTCGATTTGAAAAAATTAATTGATAACACAATCATTATATCGAAAAACGCTTGGAAATACGTTGCGGATGTTGAAACAAGATACGATGAAAATTTACCGCCCGTAAAATGCCTGCAAAGCGATATGAATCAAGTTATCGTAAATATGATTGTAAACGCAGCGCATGCAATTGAAGAAAAATTTGAAAATACGGGTGAGAAAGGGTTAATCGTTATCGAAACAAAACAAGAAGGTGATTTCATTGTGATAGTTATTGAGGATAACGGAGCCGGAATACCCGAGGAAATAATAAACAGAATTTACGATCCTTTCTTTACTACAAAAGAAGTGGGGAAGGGAACCGGACAAGGATTGGCAATCGTCTACGACATAATAATAAATAAACATTTCGGTCAATTGGATGTGGAATCCGAACCGGGTGTTGGTACGAAGTTTACGATCCGTTTACCTTTGGATCCGGAAAAAGGAGAAAACAAAAATGGAAAGTGAAATTAGAAAAAGTGTATTATTTGTAGATGACGAAAAGAACGTGGTAAATGCATTAAAGAGAATGTTGTATCCGTACAGAAAAGAATGGAATATTTTATATGCCGATAGCGGTCAGCAAGCATTGGAAATTATTAAAGAAAATAAAGTCGACGTAATAATCAGCGATATCAGGATGCCGCACATGGGCGGAGTTCAACTATTGGATATTGTGAAACGGGAATATCCGGAAATTATTAGAATAACTCTCTCCGGTTATGCCGAAGACGGTACCGCATTGCAGACCGCAAGAATCGCTCATCAAGCTATTGCCAAACCGGCTGAAGCCGACGAAATAATTTCAACCTTAAAAAGGGCATTCAGGCTTAGGGAATGTTTGAACAATCCGGAGGTTCAAAAACTGTTTAATAATCTTGAACAGGTACCAAGCTTACCGGAAATTTATTTGGAATTGGAAAAAGAGATATTGTCAAATAACAGTTCACTAAAAAAAATCAGTGAAATAATTTCGAAAGATCCGCTGATAACTGCTAAAATTTTACAATTAACGAATTCTGCCTTTTTCGGTTTCCCGCTCAGAGTTAATAATATTGAACAAGCCGTGAATTTTTTTGGAATTAATCTTATTAAAAGTTTGATATTAACTATAAAATTATTCAAATTAATAGACAAAGACGGTCCCAAAGCAAAATTTTATCAAAGTATTTGGCAGCACAGTAATCAAGTTGCTTTAATGTCTAAAAAAATTGCTCAAATTAAGTTGTTTACCAATGAACTTCAAGATGATATGTTTTTAGCAGGATTGTTTCATGACATTGGCACATCTGTCCAAAACGACAAAAAAAAGCAAAAGAAGGCTCCTGCTCAGCAAAAAAGAATTGCTGAGCATAAATTTGTTTTAGGGAAAAAAAAAATTAAGAGGAGCCGATATGAAAATAACACTTTT
>JALVFE010000011.1 GCA_027030245.1 Melioribacteraceae bacterium
ATGAAATAATTTTATTTGAAAGAACTTATATAATTGCAATGGGAGTATTTTTTGTGGTGAACTAACTCAAATATTGCAGCCAGACAACTCTGCTTGCGCGTTACTTGATTTTTAACATAACAGTGACCAATGACCAATTAATGGTTTTCTTGAGAAGGATAAATCCTTTCTAATTTCTGTTGTTGTAAGAAAATCCCGATACTTTTGTGATACTGAAAATTAAAAGAATTACTCCAACCCACTGAACCAAACTTAACATTTTACCGTGGATTAAATATTCCAAAATTATTGCCGTGAGGGGAAAAGCCAATTCCAATATCGTTGAAGATGATGCGGTGACATTCTTCAAACCGTAGTAATACAAAAAAATTGCCGGACCGCCGGTGGTGAATGCAATCAATAAAAATATTAGCATTTGATTCGACGTAATTTCGCTAAAAGCCGTGTATTCCGAAAAAACAATAACGAGTAATAACATTAGAATCGATGAAATCAAATAACGGATATAAGTTCCCAATTCGAAGCTAACATTCCGCAAAGCGCGTTTGCTTAAAACGGTAGAAAAACCGAAACTGAAAGCGGCTAACAATGCATACAAAGCTGCGGCAAGTGTTTTGTTGTCAGAATTGATGGAAGGGAAGTGAAATCCGAATGTCATAATGTAAGCACCGATAATTGCCAATGTTGCCCAAAAGAAAAATTTGCCGGGCAGCCTTTCTTTTAATAATAATGCTGCAAGGGTTAAAGCAAATACGGGTTGTAGTTTTTGTATTAAAATTACAATTGAAAGATTAACATAGTTAACGTAGAACAACGCTTTCGTTATTCCCATTATTCCCAAAGCGCCGCCGAATAACGCAACACCGCCGAATGCTAGCCAATCCATTAACTCAAGTTTTTTTACGACGTTCTTATTCTTCAATAGAATAGGGGAAAGATAGATTGTTACAATTGTGCTTTCGATAAAGACTACAAGCGCCACGGGAAGAGTATAAAGAGCAGGTCGCAGTATAATTCCGTCTATTCCCCAAAGTATTGCGGCAAATATTATGGCAAGCGGTGCGAATTTGTTCATAAACTTTCTTTCAATTGGAACTGTAAATTTAATATAATCATGCTAATTAAAATAACATTTATTGGGTGAAAAAAAGAAAACTAAACAACCAAATCCTTTTCCAAATTCAACATTGTAAAATAATATCCTTTTTGTTCCATTAATTTCTCATGCGTTCCGCTTTCTACAATTTGTCCTTTATCCATTACGTAAATTATACCGGCTTTATTCAAATGCCGCAGACGGTGTGTGATAATCAACACGGTATGTGTTTGGGAGAGTTTGTGTAAATTGTTCATAATTTTTTCTTCGTTGAATTGATCGAGATCAGCTGTTGGTTCGTCCAGAATTAATACAGGGGAATTTCTTACAAATGCACGCGCCAGTGCAATTCTTCTGCGTTCGCCGCCGCTAAGTTTTAATCCTTGTTCGCCGACTAATTCATCATATTTATTTGGTAAGGTTAATACAAATTCATGAATATTTGCTAATTCTGCGGCATTATAAATTTGCTCATCCGTTGCTGCGGGATTGGCAAAGCGAATATTTTCTTTTATCGAAAGATTAAACAAATGAGTTCGTTGCGGAACAACGGAAACTATCTTGGCAATTCCTGCGGGAGAAAAGTCCCGCAGATTTTTGTTACCGATATAAATTTCCCCATCATCGTAATCCCAAAAGCGTGTAATAAGATTTACCAAAGTGGATTTTCCGGTGCCGCTTGCTCCCACTATTGCCGTCAATTTGTTTTGCGGAATGAACAAATTTAATTTATCGTAAACCACATTGCTCCCGGAATATTTGAACGAAACAGATTTTAATTTAATTGAATAATCGTTCGGTTCCGGTTGTTCTTTCGTGTTGGGAAAGGAAGGTTTTGCTGTGTCGGTCAGTTCAAAAATTCTTGATGCGGATTTATTGCTCTGTTCCAAAAATTGAACCGCAACAGGTAAAGGCAACAAAGCTTCGAAGGAAGCCATTGTACCGAGAACAAGAACGGATAAATAAACTCCATCTAAAAGTCCGTTGGTAACATTCGGAATAGCGGAATACAAAATTGTGATTACGGCAAAGCTCATAAGCAAACCGATTAATGCTTCCGTAGCACCGGAAATTTTTGCGTTCTTTTTTTGAAGGGAATAAAATTCTTTTTGCGTTTTATCGAATTCATTATTGAAACTTTCAACTTGACCGAAAACCAAAAGTTCCGGTAAACCTTGAATTTGATCGACTATTAATTCGTTCATCCTTGATTGAAGTAATACCAACTTTGTCCCGATGTTTTTACTCGCAAAATAAGAAAACAATGGAACGCCAACACCGGCTAACAAAAAGAAAATTATAATAATTGTTGCATACAGCAAGTTAAAACTTTCAAACAAAACGAGCATAAGTATTAAAACCAACAAAGCAACAAACGGCGGTGCTATTACTCTGACATAAATATGTTCCAGATTTTCAACGTCATCGACTATTCGAGTTAATAAATCGGCGCTTCTGTATTTACCAAGTTTCGAAGGGAATAACGGATAAATCGAATCGTAAAACCAAACCCTGAACCTTGCAAGCAGTTTGAAAGTAATTTCGTGGGAAATATATCGTTCGGCATAGCGGAAAACTCCACGGGCAATCCCGAAAAACCGGACGCCAACAATTCCGACTTGCAATTCGGCAATAGAAGGATGCAACGCGGCTTTAGCAATGATGTATGCCGAAGTCATCATCAAACCGATACTGCTGCCGATTGTTAAAAATCCGGTTACCGATGCCAAAAGCATCCAAAATTTATATTTGCCCGCAATTTTTATAACTCTGAGAAATTGTTTACTCATCTTCGCCGGAATATGATTTAATTAGTTTTGTAAAATATCCGTTCAATTCTATAAGTTCGTTGTAATTTCCCGATTCCACTATTTCGCCGTTTGAATAAACCAAAATTGAATCTGCTTTTTTTATCGTGTTAAGTCTGTGCGCAATCATCAAAACTGTTTTGTTTTTTGTCAACATTTCGATGTTCCGGAGCAGACGGAGTTCGGTTTGCGGATCAAGATTTGCCGTAGGTTCATCCAAAATTATTAACGGCGAGTTTTTCAAAAAGGCTCTTGCCAAAGCTATTCTTTGTGCTTGACCGCCGCTCAACCTTGCCCCCCTTTCTCCAACTATTGTTTCATATCCGTAGGCTAAAGAATTTATAAAATTATGAATATCGGCTTTTCTTGCCGCATCGATTATTTCTTCTTCCGTTGCGCCGGGTTTAGCTAATTGCAAATTGTATTTTATGCTTTCGTGAAACAAATAAGGATTTTGCGGAATCCAAGTAACAAATTTAAGCCAATCGTTACGGCTTAGTGTTTTCAAGTCCATACCATTAACAATAATTTTGCCGGTTGAATTTTCAATGAATTTAAGAAGCAGATTTGCGGTTGTGGTTTTACCGCTTCCGCTTTTTCCCACAAGAGCCGTAACCGTTCCGGGATTTAACGTAAACGATAAATTCTTTACCGCTTCTTTGGTATTATTATAAGAAAAAGAAACATTTTGGAATTCAACCTTAATGTTTTTTGCCAAACCGGGGTTAAATGTATTTTTCCCCGATGATATTTTAACCGGTTCTTTAAGAATTTTAAAAATACTTTCAGCCGCAGAAACCCCTTCCATACCGGCATGATATCGAGCTCCCAATTGTCTGAGAGGCAAATAAAATTCCGGCGCAAGAATTAATATGAACAAAGCCTGGCGGAATTCCAAATTGCCGTGAAGTAAACGGAGACCGATTTCAACCGCAACAATTGCAATGCTGATAGTCGACAAAATTTCCAAAACAAGCGCGGAAAGAAATGCAATCCTTAAAACTTTCATTGTTGATATTCTAAACGAATCGCTAACCAATTCAATCTTTTTACGAATATCCCTTTGTCTGCCGAATAACTTTATGGTAGCTAAACCTTGAATTACGTCAAGGAAATATCCGCTCATCAAATTAAGGATTTTCCACTGTTTTCTGTTCATTGATTCCGCAATTTTACCTATCAGAATCATAAACACGGGGATTAACGGGGCGGTAACCAAGAAAACAACGCCGGTTAATAAATCCACCGGAAATACTATTATCAATATGAGTAGGGGAATGAGAGCTGAAAGAAAAAGCTGCGGAAGGAATTGGCTGAAATATGCTTCCAATTTTTCTATGCCGTTGAATACGGTATTTGTAATTTCACCGCTTTTTTCGCCTTTGGTGTATGAAGGTCCCAATTTAAAAATATGACGGGTTAGTTTTTGCCTTAAATTGCTTTTGATATTTACGGCAAGTTTATTTGCTGAATTTTGACCCAACCATATAAACAAAGATTTTAATACGCTTACAAGAATCAAAATAAAAATTAAATTGGAGACATCGTTTAATGATTTTGATCGAAGAAAAACAGAATCGATAATCATACTTAAATAGAAAGCCTGCGCGATGGTAAGGAATGCTGCAAATAAATCCGATAGAATTGAAATGCTTGCGGTCAAACGGTAGTTATGCGCAAGTTTGATTAATCTTTTATCTACATGCATCCGGGAATTCTTTCATAATGTGATTTTATTTATAAATATAAAAAATGTCCCATAATTAAATGGGACATTTTAAATTTGAAGAAACGCCCGTTTATTATCGTTCTGGAATTAATATTCCAAGTCTTCTTTTTTGTCCGATATTCTTTTTCTGAAAACCCAATAACTCCACGCTTGATAAAGTAAAACCAACGGTACAAAAATCAATGCTACAAAGCTCATAATTTTTAAAGTGTACGGCGAAGAAGACGCATTGTAAATTGTAAGACTCCAATCGGGGTTCAAACTGGAAACCATAACACGCGGATATAAACCCATAAACACGGTAATTGTGGAAAATGCAATTGTTATACCGGTCATTACAAAAGCCCAGCCTTCTTTTTGGGCTTTCAGCAACCATTGAACAGAGAGAATGGCTAAAGCCGCAATAACGGGAACTACACCCGGATTAACGCCCAACTTAGAGAACATATCAGTTTCGAAATAACCGTAAATCACAAATGCAAAAATCAAAATAGTAGCAACGGGCCAAGTTTTTCGTGCATATTCCCTTGCTCTGTTTAGTTCTTCGCCGGTTAGTTTCAATGCTAAAAATATTGCGCCGTGCAGAACAAAAACGGAAAGGGAAGCCAAGCCGCCGAGTAATCCGTAGGGATTAAGCAATGTGAAAAAATTCCCTGTGTAATTCATATTTTGATCTATCGGCACACCGCGAATCAAATTGGCTATGGCAACACCCCAAAGTAAAGCGGGCACAAAGCTGCCAATAAATATCATCCAATCCCAAGTATTTCGCCATTTTTCGGTGGAATGTTTGCTTCTGTATTCGAAAGCAACACCGCGCACAATCAAGGCAAGCAACATGATGACAAGTGCAATATAAAATCCGCTAAACATCGTTGCGTACCAATGTGGGAAAGCTGCAAAGGTTGCACCGCCTGCGGTTAGCAGCCATACTTCATTTCCGTCCCAATGCGGACCAATAGCATTAATAACTTTCCGCCTTGATGTATCGTCTTTACCGATGAAAGGTAAGAGTATTCCAACGCCGTAATCGAATCCTTCGAGAAAGAAAAATCCGATAAACAAAACCGCAATTAATATAAACCAAATTGTGTTGAGATCCATTTTCTCCTCCTATGCTTGGCTAATTATTGATTCAACGTTCACGTCGTTTTCCGGTTCATCGTCCATACCGGCTTTAACATATTTTTTCCATAAAAAGACCGTTGCAACCATCAAAGCTGCATAAAGTAGAGCATAGGCAATTAAAGAGAATAAAACGTTTCCGGCCGGAACCGTATTAGATACGGCATCTTCGGTTTTCATTAACCCGAAAACAATCCATGGTTGTCTCGCGACTTCGGTAAATATCCAACCGGTGGAATTAGCAATATACGGTAGAAATAGAGACCAAAAGTAAAGTTTCAAAATTTTCGGACTGAAATTGTAGTCGTCGTTTTTAACTTTATAAATTGCATATAAAACCAGTAGAAACATTAAACTACCGGCGCCAACCATTCCTCTGAATGTCCAATAAGAAATTGCAACGGGCGGTACATAATCTCCGGGACCGTATTTTTGTTCGTATTCCCTTTGAAGGTCGTTAATTCCTTTAACTTCCCCTTCAAACTTATTGTAGGAAAGGAAGCTTAATAATCCGGGAATTTTTATTGCGAAAACATCTTTTCTGTTTTTTTCGTCGCCTACGGTAAAAAGAGAGAACGAAGCGGGATTTTCTGAATCCCAGAGCGCCTCTGCCGCAGCCATTTTCATAGGTTGGATTTTTGTCATATATTGTGCTTGTGCATGACCTTCCAGCACTACTAAAACTACACCGATGATTCCGTAAATGGTAGCAATTTTGAATGACTTTTGATACAATTCAATATTTTTGCTTTTTCTTAACATGTGCCATGCGCTGATTCCCAACACAAAGAAAGCGGCAGTAGAAATTCCGGCAAAAAATACGTGCGGGAATTGAACCAAAACATGACCATTTGTAACAATGGCAAAGAAATCCGCCATTTCCGCTCTTCCGTTACGTAAAACATAACCTGCGGGTTGTTGCATAAACGAATTGGCTACAAGAATCCAAAATGCAGAAAGATTTGAACCAAGGGCAACAAGCCAGATTGAAGCCAAATGTATTTTTTTTGGTAACTTTTCCCAACCGAAAATCCACAAACCGAGAAAAGTCGATTCCATAAAAAATGCGAGCAAAGCTTCAATTGCGAGCGGTGCGCCAAAAATATCGCCCATAAATCGGGAGTATTCCGACCAATTCATCCCAAATTGAAATTCCTGGACAATACCGGTCGCTACACCGATTGCAAAATTGATTAAAAACAGTTTACCCCAGAACTTGGTCATTTTTTTGTACTTTTCGTCCCCGGTTTTATAATAAAATGTCTGAAGTATTGCTACGAAAATGGAGAGTCCGAGTGTTAATGGCACAAAGAAGAAGTGGTAAACCGTAACTATGGCAAATTGCCATCTTGCAATTGTTACAGCATCCATATTAACCTCTCTTTTTTTTAGGTTGATTGATTTTTGTTTTCAAATCATTATCTCTGAAAATAAATTTAGATATTTTGGTTTTTCTTAATTTGTTAATCAGTTTGGTTTCTTCCGCCATAAAGAAGGAATGAATTTTACAAGGAGCCGGTAGGGGACAAAAATCATCTTCGGTTATACATTCACTTATTGTCTTGCTTAGTCCTACCGAGCTGAGAATATCGAACAAAGACAAGTCTGAGGGTTTAACTTTTAAATAAACCCCGCCGTTAATTCCTTGTTCGGTTCCTAAAATGCCGGCTTGTTTAAGTTTGTAAACCAGCTTTGTGGTGAAGGGTTTGGTAATATATAGTTTAGTAGATAAAAGATTAATGGGGATTAATTCTTTTTGATAATATCCGCCTAAATAAGCGCATATTCTTATGGCAAAATCAAACTCTCTCTTAAATAAGAATAACACACCAGTCCCTCATTTTTAATACTATACAAAAATAGTATAGATTATAAAAAATATCAACTGCGTTTTAATTATTCATAAAGAGTAAAACACTAATTAAAATATAGCCGGGTGGTTAGTTTAGAATCAATTGATAAATCACCCTTTGAGAAAGACTGCCTATTTTTAGGCGGAAATTAAACCGGGGAACATAGAGAATGTTTCCCTGGTTAATATAAATTATGCACGTTTACTTTTATCTACAGCTTTCAGAATTTTAAGATTAAGAATTATAAATCTAAAAAACTGAATGATTTTGTTATTCATTATTTTGCTGTCTTTGGGTGTTATTTCCATTTTAATCCTCCGTTATTCAGGTATTAATTTCCAACCGAATCTGGCGCGGAACTTATGCATAAATGTTGTGTGAATCATTCTTTTCATCCATGCACCGGCAAGACCCATTTCCATATGAGTTACGAACAAATCCCTTCCGTCTTCGTTCGGGTATTTGCGGGTATTCGGAACAACCGGATACATCATTATTGTTGCGGCGGAACCGTCCCAAAGGGAAGCACCCATCGAAGCGATACAAGCGGCATACATTTCCGACATGCGTTCGTGGTGAGTCATTCTTCCGTGTTTAATAAGTTCTATAATATTTTTAGCCACAACCCTTCCGATAATTCCCGATACCATTCCTGTTCTAGGAGGCGCAGCTGTTATGACCGTGCCGTTTGGAGTTTTATGTGGTTGTGAAATAGGTCCGGGAGGTGCAAACGCAATTCCGGCAGCAAAAATATTTTTATAATTTCTATTTTGATAAACCGACGGCCATGCATCCGGATTATCGGCTAATACATCGTACGAAAGACCGTAAATACCATCGACTAAAACAAAACCTGCCGGATTGATGATTTTTTCCGAAACATCTTCGCCGTTTTTCCCGATATATTTAAATTTGATTCCTAAAAATTGTGGAACCAATACCGAAAAATCGAAACTCGTTTCGCCGAAATTACCGTCGTAATCTTCCCAGAATATTGTGTTGTTTTCTATTTTTAAAGCAGCTTTCTGAACTTCCCATTTGATATCGTAATGTTTGAATATTGCTTCGATAAATTCACTGCTAGGCATTAACTTTCCTTTATATTTTGCCTTTAAACCTTTAACACCAAAATCTCCTAAAGCTCTTTCGTTGCTGAAATACATAATATCGGCTTTGTCACGTAATCCTCTTCTTAAGAGGTCTTTGTGAATGTTTGTTACATATTCCAAAACGGCTCCTTGGCATGTAGCACCACCGTGACCCGTTCCGATTACAATTTTTATCTTTTCTCCCTTTTTCATTCGTTCTACATTTTCGAGATAAACATCCCTACTTTGTATTGCATGGTCTAATGTACAGATAGAATATGTTTGACCGAGATGGGGTCCTAATCCCGGTGTACCTTCAAAATTTAATTTGGGTCCTGTTGCTATCAATAAATAATCGTATTGCAATTGAATGGGTTTCCCATCGGAATGAGGTTCCACAACGATGAAGTTATCGTCCGGATGAACTTCGGTTGCGTTACCATGAACGAATTTAATGTTAAATTTATCGTACACTGGTTTTAGAGGAAAATGGGTTTTTTCGGGAGCCATGTGACCGATGCCGACCCATACCCATGAGGGAACAAAACCGAAATAGTCATATTTGTTTACAACCGTTATCTCATGATCCCTACCTATAGCATCACCGAGATAAAGTGCAGCGGTATGACCGGCAAAGCCCGCCCCTATTATGACAACTTTTGCCATTTTATGTCTCCTAATTTGATATTATAAGTGATAGTTGTTTGTTGTGAAAGATTTATAAACTTAAAGTTCGGTTCCACTTTTTTAGACTCTGAGTTTTTTAATATGCCGATAGGATAATTTTGATTATAAATTATTTATAATTACAGAAATAGTCAAGAAAAATTTTGCAGTATAAAATAATATTTTATATTTGGCAATTAATAAAGTTATTCTCCGTAAAGAAGTGAATTTTTATTAAAAGCGAACCACGCGAAAGCAAAATAATCACCGGAATTTATCTTAGTGAGTTGTGTGCCTAAGTATTTTCCGGAGGTTGCTCTACCCAAAATATTCCAAGTACTTCCCGTTTCCTCATTAAAGAATTTGCCACCGCGGTAATAAAAATGTAAAATATTCCCATTTACTTCGGAGCTAAAAACTGAAGTTGAGCCGGCATCTTTGGATTGAGTGATTATAATCTGATCAAGTATAGAATACGTACCGCTTTTGTGAAAAACAACTATATGATTTCCGTTAACAGTATCATTTATTACTTTCTCTTTTTTACTGATGGAATAAGGATAAGCTTTTGTAATATTATCTATTTGAATGCCGATTACTTTTTCTTTAAGTGGGATATTTTTATTTATTTTACCGTTAAACATGAAAGGTTTTTTCTCAGGATTATCGTAATCGAAATAAGGATTCATTCCGTATTTGCGTTTGTATCCCGTATCGGTTGACAATATTAAACCGTCCGGATAGTTTTTCCAAAAATCTTCAAACGAAATTACTTGAGAATATAAAACTTTCAATTCAGTTCCCGTAAAATCTCCAACTATTGCTTTCCTCGTAAATTGTTGCCAAAAGGATTCGGTTAAAAAATCATACATTACAAGATCGGAATTACGCAGCAATCCGCTTACTCCGAAAAACAACGTAGTGTTTTTTACTCTTCTATCAAATACAATTGCACTGTAACACAAGGGACAAAATGAAATTAAAATTGGAATTCCGTCGATTTCATCATTTACCAGTTCATGCCAAAGTAAAATTTGCAGCGGATATCCTTTTGCCGTTTTGCCGGTTTTAACTAAAATTAAAGGCTCTTTTTCGTCTAACCATTTTGCTGCTTCTTCATTGCTTTGGAATTTTGGTTTTGGATTGCTGGAATTCCATCTTTGGGGGGACCGCCGGCAATTAGTTCGTCAAATTTAATAATTGATTTGGAAAAGTTTGTTTTCCAGTCCGGATATACTTTTAATATGTGCGATATTTCCGATTGGGCAAACATTGTAGTAAATGTTATAACAGTAAAATAAAAAAAGAGCTTCATCGGTTTCGTTCCATTACTTTTTTAATTCCGTATCGGGATAAAAGGCAGCCCATGCGAACCAATAAGAAATGAAAGCCGTAACAGGTTTGAGCTTTGTTCCTTTATCCGGACCTTCAATTGCTTCTCCGAATATATTCCAAACATTTCCCAAATCATCCTTAAATACAGCGGGCAAATTTTTGTCGGTCAAATTAAAATTTAAAACTTTATTTCCCACGGTGCTTTCGTATGCTATTGCCAGATTCTTTTCTTTGTTACCGTAAATTACGACAGGTACATTCGACAAAGTAGTATTTGTTAAATTAATAGTATTGAAGAAATCGAATGTGAATGCAAAAGCATCTCCGTTTATTAATATTCCAAACACTCTTTCTTTTGCTGGTAATCTGTTATCTTTATGCGAAACCGGAAACAGCAAATTGTTGTTGTTTGTTTTATAGTCGCCATACGGATAAAAGCCGTAAGAACGCGAGTAACCTGTGTTTTTAGAAACTACTTTTGATTCTGGATACATTTCTTTCCATGTTTTCCAAGTGGTTTCTACAACGGTTTCCGTTTTTATATTCTTTCCGATTAAAGAGCCGTTTACCGATTTCATCAACATTTGAGACCAACGGCTTCCCGTGGCTCTATCGTATGGAATCAGATTAGAATTATATAATAATCCGCTAACGCCAAAGATTGTTTCCGAACCGTTCAATATTCTGTTCCAACCGATGGCGGAACCTGTCAGCGGACAGTAAGTAACGGCAACGGATAAATTACCTACGTTATCATTTATGATTTCATGCCAATCGAGAATAACATGCGGATAAGCTCTTATATTATTATCGTTTTTAACGCCGATTACTAAATCGTCGTCCTTTAAATATGTTATGTTTTGAACCGGTTCAATGACCGGATTGGTAAGTGCGGGAATCCTGTCTTGACCCGGACCACCGTCAAAAACTTCGTTTTGTGGTATGAGCCATTCACCATCGACTGATGATTGGGGATTTTCCGAAGGTTGCGAGCATTCGGAAAAAGTCAAAATTATAATAATCAAAATTAATGTATATTTTATTTTATTCATTTTACGCCTCTCTTATATCCCAAGTGAGCTACCGGTATTAATTCTGTAAATAATCGATGCAGAACCAACGAACGTTGTTGTTAGTTGTACGCCATTTAAATAAGTATATAAAGGAATTTGACCGCTTATTCTGAACGTTAGATTTTTATAAACCGCCACATTACCACCGGCTACAAGATTAAGCCACCATCCACCTGTATTGGGAATTTTTTCGTTGGAAAATTCATCGTGGGCGGTATTTCTTAATCTCAAAAACAATGTTGGTGTGAAAACGGAATTTGTAAAGTAAACAAATCCGAATGTTGATATGAACTCGTTGCCAAATTTGTAGGAACCGAATTGTTTCCCAAATCTTTTACTTGAACCGTTAAGCTTATAAGAAAGATTCAAAATGAAATTAAGTGGCGATGAAAAAATTTTTGCTCTCGAATAGTATGCCCAAAAAATTTCATCCCAAGAACCGGTGCCGGGTTGCAGATCGGCAGGAACCAAAATATTATCTTCTTTTACATCGAACTTACCGGCCGGAATTTTAATTCCCAGCCCCAAAGTTAAATCGTTTTTGGAAAGTATATTCTGTTGGATTAAATTATATTTACCGAGAATTACAATGTCACTTATTCCCAAAACGTCTAAGTTATTTTGTAATCCTTCTATGGGTTTTATCGTTCTTGATTGTTTTACGTAAGTAAATAAAGCTGCTAAAGTAAAATATTTTGTAAAGCCGTAATTTAATTCCAGTATTATGGATTGGGTTAATCTTTCTCGCGTATTATCGTTTAGCTTTATATCGGTATCCAAAATATCTTGCAAAATATTATAGTTATAGCTTAAATTAATTTGCAAAATGTTTTTGTTGGCAACCGACATTTTTAAAGAACTGAGAATGGGAGTTCCGGAGGTACAGCAAGTTTGTGCAAAAGTATGACTAACTAAAATTGAAAAAAGAATTAATATGTTTTTAAGATTTCTCATCTGAACCTCAGTCTAATATAACTTATGTTTTCTGTTGATTCTGTCGGCTTGGTTACATAATTTACAATATAAAAGGGTAGATTTGAGTATACGTTTTTTCTTTTTACTGCATTATTCGAGGAAACATTTTTAAAGGGTAAAACATGGCAGAAAAATCCAAACTATGGTATCTTGAAAATTTTAATCTGTTTCAGGGTCTAAACAAAAGTAGTATGGAAAAACTTAACAGAATTACTTCGATGAAAGAATTCCCAAAATCACAGCCGATTTATTTTGCAAAGGAGCCTTCGGATTCGATATTCTTTTTAAAGAAGGGAAGAGTAAAACTTACCAGAACCTCTCCCGATGGTAAAGAAATGATTTTGGCATTGGTAAATCCGGGTGAAGTTTTCGGGGAGTTGGGAGTTTTAGACGACGGGGAAAGGACCGATTACGCTATAGCTTTGGATGAATGTTTAATATGTGCAATAAGCAAAGATGATTTCAAAAGATTTGTAGAAGAGAATCCCGAATTAAACAGAAGGATAACAAAATTAATCGGATTCAAATTAAGAAAATTCAGCGAAAGAATTGAAGAGCTTGTCTTTAAAGATGCTCAACAAAGGGTTGTATCGTTTTTGCTTTCGCTCTCAAAAAATTATGGAAAGACCATCGGAGAAGAAATTATTGTTAAACCGTTTTTAACTCATCAAGACATTGCACAATTAACTGCTTGCTCGAGGCAAACAGTGAATTCCATATTAACCGATTTAAGAGAGCAAGGTTATATCAAATTCGACAGGAGGAAATTGATAATTCACGATGCCGGGAAATTAGAAAGTATTTTGAAATAATAATGAATCTGTCATCGTGACGACAAATGACAAACGATTTTATATATATTTTGATTCCTAAATGGAAATCACTTTATATATATCCTCTCAGTGTCAGGTTTGCAAAAGGGTACAAAATCAATTGGAACACTTAGTGGAAGAAAACCCCGAACTTTATTTAATGGTAAAAAACATAGACGAGATAAACGAAACTAAAGCTATTATTGTTCCCGCTGTATTTCTTGATAATACATTGTATTCGTACGGAGACATAAATATCGAGAAGTTAAAAAGAGAACTACCTTAAGATTCCAATTACCTTTTCTTTCAATTTATTTACAACTTAAATTAAATAAAAAGCCCGACCTCAGTATGTCCGGTCGGGCAATTAAATAAGGTATTTAATCAAATTATTTTAATAGAATCATTTTCTTCGTCATTCTGTAATCACCGGCATCAATTCTATAATAATAGATTCCGCTTGAGATATTTTGGGCATTCCACGATACGGAATAATTTCCGGCAGCTTTTTCTTCGTTTGCTAAAGTTGTAACAAGCTCGCCGATACTATTGTAAATGCTCAATTTTACGTTTGTTTTAATCGGAATCGAATATTTAATCGTGGTAGATGGATTAAACGGATTCGGATAATTTTGTTCGAGAGCAAATTCTGTTGGTATTTTAGCATTGCTTTCAATACCCACGAATTGGTCTTGAATCTGGAGATTATCGATCGTCCAACCCCAACCGGTAACAAATTGATCCGCAAATAACCTGAAACGAACAACAATAGTATCGCCAGGATTAAAATGATCTAAAAGATTAAGAGTGTGGGTTCTAAACATGGACGAATTACCGGAACCGCCGCTGTTGTAGGCATTTAACCACCTGTTATCTAATCTGGCATCGTAACCGTCTTCCAACGGTGTCCAGGTTCCACCTGTAGAAGCTTCTACGACAACATAATCCCAAAATTCCGTATCGCCGTATCTTGTGCCGCCTTCGCCAGGTTCCACAATTGCTACATCATCATATTTGAGAGTAGCATTTGTAGAAGCAACTACTATTGGAACTCTTAACAGCAACAAATATTCAGTGGAGTTCTCGTATGGATGCGGCGTATGTGCCGCTTCTGACTCGAAACCGGATACTGTTCCGAATGTAAAACCGGAGGATAAAAACTCATCGGTGTTTGCCGAAAAATCCGTGACGTAGCCTCGTCGGGATTCTAACAAAGAAGCTACAAAAAGTGAAGATGAAGAAGATTTATATTTTCTACCGTTTTTAAAGGATGCAAGATAAACGGTAATTTCCCCGTTCATATTTAAAGGTACATGAATGACGGTATCTTTTACGTTGTTCGCAATTACTTTGGAAACCGGTGAATTATTAATCATAACCAAAGTAGAATCGTAAATGGAACGCAGAGAGGCGTGAATTGAGATACCGCCTGCGGATTGAACTACTTGACCGTTAATTCTCGGTGAAAGCGTAACTTCGGGTGGAGTATAACCTGCTAATTCCGGAAGCGTAACACTCCAAATTCCTCTACCGTGTGTAGCAACAACAACTTGGTCATCTACAATTTTCATTTCCCAAACAGCAACGTTGGGAAGTCCGTTATCCGCTAAATGCCATGTAGCACCGTTATCAATCGATTCAACTATTCCGATATCGGTACCTGCCCAGATTATATCGGTATTATAAGGCATAACTAAAACGCAATAGACTGCTACATCGGGGAATCCGTTTGTACTGGGGACACCGGAGCTAAAACCGGTAATATCTGTCCATGTGTTTCCATAATCTGTTGTACGTATTATTTTCGGATATCCTGCAAATGAAAATAAAGCAAATGCCGTGGCAGGATCTGTCGGGTGAGTGTCCAATCCGGAAATTCCACCGATGTTATCAAAATTATTCACGGGTGTAAAAGAAAGCCCACCGTCTTTCGAAACATGTAATTTCCTTGAGCTTGTCATAGCTACACCTGCCCAAACCACTTGCGGATCGGCAATAGAAATAGCAACTTGCGCTTGAGAGAAATAATTCCCGTTATCGAAAAATTGAGTAATTGGTGTTAAAGTCCATGTGGCAGCAAAGTTATCGGATCTATATACACCTTCTCTGGTTATAGTAAAAAGTAAATCGGGATCGCTCTTAGAGCTTGCGATTTTTGAAATAAAAGGAGATATAGAGGAATTACCCCAACCGTTAAAGCCCACGTTCGCCGCTTCGTAAGAGTTCCAATTGTTAACTGTTCTCCAAAATCTATTATATTGAGAACCACCTATCATTTTGTTGCCGTTTTTATAATGCCATGCAACCTCAAAACCATCACCCCCGATTCTATGTCTGTAAGCGGAAGATGCCGTGGCGCTAGTTCCGGTTGGTGATTGCCAAGTTCCGTTATCTTGAGTTCCACCCCAATATTCATCTGCGCCGGGTTTTTTGTCCACTCCGTAAAATTGACTTGTGTTATAACCGTTTTGGTCGGTTTCCACCCATGTTTCGCCTCCATCACTTGAATAGGCTATACCACCGTCATTTCCATTCAATAGAGCAAATGTGTTTGTTGTTTGATCGATTGGTATTACCAAAATATTATGATGATCTACGTGGATATCATCCGATTCACCGTATTGATTGTAACCATCGGTAATAGCTACGGAATTTCTTTTGTAGACGGGAACGTAATCTGAATTAATTCGCAAATTGGATTCCGGGAGGTTATTCGGATTCCAATTAACGCCCGCTGCATTTTTAGGAGTAATTACATAAAGATTTTTATACTTCAAGCCGGGACTATCAGTAATATTAAAATTAGGATTTGTAGAGTTATAAGGAACCGCATGTACGAAAATTTCGTCTCCGTCTGAGGAAGAAAGATTGAATTCTGAATCATTTTGGATATCCCGGAAGGAAACCATTAATTGACTATTATTATTAATATCCCATACCTCGAAGGGAACATTAACATAATCTTGGTAAGTGTTCGTATTGTTTATAAAACGGTGAGCTTTTTGTGATTTTCCAGGACCGAAACGAATTTCAACGGAAACAAAATCCGCATTAGTAGCTGTTTTCTCATCCCAATAATCTTCTCCTGTTCCTAAGCCGCCATTAAGAAAAGGTAGATCCGATTGTTTGTAATCCATGAATGCTTCGGTTCCGTTTTCTTTAACGGAAGAAATTCCCTTAGCGGAATCGAAAATAATCTCGGCTCTCCATAAATCTATTCCCCCGTAAAAAACAATATTTTCGTTATACGGATGAACGGCAATTGTGTTATCGTACCAACCTTGACCACCCAACCAATCGTAATTATTAGTGGATGCATCGATTACCTCAACCCAATTTGCACCTGCATCAAGACTCATAAACATTTTAGAAGAACTTCCTTCGGCAGAAACATATAAACGGTTTGTATCGGAGGGAGCAATATCAATTTCCATCCGGTTAACGCCTGAAATTCCTTCTGACGAAGAAAACCATGTATTACCTCCATCCGTTGATTTTAAAACGCCGACACTATTACGAGTAGCATACAAAGTATTAAAATTCAAAGGATTATCTACTAAATCTTGTATTCTACCGGAAGAATAAACATTTGTCCATGAACTACCACCGTTAGTAGATTTAAAAATACCGTTGTTAGTAGCGGCTATTACAACGTTTTCATCGTTAGGGTCTACAACTATTCTGTTTATAACCTTAAATGCCGTGTTTGTTGTTGTACTTGCTAATTGCGTCCAAGTTTCACCACGGTCGGTAGATTTAAAAATCCCGTTTCCTTCAACAGCGTCCAAATTATAAAAACCTTCGCCCGTACCGGCATACATAACATCGTGATTTGATTTAGCCATAACGATAGTAACAGTTGCCAAATTAGGCAAATCGGGTGTTTTATTTACCCAAGTTGCTCCGGCATCCGTTGTTTTCCAAATACCGCCGCCTACTGAACCGGCAAACCATGTTTGATGCGAAGGATCATCGGGATCAACAACCAGTCCCCGTGTTCTACCGCCGACGTTTCCCGGACCTCTTTCAATCCATGGTAATGCTTCGGTAATTTTGTTATTTGATTTAGCCAATTTTTTCACTTGCTCTTTGGCTTTTTTTAATTCTTTTATTTTATATCCCAAAGGATAATCCGGTTTGGTTTTACCTTCTCTTGTTTTAATTCTTCTGAAATACTCTGCAAATTTATCGGGCTGATCCGTTTTTACTTTTTCTTCAATTAGTTTTTCTTTCTCAGAGGATTCCGTAAACGGATTTGGTCTTTTTTGAACATCATTTAGCGAATTTTTGAAGACCGTATATTTTGTATTTTGGAATACATTATTGCTAAAATAAAGTGTGATTCCGAAAGCAAAGAAAAAAAGGAAAATTAAAATTTTGCGGTTAGACATTAAGCCTCCTTTGATAATAATTAAACTTATTTAAAATTCAAAAAACAGCGGGGGTTAGTTTTGTATACGGGAAGTTTTTTCACCGCTTTTAACATTAAACAAATATCCTATTGCATATTTGGAAGGATTTTTCATTTCTATTGCCGGATAAATTGCAACTTCAACAGTTTTAGAATTTTTCCAAAAAACGTTCCCGTTAAATATTGTATCTTTGAAAATTATTCTTTTCGCTTGGACATCATAGATAAAAAACTTTAACGTAGGATTTGGTTTGTTTTTTATCTGTTCTTTACTTGTAACTAATACATAATTTCCGTTTTCGTTAAAATGGGAATAGCCGTTCCCGTTAAAATTTTTGTACGCTAATTCTTGGAGTATTTCATTTAAACTTTTTTCTTTCAAATCATTATATGTATTTGTAGAGTCTTTAGAAGAACAAGATACAACAATTAAAAAAAAGAAGAAATATATAAAGTATATTTTCATAGAGGACGTCTTCATTTGAACAAGCTGAAAATAAAAGAATATTTAATAAATATCAATACAATAAAAACTACTTTATTGCACTAAAATGAAACATAGGAATTGAAATGACAAATTTTGATATAGATCACAAAGTATCTTAAAACAAAAATTTAATCTAATAAGAATAAAATCCTACCAAAAGCGTAAAAATCCTAATTTTTCCATCATATTGTGATCTGGCACACACTTTGTAATTCACCTGCTACCAAAAGGAATAAAAAAGAGGAGTAAAATGAAAAACACAAAATTTGCATTATTCACTATTAGTTTATTGTTTTTTTTCGGTGCAAACTTATTCGCCCAATCATCGGCTTCGGCAACTGCAGAAGTGAAAGCACAACTTAAAAAAGGATTGTCCATACAAAATTTGGATGGTGACTTGGATTTTGGTGAAATAATTTTGACCGGAAGTGCCACTACTCAAACAATAGCACCCAATAGCGGTGTAAGATTTTTAGTTACCGGTCACCCGGGCAAAAACGTTACGGTTTCTTTTAGCAACATAAATTTAACCAATGATGCATGGGTTGCTGCGAACGGTGGAAACAACGATGTTTTACCATTCACGGCAGATGTGGATGAAACCGGTTCGAGTTCAACGTACACGAATGCAAATAACGTTAACAGTGGTGACCAAGTTGCACTTGTGAATAATTCGGGTGTCGGTAATTTATATCTTTGGCTTGGCGGTTCAATCGCAATAAGCGCGGATCAAGAACAAGGTGACTATACGGGAACTTTTACGATGACCGTAGCGTATTAATAAAAAAAACTAAACTTATTTGATGTTATTACGATAATCAAAGTGTAACAAATTTTCTTTATCTCATGGGTCCTCGGTGGCGTTGGTAATTTCCGAAAGGAGTTGCTAACGCCGCTTTTTTTATATCCAATAATAATTTTCCCGAATCATATCTTCTTGGTAATTAATCCGTTCCTTTTTATTTTAATAATATGAAAAGAGCAATTAATTTATTTTTCTTCATTTTTTTGTTTTCGTGTAATCATTCGTTTGCCCAAATTACAAGTACAAGCGCAAGAGGATTTGCAAACCTTATTGTTCCGCTTTCCATCACTCCGTTAAGCGGCGATCTGGATTTCGGAGAAATAATTTTAACGGGTACCCCTTCTACAGAAACTATTTCACCGCATGAAGGTAAATTGTTTGAGATAGTTGGACATCCGAACCGATTTGTTACAATTACATTTGATGATGTTCAATTGGACAATTCCCAATGGATATTGATTTATGGCGGTAACATGGGTACAATTATATTTGTACCGGATGTTGAATTGGAGAACGGCAAGAAAATTCAATCCGGCGATTCGGCCAGATTAATGAGAGAGGGACTGTTGGGTAAACTTCGTTTGTGGGTCGGCGGCACAATTGACATTGCAGCAAATCAACCGCCGGGAGATTACAGAGGTTTGTTTGTTATTTCGGTTTCATACTAAATTTGTAATATCTTGTTAAAATTTGTAAAGCAATAACGATAATAGGGAAGTATTTCCGGAATTTTTGATTCTATGAAAAAGTATTTTATTTACATACTGCTATACTTTACAGCACTACCGCTTTTTGCTCAAAAAGAAGCGCAAACATCCGCGTTGATTAAAGTAAAACTTCTAAAAGGCTTGAATATTACAAAAATCAAAGGAAATCTGGATTTCGGTGAAGTCATTTTAAACGGAGACGGACAAAAAATTATTAAACAACCGGATGAAGGAATTGAATTTGTAGTAAGCGGTCATCCAAATAAGGAAGCAATTATAACCTACAAACCGACACTTCTCACACAATCAAGCAATCATGGTTCAAATCCGCTAATTTTTTTACCCGCCGTATTACAAACCGGGGTTAACATCAACTTTGTTTCTCCTTCGGTAGTTAAGAGTGGTTCAACAATTCTGCTAAATAATCAAAACGGAATTGGAAAAACATTCATTTGGGTAGGTGGAGATATCGATATTAAACCTCAAAGCACCGAAGGAAATTACGAAGGGATATTCACGCTTACTGTGGCATACTAATTGTAATTATTTGATTATATTATAGTTTCATACTTTTTATAGTTAATAAATTGCAAAATCATATTATTCTCATTCGTATAAAAATGAAAAAATTTTGTTTTATTTCAATGTTCTTGTTGTTCATATTTCCGGTAAGCGCCGAACTTTCCGCACAATCGCTCTATGCATTTACGTTGAACAATTTAAATTTTGGAGACGTCTTTATCGGATATTCTTCTGAAGTTAGACATACTGACGAAAACGCCGCAAAGTTCGTTTTTTTGCACACACAATTTTTTAGAAGAAAAGATTTTTTAATTACACTCACGCTGCCAAATTATTTGAGAAGGGGAAATGATAAGATTCGTATTAAATTTAAGCGCAGACATGCGGCATGGTCGTTCAGAGACAGGGAATATGGCAGAAGAAGATTTAATCCTCATTCACCTTTGTATATAAATAACGTAGGATTTTTTCGCCCGGTTTATATTTGGTTGGGTGGAAAAATTATAACAACAACCGGAAATATTCCGGGCTTACATAGCGGAACTATTATATTAACAGTGGAGATGTTATAAACAGATGAAAAAAATATTTTTCTTATTCTTTTTGAACGTCAATTTCATTTTTGCTCAAGTAATTATTTCACCCTACATTGTTTACACCGATTCAAAAAATAAATTCGGCAGTTTCCTTGTCCAAAATGAATCGAATGAACCCTACGAAATTACGATATCGTTTGTGTTTGGTTATCCCGTTTCCGATTCGTTAGGGAACATGTCGATGAAATATTTTGAAAAAACAACGCCGGATCAACCTTCGATTACTGAATGGATAAAAGTATTTCCCAGAAAATTTATCTTAAATCCGAAAGAAAGACAAACAGTGAGGATGACGGTAAGACCCAAGAAAAAATTACCGCCGGGCACATATTGGGCGAGGATAGTTACTTCTTCAACGCAAAAATCGGCACCCGTTGATACGCTTAAAGAAGGAATCACGGCACAGTTAAAATTTGTTTTGAACCAAGTTACAACATTATTTTACCGGGTTGATTCAGCAGAAACCGGCGCCGTTATCGATTCAGTGTTTTTCGGGGAAGATTCAACGGATTATGTAATTTATGCTAAAGTGCATAGAACAGGAAATTCACCGTATTTAGGGGATTTGGAGGTAAGCGTTAAAGATTCCACGGGAAATGAAATATTCAAGAAAAAAGAGTATATGCCGCTTTATTTTTCTTTGGTAAAAAAAATTGTGATTCCTAAATCCGAATTAAAGCCCGGTGAATACACTGTTTTATTAAATCCCGTATCCACAGAGAAAGAAGATATTCCTCAAAGTAATTTGAAAGTGATTAAACACGATATAAAGAAAATCAATTTTACCGTGCATTGAAATTAATGGGTAACAAATGAGGAATAAATATCTCCTCAGTTTAATATTGTCGGTTCTTTTTATTTGCAATAATATTCCGGCAAATAACTCGGACAACCATCTTGATTATTTTGTCCCTACCCTTATTATTCGTCCGGCAAGAGTTTTCAATATCCATCAGCATAAGAATTTGATAAAATTAAAAACACCCGTTTTAATTTTCCCCGGTAAGATTAACAAAGTCGATACTATTTTCACAACAACTCCCGTATTCAAATGGAAAAAAGTTCCGGATGCCGAATCGCATTTATTACGGATTTACAAGAAAATATCGCCGAATCAATACAGTCTGATTTTTAATTCCGCTTTTTATTTAGTCATAGTCGATACTACATTCAGAATGATAAGTGGAATGCTAAAAGAAAACGAAACATATCTGTGGTATGTAAAAGCGTTAAACGAACATGCTGTAAGCAAATGGTCTGAACCTCGGGAATTTACTATAAAGTCTGGAAGCAATAAAATAAAGAGTAAAAATGTTCAAACATACGAGCCAATTCAAGTTGTTACTCAACCGGAACCGGAAGAGAAAGCAATCGAAGAAGTGTTTCTCACTTTCAAATACGGAAACGTTGTTAATATTCCCATAATTGCATATCTGAAAAATGATTCTCTTTTTCTTCCATTTAAAACTTTGTTTTCAGCATTGAAAATTTATTTCGAAAATAACCCGGACAATAAAACTTTAAGCGGGTTTTATATTAAACCCGTAAATAAATATAAACTCGATTTTAAGAAAAACATTTACTTTATTAGTGGAAATACCGCCGCACTGAAAAAAGACGATTATTATTTAGATGATTTTTCGGATGAATATTATTTATCGATAGACGCTTTCAGAAAAATCTTCGGAATGGAATTCAAGGCAAACTACCGTAAATTAATATTAAGGTTAAACTCAAGGACTTTGCTTCCGGTTTACGAACGCGAGTTAAGTCTGCTCAATTTTAATATTTATAAAAACAATACCGGTAATCTTAAATATGGCAGATTTTTCCCGAGCCGGAAAGATATATTTAATTTCGGATTTTTTGATTATAATATATCAAGTACTTTAACCAAAAATAACAGTAACAATTCAAGTTATTATTTCGGATTAAGTTCGGCTTTGTTGGGCGGGGAAGCCAATGTATCTTTCAACGGAACGGCAATCAAAGGAAAAGTTGTAAACGACAGAATTGATTGGAATTGGCGGTACGGAATGTTCAATGATTATTTAACTCAAATTGTTTTGGGCAATTATTTTACGCAAGGGCTTAGCTCTTATAATTTACGTGGTATCTCTTTAACCAACGAACCTCTCGAAGCCAGACGGCGGTTTACGAAAGTTAAAATCGAAAGTATGACGCATCCTTATTGGCAAGTGGAAATGTATAAAAATAATATTCCGCTTGATTTTACTACCGCTGATGAAAAGGGAAGATTTGCGTTCGAGTTGCCACTTAATTACGGGATGACTTACGTAAAGTTCAGATATTTGGGGACAAAAGGAGAAATTTACGAGAAGGAAAAACTCTACCATATCCCATACGATTTAATTCCTCCGAAGGAATTTAATTATCATATCAATTTAGGACAAACACCTTTTACAAATATTAAAATTGCACAAGCAGACGCGATATATGGAATTAATAAATGGCTCACAAATAAATTGGGAGTCGATTATATTAAGAGCGGAAATTATAACAAAGGGATTGTTTATGATGCTTTAACGGCAAAAATTACTACCGAATATCTTGTAAATCTGTTAACCGCTCCCGGCGCTTATTACAGATTGAACTTTTCCGGTATTTTCCCGTCTCTTAGTTCGTTTGATTTTTCTTATACTCATTATAGTGAAAATTCTTTCTTTAATCCCGTTAATATAAAAAACGAAGTAAACGCCAGCGTGTATTATCCTTTGAATTATTCGGAATTGCCCATCAATCTTTTCGGTTTTATGCAATATCTTAATTTTGAAAATAACGGGGAAAGGAAAAACTTTCGCTTTGGAATTAATTCGACGTTCTATAGATTTAGTCATACTTTAACTTATGAATATTTTAACTCCGCTAACAATATCGCGGAATTTACCCGCTCGGTAATATCAACCGGCTTTTTCTATTCGCTGCCCAACTTACCCGGAATCTTCAAAACACTGTTCGGTAGTGTTTTGTCATTCAAATTGTCGTATAACCTTAATTCGGGGAAAGCCGAAAATATGTTTTTGGCATTATCGACAAATATATTTAGTAACACCAGACTACAAATTATTCACAACCGTAATTTCCCGGCGAATATTTCCAATACCGCATTACAGTTAATTGTGGATTTTTCGTTTACCCGTTCAACAACTACATTAACAAATTCCCAATTAACACAAAATTTGAGCGGTTCGCTCGGTTACGATAACAATTATAGTACGTTTCATCCATATAACAGATTCCAACAAGGGAAATCGGCTGCTGTAATTAATTGTTTTGTAGATGTGAACGGGAATTCAAAATACGACCCGGGTGAAAAAAACATAAAGGGTTTAAAGATTAAGTTTAATAATTTAAGTGGAATAAATTATAGTGAAGATGGCAAAATTTTGGTGAGTGAATTAATCCCGTATTCTGTTTATCATGCTAAACTGATTGATACAAAAGTCCAAAATCCGTTGTTGATTCCTAAGTTCAAAAAATTTTCATTTGTTGCCGATCCGAACAAATACAAACGTATTGATATTCCGTTTTATTATGCGGGCGAAGTTGACGGGGAAGTTAAAAGGGAAGGGAAGAATGAAATACTTCCGGTTTCGGGAATTCCGGTGGTGATTGAAAATATAACAACTCATGAAAAAAAGAAATTTAATTCGTTTTCCGACGGCTCTTTTTATTATTTCGGGTTATTACCCGGGAAGTATAAAGTTTATATTGACGAGAAAATTCTGAAGAAAATTGCGAAAACCGTTGAACCGGAATATTATAAAATAGAGGTTAAATCCGTTGAAACCGGTGAGTATTTTGACAATTTGAATTTTTTATTAAAATAAAAAAGCGCTTCAAAAAGAAGCGCCTTTAGATTAACTAACTTTCTGTTTTATTGTTCCATTCTTTTAATTTTTGGGCTGCAATATCTTTCCCTCCTATTCCGAAAGCAATAGCCGCTGCCACTGCCACGGAACCAAGCAAAAAGCTGAAGGCAATTACGATAATTTCGTTCGCCAAGCCCATATAACGCAATCCCATTGCACCGGCAAAAACCAAAATGGCAATTCGTGTAACAGTAGCTAGAAAGGAAGCATTCGCAACGCCGCTCGCTTTTACCGCATCGGCAGCGATGTTAGCAAAGAACAAGCCTAACATAAATATGATTAAACCGAGTAAAATATGCCCGCCTAAAACCGTAAACTCGGCTACTAATTTGTTTAATGTTTCGAAACCGAGAGTATCGAATGCTTCGGCGAATGCAAATAACATCATTGCAACCAAAACAATATAGCCAACAAGTTTGGAAGGGGATTTGGTTCCTTCCTGCACTTCTTTGGTTAATCCGAGTTGAACGAAAATTTTATCGAAACCCAAACCGCTTAAAAGATTTTCAATAAACCCTGCAATGATTTTTGCTATAACGTAGGATAAAATCAGAATTACAGCCGCGGCAAATATTTTAGGAATGGCATCCAGCGTTTGGTTAAGCATATTGCTTGCTGGATGAGTAATGGCATCCAATTTCAATGTATTTAATGCGGCAATAGCTATTGGGATTAGCACGAGGATATAGATAATCAAACCGGTAAGACCGGAAAGGTTTTTATCGCCCAAAACAGAACTTAAGCCTACTTTTTCGCTTAGTCTATCCATACCGACGGCGGAAAGTAATCCCGTTACGATTTGTCTTATTATCTTGGCTACAAACCATCCGATTAGAATAATTATGGCGGCGGTTAGTACATTGGGTAAGAAGTCCAATATTTTATTTAACATACTTTGAACGGGTTCCAAAATACCGCCCAATTCAAGAGCGCCTAAAATTGCCGGCAAGAAAAGTAAAAATACCAACCAATAAGCGATATCGCCTAATGATTTGGATAACGGAATTTGTTTGGATTCTTCGGTTCCGGCAGTAGCACTTAGTTTTTCGTCAATTTTAGTAGCTTGAAGTGAAACTACAATTAATTTTCGAACTACTGTAGCAATAAGCCACGCAACTATAAATAAAATTCCGGCACCTAAAATTTGAGGTGCGTATGAAAAGATTCTGCTCAAAAGCTTGTTTAACGGCTCAGTGATTATTGTGAGGTTTAGCGCTTCAAAAAATGCAACAAGTACAAAAGCCATAATCAACCAAAACACGCTTTTGGAAATCCATTTCTCAATTTCAAACGGTTTTCCATTGCCGTCACCCGTTAATTTAGCAGCAAGTGTATTATCGATAGATGTTCTTTTAAGAAGCTCTCTTATTCCCATCGCCACCAAAGAAGCAACTATCCAACCGATAATAAGAATGGCAAGCGCACCGAGAATATTCGGTACGTACATTCCGACCATCGATGAAATTTCGTTGAAAAGATTATTCATTTCATCCTCCAATAAAGTTGATTAATTTTTGTGGAAATTATCAGTGGTTAATCAACCGGGAAAGCAACTTTTACGTTAACTCTGTATTGTGTAATTTTACCGTCTTCAACAGAAGCCATGTGTTTTAATACTTCGACTCCGCTAATTCCTCTTATACTTTCCGAAGCTTTGGAAACCGCTTGATGGACAGCGTCATCGAAACTTTTACTGGAAATTCCGATAACTTCAATAACTTTTACCGCACCTTCCGAAATTCTTTGACTCATTTTAACCTCCAAGTTTTATTGATTAATGATTTAGATTGATCTCGCAATTTTCTCCAATCGTCTTATTCGCTCTTCAACCGGCGGGTGGGTTGAAAATAATTTTTGCATACCGCCGAAAAACGGATTCACGATGAACAAATGTGAATCTGTATCTTTACCGCCGGACATTGGAAATCTTTTAACACCGTAATGTAATTTATTCAATGCATTTGCCAGAGCAAGAGGTTTCCCGCTAATTTCTGCGCCCTCTTTATCAGCCGCAAATTCGCGTACGCGGGAAATAGCCATTCTAATAATCATTGCCGCTACCGGCGCACCGATAATCAATAAAAGGGAAAAAAGGGGATTAGAACGTCTATCGCTTGAAAATCTCGTGAATTGCCCTAACATTGTAATTGCTCCGGCCAAAGTTGCCGCAATTGTTCCTGTTAGCATATCACGGTTTTTAACGTGTGCTAATTCATGACCGATAACTCCGGCTAATTCGTCATCGTCCAATAGTTCCAGAATTCCGGTTGTAGCCGCAACTGCTGCATGTTCGGGACTTCTACCCGTAGCAAAAGCATTCGGTGTTTTGTTTGGAACAATATACACTTTCGGCATGGGTAAGTTTGCGCGTTGTGCCAAATCCTCAACAATTCTATATAGTCGCGAATTGTCTTCAGGACCTATTTCTTGCGCTCGATAACGTTTTAGAACGAGTTTATCACTAAACCAGTATGAGTAAAAATTCATGCCGGCTGCAAAAACCAAAGCGATGAACGCCCCTGTTCTACCGCCCAAAATTCCGCCAATAAATACAAAGCCGACTGTTAAAACAGTCATTAATAAAAATGTTTTAAATGCGTTTGTCATTTTCACATGTTAATTTTAAGAACCAAATAAACCTTTCAGAAGTCCTCCTAACATATCGCCGCCTGAGGAACCTCCGAGCAGAAAACCTGCCACATCATCCAAAATGCTTCCGTCTCCGTCTTGATCGAGTAAAGTTGCAATTCCGTTCGACCCGACGCCGTCGTTATCGCGTTTTTTTGTTAGAAAACCTAAAATAACGGGAGCAAGCATTGGAATAATTTTAGATGCGGTGTTACCATCAACATTAAATTGTTTTGAAATTAAGTTTGATGCTTGAACTCCGGCATCGCCGAGAAGACCGCCCAAACGTGGATCGGGATTTTCGTCTTTTGCTTTGGAAGCAAACAAATCGCTTAAATTATCCAGAACACTTGGTGAGCCGTATTTGTTCAGAATATGGTCGACACGTTCAACTCCACCGTGTTCGTCTTTTTGTTTTTTTAGTCCTGCGAGAATCATCGGAGCAACAGCGGGAATAAGTTTAGCTGCAGTTCCTTGATCAATACCCACAACATTGGATAATTGAGCCGTAACATCTCCACCAATAGTTCCCATCAATTCTTCAATTAAATTTCCCATATAACTATTCCTTAAAATTAAAGGGAGCAACTAATATGCTCCCTTGATTAATAAATTATTTGTTAATCCTTACGAATTCTATTCTTCTGTTCAATCTTCTGCCTTCCGGCGTGCTGTTGTCGGCAATCGGGTTTGCTTCACCCATGCCAACTGCGGTGATTCTATCCGGACTGATTCCTTTTGAAATCAACCAATTTCTTACTGCATCGGCTCTTCTTTGAGAAAGTCGTTTATTTGCACGAGCGCTACCAACATTATCCGTGTAACCTCTGATTTCTACTTTCATATCCGGATAGGCAAGAAGAGTATTGTAAGCTTTCATTAATACTTTTTCCGATTCAGGTGTGATTTCTGCTTTACCTGTCTCAAAGGTAACGCCTTCGAGAACAATCGGTTTGCTTACATCTAATATCACGTCGTCTTTGGGATTTAAAGGATTTGTTCCTCTGTCAACTTCCGTTTTGTCATCGACGGTTCCTTTGTCCGTATCTTTATCGGTTGGGTTGGTTTTATATTTCATAACTTCATCATAATCACTTAATCCGTCCTTATCGGTATCTTTACTCTTAGCGTCTGTTTTGTATTTGTTTACTTCGTCTCCGTCTTTCAATCCGTCGCCGTCGGTGTCAGAATTGTTCATATCGGTTTTCAATTCAATTTCGGTTGCATCTTTCAAACCGTCTTTGTCTGAATCGTCACTAAGAGGATTCGATTTGTATTTGTTAACTTCGTCGGTATCTGTCAAACCGTCATTATCTGAATCGACGCTGTTGGGATTTGTTTTGTAGGTTTTAAATTCCGCACCGTCGTTTAATCCATCGCCGTCGCTATCAGCTTTAAGCGGATCAGTGTTGAAAGTGAGGAATTCTTCGCCATCGGTTAGTCCGTCACCATCGGTATCCGCAACTTCTGGGTTGGTTCCCAATTCTTTTTCTTGTTTTTTGGTCAAACCGTCATTATCCGCATCTGACGCACCGGAACCGGATACGAATGTTAATCCAAGTCCGCCGTTAAAATAACCGTCGTTAGTGGTGCTATTACTTGTCCAATTGTTATAGTAATTCAAGTCATCTGTAAAAGTAAAATTGTAACCACCGCTTAGATTGAACAATACATTATCCGAAACAGCAAATTCCAATCCGCCTCCTAAAGGGATAAAACCGTGCCATCCAGAACTTTTTGTGTCCGATGGCGATTTCGTAATCGGTTTTTCTTGAACATTCCAGCGTAAAATACCACCGCCTCCGTAAACTACAAATTCCCAAGTTTCTCCAGTGAAAAGATTTAAAACAATGCGAAGATCTGCGGGAACAAGATTAGTTCTCCATTTGTGTTCGTTGTTATCCACAGCATTTAAAGCACCATAACCTGCTCCAATTTCAACATCAAAAACGGAAATTAAAGGGAATCGGAAAAACCCTCTTAAAAAGGGAGATGTGTTGTAAGGGTGATTGGGAAATTCCGTGTCTTGTGCAAGGAGATGTCCTTGAATACCATATTTTAACGAATAATCGCTTACTTGCGCAAAATTACTTTTGTTTACAGCCAAAATCAGTAAAGTGATTACTATTAACTTAGCCGTCAGTTTCATATTTAACCTCATTTTTGTTCAATGCATTTTAATTTGAAATTTTTACAAATTCTATTCTTCTGTTTAATCTTCTTCCCTCAGGAGTATTATTGGTTGCAATGGGATTGCTTTCTCCATATCCTTTAGCAAAAACTCTACTTGGTTCAATACCTTTACGAATCAACCAATTTCTTACCGCATCGGCTCTTCTTTGAGATAATTTCAGATTGGAAGAAGCGCTACCGACGTTGTCGGTATAACCCCTAATTTCCACTTTCATATCGGGATAAGCTTTAAGAGTATTGAGAGCACGTTGCAGTATTTTTTCGGATTCGGGAGTTATTTCGGCTTTACCGGTTTCAAATGTAACACCTTCTAAAATCACGGGTTTAGTCATATCCAAAATAACATCGTCTTTCGGGTTAAGCGGATTAGTACCGCGTTCAATTTCCGTTTTATCATCGGTTGAACCGGTATCCGTATCTTTGGAAAGGGGATTGGTAAAGTATTTTAATACTTCATCACCGTCTGACAAGCCGTCTCCGTCGCTGTCTGCTTTAGTCGGATTAGTTTTATACTTTTTAATTTCAGCTCCGTCTTTTAAGTTATCCCCGTCAGTATCCGGGTTTGTCGGATCGGATTTATATTTTACTTCTTCATTGTCATTTAATCTGTCGAAATCGGTATCTATTTTAGTAGGATCCGATTTGTAGGTAATTGCTTCATCAAAATCAGAAAGTCCGTCACCGTCGGTATCGGTGGAATTAGGATCGCTAAAATATTTTTTTATTTCTTCGCTGTCAGTTAATCCGTCTTCGTCGCTATCGGGATTTAACGGATTTGTATTGTAAGTTAGGAATTCGGCGCCGTCTTTCAATCCGTCACCGTCTGAATCGGGGTTATTCGGATTTGTCCCGATTTCTTTTTCCTGATCTTTGGTCAATCCGTCTATATCTTTATCGGAGCTTCCGCTTTCGCCGGTAAATGTGATTCCTATTCCGCCGTTCCAATAACCGTCGTTCTGTCTGTTGCCTTTTGCATCTTTATTATTGTAGTAGTTCAGATTGTCGGTAAACGTGTAGTTATAGCCGGCTGTAAAATCCAAAGCAATTACGTCCGATAAGGCAACTTCGAAACCCAAACCTCCCGGTATGAAAAAGTCCCAACCGTTATCATTAATATACTTGAAAGGAGAAGGAGAAAGCGGTTTATCTTTAACTTCCCATTTCAAATAACCGATTCCAAAATAAAGATAAGGGTTCCAGCTATCTGATATTAAAGGACTAAAAAGAATGCGAGTATCGAATGGTATCAAATCGGTTTGCCAATAATCATCGAGATAATCAACGCCGGCTAATCTTCCGTAACCGGCTCCCAGTTCAAAATCGAGCAGGCGGGTTAGTTCTATGCGAACCAAACCACGCCCGAGAAATGATGTTTCTAATTTATCGTTATTAAATTCAACTGCCGGGATTAATCCGTTCCCTTGAACACCAAACTTAATTGCATAATCATTAAATTGCGCAAAGTTTGTTGTGTAGAAACCGCATACAAAAAGAAGCAGAGATACTGCTGTTTTAAATTTTATCATTTTGGGTCCTACGAATTATTTATTATTTGTTTTTTAATAAATCCCTAATTTCAGTAAGTAATACCTCTTCTTTTGACGGAGCCGGAGGTGCTGCCGGTTTTTCCTCTTCTTTTTTCTTCATGTTGTTAATTCCTTTAACCACAAGGAAGATAGCAAAAGCGATAATGAGGAATTCGACAATTGTATTTATGAATACACCGTATTTTACTATGACGGCTTTAGTGGTCTCGGTAGCTTCTTTTATCACCCAGCCCATGTCCGAAAAATCAACATCGCCTAAAAGAACCCCAATAGGCGGCATTATTACATCTTTTACCAATGAATTGATGATTTTGCCGAATGCGGCACCGATAACAATACCAACAGCCATGTCAACTACATTGCCGCGCATTGCGAATTCTTTAAATTCTTTCATCATTCCCATGTGTGCCTCCTAATAATTTATTAATTAAAATAATGTATAAGTTACCCCAATTTGTAAAGCTTCTTTTATTTGTGTTTTTAACGTCTGATCAGTATCATATAAAAGTTGGAAATTTAAATTCATGTTGAAAATTTCACTGATTTTGGCAGTTAAAGTGTTATCCCAACGAACGTCCCAAACCGCTAAATTTTCAAAAGCGCTAAACATGCCCAAATCAGTTGTGAATAGAATATTCTCTTGAATAGTTGCTTCTCCTTTGATTCCTGTTTCAATACCGGTTTCGAATTTAAATTTTTCGATGTCTTGTGTTTCGGGATCATCGGAATAGCTTGTAAATTGGCTTGTAATGGTTTCTTTGGTTGCCAAACCTAATTTGAAATGCCAATTCGGTATTGTTTGATAAATAAAACCGAATCCTTGTTGCAGATAACCGGGGTCCATAAACGCAGCGGTTTGAACAAAAGGTTGTTCATCATAGTTAAAACCATTAGCCAAAACCGTTCTAAAAATATTGCTAACATAAGGATCAACTACCCAACCAACCGAATATGAAAGGATATCTTCAAGAAAAATTTCATTATCGGCAGTTCTAAGTTCTTGATCACCGATTTTAGTTTTACCGAAACTTATTTTTAATGCATTCGTAAATTTCCAAGGATTTGCATAATAATTTGCGGCAAAATTACCGATAACATTAAAGGCAAGTGAATTATCGCCGCCTTGTGTCCAATTACTTAATGCAACTTGACTTATATTGAACGCGGCTACTCCTGAAGTTTCCCATCCTTTTTTAGGTTTTTCATCTTGTGCGAAAAGAGTTGTGTATAAAAAAGCTAGTAAAAGCAGTACAACTGTTTTTTTCATTGTTTGTCCCTCATTTTAATTGTAATTTAATTTTATTTAAATCGTAAAGTTATAGTTTTCACAGGAAAAAACTTGTCAAAAAAAAAAGATTAGTTTGTAATGGAAATTGTTACAACCTTATTTAATATCAGGTCCCTCGATGTTAATCAATCAAATTGTTTTTATAAGCATAAATTGCTAATTCCACATTCGATTTCAACGACATTTTGCTCAACACTCTTTTCCTATAGGTATTTACAGTGTTCGGACTAAGGTTCAGAAGGTTGGAAATCTCTTTTATCGATTTCCCACCGGCAATCAATTTTGCAACTTCCAGTTCTCTATCGGAGAGTAAATTATGTGGTAGTTCATCTTTAGGATTACTGATTTCGCTGGCTAATTTTTCGGCGATGCTCGATGTAATGTATTTTTTGTGTTGAGCAACGGTGCGTATTGCTTCTATTAATTCAGTATCAAAGCTGTCTTTTGATAAATATCCGTCGGCTCCGGCTTTAAATGCTCTGACAGCATAATTTTCTTCTGGATACATACTAAATACCAAAACGGGCAATTGCGGTTTTTGTTTTCTGATATCTTGTAAAACATCCAAGCCATTTCTGCCGGGTAGTCCGATATCTAATATTACAACATCAACATCGTTATCCAATATTAGCTGTAATGCTTCTTCGCCGGACGATGCCTCGCAACAGACTTTCATATCGACTTCGCGATTAATGAAATGTTTCATCCCTTCGCGAAATATTTGATGATCATCTGTAATTAATATTTTCAGCACTGTTTCCTCTTAAAAAAGAGAATTAAAATTAAATTTAATTACGAATTAAAGAATTATTCATATTAAAATCAACTTTACCATGCTTTTATAAGATTCCCGTTTTCATTTTTATATGGGCACCAGAGCAAAGCCAGTAACTTAATTTGAATATCGGTCTTTTTCGGGTGAACCGTAATTTTTTCCAATTCTTCCAACGACAAATCGAATTTTTCGGAAAAGAGTTCCGTTTCCTCTTGGAATGCTTCTTGCAATTCTGATTTTTTTTGTAAGAGTAATTCAAGATTTTCTTTCGCTCTTTGAACGTCTTGTGATTCTTTTAATATTCTGCCTGCTTTACTAATTGTTGTGGTTGTTTTGCCGATTGTAGAACGGCTAAGAGCTTTGCTGCCAAACAGAGCGCCCAATATTGTTGCCCCAAATGTTATAGCGGTTTGTAATTTTTGTTGTTTTTTCTGACTTTCTTCTCTGGCAATTCTTTCTTCGGCCCGTCTAATCTTCATTTCCAGCGATTCCAACTTCTTCATGTATCTTTTCTTAATTTTATCAAGCTGTTCGTCTCTTTTTTCTCTTGCCAATTGTCTTAAACGAATTTTAAAATCCCTCGGATCTTCATTCGGTTCGGAGTATACCTTTAAAAGATTACTTTTGAGCAGCTCAACTGACGATGTACGGTATAAGTATTCCCTCAGTTCTTTTGTCCAAAGTGTATAATTCTTGTTTTTCGTTGCGGCGTTGGGTAATTCGCCGAATACTATTCCGCTTTCGGGTTTTTTAAGTAAATCGGATAAAGTCAAATCGAATTTCTCTGAATTATTCCAATTGACGGAAATAATATCGTTTTCAACAGGTGTTACCAAATATTCCTCTTTGGAAACGTCAACTTTCAAGCGGCTATTTGCAAAACGTAAATTTGCCAAACCAAGTAAACACGGTTTGTAGATTAGATTGGTATTCTCGCCGGTTAAACCCCGGTAAGGTATAAACAATTGTTTTATTTCCTTCGGTAATACGGGTCTAATTACTTTTGGACGTGAAGAGGGAGTGGAAACATGCATAGGTATCGGTTCTTGTTTTAATGAAGTTACATTTTTCGTTAATTGTTTAATTTGCTTGCGTGTTAAGGGTCCGCGCAGATAAGACATTGCCCATCTTGTATGAAAAACTACCGGGGCCCGTTCGTGTACGTTATGAAGTAAGAATAGCCGCTTATCGAGTTTGGACACAAGTTCCTCAATAGTTTGTTTATCGAACACGCTGCCGCTTTCCGAAGAAGCGCCGATTAATCCGTCAATAACTCTGTCGCGGTCTTGCTTTGTTTGTAACCTTCCGATAAACCAAGTACCCATATTGGAAATACTTTTGTAATCCAAATCAACAGGATTTTGAGTGGATAATACAACACCGAGCCCGAATGCTCTTGCTTGTTTTAACAAAGTAAGCAGAGGTTTTTTAGAAGGAGGATTAGCAACGGGCGGTAAATATCCGAAAATTTCGTCGATGTAAAGCAAAGCTCTTAAACTTGTTGTTCCGGATTGTGTTCTTACCCACCCGAGAATATTATTTAAAAGTAGGGAAGCAAAAAACATTCTTTCGCTATCGGATAGATGAGCAATATAAAATATTGAAACTTTAGGATTTCCGGCGCTGTTGTATAACAAATTATTTATTGATAATGCCTCGCCTTCCAGCCATGATTGAAATTTAGGTGAAGAGAGCAAATTGTTCAATAACATTGCAAGCTTCATTCTTTCTTTCGACGGATAGAATCTTTCCAAATCGAAAACACCTATTTTTTTTACCGGCGGTTCTTGTATTGATATGATCAAATCTGTTAATGATAAGTTTTGCTTCTTTTTCCAAAAGTGTTTGAAAATTGTTGAGATTAAAATATGCTCTTTGCTAGTTAACGGATCGGCTTCAATACCGAGCAAACCCAATAAACTGGAAGTTGTGGTTGAAATTCTGTCGGCGAACCAATCGCTTTCTTGCATTAATTCTTCAGACGGGGCATCAAAAGATTTAAGAAGGGAAATCTGTTTTCCGGCAGAACTGCCTGGAGTGTAAATATTAAACTCGGCTGAATTTTTAAGTAAACGGATTCTGTTACCGTCTTGTCCCCATTTTGCCAGACCTTTTTTCCATAATGCCGCTTGCTGTTTGGCAAATTCTTCTTCCGTTAGTCCTTTGTTCTTTGCATCCGATTTGTTAATCCACGGTAAAAAATCTTCGGGGCGTAAATCCGGAAAGGTTAACAACAAGTTTGTTATATCGCCTTTCGGGTCTATAATAATAGATGGTATGTTATCGATTGCGGCTTCTTCCAAAAGGGAAATTCCCAGTCCGGTTTTTCCGCTGCCGGTCATACCAACAATCATAGCGTGAGTTGTCAAATCTTTTGAATCATACAAAGTAAGTGTATCTAAGATTTTCTTTGCTTGAAGGTCGTAAGATTTACCTAAATAAAATGAACCGAGTTTTTCGAAATTAAGCATAATTTTTCCCGTGGTTGTTTTAATAAATCAAATTACGATTTTGAGATTGTTCAAATTTAACAACTTTCGATGTAATTATTAAGTTAAAATTTATCTGTACGGAAACACATGAAGTTTAGAAACCTAAAAAAAATATCTTAAATAAAATCCGGTAACATTTTTTATGACAATTATATGATGAATTTACTACATGTACATAAACCTTCCTTAATTTGAAACTAAAATATAATTTATTATTTTTATCCCGTTTTTAGTAATACGAAAGTTTTTAATTTTGGAGGTAAAAATGGATTTAGTTAATATGTTAACATCCCAACTTGGTATAAATGAAGATCAAGCCGCAGGTGGCGCAGGTTTATTATTCAAAATGGCTAAGGAAAAATTGGGTGACGGTGATTTTTCCAAGATTGCAAGCGCGGTGCCGGACGTAGCAAACTTGATGGGGAAAGCACCCGAAAGCGACGGCGGCGGTGGAATTATGGGAGCCATTGGAGGTATTGCTTCTGCATTGGGAGCCGAAAAATTGGGCGGTTTGGCAAGTCTTGCCGGAGGGTTCTCAAAGTTAAATTTAGATGAAAATATGATTGGAAATTTTATCCCAATTATTCTTAATTTTGTAAAAGATAAAGCCGGTGATGAGGTTATGGGATTACTTTCCAAAGTTTTTGATTGAGAAAATTATTTACCAATTAACTTAACTAATAAAATCAAGGAGTAATCAATGGCAACAATTAAAATCTCCGATATGGAAGGAATCGGACCTGCAAACGCAAAGAAACTGGCAAAAGCCGGAATTCGCAGCGTAAATGCCTTGCTAAAAAAAGGAGCTACTAAAAAAGGTCGGGAAGAAATTGCTAAGGCTACCGGTTTCGATACCAAAACTATTTTATCTTGGGTAAATATGGCTGATCTCTACAGAGTTAAAGGTATCGGTAGCGAATATTCCGAGCTGTTACATAAAGCCGGTGTTGACACAGTTATGGAACTGAAAAATAGGAAAGCCGAAAATCTTGTTAAAAAAATGGCTGAAGTTAATGCTGCCGGTAAAAAGAGACTAGTCAGAGCGTTGCCAACGGTCAAAAGAGTACAAAGCTGGATTGATTACGCTAAAAAATTAGACAGAGTTGTTACTCACTAACCGGTAACAAAAAAGCCCCTCTCGAAGGGGCTTTTTTATTGTTAAGATTAAAAGTTTTAACTTTTAGTTTCTGCCTCTGAATCACAAGATGCTTTATCGCAATTGCCTTTTTTGTGAAACGTTTTGATTATGTTAACTTCTTTGTCTGTTTGAGCCGAACCGGTTTTTACACCTTTCGTGTCACAATCTTTCACGGAACAATTTGCAGAAGATATTTTTTTGATTTTACCGGTTTTATATGCTTCGCATTCTGCTTTGTCAATTTTGCATTCTTTTTTATGCGCAGTCATTTCGGAAGAGCTGCAACTATTTTCAAGACTCTTGGTTATTTTAACTGCTTTTTCAACTTTTACGGACTTCGCTTGTTCGGCTTGCCCGAAAGTTACCGAAGCTATTAAAAACGCAACTAAAAAAACAACAATGTTTTGTATTTGAAATGCCGATTTCATTATTACTCCTTAAATAAATGGATAGATTATCTTGTTTGAATATAAAGAAACGCTTGCTTCGATGCAAGGCATAAATTTTACGAATATAAAAGAAACTATTTGCCCGTTGACTTAACTTTGTATCCGTATTTTTCAAGATTCGATTCGGTTTCGGCTATCGAAAATTCTTTTAAGTGCATGCCGCAAACGGGGCATTCACCAGGTTGGTCTGAAATAACGTTCCAATCCATTGGGCATTCAAATACTTTTCCGTCTCCGTTTTTGTCGATGGAAGCTACATCTATTTCGCCTTTGCGGATCATTTCGGATTGTACATCTTTCATTTTATTTGGTTGTTCTTGCATTCGTGTATCCATTTTTTGCATGGTTTTATTTTGGGGAACTTTTTCTTTGTTTGAACAGGAAAAAAGAAATAGAGAAATTATTAAAAACAAAAATGTTAAAATGATATTGCGCATTTTGTCTCCTTTTGTGAAAATTATATAATATTTGATAATTGGCAACTAATTTTAGGGAATTATGATAGGAATTTCAATTTAAATGCAAACAGACAAAAAAATATTTTAGCCATTTTCTCAATTACCGATTGAATACCGTAATTGAACTTCCGTGAAAGTTGCTTACGTACAATTTATTGTTGTGATATAAAACGTCTATGGGATAATTAAGATGTGAAGACAACACTTTCTTTTTGTTGCCGTCCCAATCAAAAATGAGCAACCGGTTGTTTTCCGAATCGGTGACAAAAATATTTTGTGCGTTTGCATCAATACCGGAAGCGACTTTAATCCCGGCTTTTGCACCCAAGGTTTTTAAATGCTTCCCGGCAAAATTGAAAATTTGTATGCGGTTGTTGTATGCATCGGCAACAATTATTTTATCTTCATAAATTTTTACATCCGTTGGATAAAACAATTCTCCGTTTTCATGTCCCTTTTTCCCAATAGTGTAAGTTTTACCCGGACTCTTTATAATTAATCTGTGATTATAAAAATCGGCAATAACAATTAACGAATCGTTTCCGTCAACGCCGCTCGGTGCATCAGGTTTAATTTCTAAATCAATATTTTTAACCGTTCCGTGAGAAACAGATTTTACCGAGTCACTTAAATATTCCGGTACTAACAAAACATCTTTCACGGAGCTGATGTGCATCGGTCTGCCTAAACTTCCGGTACTTTCAACCGTCTTCCCGGTTTCATCAATTTTGAGCAACCGGTTATTTTTTGAATCCGAGACCCATAAATATCCGTTATGAAACGCTGCGCTAATTGGTCCGGTATTATCAAGTGTGATTACTTTTTCAAATTTAAAGCTATTTTGATTGTTACATGCAAAGAATAAAACAATCCCCACGTAAAAAAGTATTGTCCTTTTCATTGCCGTTGCTCTTTAGAAAAAGGTTTTTCACCGTATACAATTTTGTTTATTTCAAACCCCGCATCGGAAACTATTTTTTGTAAGGTTTCTTTGTCAGGTTTGTTTCCTTTTATAAAACTGAACGAAACAAAACCTTTTTTAAAATCGATTTGAAGATCTTGTAAATCTTTTATTCCGTTTCTTAATTTTTTCTCGAGACCATAAGCACAAAACGGGCAAGATAATCCGTTTACTTCAATCTTTAAGTATTCCCGCCCTTCATTTTTTTCTTGTGCGGATATTTCAATATTGCTGAAAGCAAAAAGAATAAGGAGAAGAACAAGAAGTTTATTTATTGATTTATAATTCATTTTATCACCCTCTGTTTGTTAGATATGAGTTTCTATCGAAATTTTGAAATTCGTTTTGGGGAAAGGGATAGCGCCGGAATTTTCTACGCCAAATTCCACGCCGCTGCGCAAAGCATAGTTCCTAAACGTAAACATTAAAGTAGGTGCAACGGACCAAGCATTACCCCAATTATTTTGAGCGGAAGAGCCAAACTTATGCTTACCGATAAATTCGACGAATAAAACCAAATCCGGTTTGTAGTAATCCAATTCCGTAACCCTGTAACCAAGAGTTAAATCATAGTTAAGTGAATTTAATTGATTTGCACCGCTAGAATTTGGATTGAATAAATACAAGGCGCTTGCAAACCAATAAAAATCGACCGATTCGGTTCCTGCCGCAATGCCCATATTTATTGCATTTTGTAATTCGCCGTTGTTGGGAAACATTATTCCGGCAAGCGCCGAAAACTGCAACATGGAACCACGGGAATATTTGGTGTAAAATCTGTACTTTCCTTTTAATTTAATCCCTTCGTAGCCGTATGAATTTGTTTCCGAATTGAAAATTAAATCCGTTCCTACGGTTAATTTATTTGTGAGTCCGTACTCAAGGGAATATTCGGTTTCAAAAAAGCCGGAAAAGGATTGCATGGTGATTCCCGGAGCAAAACCCCCTTTGAAAAGCACATGCGGACCGTTTCCGTAAATTGGTTCGTGACCGGATGCGCCGGAGTAAAACAAAAAGCCAAACAGCCACGCATATATAATGATCTTAAAATTTTTCATAATTATTTTCCTTAAAACAGTGTTAATTAAGTAATTCCAACTCTCCGGAAGTTCAACGGCAGACAATTCAAGTTCACTGCGGTTCAGAACTTTTTGTAATCATAAAATAAATCACAAAACAAAATTTTCCGGTTTACCTTTACTTAATTGAGATTTTCTATGAAAGTTTTTAA
>JALVFE010000012.1 GCA_027030245.1 Melioribacteraceae bacterium
GTGGTTTTATTTACAGAATGGTATTATCCACCTTCGGTGGTTTGTTCCGGGATCTAAAAGGAACTCTCGATTTATATCTGCAAACGCCATCGGCGTGAAACATTTATAGAACAATGATTCTAACACAAAATCAAAACTCCAGAGGAGTGAAATGGTCTGTTCATTTCTTTTGTCTTGATACAAAAGAAACGTACCAAAGAAAAAATCAAGGCTGAAAACAATTTGCTAAAATTCTTAGCTACGTAGCTAAAAATAATGAACTCGTCCCGCTATATCTGCCGATATACCGGGACTCAAACAGCATTATTTTTTTAACGCTACTCCGCACGAATTTTTTAACTCAAATTGTTTTAGGCCGTGTTTAGTTCTAATATTCTTTCAATTAATTTGGCTTATTGAAATTTGGGATTTGTTATTTGTGATTTTGTTGCTGTCATCCCGTCCGCCTACGGCGGATTATTTCGGGATCTAAAAAGAACTTGTTGTTACAATCAGATGCTGAACCAATTCGCCTTCGGCGAACAGCATGACAAGCATTTGGGACAGAATGACGGTAAGAAGAACGTGTCATCCCGAATTTATTTCGGGATCAAAAAAAACATAGATTAGCCGCTAATTCGCAAATAAAAAATAATTGTCGGGACGCAAAATTTGCGTCCCCTACAATTTTCGGTTTGTAATTTGCTATTTGACATTTGGAATTTCTTAGTTATCATCCGTCCGCTAACGAACATGTCATCCCGAACTAGTTTCGGGATCTAAAAAGAACTCGTTATTTAAATTAGATGCTGAAATGAATTCAGCATGACAGTTAATAAAACTTGTCATCCCGTCCGCCACTGGCGGATCGTTTCGGGATCTAAGAAGAACTCTTTATTCAACCCAACAAACGCCGTATGATGTTAAACCTTTTGTCAAGGGTCAATTGTCACTTGTCATTGGGCAATGATCAATGGGTAATGGTCATTAGTCAATGGTCAATGGTCATTAGTGATTTGGGATTTATGATTTTTCACCTTTAATTCCCGTTTCAAAAAATATAAAAAAACCCTTACAAGCAGAACGGGTCCGCTCATAAGGGTCATTAGGGCTGAGGTAGGGACTTTTGGAAAAAAAGTAAAATTTTTAGATCAACATTATTATCATAATCGCTAGGAAAAAAACAAGTGAAATGGCAGCAATTAAAGATACCAGCTCCTCCTTTTTATTAACTTTTCTATAATATAACATATTAACCACCCAACCAATTAATTTTTGTTTTGAAAATGATGATTCCTTGCTGCATTATAATCTTCAATCGATTTGACAAAAACTAAATAGAAAAAACCTAGCAAAGCAAGAAGTAAATCTTTAGATTCTATTATTAGTTTATCACCTCCAAAAATTATATGATTTAAGAATTTTGCTACTACAATTATTGATAAAAATACTAGAAATCCGGCAATTCCATGTTTAAAAGCCGAAATGATTTTTTGTCTCGTAAACATATTAACTCCCATTATTTTTCAAAAACACAAAATTTTAATCTTAATTTAAATCTACTCGCTCAACCTGTTTGTAAAATAAAGTAGACCAAATTTTCAGTTTTTTAAAAAATCTTATAAAATACTTTTTATTTTTTAACATCCCGTCTCTTCCGCAGTTAATTTTGCAGAAAAATCATTTAATTTTTACAAGAAACTAGACTCCTTTCATTTATATCCTTCAATTTGTGTAAATTTTGCAACATAAATTTTGAATCCCGCGCCGATAGTTCAAAAAATGCAATATTTCCACAAAGTACGGGATGAATGATTATTTGATTAAAACCATTTTCTTCATTTCCGTATAATTTCCGTATTGCAATTTGTATAAATAAATTCCGCTGGGCAGCCCGCCTCCGGAGGATTCCGCATTAAACGTAACAGTATAATTTCCGGGAGATTGTTTTTCGTCCACAAGTGTTTTTATTTCTCTACCCAACATATCGTAAACAATAAGTTTTACATTTTTTATTTCATGTTTTAGATCTTCCGGTATTGAATATTTAATTGTCGTTGCTGGATTAAACGGATTCGGATAATTTTGAGCCAGTTCAAACTTATCGGGCGCAATAATAATTACCTGAATAACTGCGGAATATCGAAATGAACCGTCTACGTCTACTTGTTTTAATCTGTAAAAATATTCACCTGCAGACAAGTAATTATCCGCAAATGAATAATTTTGAGGAGCATTACTATTACCGTTGCCTTTAACAAATCCTATAGTTTCCCAGTCCGCATTCTCGTCAATTGCAGTTGTGTGGGACTTACGTGACCGTTTAAGGCGTTCTACGTAAAATCCATAATTATTAATTTCAGTTGCGGTTTTCCATTTTAACATAACTGAATTTTCCTCTGAAATATTTGCACTGAATGCAACAAGTTCCACAGGCAACGGCATCTGTTGCAATTCAGCCGGTACCGGTTCCCTGTTTCCTGTAATATCATTCAAATCCTCGTCCTTAACTTGATATCCGTTTTGCGGATTTCCGCCCGGTCCGCTATTCCATTTAATATCCCCAAAAGCATCCGCAAGCGAATAGACTATCGTGATTCTCACTATTTTCTGCCATTGATTCGCTAATGCTTTCCTTTGCGTAGCACTCGGTTTCAACGAATAAATAAAACTCACTAACCCTGTAACACTACTATAATCCATTGGTCCATAAGTATAGTTTTCCTCATCAAAATAATGATTTGAAAAATCCAACGAAATAAAATTATCCCGGAAAACGTCATCCAATTTCAATGAATTTCCATACAAATTAATCAAAGTTTCACCACCGTTTGAATATGCCTCAACATCAAAGATTAATGTTCCGCTTTCAGCATCGGGCGTATGATACGTATTGCTGATAAAAACCAAGCGGCTATCCACTTGTCCGAACGCACGGTTTGAGAATATCACCACGTTTAGTAATAAAATGAGTATAAATTTTTTCATGATTGACTCCCTTTCCTTGTTGTAAAAATCGCGTCCCGTCCTCATCACCTTTTCAAAACCTTGAGTAGAAGAAATTTACTTGATTTTATACTTTTAAAATTGAATTTTAGATTAACGTTAATATTGAACGATGAACGAATATATTTCTTAGTTTTTGAAGAATCTTAACATATCGAATTTTAATTGAATACTATTTTTTTTAAAAATATTGTATTTTACCATACTATTATATAGATATTCAATTCATATAGAAATTAACTTGTGAATATTCAAAATCTCGAAAGAGAATACAGAGGATTAATTCTTCGACTCAGGGATGAAAAGTCTCCCCGAATATCCTTATACCTTTTAAATAAATTTCTCTCGGAACTTATTCCCTTCGATGACCCGCTTATTTATGAAAGCTATTTTATAGAATTTATACGGGAATATATTTATCTGATAAGAACGGTAAATATTGTCGGGTTGCCCCCCCTTCATCCGGAAGAGATATTAAACAATGCAAAAATTCTTATGCGTACAGGCATTTTTACAAGTTTTCAAAATGAACTTGCCATGGCTATCAACATCCTCGAAATTAATTTATTGGAAATAAATAAAATATTACGAGGTGAAGATACTGATACCTTTCATGAAAATATTACCGGTATTTCGTTCCCGGTAATTGAGAAACATCCATTTGAAGGTGAATTTTTCGGTACAATTGAATATTTGAAAATTCGCATCCACAAAGGCGGAAGTATTGAAAATGATAATTTCATTGTTATACCAAGCCAGGAGAAACTCGAAAGGAAGCTAAGCGACCAAATGGAAAATTGCAAAAGGGTTTTGCGGAAAAGAAATTAAAAAAATGTTTCCTTATCATGAAATTATAATTACGTTTAACAGGAAATACGGTAATATAGTCGGAGAATCATTAGGCGTAGCTTTAACTCTTGGTTTCATCGAACAATTACATAAACTTTACAATCTTCCTATCGATATCACCGTTAATACCGAAGCATGTTTCACCGGCGGCATCGATGATAATTTCAAGGTTAAACCGGTTTCCAATGAAATAATTAAAGTAAAAACGGAAACTGTATTCTTTTCGTGTAAAAAGATATTTGCAGTTCCTAAACCTGACGAAGAAACCGCTAAAGAGACATTGGGTAATCTTAAAAAAAAATATCCCGGAAGAAATCTTAAACTTATACCAATAGAAGATTTGGAAGATATTATTAACCGCCGGATATAATGTACCCCAAAAACTGGACAAGAAATTAAGGTGGAAAAATCGTAAATTAACAAAAAACAAAGGAGAGAAGAAATGTCCAGTAAGAGGAAAAATTTTTCTAACCAATATAAGGCAAAAGTTG
>JALVFE010000013.1 GCA_027030245.1 Melioribacteraceae bacterium
GCAACTTTTGCCTTAAATTGGTTAGAAAAATTTTTCCTCTTACTGGACATTTCTTCTCTCCTTTGTTTTTTGTTAATTTACGATTTTTCCACCTTAAATTCTTGTCCAGTTTTTGGGGTACATTATATTATTTAATTTGTCTGTTAGAAATACTTTTACACGATGGAGTAATCCTAGTACAATAAGGTATGATGGTAATCAAAGTAATGTCGGTTTTAGCGTGGTAAATTATAATAGTAGTACTCATCAATATACTTTAAATATTGCGACTAATTATTCCGGAATGCTAACGCTGGTACCAACAAAGCCATTAAATTTAAGGCTCGTAACAAATAATCAGCACCCTCAATTAGAATGGGACGCAAATCCTGAACCGAATATACAAGCATATTGGATTTATAGAAGTGATGATGGCGGTCCTTATCTTAAAGTCGGCTCTGTAAACGGAAATACGCATAGTTTTATTGATTATGGAGTAGACTATACAAAGCCTATATGGGAAGTTACGATTAAATACAAAATACTGGCAAGGAATACATCAAACAAAAATTCAGCATATAGCAATGTAGTTAAAACTTTAGGCCAACCCACTTTATTACTTAAATCAAACAATAATGTAGATATACCGCTTAGCTATAAACTTCAAAATTATCCTAACCCGTTTAATCCAACAACTACAATTGCATATCAATTACCAAAGAAAAGTCATGTACTACTTAGAGTTTATAATACATTAGGTAAGGAAGTAGCTACACTGGTAAATGGAGATAAAGAAGTAGGATATTATAAAGTAAGTTTTGATGCGTCAAATTTACCAAGCGGTATATATATTTATCGTTTCCAAGCCGGGAAAAGTCAATTAATTCGTAAGATGATTTTACTAAAGTAGATTTAAATGGAAGGAGGAATAAGAAACTCATATGATTATATTTAATACCTCCGGGGTTAATAAACTTCGGGGGTTTTTTAATGTTAAATCCAAAGTACAAAATCTCATGCGCTGATTACAAAGGTTTAAATAACAAATTCCAAAAAACAAGCTTTCATGCTGTTCGCTGCAGGCGAATTGGTTCGGCATATGATTAAAGTTACGGGTTCCTTTTAGATCCCGAAATAAATTCGGGATGACGGTTTATATTTAATTCACTGTTGGCGGAAGGAATGACAGAAAAAGAAATCCCAAATAATAAATAGCAAATTCCAATAAACCGGATTAATTGTGCGAGTTTTAGAACCAAATACGGCCTAAAACAATTTGCGTTAAAAAATTCGTGCGGAGAAGCGTTAAAAAAATAATGCTGTTTGAGTCCCGGTATATCGGCAGATATAGCGGGACGAGTTCATTATTTTTAGCTACGAAGCTAAGAATTTTAGCAAATTGTTTTCAGCCTTGATTTTTTCTTTGGTTCGTTTCTTTTGTATCAAAGCTTGTCCCGATTTATCGGGAACAAAAGAAATGAACAGACCGTTTCACTTCGATGGAGTTTTGTTTTTGTGGTTGAAAACTTGTTCTATAAATATGCCACGCCATACGGCGTTTGCGTGATGAAAAAGCGAGTTCTTTTTAGATCCCGAAACAAGTTCGGGATGACACGTTCTTTTCAATCCGCCGACGGCGGACGGGATGACACGTTCATTGGCAGACAGGATAACGAGTTTTATTAACTGTCATGCTGAATTTATTTCAGCATCTCATAGAGTTCATTTTAGATCCCGAAACCAGTTCGGGATGACAGTTAAAAATAAGCAATGACAAGCAACAAATGACAATTGATCAATGACCAATTCCAAACGTAAAACGCAAGACGTAAAACGTAAGACGTAGGGGACGCAAATTTTGCGTCCCCTACAATAATTTTTTATGCGTGAATTCGTGGTTTGTAAAAAATTAATTTAAATCTTTCACCGGCACGAATGCCAAAATTGTTTCGGGGTGTTTATCCGTTGCAATTAAAAACCCTTTGTTACCGAGTCTTGCAATTCCTTCCCAATTCCTGCTGGATTTGCCTGTCTCCAGTTGAAAGTAAACGGGCGCCCGACCGGTTATTGTGATTGCGCCGTTTTCAATTTTTAATTCAACCAACCGTTCCACTTCTTCTGCTTCCAAATGTGTGCGACCGATACCATATCTCGAAATTAGTAAATCTTCGGTGGGATTTATTGCGGGTTTATCACCCGGATATAAATAATTAATTACCCAAAACTTCCCGTTTTTATCGGGCAGCGTTGCATCGGTTACTCTGTATTCAATTGTGGGAAAATTAAGAGTTGAGATAAAATCAAGTTTGCTGTTGAATTTGTAAGCTTTGGGATTGGGAACCAGATTTTTACCGTTCACTTCGAATATTGTATAAATATAATTATTAAAGGTTAAAACGGTTTCGGTACTCCAATTATGAAATTGATCGGGTGCCGGTGAGTGCCGGACGCTCGATGAATCCAAAGTAAGCCGGTTCGCAGTTGAATCAAGAATTCCTTTAACAATTAAGCTTTCCGTGGCACCGTTATTTACATATTCAATCGTCAAATAAGCAGTATCGCCCAGAAAAACTATCGATTCGTAGCCTGAATCTTTCCTGTTATATTTTTCAAGTCCCTTCGCTACAAATTCGATTCTGTCGGGTTCAATTGTGTTTATGGTTTTACTAAACAGAAAATCTTCGATTTTGCTTTTGGGGATTGAATAAAGCGTTCCACCGTTTTTATATTTGAATTTAACGGGGAACTGAGGCAATAAAATCAATTTGTTTTTATACCATGTCAATCCGGAAATTTCGGATATCCTTTGTGTAAAGGGTCCGCTTAAGTTTATCTTTTCAACCGGTGCTTCATCAAGCAATTTGGGTTGAATAGCTTCGTTGCTTACCGATGTAATTTCTTTTTCTTTACATGCGGTTGTGAAAAAAAGTATTAAAGATAAGCCGATTAAGATTTTTTTCATACCATAAATTCCGCATTTGGTTTAGTCCCGGACGTAAAAAATATTTATTTACGTCCGGCACGATTGAAAAATTTAATTCATTCCGGGGATAGACATTTTTTGAAAACCTTCCGGAATTTCGAAAAGTGAAGGACTGAGCGATTCTTCTTTTAATTCGGCAACTTCGAAAACATCTTTCGTATTTCCGTCTTTATCTTTAACAATAACTTGCATCGGGAAATATCCTTCGCCGAACGTCTTTTGCCATTCCGGTTGTTCATCGGGCATCATAGGATTTTGTGCAAACATAAAACTTCCCATATCGGTAGCGACCCACGCTTCAATGGTTTCACCGGATTCTTCGTCGTTGTAAATTACCTGTTCGCATTTATGTCCGAACATTTCTTTGGTTTTACCGGTTTTATATTTTTCAACGTCCGCCGGGTTAAAGTTATCGTCATTTTCATCTTTATTTTTATCTGCCTTTTTCATCATTTCGCCAACTTTTTCCCGTATTTTGTCCATTTCAAATTCCATAAACATTTTTTGTTCGGGCATAATCATTACCATTTTTTTCTTATCGACAATCATTGCTCCGCCCATTCCGCCAGGAACATCGATCCGGAATTTATTGTTTTTTATATAATAATTTATAAACGTTTCGTTTCCATCCGAAGAAATTTTAAATTTTATCCTTCCTTCGAAACCTTGCGCCTTTGAAGTATAAGAAAACGAAAACAATAAACCTGCAAGTAAAAGCAGGTAAGAAACTTTTATGAAATTTCTCATTTTATTTTCTCCTTTGTTTTTGGATAAAAAAATATAACGAAAATAATGTAAAAATGGTTAATAGTCCGAATGTTCCTTTTGGGAAAGAGAATATGACGGCTATCCGACAAACAATACTGTTACATCCGTAAACTATCGCCTGTTTGTCAGTTTTAGCTACTGCCCTGTTGTATGTTACGGTTAGAAATTCTTTCAACAAAAAGTAACGGAGTTAAAAATGAAAAATTTATTTTCTTTATCCAAAGCAGTTTCGGCGGGGATAGCCGGAACAATAGCAATGACTTTATTTATGTTCATGGGCAAGTTTATGGGCATCAATATGAACGTTCCCAAAATGTTAAGTTCCATGTTCGGTGGGAATTTGGCAATCGGTTGGGCAATGCACTTTATGATTGGTATATTTCTCGCTTCTTCTTTCGGGTTGGTCTTTTACAATGTGATAAATGTTAATAATAAAATTGTAAAAGGAATGTTGTTCGGAATTATTCCGTGGTTCATGGCTCAAACAATTGTTATGCCGATGATGTTCGTAATGCAAGGAATGAATTTCTCGGACGGATTATTTTCCGGTTCTTTCAAATTAGCTTTTGCCAGCTTAATTGCACATTTTGTTTACGGCGCGGTTGTGGGAGCGATTTACCGCCCGCAGCTTAAAACCGTTGCCAATCCGTCTGTTTAATTCATAAGGGGCTGCCTAAAATCCTCCGGGCAGCCTCATCCTTTAATTTATCCTATTATTTCTTCCTTTTAATTGCCGAGATGCATAATTTTAAGTTTCTCAAATTTTTGAATAATCAAATTGGCAAACAAAAACATAAATTTCAAAGCGGTAGCTTTTCCGCGTGAACACGGATCGTGGGGGTTCGTACTTGAACCATTGACCTTATCGGTAATTATTGCTTTTAGTACTAACGGGTTGTTGATTGCGCTTGCTTCGTTTTTAACGTTTTTAGCCCATCAACCTATTCGTATCATCTTGAAAAAGGGAATAGCAAAAAAACTAAAACGAAACGCGGTTTTCTTTTTAGGTCTGTATTCTTTGTTAGCCGTTTTTTCCATGATTCCCGTAATCAAATCCGAAGATTTATTTGTTCTGACCCCTTTGTTTTTCGTTATGGTTTTAATGTTATACTTTCTTTATTTGGAAACATCCGGACTGGCGAGAAACGTGTATGCGGAATTAATTGCCCCCGTTTCAATAAACATTATTGCATTGTCGATTGTTCTTGCGGGGAATTGGCAGCTTCCGCAAACCTTGGCTTTGTTTATTGTATTGTTAAACCGCTCGGTACCTACAACATTTTACATTCACGAAAAATTGAATTCCCTTAAGAATAATAGCATTAATAGCCGTAGATTGATTATAGTTACCATAACCGGCTTGATAGCCGTTGTAATTTTGGCTTTTATGAATCTTGTTCCGTATTTATCTGTAATAGCCGTGCTGATTTTGGCAGGAAGAATATTTCACGGTTTTACAAAGAAAGCAAAAAGATTAACCGTAAAGCAAATCGGGATGTTGGAATTTTTATACGGAACAATTTTCGTTATAGTCAATGCAATAGGATATTTATACGGATTGTAAAATCTGCGCGAAAATTTTTATATTCGGAAAAGAAAAAAAGGGGAAAGAAATGGCAAATAAAAAAGATTACTTAAAAGAAACGGTAAAGCATATCGATATAAAAGAACACAACGTGGTTCCGCTTATTGAAGCGATGAAGAGCATGGCGTTTTCCGCAAGGGATTTATACCGCGCGGCAACCATTTACGAAAAGATGTTAACGGATGAAGAAACAACGGTAATTTTAACTTTAGCCGGAAGCTTATTCAGCGCCGGATTGAAAAAAGTTGTCTATGATTTAATCTCGAACAATATGGTTGATGCAATTGTTTCGACCGGTGCGATTATGGTTGACCAGGATTTCTTCGAAGCGCTTGGCTTTAAGCATTATATCGGTTCGCAATATGTTAACGATAACGAATTACGCGAGTTGCACATAGATAGAATTTACGATACTTTTATAGACGAAGATGAATTGAGAATTTGCGATGAAACCACGGCAAAAATTTTCGATAGCTTGGAGCCTAAACCTTATTCTTCAAGGGAATTACTTTGGCACTTCGGTAAATATTTGGAAGATACCGGTGGACCCAAGGTTGACGACAGCGTAATTTATGCGGCTTACCAAAACAACGTTCCCATTTTCGTTCCCGCTTTTTCCGATTGTTCCGCCGGATTCGGTATAGTAATGCATCAAACAAAAAATCCGGCTAGTCACGTTTCGTTCGATTCCGGCAAAGATTTTCTTGAACTTACCCAAATAAAATTGCACAGCAAGGAAACCGGAATTTTTATGGTCGGCGGCGGTGTGCCGAAAAACTTTACGCAAGATATAGTAGTTGCTGCGGATATTTTACAAGAAGACGCTCCGATGCACAAATACGCAATTCAAATTACAGTTGCCGATGTGCGGGACGGCGCTCTTTCAAGTTCCACTCTTAAAGAAGCAAGTTCGTGGGGCAAAGTTGAAACAACTTACGAGCAAATGGTGTATTCCGAAGCTACTTTGGCTATGCCGTTGATTGCCGGATACGCTTACCACAAAGGCGTTTGGAAAAACAGACCGAAAAGGGAATTGCAAAAATTGTTTGCCGGAAATCTAGTTAACAGCATTAAGTAATGTTGATGATGAAAATTTTCGCCGGCGGCTTAGTTAAGTTCATCTTGATTCCCGGCACTTAACAACCAACCGGATTTAATTCTACCGGTAGATTGTTCGTTACGGATTTAACAATAAAGATAAAATTTTTATATTTTATAAAAGTTAAATAATTCGTCGGCGGAATTTATTTTAATGAATACCGGAAATAAAAACTCGCTCCCCAAATGGATTAAGAAAATACAGCAACAAAGCTGGCAGATAGAAATATTAATTGCGAGCGGTTTAATCATCTTCCTTTACAATATACCTCACTACTTATTTAATTTTCTTATCGATTATGAAGAAAGCGCTTTGCCGAGAGCGGAACCAGTTATCTTGTTTTTCGGAGCGTTTATTTTTTCGCGGGCGTTGTTATTGGGATTTGTAGCAACTCTTTTTTTACGGGCTTTATGGCTTGCATTCTTGGGAATTAATTTTGCGTTTCCGGATGGAATTAATTTTCAAAAATTATCTTACAGCGAATTTTTCAAAGAAAAAATTGAAAAATCAAAGACCATATCTGAAAGAATCATCTCCTTGGAAAAAATTTGCAGCCTTACCTATTCGATAACAATAATGGTTACTTTATTTACCGCGGGTATGTTCGTGTTGCTTACGGTATTGTATTACGGATTATATTATCTGGCTCCTTCTTTTTATGATAATCCGAATAACGGAATAATATTGTTAATTCTTATTTTTTTAATGATGTTGGGAATTGTGGATTGGTTCTTTTTCGGTAAGATGAAAAGATTTAAACTCATTTCCCAAATTTATTATCCCCTGTATAAATTATTCCATTGGTTTACTTTATCATCTTTTTATCAGAAAGAATATCTTGTATTCATTTCAAATGTTAACCGTTGGAAAGTATACGGCATTTTTATTATATATTTTTTACTGGCGTTTGAAATTACAATGTTGGAACTTTCAAATATCGACATTAACATAAAAGGCGCAATTCCTCCGGTTTCCTTTGAAGAAAGAAATTTTTTAACTCTGCCGACACTTTCTTTTATAAGTAAAAGAAAATATGAAAGTAAGTTAAACGAAAACAACAGAATAATTTCCTCTGCGATTCAATCCGATATTATAACAGGCAATTTTTTAAGAGTGTTTGTTGTTTATCTTAAACAATACGATGAATCCTTGGATTCGTTATTCAGGAAGAACAACGTAAAATTAAAACCGGAACATAGGACAATGGAGTTTTATCGTGTAAATGACTCTTTAATTCAAAAATCGTTTAACGAATTTTTTGTTTTGGAAATTGACGATAAAAAGATAGAAAACAATGTGTGGTATCTCGAAAAACATTATAAAACCGGCGAATATGGATTTGTATCGTATGTGCCGGTATCGGATTTGCCGAAAGGCGGACATCTTCTCATTATTAAATTTAACCGACTGAGACACGGGAAATTTAACCAGCAATTTATAAGTAATATCCCGTTTTTTCTTGAGTGACAAAAAATTATCCGGATAACATTAAAACTTAAATATATGAAATTTATAACCGTCTAATTTAATGTAAAGTCCGGGTTCCGTTACTTCTTCTTTGTTTCTCATATAAAATTTGTCGTTAATCAAATCCTCGAATGTTATTTTATGGGGATATGATTCCACGTTAAGTTTTATTCTGCAGTAAGAAGTTACGGATGAATAATTAACAACAATCAATCTTTTTTCTCCGTTAAGTTCCCACAACCATGCAAGCATATTCTCGAATGTTTGGTCGCCCTCGCCTGCGGGGAAGACGTGAATTAGTTGCCAATCCCCGTTTTTGAAAATACCGGCTTTTATTATCCTCAGAAAATTATCGTAAAAATATTTAATTCCTTTCTGCAGTTTTTCTTCCGGTTCCCTTCCGAGCTGAACCGGTAATTTTACGGCTTTTCCTTCGAATTGCCCGTCGTAGAACAGATGCATTCCCATTACCGTGCCGGCAATAACCGCAGCGGCTTTGGATTGTTTATAGCCTAAAATTTTTACCGCACGTTCTTCGTCGTGGTTTTCCAGAAAACGGACTAACTTCTTCTGATAATTTTTCTCGGCTTGCAAATGAGCTCTGATAGCAGAAGGGTTGAATATTTTCAGCCTGTCGGTAAGTTTTTTGTCGTATGTAAAATCGAAACCCAATTGTTGAAGCGTCCATTCCAAATCCCAGTAAGCTTCGCCGATAAAAAGGAAATCCGGTTTACTTGTTTTTATACTCTTAATTGCTATTTCCCAAAATTCCTTTTCCGGTTTTTTGAATCCCGCTTTGGAAATAACGGTTCCCCAAGTATTTTGGAAAACGTGGTTCAGGTTCAACATTGCCATATCGCACCTTACGCCGTCGCACATTTGCGAGATACTGTTTAACCTGTTTATTAAAAATTCGCGGGCGGGTTCGTAAAAATAATTGATTTGAATTGTATCTTGCCAAGCGGGAAAGAAGGGATCGCGACCGTGCGCAAATATTTTATTTTCGTTTTCTAAAGGTTTGAAGTATGTATGCGGATCGTTTTCAAAAGCGCTTTCGTCAGCTTGAAGAAAAATCTCGGGATGTGATTTTATCAAAGAGCTTTCTGCGCTAAAGTGGTTGGGAATAAAATCCAATATAAGTCCCATGTTATTCCGGTGGAGAATTTCCCGGAGTTCTTCTAGACTTTCGTTCCCACCGAGTTTCGGATTAACGGTGTAATCGTCAATTGCATACGGCGATCCGATAACGTCTTCCCGTTTCCAATCGGGCAAAGCTCTCGAATATTCTTCTATCAATCCCGGTTCGAAGCAATATTTATCGATTGTGCTTTCGTTGGTTTTCCATACGCCCATTAACCAAATGTAATCGATTCCCAACTCCGATAATTTGAGCCAATAATCTTCCGGCACTTCGTGCAATTTAACGTTTTCGCCGAAACGCTTTATCCAAACTCTCGTGTTAATTTCGTATAAATTCGGGTTCTTATGCATTTTCCCGGCTGAAAATTAATCGATAGATTTTTTTTCTTCCACTGAATTAATAAGCATTTTTTTATTTTCTTGTAATTGTCTGATTTCGGAAAGTTTTTCCCTTATGGAAGATTCGTCGGTCAGCTTTTGTAATTCGTTGTTTTTAATTTTTATTTTATAATCAATTTGGTTAAGTTTGAATTTTTTTACAGCGTCCATCGCAATTTTCAACGAGTCTTTTTCGATATCACCTGAAAAAGACATATCCGCCCATTTCGAACTTATCGGTTCTTCGGAAAGAGTTAAAGTTAAAATATAGTTGCGGATTTTTTCGTCTTCTATTTTGCTTATTAAAAATGCGGTGGAAACGTTTCCTTCAACCAATCCTTCGAAAACGAGATGTGCGAGTTCTTTAATTTTAGCATTTGTAAATTCATTTGGCGATATGTGATCGAAAATGTATTTTACCACATCTTGTTTACCTTCGAAAAGAAGAATCAAAAGTTCCTTTTCCACGTTTGAGATTCTCTTGTCGATTCCGTTTTCCGTTACTCTTAAATTCGTTTCCGGTTTATTTACCGTATCACGGTTTTTACGGATTGTGGTGGTTCGCTTGGTTTTTTCAAGGATTTTATCAAGTTCGGATTCTATTAATTTTTCGCGGAGTCCGAATTTTCTTGCAATTGTTTTAATCAAAAGATTACGGCGCAAGTCGTCGTTAACCAAAGCGGCGCTTTTAACAAGTTCCCTAATCGCTTCGGCATAAGTTTTGGGATCATCGAAAGCTCCGGCTTTTTCGAATTGGGAAGTTTGATATTCCAGAAAGTTCATCGCTTTGTGCAGATATTCTTCGAACTCTTCCTTTCCGAATTTATTTACGAAAGAATCGGGGTCTTCGTTTTCGGGCAATGCTAAGATTTTTACATCGAAATCTTGCTTTAGTAAAATTTCTATACTTCGCATGGAAGCTTTCTGCCCGGCTGCATCCGCATCGAAAATGACAACAACGTTTTTGGTGTAACGCGAGAGCAGTCTTGCCTGGTCGTCGGTCAGCGAAGTTCCCGAAGATGCAACAACGTTTTTAATTCCGTATTGATAAAGGGAAATTAAATCCATGTAACCTTCAACCAGAATTGCTTTATCGAGTTTGCGGATTTCTTCTTTTGAATGATACAAACCGTATAAAGATTTTCGTTTGAGATATATCTCCGATTCTGGTGAATTAAGATACTTTGCCGCCTTGTCCGATTTTTCCAATATTCTCCCGCCGAATGCAATTACCCTGCCGTTCGGTGAAAAGATAGGAAAGATTATTCTGCCCCTGAATTTATCGTAAAACTTGCCGCCTTCTTTCGCGTCTATCAAACCGAGTTTTTTTGCTTTGGCAAGATCGATATTGTTTTCGCGGCAGAAATTTACAAATGCATCCCAAACCGGCAGAGCGTAACCGAGTCCGAATATCTTTTGTGTTTTGGGTTTTATGTTTCTTTTTTCGAAATAGTTACGTGCAATCTCGCCTTCTTTACTTTTAAGCAAGTTTTCGGAAAAATATCTGGCGGCTTTCACGTTGATTTCGTAAAGTTCTTCGGTAAGGTCTTTATCTTTATCGTTCCTATTGTTTTCAAACTCGAGCGGAATTCCGGCATATTCTGCAATTTCCTGCACTGCTTCTATAAACGAAATGCTCTTGAAATCCATTAAAAATTTGTAAACATTTCCGCCCGCATGGCATCCGAAACAATGGAATATTTGTTTTTCTTCGCTTACAGTAAACGAAGGGGTTTTTTCTTGATGAAATGGACACAATCCAACGTAGTTTTTCCCGCGTTTCTTCAGTTGAACATATCCTGAAATAAAATCGACTATATTGACCGAACTGCGGATTTCTTCTATTTTATCTTCCGGTATTCTCATACTTAAAATATAATTTTTGTTTTCGGAATTTCAAATGTTTTTACAAAAAATGTTTAAAAATTTATGCGGGAAAATATTTTATGTTATAAAACAATGACAAACGGCAGAGAAAAATCCGCTTGTTTACTTGGCGATGAACGGAATATGAACACATGCTTTTCAATTCAACCTTGATATTGTTATATTTACAAAACTTTTAATTTGGCAATGAACGGAAACGTGATAAAATCAAACAGTATATTGATAATTCTTCCTGCGGAAAATTTTAACGAAGCGGAATTTTTGGGAACGAAAAACACGCTCGAAAAATCGGGGGTTCGTATTTTTATCGGTTCGGATGCGCACTCCGTTTGTACAGGCACACAAGGCTTAAAAGTCCGCGCCGACGTGTCGTTTTTTAATATTCACGTTTCCAATTTTGCTGGAATTGTTTTTATCGGCGGTCCCGGCGTATTAAATTATTGGGATAATGATTTTTTGCATAACGTTTCGAGAAAATTTTATAACGCGGATAAAGTGGTAGGCGCAATTTGCAGCGCGCCGGTTATTCTTGCCCGCGCCGGATTGTTGGAAGGAAAAGAAGCCACTTCGTTTCCTAAAGACAAAGAAGAGTTGGAACGTGAAGGAGCCGTTTACAAAGATGAAAATGTAGTTGTTTCCGGTAAAATCATTACCGCGCAAGGTCCTCAATCCGCCGTTGAATTTGCGGGTAAAATTATCGAACTGTTGAAATACAACAGAACATACGGTTAGAAAGAAAAACAAATGACAGATAAATTCCAATACTGTAACAGTCTTACGGAATATTCCAGGTTTCTTACCCGCGTGGTTAACGTCGGCGATGTTCCGCTCGGCGGAGATAATCCGGTTCGTATTCAATCGATGACCACAACCGATACGATGGATACCGTTGCAACTGTTGAACAGACCATCAGAATGGTTGAAGCCGGTTGTGAATATGTGAGAATTACGGCGCCGAGTTTGAAAGAAGCCGAAAATCTGCAAAACATAAAAAACGAATTAAAGAAAAGGGGATATAACGTTCCTTTAATTGCCGATATTCATTACACACCGAATGCTGCGGAAGTTGCGGCGCGGATAGTTGAAAAAGTTAGAATTAATCCCGGTAACTACGTCGATAAGAAAAAATTTCAACAAATTGAATACACGGATGCGGAATATCAAGCTGAGCTTGAAAGAATTTATTACCGTTTTTCTCCGTTGGTAAAAATATGCAAGGAATACGGAACGGCAATGCGGATAGGAACGAATCACGGTTCGCTTTCCGACAGAATAATGAGCCGCTACGGAGATACTCCGCTTGGAATGGTGGAATCGGCGCTTGAGTTTGTAAGGATTTGCGAAGATTTAAATTATTACGATATTGTTTTATCAATGAAAGCAAGCAATCCGCAAATTATGATTCAAGCTTACCGGTTGCTTGTTAACAAAATGATAGAAACGGGCAGAAACTATCCGCTTCATCTCGGTGTTACGGAAGCTGGCGACGGCGAAGACGGAAGAATAAAATCGGCACTCGGAATCGGCTCTTTACTGGAAGACGGTTTGGGGGATACAATCCGTGTTTCGCTTACGGAAGAACCCGAAGCGGAAATTCCCGTTGCAATTTCGCTTGTTAACAGATATAAAGACAGAGCAGGTCATCCTAAAATTCCGCCGGTTGTTACGGTTCCGAAAAATCCTTTCGAATTCGAAAGAAGGGAAACCTTTCAAGTGGAAAACATCGGCGGGGGAAACGTTCCCGTTGTAATTGCGGATTATTCAAAAAGGGGAGTAAGCGGTTTTGCGGATTTATCAAGCATCGGTTATAAATATTTGCCCGATCTCGATAAATGGGAAATGTCCGATACCGCAGCCGATTTTATTTATCTTGGAAGCAACAAACCTGCCGTAGAGCTTCCCCAATCTTTAAAAGCTATTTACGATTACGATACTTGGTTGGAATTGAAGGAAAGAAAAAACGCTTTCCCGCTTGCAGGCTTAAAAGATTTTGTATCGAACGGTAATTTTTCCGAAGTTTTGAATTTTGTGTGGGTTTCAATCGGCGATGTTTTTTCGGATGAAATAATTCATGCGTCAAATAAACCGGGTGTGGTCTTCGTTTTCACAACGGCAAATAAACACGGCATGGCGGAACAACGCAGAATGTTTTTCGAATTGCAGGACAAAGGAATAAAAAATCCGGTAATTATAAGCAGAAGTTATTCCGGTATTACGCTTGATGAATTCCGGCTTTACAGTTCCACCGATATAGGAAGTTTGTTGGCAGATGGTTTCGGCGACGGCGTTTGGATTTCGGCGGAGTTGAGCGACTTAAAAACAAGCGAAGGAATTACCGTTGCGGTAAATAAAACCGTATTCGGAATTTTACAAGCGGCGCGGGCAAGAATAACCAAAACAGAATATATCGCATGCCCTTCTTGCGGAAGAACTTTATTCGATTTGGTTGAAGTAACCGCGAAAATCCGGAAGAGAACGGAACATTTGAAAGGCGTAAAAATAGGAATTATGGGCTGCATTGTTAACGGTCCGGGCGAAATGGCAGATGCAGATTACGGTTACGTCGGATCCGGCGTTGGTAAAATTACACTTTACAAAGGTAAAGAAGTTGTACGAAAAAACATCGATTCGGAAAAAGCCGTTGACGAATTAATAGAATTAATCAAAGAAGACGGCAGATGGGTTGACCCGCTTTAATACATTTCTTTTACGGAAAAGTTGTTCAGCATCACAAAAAGACCGGATTCTTCCCGGAAAGCTACATTTTAAGAAAAATTTTCCGCGAAAAAGTTAAACTTCCGCTCTTACTTGCCGATAATTTGACATAAGGAATAAAAAGAAAGGGAATTCGTTATGTCAAACCATTTTTCCGTAGTTTTAGATTCGATTAAAGCAAAAGACAACACAAATGAACTTATCAGCAGTGTTGAAAGAGCAAGAAGTTTGAATATGATTAAATTTTATATGGGACTCGGTTATTTTGCGGCTTTAACGGTTTTGATGATAAAACTATTCGTATAAATTCCTGCGTTAAAAACAAACCGGACCCATAAAATCAATTAAAGCTTAACAAACGGAAACGGAATTGTGCGGAAAGCATTTTCTGTTTTCGTAGCTGTGTATTATTTTTTTTCTTCCCAATCGACAAGTTTTCTGTCTTTAAAGAAAAAAGTGATTTTACCGTAATACCATTGGGTGAACAATCCCCATTTTTCTTTATTGCGGGTTATTCTGTCCGGTTCGCCCCAACTGTCGCGCAGCATTCTCTCGGTCATTCCTTTCCAAATCTGCTTGTCGAGAATTCTGTCGCCGATTTTTCTTCCGTATCTCCGGCGGTAAACTTTCCGTAAAGCCGTTCTCAATTTAGCATCCATTTCTGCCGAATCATCTCTCAGCTTTTCGATTTCCTTTTCCAGCGCTTCTTTTTGGGCGAGTAATTTGCTTTTCAGGTTTTGCAGACTGTCTATTTGGGCATGGAATTCTTCTGCTTTTAGTCCGTTGTTATTTTGCGCAAAAACTGCGGAAGTGAGAAATAAAAAAATAAAAATGAATTTATACTTCATTTCAAATCCTTGGAATTTCGTAATTGATATATTTTTGACCCGAATAATATTCAATTATTTTAACTTATGCCAATATGGTTTTTGATGATAAATAATGAGATGCGAAAGTGAGTTGAATTTACCAAGCATGCTCATCTGAAAAAAATTAATCATTGTAAATCATAAATGAATAAGTATTATTTTGCGAAATTTTATTTTTTTATTGATAAAATATTTTTTTTAGTTTATGATTGTAATAGTCTTTATCCAATAATATTAATATGCATAAGAAAGTATTTATCTATTTAATAACTTTTACTATAAATATTAGCCTTACAACCTGTTCAACGAACATAAACCAGCCAATAATAACGAATCAGGTTCCGTACGTTGTTTTAAATGTAGGTGATATTAAACAATATAAAAGTGATGTTTCGGATTTATTAGTGCATCATGAAATAATGGGCACTGTCTTTAGAAGTGATGGTCAAAAAGTTTATGCTATCCTTGAAATTTTATTTTTTAATAAAATAGGATATTACGATACTTTATATGCCTTCATAAAAGATGACTTTTTTACACTTACTCAATTAGATACAGTGGATTCAAATAATATTAATCCTTTCAGTGAAGAAAGAGTCGCCAAAGTTCACCCCAAAGATAATGATAGGTTTTTATTTTCAAATACCGAAACTGATTCATTAAAAAAATACTTTACTGTTAAAATGATCGATTCTCTTGTTACTCCAGCAAAAACCTTTTATAATGTTGCTGTTTACAAGAAGACAGGAGTAAATTATGTCAATCATTCTAGTGTTTATTATGCCCCTCAAATTGGTCATATTGGAATAACCCTTTATAATGATCAGGATACGGCGAATATATTATTATCTTATGCAAAAATGGATAAGAATGAAATTGGTATTTATACTAAAATAGAGGACTTTAAAAAATCGAATAACTAATAAAAAAAGAAGATAAAATCTAATAAAAAATTCCGGTCCAATTAAAATTTGTATAGCGCAATTTCCGGCGTAACACTAAATAATATTCGTTTATAAATCAAGGAAATACTACAATGAACAAATTCAGTTTAATCGTAAAAGTTCTTGGTATTATCGGTCTGCTTAATTTGAATGTTTTTGGCGGTACGCCGCACAAAAGTTTTAGCGTATGGGGCGGAACGGATTTAAGTAATAATAAGGTTAACTCTTCTTTTTATTTCGAGACCTACTTCCCATTATTTCAATCAACTGATCTAAAGTTATCCGTCGGAATTTATAATACTTATTCATCACACTTTTATACGGTAAATACATATAAAAATGTTCATATAGACGATTATAACAAAATACATTTGGTAAGTTACCAGGTCAACGGTACGAATTACACGGTAATTCCTTTTGGTTTGGGCGTTAGTCATACATTAAATTTCGGAGTTTTCAATCCCTACCTCTCAGTTGATATCAATTACAGTTTGATTGATCCCGAAACGATAAAAACAAGCGATGAAGTAAAAGGAGTTCTTGAGTTAAATGAAAATATTCCCGACGAATATAAAAAAATGGGAGTACTTCCGGCTTCTTCGCTGGGGGTAAATTTCGCCGTAGGCAGTAAATTCGAAATTTATTCAAACTTAATTTTAGGTGTCCGGTATCAGTTTAACATCAGGAAGGAAATAGTAAATTCACATCAATTATTGGTTGGAATTTACTTTTAGTAAAAACGTGATTTATATTAAACGTTTTATGGAAATTAAGCTCACATCGTCTTCAAAGTTGCCGGCTGTGAATTTTGTGAACTTGTCCTTTACGGTAACTAGCGGATTTTCATCCGCTTCAATATTTTGAAGTAAGTTTTTCAATCCCGTTTCTCCGAAAAATTCACCGGCAGAGTTTCTCGATTCCGTTATGCCGTCTGTTGTTATAAACAATACGTCACCCGGATTAATTGGGAATTTAATATCTTCGTATTCGCCGGTTTCCATAAAGCCGAGCAAAACCCCGTTGGAACGGACGCTTTTTACTTCTCCGTTTGATTTGTGTAAAAGCGGAAGATCGCCTGCGCCGCTGTAATAAACGGAGTGTTCTTTTTTGTTAATCATTATCACCGAAAGTGTAATAAATACTTCGGAAAGCCTTTCGTCCTTGTAAATCGCATCGTTCACTTTATTCAGAATTAAAGCGGGAGAAAATTTTTCTTTGGAATCGAGAACGAAACGAATTGCGCTGCGCACGTAACCGGCGTATGCAACCGCAAAATACCAAGCGCCCCAGCGTTTTCCCATGATATCCCCGAGTATCACAATTAAATTATCTTCGTCCAAATTAAAGTAATCGATAAAATCGCCGCCGGGAACGTTTTTAAAAGGCACGTGCCAGTGACCTATTTCGTAACCTTCGAATTTGGGAAATTCATCGGGGACAACTTTAGCACCCATTTTGGATGCCGCTTGCTGTACTTCGTTTACGGCTTTGTCCATTTCTTTCTTTTTGGATTTTAAAATCGCGCCGATTTTTGCGGTAACAATTTTCGGACTTGAAGTTTTAACTATATAATCTTCAATTTCCAAATCGTATCCTTCAAGTATATCGTTTTCTTCTCCTTTAGCAGTTAAAAACACAAACGGAATTGTTTTCAGTTCTTCGTTTTGTAAAAGGTTTCTGCGGAATTCGTATCCGTCCATTTCCGGCATCATTATATCGCTAACTATGATATCGGGGCGGAAGGTTTTCAGTTTTTCCAAAGCCCCTATTCCGTTTTCCGCCCATTCGCAAGTATAACCTGAGCGTTTAAAACTGAATATAAAAAGTTTGGCAATATTTTCTTCGTCTTCAACTAACAATATTTTTTGAGCTGCCGGATCGGACATAACTTAATTCCTTTTGGATTTGATGTTATATTTTTCCATTAATCTGTACAGAGTAGCTCTGCCTACGTTAAGTTTTTTCGAAGCTTCGACTATGTTCCCTTTTGTAACCCTTAAGGCATGCTTTATTGCTTCGGCTTTCAGCTTTTCGAACGGGATAATAGGCGAATTATCGTCGAACAGTGGAACATCGGAATAAAAAGCCGAACTCCCGTCTGCATTTAATATTTGCGGTGGTAAAACATCCACGTCAATTTTATCATGATCGGCTAAGATAATACAACGTTCTATTGTGTTTTCCAATTCCCTTACATTTCCCGGCCAATCGTAATCGTATAAAAGTTTCAGTGCTTGCTTTGTAAAACCTTTTACGTCTTTACCTAATTTTTCGTTAAATACTTTCAGAAAATGATTGACCAAAATTACAATATCGCCGCGGCGTTCGCGTAAGGGCGGAATGTAAATCGGGAAAGAATTCAAACGGTAATATAAATCTTCTCTAAACTCCCGGTTTTTTACCATCTCTTTTAAGTTTCTGTTTGTTGCGGAAATAATTCTTACGTCGGTTTTAATTGTTTCCGTTCCGCCGACGCGTTCGAATTCGCGTTGTTGAATTACACGCAGAATTTTAGCTTGAAGCGACATTTCCATTTCGCCGATTTCATCGAGGAATAAAGTTCCGCCGTTAGCCAGTTCGAATTTTCCTATTTTACGTTGATATGCTCCGGTAAACGAACCCTTTTCGTGACCGAACAATTCGCTTTCCAATAATTCGCGGGGAATTGATGCGGAATTTACAACAACAAACGGGGCATCTTTACGAACGCCGTTATAATGAATTGCCCGCGCAATTAATTCTTTTCCCGTTCCGCTTTCACCGTTAATCAATACGGTAATGGAGTTATCGAGAACCTTTGTTACCATGCGGAATACTTCTTGCATTTTTTTATCGGCGGAAATTATATTATCGAAACTGAATTCTTTTTGCAGATCGCCTTTAAGTTCGTCCACCCGTCTCTGTAAATCGTAATTGGTTATTGCGTTTTTAATCGCAGGTTGAAGCCGGTTTTTGTCCACCGGTTTCGGGAAATAATCGTATGCGCCCGATCTGATGGATTCCAGCGCAACATCAATACTTCCTTGCGCCGAAAGCATAATTACCGGAAGGTTTTTGTAACTGCGTTTAATTCTTTTTAATACTTCGACACCGCTTATATCCGGTAACATGATATCGAGAAGAACGAGATCGGGACCTTCATACAAGCTATCCAATAAGTCGTTTCCGTTAGTGAATGTTTTTACGTTATATTTCCATTCGTTTTTAACCCAATGGGTTAACAGTTTAAGAATAGATTCTTCGTCATCTACTATGAAAATTGTTTTTTCCAATTTTCTCTCCTTCTTTTATTAATTTTTTGGAAGTCTTATGATAAAGGTTGTTCCTTTATTAACTTCGCTTTTAACTCTAATTAAACCTTTGTGCAAATCGATTATTTTTTTAACGGTAACCAGTCCTAGCCCTGTGCTTTTTGTGCTTTTCCCGCGAGTTTCCAATTTTCTGAATTTTTCGAAAATAAACGGTAATTCGTCTTGTGGAATTCCGATTCCGGTATCGCTGATAATGATTTCGGTTTCTTTTAAGAAATCTTGCACAATCAGCGTAACCCTTCCGCCGGGTTCGGTAAATTTAATTGCATTGGAAAGCAGGTTTTTAATTACTTTGGTTATTCTTTCTTTATCCGCATAAATTTTAATTTCCGCTTCCGGTATTTCCAAAGAAAAGGATATGTTTTTCTTTTGGGCATCGGGTAAAAATTCTTTTGATATTTTTTTTAAGGTCAAAATCAAATCGAATTCGGATTTGTTTAAAGGTTCTTTGTCCCTTTCCAGTTTTGAAAAATCGAGAATGTCATCAATCAGTTTAGCGAGCCGTTTTCCTTCTTCGAGTATAATTTTATTGAACTCCTTAATCTTATCTGCGGTCAGCTCGGTATCCGCGTCTATGGTTTCGGCAAATCCTACTATTGACGCAAGTGGAGTTCTCAGTTCGTGGGACATGTTTGAGATGAAGTCCGTTTTCAAACTGTTCAGTTCTTCCAACACGGAAATTTTTTGTTTTGCCCTGTCCCGTTCTATCGATATTATTCTGTTAGCTTCAATCAATTTTGCGTTAAGTTCTTTCAATTTTTTTTCTTCTTTTCCCAAATCGGTAACGTCGTAGGCTATTGCAATAAGTCCTTCCACTTTCCCGCCGTTTTCAATCGGCGCTGCATAAACATCAAACAACAAAACATTCCCGAATTTTGAAGTCAGCTCCGACTTAAACCGTTTGCCTGTTTTTTCGGTTAATATTTTCCCGAATGCTTCTGAAACCTTTAGTTTGTCTTTTTCGCGCACGAGATCGAAAAAATGCTTTCCGTTAAGTTCATCGGGGAAATAATCGAGCTGCCGCGCGCCGTTTTTGTTAATGTACTTAAAAAAACCTTCCCCGTTCAAAACGAATACAACATCCCTCGAAAGTTCGGATACGAGTAAAAATTCTTTACTTAATTCCGTATTTCCGTTTGGGTTTTCTTTGGTATCAATATTTTGATTATCGATTTTTTCCACCGTTTTCTAAATAAATTTTTGTAACATATTGAGAATTCTAATTTTGTTACACCGTAAATTTCGAATTTTACTAAGATGTTATTTTTTATAAAGTTGCAATCACGCCGAAAAATTTCTCATATAAAATATTTTCGAAAATTAAATAAAAATTTATAGTCCATGTTTCTTTTTAATACAATTTTATCTAATCCGTATCGGTAAAAATAAGAACGATTTAAGAAAATGCAACACTTTTTTGCGAATATTTTTAAGAATGTCTCAAAATGTTGAATTTATGCGGAAATTTTTTGTGAAATAATCCGGCGGGAAATGCCTGACGTTTAAGCTATGGGAAGCGAAAAAGCAAATGTGGAACCTTCGCCTTGTTTACTTTTTACCCAAACTCTGCCTTTATGTTCTTCGATAATCCTTTTTGCAATCCAGAGACCCAGACCGGAACTGCTTTCTCCGCCGGTGGGGCGCGTGCTTAATTTCGAACCCTTTTCAAATGCGCGCTTGACGTCTTCTTGCGATAAGCCGAATCCGTTATCGATAACTTCCAGAATTATATTATCGTTTTCACGTTTGGTAATTACTTCCACCCGCGCGCCTTCGGGTGCAAACTTTATGGCATTGTTTACCAAATTATCTATAACATCCTTTATTTTATTAAAATCCATACTAATCTGGGGAAGTGAATCGTCTTTTGTAAGCGTGAGTTTAATCTTTTTCTTTTGGGCGAATGGTAGATTCCGGTTGATTATCGTAAGCGCTGCGTCATTAATGTTATGTAAACCCAATTCAAGTTTGAAATTCGATTTCTCGACGCTCATTATTTTTGAGACTTCGTCGGCAAGACTTAAAATATGCGTTGAAGTTTCCAATAAGCCGTGCATTATTTCCTGTTGTTCTTGAGCATTTAAATCGTATGATTCAAGAAGTTCGATAAAGTTCTTAATTGCCGAAGCGGGATTTTTCAAATCGTGAACGATGATGGAAAACAGTTCGTCTTTTTGAACCTGCAGTTCTTCCAATTTCCTTTTGCTTTGATGTAATTGTTTTGCGTGTTCTTCCAAATCGTGATTAGTTGCCTTCAGCTCTTTTACTTTTTCTTCCATCTTCTCCATTTTTACTTCCATGAAGGCGAGCTTGGCGTTCAGGTTTTTGTTTTCCCTTTTCAGGTCTTCAATCAAATCGGCATCGGAATTGGCTTCATTGGAAGTCTCGGGTTGTTGCGCTGTACCGGCAGTGTCGGGTTCGTTCGTTCCGAAAACGTTTTTCTTTATTAGAAACACAAAAATTCCTATGAAAAAAATAAACGCAACTGAAATTCCTACTATGAATGTAAAATTATGTTCCAAGATGTTCGGGATTATCCTATTAATAATTTTTATTTTCTTCTATTATCGGTTAATATTTTAATAAATTTACCTTAAGAAAAATTTTAATAGCGACAGGTTGCAAGCATGCCGAAGGTAAGCGTAATTGTTTCGTTTTACAGAAAAATAAATTATCTGAAATTGGTTTTGGCGGGATTCTCCGTTCAAAGTTTTAAGGATTTTGAGATAATTATTGCCGACGACGGTTCCGGGCAAGAAATTGTAAAGCAATTGGAATATTTATTAAGCGAATATAATTTCCGTTCGGTTCATGTTTGGCAGGAAGATAAAGGATTCAGAAAGAATAGAATATTGAATAATGCAATAGAGAAGTCAACTGCGGATTATTTGATTTTTATAGATGCCGATTGTATTCCGCATTCCAAATTTGTTGAAGAACACTGGAATAACCGGGAGCAAAAAACCGTTCTGACCGGAAGACGGGTGAATCTTTCGGAGAAAGTAACCGATAAACTTACGCCGGAGCTTATAAAAAAACATTATTTGGAGAAACATCTTGGCGCGTTGTTGACAGATGGACTTTTCGGCGGTTCTTCGTACGTGGAAAAGGGTATTTATATTAAGAATAAATTTCTCCGGAAAATTGTTAATAAAAAACCGCGCGGTTTGTTGGGCAGCAATTTTTCAATTCATAAAAAAGATATTTTGGAAATTAACGGCTTCGATGAACGCTACGAAGCTCCTTCCATCGGTGAAGATTCGGATGTTCAGTTCCGGTTGGAGTTAAACGGAGTTAAAGTGAAACCGGTGAACAATACCGCAATTCAATATCATCTATATCATAAGCTACTGCCCAGACCGCAGAAAAATCTTGATTTATTCGATACCGTTAAAAAGTCTAAAGAATATTATACGAAATACGGAATTAACAGAAGTTGAGAGTTACTTCATCACTAATATTTTCTTCCGTTGTATTTTTATTTTGCCGTTGCAGGTTTATCTGCCGGAACCTTGAATTATCTTTGCTTTCTTTCGAAACTTGGCGGTTATCCTTTGCGGATTCTGCGTGAAGCGGGAAAAAAGGTTCACGCAAAGAACGCTAAGACTTTTTCGCAAAGAACACGAAGGTTTTATTTTTTTACTTTCGCTTTCACCTTTTAATGCCTTGTCAATTATTTAAAGTTTTGATTTTCATAAAGTTTCCGTAACGGATGGGCTATTCAACTGGATTTTGAGTGAATATCAAATTTCCTTTTTAGCAATTGATTTTACGTTAATAAATCCGACAATTGGTCTGATATTTGTTCGTATAATTTTGATAAAAATCACAATTTTACCGGAAAAAGAAAAAAAATCGGTAAAAACATTAAAAAAATATTTGACAAAACGGTAAATGTCCCTTAATTTTGCAGACATAATTTCGATAATGACTTAATTAATTAGGCAATATGGACAATATAGATAAGAAAATATTAGATATACTCCAAAATAACGGCAGAACCAAGAGAAGCGTTCTTGCCGAAGCGGTTGGTTTGTCTTTGCCTTCGTTGAGCGAAAGGTTAAATAAACTTGAAGAAAAAGGAATAATTGAAGGATATTATACAAAACTTAACAGAAAAGCTTTCGGTTATGATTTGATGGCTTTCATTACCGTGGTGATGGAATCTTCCAAATTTTATAAAAAATTTGCGGAAAAGGTGGACGAAACACCCGAAATTCTCGAATGTCATTCCGTTTTGGGCGAAGGTTCGCATATTCTTAAAGTTTTGGTTAAAGATACCGAATCGCTTGAAAAATTATTAAGCAAAATTCAATCGTGGCCCGGAGTAATAAGAACAATTTCAAGTTTTGTTTTATCGACTAAAAAAGAAACTACAAAAATAAAAATCTAAAGGAGTTGCAAAATGGCAAAAAGCAAATCGGCAGTGGATAAAGTTCTAAGCTTTATCAAAACCAACAAAATTAAATTCGTTGATTTGAAATTTATGGATTTCCCGGGGTTGTGGCAGCATTTTACCGTGCCCGCGTCTGAGCTTTCTGCAGATTCATTTAAAGACGGTTTCGGATTCGACGGCTCTTCCATTCGCGGTTGGAAAAAAATTAACGAAAGCGATATGCTTATTATTCCCGATCCCGAAACAATGGTGGTCGATCATTTTATCGAAGCGCCGACGGTCACTTTAATTTGTAACGTTCACGAACCCGCTACGAAAGAAAAATATTCCCGGTGCCCGCGCAGTATCGCCGAAAAAGCTGCCGCGTATTTGAAATCAACTGGAATTGCCGATACGGCTTATTTCGGTCCGGAAGCGGAATTTTTCGTTTTTGATGATGTCCGATTCGATTCCGCACCGAACGGCTCGTTTTATAAAGTCGATTCGGTGGAAGGAAGATGGAATACCGGTCGCGAAGAAAATCCTAACTTAGGCTATAAACCGAGATACAAAGAAGGTTATTTTCCCGTTCCGCCGACGGATCAGTTAAATGACTTGAGAAACGAAATGGTGCTTAACCTTATGGAAATCGGAATTCCCGTGGAAGCCCAACACCACGAAGTGGCAAGCGGCGGGCAGTGCGAAATAGATTTACGGTTTCAACCTTTATTAAAAGCAGCCGACCAATTATTGCTGTTTAAGTATGTTGTCAAAAACACCGCAAGGAAACACAACAAAACCGTAACTTATATGCCCAAACCGATAATGGGAGATAACGGAAGCGGAATGCACGTTCATGTAAGTTTGTGGAAGAAAAACAAACCGTTATTTGCCGGAAACGGATATGCCGGTTTAAGCGAAACGGCGTTGTATTTTATAGGCGGAATATTGAAACACGCTCCTTCGTTGTTGGCGTTTACAAATCCGACTACTAACTCATACAAAAGATTGGTGCCCGGTTTCGAAGCGCCGGTGAATCTTGCTTATTCCCAAAGAAACAGAAGCGCTGCGGTTAGAATTCCGCTTTATTCTTCAAGTCCGAAAGCAAAAAGAATAGAATTCCGCTGCCCCGATCCGTCGTCCAATCCTTATCTCGCATTTTCCGCGATGCTGATGGCAGGCTTGGATGGAATAATGAACAGAATAGATCCGGGCGAACCGCTCGATAAAAACATTTACGATCTCGATCCGGAAGAATTGCAAAACGTTCCTTCCACTCCCGCTACGTTAAAAGATGCAATCGATGCTTTACAGAACGATCACGAATATCTGCTTAAAGGCGATGTGTTTACGGAAGACGTTATCGAGACTTGGATAAATTACAAAATGGAAAACGAGATTCAACCGATGGCTCTTCAACCGCATCCGTTTGAATTTTCGTTGTATTACGACGTCTAAAAACATTACGGCTGTGCCCGCATGGGTGCAGCCTATTCTAAATTTCAACCACAACTTTTCCCGTCGATTTACCCGATTGCAAATATTTTACCGCATTCAATAAATTTTCAAACGGAAATATTTTTCCGATAAGCGGTTTTTCAAGATTTAATTTTTCAATTCCGTTCAGCATACGGGCAAATTGATTTTTCTTTTCCCACAACCAAATTAAATTGAATCCCATTACCGAACGGTTTGTGTTAATCATTTTCAACGGATCGATTTTGGGTCGCGTAAAATACCGGTAAGCGGCTTTGATAAAATTAATTCTGTTCCCGCGCGGTGTAAAATTGGCTGAACCGTAAGTAATTAATCTACCTTGCGGCGCAAGCGCTTCGTAGCTTGCGGAGAATATCTTTCCGCCTATGCATTCCAGAACCAAATCCAATTCCAAGTTATTTCTTTCAAGTTTACTTTGCAGTTCGTGTTTGAAATTTTTTCCGCGAATGATAAAGTCGTTGTAATTTTCTTTTTTTAACAAATCGATTTTTTCCGGACTTCCGGTTGTGCCGATTGTGTAAGCGTTAAATTTTTTCGCGATTCTATTTGCGTATATTCCAACACCGCCGCCGGCGCTGTGTATTAACACGGTTTGGTTTTGTTTGATATTTCCCAATTCCACCAAAGCGTAGTAAGCGGTTAAAACGTTTACCAAGAACGCCGCTCCTTCATTAAAACTCCAATCTTCCGGTAATTTGACTACATAATTCCCATCTATGTTGACATGCGTTGCATAAGCACCGAATCTTATTACGCCCATTATTTTATCGCCGGCGGAAAAGTTTTTTACACCGGTTCCCGTTTGTTTCACAATTCCGGAATATTCCAATCCGGGAATAAACGGAGTTTTGGGAGTAGCGCTGTAAATACCGAGAATGGAAAAAATATCGGCAAAATTTAAACCGACGGATTTAACTTCAACCGTAATTTCGTTTTCCCCCGGCGCAGGCAAATCACCTTCCGAAAGTTTAAGGTTATTAACCGCACCGGTTTTGTTAATAATGTAAATTTTTCTTTTCATTTGACAGTATGCATACTTGAGTAAATGTGTTGCTAATTTATAGAAAATTGTTCTTGAAAAACAGTGGATAAGTAAAATTTATGAGTTGTCCGGTATGAAAGTAAATGTTTCCTGTTCGTTTAAGTTTAATAAATATTTGACTTTATTATAATTGTCCTATTAATTATACTCAAGTTTATTGATGTAAATACGATAATAAAAAACACCTTTTAATAAAGTTGAGGTAAATATGATTGAAAATAAAATCAAAAACAGACTGCCAATTCAATTATTTGCTTGGCTTTTGATTATTGGTTCCGCTTTGGTTTTATTGAAGACGCTATTTATCCACAAAGGATATTATTATCTTTTTAATTTATATTTTCTGACTAAAGATTTCAATCCCCCGGTAGATTTTAATTTCGGACTGCATGCATTTTTTGCAATACTTGAATTGGTTGTAACAGTTACCGTTTTTGTTTCAGCCGTTTTTGTATTGAAGTTCAAAGACTTCTGGCGTAAAGTATTATCTTCTAGTGCCGGAATTTCAGTCTTGCTGGTTTTATTTGCCCCAAAAATAATTTTATTCCCGCAATCTTTTTTGATCATTGTTTCTTTGTTTTTGATATCGGTGATTGTTTTGTTAAATAAAAGGGAAGTAAAAGAATTATTTTCCTAATGTTTATGCTAAATGCTTGATAGCTTTAGCGGGTTTATACAAATAACCGGAAGGGATTTCTTTGCTTAGCTTTGCGTGAAACCATATTCTTTACGGTAGTTACTTTTTATTATTCATAAAAATTTGCGGATAAAAAATTTTCATTCCCCCGAGTTGTCCGTTTCCACACTAATATTATTTCCGGTGGGATTAATAACAATTACTTAATAGTTCGCTATTTCCAAATTTTTTTAGTGGAGTTAATCCGCGGTTCAACCTTTCTTGTTTGCCAATTCATTTGTTGTTTTCACTAATCTCTTGGCAAGATTTTTCAATATTTGAAGTGTTACTTCGGGATATTTTATTACTAGATCTTCCACCGTTACGTTGTATTCCAAAACCCCGGAATCTTCCAGCGCAATAATTGTTGCCGAACGCTCTTGATTCAGAATTAATGCAAGTTCGCCGATTATCGAGCCGGATTCTGTTATTTCGGTTATCAGTTTATCATGTTTGAAGATGCCCAGTTTCCCGCTTTGAAGAACAAATAAAGTTTTCGCGGTATCTCCTTCGTAAGAAAGGGTTTCGCCTTTTTTGTAGAAACGCATTTATCATCCCTAGTATTTAAGTATTATAATCGAAATTTGAAGGTTTTAGTTTAGAAAGGTAAATGGTTACTCTTTTTTTATTTCGGTTCCCATTCCGCGCCTTCGCAAGGAATTTCGTATTTCGTCGGATGCTTGTCGTATTTCAAACACAAAACCGCCGTTTCGTCGAAATGCCGGCACGAAGAGCAGAGCGTGTTGGTAAGAACTTCCTTGTTTTTTTGTAAAAACAATCTATACTGGACAACGGCGGGATGTAAAATAAAACCGTAGATTAACAAACTTAAAACCGCCCACCAATATTTGTATTCGAACCAATCGCTGAGTAGCCAAAGCAATATTACAAGTATTGCCGTGCGTATGATAGCCCAAAAAATAATTCCGCCCATAACCTTAACTTAGTAAAAGCAAATTGATTTTAGAAATATATTCGGTTAACTTTAAAAATAATATTTATTAATTGAATAAGACATTCTGAATATGCACAAAAATGATGTGGAAAAAAAGGATAAAAACGGAACAAACCGTCCGGAGAGTAATACGTCTTTGAAGAATTCGCAAAATGAAACTCAAGGAAAGAAAGTTCAAGATAAAAAGCAAAATAACCAAAAAAAGAAGTATTACAACAGAAATTACAACAGAAACCGGAATTCTTCTCAAAGCAGACAAATGAAAAACGTTAGTAAATTCAATTTCCGTAAAATATCCGTGGTGGTTCCGCTTTATAACGAAGAAGAATCCCTACGTCCGTTGGTTCAGGAAATAAAGAAAAGCGTTGAGAAATTATCGATTGATTACGAAATCCTTTTTGTGGATGATGGTAGCACGGACAAGTCTTTCAGCGTAATAAAAGAGCTGGCGCGCAACGATAACAAAATCCGTTATATTTCGTTCAGAAAGAATTACGGTAAATCCGCCGCGTTGGATGTTGGATTTAAAAATGTCAAAGGCGATGTTGTAATCACGATGGACGCCGATCTTCAAGACGACCCGGCGGAAATTCCAAACTTACTTAAAAAGTTGGAAGAAGGTTACGATTTGGTTTCCGGTTGGAAAAAAGTGCGTTACGATCCGTTTGTTAAAAAATATTCGTCAAGATTTTTTAATTACGTTACGCGGTTGCTTACGGGAATCAAAATTCACGATTTCAATTGCGGATTGAAAGCTTACCGTAAAAAAGTTGTGAAAGAACTTGATATTCACGGGGAATTGCACAGATATATTCCCGTGCTTGCCGGTTGGAAAGGTTTCAGAATTTCGGAAATTGTGGTTAAACATCATCCGCGGCGCTACGGTAAAACAAAATTCGGTATCTCGAGATTTTTCAAAGGCTTTCTCGATTTGATAACCGTAATTTTCACTACACGTTATATCCAACGCCCGATGCATGTATTCGGTCTTGTCGGCGGTGTGTTTTTCATCATCGGTATTTTAATTAACGCTTATTTAACGTATGAATGGTTTTTCGAAAACAAATACATTAAAAACCGCCCTTTGTTTTTCCTTGCAATTTTGTTGATAATTGTTGGAATACAATTTTTCTCGGTCGGTTTACTCGGCGAAATTATGGTGCACAACTCGCCTTACGATAAAGATTATTCAATTAAAGACAGAAAATAACGGTATGATAAAGTTGTTTGTGATTGTTAATAGAAATCGAATTTCTTTTTAATGAAGATAGTAATCCTTTCGGCGGCATATCCTTTCCGCGGCGGAATTGCTAATTTTACTAATCTGCTTGCCGCTAACTTAAAGCAAAATAACGACGTGGTTGTTTATACGTTTACCAGACAATATCCCGATTTGTTATTCCCCGGTAAAACGCAAATGGAACCGGAAACAGGGCAAAAGCCGATAACAAGCATTAGAACTTTGGATTCGATAAATCCGTTAAGCTGGAAAAAAACTGGCAAACTTATTAAAAGGGAAAACCCCGATTTACTCATTTTTAATTTTTGGATGCCCTTTTTCGCTCCTTCTTTCGGAACCGTAGCAAAAATTGTAAAGAAAAATTCCGGAGTTAAAACCCTTGCTATTTGTCATAATATTGTTCCCCACGAAAGCAAACCGGGAGATGTTTTTTTAACAAAGTATTTTTTAAGTAAAATTGATTATTTTGTTTTACTTTCGGAAAAAGTTAAAGAAGAATTACTGAAATTGAAACCCCGTGCAAATTACAAAGTTCTGTTTCATCCTGTATATTCGAGTTTCGGTAATGCCGTAAGCAAAAAGGAAGCAAAAGAACGTCTGAATATTGACGCCGGAAAGGTTTTGCTCTTTTTCGGATTGGTGCGTGAATATAAAGGGCTCGACGTATTACTTGAAGCAATAGCAAAAGTTAAAAATCAATCGGATGTGAAATTAATTGTTGCCGGAGAGTTTTACGACAGCAAAAATAAATATTTAAGAATGATAAAAGATTTAAATATCGAACAAAATGTAAGTGTAATAGACAAATATATCGAATCGGACGAAGTGAAATATTACTTTTCCGCTGCCGATGCCGTTGTGTTGCCGTATAAAGAAGCGACGCAAAGCGGAATAGTTCAAGTTGCGGTTAATTTTGCCAAACCGCTTATCGGAACAACAGCCGGCGGATTAAAGGAAATTATAGAAGATAATGTAAACGGGTTTTTGGTTCAACCAGGCAACCCGGATGATTTGGCAAACGCGATTATTAAATTTTATACGGAAGACAAGGAAGAAGAGTTTTCCGCAAATATTGTAAAAATATCGGAGAAATTTTCATGGCAAAAATTTTCCGGTGAACTTTTAAAATTGGTTAACGTTAACAATTAAAGTTTGGGACTTAACATGACGAAAAAGAAAAAAACACAGAAAAAACCGGAACATGAAAGCGCGCTGAGTAAATTCGATTTTTCTTCGCTTGTTCCAAGTAAATTTCAAACTTATGTGGCAATTGGAATAATTGCGCTTTTAATCGTTATCTTTTTCAATCCTTTGTTTTTCGGCAATAAGACTTTTCAATCGGGAGATATAATAACCATAAAAAGTATGCGCTCGTATATCGAAAAAGAGCGCGAAGGCTTTACTCTTTGGAATCCTTATATTTTTTGCGGACTTCCGGCGCATGCAACCGGAACGGCGCTCAGGTGGTGGGATTTTATCGGTGCCGTTTATTCTAAAGGGAAAGGCATATTTTCAAATCTGCTGGGGAACAGTTTTGCGGGGCATACGTTGAACCTTTTCTTAATTGCAGTGGGCAGTTTCATTTTTATGCGTTCGCTCAAAGCAAACCGCCTTATCAGTTTGTTTGTTGCTTTGGCTACGGCTTTCGGAACGGGAATTATCGTAATGATTTATATCGGTCATATTACCAAACTGATAAGTCTTGCGGCTTTCCCAATTGTGTTAATGCTTCTGTTGCGGATGAACAAACAAATTAAATTACTCGATTTTATATTACTCGTAATCGCATTACACTTTGTTGTATTGGGTGCTCACGTTCAAATAATCTATTACATTTTTCTAACTGCGGCGTTGTTCTATATTTTTTATTTCATCACTGCGTTAATTGATAAAGACAATAATTTGGTAAAACAAATATTCAAATCCGCTGCCGTTTTTACGGTGGCGTCGTTGATTGCCGTTGCCATGTCTTACGATAGTTACAGCCAACTTTGGGAATACAACAAATATTCCACACGCGGCGCTAAAAGCGTAATTGAGCAAAAGACTAAAAATCCGGAACAAAGCGAAAGCGATTTTTATAATTACGCTACCAATTGGTCGTTTTCACCGGAAGAAGTATTAACGTTTTTCGTTCCGTCGTTTTACGGGTTCGGTAATGCAACATACAAAGGTCCTTTAACGCAAAACAGACCCGTGCACGTAAATACTTATTTCGGACAAATGCCGTTTGTGGACGTTGCCCAGTATATGGGAATTGTTGTATTTGTATTGGCTTTGCTTGGAATTGTTTTGGCTTGGAAAAACCGGTTCGTTCAATTTTTAACATATTTGAATTTAATATTTCTAATTGTATCATTCGGTAAAAACTTGCCGATTCTGTATAATTTGTTTTTCCACTACTTGCCGCTGTTCGATAAGTTCCGTGTGCCTTCAATGATTTTGAACATTACGCAAATGACAATACCAGTTCTCGCCGGTTTGGGAATTATGGAAATAATCGAGAGACGGAAAAATGGAGACAGAGCCGTTTTACAAGTTATGTTGAAAGGCGCAATGGTATCCGGCGGTTTGTTTGTGATTGCATTGCTTTTTAAATCTTCGCTTGCAAGCTGGTTTATCGGTCATATTAAAAACGCCGGACAAAAAGCACAGCAATTGCAACCGTTATACGATTTTATGGCTAATATGTTTACTGCGGATTTGTTATTCTTTCTTGCTTTTACCGGCTTAACGTTCGCTGTTATTTATTCATTTTTGAAGAAAAATATATCCGCCGATTTAATGGTGATTGTATTAATCGTTTTTGCAATGTTCGATTTAATCCGTATCGATGCACGCGGCGCTCATTATGTAGATAATATAAATCTGGAAAAGGCATTTGAAATGCCCGATTACATAAAAGCGATAAAAAAAGAAAAAAATAATGAACCGTATAGAATTTTAAATTTAAAGAAAGAAGGACTGGGTTCAATCCGTCAGAATTCGAATTACAATGTTTACTTCTTGGAGCAAGATTTTTACGGTTATTCTTCCGTAAAACCGAGAACTTACCAGGATTTGTTGGATGTTGTGGGAATCGGAAATGCGACTCTTTGGCGAATGTTGAACGTCAAATATATCGTTACCGATCAAAAAGTGAACATTTCCGGATTTACACCGATTTTGAGTAAACAAAAAACAAATGTTTACAGAAACGAAAACGCATTGCCGCGGGTTTATTTTGTAGATACGGTGGAAACCAAACCGCTATTGACTTTTCTGAATCAAATTAAGCAGAACCAAGTGGATCCGAAGCATACGGCATTTTTGGAAGAAGATAAAATAACCGTGGATAAACCGGACAGCTCGGCGAAAGTTACGGGTATCGATTATAAAGACGAACACATTACGATAGCCGCGGAATCTTCGGGGAACAATTTTCTCTTTCTCGGCGATACATATTATCCGCCGGGTTGGAAAGCTTTTATCGACGGGACGGAAACAAAAATCTATAAAACCAATCACGGGTTCAGGGGAATTATAGTTCCGGAAGGTAAACATAAAATAGAATTCATTTATGCGCCGGCTTCTTTCTTTGTCGGGATGTATGCATCGCTGATTTTGAATATATTGATTATCCTTGCTTTGGTGTTTGTATATTTCTCCGCAAAGGGAAAGGGCAAAACGGAATAAAAAATATTAATCTCATACGGTTTGCTTAATTAATGATTGACAATATTAAAAGCATATTAAAACATTCGTCGGTCTACAGCATCGGAAACGCTGCGCAGAAAGCGATCGGTTTGATAACGCTCCCGCTTTATTCAATGAAATTAGCTTCCGTTGCCGAGTTCGGTATTTTCGGAATAATCGATATAACAATAAATATTCTCGTTATCGTTTTTACGTTCGGTCAGCCCAATTCCATTCTTATGTTTAACAATTCCATGGAATTCAAGAATAAAAAACGGCAGGCATTTTTTACGGTTGTTGCAAGCGTGTTGTTGATAAATCTGTTTCTCCTTTCGGCGCTTTATATTTCGCGCGGATATATTTTCCGTTCGTTTCATATTCCATCACAATATTTGGTTTATTATAAACTCGGACTTGCCGTTGTGTTGGTCAGGGTTTTAACCACCATCCTTATGGCAAAACTCCGCGCCGATGAGAGATCCGTATTTTATACCGTTGTTACTTTAATTAAAATAACCGCTGTTTTGCTTTTCATTATTTATTTTGTTGGCGTTGCCGGACTCGGAATAAAAGGTATTTTATATTCTTATATTTTAAGTGAAGTGATTATTTTGTTGATTCTGTTTCCCACTGCCCTGAAAAGCATGGGATTTAGTTTCGACAACTCAATCTTCAAAGAAGCCGTTAGTTTCGGATTGCCATTAATTTTCAGCGCGATCGGGATTATGTTGTTGAACTTGAGTGACCGTTACATCATCCAATACTTAAAAGACTCTACGAGCGTTGGCTTATACGATTTCGGATATAGAATTGCCGGCGCGCTAAATATGTTTTTGATTATGCCGTTTAACACCGCGCTTTTGCCTTCGGCTTATAAGGTTTACGGTCAACCTAACGATAAAAGGTATTACAGCAAGTTACTGACGTATATGACGTTCGTAGGTGTGTGGGCGGGATTGGCACTATCGCTTTTTGCGGAAGAAATTGTGAAACTGCTTGCTTTGAAAACAGATTACTATCCGGCGTATGCTGTTGTTCCGCTTATCGTATTCGCCTATGTTTTCAGCGGAATGAGAAATATAACTTCGTTGGGAATGATGCTGAAAAAGAAAACGAATTATATAGGAATGTTAACTTTATTCTTTGCCGTATTTAACATTGCACTTAATTTTTTGCTTATTCCCGCATACGGAATAATGGCTGCGGCATTTACAACGTTACTTTCGTTTGTTTTGTTTTATCTCTCTGCTCAAATTATTTCGAACAAATTTTATAGTATTCCTTTTGAAAACGTTAAGATATTCAAGTTGTTAGTAACGGGAACGGTGCTGTATTTCATTGCGCTTTGGACGGAAGAAGTTTCTTATTTGGTTTACTTGTTCATAAGAATTTTTGTAATACTCGTTTTTCCGTTCGCCCTTTTCTATCTCGGCTTTTACGAAAAGATAGAATTGGAAACATTAAAAAATATTCGCGGCAAATTAAATTCCCCGAAAGAAGTTCTGGCGGGATTGAAATCATTCTTCTTAAATTCCGGAAATTGAATTAATGAAAGTATCGGTAATTATTTGCACATATAATCGAGAGAAATTTTTGAAGTCGGCTTTGGATTCGTATAAAAATCAAACTTTGCCTTCCGGTGATTTTGAAATTATTGTGGTTGATAATAATTCTACAGATAACACCAAAACGATTATGGAAAATTTTATTGAAGAAAATCCCACGCTTAATGTCCGTTACGTATTTGAAGAAAACCAAGGTTTATCATTTGCCCGTAACCGCGGAATAAAAGAAGCGGCGCACGAAATTATTGTTTTCGTAGATGACGATGCCGAAGCGGAAAATAATTTTCTTGAAAACGTAAAATCACATTTCGAAACCGATGAAAATTTAATTGCTGCCGGCGGTAAAGTCGAACCGGTTTTCGAAAGCGGAAAAGAACCGCAATGGCTTTCGCCTTTCCTTTGGGGATTGGTTACCAAAATCGATTACGGTAACAAAGCCAAACCTTTTCCCAAAAATAAATATCCGGTCGGGTGCAACATGGAATTCCGGAAAGATGTTTTTAATAAATTCGGAATGTTCGATACTCAACTCGGTAGAAAAGGACGTGTGGGTTTGGCAAGCGAAGAGAAAGATATCTTCGAGCGCTTGAAAGCCGCAGGCGCAAAAATTATGTATTTCCCCGATATTTCGATTCGTCATCATATTGATAATTACCGGTTGGAAAAATCTTATATTATTAAATTGTGTTACGGAATAGGAATAAGCGAGAAAATACGAACTTCAAAGAAAAGTTTTATTTTATATATTTTCAAGTTAATTGAATTTATTTTTAAGTTTATTGCGTCTCTCGTTATTGCCGCCGGCTATATTTTGAAAGGGGAATTTGAAAAAGCGAAATATGTTGTTTTATTTAGGTATCATATTTTGAAAGGGTTTTTCAAAAAAGAATATGAATGATTTGCAGAATAAAATTAAACAAAGTTTTCAGTCGGTGATGTCCGTTTTGAAAGTAATTTTACTTTCGAAGAAAAACGTAAAGCTGCCACACGCGAAAACCAACGAATGTATAATTCTTGCAAACGGACCTTCGCTTAGGAAAACCTTGAAAGAAAAACTCGATTTTATTACGAAAGGCGACAAGGAAATATTCGCAGTGAACTATTTTATCAATTCCCCGTTTTATGAAAAGATAAAAACGCAGTATTATGTTTTGAACGCACCGGAGTTTTGGATTGATACAACAACGGATATGCACAAACAAAAGCGAGCAAAACTGTTTGAAGATTTGAAAGCAAAAACGGATTGGGATATGAAAATTTTCGTCCCTTTCGATGCCGGGAAAACAAAGTTGTGGCAAAATCTTTTCGATTCGAATAAACATTTGAGCGTTGTTTATTACAATAAAACTCCGGTTGAAGGTCTGCAACGGATTAATAATTTTCTGTTTAAACATAACTTGGGAATGCCGCGTCCGTATAACGTTTTGGTTCCGACTATATTTCTTGCTTTGAACATGGGGTTTAAGACCATTTATTTATTCGGAGCGGATCATTCGTGGCACCAAGAAATAAAAGTGGATGAAAACAACAACGTTATGGTAAACCACGAACACTTTTACGATAATTCCGCTCAAGTAAAACCGATGTATCATCTTGACGGAAAAGAATATTATATTCACGATATTTTCAGGAAACTTTACTTGGCGTTCAAAGGATATTTTGTTCTTAAAGATTATGCGGAAACTCTCGGTGCAAAAATTTTAAATGCAAGCGAAAAAAGTTATATTGATGCATTCGATAAAATTAAAGTGTGATTCTTTTTAAAATTAATTTCGGTTTTTAATTATGCTAAACGACAAAACAATACTTGTAACCGGCGGAACAGGCTCGTTCGGGAAAAAATTTATTTCCACGGTTCTCGAACGTTACACTCCGAAGAAGATTATTATTTACAGCAGGGATGAACTGAAACAATTTGAAATGCAGCAGTCCGGTAAATTTAAAAAAGACGGAGTGCTGATGAGATATTTTATTGGCGATGTGCGTGATTTAGAAAGATTGAAAATGGCAATGTCTGGAGTCGATATTGTAATTCACGCCGCAGCGCTTAAGCAAGTTCCGGCTGCGGAATACAATCCTTTTGAAGCTGTTAAAACAAATATAATCGGCGGACAAAACGTAATCTCCGCATCGATGGAAGCAAACGTAAAAAAGGTTATCGCTCTGAGCACCGACAAAGCCGCCGCCCCGATAAATCTTTACGGCGCAACAAAGTTGGCGTCCGATAAACTGTTTATTGCGGCTAATAATTATAAAGGTAAACGGGATATCAAATTTTCCGTTGTGCGTTACGGAAACGTAATGGGTAGCAGGGGTTCGGTGATTCCGTTTTTTATGAAGAAGAAAAAGGAAGGTGTTATTCCAATTACCGATGAAAGAATGACGCGTTTTAATATTACATTGCAAGAAGGCGTCGATTTTGTATTGAAATGTTTGGACAAAATGTGGGGCGGGGAATTGTTCGTTCCCAAAATTCCTTCTTACAGAATTATGGACGTAGCAAAAGCTGTTGCGCCCGATTGCAAAATAGAAATTGTAGGTATCCGCCCGGGAGAAAAAATTCACGAAGAAATGATTACCGAAACCGATGCAATTAATACAATCGAATTCGAGGATTATTATGTTATTCTGCCCGCTACAAAATTATGGGACATCGAAAAATTCAGATTGGAAAGCAACGATAAACCCGGAAGGTTTTGCGAGCTCGATTTCCGCTACAGCAGCGGCACAAACGATAAATTCTTAACCGTTGAAGAATTGAGAAAATTAATTGAAGAAAATGTCGAATAAAATTTACTCCTACGGAAAACAAAATATTGACGTTGCGGATATTGAAGCCGTTGTGGAAGTTCTTAAATCGGATTGGCTGACCCAAGGACCTGCGGTATCGAGATTTGAAGAAGCGCTTGCGGAAAAGTTCGGCGCAAAGTATGTCTCCGTTGTTAGCAACGGAACGGCGGCTTTACATCTTACGGCTTTGGCGCTCGGCTGGCAACCTGGAGATGTTGTGCTTACAACTCCAATGACGTTTTTGGCAAGCGCAAATTGTATTTTGTATGCCGGAGCAACTCCGGACTTTGTAGATATTGACGAATCCACCTACACTATTTCGCCTGAAAAATTAGAACAAAAATTAAAAGAATTACAAGCGGAAGGTAAAAACGTAAAAGCTGTTGTTGCGGTAGATTATGCCGGTCAACCTTGTGATTGGCAAAGATTAAGAGAGTTAGCCGATACTTACGGATTTCAACTCGTTAACGATAATTGTCACGCGCTCGGCGCAGAATACCGGAATGATTTGCAGTATGCGGTAAAATATGCCGATGTAGTTGTGCAAAGTTTTCATCCCGTTAAACATATTACAACCGGGGAAGGTGGAGCTGTTCTTACAAACAACGGCGAAATTGATAAAAGCATTAAAATTTTAAGAACTCACGGAATGACTAAAGACGAAAATATTCTGGAAAGCAACGACGGTCCGTGGTATTACGAAATGCACCGGTTGGGATTTAATTACAGAATTACCGATTTTCAGTGCGCTCTTGGTGTAACGCAATTGAATAAACTCGATAGATTCGTTAAACGGAGAAGGGAAATTGCCGGATTCTACAACGAAACTTTCGGTGGCGACGAAAGATTTATAATTCCTTCGGTTGCTGCAAACGTTAAACATGCTTATCATTTGTATCCTTTGCAAATCAATTTCGATAACGTTAAAACCGACAAAAAAGAATTATTTGCAAAACTCCGTGAACGTAATATTTACGGGCAAGTTCATTATATTCCCGTTCATTTGCAACCGTATTACCGGAAAAAATTCGGATTCGGAAAAGGAGACTTTCCCGTTGCGGAAAAGTTTTACGAACGTGAAATATCTATACCGATGTATCCTTCGTTGACCGTTGAAGATTTATCATACATAACAAAAATGTTTAAGGAATTGGTGAGATAAAATTTACGATGAAACAAAAACCATACATTGCTGTTATTGTTCAAGCGAGACGCGGTTCGAGCCGCCTTCCCGATAAAGTGTTAATGGATATCGAAGGAAAGACAATGCTGGGTTGGGTTATAAGCCGGCTGAAAAATTCCCGGTTGACAGACGATATAATTATTGCAACCACAACAAACGAAAATGACGATGCGATCGTCGAAGAAGCATTGAAATACGGCGTAAAATATTTCCGTGGCAGCGAAGACGACGTTCTCGACAGATATTACCAAACCGCAAAACATTTCAATGTGGAAATTGTGGGAAGGATTACTTCCGATTGCCCGTTAATCGATCCGGCGCTGATTGATGAAGTTTTATCTTATTTTCTTGAGAATATCGACAAATACGATTTTTGCGCGAATACGTTAAAGAGAACATATCCGCGCGGAATCGGTTTTTCGTTCGTTAAATTTCCTGCGCTCGAAAAAGCTTGGAAAGAAGCCAAGCAGCCATACGAAAGGGTTCACGTTATGCCGTACATCCGTGAACATCCTAGAATATTTAAATTGTGCAGTTACGAAAAAGAAGGCGAACCTTTGGATAATCTTCGCTGGACAGTCGATACCGAAGATGATTTGAAATTCGTTAGGGAAATTTTTAAACGTTTGAAAAATCCGGAAAAAGCGCCGTGGACGGAAATATTGCGTATAATTGAAAATGAACCGGAATTGATTAACATCAACAAACATGTTAAACAGAAAGAATTAAAAGATTTATAAACATAAAGCAATAATTTGGAAAGCAAAAATAGATATTGCGCTTTTTTCAGAGTTGATGCAAATAAAATAATCGGTAGCGGGCATTTGGTGAGATGCCGCTTGCTTGCCGGTAAACTAAAATCGATGAACGTGAAATCCGTTTTCGTTTTCGAAGATATCCCGGAAGGATTTATTACACAACTGTCTGCGGAAAACTTTGATTTATATAAGCTAAAAAATACTTTGGATGAAACGAATGAACTGATTTCGCTAGTGAAAAATTCCGGATGCGAAAAATCTATTATTATTACGGATAGCGATAAAAAATTATTTTATACGAAAGAGTTTCAGCTTAAAGTAAGGGAGAGCGGAATAAAATTAATGACCATAACTTTTTTTGCGGATGCTCATTTTTATTCGGATATAATTTTGAACCAAAACATTATGGCGCCGGAATTAACTTACTCTACCGAAAGTTACACGGAAAAGTTGCTGGGAACGGAATATGTGATTTTAGACCCGCGGTTTGCCAAACTACGGAATATTGCGAAACCCGTATGGGCATTGAAGAAAAACGTTGTTCTTATCTCGTTCGGCGGTGCGGATAAACCTGACAGAACTTCACTTGTGTATGAATCTTTACAAGAATTCAAAGACAAGATTGATAAAATAATAATCGTTTTAGGTGCGCTTTATCAACACGAGAACAAAATAAGAAAGCTGGCTTCGGAAAGTTTAATTGAAACCGGAATTTATCAAAACACAAATGAAATGCCGCAATTAATGATTGAAGCAAAATATGCTTTTACTTCGGGCGGACTTACCGCTTGGGAATTAGCGGTAACAAGAACTTTGAATATCATTATTGCGGGATCGGAAAGGGAAACATTAACCGGCGAATATCTCGGTAAAAAAGGTTTTTCCTATTATCTCGGAAATGTAAACGATATAAAACCGGAAAATATTAAATATGCTTTTGAAGAAATACTAATTAATGAAGAAAAAAATAAAGCAATGGTAGAAAAATTAAATTCCGTTGTTAACGTAAACGGAATTGAAAAAGTAACGGACAAAATTTTGGAAATATTAGAACGATGAAGTTTAAAACTCACGAACTTATTGCCCGTATGAACGAAATACTTTCCGGTAAAGAAAAAGAATTTTATACGGATGATAAAAGTATTCCGCCGGTTTTTATTGCGGGTGCACCGCGTTCCGGTACAACACTGCTTTATCAAATTCTTGTTTCCGCTTTCGATATCGGTTACATCGATAACATTTCCGCAAAGTTTTGGGAAGCCCCGGTTTTCGGTCTGGTTTTAAGCAACGAGATTTTTCCTTTCGGTGAAAGGGTTTTAACCGATTACCGTTCGGAATACGGCTTTACGAAAGAACCAACCGGGCCGCACGAGTTCGGGTATTTTTGGAAACGTTGGTTCAAGTATTCCAATACTCACGAATTGGATGAAGATAAATTAAATCAAATCGATTCGGATAAACTGACAAAGGTAATTTATTCGATGAATTCGGTTTTGAACAAACCTGTTGCGTTCAAAAATGCGGTTGCCGTTTCTTTGCAAATTAAATATTTGGCGGAAACATTTCCCGAAGCGGTTATTTTATCGATTGAAAGAAATCCACTGTATAATGCTCAATCGATATTGGAAGCAAGAATTAAAAGCGGTAATCCGGAAGAATGGTTTTCCGCTAAACCGAAAGAGTATGAAACTCTGAAAAGCAAAAGCATTTATGAACAAGTCGTAGGACAAGTTTACTATTGTAACGAAAGGATAAGTGAAACCAAAACCGTAATTTTACATTCGGAAAATCCGCAAAGACTTGTGGAAATTAAATACGAAGAACTTTGTGAAAACCCGGATAAAGTCGTTGATTTGATTGCCGAAAAACTTTCGGAAATCGGTGTAAAAAGAAAAAACACTCAATTTAAAAAATTTAATTCAACAAATAATATAAGACTTAAAAAAGAAGTTTTCGAAAAACTGGAAATAGAGTATAATAAATATTATTGATATGAAAGCAGCGATAATGCAACCGACATATTTGCCTTGGATTGGTTACTTCGATATGATCGATCAAGTAGATACGTTTGTTTTTTTGGATGATGTTCAACTTGTAAAAAGAAGTTGGGGAGTGCGTAACAGAATTAAAACGCCGCAAGGGGAACTGATGCTGACGGTACCCGTGAGAAAAACAAAATCGCGCGAAGAAACATTTTACTCGAATGCAAAAATAAATTACGAAGAAAAGTGGACGGAAAAACACTTGGAATCGATAAAAAGAGCATATTCCAAATCAAGTAATTTTTCGGAGTTTTTTCCTGTTATCGAAAAACTGCTTTCCGCAAAATACGATACCGTTGCCGGATTGAATATTTCAATTATTAAAACATTCGCCGGTTTACTCGGATTGAACACTAAATTCTTACGTTCTTCGGATTTGAGCGGAATAGAAGGAGCAAAAGATGAAAGATTGGTATCGATATGCAAAAAGATAAACGCCGGTTATTATTTATCGGCACGGGGAAGCGCGGAATATATAGAGCGGAATAACCCGGGCGGAGCTTTTTCTAAAAACGGAATTGAACTTTACTATCACAATTACGTTCATCCGATATACAAGCAATTGTCCGGTAATTTTATTCCTTTTATGTCTGTAATAGATTTAATTTTTAACGAAGGATTGGAAAACAGTTTGGAGATTATTAGGTCGGGAAGAAGGGAACCTGTGCACTTTAAAAACATTAAAAACTTTGTGAGTGAATCACAATGAGAATAGGAAACAAAGAAATCGGGAAAGGCAATCCTGTCTTTATAATTGCAGAATTATCCGCTAATCACAATCAAGATTACAAGTTGGCGGTCGATACGATTCATGCAATGAAAGAAGCCGGAGCCGATGCGGTAAAATTGCAAACATATGCGCCGGATACAATAACAATCGATAGTCGCGACGATTTATTTTTGAAAAAAGACGGCTTATGGAAAGGGAAAACTTTATATGAATTATATCAAACCGCTTATACACCATGGGAATGGCAACCCAAGCTGAAAGAGCTATCCGAAAAATTGGGAATGATATGTTTTTCTTCGCCTTTCGATAAAACCGCAGTTGACTTTCTCGAAGAGATGGGAGTACCCGCATATAAAATTGCTTCGTTCGAAATTGTTGATATTCCGCTGATTGAATATGTAGCATCGAAAAAGAAGCCGGTGATTATTTCCACGGGTGTAGCCGGTTTGGAAGATATAGAACTCGCAATTGAAACTTGTAAAAATGCCGGAAACGAAGATATAGCCTTACTGAAATGCACTTCTTCATATCCCGCGCCTTACGAAGAGATGAACTTGAGAACAATTCCGTATCTGGCGGAGAAATTCGGTTTGCCTGTTGGTTTGTCCGATCATTCTTTGGGGATTTCCGTCCCCGTTGCTTCTGTTGCTTTGGGCGCTGTCATAATCGAAAAACATTTTATTCTCGATAAAAAAATAAATTCCCCCGATGCCGCTTTCTCGCTCGACCCGCAAGAGTTCAAAGAAATGGTAACTGCGGTAAGGCAAGTTGAAAAAGCTTTGGGTAAAGAAGAATATGTTTTTACCGGACAAATGAAAAAATCGAGACAAAACGCACGTTCGCTTTTTGTGGTAAAGGATATTAAGAAAGGCGAAAAATTCACCGGAGAAAATATCCGTTCAATTCGACCCGGCGCGGGTTTGCACCCGAAGTATTATAATGAAATACTCGGTAAAATTGCCGCTGAAGATATTAAAAAAGGAACACCGCTAAAATGGGAAATGGTGTCCCGCTATTAATTTTATTTAATCAAATAAATTTCGGTTTGAGGCGGGGATAAAAATTCAACTCCGTCTTCCTTAACCCAAACAATTTCTTCTATTGTTGCAATTCCGTATCCGGGAATTGTAAGTCGCGGTTCTATGGTAAAAACATTTCCCGCTTCAATCGGGATATAAGGCAAATTACCGTAACGTTCCCATCGGGGTCCGAGCAGTGCACCGCCGTCGTGTGCAACGCGCCCCACTTGATGACCGAGCCCGTGCGGGTATTCTTCGTAACCGTTTTCTACGATGTAATCGCGTGCAATCTTGTCTATTTCCCATCCGGCTTTTCCGGGTCGTATTGCTTCGGCTGCCATTTGAATCGAATCCCTTATTACGTTAAAGCCTTTCAATACTTCTTCCGGAGCGTTATCCTCGCCTTCGCGCAAAACGTACCAAGTTCTTTGTAAATCGGAACAATAGCCGTTATACTTAATTCCGAAATCCATATTGATTACGTGTCCCCGTTGAATCTTTCTGTCTGTTGGTCCGGAGTGAGCGCCGGCTGTATCGGGTCCGGTGAAAACCGCCGGGCAATGTTCTTCATCCCACGCAAATTCAAATCCTTTTTCTTTCACGATTCCGCGAACAAATTCCGCAACGTCCTTTTCGCTTTTACCCGGTTCGATGAAATCCGTAACTTGATCGAAAATTATTAGTGTTTCGTCAATTGCTTTTTTAATCAAATCCACTTCCGTTTGCGATTTTCTTCCCCTTAACGCCGCAACAATTTCTTCCGATGAGATTAAACGGAATTTGTACGGCGTATTTTCCAGAATATCAATCAGTTCAAGGTAAACCCCGTGCGTTAATCCGTCTGCAAGACTCGAATTTCTCGAATAGTTAATCGCTATTTTTTCGGGATCGATTTCTTCTAAAGTTTTAATTAAATCATTTTTAACGGATTTTAAGTAGGGAATGATTTTCTTAAACGTTCCCACGGTTTTCATATTGGCTTCTTCCAAAGAACCGATAATGGCAATGGTTTCGCCGGTTTTTGTGATTATAAAAGCGGAATGCCATGTAGCGCCGGTTCCAACTATCATATCCATCATCGGATCTTTTATGTTTCCGGTTTCGCGGACGAAGGTAAGCCACATGTCGATGTTTTTTTCGTTCAATATTTCTACTGCTTGTTGCTGTTTTTCCAGAATCATTTGTTTTGACATTTGCGGACTCCAATTGTTAAAATTTACTTTTCAATATAAAAATACTAAACGACCTATTGAAATATTTTGTTATTATTTAAGCACAACCATTTTATTACCGGCTACAAAATATTCGGCTTCCATTAAGTAATAATAAACTCCGGAAGATAATTCACTTGCCGGGAAATGATAACTGTGAAATCCGGCGGGTAATACTCCGTTAACTAAAACTTGTATCTTCTCGCCGAGATTGTTATAAATTGTAAGCGTTACTTTGGATTTATGGGGCAAACCGAATGTAATGACCGTACCGGCATTAAACGGATTAGGGTAATTTTGCAGCAAAACATAATCCGGTGGAATTTCAGCGGAATAATTATTTTTCCCGGTATTCACCGATATGCTGTCTGCAATTTTTGTTTCTCCGGTTTTAAATATTACGTTCAACCCGTAAGTTATGGAAGAATCGTTTCCGGTTATTTCGTCGATAAAAATATACTCGGAGTTTAACAAGCTGTTCCCGTTCGATTTTACCAAACCGGCTGAAGACCAAAAATTTTGATTTCCCGCTTTCTTCAATATTTCAAAACCGCTTACGTTAAGTTCTTTAGCAGTGACCCAAGATAAGGTAACCAGTTTATTTTTATAATTCGCTTCGAATGATTTCAATTCCAAATCTGTTGAGTCGTAGATTCCGGTTTGTTTTGTGTAATAAATATTATCGTAATTCCCGATTGCAATTGCCCAATCCGATTTATACGGAGCTTGCCAATTAAAAATTCCCGGATTGATACTGCCGATTTCAATTTCTTGATATTCCTTCTTTGTATCTACGGCAACGGCTTTTAATGCTCCGGGAATATCTTGCAAATTGATGATTACCGAATCGGCATTTTCCTGATAAACTATGAAATGAAGACGGTCTTTGGTTTTTAGACCGTAACCGCTGGAAAAATTGGTATCGGGTAAAAAATCAATTAAAAATCTGGATTTCTCAATCCAGAAAGTTCTGTGTGTTCGTAGTTGTTCCGGATTAGGATAAGGGTAACCGCCGTAAGCGGGAGACCAAGTTTCGTAAAATCCGAACCATCCGCCCATACCGCCGCTCATTGCTTCCCACCAAATTAAACGGCGGGTTTTATCCATATCCAAATTCCATTCGCCGTTCGTTCCGTATGATGGATCGTCTTGGCGGTTAAAAGTATGGCGTTCTTCATACAAATGCGGACGTATTGAATCTGCCGTAATATCTTCCAACACTTCAGCAAAATTTTTCGGTCCGTATGGCGTTGTAAATAATGTTACTTGGTCTCTTCCGAAGCCGTCGTAAGAATTTATTGTGTTGGGTAACAATAATTCTTGACCCCGTGCGGAAAGTAAATGCGGCCAACCGAAATGGGAATCCAAATAAGCTGCCCAAGTTCTTACTTTATCGGGCCCTTTGTTCGCCACCCATTCGTGTAAATCGAATCCGTAACCTAAGCTCCAGCCGGGGAGCGGTCCTAATCTAGCGGCAATATAACGCATAATTCTTCTATCTTCTTTTCCGTTTATTCCTTCGCCTACGCCTATCGGTGTTTGCTTTCTGCTTTCATCGCCCCAAGCCCAAATGTGCAAATGCACTTTTTCTTCCCTTGCCACTTTTAACATTTGTTCAAGTTTTCTGAAAGTTACCGGATCGGGATTTACGCTGTTGTGTTCCGTGTAACTCAAAACCGGAAATTTGAACCATGAGTTGCCGACAACTTGTGAGTAAATTGAGTTACAACCGTTGTTTTTCGCTTCTTGGGCGAATTTAATAAAATCTGCTTCGGTTCCTTCCCTGAATGAATATTCGGATTTGGTTTTGTTCATATAAATATTCAGCAAAAAGCCTTTATATTTATTTTCGCCAATTTGTAAAGCATACTTTGAACCGATATGAGTTAAAAATCCGTATGCAGTGGAATCGGGATTTTCAGTTACGTTAATTACTCCTTTTAATCCGTTTAATTCCAAATCTTCACTTGTAGTTGCATATTCCCAAACTCCGGTACGTGTCGGCGTGAAACGGAATTTCCAAATATTGTTTTCGTCGTAAAACATTTCCGTTCTTAAAATTTCCCCCGATGCTTTATGTAAAAATGTTACGACCGCCATTAAATCAAATGGATTTCCGGTAAAATCCGGATTGTTAATTTCCCATTCCATTGTTTCCCACAAAACCCCGTTGGTAGTATCGTTAATTTTATAAACCGGGAAGGAACTTTCGTTTTGGGTCTTAAAATTTTCTCTGTTTTCTATGATAATAAACGAAGTAAGAATTAACGAAGAGATTACAAAAAAAAGAATAATTATTCGATAATATTTATACATGCGGATATTCTTTTACAATTTTAAGAATATAGAATAGTGAGTAAATTTGAGAATTACAAGGTCAAAAATTAATCGAAAATCCGGATTAACGATATTAGCACAAAACGTCTTCTTTATATATATTTCGTATCTTTATTTAGATGATTTAGTTTGTAAAATATAGGAACCCCAGATGGAAAACAAAGAAGTAAAAGTTGCAATAATTGATTTATATAACAACGAACCGAACCAAGGCATGCGGTGTTTGAAAGATATTCTCAGGGAAACCGACGGGAAAGTAAACGGTGTAAAAGTTTCTTATGATATTTTCGAAGCAAGATACAAAGGCGATGTCCCCGGTTTGGAATATGATATTTATTTATCTTCCGGCGGTCCGGGTGATCCTTTCGACGGCAAAGGCACTCAGTGGGAAAAAGATTATTTTGTTCTTTTAGATAGAATATGGTCGAATAATCAAAATGAAAATAGGAAGAAATATATTTTCTTTATTTGCCATTCGTTTCAAATTATGGCGCGTTATTTTAAGTTTGGTGAAGTGATAAAAAGAAAATCGCGTTCTTTCGGTATTGTCCCGATTCACAAAACCGAAGACGGCAAGCGCGACCCGTTGTTAAAAGGCTTACCCGATGTATTCTACGGCGCCGATTTCCGCTCTTGGCAAGTTGTACAACCGGATAAAAAGGTAATGAATGAGTTGGGCGCTAAAATTTTATGTTTGGAAAAAATCCGTCCGCATGTTCCGTTGGAACGCGCTCTAATGGCGGTAAGAATTTCGAACGAAATTGTGGGTACGCAATTTCATCCCGAAGCCGATCCGGCAAGTATGTATTATCATTTCAAAAAACCGGAAAAACAAGCCGAAGTTATAAAAGAATACGGAGAGAAAAAATTGCGGGAAATGGTTGAACATTTGGAAAATCCCGATAATATTACATTGACACGTAATACGGTCTTGCCTAATTTTTTGCGGGGTGCAATATCCGAACTTTTTCCCGTGGAAGAGACGGTTTAGTTTTATAACATTTTATAGAAAACAGCCGGATCAGCCTTGTCGCGCGCAAACCCTAATTTTATTAAATATTTCTGATGCGCTTCAACGTCGCTCCGTGCAATTAATTTTTTAATCCCTTCTTTTTTGAACAAACCGTCTTCCGCAAAATATACAAACCTTGCATTCTTGAGATCGCGGTAGTCCGGAATTGCGTAATCGAGAATAATCTCAGCTTCTCCGGGAGAAATAAGTTTATAACTTATTAAACCGACGGGGAAAATATTTCTGAGAATAAAATATAGTTTACCGTTACTTATTTTTTCTTTTGTGATGCCGGGGAAGAAGTGCTTTATATCTTCGAAATATAAGTCATAGAATTTCTTTAACATGTTGCATTTGTGCGGTTCAAGTAACACCAACGAAAAGTATTCATCCTTTTTATACATTTGGATTAAATAAAAAATGTCGATGAGCGCAATATAACTGTTCAGTATCAATACAGGATAAGCTTTTATCAAAAAGCCATAAAGAGCAAAAGACGATGCTCCTAATAAATTTATTCTGCGCAACCACCAAATGTTTTTCATCGTAAGTGAAAGGGCAATTAGAAAAGAACCCGTATACCCGATAATTTCATAAACGTTCATAAAAAACTCCGGAATTTTAGAAGTCAAAAATACGGAAAACTATAATTTGTAACGCTTTTTTATTCGTTTTGTGTCTTTGCAATTAATTATTTTAGGAAATAAAAAAATATTTTCGGAGCCTTTGTGGAAGACTTTTATTCGATTATCCTTTTATTTGTTCTTGGCGCCGTAGCCGGTTTTATTAATGTTATGGCCGGCGGCGGTTCTTCCATAACGTTACCGGCATTAATATTTCTCGGATTAGACCCCAATGTGGCAAACGGCACAAATAGAATAGCTTTAATTTTCCAAAATCTTTCCGCGGCTGTTTCATTCAAAAGGGAAGACGTAAGTCAATTAAAAATAAGTATTCTCCTTGCTTTTCTTACTTTACCCGGTGCAATAATCGGTGCGGTTATTGCCACGAATATTAGTAATTATTTGTTCAAACAAATCTTGGGAATCGTAATGATTGCCGTTGTTATTACAATGGTGCTTCCGAAAAAAGTTAAGGAAGAGTATAAAAGCAAAGTCACTAAAATTCCCTGGACAATTTACCCGGTTATGTTTTTTATCGGTTTTTACGGCGGATTTATTCAGCTCGGGGTTGGATTTTTATTAATGGCAGCATTGCACTACATCTTAAAAGTTAATTTAGTTTTTGTTAATATGCACAAAGTAATTATCGTATTAGTTTATACTATCCCGGCATTGTTTATTTTTATTTTGAACCGTCAGGTAAATTGGGAATGGGGATTAAGTCTTGCGATAGGCAATTCCATCGGCGCTTGGTGGTCGGCAAAATTATCGGTTAAAAAAGGTGAAAAAATAATTAGGATAGTTTTAATTTTTGCAATTATAATAATGTCATTCAAACTTTTAAATATATTTTAAGGGTAATCTATGGACGATAAAATTCATTGGTACGACGGATTGTTTTATGATAAACTTATCGCGCCTAATCAAGATAAGCTATTCAAATTGATAAAAAATCTTATTAAACCCGGAACAACGGTAATCGATATCGGCTGCGGAACGGGAAGGCTTCCGTTCTATTTATCGATGCACTGTAGCAAAGTTATTGGGATAGACTTTTCTTCGAAAAACATTAAACTTGCTAATTTGAGAAAAGAAAAAAAGCAGATACGGAATGTTGAATTTTTTCACGGGGACGCTCTGAAATTTCAAAACCCCGGAAACGGAAAATTCGATTATGCCGTTATTACTTATGTTTTACACGAAATGCCTCCCGGTGAAAGAATAAAAATGTTGAAGAAAATGAAACAATTGGCAAATAAAATTATTATTGGAGATTATGTGGTTCCCGTCCCCGATTCCTTTTACGGAAAGCTTACGCGTATAGTCGAGTTTCTCGCGGGGAAAGATCATAATACAAATTTTAAAGATTACGTAAAGCGCGGTGGATTGTATTTTTTGCTTGAACAATCGGAGCTGACTATAGTAAAGGAAATAAAACGGTTGCCGAATATGGCGCATCTTGTTTTAGCGGAGTAAATTATTTTTCGTATTTCTTAACGGCTTTTTTTAAGCGGTCCATTATTGCAATGCCCAACCCGGTTTCCGGCACAGGCTCAACATATATTAGATCCAAGCCGGAAGTTTCAAGTTCGTGCAAAGCCGAGAATAAATTTGCCGCTGCTTCCTTTGTATCCCCATTCTTTGATAAGAAAAGAATTTTTGCGAAATTTAATTTAACCCCAGGTTCCTTAAAAAATAAAGCTCCCACTCTCTTTGTTCTTGTTTCCGTTTCCATTTTATCATCAAAAAAACGGATTGGAATATTTGGAGAATAATGAAAGGGTAATCTCCCGGGAGAAAGCGGATTTGAATCTTCCGACTCGGTATAATGTTTCTTTAACTGACCCGTTACCGATTCGATTTGTTCCAAAGGAATACCGCCTGGTCTGAGTAATACGGGTTCTTCATTTACAAAACCGATTATTGTCGATTCAACCCCAACTTTACAACTTCCGCCGTCGAGTATAATATCCACTTTTTTGCCTAATTGTTTTACTACGTGTTGGGCGGTCGTCGGACTCAATTCTCCGAAAGCGTTTGCGCTCGGTGCCGCAATAGGTCTGCCTGAGAGTTTGATCAATTCCAGGGCAACAGGATGATCGGGCATCCTGACGGCTACGGTAGGATTGCCTGCGGTTACGATCTCCGGTACCACATCCTTTTTGGGCAAAACCAAAGTTAAAGGTCCCGGCCAAAATTTATCGATAAGTTTATAGATTAATTGATTTCCGGTTTCCGCTAATTTTTCCAAGTCGCTTTTATCCGCTATATGTAAAATTAAAGGATTGAAGGTAGGCCGGTTTTTAGCTTCGAAAATTTTTGAAACGGCAATGGGATTAAGCCCGTCGGCTCCCAGTCCGTAAACCGTTTCGGTAGGGAACGCAACAAGTTTCCCGTTTTTAATAAACTCGGCAGCCTTTTTAATATTTTCGGATGATGCTGGTAATATTTTCATAAATTTAAAAAATGCTTTTTCAAACATAAATAACATTTCGGTTATTAAAAAATAACGGGGTTTCAATGAGTGAACTTTCCGAATTAAAAAAGTTCTGTAAACTACTTGCCGATGAAAGCGGAAAAGTAATCAATAAATATTTTCTCAGCGGAGTAGGTGTTGAGTTTAAAGAAGACAAATCGCCGGTTACGGTTGCGGATAAAAAAGCGGAAGAAATTATAAGGAACTTAATAAACAAAGAATTTCCGGATCACGGAATAGTTGGGGAAGAGTTCGGCAAAGAAAATGCCGGCTCTGAATATCAATGGATTATCGACCCGATTGACGGAACGAAAAGTTTTATTCACGGTATGATTACGTTCGGTACATTAATTGCACTTTTAAAAAACGGTGAACCGGTTTTGGGCGTAATTAATCAACCAGTGCTAGATTTGTTTTTGATTGGGGATAATCAAACTGCGGAATTAAACGGCATAAAAACGAAAGTAAGAAAAACGGAAAATTTAGAAGAAGCGTTATTGTTAACCACAGATCACTTAAATGTTGAAAAATACCAGAATATTAAAAAGTTTGAAAAACTGATTCATAGCGTTAAACTTTACAGAACTTGGGGAAATTGCTTCGGGTATTATCTTGTAGCGGCGGGTTTGGCGGATATAATGATTGATCCGATTATGTCGATATGGGATACTGCCGCTTTAATTCCCGTAATTAAAGGAGCCGGCGGAATAATAACTGATTATCACGGTCAAGATCCTATGAAGGGGAACAGCATTATTGCCGCAACGCCTGCATTACACAAACCGGTGATAGAAATATTGAATTCATGATAAGATTATTGTTTGCAATCTCCGGATGGAACTTTGAAACTTAACGCTTGTAAAAGCATCTTACGATATCAAAGTTAGGAGGTGTTAGCAAATGAACGCAGTAAAAAATGTAGTGGAAGTTTCCGATATGAATTTCGATAATGAAGTTTTGGCATCGGATTTACCTGTATTAGTAGATTTCTGGGCGCCCTGGTGTGCACCTTGTAGAATCGTTGCTCCTGTTGTAGAGGAAATTGCAAACGACTTACAAGGGAAATTAAAGGTTGTTAAACTAAATACCGATGAAAACCCGGTAATTGCACAGCGATACGGAATAATGAGCATTCCAACGTTGGGAATATTCAAAAACGGAGTAATGGTAAATTCGGTTATAGGTGCGGTGCCAAAGGCTCATCTGATGCAAAGCATTACGCCTTATCTCGATTCGATTAATTAAAATAAAAATTCCGCCAATGTTTTAAGAAGCAATTGAAAACCGAATCAATTGCTTCTTTTTTTATTTTAAATTACTTTTTCGTAAAAAGAAAATGACGGTTCGAAAATGAAAGGAAAAATCGAATTAGTAAAAGGTGATATTACAAAATTAAAAGTGGACGCAATTGTAAATGCGGCTAACAACTCCTTGCTCGGCGGCGGGGGAGTGGACGGTGCCATTCATCGTGCTGCGGGTCCGCAATTACTTGAAGAATGTAAAACATTAAACGGTTGTGCAACGGGAGACGCAAAAATTACGAAAGGTTACAACCTTCCGGCAAAGTATGTTATTCATACAGTCGGACCGGTTTGGCACGGCGGAAATAATAATGAGGACGGATTATTGAAAAGTTGCTACAAGAGGTCTTTGGAAGTAGCGCTTGAAAACAATGTTAAAACAATTGCATTTCCGTCTATCAGTACGGGGGTTTACCGTTTCCCGATCGAACGTGCCGCACGTATAGCATTCAATACGGTGAAAGACTTTTTGGAAAAACATGACGGAATTGAAAAAGTAATTTTTGTTACTTTCAGCGATTACGATTTTAATGTTTACAAAAAGATTATTGATGCTGATAAATAAAAAACCCTATTTGAAAAATCCAAATAGGGTAAACAAGGGAGTAATAAAATAATGGGTTTTAATTTATTAAAGCTCTTTTTCTACAGCCGAGTTATTTCTCATTACAAAATATGATTGTTTGCTTTTTTTCTTTTTAGGAGCTTTGTTTTTCTTCTTCTGGAATTTTTTCCCGCCGTTGTCAAACAATTGCTCGTTTGTTAAATATTTCCATACATCTTTTTCATTTATGTCGTATAGCGTATCTCCGACTTGAAAGAAGTGGATTTCTCCGACGATTTTAATTTCGGGAACATCCGCACCTTCGTTTTCAAAATTATATTGCAAAATTTTATGTTGGTTATTCGGTAAGAAATTGTATATGCCCGTTCTAACTTGGTTTCCGTCAAGCCAAAGCATCATAGAGTAATCCTGATATTCCGTATCCCTCATTTTGTAGCCTAACTTGTAGCTCAAAAACGAAAGCAGACCTATACTAAAAACAATTGCAATAACAAGAACGGTATTTTTGTTGGAATTTTTCATAATTACTCCTTTTGAAATTATACTTCAGCCCTAATGACCGGATTTTTTTAACCCAAATGAGCAGAAAAAAAACAAAATATTTGTGATGTTAATCAACCTCGTGGCGGAAATTCTCATTTTGATCGTAACAATTTAAGAAATTTGTTTGACAACAGGATAAAATGTTAACGAAGAGGCAAACAATCTGCTTTCTTTGAAATAAAAAATTAGCCGGTTCGTATTAAACGACCGGCTATTAAAATTAAAATGAACAATTTACGGCATCAATACCCGGAAATATTGCGGTAGTATCGAGCTCTTCCTCGATTCTCAGCAGTTGATTATATTTTGCAATTCTATCTGTTCTGCTTGCAGAACCGGTTTTAATTTGTCCCACGTTCATGGCAACGGCAATATCGGCTATGGTTGTATCTTCCGTTTCGCCCGAACGGTGGCTAATTACCGAAGTATAACCGGCGCGGGTTGCCATTTCAATTGCGTCTAAAGTTTCGGTAAGCGTTCCGATTTGATTTACTTTAATTAAAATTGAATTGGCAATTCCTTTTTCGATTCCTTCGGCAAGTATTTCCGTATTGGTTACAAAAATATCGTCGCCGACTAATTGAATTTTGTTTCCAAGGGCGTTTGTCAAATTAACCCAGCCGTCCCAATCGTTTTCACCAAGTCCGTCTTCGAGGGAGATTATGGGATATTGATTTATTAGATTTTCATAAATTTTTATCATATCATCGGAGGTCTTTTCGGATTTATCGGATTTAAAGAAAACATACTTTCCGCTTGATTTATCGAACATTTCGCTTGCCGCAACATCCAACGCTAATGCAATATCGTCTCCCGGTTTATAGCCTGCTTTAGTTATTGCTTCCAAAATAATTTCCAAAGTTTCTTCGTTAGATTTTAAGTTCGGTGCAAATCCGCCTTCATCTCCAACGGAAGTATTGTAACCTTTTGATTTTAGTACCGATTTTAATGAGTGGAAAGTTTCCACACCCATTCTTAACGCTTCAGCAAAACTTGTTGCTCCGTGGGGCATAATCATAAATTCTTGAAAATCAACCGTGTTATCGGCATGCTTTCCGCCGTTTATGATATTCATCATCGGGACGGGTAAAACTTTCGCATTGGTTCCGCCTATATAATTATAAAGGGGTAATCCCAAAGTTTGTGCCGCTGCTTTTGCACATGCTAGCGAAACGCCGAGAATAGCATTGGCGCCCAACTCGCTTTTATTTGGCGTTCCGTCTAATTGAATAAGAAAGTTATCAATTGCAACTTGATCGGTTGCATCGAAATCGATTAATTCATCGGCAATTCTATTGTTAATATTATTTACGGCTTTTGTTACTCCTTTTCCGTTGTATCTCGATTTGTCTCCGTCTCTTAATTCAACAGCTTCCCTTTCTCCTGTCGATGCTCCACTTGGAACTGCGGCACGACCCACAACACCTGATTCTAGCAAAACCTCTACTTCTACTGTCGGATTTCCCCTCGAATCGAGAATTTCCCTTCCAACGATATCTACAATTGTCGTCATTTTTTACTCCTATTAAATAATTTTATGTCTATGAAAACTTATAAAAAAAGGGAAGTAATATCAATTTGAAAGGTATAAATGGTAAAGAAATTTACGAATAATGTTTGTATTTTTTGAAGATAAAAGTCGGGAAGGGAATTATTAACTTTGTTTTGTGTTACTACATTATTATAATTACAATCTGAAAATTTATTGATTGCCCCGGTAGCTCAGCAGGATAGAGCAGCAGTTTCCTAAACTGCGGGTCGGAGGTTCGAATCCTCTCCGGGGTACAAATTTGCCATTACATTTCCTTAGTGGTTTTTATTCTTGACCAAACTTTACTTTCCGTAAATTCAGTAGAAATTTTACCAAAAAAGTTGCTGCAAATCCTAAGAGCGAAATTAAAAAATCGTTTGTACTGACGTTTAATATGTACGATGGATAAAAAATAGCGGTGAAAATTTTACTTAAGATTAGAAATGTAAATAAAAAGGAAAAACCTATAATTCCACCGAAAAGCGGACTTAGAACGAATAATTGAAAAAGCATTTTTATATTCCCTTTCTCAAATTGAATTGAAATCCGTCGTATTTGTGGTGTTTCTCGCATGAATATTATTTCATTTTTTTAATAGAATATCGAGAATTATGCCAAATAAAAAAATGCATTTTTCGGGTAGTATTGATTGAAATGCTCTTTAGGATTTGCCTGAAAAATATAAGATTTATGCCTGAATAAAAATATTCAGGCACAAAAAAAGTTTAACATGTGTAGCGATTTATGATAAATAAATGAATGAAAACAATAATAGAAAGAAATACAGTGTAGTCAGACCAATTTTAATCATAATATCTCTATTAACATTTCTTCTGAAGATAAGTTCATCTTCGATTGCATTTTTTTTGATAAAATCGCCGTGAGACGGGTCCCAATCTTGAATGTTAATAGCTTGTTCCGATGTATTGTTTTTCATTTAATGCTCTCCCCGGATTTTTGGACTTTGAAATTATATTTTCGAAAATTTTTTAATTTTTTTTAGTCTGTTCAACAATATTTTCTGTGTGATATATATCACAAATTAAGTGCCAATGAAAAACTTGCAAAATCGATTAAATTAAAAGGAAGCAAACTCGGTAAGTGTCTCAAAATAACCATACGTTCAACTATGGTTAATTGAACGTATGGTTAAGAGCAAAAATCAAGTTCTATTGATTCTGATTATCAGGAGTGTAAGTGAAATCATTGCGGTAAAAATCTGAATTCCCACTCTAAACCAATCTTTAAAGTAAAGTTTAGGGGAACCCGGAACAATTAGAATATCTCTGGCAATTAATTTAGGGGTTGTTCTGTTTTCTACCTCAATTTGGTTTTCCCAAAGTAAATCCTCGAAGTTAAATTTAAACATTTGCTCGGTAGAATCGGGAAGAACCCTGTAAAGTCTAAGGTCATCCAAATGCGAGTCGTCCGTCGGACCACCTGCATATGAAAGTAAATCGATAATTGTTGTATAATCCGGTACCAAATATCTTCCCGGATATTTTATAAAACCCCAAACCGAAACTTTCATGTTAACGGCTTCGGGATCGGAATAATCGTAATAACCGCCTTGCCGTTGGTATATTCCGGTATAAGTTTTACCGAGTTCTACGTTACCCACTTGGGCATATAAAGAACCGGCAGAAAAAACGGTTACGGATAGGATGATAAAGAAGAATATTTGTTTTGTCATGGAGTCCTCAAAGTATATACTTTACTTACAAACTTATTCAATTTATTTGAAAATTTAAAAGAAAATTTTAATGATTTAACATTAATCGGTTATTTGCCGCCTTTAGAAAATAACATAACCGGAATGGTTTTGAGAATTAGTTGTAAATCCAACCATGGCGACATATTGTTGATGTAATATAAATCAAGTACAACCGAATCTATAAAAGAAACGGAACTTCTTCCCCAAACTTGCCAAACACCCGTGCAACCAGGAAGAACATTTACTCTTCTCTTTTGCCAGCTGTCGTAGTTTTCGTATTCGTAAGGGAGTGAAGGTCGTGGACCAACCAAACTCATATCACCTTTTATAACGTTAAATAACTGAGGTAATTCGTCGAGCGAAGTTTTTCTGATGATTTTGCCAATCCACGTAACCCGGTCTTCGTTGATTATTTTTGTTCCTTGAGCTTTCGGAGCGCTCTGTTTCATAAACTCAATCATTTTTTTCTTACGTTCTTCGTCGTCGTCATCGACCATTCTCATCGACCTGAATTTGTAAAATTCAAACGGCTTTCCGTTTTTACCTATTCGGATTTGTTTATAAAAAACCGGACCCTTGGATGATAACTTTATTAATATGGCAATAATCAACATTAACGGGGATAAAATTATCAATGCGGCTAGCGAAATTGTGGTATCGAAAAATCTTTTTATTCCAAGAGTGAAATTACTGTTATAATGCGGCGAAACTCCGAGAACCGGAATACCCGCATATTTTTCCGTAGAAACTTTTTTGGTAACAATATCAAATAGTTCGGAGCTTAGTTTAACACTAACATTCAATTGATTACATTTATCTAAAATTTCCAGTAATCTATCGTAATTTATATTGTCTATGGCAATTAGAATTTCATCTATCTTATGAATTTTGCTTATCTCTTGCAGGTCGTCTATTTTCCCAAGTATTTTAATTCCCGAAATAATCTCTTCACCGTTATGGTCCTTGTCCACTATAAAACCCAGAATATTAAGACCCTCAGGATTTTCAAACAATAGTTTTGTCGCTAATAATTTTCCGGCATTACCATCGCCTACGATAACAATATTGCTGTTAAATTGTTGTTTATATCTTAGTAGTAAACTTCTGAAAAGCTCGACCCTTAGTAAGTACAATAAAGGAGTAACGATTACAATAAAAACAAAGATTATCAAACGGGAATCAAGCACTTCCGAGGATTTAACGATGTGCGAAATAACAACAATATTTAAAGTTCCGTAATAAAGAGATTTGATAACGGCAGTTAAATGAGCAGACCTGCTAAAGATTATATTAATCTTATATAATCCGTTTATTTGAAAGATTACAATGAATAGAATTGTAGCAATCAAGAATAAAAATAAAACTGGTAAAGCAACTTCAATAAATTCAAACAACCCCAAGCTTTTATCGTATCTTACATAATAAGCGGCAAGAATAAATGAAAGAGATAACAATATTGAATCCGCGAGGGCAAAGTAGATCTTATATTTTGGTACGTTGTTCATAGTTGCTTTCTTTTCCCGATATCAAATTTAACAATTTAGAAATTTAGTTTCATTATTTAATTTCCTAATCTTTTTGCAAACTCTGTGCCTAAAATTATCAATCTCAAAATGAGAATTTATTGATTTTCTTTCAGTGAATACTGATTTGCATCACAAAATCTTCGAAATTCAACGGTTTTTACATGGTTATCGTTTTTTATTTGAGACAACAAACTTTTCAAAGTATCATTTTGATACTCAGGAATCATCGGTTTAACAGCTTTCAACGGATTTCGGTTTCAAAATAAAAAAGCCGACTTAACAAAAGTTAAGCCGGCTGTAATCATAGGAGTCAATCATGATTATTTGAGAAGGACCATTTTGCGGGTTTCCACAAATTTCTTTCCGTTTTCGCCTGTAGCTTGAATTGCGTACAAGTAGATACCACTTGTTAACTCGGATGCATCGAAATTAATCGTGTGCCATCCGGCAGAGAAATTATCATCTACCAATTTCAAAATTTCTTGACCAAGCAAGTTATATATCGAGATTGTTACACTGGCTTGTTCCGGCAATCCGAATTTAATTGTAGTTGACGGATTGAACGGATTCGGATAATTTTGTTTGATAGTAAATTCTGTCGGAAGTGCTTCTTCCGATTTAATATCGGTAAATACTTCAACGGATTTTTCGCTTGAATAATCCGAAACAGTATCTTTGTTGAATGCATAAATTCTGTATAAGTATACGGTTGAATCTTTAACCGTAATATCCATAAAGTAGGTTTCGTTTGCCCCCACCGAATCGACCACCATGAAATCTGCACCTACAACGGCTTCTTTTCTTTCAATTACAAATCCTTCCTCATTCGAAGAATTGTCTTGCCATGTCAATTCCGGAACACCTCTACTGGAGTGGAGTGAAATTGACAAGTTTGAGGGTGCCGGTATAGGAGTAATCTTTGTTTTCACAGTAAGTAAGTTTGAATAAACTGAAGTTGTATGTACGTTGAACGCTTTAACCCGGTAAGTATATTCGGTATTATCAGTAATGGTTGAATCTTTGTAAGAAGTAACGTTTGCGCCGACAGAATCCAAGACGGAATAAGCAATAGGCGAACCGCTTCCGCGTTCAATAATGAAACCGTCTTCGTTATCCGAGTTATCCGTCCAACCAATAGTTACGCTTCCAATTTCGTTGGCAACCAGAGTTAAATCCGTGGGTGCCAATACGTCTGAGAATAACGAGGTTACACTTTGTTCGTTACTGTAATCCGACTGCGAACTGGCGTTAAATGCTTTCACTCTGTAAGTGTAAGTTACTTCTTCGCCGACGCTGTTATCTATGTATGCAGTTGCATTTGCGGCTGCGGTATCCAAAACAGTAAATACTACGGGATTTCCTTCTCCGCGTTCGATTATATAACCGGATTCTGCGGAAGAGTTGTCTTCCCAGTTTAATGTTATTTCACCTACCGCTGTTGCTTGAGCCGAGAGATTAGTCGGAGCAAATAATTTTGTGCTCACCGAAACGGAATCGCTGTATGCGGATGAACGGTTGGCAAAGCTGTTGTTTGCTTTTACTCGATATACGTAAGCCGCACCTTCCGAAACAGTTGCGTCGACAAAAGAAGTGGAATCCGCGCCGGTTGTGCCTACTTGAGAGAAAGCCAACGAATCGGCATCGCTTCTTTCTATAACAAACCCGTCTTCGTTATCTGAATTATCTTGCCAGGTAAGTGTTACTTGGGTTTCGGTTGCACTGGCACTTACAGAGGTCGGTGCGGAAATCGATTCGATTCCTTCAGGACCGAAATTGTAATTGTGTTGTACTTCACTGGCTGCCAAAGGTCTGTCAAAAATAGCAACATAGTTATAACTTCCGAACCACGGATTTTCATCTATCAATTCGTTTGCGAAAGACAAACGATATGAATTGCTCCAATTTGATAAATCACCGCCTAAATCAACTCTTGCGGCTTCTGCTCCGTCTACGTAAAGTATACCTTCGCCGTTGTTGTTAAATACATAAACTATATGCTGAAGTTCACCGGTAACTGCTCCGGCGGATGTTTCAACATAAGGAACGCCGTTGTCGTTGGTTTGAGTAGTTCTTAGTCTAAATACATATTTATCGCCGCTTTGGAATAAAGACATGTTTCTGTATAAACCGTCTTGAGAAATTGTGAGAATTCTGGTATCGGAAGTAGTAGAAGTTACTGAAGGCTTAACCCAAACTTCCACGCTCAAAGTATTGGATGAAGTTACCGCATTATAAATTTTTGTTGCGGCTCCGCTCGTAATTATTGATGCTGCGGAATTTACATCCAAACCAAACTGTTGCCAAGAAACTGCCGACGGAGAATTGATGTCGAGGTTTAACGGAGTACCGTTACCGGAAACATCGTTTATAACTGTTCCGCTGCCTTCATTGAAATTATATTGTGCAACTACACCTGTAGTAACTCTTTGATCGGGAGAAGATACTGCCAATTCGGCGGCATTACTTGTTACCGAACCTGAAGAGTTGGTTACCACACAAGTATAATTTCCTTCGTCGGAATAATCGACGTTGGCAATTGTTAATGTAGAACTTGTTTCTCCGGCGATGTCCACGCCGTCTTTTTGCCATTGATAGCTTAAAGGATTATCTCCCGCGGCTACAACTTCGAACGTAGCTGTCTCGCCAAGGAAGAGATATTGATCCACCGGTTGTTTAGCTATATACGGTGCGGTTTCATGATCGACACCGAGATTATAATTTTGCGAAACTTCCGATGCATTCAAGTGCAAGTTGTAAATTGAAACTTCGTAATAAATACCTAACCAAGGTAAATTTTGACCTAATTCACCTGCTAGTAATAATCTGAAATTACTATCCCAATTGGAAAAATCTCCGGATGCGGTACCGGAATTGTTTAATGAACCGTTAATATAAACTTGCCATTCACCGTAAGCGTTACGGGTATAAACGATATGAGTTAAATCGGTAGTAACAGTTCCGGATGTTGATCCCACGGATGGTTGACCGTTACTGTTAGAAGTTGAAGTTCTCAAACGAATTTCGTATAAGTCGGCGTCTAGCGGACCCAACGTAAAGTTACGGTTATTCAAACCGCTTGAGTTGGAAACAATATTTCTTAAACCGCTAACATTATTCTCGTCAGGTCGAACCCATGCCTCTATCGTAATTTCATCTGTTGATTGACAAGCGCTAATAATTTTTGTGGCGGCACTGCTCGATTTAATGTCGGCCGAACCTGTTATTTTCAATCCGTATTGAGTCCACGCTGCATTTTCGGGGTTGTTAATTTTAAGTGTTAGAGGTGAGCCTACGCCCGATTTATCCGAAATATAAATATCGCTTCCCTCGTTAAACGTATACTTTGCTTGTATGTTATGGTTAATTTTATTTCCGGATGAAGTAACGTAAAGGTAAGCTGTGTTACTGTTTGTTGAACCGTTATCGTCCGTAACAACACAAACGAAAGCGCTGTTGCTGTCACTTAGAACGGTTACCGGAGTTGTGTAGGAACTGCTGGTGGCACCGGCAATATCAACGCCGTTCTTTTTCCATTGATATGTTAATGTGCCTGCGCCGCTCGCTTCAACCATAAAGGTTGCTGTTTCGCCTTCAATTACACCCTGACTGATGGGTTGTTTTGTTATTGTCGGTTGTGCAAAAGAGGAAAAGAAAAATCCTCCCACCAACAAATAAACAAGTATAAGAGATAATGTTTTGACTTTTTTCATTAAAGTACTCCTTTGTTGATTAATAAAATTATTACTAACTCGCTTTATTTTTCTTGAATTGAATAACTTTTTCGATTACATAATCTTTTAAATCTTTTGCGTGAGTGAAAATTATCAGCTCTCCGATTAAACCTATGGAAAATGAGAGAACTCCGAATACGAGGAGTAATATGCTAACCAAAACCAACGGTCGATCCGCTAACGGAACACCCATGAAAACTCTTTGAATGAAAAGATAAATTCCCAGCAACGCACCAAGTGAAAAAACTATTAATCCGGAACTTCCGAAAAACCGGATTGGCTTTTTCGTGAATTTGATTAAAAAGAATAGTGAGATTAATTCCAAAAGTCGGCTGATATAATTCCTTAAAGGATAGAACGCCTGGCGGAAATCCTTTTTGAATTGTTTTACTTTAACTTCTTCTACTTTATAGCCGTATCTCCAAGCCCATAATGGTAGAAATCGATCTTGATCGCCGTACATGTAAATATGATTCAGTACGTCTCTTCTGAAAGCCCTGACGTTACATTTTAAATCGTGAAAATGCGTACCGACAAATAATTTTATAAGGAAATTAAAAAACTTTTGTTGTATGTTGTTGAGAAACCCGTCTAATCTCGGATATCTCCAACCGATTGTCATATCTTTGTCTTTAAGACCGTCAATTAATTTAGGAATATCATTCGCATCAACTTGTTGATAGGAGGGTAGAGTAATAATCATTTCACCTTCTGCATTGTCGAATCCGGCTTCCAAAGCAGTTGCATCACCAAACCACCGGCCGAGTTTAATTATTTTTATATTTTCGTAATCCTTGCTGATTTCGGTAAGTTTATCAATAACGTCGGGCAATTCGCCGTCTATTACATAAATCAATTCATAATTCTTCCTTGTCTTATCCAAACCTCTTTTATAGGCTTCGAATAATTCTTCAACATCGTCGAAGTAATACTTTTCATAATAAACTACGATAGCCGATAATTCGATATTATTTGTCATCAATATGCCCCGCATTCTCTAACTGATTCTTGTATTTGAATTTGTATAAGTTTTCAATTTTTAAATTTCCGCTTTGATAAATCAGATGGCTGATAATTCCGAAAAACATCAATGTTAAGCTTAAAATTCCAAGAAGGGCTGCAGACCCCAACGTTACCACAATGGTTTGATATTGATAATGTATTAATTGGATTAAGGATATTGCAAGAAGAACAAAAAATAATAATCCGAAAATCAATGCAACAAAACCGAACCCGAATAACGGTCGGGAAAAAGAATAAAAAACGGTTTTTAAAGCCAAGAGATCTAAAATAACTTTGTAGATTCTGGATAACCCGTATTTAGAAGAGCCGAATCTTCTTGGATGATGTTTTACTTTTATTTGAGTGAATCTGGCGCCGGCAAGAGCGGTAATCACCGGAAGCAATCTATGCATTTCGGAATACATTGGAAAATGCTTTATAATTTCTGCCCGGTAAGCCCGGATTGCACATCCGTTATCTTTTACCGGAATTCCCGTAACTGTTCTTACCAACCAGTTTGCAATTTTTGAAGGTAATTTCCTTGATATCAATTTGTCTTTTCTGTTATATCTCCAACCGAGAACAATATCGTATCCTTCTTTCAGTTTCGATACCATATTGCCAATATCTTCAGGGTCGTTTTGTAAATCTCCGTCCATTGTAACTATGAACTTTCCCGTTGCGTGTTGAAAACCGGCGTGAAGTCCTGTGGTTTGACCGTAATTTCTTTTGAGTTTCACAATTTTTACACGTGGATCATTTTGAGCCATTTCCATTGCATTTTTCAAAGTATTGTCAGAGCTTCCGTCATCAACGATTATTAGTTCATATTCGTACGGAAGTTTAGACATAGCATTAACTACTGCTTCATGCAGCGGTTTAATGGATTCTTCTTCGTTATAAAACGGGATTACTATTGATATATCCATGCAATTTGTAATTGTGATTTAAATCATTATTTAGATTCAAACATAAATCGTGCCTAAATTATATATCATATACCGTAGAATTAAGTGAGAATAATTCATTTCATAATCGAATAAAACTTAGAATAATTTAGGAGTATTGGAATTTTTAATTAAATGATTAAGTCGCAAATGTAAAATAATAAAAAATTATTGTAAAGAGCAACTAAATAATTATAATTAAAAGGGTTATGACAAATGATTTAAAGTTATTTGTTCGGTGGGTGAGTTTATTTGTAAAATCTTTCGTTGTTAAAAATTAGTAAGGTGTTTGAAATCGTAAGAAAGCCAATATGGAAGGGAGGTTTTTAAAAAATAAAACCGCAAAAACGTAAAAAAAATTTACACTTTTGCGGTCATAAATTATTACAGATGGAATTTTATTGCAATAAAATCAGTTTTCTAACTTGTGAAAAATGTTGATTATTATTTACCGAAATAGCAGAAATTGAATAATAATACACTCCTGAGGATAATCCCGAACCATTAAAGTTTAATGAATAACTGCCGGGTGAAAAAATTCCGTTGACTAATTCTTTTACTCTTTCTCCCAAAGAATTATACAATGTGATTTTCACATTACTTTCGACCGGAATGCCGAAATTAATTACTGTAGTTGGATTAAATGGATTCGGGTAGTTCTGGGATAAATAAAATTCATCCGGTAATTTGTTTTCTTTTTCAACCGAAACTACCACGTCTATTGTTAACACCGGAGAATAATTTGATTGTGTAACCAAATTGTAAGCATAAACTCTGTATTTATATTGTCCGCTCGATATTAAATAGGTATCGGTATAACTTGCAATATTTTCGCCAACTGTGTCGATTGTGGAAAAATCATTTTCCGTTTGAGTGTTTTGTCTTTCAATTATAAATCCTTTTTCATTGTTTGAATTATCGCTCCATGTTAAGACAACAGCGTTTGTTAAACTTGTATCGCCATCCAAATTGGATGGGGCATTAATCGGGTTTGATGCCGTAATCACCGTATCAATATTGCTGTATGCCGATTCGATTTGTTGATTGTATGCTTTCACACGGTAAAAATATTTTCTTCCTTCCTTTACCGAATTATCAAGGTAAGATTGGGTGTTTGCCGATACCATCGTTAACAGATTGAAATTAGCGGTATCATCTTCCGCCCTTTCTATGATAAAACCGTCTTCGGAATCCGATTTATCGGTCCAACCCAATGTCAGTGTACCTATCTGATTATTTAATGTTTGCAAATTTCCGGGAGGAGTTAAGTTTGTTAATCCTTCGATTCCGAAATTATAATTATGCAAAATTTCCTCGGATGATAATGCACGGAAAAAGATTGATAAATCGTAAATGGTTCCCAACCAAGGTCTGGAATCAACAAATTCATTTCCTATCCCCAATTTATAAGAGGTATCCCAATTGGAGAAATCACCATTCAACGTGAATGATGTATCTTCTTGACCGTTCAGATAAATTTTAACTTTACCGAATTCATCTCTGGTGTAAACCACATGAGTAATTTCCGTTACAACATTATCGTTTGTGTTTATTGCCGGAATACCGTTAGAATTAGTTTCCGTTGTTCTTAACCGCACCTGATATGCATTGATATCTTGCCCGAGAGTAAAATTTCTTTCCGAAGCATTTGCGGAAAGAGTAACAATCCGTGCGGGTCCGCTTTGAGAAGACGATTCCGGTTTAACCCAAGCCTCAATTGTTATTTCATTCGTAGTTTGGCATTCATCAATAATTTTAGTTGCAATATTTGCAGAAGTAATAGAAGATTCGTTCGTTAAATGCAAACCGTAGGGAACCCATTCAACCGATGAAGGAGTGTTAATCGTTAAATTTAATTCCGTACCAAAACCGGATAAATCGTTTATTTGGGTACCGTTACCTTCGTTAAATGTATAACGTGCGACGCTTCCGCCTAAAACTTTTTCGTCTTGATCGGTAACGTAAAGTGTAGCATAGTTGCTGGTTGCAGTCCCGGCTAAATTTTGAGCGACGCATCTGTAAACCGCATTGTTATCGGAAAGTGTAACATTGGGAATTACCAATGTGGAATTAACGGCTCCGGGTATAATCGCATCATTCTTAAACCATTGGAATTCAACTGCAACCGTATCGGTTAGTGTAATTGAAAAAACTGCGGTGTCACCAACAAATAATCCTTTAGACTCAGGTTGACTAACAATTTCGGGAGGAATACCGATTGTCGATTTTATAGCATCGAACCAAGTATCGGCCATTTTTGCATAACCTTTATCGTTCGGATGATACTTATCGTTCATATCACCGGGAGCTCCGTTCGGATCGGGACTCATAGTATAATCAAAGCCCGGAATATGTTCCATATCGACGATTACTATATCGTCCGGATATGCGGGATTAGCTGCATTGTTCATTCTATCCAATGCCATGGCTTTAACATTATTGTTGAAGTCCGTTACGAATGTTTCGTTTGGGGAACGGTTAATTATTAAAGCCAAGAAAACTTTTATGTGGGTACCGGTCGAGTCTTCGTATCTATCTATTTCGTTCAAAACATCTTCTACATCGTTGGGACTTGTACCGCCCGGTTCGTCGTTTCCGTTTGTTCCTATGTGTAGAAGAATAATGTCTGCGGGGTAATAGTCTAAATACGGTCCATTGGTAATTTGCTCGTCTATTCCTTTTGCCGGTTGATATCTTCTTCCCGTTTTGAGTAATACATATAGTTCATTGTCTTTAATTCCGGGGAAGCCCGCATTATCATCATAACCCGTTGGTAAATAATTACTGCCCGCATGTTCACTTCCTACAAAGTCGAAGTTATAATTATAAGAGATTAAATGATTATATAACGGAAGCCTGTATCCGAATCTGTCTTCAACGGGACGTGTGTCGTTTACTCTGCTATCGTAGGTAATGGAATTACCCAACGGCATAATTCTTAAAGTTTGTGATGTGGTTCCGAAAGTATTTTTTTTCAGAGAAACATTACTTGGTTGTGTGATTGTTGAAAAGCTATCCGATTCATCAAAAACTTCTTTGTTGGTTGTGGATTCGATTTTTATCTTAACTTTTGCTCCGGGCAAATTTTTAACTTTCCATCCGTAGTTTCCAAGTTCGCCTTCCACTCCCGCAATTATTAATTTCCATTCAGGATTTTTCCCGGTTGAGTAATAAATATTTACACGTTCTACATTGGTTGCCGTCCAAGAAATACCATAACGGACGTTAGGGTGCAGTTTTTCTCCACCGTTAGGTGATATTAAATTTATGCTTTGATTTTGAGCAAACAAGATGTTTGCAAAAAATAAAAACACATAAGTTATCCTTCTTATCTTTTTCATTTTAGCCACTAAAATGTTTTGAAGTTTTCAACATAAGATAAAATAAAATTATTCTCTCATTTTCAAAATTTTAGCAGGAATGCCTGCGCAAATTGAATATTCGGGCATCGTTTTGGTTACCACAGCGCCTGCGGCAACCACGGAACCTTTACCGATTTTCACTCCGTCGAGCAGCATACAATGGGCTCCGATCCAAACGTCTTCTTCCGTTTCAACGCCCCCTTTTCCTTCAAAATCGTATTGTTGATTTATTGGAATATCTTTTCTGTCGAGTTTATAATTTCCACCGCCCATAAAATAAGTATATGCCGCTACAAGTGTGTCTTTACCTAATTTAACTTTATTGGAAGAAAAAATGTAACAATAAAATCCCAAATTGGCTCTGTCATCAAGATAAATATCTCCGCCTTTACAAGAAAGGATAGAATTTCTGCCTATAAAAACATCGTTCCCCAGATAGATACCTTCGTTATCCACGCCTTTGGCATCAAGGAGCACATTATCGTCAATAATTACATTATTAGCCATTTTGATTTTATGCGGGTGGCGCAAAGTTACGTTCGTTCCGAATACTACGCCTTTCCCACAGCTGCCTAATAATTTAGGATATAATTTACTCCTCAAAAATACGCCGAGCGCTCCGGGAATCCTGCTGGTAAATAAAGTAATCAATTCATATTTCAATAAATCGGAGAACTTTGTGGAGCCTATTACCAACTCTTGATATCGCTTTATTTTCGACTTTTTTTGTCCGGTAACAGTATCTTGGATTTTAAAATCTTTGTTTTTCATTTATAAATTCCGGTTTAATTAATGTTTCCGCAATGCATAAGTTATACCACCGATAATGCCAAGAACAAGCAGCATGGCAAATTCGATCCATGCAAAAGCGATTGCTTGAGATTTTGCTATTCCATAAAAAGTAAAGAAAAAATAAAAAGCATTTTCCCGCAGTCCAATTCCGTTAACTGAAATGGGAAGCATCATAATAAAAATGGTTAACGGAACAATCAGATAAAAATCCAAATAATCAATCGGTAAATCCAAACCAACGGAAATCAAGTAATAATACGTTACCACGTTTGCTTGGAGAAGTATTGAAAGAAATAAGGCTTCTATTAATGTTGATCTGTGTTTGCTGAATTGCCAGAATGCGTTTGCAAGTTTATATAACAAAGAACCGACTTTGGAAATTACCTTATTATTTGAGTTCTTAATTTTTTCAAAGAGCTTGATATCCGGGGAAAAAACAAACCAAATAATTCCCAAAAACCCGATAATCATTAGTCCTACCCAAAGGTTCAAATCGGGAATATTTTTCGTGATGTGCCGGGAAAAATACATCGAGAAAATCACAAAAATAAGAAGAGTTAATAATCCCATGAATCTGTCTACGACCACTACGGCAAAAGCATTTGCTTTGTCTTCGCCTAATCTGTATGAATCGTAAGCTCTTACGGAATCTCCGCCGACGGTTGACGGTAAGAAATGATTAAAAAAAGTGGCTACCAAATAAGATTTAAATAGGAACCAAACGTTGGTTTCTACGTTTTGTGTTTTTAATAAAATTTTCCACCTAACGGCGCTGATATATAAGCCGACGCCATGCAGAGAAAAGGCAAGCAACAGAATCGGAAAATTCGAATGTTCTATCGAATTAAATATTTCCGCAAAATTTACATCCCGTACTATGTAGTAAAGAAGTAGTGCGGAAATAAATAATTTTATTACGAAAAAAAATTTCGGATTAATCTTTTTCAACGGAAAATTTTATCAACCTTATATTGTTAGATTAATATCAGAATAAAATTCTGTTGTTTTAATCTAACCAACCACCAAAATTATGCCAAGAGTCCTTCGGTTCTATACCAATTGATTGTTTCTGTAAATCCAGCCCTTAAATTTTTCCGAGGATGGAATTCTAATAACGATTTGGCTTTTGAAGTATCAAAAGCTCTGCTTTTACTGAAAAAATGAATCCTTCTTTCATGAATTATTGGTTCTACATTCAAAGTTCCACAAATTTTTTCGCATGCTCTGCTCAAATAAACAAAAGGTTTAATTGGCAAATGAAGTCTGGAAAGCGGTTTGTTAAGAATATCCGCAATCATTTCAAGAATTTCATTCAGCGTTAAAACTTCGTTACTGCCGATAATAAATTTTTGTCCAACAGCTTCCTCTTTTTCCGAAGCCAATATAAATGCATCAACAAGGTCATCTATATGTACCATGTGATAAAAGATATTACCCTTGCCAAGAACCAAAGTTAATTTTTGAGCCGCTAACTTAAAAAGTTTTAGTAACCGGTAATCACCGGGTCCGTAAATTGCAGTAGGTCGAATAATCACAACGGGTAATTTGGTTTTATTGTAAAAATCAACAACTAAATTTTCGCCTTCCAATTTTGTTTTTTGATAAATATCTCCCGGATTAAAGGGATATTCTTCGTCTGCGGGCGGAGCTTCAATATGACCGTGAACCCCAACCGTACTACAATGAACGAATTTTTTTACGTTATGAGATTTTGCAGCGTCCAATAAAATTTTCGTACCTTTAACATGTGTTTCCCAATAAGCACTTTCGGGCAAACCTACGGTTCTGTAAACGGCTGCAATGTTAAATACCCGGTCTATATCTTTCATCGCTTGTTCCACAACAGCGGGATCACTAATACTGCCTTCTACAATCTCAATATTTTTGTAATTGTCTCCGAATTTTTGCCGGAATTTATTTTTGTCGCGAACAATTACTGTTATTTCATCACCGCTTTCATGAAGTTTGTTTACAAGGGAACTCCCCGTAAATCCTGTTGCGCCGGTTACCAATGTTTTCATGACATGGGTCCTAATTTTAGTGGATTTTATTATTTTATCGCAATATACATTATATCGATAACCGGACTGTAATTCAATAAACCGAAAAGTTTATAAAAATCGATTATTACTCATGAATAATGATATTGATTTATTTTTATAATAGTTTTAGCTAAAACAGTAAATTTTAAGCTGAAATTATATATTTATCTATTTTTTGCTGCGTTAATCGAAGAAAATATATCGTTAAAAAAAATTGCCGGTATGGGAAGCGTAAAAATTATTCCCAATACTCTTGTTCCTATTCCTACAGCCAATCCTTGTTCTTTCGTGAAACCTAAAAGTAAAAACAAACCGACCAATACACCTTCTTGAAATCCGATGGAACTCGGCGAAATCGGTAATCGAGCGAATAATAAAGTTGTACTTACTACAAAACCCATTTGGACTATCGATATATCAATGTTCAAAGAACGTGCAAAAAGAAAGTCGGCAAATATAGGAAATATTTGTTCCAATAAACAGAGCAAAAAAAACAGAACAAGTATTTCTTTATTTTCGAAATAACTTTTCAATGCTTGAGTGATTTTCAACACTTTTGAGGAAAGTTTTTGGGGAATGAAACCAATCGGTTTGTCGAATGCTCTGCGTTTTATTAGAAAGACAAACAGAAGCATTACGATTATTAATGAAACGGATACAATTTCCACTAATGATTTAAATCCCGGAAAACCTGTAATTTGATTTTGAACAAGGAGCATCGAGATAAAAACAACGGTTAGCAATGCCATAGTGCCGAAAAGTTTTTCAAGTAAAATTGATGTAAAAACATCGCTTCCGGAAAGTGATTCTTTTTTAATCTTGTAATATCTAATCACATCGCCGCTTATACTAACGGGAATTAATTGCCCGACAAATGCCGAATATAAATATGCTTTTGCCAAATCTTTAAATTTTATATCATCGGAATATTTTTTTAATAAGATTCCCCATTTAAATGCCATGAAAAGCCGGTCGAGAATAAAAACAACAAACAATATCAATAAGATTTTCCAATCCGTATTTGTTAAAATTCTCCATACTTCCTTAAAATCAATCCAGTAAAAAAGGAAGAAAAGAATAAGGAAGCCTATGAGAAATCTTATTAATGAAACAAGTTTTTTGTTTTTTTTCATTTTAGCCGTATCAAGCTAAAGAAGGAATGAATGATTATGTGATTTTTCTAAACAGTTCTAATGTTTCTCTAGCGGTTTTTTCCCAACTGAATTGTTTAACCCTTTCGAAGCCTTTGCGGGTTAATTCTTTTTTAACTGATGGGTCCAATAATACTTTTTTCATTTTATCTGCTATATCGTCTATATCATACGGGTTCACAAGTAAAGCGGCATCGCCGGTTACTTCTTTTGTACATCCTGTTTCGGTAGTGACAACAGGGCATCCGCAAGCGAAAGCTTCCAATACCGGTAAGCCGAATCCTTCGTAAAGTGATGGGAAAATTAATAATTCCGCTAAGTTATAAAAAGCCGGAAGGTCTTCATCCGGAATAAACCCGGGAAATATTATTTTATCTTTTATTTCCGGATTTTGTGCAGTTTTCATGGCTTTTTCAAATTTAAATCTTTTAAATCCGACTACAACCAATTTTTCTTGTATGGTTTTCGTTATTTTGTCGAAGGCAAGAACAACGCGACTGAAATTTTTAAGAGGGGTTAATCCTCCGACGAATAATATAAATCTGTCCGGTAAATTATATTTTTCCTTTACCCTTTGTTTTTCATCATCATCCAAAACACGAAACCTTTCGTGAACACCTTCGTGTACGAATATAAATTTCTCTTCGGGAAGATGGAGATATTTAGATAAATCTTTAATTCCCAGTTGTGTGGTTGTCAACACCTTGTCCGCGGCTCTGGCATATAAAGGCATCATGATTTGAACGTATATTCTGTCGTACCATTTAAATGCAGATTTAACCGCAAATTGCTCCGCGCCGTGAATCATTAAAACTTTATGTGCTTTGGTAAATATGGGTATGGATAGTTTAGGATTAAAAACCAAGTCGGCTTTTTCTTTTTTTATGATTTTGGGAACAACTACTTGATCCCAAATTAATTTCGAAGGGGCTTCGACGGCGATTTCTTTAACGTGAGGATAATTTGCGTAACGGCCTAAAAGACTTTTATCGTTATAAATAAAAAGGAATTCGTCTTCTTTATCTAATTTCAGAAATTGTTCGATTAAGTTTACGGTATATACTTTAATCCCGCCTTTTTCGTGAAGATTTCGTAGCATCAGTGCAATTTTCATTACAACTCCGAATCAAAAAGCGAGATTATATAGAATTTTACCAATTATAAAATTTAACTAATAATTTGTTTCGTTCAAATATACAAAATGGTTAAAAAACAAATGAGGGAAAAATACAGTGGTAATAAACTTGTTTTAAGATGCTTTTTTATAGCTCATTAATGAATCAATAAATTCTTTGGTAGATTCTATGGATTCATTTTCGAAATATAACCGATACCAAATTTCAAGGTTCAACAATATCCAAATTCTGAAATTATGATCTTTTTTACCACTTAAATGTTCATCGAGTAAATTTTGTACATAGTTCCTGTCAAATATTCCAAGCTCAATAAAACGTGAGCGTTCGAATAAATTTTTAAGGAAGCCGGCTAATTCGGAACGCATCCAAAGTGCGATGGGAAAACCGAATCCTTGTTTTTCCCGGTATATCAATTCTTTGGGAAGATAGCGGGAAGCAACTTTTTTGAGGATGTATTTTAAATTCTTACCTTTCAATTTTAATTCACCCGGAATGGAAGCGGCATATTCCACAACTTTATAATCGATTAATGGTGAGCGGCTTTCGAGGGAATGAGCCATGGACATTCTATCGACGATCATTAAAAGATGATCGGGCATGCGTGTCATTAAATCAGTATATAACATTTTGTCAACTAACTCATCGGCGTTACTGGAATCGAAGAACCGCAATATTTTTTGAACGGAATCGTAATCATTAATTTTCTCTTTTGCCGATGGTGTAAATAATTTTTCTTTAGCTTCTTGAGTAAATCGTAAAAAGCTCATACTCTGCGCATATCTTTCACCGCTTTCGAATAAAGACATTTCATTTAACCATGCGGCTTTTTGTGCAAGACTTTTGTACCCGAAGCTTTCGGGAATTTTATCCGTAATTTTTTTTACAATTGATTTTCTGAACCATTCGGGTAAAATTCTGTAATAATCAACAATTTTATTTCCGGCAAAACGGTCGTACCCGGCAAAATTTTCGTCTCCGCCGTCGCCACCCAAAACAACTTTTACATATTCACTTGCTACTTGCGATACAAGATAAACGCCAACACCAAACGGATCCGATGGTTCATCCATGTGGTAAATCATTGACGGAATAAGGTGGATTAAATCGGCTTCAACAATACGGTTGTGAGGTTCCAAGTTATATTTATCGGAAACCATTTTTGCATAAGGAAGTTCGTTAAAGCCTTGCTCTTTTACGCCGATTGAAAATGTTGGGAATGATTCCCCGGTTATCTCGGCTACCATTGCGGTGATGGTACTGGAATCTATACCGCCGCTTAGAAAAGTGCCGACCGGAACATCGCTGAGCAAATGCATTTTAACGGTATCGAGCAAAAGGGAATTTAGACCTTCTTCAATTTCTTTTTCGTTATTGGGCAGTTTGTTTTTGAAGTTTAATTCCCAATATTTTTCAACTTTAATTTTTCCGTTTTCCCAAAAAAGCCACGAGGCTGCGGGCAGTTTGTGAATGTTCTTGAAAAGGGAATAATCGTCGGGCATAAACCGCAATGAAATGTAATGCCACAGACCGTCCAAATCAATTTCGGGACTCACCAAATTTGATTTTAATATTGCTTTTACTTCCGAGGCAAAAATAAAAGTTCCGTTTCTGTGAAAAAAGAACAGCGGTTTTTGACCCAGGTGATCGCGCGCCATAAATAAAGTTTGTTTTTTCGTATCCCATATCGCAAATGCGAACATTCCGCGCAAATGTTTTACGCTGTCTTTTCCGTATTCTTCGTAAAGATGAAGAATCACTTCCACATCCGTTGTGGTTTTAAATTTATGCCCTTGTGCAATAAGTTTTTCGCGAAGTTCCGGACTGTTATAAATTTCGCCGTTACAAATTAATTGTAGCGTATTGTTCTCGTTTGAAATCGGTTGCGTACCAGAGCTAAGATCGTTGATGCTTAGTCTTCTTTGCCCAAGCGCAATTGAGTTATCGGTAAAATAACCTTCTTCGTCCGGTCCGCGGTGAGTAAGAACTCGCGTGATATCTTTTATTATTTTATCTCCGTTAGGAGCGATTATTCCTGCAATTCCACACATAATTTATAACATTCCTTCTTGTTTGTACCATTCAAAAGTTCTTTTTAATCCCTCGTCCAAAGGAACTTTGGGGTTATATCCCAATTCACGTTTGGCTTTATCTATCTTGAAAGCTCTGTTTTGTCTGAACCAATCTACCCGTCTGGGGAAAATAGGCGGTGCAATTTTTAACGGTTTGCAAATAGCTTCGCAAACATGCGCCGCAACCAGAAGGGGACCGACGGGATAGTGGGGCACTTTCAAATCGACATTCATTACTTTTGCAATTCTTCTAACCAAATCTTCAATTTCAACGTATTCCTCGTCCGCAATTAAATACGTTTCCCCCTCGCCTTTACCTTCTTCCATCGTTGCCATATATGCATCGAGTAAATTATCGATATAAAGCGGATGATAGAAAGTTTTTCCGCTTCCGAACATTGGGAATTTACCTGTTTTTACTCTTTTAAAGAGTAAATAAAACCGTTCGGGATCGCCGGGACCATAAATTGCCGCAGGTCTTAAGATAACGGTTTTCATTCCTTTTTTATTGAACTCATGCACAAACGGTTCGGCAAGGTATTTTGTTCTTTGATAATAATCTGCCGGTTGTATCGGAGCGGTTTCGTCTCCCGGCGGGTTATCTATATTTCCATGAACACCGCAAGTGCTTGTATAGATGAATTTTTTAACACCTTCTTCGTATGCTGCTTCAAGTACATTTTTGGTACCGTTAACGTTTACTTCGTAATAAAATGATTCCGGCACGTTCAATTCTCTGAAAGCTGCAGCCATGTGTTGCACAATGTCAACACCTTTCATTACTTTTTTAACAACCTCTTTATCGGTAACGCTACCGATAACTACTTCTGCTCCCCATTCCCTTATTTCATGCGTTTTCAAATGCTCTTTGTAATCGAGAGCTACGACTTCATAACCTTCGTCGAGCAGTCTTCTTACAAGAGCTTTACCGGTAAATCCAGTACCACCGGTTACAAGCACTTTCATTTTTTACCTCCTAAAGAAAGAATTGCTATTATTTATGAAAATAATTACTTAAAATACTGTTATGCGACTTAAATTAAAAATTCTTATGAAAGTTTTTTAACTTTTAAGATTATCGGTGTTCCAAATAATTTTGTTAATCCGATAATTGAAAAAAAGCTTTCTGCCATTTTCGAAATTGTCACGTTTTTCAATGCCCGGTGTACTACCATTGGCAGAAAGAATTGCGGTCTAAAAACCGGATTGCCGCAATTGTTTTTTTCAAATACATCAATTAATTCTTTTCTGTAAAACGAACGAAAAGTTCGTGTGTTTTTTTCGAACGATTTTTTTGTTTTAAATAAATATTTGTAAAAAATATTAAAGCTCCTTAAATCAGGATAATCTATGATTACAATTTTTTTTGCCACTCTGCACATTTCTTTTATTTGAAGTTTCCAATTTTTCTCATGCGTAATCAATCTGAATGCCATAACGACATCGAAACTATTATCTTGAAACGGCAGCTTTAAAAGGTTACAAGTTTCGTACCGAAACGAATTTTTCGGAAGAAATTTATCGAGACGTTCACGGCAAACGTCGTCACTACCCACTACGGTTACTTTGAAACCGTTTTGTACAAGAGGAACGGCAAGTTGTGCGTGACCACCGCCCACATCCAACACGGAAGCGTTGGGGAATTCTTTTAATAATTCCAACGTAATTTGCGCTTGTTTATCCAAAAAATATTTTCCTACTTCTCCTGAGAAACGTTTGGCATAATCTTCTGATGAAGTTTCTATATCCGCTTTTTCCGAATAGATTTCTTCGCTCATATTGTATTTACTTGATTTCTTTTTATGATTGAATAATAATTTTCAACTTTCTCTATTTCTTTCTCGATTTCGTTTTGCGAATAATTCAATTCTTTTTGAACCACTCCGGCAATTTTTAGTATTGTTCCGGAAGAGGGAATTTCCAAATTACCCAAACCTGTTCGTCGTAGAATTATATCTTGCAGTTTTACGGCAAATTCGTTTTTGATTACATAAATTATTTCCGCTTTGGTTACCGGCGGAGATGTACTTAATAACTCTGCAGTTTCATGATTTTCGTTAATTATGTCAATAATTTTATAATATCTTTTGTTCCCGTAAACTTTCTTGAGCCGGTTAATATAATCTTCGGGAATGTTATCCGGTTTTGACAGGTTTTCTATTTGGCTATTTCTTGCATCTATCTTTTGTTTTTTTCTTTCTGTATTCTTTCCGAACTTTTTGTCGATTAACTTAAGGGTTTCTTCCGCTATCGAAGGAGCCGTAGTGAATTTAACGGATTTTATGAATATTCCGCCCTTAAGTCCCGCTACATTTTCGCTGTCAAGAATTTTCGAATGTTTACCCGGTTGGATATCGTCTTCCGGATTAACAAGCGGCTCCATAGGTAATAATCCGACGTGATAGAAACTTACGTCATCAAAGTTTAGATTTATCGCAGGATTGATTTTATTAACCTCTTCCAAGATTTCTTCAATATCGGTTCTGGTAATTTTTAAGTCGTCAGGATTTTCCGAGTATTTTTTGTAAGTTGTTCCTATCATTGTTTTGCCTCTTAAAGGCACGAAAAAGTAAAGTCGTTTTCCACGTTTGATAAGAGCGTCTTTATCTTCATATTCTTCCGCACTTTCAAGACCCACAGCATATTTACCGAATAAATTCTTTTTTACTACAATGTTTACGGCTTTTGTGAGAGGGAAGTGAAGTTCTTGTTTGGGCACGAATCTGTTTAACCAAGGTCCGGCAGCAATAATTGTAAATTTTGCGCGGATGTTAAATTGCTCGTCTGTGATCAAATCGGTAACGTTAGCGCCGGTAATATTTTTTTCTTCAAAAATTAAATCGTTTGCTTTCACATAGTTGTAAACCTCTGCGCCGCGCTCAGCCGCTTGGAGGATGAATTCAAGAATCAATCTTTCCGAATCGTTTGAAATGCTTTCGTACCAAACCGCACCGCCGGTTAAGTTTTCCGAATCGATGCCAGGAATAATGTTTTTAATTTCATTCTTGGAAATGGTTTTCCCGCCGGGAATATGATTTTCCGGAGGAATATTTTTGTTTCGGTCGATGCTTAATAAATCATATATTGCGATTGCGGTTTTCATTACAAATTTGCTTTTAATTCCGTGTCCGTAAGTCGGCACCAAAAACGGCACGTTTGTAATTAAATGCGGGGCAATTTGATGAAAAATTTTTCTTGAGTGAATAGACTGGCGTATACGGGGAAAATTTGCATGCTGCAGATATCTTAACCCGCCGTGAATAACTTTTAAACTGTTCGCGGAAGTTGCGCTTCCGAAATCACCCATTTCGATAAGAGCGGTTTTGTAACAGCGTGTAGCCGCTTCGTAGGCTACCGTTGCTCCATGAATTCCGCCGCCGATAACCAGAATATCGAATTCTTTACTCTTTAATGATTCAAGGTCTCTCATCATAAAATGGATTCGATGTAATTATAAACTTTACGGAGTTTTTCTTTATAACTATTTAACGAGTAATTTTCCGTTGCAGTTTGTTTACCTTTCATACCGATTTGTTCGCGCAGTTCATTATTGTTTATTAAATCTTTCAAACCCTTTGCCATGCTTACGGGATCGGGATTTACGAGATAAGAATTTTCCGGAGTTAAAACTTGTGTATGCGAATAAATGTTTGTGGCTAATACCGGTTTACCCGAAGCCAGATAAGAATATATTTTCATCGGTGTGTTTTTCCCTTTTATTCTGGGGGAAATTAAAATATCCGCTTGCGATAAATAAAAGGGGAGCTGACTTAACGGACGAGGACCTAAAAAATAAACTTTGCCGGAAATATTTAATTTTTCAGACATTGACTTATATTTTTCTATGTCTTCTTCTTTTCCCCCGATAATTGCAAGTACAAAGTTCTCGGAATCTAATTTTGCAATACTTTCCAGAAGTAAATCAATCCCTTGATAGTGAACTAAGTTCCCGACGTATAACCCGACCACTTTATCGGTTTTCATTGTTTCCCGGATATTCTCGTTATTACCTTTATCCTCGCTTTCGAAAGCTATATCCTCAAGAATAAATACCTTTTTGTTAGGGTCGAATTTTTTTACTTTATCAACCAAATATTGACATACTGGTAAAACTGCATGGGAATGCTTCATTGCCCAATGTTCAAATCCATTAAGTAACGGCGAAATTTTTTCCAACCCGTTCCATTTTTCAATCAATTGATCGGCCATAGAAGAATCCATATCGTAAATCAATTTCTTCTTTGCGAAAAAGTTAAAAAAGGCAGCGGGGAAAACCGATTCTTCGACGGCATGAAGAACATCATAATTGTTCTTGAGCATTAAATAGGATAAATAGAAGGTTAAATACACATCGGCAATCAGTTTTTTAGGAGAGAAGCCGATCGGGATATTATTTGCGAACGGCGGTTTTGCAATTCTTAAAAGTCGTACATTTTTTACGTTGATATCTTCGCCTTCGTGAAATGTAAGAACGTCAATATTATGCCCGAATTCGGAAAGAGTTTCAACTAAAAGTTTAACCGCTATGGGCGTTCCTCTTTCCTGGTAAAACGGATGGGGAGCGATTACCAATATTCTCAAGTGTTTTTCCTCAAAGTTATTTGGTTGAGTATAAATTTTATCGGGTTTTCCAAGTTACCGTATTGTTTAGGGGAAGCTTTCATTTTTTTAACAGTTTCCAAAATAGATTGTGCGGGATACTCAGAATCGATTTCGCAAGTTAGTATGTTACCGAAACTACCTGCTTTTTTTTCATCCGCCGGAATGTTTAACGGATCCGTTCCGCGCAGTACGGGAATATTATTCTCTTTTGCAAAATCGAACAAATCCGGCTTAGGCCAAAATACAGGGCGACCGCTATTATCACCCAGAACAAATGTTTTATCAGAATTTTCGGCTATAAAATTTTTAATGATTTGTTTTCTTTTACCGAGCCATTTACCAACACCCCACGGAAGTTTTGGTAAAGCTCCGGCTTGTAATATTTCTGAAAATGTATTAGATAAGGATTTACCGTCATCAAATTTTTTTCTTGTGCCGAGCGCCAAAATTTCTATTTTTTCTTTGGTAACGATTTGCCTTCCGGAAATCACAAAAACTTGTTGACCCACTTCGTTCGTAATGAGCAAAGAAATATTTTCCTCGGGAAATGAAATGTCGTAATTTTCCAGAGTGATTTTACCGTTTGTCAATTTTTCAAAATAATCGAATCCGGAAATTTCCGTGAGAAATAAAAAACCGGTTTTGAAATTTATTTCGTTCTTTTTTGCATATAAATTGAAGTTATCTAATGCCGCATTAAAAAAAACAATCGGTTCGTAAATATCGTGTATATGTACGTGAAAATCGATTAAAACGGTTTTGGTTTCTGTCAATGTAAAGTCAATTTTATGAAGTGAAGTAAAATGAAGAGACCGGGAAGAAAATTATTCTTCCCGGAATTTAATTAATTTTATTCTAACTGCTTTCAATCCATTCTTTTTGTTTTTGTTTATCCATTCTTGTGTAATATTTCGAATGATTGTATTTATTGTATGAACGGTAGCTGCTCTTGTAATCGAAATTGTTTAGTACAACACCGATATAAGATTTCTGTCCGTTTCTCGTAAGTATATCTGCCGATTCCAGCAACCAATCGACATGCGTGTTATGAGCAAAAGCAACCAAAATACTCATATCAACAAAGTGGGAAAGAATTTCCGCATCGGTAATTGTCATAACCGGCGGTGCATCGAGAATTACCAAATCAAATTCTTGTTTCAATTTGTTTAGGAAGTTCTTCATTTGAGGTGAACTCAATATTTCCGAAGGATTTGTCGGTATTGTTCCGGCTGCTATGTAAAACAACGTATCTAATTGTGTTTTTCTTAAAATATCTTCAAATGAAGCTTGTTTGAAGAGATAATTTGTAAAACCGGGTGAACTTAAACCGTTAAACACTTGATGGACGCGAGGAATTCTCAAATCGCAATCCAATACAACAACGCGTTTATTTACTTGAGCAAAACTGGCCGCAAGGTTTGTTGCCACTGTTGTTTTACCTTCTTGCGGAGCAGAAGAAGTGATTAAAATCGAATTGTTTCCGTCCGTAATTTTGGAAAATTGGATTCTTGTTCTGAGCGCCCTGTAAGCTTCTCCGGCTATTGATTCTTCACCGGTAATAACAATAAGTTCGGACGGTTTATCCTTTTCGGGCTTGATTTTCTTTTCATATCTCGGAATCCAAGCCAATACGTTTTGACCCGCGTTTTCAATATCGTCGGGAGATTTAACTGTCCGGTCGAAATAATTGCGGATGTAAATAAATCCGAACGCAACAACAAAACCGAATACCAAACCGAATAAAATAATTTGCAATCTGTTAGGTCTTTCCGGTGCAACCGGAGGTCGCGCTTTATTCATAATCAACACATTACCCGGAACAGATTCTTCGTTTAGTAAAGCTTCTTGATATTTATCTTCCAATACTAAATACAGTTTTTCCAAAGATTGACGGTCTCTTTCCAATCGTGCCAGTTCCAAAGTCTTTTCGGGTAACGAGCGCATTTGGGTTTCATATTGAGCTAACGCCGCATTTAATTGGTTGTATTTAGTTAAAAGGGTTTGATATTTTAATTCATTCTCAAAAATTTTCTGGGAAAGTTGTTTTAATTCTTCCGGAGTGGAAGAAAATACTTTCGATTTATAATTATCCAATTTCTCTTTTAATTGGCGTTGAAGGTCGGCAATTTTCGCATCCATTTCTGCAATTTGTTTTTTCTTCAAGCTGGATTTAATGCCGCCTGCCATTGCAATGGATTTTTGTGTTTCAAGTTTTGCAATTTCTTCTTGAAGCATTTTTATTGCCGGTTCGGCTGATTGCAGGTCGAAAACACCGCCCATTGAAGGTTCTTTGGAGTAATATTCTTGTTTTAACTCGTCCAAAGTACGTTTCACCATAGTCATATCAATTTTCGTTGCGTCTCTATCTGCTTGGAATTTAGCTAAAGTATTCACCAAAAGTTTGGATTGCTGATCCAATTCAATACCGCCGCCTTGTAACAGATAAGTTTTCATGTTGTTTTCGGCGACCATCAATTCGTTTAATTTTTGTTCTTTTTGTCTTTTTAAGAATTCTTTAATTTTGGTGAATTGCTTTCTGTTTTCGGCGAGGTTAAAATCTTTATAAACTTTCGCATAAGCATTTGCAATCAAAGCCGCTTCGTATGGTGAAGAAGATTCAGCCGCAATTTCCATGAAATTCAACCCGTTTTTCTGGGTAATCTCTACGTTCTTGCTCAATAACGCGGCAATCGATTGATCGGATTTTATACCGTTTACTTCATCATCTCCGAAAAGATCATTTTTATGGTTTAGTATTAAATCGAATTTATCGGTCTGCGCGATTGTTTTAAACGAATCTATAATTACTTTAGCAACTTGTTCGCGGATTGTTATATTCTTAATGGTTTCTATTTCGTTGGCGATGAATAAATCATTCGAAGACCTACCGAAATCAAGCGAAAGCGGGTTATCCAATATATTTCCTTGCGGTTGTGAAATTTTTAGAACCGTTGTCGCTCTATAAACATCCGGGGCAGTAAGTGCATACACCAAAGTAATTGAAAAAATCACAAGGCTTATAATGAGCATCAAAACAAAATTGCTCCGGATAAGATTTATGTAATCGGCGAAGGAATTTGTATGTCCGTGTTGTACACGGTGTGTTCTGATTGGTCGTTTATTTTTCATTTTCCCTCTTTATACTTTTTTTAAAACTTTAAGCTCTATTTATTGTTCGAGGTGTTAAACATTTCAATACTTGGTTTTTGTTCCAACTTATTTTATAACAATACTTTAATTTTCGACGAAAAAGAAAAAAATATTAGCTGAAATTTACATATTATTATTTAAGAACAATTCAAGTTAAAATAAAATATACTTTTTATCAAATCTGGGTAGTTGTACCAAGAACAAGAACATTAAAACAAACTTCGTGCCCAATGAATTATCCTATAATACTGTGTTAATCCGGTACATTTTATAGGACATTGGACGGGATATTGTGAGCCGTATCAAATTTTTGAAAAAACGATAGCAAATATACGTTAATATAAATAAATAATGATACAATTTGAAAAATTTTTGTAACAAAATGCTACATTAAATGCCATAAGATACTCTAAGCAGTAATTGTCTGAAAGTTTTATCTTTGAACGACAAGTCGCTTTGTTGACGGGATTCTTTTATATAATTGAATTGGAAATCGAATTTGATGTCATGTAACATTTCATAATTTATCTCGAATCCCAAATACTTATAGTTTCTTCTTAGTCCATAGAGAAACGGATCCATCGGTATTTGATAACCTCTGTCACCGAGTGACTCCGCACCTTTCCGAATCATTTGTCCCCAAATTTTTACTTTAAGTCCGCGCAAAATGCGGTATGTTAAATTTACGTATACCAAATCGGCATTATCGCCTAACCAATGCCCGAGCAAATAAGAAGAATGTTCATAAGTTAACGTAGGGATAAAATGTCTGTAAGCCGCCGGATAAACTTTTGTATATTCTGTTCTCAAGGTGAGGTTGTTAATCGGAAAATCCACTACAACCGAGCCGAGAGTGAATGCGATTTTGTAATATTGTTTTTCCGGGTCGAATAATCCTTCGGGTGTTAACTCATCGGCATAAAAACTTCCCCAAATATGGGTGTTGGGAATATGGTTCCGGGAACTTGCCGCCAGAAAAAATTGTGTGTTGGAGCCAGCCCGGTTTTTATCCCGGCTTATGAATTCGTCTGCCTGATCAAAAAACATAATTGGAATTAAATATGACATTTCCAACCGGTCGGCATAAATTACCGATTCACCTAAACTCAAATCCAGACCTTTTGTAGGTGTAATTGTTAAGGAATGTTGGGCGATGAACTTTTGCCGCCAATTAAATCTGTCGGTATTAAACACAGGATCATGTCTAAAAGTTGTGTAAAAAGAATTGGAATCTATCACATCCGAATTCAACCACCCGTGCATGTAATTGAAATGGAGCCACTCTATAGGGTAAACATCTAAACGGATAGCGGGAAACGCGGGAGCTTTGGTTGATGTAACAATTTGTCCGTTTTCCGCATATCCCCACGTTGTAAGATTTTGCCCCATGGAAAAACTTCCCCAATCCCAATCGGCTGAAACGTTAACATAAACTTCACCGTATTCTACTCTGCTGTTATCCGCCAGACTTATATTCCTGCCTGTCTTCGGCGAAAATCTATTCCAAACAAAATCTTTTATATTCGGTTCTTCCCGGTTGTTCATAAATTGAAAATTAAATCCTACGGATTTACCCAAATAACCTTCAGTTTCAATACCATATCTCAACTGGAGATATTTTTTCTTTTCCCATGTTCCGGTCTCAAAGCTCAGCAAAGGTGTAAAATTAAATTTAAGTTTATCACCGTTATAAGAGTAAATTCTGAATCTCCCGTTTTTATCTTTTTTGAATAATTTCGGTTTGGTTACAATTTTTTCGTATTTGCTGTGAGTAGGATGAAATAATTTTTGTTCGAAAGCAAAATCTTGCATGTAATAAGCCAATTCCGATCTTTCCAATTTTGTAAGCTTTTCCTTTTTAGAGGAAAGTTCGTAAAGTTTATTGTAGATATATTTTCTGGGCAGGGGTTTAATCAAATCGTAATATTCAATCAAACCTTTATTTGCCAACCGTTCCAGAAAGTCGTAAATGTCGCTATTCAACGGTTCATAGACTATTTGGGCATTCACAGAAATTGTAAAGACGAATAGAAAAGTAAGCGCTGACTTAATAATTTTATTTGTCATGTTTTACCTTTATTTTATTTTTTGAAGGTAAATAATCGGTTAACTTTTATCCGATAGCTTATCGTATAAGGCTAATAAATGTTGTTCGGAGTGTTTCCACAAGAAATTCCGGTTTATTCTCTCTTTACCTTTTTGTCCCATTTTTTCCGCAATATCGGGATTGTCCAGCAAGTAAAGGATTTTTTCGACATAGTCGTTTAAGTCATTAGCGTAAAGTCCCGATTCGTTAGCAATGACGCGTGTTTCCAGAAGGTCGAAAGACACAAAGGCTTTACCCGCTTTTAAATATTCCAAAACTTTTACAAGTGTTAAGTATTCGTTTAATCCGTTAGGTGTATCGGGAGCAACGCAAACATCGGCAATGTATAGATATTCTTTAACTCTTTCGTAGTCAACCAAGCCGAGAAATTCAACATATTCGGTAAGATTATATTGTTTGGTTAAATTTTCTAATGAAGCGCGGGCATAACCGTCGCCTACTAGAAGGAATTTTATGTTTTTCCTGTTTTGTTCAAAAACGATTTTTTTTGCTGCTTCTATGATAATATTAATATTATCACTTGCTGCCATTAAGCCGATGTACAAAACAACTTTATAATTTTGGTATTTGCTTATTAATTGTTCGTTTGGTTTCGCATCAAAATGTTCGGGAGGACCGTTATACACAATTTCGCAAAGGTTCTTATCAATTTTATATCGTTCTATTAACCTTTGTTTGAAAGAATTATTCACAACGATTATCCCGTCTGCGTTTTTTACCGTCAATTTCTCATTTAGTAAAAGGAGCTTATGAAAAAAATTACTTTGGAATTTAATTTTTGCTACTTCAGGTGCAAGGTCATGCTGATCATAAATAAATTTAACCCCGAACAACCTTACGAATTTAGCCAAAGGCCAGAAGAAATCGGGCGGATTGGCAACATGAACAGCGTCGATTTTTTTTGTAAAAATTAGTTTAATGCTTTTGAAAAATATTTTTGAAATCGAATTAAAATACTCAAGTATATAACTTAACTTTCCGCCGCTAGCGGGCAAATCTTTATATCTATAAACTTCAATTCCGTCTATAGTCTCAAATGATTTGTTTTCCTTTTCGGATTTAGGACAAATTACAAAAACATTAAATCCGTTGTTCTTTAAACTAAGAGCTTCTTTATAAACTCTTCTATCGAACGGGAATGAATTATTTTGTACTATTAAAAGGACATTACGAATCATATAAATACTTCTTTATCCACGGGGAAAACAAAATATGTCCGGTTAAGCAGAAAGAATTTTTTCGTAAATCTCTATAATTCTTTTAGCGATAACATCATCTCTAAGGTATTGAATGTTTTCTCGTCCGTCAGATCTTTCTCTGGTTTTATAAAGGAATTTTAATTTTTCAACAATTTTATTTTCATCAAAAGGAACTATAAAGCAATTTTTGGTATTTTTCAAATGTTTTTCCAAATCACCAACATTTACTGATATAATTGGCAGATTACATGCCATGGCTTCTTTTACCACGTTGGGGGAACCTTCCCAATAAGATGTTAAAAGTAGGACGTTTGCAGCATTCATGTATTCAACAACCTGGGAATGAGAGATACCCCAAGGGTTTATTAATTCGGTTTTTTCATAACCTTCTGTGGCTTTTAACTTTTCGACTGCTGCTTTTGCCAATTTGAAATTTTTTCTCTCGTTTTTTGCATTCCCTAAAAACAGCGCAACAAATAAATCCTGGTCAATGTTTAATTTTTTTCGCATTTCGGATTGATCGAGAGGTTTGAAAAAATCGAAATTAACACCATTTGGAATTATTTCGACATTTGGTATAAAATCGAGGTGATTTCTCATTTCTTTCGACTTAACGATTATTTGGTCGACATTTTTTGCTAGAAAGCGACTAAGGCGGATATCTAATTTCCCCCTGAATGTCACTTTCCCGTTGTGATCGGCGGTGCCTAGCAAATCGCTGCCCATAAGAGATAATACAATCGGTTTGCCTGTCTTAGCCAACCAAGCGCTTAAACCTGAGTAACTGTAATGAGCGTGTATCAATTCAATATTATGTTTTTTGACCAGCTCTTTAATTCTTTTGGGAGCCGTAAAGTAATTGAGCTTAGATTCGTAACCCTTAATATTGAAAACCGTAATGTTTAATCCGGCGCGGCGCAGCGAATCTATTTGAGCCGCTGTGAATGGTTGTTCGTGCGGCCTTTCAGGAGAGGGCAATGTTGCTACTACTTGTAGTATATTCATTTATTTAATTCACAAATTGTTTCACAAGTAATTTGAATTTATTATTTCCCGATTTAATTACCGGATCATTATAAACAACTGTATAATCGATTACACCTTTCAAATAATCATCCAAAGTGGAAAGTATTACTTTTTTGTATTCCTCTTTAAAAGAATCATCGGTTATTAAATTAATTCGTAATTCATTGGGACTTGTTTGTACTATCTGGTATTGTTTGATGCCGGAAATTTCTTTAAGCATTCTACTGCCGAAAAAACTGGGGACTACCAAACGACCGCCGTCCGGTAATTCGATAATATCGGACAGCCTGCCATCGATAGATTTTATTTTGGAAAATTTTAATCCCATCTTTGTTTTGTCAATTTTATCTGCCGGAACAGCCATATCACCGTTTTCATATCGAATAAACGGAAAAACTTTGTTATGCAAATGTGTTATTAAAAATTTATGTGAGTTATTCTCACCTTGAATTTTTTCGAATTCTACAAACACATGAGTATCAAGAACGGAGTAGAATTCATCGTATTTTGTTTGTGCTGCAATTCCGTTTATTTCACTGCAACCGTAATGATCAAATACTTTGCCTAAATTTTTTTCGATCGTTGCCCTCTGAAAATCGTGTAAATTTTCCGCTGTGCAAAAAACACCGTGAATATCCGACGGTACTTCCAATGAATTTTCTTCTAAGAATTTCGAAAATAAATAAATTGCGTTAGTATATCCATATACAAATTTAGGCATCTTTTTCCGAAATAGAGAAAAAAGTTCTTCAAAATTTTCTTTTTTATTTAATTGATATGCCGGAAATCTGGCTTCGTTAAAAAGAAATTTGGAAACTTTGGAACTGAAACGCTTCCAATCTACGTTTACGGCTGTAGGATTTCCCCAAATATTAATCCACGGATCGCCGAATTGATATCCGCCTAAAATTTTAGAAAATAAAACCGCAGCTTTGTTTGCCGATTTACCGAATTGATCGTGATAGTACCTGATCGGCTCGCCGGTAGAGCCGCTGGAAGAACCTTTAGATACTACCAATTCTGATTTTTCGTCTGATAGAATTTCCTCATTGTAGTTTTGTAAGTCGTATCGGGTTAGAGGTGGAATTTTTTTTAGTTGGTCGAGATAAGTAAATTTCTCAACATCAAAACCTGCCTCGTCGAATCGCTTTTTATAAAAAGGAACATGTTTGTAAGCATACTGCAATAGCTCTTTTATTTTTTTTGTTTGATATGCTTTTATTTTCTCTTCTGACCAATCCCTTGATTGAATAAAGAGATTTAAAAATTCCCGTACCTTCATATTTTTTGACAAATCAATCAGGAATAAGCCTAGTTTTTCTGATAACCAATTATTAATGATTAAATCGCTCATTATGTTTTATATCTTAATAATTTAAAAAGTGTATATGGATATGCCAAAATATTTTGGTATTTGGGATTACATAAGGAAATCCTATCTATCCTTTCGGGAAGCCCACGCCCGAATGTATTTTTAATTCCTTTTGCCGTTGTTGTAACATAACCTGCTTGTACTGCCATACGAATTGTTTTTTCGTCCCAACCACCAAAGGGCCAACAAACGTGGTTAACAGTTTTTCCCAAGTTGTTCTCAATTATACTTTTTGATTGCACCAATTCGTATTCCAATCTTTTCTCGTATTCTTCTTCTGTTTCCTTTATGTAATTTACGGTATTGTTTTGTTTGAAATCTTCGGTAAAATCAAACAAAATCTTTTTCCAATTTGTTTGTTCGAAAAAAGATTCGCCTCCTTTTTCTTTAACAAAATCGATTAATGCCGAAGTCAGTTCTCCCGATTCGGTTACTTTTCTGGCAATATTCCCGCGCTCGCTTTTGTAAATGGGATAACCCAAAGGAATTTCATTTTTTTGGTTGCGCAAGAAATTTATTTTATCTTCGGGAAACAAATTCCAATGAAGCCAGTCTATTTTAGTAGTTGGTGATACAAAATCTACAATTTCATCGGAAACAGGATATTTTGTATGCGACATTGTATGAGATTGAATATCGATTAAACCCGATTTCTCCATAAAGTGCATTTCCGCCCAATTTAAAAATCCGTCGATTTGTTGCAATTCTTTTAAAGTAATTTTTCCTTCCCAATAATCTTCCAAAGTCGGAGCAATTGAATCATCGGAATTGTCAACAAATTCGGGGTTAACCCAAATAGTAGCTTTTAAGCCGTATTTTTTTAAAAGGGGAAAAGCAAATACCAAATTATCCCGATAACCGTCATCAAAAGTAATTGATATTCCTTTGTTAGGAATTTTTTTCCTACCTTCCAAATGCTCTACCAAATCATCGAAGAAAAATGTTTTGAAATTTGTCAAAGCAAATGTTTTAAAGTGCCTATTAATTTCTTTAATAGTTAATGAAAGATGTGGATGAATCCAGTTATTATTTGGTTTTAATTTAACTGAATGATACATTAAAACTGGTACGGCATCTAAATTCATGTTATTCTGTTAGTTTGTTATAAATTTCTTTGAATTGATTGATTATTCTATCGTTATCAACGTACTCCAAGAGAGTTTTGTAATTTTTTTTTAGTTCGTCGATCGTAAAACCATAATTGCTTTTCATTTGTTTTATTTTTAATGCAATTTCTTCGGGATCGAGAGTTTGAGTGAAAAAATATTCTTGTTTAACTATATCCAATAGTGCAGGGATTTTATAACAGAGCACAGGAGTCCCGCTTAATATTGCTTCGGCAACAACATTCCCGAAAGATTCGTAACCGGAAAGAAAAAGGAACAGGTGTGAGTTATGATAAACTTCCTGAATATCTTCTACAAAATCATAAAGTTTTACTGTAGATGAAAGATTCATTTTTTCAACTGCGTTTTTGATATTATTTTTTTCCGGGCCATCACCGTAAAGTCTGAATTGAATATCATCTGAATCGGGTGATAATATTTTTGCGACCTTTAAAATCACATTTATATTTTTACCTTTAGTAAACCTACCCGCGTAGGTAATTATAAAAGGCGACGATAATTTTCTCTCAGCAAATTTAAATTTGCTTGTATCTATAATGTTCGGAATCAGATGAATATTTTTTAAGTTTAGTTTTTGTTCGATTAATGTTTTCAAAAAAGTTGAATTGGCAATTACATTAACTTTGTTGCCGAGTATTTTCCACACTAGTTGGTCAAACAGTCCGTTTGAAAATTTTGTGCCATGAAAATGGTAAACAATTTTTTTTGCTCCTGCCAAGTATGTAGCAAAAAGAATTTTCGTTCCAGCGTTGTTTAAATGAAATATTGAAGTTTTGTAACTTCTTACTTTATTGAAATATGAAAAGTATAATTTTGTAATCGGGTATTCTGCATTCAGTTTTAATTCGTTGTTGTACACAATCCCGTTTTTGTTATGCATTAATACCAAGACTTGCAGATTAAAATCTGTTATTTTAGCTTGAATAGTTTGAGTAAGTTTTTCAAGTCCCCCGAAATTATTTGTCCATTGAACAAAGATTAAATGTTTATTTTGCAAAGCTAAAGTTCCAATCCGAGTTGTTCATTAAGTTGATTAACCATTTTTAAGAATAAATTGTCCCAATGATAAGCATCAATTACGGATTGCGGTACATTGTTTTTGAAATTGTTGTTTGCAATTAAATCATCCAGAATTTCCAAAAATTGTTCTTTTGTGTCGGCAAATTTTATATAACGGCCAATATCTTCTTTCATTAATGAATACATTTTAGTAGAAACCACATGTTTGGACATAGCCAAATATTCGAATACTTTTACCGGGTTTACCGAATCGTTTACTTCGTGAGTTACAAAAGGGTTGAGGCAAATATCGAATGCGTTTAGATAATTCGGCACTTCGTGTTTTGGTACTTTTCCCACAAGATGCACATTTTTATATTTATTAATTTTTTCTACCGGAAAATTCTTTTGAACTCCACCGAGAAAAATGAAACTGTATTCCGGCCGTTTGGAAATTATAAATTCAAGCAGTTCGGCATCTATAAAATGAAAAAGGGTTCCGAGAAAACCAATGAAAGGTCGTTTTATATTTTTTAAGTTATCCGGCAATTGGAATTTATCAAAGTTTACATGTTTAATATCGTGACCGTTCGGAATCACAATCAGTTCATTCTTTGCAAAATGTTGATATTTTTCTTTTATTTTTACGGCGGAAACAATACCTGCCGTACTGTTGGTGAGGGCATATTGTAAAAAGTATTTCATTGCTTCAAATGATTTTTCATCTCCCGCGAGTTTTGCATAAAAGGGAATATCGTCGCAAAGATCAACAATTTTAATTGTGGAATCAAGTTTTGTAAGAATAGTGCTAAATTCCAATCTGTTGAACCAAAAAAGAAAATCGTTCACAGCGTCTTTTTTTAATATCTTTTTAATATCGCGTAGAAGTTTTGTATTATATAAGTGTCTAATGTTTTTATTTTTGGGGAAAGGAAAAAATGCCGAAGGTACTATTACGGTTAAATTTTCATTTATTCTTTTTGAATATGTTTGAAAATATTTATTTGTATGATTTTTGTTTTTTCTTGTAATAGAAATACTATCTTCAATATAATAAACTTTGTGCCCTCGTTTGGCAAACCGGTCTGCAAATTGCTGTTTGCGGAACCATGCTCCTTGTTCCCATCTGTGTCCCCCGTAAAATACGATATTCATAATAGATCGCTCCTGCTTTCGTCCTCGTTTTCAAATTCGTCTATTTCTTCCTCGTTATCGTAATATTCAAAATCTTCATCTTCCAGTTGGTTTTCTATAACCTTGACCGAAGCAATAATCCCTACTGCTAAAAATAAAGAAGGGTCGCTTATACCATTGAAGGCGGTTGTGTAGTATACACTTTTGATAATTAAATTTATTAAGACGAAAATAGCCAATGCCGCTAAAAATGCATCCTCTTCCATGTAAAGTCTAACTTTTCTGAAAGCCAATATAATTCCGCCCAGTGTCATTGTTAAAAGGTAAAAAATTCCACCGATACCGAATGTTCCGAGGATTGATATATAACTACCGTGACCTCCTCCTAAAGATATCATCGAACGAACTTGCTCAATACTTTTGGGATTTTTTATATATATATAGCCTTCAAATGGTGTAACGCCTACACCCCAAAACGGGTTTTTTAAAAAGTTTTTATAATGCAACGTCCAAGCCACATAACGTTCCTTGCTTTGTTGTTGTAATCCTCCGCTGAAAGCGGTAATTCTGGACAATTGACCTTCGATAAATTTTTCGGGCGCGAAAATTAAAATTAGTATTACCGCAATACCGGCAACTGCAAGAAAATAGAAAATATTTCTTTTATAGAAGAAAAGAGAGTAAACCATTACAGCTGCTACAAAACCAATCATTAATGTTCTGCCACCACTCATAAAAACAAATATGAAAAAAGTTATGATTAAGGCCAGTCTGTTTTTTCCCGTTAAATAATTTAAGGCGAATAAAGCACCTAACCCAACTTCCGTTACTCTTGATAATCCTCCTATTCTGAATGCTACCCCCCCAAATCTGCGTATAGCTCCGGGGTTATATTTAAAAGTACCAGCCAGAACCGGAATATTAATATCCAGAAAATATGTTATGATCCTGGTTACTCCTAATATTACAGAAATTATTATTAATATTTTTAACCATTTTTCAATATCAAAATCTTCGTAATATTGGATAAAAAAGAAAATTACTGTGAAAAAAGTAAGAATATTGAGAATTATTTTATAATAAAACCGGAATGTTCCCCCTCGTGAAATATCAGACAAAATTTCATGTGTAAGATAACTGTGGAAAGTCCAAATAGCCAAAGCAATAAGAGCTAAAATAAATATTTCAAGTCCTCTATAACTAATCTTTGTTCGTTTAATAACGGTTTTGTTAACAGGGAACAAATCATTTAGTAATATTAAAAAGAAAACAGGAGTAAGCCATTCCATTATTAATAAATATGGAATGGATTTTAGTCGGCCAAAAGTAAAGGGATAGAATACAATAATTGAAAATATATAAAATTGAGTTTCCCTTTTCAGATGAACGAAGATAAATAAAAATAAAAGAATTAAGGCTAGAGAAATCATATTGGTTCGATAATTATTTTTAAAATATTATTTGAAGTGAAAACAATGGTCTTACTTTTTACATAATTTCCATAATGAGGTGCATATAAATAATCGGATACAATGTAAGTAGATTCAGGATCAATAATTATTTTAAAACTATTGGTTATTATTTCGGTAGTAGACTCAGATAAAATTTTAATATCTGGATGTAAATTAATTTTTGAATAAAACTTCCCATTATAAATGTCATCTATTTTTACGTGGTTATCCGTTAAAGTGAATTTTCTTTCCCGTGGTTTGTTATCGAATTTTGAATGAATGATTACGTTTAAGAAATTATTTTCAAATTTAACTAATTTGCTATCGTAATAATTTTTCAATTCCCAGAATCCCAATTCGTCGAAATTAATCTTTTTGTCATCTTCTGTAAATATTACGTTATGATAAATATATGAACGTAATCTGTCCATCAATTCTTTGTTCCGCGTATATGTTATCGTTCCGGGATCTACAATTACTTGCTTACCGTTGATGGATAAAGTATAACTGCCTACATCTAAGTTATTGTGTCCGCCTTTTCCGCCTTGACCAAGAGGGAAACATGAAACAAGGAGCGAAAAAGATTGGTTCTTTAAAATTCCAACCTTCCCTTTTTCAAAATAAATCGATTCGTCTGTTTTCCTTGGTTTTACACCGGTATCGTTTAGGCTAACTTTATCAATCTTTGGAATTAACATGAAAGATTCAGTCGGATTTTTAAGGAGGGAAGGGAATTCATAATCAAAAATATTGTTACCGAGTTCAAGTAAATACGAATGATCGTGTTCGTTTTCGTAAGGATTATTATTTTCGGATGTATTGAAAATTAAAGCCCTTCCGCTGTCGTTATCTCCCACTTGCGGAGCGTTACCATTGTGATCGATATAAGCGGCAGTAAATTCGAACATCTTAAATAGTTTCCGATAAAAAGCAGACGGTAATTTTATATCGTTTGCTCTAGCCAAAATAGCAGAATAAGCAAACATTTCCAACACTAAGCGGTGATAGGGAATTGAGCCTTCAAAATCAACACCGTCTTCATATACTTGATTTTCCATGCAGTTTATTAATCCGTTTACGGCTTTATCTACCCAATTTCCCATATCGAGGGATAATCCTAAAAATAACAATCCGGCGTAAGACGAGGTTGTATGGTTAGTGGTTAATCCGTTTTGGTAGATTGGCAGGAATTTGTAAATATAATTTCCGTGTTGAATTAATGACTTTACCAACTGACTTTTAAACTCAATATCTTTTACGACATGATCACGGAAAAGATTTGCCGTAACAATCCAATTCATTGCACGAATCGAAATATCCATAGTGGAAAGCCAATTAACACCGTGTACATAAGGGTTTTTTTCTATCCAGTCCAAAACAAGGTTTCTGAATTGATAATAATATTTTAACTCTTTCGTAGCGTGATATTTTTGCGCTAAATGTATTCCGAAATAAAATCTGGATTGTTCCCAAGGAAAAACCAAATCTATACCACTGTTAAAATACTGCCGCGCGTTTATACGGTCGAATCTTTTTAACGGATACGTAAAGTAAGAGAATTTATCGGTGTGCCAGTCGATATTATTTAAATCTATTGGAATTCCGAAAATGTGATATCTATCTTCTTCCAAGAACTTAAAATTATTAATATCAAATTTAGAGTAATCGACAGTCCAAATAAATTTAAACTCTCGCGGATGAAAAATGGTAGCTTGTAATTTCCCGATTTCCACGCTTTTACGCAGCTTCTTAAATTTACTGGCGTAACTTTGAGGATTTAACAGTTTTTTGATCATAAAATATCGGTTAATTAAAATTTGCCAAAATTTTGTTTACGTAATTATCCCAAGAATTTATTTCCAACCAACGGGAATTATTCAAGTTTATGTTGCTCCCGACAATTTTGGAATATAATTTTTCAATTGAAATTTTAGCCGAGTCAGCATCGCCCGCTTTATATTTTTCATAAACCCATTCTTGCATTTGATATTCGAAACATCCGATATCCGGGAAAACGACGGGTCTGGAAAAAGTTGCCGCCAAATTTAATACGCCCGAAGTTAATCCGTTTGTGTGACCCAAAAATACCAAATCGCTTGCGGAAAAAATCGTTGGTATTTCGTCCGGATGTATTGATCTGAAAATATATTTTCTTGTCCGACTATTACTCTTTTCCGAGAAATGATTTTTTATTTTCAACAAATAATTTTTGGGGAAGGGAAATGTATCATACCGGAAATTCCCTGCCGTTAAAAGGAATTTGTTTCTGATGTTTAATTTATTGAAAGTCTTGTTGATTAAGTCGTTTCCTTTATAACGTTGTTGACTTCCAAAATTCAATATGACAAATTTATTTTCCGGAATGTCCAACTTTCTCCGTGAAGAATATTTATCGGTCTTCTTAAAATCAATCAGATAATCGCCGTGATTTGCAACTATATTAATTTTTTCTTTTGCTTTCGGGAATTTTTCTCCGACCAAGTCAATCGATTTTGGGCAATGATGATGAATCACGTCGGCATACTCAATTATCAAATTGTAAAAGTTATAGTCGTCTTGTTCATTTGAATGATGAGGCAGAAGATTATGAACAGTGTAAATAATCTTTGTCCCGCTGTTCTTAAATTTCTCCAATCTTTCTTTAATATAGTTATATTGTTCTTTCCCGGGTTTTCTTAAAACATACCACTTGTAAAGTCTTTCCGGCCAGTGTATGTGTAATAAATCCGGTTTTATATTAGACCAAAAAAAATTATTGCTTCCACATATTACTTGATGACCTGCTTTTTGGTATGCGAGTATAAGCGAATTTACATAAGTATTGTATCCCGGATTTTCCGTTAATAATATTGTCATTAATCGAATAGCTTATCTTTAATTATTTTTACCAATTTTTCCGCTCTTGCATAAGTAGAATATTTAACAGCCAAATTTCTTCTTTTCTCTTTCAATTCTTGAGTGTCGTTTTCATAACTCTCAATTATGAATTGAACATATTCTTCCGGTGTTCTAGCAAATTTTACCAAGCCTTCATAAATTTTTTTATCGGGTTCGGTTAAAAAGTCTGTGCTTACCACAGGTAGACCCATTGCAAGATAAGCCCAAATTTTGTTGGGAGCGGAATGTATATTAAAATCATCGGCTCTGTGCATTACCAAACCAACATCCAAGTGTTCCAGAAAATCGGGAAGTTTTGCATAATCAACGTAACCCAGATAAATCATCCGCGGTTTTTTGATATACTCGCGGTATTCATCCATAAATTTTTCCGAAGTCGGCGGATGAATATTACCGGAAGCGATCATAGTGTAATTTTCCGGCAAAAGCTGTTCAACTTTATGAATAAATTTAAAGTCCGACCAATTCCCCGAAAGCCCGCTGTACGAACCCACGATTGGACTTTCAAAATTTTCAAAAATTGATAAATCCGTTTTATGCAAACGGGGATCGTTCTTTTGTTTTTTGACTATTCGAAGATCGCCAACAAGTTCGCTTACGGGTTTTTCTTCAAGTTTTTCCGAATCGTCGGCAAAATGAGGTTTGTAATGTTTTACGTCAACGGCATTCGGTAGAAAAATCACTTTTTCATTAAATTTATATTTTTTTTCCAAAGCGCGGGTAACAACAGTCGTTAAGTCGGTTAATTTTATTACATCCCTGGTTTCCTTCTCAATTATCGGTCTTAAGTTTTCTTTATATGGCATCATGCTCCATTCATCATTCATATCCAAAATATACTTTGAATCGTTTCTTTTTTCGATTATCCATTTTTGATGGCGGCTTGTTAAAAAGTGTATTTTTGTCCCGCAGTTTTTTATCAACTTATTGATTTGAAATTTTAAAAGAAATAAGTCTGCCTTTTGTATAAAAGAAATTTTCTTTTTTATGTTATTTCCGAAAAGGAGAACAGGGCGAGTTATTTTTGCGTTACTTCTTTCGTCCGTTCTGAGTTTTGCATGGAATTTAAGATACAGTTTTATATTTTCAGTTAATTCCGATAAAAAATCTTTTGAAAACAAGGCTAACGGTCTTTCGATTACAATCAAATTTCCGAAATCACCGAGCGGAGAAAAGTGTGGCCTTCTTGTATATCTTAACCAGCTTTTCGTATGAAGGTGGATAATAAAACAAAAGTTTTTTTCTTTTAGTTCCATTAAATCTTAATTCGTTTTTAAGCCACTTAAATAAGCAGCATTTTTATGCTTAGCTGAGAAAATTCTTTTAGTTAAAGCAGGTGATAACGATAGACTGAATAACTGCAAAATTGTTTTGAAATCGGTCGGTTTTATTTCCAATGCCTTTTTAGTATAATCTTTTGCTTTAACGAAATTGTTTTTCAATATGTTATAGTTTGCTATTTGCTTTGCCAATCCGAACAAAATATCTTTGCTTAAAAAATCGTAGTGTTTGTCAAATATTATTTCCCTCGCGGAAATATAGTTTTCGTTATTGGTCATTAATTGTTTGTGGTTTCTGGTTACCTTCACCAAAATTTCTTTAACGAGAGCAAAATTATATTTTTTGCAAATTTTAATTGCCAATTCCGTATCTTCGTTTGCCTTCAATCTATCATCGAATCCGCCTATTTCTTGCAAAATATTTTTGTATGCTAAAATTGTTACCATTGGCGGAGTGAGAAAATATTTGCCTTTTGTAAAATTTTCTTTTATGTCGACAGTTATTAAATGCTCTCCGATTCTTTCATTCGTTTTGAAGTCGTAAAATTCCATCCCGCAAAAAACGGCGCCAACTGATTCATCGGATTTCATTAATAGATTGACTTGCTTTTCTATTTTATCCGGATACCATTGATCGTCGGAATCAAGAAATGCAACAAACTTACCATTTGCCAGCTCAATCCCTTTATTCCTTGCAACAGATGGTCCTAGATTTTTTTCTTGTTTAACGTATCTGATTCTTTCGTCTTTTAAATTTGTAACTACTTCTTCAGTATTATCAGACGATGCATCATCAACAATGATTAGTTCTATGTTTTTATAAGTTTGCTGCAATACGCTATTTATTGATTTAAGAATAAGATGGGCTCTGTTAAAAGTCGGAATAACAACACTAACAAGCGGTATATCTTTATTGTTGTTCATTTACCGGACTAATTTTATACAGAAATGTCAGGTCGTCTTCGCTCTGGTAATATAAATAAGGTTCGATTTTCTTGAAGAACCCGAGTTTTTCCAATTCTTTAACACCCCACATTTTATTGACGATTAACCATTTTGTGGATTCGGAATCGAATAATTTTTTTAACAAGTCATCGTAAGTGTAAATTAGATTTGCGTTTGTCCATCTTTCTTTTTTACCGCCTTCAACCGATTCGATACGGAAATCGTTGGCTTTATAATTTTCATAAATGTAATCCAATCTTTTTAAATAAAAATCGGAAATTTGATCGTTTGTTATAATTATATCGTCTGCCCTGCTTTCGGTATTTACTACTTCGGAAACGCTTCTTGAATCCCAGCGCGGATAATAATGGATTTTCTCCGCTTTTGTAAAACCTTTACGGAAGTTTATTCTGGCCGAATCGATATGTACTAAATGATCATAACCGGTATCTTCCGAAACAACAGCCAATAGAATACTTGCAAAAATAAAAGCCAAACTTTGAGTTTTATGATTTTTTAAAAAGTAAGTGATTCCTATTTGTAGACTTCCGAAAACGAGAATAAGAAACAGAGGAAACAAAAAGAAGAAATAACGCGTATCGAAATAGAATGTGTTAATAAACGTAATTAAAAATAAAAGTAAAATGAAAATGAAAAAGAGAAATCTGAATTTATTAAACTTCTCTTTTCCTTTTGTAGCAATAAGAAAAACGCCACCGGCTAAAATGGCTATCGATAAGTAAGTAAATTTCGGCAATGTGTTCCGGAAGATAACGAACATTTCGTAAAAATTCGGGTAGTTTAGAAATTGCTTCCAAAGAATCTTAAGCGTAGCAAAGGTTCCGGTAAATTTACCTTTTGTAAAATATTCGTGCCAAGAATGATTGAAGACTGCAAACGCTGTCCAGTAAAGAAAAGTTAGAACAATTATTCCCAAAGTGTAAAATATTATTTGCTTGCCCACGCCCTTAATACTTAACCAATTCATCATAATAAACATTATTCCAAAGACCAAAACCAATCCGTATAAATTTAATAATGTGAAAACACTTATCACGGAAAGTGAGAATTTATATTCAAATGTTAACCGGGAGTTTTTTGCAACTTTGGCAATGTAAATTAATACAGCCGCTATGGGAATAATATTTAAAACCTTCCAGAATATTCCAGTTGTACCGGTGAACAGTAAAACCATTGGAAGCCGGAATTTGCTCATCTTCGGGAGATTGTCGAAATAATCTTTTAACTCGGGCGGTAGTAAATTGGTTTGGTTGAAAGTTCTGAAATCGAAACTCAAGTAGAAGTACGCTATCAGAAATATTATAACTGTCAGTGCAAATTTTGATAGTTCCAAACGTGAAAATAATTTTTTGATATCGGAAAGAACGAATTCCCTCTTTTCAAAATCCCACAGAAATACCAAGAAATTTAAGATTACAAGGAATATACTTGCTTCGTAAACAAAAATACTTGTAAAACTTAATATCAACATCCACTTGAAGGCTTTACGGTTTTCTTCAAATAAGAACAGATAGAAATTATATAGATACCAAATAAATATAGCTTGGAAAGGCGAATACATTCTCGCAAAACGGGCAAATTCAACTTCCCAAAGCGAAAAAGAAAAATAGATTATCAAAATTACAGCAAGTGTTTTTCCCGAAACTTTTTTACTTAATTTATACAAAGCGGGGAAAGCTAAAAGATTGGTTATAACGGGAATTATTCTTGCGGCAAATTCGGCTTTCAAACCGAATGACCAAATAAATGCAATAAAATATTGATATAAAATTCCTCTCGGGTAGTAACCGCCAGCATCAAATTGGGGAAGCCCGTATTTGAAAATATTCTGAACCGAACGGATAATGTAATATTCGTCAAGCGCAAAGGGCCATTTACCCAAACCTTTTAGCCTGAAGTAAAAGCCTAAAATTACCGAGAGAGTAATGCCAAGTATAGCTAAAGTATTTTGTTTTTTCTCAATTATCGGAGACATATTTTATATTAAGTTTTTACCGGATTAAATTTGAAATATATATTCTTAAACGTATTTGGAACTACTTTTCCATATTTTTCAAGCAACCAAGTGAAGGAATCACCTTTAATAAAAGTTGGCAAAAAGATTATGGAAGATAAATAGGTAATTGCACCGACTATCATAGTGATAATAAGCTTTACCGGATAAGGATAATTCCCGAATTCACTTTGGATTAAAATAACGGTAAGATAAATAGTAATGAACATTACCAGAGCGTTAGCAATTCCGGGTAACAAAGATTGAAGAAAAGCCAACCAGTTGCTTTCTATAATTTTTATTGACAAATTACTTTGAGCAACAAATTTATAACCTAATGCAATTATTACCGCAAAACCAACGCCTTCAATGCCATAGTATTTTGCGCCGAAATATGCTCCTATTGTCAGCGTAATAACGTAAACCACCTGCTGAAAAACTTCTTTGTAAACATTGCCGGTAGCGTGTGCAATGGCGCCGGAATAACTTAACGTTGTTCTCAAAAATCCGGCGAAGATTAAAATTTTAAATGCGTCGATTGCTCCTTCCCATTTGGGTCCGTAAAGTCCGAGAATAATAAAATCAGCCGCAGCAAACATAGCGGTAAGCACGGGGAAAAGCAAAAACGCAGTTGATTTAATTGTTCTGTAATAAGCGGTTCTTAAACTTTGGGTATTATCTTGAACTTTAGCAAAAGCAGGGAAGAGAACATTATAAATTCCGCTGGATATTTTGGAAATCGGTAATGTCATTAAGTTATAAGCCCTGTTGTAAAGTCCAAGCGCATCTGAATTAATTAATTTCCCGATTAGTAAATTATCTACGTTATTACCGGTATAATCAAATAATTTACTGAAACTTACACCGCTGCCGAAAGCAAATAATTCTTTGAACTCCTTCTTGCCGATTGTAAAATTCAAAACCGGTGGCACTTTTCTTAAAGTCAAGATAGATGATAAAACATTGGTTGCCAATCTTCCTATTACCAAACTCCAAACTCCGAAACCGAGAGAAGCAAAAACAATTGCAAATAAACTGTAGCCAAAAAGATAAGAACCGAATTCGATTATTAAAATTGATTTGAAATCGATTTCCCTAACCAAGCGGGAGTAACTAACAGCTGTTACACCTTTAACAATAAAAATTACCGACAAAGCCCGTAAAATAGGGACTAATCTAATTTCTTTGTAAAACTCGGCAATTAGGGGTGCGGTAAAATAAAAAATTGCAAAAATTAAAAAGCCCAGAATTATTGTAATTGTTGTAGCTGTAGCAATATGAGCTTTTGTTAAATTCTTCTGTTTTACAACGGAAGCCCCCATCCCAAGTGTGGAAAACAAATCTGCCAAACCGATAAATATAAATGTCATTGTTAAAAGCCCGAAATCACTAGGGGGCAGTAAGCGGGCTAAAACAATACCGACTATTATATTTAATACGGTTTTACCGTATGTTTTAGCAAGGTTCCAATTTACGCCGTGAAGAGTTTTATCGGTTAGCGATTTAGGCATTTGTATTTGTTTTATCCGATCTTATAATATTGTTTGTACCATTCGACAAATTTTTTCAAACCTGTTTCAATACTTGTTTGGGGCTTGAATCCTGTTAGCTTGTTTAATCTGTCAATATTTGCAAAAGTAGTTTTTACATCACCGGGTTGCATCGGTAAGAATTTTTTTTCGGCTTCTTTCCCGATTAAATTTTCCAAAGTATGAATAAAATCCAATAATCTTACCGGTTGATTGTTGCCAATATTCAATACCCGGTATGGGGCAAAACTTGTAGCGGGATCCGGATTTTCAAAATTCCAATCGGAATTTTCTACCGGCGGTAGATCGATAAGTCTTATTATTCCGTCAACAATGTCATCTATATATGTAAAATCTCTTTCCATGTCGCCATTATTGAAAACATTAATGGGTTTATTTTCATAGATTGCTTTGGTAAACGAAAAATAAGCCATATCAGGTCTTCCCCAAGGTCCGTACACTGTGAAAAATCTTAATCCGGTTGTTGGTATTTTATACAAGTTAGAATAAGTATGAGCCATTAACTCGTTCGATTTTTTAGTTGCGGCGTATAGAGAAACCGGATGATCAACACTATCCGATTCCTGAAAAGGAATTTTTTTGTTTGCACCGTAAACCGAGCTTGAAGAAGCATATATTAGATGTTTCACTTTAAGATTATGGGAAAGCTCTAAAATATTTGCAAAACCAACCAGATTGCTTTCGACATATGCAGCGGGATTAATAATAGAGTATCGTACACCTGCTTGAGCCGCTAAATGAATTACGACGGACGGCTGAAATTTTTCGACGAGCGCATCTAATTGTTCTTTATTTGCAATATTTATTTTTTCAAATTGAAATCTTTTATCCGTCTTAAGATTTTCGAGGCGGTCCATTTTTAATTGGGTATCATAATAATCATTAATATTATCAATACCTAAGATTAAGTTGTCTTTTTCTTGCAATAGTCTTTGTGCAAGATGAAATCCTATAAATCCCGCAGCACCGGTTAACAAAATTTTGTTCGACATTTTAGTTACACTTTTTTATGAATAAACACAGCTTCGCCCCGTAAGTTACAAGGCGTAACTCCTTAAACTATAAAACTTTACATACGATAATCTAAATATAGACAATAATTTTAATAATTTGCGATTTCCAAAATTGATTTTTCAGTCGGAGATTAATACATAGTCCTCATTTGTATGATAAAATGTTAAATACAATATTTATGCCTACTATTAATGTGAAAATGTAATATTAAGTTACACTTTAATACACATAGTCGTCTTAAAATGAGAAAGTTTTAGAAATTGTGTCAAAATTTTTATTAAAAAAAATATTTGGAACCTCTAACCAATTAAAGATGTTTTTTAATCTTAAGGCATACTTCTTGATTTAAACTGAAGTGTGCCAATAGGGGGTAATAATGGGTGGATTTTTTATCATAATTAAAGAATATGAACATGATAATAATCTAAAACAATATAATGCTGAAAGGGGGTTAGACGTTTTTAACAAGAAAGGCTTAAAGCTTAATAAATTTATTCAAAAAGAAAATTTCGAAGTCTATACTTTCTATAAACGTTTTCATGAAAAAGAAAACACGTTTATTTTCCCTAATGGTGATTTTTTAATTACTGTTGGTACATTTTTATATGATGGTGAAACAGGTCAAAATGCTGTTAATGAATTATATAACGATTTGAAGAAAAATAAAAGGTTTTTGTTAAATAAAACAAACGGGCAATTTGCTGTTATTTCTTTCGTAGAAAATGAGTTGAAAATATTCAATGACAGCTTAGGACTTTACCACATATTTTTTGATGACCAGTTGAAAATTATTTCCAATTCATTTTTAGCAGTTTCTAAATCGGTGATAAATAAGGAAGTATCGATACAAGAAATTTACGAATACATTTTTAACGGTGCGACATATGGAAACAAAACGGTTTTCAAAAATATTAATAGTATCGACAGAAAAGAAATTTTAACACTTTACCCACGTAAAAATTTTGATAATAAACAGTTTCCGAGATTTGACGTAAATGTAGGGGCAACTTATAAAAATTTAATAGAATCCGTTTCGGATGATTTAATAAACTATTTCCGGATGATTAAAAATAATTTTGGGAATAATGTTTCATCCGCTTTATCGGGTGGCTATGATTCCAGATTAATGTTTGCAATAATGAACAAGCTTGACATGGAGCCTCAACTGTATGTCTCCGGCAATGAAAAATCGAGTGATATTAAAGTAGCTCAGACAATCTCAAAGCATTATAATATTCCGCTGGAAATTTATTATGAAAAAAATAATACAAAATTATCACCCGAAGAATTTTATGAACTCATTAAATTTAAGTTTTATTTAAACGATGGAATCAGTACGAAAGGATTATTTCTGACTACCTCCCAAATGGATTTAAAGACTACCCAAAATAAACTGTTAAACTTAAATGGGGGAGGCGGAGAAATATTCAGAGATTTTTGGAAATTAATAAACAAAAGATTTACCGTTTCAGATTTTGTTACATCGAGGTATGATGTTGCCTTGGAAAGTTATTGTACGGATAAATTTAATTCAGAAGCATATCTATCCAATTTAGGTTTTAAAATTAAAAAAGCCTTGGATTCTGAAGATGAGCAACTTACCCGTCAAGAAATTGACCGTATATATCCGTTCTTTAGAATGAGATTTTGGATGAGTGCCGTAAACAAAAGGTTAAATTATCTTTCTTGTGCAATTTGGCCTTTTGCGGAATGGCGTTTGGTAGAGAAAAGCAATTTGATTCCGGTAAAGTATAAATTTTTCGGAAAATTTGAAGCAGATTTGATTAAAAATATTTCACCCGAGGTTGCAAAATTTAACTCGAATTATGGTTACAATTTTTATGATCCCTTACCTGTAAAATATAAAATCAAAGAAGGGGTTAAATATGGAATTCCGGTGTCTCTCAGACCCTGCTTGAGGAAAAAGAAATTGAAATCTAATTTCAAGCTTCCTTACTATTTCCAAAATGAATATCGGGAGCAATTTTTCGATAAAGAAAGTTATTTTGTCAGTGAATATATTGATACGTCGTATCCGCATTTTGAAACGGTTTCAAGAATATTTTCGTTAGAATTGTTACTAAAAGACGCAATTTGAAAAGGTTTTTCAGATGGCATATATTTTGCCCTTACAAATTCTTGATTAATTTTATTTTATTTTATTCGATAATGTAAATTACGGTAATTTGCATTAACAAAGGGGTTTTTAATGAGACTTCCAATCATATATTTATTTTTAATAGTTTTTAATTTTATTTACTTGAATGCCCAAACAACGTACTATGTATCAAATTCGGAAGGTAATGACAATAATAGCGGAACTTCAGAAGCCACTCCCTTCAAGACCATAGACAAGGTTAATCAACTCTCCTTAAAACCAGGTGACAAAGTTCTATTTAAAAAGGGAGATACTTGGATTGGAACAGGTATTAAAATCAAAAATACTAACGGTACGCAAAATAATCGGATTGTTTTCGGCTCATACGGTAGTGGTGAAAAACCTATTATATCTTTAATTACGGATATAAAGAATTGGACAGATCCGAATAATTGGGTCAAAGCTCAAAATAACGTTTGGAGAATGATACTGAGTGGGAAACAAAAGACCAATAGAATAAACAGAATGTGGCTTGATAACATCCAATATAAAAAAGCCGAAACAAAAGATGTTTATTGGGCAACTACAAGCCATTACGGAATACCTCTTAAGCCGGGTCCCAGATACACCTACGGAATTGGTGACGAATATCGTTTTTGGGATGACGGTAACGGCACGCTTTATCTTTACGCTGAAGATAATCCCGCATCTTATTACAAATCAATTAAAACAAATATTTCGGATAAATCCATCTATGTTTTCCATGCGAAAAATTCGGATTATATAACAATAACCGATTTGGATTTAAGGGGAGGACTCAGAACAATCAGAATCGAGGGTTGTTCTTTTTTGATTATTGAGAACTGTAAGGTCGGTTATTCTTCGATGCAGGGAATAAGTTTAAGAAATGATTATGGTACAAAAATGAGTGATTATTGTGTAATTAGAAATAATTATATTGATGCTCATTTTGATGACTTATATGGGGGTATATACAGATGGTTGGGCGGAGCTTATACAGTAGAAGGTAATAGTTTTATTTCTGTTAATATTGGTGTCTCACTTGAGAACGGTGTAAACCATGCAAAGGTTTATGGTAACTATGTTAAGGATTTTCATTTTGCCAGTTTTAGGATTCATGGCGGAGATAATAAATATAAGCGAAGTACATATAATGAAATTTTTGACAATAAATCCTATACGGATAAAATAGTTTCTGGCAGATTGGGGCATATTGGAGCATATGCTCCACAAATGGGAGTTTGTGCATATAATAAATTTTATAGAAATTACGCAAAAAGCCCTGGACTTAATTTTGAAATTGGCGGTGATCATAATTATATATATTATAACATTATTGACGAGTCTCATTATGTAGAACCGAAAGTTTATACTGGTATGGGTATCGGAATTTCGTTGGAACCGACTAATCCTCAGGGCATTAGTAAAAATAATTATGTTTTTAACAATACAATATATAAAGTGGTAAAAAGACCTTTAGGTAGATGGCCGCAAGATGATTGTTGGCTATTTAATAATTTGATAATAAATTCAGGTAACGGAGCCGACAATATTTGGCTCGGAGAAGTTGTTAATAACAGAATTGTAGTAAAAAATAATTTGATTTATTACGATGGTAAATCAAAAAACGATATAGTTTGCCAGTTCAATAAAAAAGGTCTTACAATTGATGAATTTAATAGAATTGATGAAAACTCAAACGAAGATTTTAGCGGGAATATTTTGTTTATCGGTAACCTTAACGATCTTTTAGTTGATCCTTCCAATGGTAATTTTTCCGTAGTAAAAAATAGCCCGGCAGACGGTGGCGGTATCGATATCACTAAATTTGTTCCCGCCGGATTCACCGATATAAACGGAAATTCTGTTAATTTAAGTAAACCTTCCATCGGAGCCGTAGAAGCTTCTTCAATAACTCCACAACCCACTTTAAGTGCAAACATCAGAGTATTCCTTGAAGGAGCTTATATCGGAAATTCAATGGATTCAAAGTTAGCAAGAAACAAAACGATACCCAAAACTCAACCATATGCTAATGCACCGTGGGAATACAAAGGTAACGAGACGGCAGCGGAAATTAAAAATGATATTGTCGATTGGATATTATTGGAACTTCGTACGGATGAAAACAATTCTTTCCATAAAGAAGCCGCATTATTGAATAGAAACGGTTATGTAGTGGAGTCCGACGGCTCTACGCCATTTAAGTTTAAGAATGTAAATAAAGGAGATTATTTTTTGGTTATTTACCACCGTAATCATCTGCCTCTTATGTCTTCGCAAAAAATCCATGTTGATCAAAGCGGTGCAGCCGAATATGATTTTACTAAAAATGCTAATAGCTCTTTTGGTGGAAGCGATGCTTTGGTTAAATTTAATGACGGTTATTTCGGAATGATTGCCGGAGATGCCGATGCAAACGGCGTGATAAACGTACTCGATAACGGTAAAGTTCAGGCGGCTATGTTTTCTCTCGGATATCTACAAGCCGATACGGATATGAATAATGTAATAAATGTTTTGGATTATACTTTTATTAGTAAAAATCTCTTAAAAACAAGTAAAGTGCCTTAGATTAATAATAATAAATACTTTAATATATAATAAAGAAGATTTTGATATATAAAAATACCCAGATTTTTCCGAAAAGAATTTCCGAGGGAATGTATTTATATAAAATTAAATCATATTCCTTGGGAAAGTGAAAAAGAAATAAAAATCTCGGTTACTGTTTATTATTCTTTATTCTGTTTATCTTTAATTCTAACTTTAAATATTTACAAAAAATTTATACGCTACTATTTCCCAGCTGTTAACTTCAAGCGTCTTTTATTTGAGTCTATTTATAAATTATTTTTTATTCCATATTTATGAAATTAATTCATTTGAAATTTGCTTTTAAAAAAATCTCTCTTTATTGAGATTCGAGGAATTATCATTAAGTTCAATGAAAAGAAGAAATGCCGTTTTATAACTAAAACGGTAAATTTTCTTTTGCGAAAAATCACTTATTTTGATAAGTTACATTTAATTTATTATATAATTCTAAATGCCAATAATGCTGATTAACAATGCTTATTTATTCTCTTAGATTCTTATTGCACTTGTTTCGTATTAAAGAATTTGTGAAATGAATAATTTGAAGACTTGGAATTTTAATATAATACAAAGTTTTTCTTATCACCAAAGCAAGTAATTTTCCGAATGTAAATTGTATACAAATTTTTGTTGCAAAAAACAGTAAACTTTTGAATTAATAATATTGTAAGAGAACAATATGAAAACTGAGAAAATAAAACCTCTTATTAAAGGCATAATAATACATATGCCGGGTGTAAAAAAGATATTAACACAAAAGACCCGGGGAACAACTGAAAGTAGATATTGCTATTCGGTGTGGATGCGACATTTAACGAATTGGTATACTGTTAAAAAAAGAATTCCGGAAGTTGTTGCCGAATTAGGGCCTGGCGATTCATTAGGAATTGGATTAGCTGCTCTACTATCGGGAAGTAAACAAATTTATACATTGGATGTTGTCAAATATTGGGATACTAAGCAGAATTTAAAGATATTTAACGAATTAGTAGAACTTTTTAAAAATAAGTCCGATATACCAAATAATACTGAATATCCTAAAGTGAAACCTTTATTAGAAAACTATGATTTCCCGACTTATATTCTTTCAGATAGTAGATTGAATGAAACGTTAAATGAAGAACGATTAGAAAGTATACGGAAGGAAATTCTGGATATTGACAATCCTAATAATTCATTTATAAAGTGTTATATTCCCTGGGAAGATTCAAATATTATTAAACCGGAATCTGTTGATTTTATTTATTCACAAGCAGTTTTGGAACATGTTGAAGATTTGGAAAAAACTTATAACGCGATGCATAAATGGCTTAAAACTGACGGATTAATGTCACATGATATTGATTTTAAATCACATGGAATAACAAATAGTTGGAATGGTCATTGGATGTTTTCCGATTTTGAGTGGAAGATTGTAAAAGGAGGTAAAAAATTTTTGATTAATAGACAACCATTCTCAAGACATGTAGAACTGCATTTAAAGTACGGATTTAAAATACTTAAAATGCTACCAACAACTTTGGAAAACAAACTAAATAGAAAACACCTTTCGAAAAGATTTAAAAATTTATCCGAGGAAGACCTGACAACAAGTAGCGTATATATTTTGTCGAAAAAGATTTAATAAATATTATGAAATGTAATTAATTGGCATAATGAAAGTCTTAACTTATCCATTTAAATTCAGTTCACTCCTCTGTCAAACTTGATCGGGTTGCTTTACAAATTAAAAATTCAATACGAGGTTGTGGATACTGTAAAGTGATTTATGTATAGGAAAATCTAAAAATTAAAATTTAATCAGATCTATCCTAAGGATATGTAGAAAAATTAGTCCTTAAAGAATGCATTTTGCTAAAGAATAATAGCTCCTATTTGCCATAACGAGCAAATATGCATAAACCGAACCTCTGCAAGCTAAAAAATAACAATTTTTTAAAAGCGTCGTCAATAGGAACAAGAGCTTTTTTTAAATTGCTTTCTGAATTATATGTGAACAGATACCACGGTGTTTGTATATAAATTTTTCTAATTTCATGGTGATACTTTAAATAAATTGAAAGATTGTCCTAGTTTTTTCTTTTTTAAAGGAGTCCTTTGGAGAAGATTTAATAGCTAGCGTGTGTTTATTTCTCAGGTTTTTTCTTGCTTGTCAAATTTTAAAGGACGGTTTCTTAAGTCGGAGCTTTGTAAATGTTATTGAGCTGCTATAAAAATTTTTTTTTATTCTTAATAATATATGTTTTAAAATTTTTCCCTCCGGTGATATACTCAAAACCTTTTACATTACTAATCTACTAAAAGGAATTGTTTTACATTGTAAAGCAATTCCTTTTTTTATTGTACCAAATCTCTCCACTGTTTTCCTTGTCTTGTTTCAATTTGATATTTAACAGAAATCCTACAATTGATTTATATCACATTTTCGAATAAAATTGATTTATATCACACTGGCATTAATCTTGCAAAATAAAAGAGCTTTTACAACTAAAATATTATCTTGTTTATGCATAAGACTGCTTTTCAATTATCTCTTTCCTTTTACGTGTTACAATTAATGAAATTTTTAAAAATATTTATTTGGGAAAAGTATTGAGTTAGCTTAGTCAAAATAAAAAGGACTAACAAGCTGCCACTTGTCAGTCCTCGGTGCATTAACAAAAGGAATGGGAGTATTTGTAATGCAAGACAAACTTAATAATTTTAAGTTAATTTTTCTACAAAAATTTTTATTATATCTTACATTTTTTTTTGTTACGTTTTTGTCGCAATTAAGTTTACATGCCCAAACAACTTATACTATGTCGGCAAAGAACGGCGTTCAGATCAATTCAACAACATTCGAATTCGAAATAAGTATAAAGAGCGAAGGCGAACAATTTGCGTTAACATCTTATCAATGTGCATT
>JALVFE010000014.1 GCA_027030245.1 Melioribacteraceae bacterium
GATTGGGTGGTTGAGCCACAACAGATTATTTCACTCTCTCCGGTAAACGGATTAACATCTCCATATATATTATGAATCGTTAAATTTGTCCCGCTCTCTATTTTTCTCCAACTTGTGCCGTCGTAGTAGGCGATAGTTCCATTACGACCAACAACATACAGATCATTATTTGAAGTACCCCGAATTTTTGATATAGCTCCGTTCAATAGTGAATTAACTCCACAATCTAGTTTTACATTTTCTCCATCATACCAACCTACACTTCCACCATTTGTTATAATAATGTTGTTTTTAGATAATACCAGAATTGCGTATAATGGCGGATACTTTACTGCACTGCAATTACCATAATAATATATCCTCTTCAACTCCCACTTTTGTCCATCCCAATGAACAGCATTATAAGCATGGGGATCGGGATTACCGCTTGAATCGTTCATATATATTTCACCTACAGCCCATATATTGTTTTCGTTTATTATCGCTACATCGTTGATAATACTACTACTATGTTCTCCGAAGGTATATTTTTTCCATGTAAAATTACTGCTTGTGGTATCTAACGTGCGAACCGGCAATATTTCGCTTTGTTCCGCTTTCCCGCTTAATTCCACTATGGCTTGGTAATTATATGTTTTACCGGCTGTCATTCCGGTATCTATTATTGTTGTATCAGATGTTATTTGGTAGTAATTCATTATTTCTTTCCCGTCCCTTTTTATCTTTATGTTTGCCGGTAATACCGTATCTTTTACGCTTACGGTTAAAAAAGTTTCCGTGCAGCTTTTGGTTATTTCTTTTAACTCAATCGCTTTCGGCTTTTCAGGGCTGGACGGTTCGGTTGTGTTGCAAGAAGTGAATTGTAGCAACATTATTGCCAATAAAATCTTCAATATGTTTATTTCGAAGGGGCTTTTCCTCTTGGAGTTCATTTTTCTTTTCCCGTTAATTTGCATTTATTGTTCTTTAAATAAAAACTTAAAGGATTTACAGGAAAATTAAAAGTTATTTTAAGGGTGCATCTTTTCCTCCGTTTTGTAATTTAATTATAGTTTCTATTATTTTAACTTTGTTTACCTTTTACTCAAAGTAAAAAAAAAAAAAAACGGAAAAAGTCAATACCAAAATATTCAAATTCGATAAACGTTTTAATTTTAGCTTTATATGTCATAAAAACTTTCTTAAATCAAATAAACATATCAAAAAATGGTACTGTTAATTCCAATGATTGAAACGGAAATAATTGGATGTAAATAGCTTAACATTCCTATCGGTAATGCTTTCGGTTTCCGTTAAATCTATTATGTTAATGGGCAAAAATACTTTCATTAACGAAATTTCAATCATTTGCGGATTGCAAACAGTGTAGACGGTACAACTTACAAGCAATGAAGATCGTAAATTTATAAAGTCAAAGCATTCTTTGATTCTACATCTTATTCGTGGCAATAGATTAAATTTTGCCGGTTGGTATCGGAAGAAAATAGTTGTTCTTTACTCCCCGGAAATATAGTTTCTTACTCTTGCTCTTAATCGTAATCTTAATCTCGTCTTTCAAACACGTGATCAAGATTAAGAGTAAGATCATGATTAAGAATTTGTTTACCAAATAATACAAATGTGGTTAATAATATTATGTGGCAAGAAAAGGTATTCTTCAATATTGATTTTTCACAACTGGCAAAATTTTTACAGTAAAAATGTCGAGGCGCGGGCCTCGACATCAGTGCAAATGCCATACTTCTTCCGGGTGCCAAGCTCCATACCAAGGCATTGTCTGAACATGATTAAATCTTTAACTTTTTCTTATTGAAGATTGAACCCCGCGACTTCAGTCGCTGGATAAGAAACACAAACCAAAAAGAAAGAAACCGATTTATCGGTTTCCGCAGCTAATACCATATTTTAGCTAACGAATGCGACATTTTTTTGCTACAAAAACCGTTGAAACGGTTCCGTTTATTTTTTATGTGCTCATGGAGATATTGCTTATCCCACGGATAAATCCGTGGGGTTAGCGTGTGTTGAGAAGTAAGAAATGTAGGGACAAGGCATGCCTCGTCCCTACAAATTTGGTCATTCGATACTATTTCATCAAAATCATTTTCTTCGTTTGGGAAAATCCCCCGGCGGTAAGTTTGTAGAAATATAAACCGCTCGGGAGATTAACGGCATTAAAGTTAACGGAATAATAGCCCGGCGATTTTGCTTCGTTCACAAGTGTTGCAACTTCCCTTCCAAGAACATCGTAAATTTTAAGAGTCACGAACCCCTCCTCGGTCCTCCCCTTTGCCAAAGGGGAGGAAGTTGGGATTGAATATTTAATTGTTGTTGTGGGATTAAACGGGTTCGGGTAATTCTGACTCAATTCAAATTTATCCGGTAACTTGTTTCCGTCTGTTATTCCGGTCGGATCTTTTATTATTGCCAAGACTTGCACCCTTGCTTCGTCTACATTAGGATCATTTGACTGAACCATTATTACACCGTCGGAGTTCGAACTATCGAGATCATTCGCAGAAACATTTACGTTAATAAAAGAAGACATTCCCGGCGGAGTAATACCGTTATTCGGAGAAACCTTAATCCATTTTGAGTAGAAGGTTGTATGAACTTCCCATTCCAGATCTTCGTTGCCGGGATTTTCTATGTTCACTTGCAATGTTTGAACACCACCCGGCGGAATTTCAAAAATCAACGAATCCTTATCCAAAGCAATTTTGGGATAGCTGCCTACGTTCATTACGACTTTAACAACTTTGAATGGATTTGTTGTGTCATCAACAAAAACGTTGAGAACATTGGAATAATCACCCGCGGATAAACCGCTTGAATTGAATGACATCAAAACCGTATCCATCTGATTTCCGCCTAACGTATCGGAAGATGAAGTTACTTCCATCCATGATTTATCGGGTGATTCCGCATACCAGGTAACTGTTTTACTGCCGTAATTTGCAAGATAAACTCCAACATCAACCGTATCTTCGCTGTTAATTCCCACCCACAAACTATCCGTGGAAACTTCTACGTCTGCGGCAGCCGTTCCAACGTGAATTTCTACCGGCACAAAAACAACCGAATCAACGGGATCGTTCGACCGGATAATTAACGTATCGTAATAATATTGATCTTGAGTAAGACCGGCAGCGGAAAATTCAAGCAACAATGTATCTGCTCCACCCGGCGAAACCGAACCGGATGTATTGGAAATTGATAACCACGAACTGCTCCATTCAACCGACCAGTTCATTGTTTCAACGCCAACATTTGAGATTGTAAAATTCTCACTGCTACCCGAGTTTGGATCTACATCCGAAAAAATACTCTGCGGGGATACCGATATTTTTGCAACGTTACCTCTGATTAACACTGCATTAGAAAATTCCGATGTATTGTTGGAATCGTCGGTTGCCGTTGCAGTTACATATTTCCACGCATAATTTGATGCCGGCAGAGCAAATCTGAAATCAGTTTGACCGCTGTTATCTAACGCAACATTCATTTCGCCAATAAAATTCTGACCTTCGCCGTAACCGCTGGCATCTGCCGAATCGCTGGCAAAAAACTGTAATTTATACGAACCGTCCGGTTTACTTTTAAATGTTCCGGTAACTACCAATGAATCGGTTTCCGTTGCCGAGCTTATCTCGGGGAAATTTTGCAAACCGTTCGGACCGTCGTCTTCGTCCATCAAATCAACTTCTGTTTGATATGCATCCCACTGCAAATCAATCCCGAAGCGACCGTTACGGTAAATTGAATTATACAAAATCGAATTATATTTGCTTGCACCATATGCAACAGCCACACCGGCATCCCCGTTAAACGCAACAACATTACTGTCCACGTTATCGTTTGTGGTATTATTAAACAAAAGAACACCGGCAACATCATTTCCTAAATCTGCGCAGCTTGCATTGGTTCCAATGTAATTATGTTTAATTGAAATGTTTGAACTGTTTTCCACTCTTATTCCCGATTCACCGTTCCCGGCAATTATATTAGGCGCATCTGCCCGACCGATATAATTAAAGTTTGCAGTATCCGAAATATTAACACCGTCGAAATTATTCGGGACCGGACTGTTACCGTCAGCCGAAACACCGATATAATTATTGAATATTTTATTTTGTTCCACACCTCCGTCGGAAAGAACGATACCGCTCATCCAGTTTCCGGATATGATATTCCTGGAGAGCGAATCCGCACCGCCGACAATATTATTGTGTGCACCTTCCACAATTTCGATACCGGAAGCATTTTTAGATAACCCCGCGGTTCCCGTTTTGTCTGTTCCTATATAATTTCCGGCAACCGTATTATTAAACGACGAGCTGCCGTTAATGTTAATTCCCCCCAAAATAACATTTCGTTTTTCCGGAGATGTTCCCCCGATTGTGTTGTAACTTCCGTTTTCTATACGGATGCCGTATGAATCGTCTTTCGGGTTACTCAAACCATCCGCACTGGTTCCTATAAAGTTGCCTTCAATTCTACATGAATCGCTATAGAATATATTGATTGCGGTTCCCACATGTTGGTTAATAATTAAACCTTTTATAGTTGTATTATTCGATTCAATTGTTAATCCTGTGTTCCCGTCTGTATTTAACTCTATCATCGGTTCGGCATTCGAGCCATCGGCAAGTGCGTTGCTGTTGGGAGCTGAGCCGGGTTGGGTATATCCGTCTATTACTACAGGATATAAAATTGAAGGCAAATAACTTTTCAAAGTAATTGTTTGAACACCCGTACCGCTTATATTAAACGAAATTGTTATTACCGAATCTTTATACCATGGCGGGCGGGAATTCGATTCTTCTATTGCCGAGCGCAAACTGGTTTTACCGAATTGAGTTGTTGCTATACCGTCCCCCAAATTCGTATCTTCATTATCGCCTTTACCGGTAACCTCAAAACCATTGACCAACATTTTATTAAATCTAATCGGAATTCTTTCAAGAGTGCGATTGTAATTCTGACCATAAGGCCAACGGGAATAATAAAGGTAAACTTCCCGTCCGCTCACTTCAAAATTTCTTGTTGTATCGTTATGATCAACAATTGCAGGATAACCGTAAACATCGCTTCCGGATTGAGCGTGAATATTTACGTTAGCTTCCATTATCAATTTTCTAACAGTCCAATGAATCAAATCATCCGAAAGACTGTAATAAAATCCCCACTTTCCGTTTTTCTGTGCTGCACCTACCAACAAAAATTTATTGAAATATGTATTCCATGTAATGCTGGAATGCATCTTTTCGATTTTATCGTAATCAAGAATTGCCGCGATATGGTCGGCGGGATCGTATCCCGTTTCAGTATAAGGATTGATAAACGTATTATTAAAACCTTGTCCGTCCCATACTTCCCAGCTTGTCGGGTCGGATAAATCCTGGGTTCTCATTAAACTTGCGCCGGTCTCTTGCAGACCGTAGCTTTCCATATGCAAAAACACATAGTAATAACCATCGTGATAAATAATATTACTTGGTTCAAACACACCCGCGGGACCCATGCCGGTATGATACGTATAAGGAATACTTGCCACCAAATGACTCGGTGGTGCGGCGTGTGAATATGTTTTTCCTGTATCATTAGAAACGGCAAGGGTAACCGAGTTATACCAATTCGAAGCAACATCGCCTTCGTGTTCGTTGTGAACCAACGCATAAATTGTTTTACCGTCGAGCGTGTAAAGTCCGGTTAACCATTCTTTATTATTATAATTCGAAGGATCGGTATTAAAATCGGAAGTCCATACAGGTCCGTTTGAACAATCAACACTGAGCGAATTGAAATCGGGTCCGGTCATCCGGTAACCTTCGAAATGGGAAATTATAACCTGAATTTGGTTGTTTGCATCTCTGAAAAATCTTACCGGAGCATCCGGAATATTTTGGGATGAGCAACTATCGGTGGAAGAGCTGAAAATTACCTCGGCAGAACCTAATATATCAACATCGCCGGGATATTCCAGCTGAGCGAACAAACGTGTGTTAGTTAAATTAGATAATACAATAATTAAAAATAAAAGAACAAATTTTTTCATGATGCTTCCTCTACAATTAAACGAATAACATATTTTCGGAATTAAGACTTTAATCTTTAACAAAATTTGTGTATTTATCCGAAATTTGTTTCCAATAATTATGCCAAAAAAGAAAAGGTTATTGTTTTTAAATGAAGTATAACGGTGGGATCAAAACTGAACAATAATAAACAATAGAATAATAATCCGAAAAAATCAGTAGAATTTACGGACTTCTTTATACCTAAAACAAGAAACTATATGATCGTTTACCATTCCCGCGGCTTGCATATAAGCATAGCAAATTGTAGAACCAACAAACTTAAATCCGCGTTTTTTCAAATCCTTACTCATTGCATCCGACTCTTTTGAAGTTGCGGGTAATTCTTTTATTGATTTCCATTTATTCACAATGGGTTTACCGCCCACAAACTGCCAAATGTATTTATCGAAACTACCGAATTCTTTTTGTATTTTCAGAAATGCTTGTGCATTTGTAATTGCAGATTTTATTTTTAGCTTGTTTCTAATAATTCCAGGATTATTTAAAAGTTCTTCTATTTTCTTTTCACCATATCCGGCTACTATTTCCGGATTAAAATTATAGAAAGCCTTCCGGTAATTTTCCCGTTTTCTTAAAATCGTTATCCAGCTTAAGCCGGCTTGGGCGCCGTCGAGAATAATCATTTCGAAATGTTTGCGATCATCATGAACGGGCACTCCCCATTCTTCGTCGTGATACTTTACGTAGAGCGGATCGTCCCCGCACCATTCGCATCGTTTGATCATAATAAACTCCGTTTAATTTTGCGGTTTTCAACCGTTTAACCGGTTTGCCGGCGCAGCAGCAGGATAACACGGCATGTTGTCCTACAATTAATTATTCAATTTACATAGTTATTATATTTTTATACATTCTTTAAGTAATTAGCTTCTATTTCAATAAAATTTATTTATGTTAGACTTTACAGTGATTGTTTTGTGTTATAAATTTAATAATGTTTTAGTGAATAATTAAAGTAGAAATACTAGATGGGAAATTTTTATTACTTATTATTTGCTATTGTATTGTTTATAATAGTATTGACTTTTAAATATTTTAATAAATGGTCAGAATTCTTTTTTGGTGGACAAAGTTCAAAAAATCCTAAAGGTGAATTGCTAAAAATCATAGTGCAAGTACTAGGCGGAATTATTCTAATATCAGGAGCGTACTATTCTTTTAGAATTGCTGATTCTATGTATATAAATAATAAGCTTATTGAAAAAGGGAATATAGCCGATCGTTTTAGAAATGCAGTTCATATGTTAGAAAACAAGAATTCAATTACATGTTTAAGTGGAATATATGCTCTTAATAATATTGCCAAAGAAAATGTTGAATACCGTGAGCAAGTATTTAATATACTTGTTGAATTCATTAACAACAAAACAAAATCATTACCATCATGGGCTGAAATGCCTGAGTCGGAAAGAACTGTTGCACAGCCTTCAATCGAAATTAAAACAATTTTAAAGATATTATTCTCAAAAGAAGATACGCTTTATAGACATTTTAGCGCTCACTTTAAAGATGCAAAACTGTACGGAGGAATTTTTGATGATTATAATTTTTCTTGTTGTAAATTCATAAATGTCGAATTTCAAAATTCTTCTTTTAACAGAACCCTGTTCATAAAAAGTGAAATATTTAATTCTGATTTTTCCTTTTCAGTTTTTCCAAACACAATTTTAACAGGTTCAGTTATAATAGATAATTCTAAATTTGCTTGTTGTCGTTTTTCATGGACAAGTTTCACAAAAAGCTTTATACAAGGAACCGACTTTTCATGTTCAAGTATGTTTAATGTTTTTTTTGAAGGGGCATTGGTTAATGTTTGTAATTTTAATGGAGTTGAACTTATGACGTTGCATGGAAAGGACGAAGGAAACTTCTCTGGATCTTCTTTTAGTTCAATAAGCATCAAAGGTTTGGTATGTTCAGGAGGTATAATTGCTAGAGGTGCAAGTTTTGAATCTGGCGTGCCCTTTCCTCCAAGCTTTAAACTCAAAAATTCTATTGGGGAAAAAGCTAAAATAAATGTAAACAGTAGGCTTGAAGAATTTCCTAAAACTGAAATTATTTACTTCAAAAAATTAATAGGTAATCGTAACAAGATAAAAAGTTTTGGAGGTACTCTTTTTAATTTGGAGAATAATGTATTAAGAACAACGGGGTGGGTCTTTGCAGACACTGGCAAATTTACATCTTTTGATTATAAAATCATACAAAAAAAATATATGGAAGACCTCAAAAATGCAAGTAGATGTAAAGTTAATAAATAACTTATTACTTTATCCAGATTGTTTTAATGTTGACAAACTCTTTAATTCCGTAATGTGAAAGTTCGCGACCGTAACCAGATTTTTTAATTCCCCCAAAAGGCAAGCGTGGATCGGATTTTACCAATCCGTTTATAAATACCGATCCGGCTTCTATTTTGTGACTTAATTGTTTTGCTTTTTCGATATCGCGCGTCCACAATGAAGCGCCCAATCCAAACTCCGAATCGTTTGCGATTGATATTGCATCGTTTTCGTCTTTTGCTCTTATTACTGCCGCGACAGGTCCGAACAGCTCTTGTTCGTAAGCCGGCATTCCTTTTTGCACCTCACTTAAAACCGTGGCGGGATAAAAATATCCTTCACCTTCCAACGGAATTCCGCCCGTTAATATTTTAGCACCGAGCCGGACGGAGTCTTTCACCTGTAGATCAAGTTCAACAAGTAAATCCTTTCGTGCAAGCGGACCAAGTTCTGTGCTTTCATCCATCGGATTTCCTGTTTTTACATTTTTCATTTTTTCTGTAAACTTTTGTTCGAACTCGCCCGCTATTTCTTCAACAACAATAAACCGCTTGGCGGCAATACAGCTTTGTCCGTTATTGATTAAACGCGCCGTAACCCCCGTGTTTACTGCATCATCCAAGTCGGCATCCGCAAAAACTATGAAGGGATCGCTTCCGCCCAATTCCATTACCGTTTTCTTTAACATTTTACCGGAAAGTTCCGCAACTTTACTTCCCGCATATTCGCTTCCGGTAAGCGTTGCAGCTTTTACTTTCGGATTCTTAATTATTTCGTCAACTAATCCGGGACCAATCAACAAAGTTCTAAATACATTTTCCGGGAAACCCGCCTCTTTAAAAATTTGCTCGATTGCCAGCGCTGTCTGCGGAACGTTCGATGCATGTTTCAGAACACCGACATTGCCTGCCATCAATGCCGGAGCCGCAAAACGGAATACTTGCCACATCGGAAAATTCCAAGGCATCACCGCCAATACAATTCCAAGCGGATCAAATTGAACATAGCTTTCACTTGCGTCCGTTTCAATTATTTCGTTTGCCAAAATCGATTCTGCATTTTCCGCGTAATATTCGCAAACCCAAGCGCATTTTTCAGCTTCCGCTATAGCCTGCTTTACAGGTTTTCCCATTTCCAGCGTCATCAATTCCGCATACTTCCTTTTCCCGTTTCGTAATATGCTTGCTGCGTTTTTCATCAATTCCGATCTTTCGCGGAACCCGGTTTCCTTCCAATCCATAAAAGCCCTGTGAACATCATTAATTATTGCGTTGATTTCTGCGCTGTTTAATTCGGGAAATGTTTTCACCAACTTGCCGTTAGCCGGATTGATCGTTTGAATTGCCATTTTAATCCCCACAATTAATTACAAATTTAGTATACTTCAAATTAAACAAATTTATTAATGATAAAGAAAAGGAAAAACATAAATATGAACGCAAGAACACAAATTATCATTGCGGGAATTTCCGGTTTGTCAGCCGTTGCACTCGGAGCATTCGGTGCGCACGGATTAAAAAAAATTCTTTCTCCGGAAAATCTGGAAATTTATAAAACCGGAATTTCATATCATCTTATCCACTCGGTTGTTTTATTGGCAATTGCATTAAATACAGCATACGATTTTACAACCTCGTTTTTATTTTTTGTTGCCGGAATACTACTCTTTTCGTTTTCACTTTATGCTTATTCAATTTCGGGAATAAAACTTTTTGCAATTATTACCCCGTTCGGCGGTGTTAGCCTGATTATAGGTTGGCTGATGTTAATTATCAAAGTGATAAAAACCAATTCAATATGATTTGCGAAAATTAATGCGGGTTGTTTTTAAAAAAATCAAACCAAGCATGCAGACTTAAAGCAGCAGCCGGTTTAAGTATTTCAACGGCTTTTCATAAAAAGAAATACTATAATTAATTAAGTTTATATTACTTAATTTTTAGCGGCAGCAAATATCCATTCTTCGCAAAATGACGGGATATAAACCCTGTTGTAAGTAACTTCGCTAAATCTGGCATTCAAAATTTCATCTACCAATTCGAATGTTTCATTATCGAATACCGACGAACACTGCATGCTCAAAATTCCGCCTTTTTTCAAACGGCTTTTTATTCGGTCGAATAGTTTACCCAAATAAGTCGGTCTGTCCATTCTCGTAAAAGCTTCCGGATGCATTGTCAAATCACTTATTATGGCATCGAACTTCGGACCTTTGGCAAGGAATTTCATTACGTCTTGATAAACAACTTTTACTCTCGGATCGTCGAAAGCCTTATAACAAATTTTCTTCAAATATTTTTTAGATGCTTCAACAACATCTTCATCGATATCGATTAAAGTAACGGAATCCGGTTTGTATTTTAATACTTCGTGTAAAATTCCACCGTCTCCTCCGCCAAGCACGGCAACTTTACTCAGATTTCCTTTTAATGGTTTTAGAATATTAACCAACGCTTTATTGTAAATATCCGCATCATATTCGGCAATTTGCAAATCTCTATCTAGAAATAACATTCTACCGAACGTTTTATTTTGAACAATTTCTATAAGCTGATACTTCGATCTCTTTGCGTATAAAACTTTATCGATGTAATATTTTACTTCATAATCGTAATCCGATTCGGATACAATCCAAGAAGGATTAATTAATTCGATTGTGCCTCCTCTCTGCACTTCGGCAATACGGGTTGAGTTCGGTTTAAGTTTCCTTTGAACGAAACGGATGAACTTCTCTTGTTTTTTCGCATCCGAGCAAGTATAAACATCGAGCGAAATATTGCCCGCTTCGGGATAAGTATGCAATGCAATATGCGATTCGCTTATAATCGCCAAAACCGTTATGCCAACGGGATTAAATTTGTGACTGATGATTTTTTCGTAAGTTAGTCCGGATTTTTCTATTCCTTCAACTACAAGTTTTTCCAATTCTTCCGGTGAATTTAAAATTTTACTATTGCAATTAAGCAATTCTACTACGTGATGCGTTCCTCTCGATTTCATAATTTATTCCGTAAAAGATTTTTTAAGTCTTCAAATATCGGAAATAATAAGTTAATTTGAAAATTTAGCGACTTAAAACAAAAAAACAAGGAAATGCCAAGTAAAAATCAATTACACTGCGGGAAAAATACCACAAAAGCAAAAAAATCTTTATGATTCACACAAAAAGTTTGTTGTTTAACGTTATACGTTATATATTATTGCTATGATTAAAACATTTTTGTGTAAAGAAACCGAAAAAATTTTCAACCGCAGCTTTTCCGGGCAATTTCCCGCCGGAATTCAACATCTTACCGCAATGAAAATGAGAATGCTGAACAGAGCATATACGCAAAGCGACTTAAAAAATCCGCCTCGCAATAGGTTTGAACTTGTAAGATCCGGAAATACTGTTAAATATTCGTTAACAATAAAATCAAGTTGGAAACTGAATTTCACAGCTTCAGACGGAAATCTTTTTGAAGTTGAACTTACTAATATTACAGTAAAAAATTCTGCTAACGAGAAAGGCGGTTTTCAACCGGTTCACCCCGGTGAGATTTTAGAAAACGAATTTTTAAGACCTTTAAATTTAAGTCAGAATAAATTAGCCATCGCTATTAAAGTTCCGCCCCGCAGAATAAACGAAATAGTTTTACGAAAGCGAAAAATAACGGCGGATACCGCCATCAAGCTGGCAAAGTATTTTGATATGTCGCCGGAATTTTGGATGGGTCTGCAATCAGATTACGAATTGGATATTGCTTTACAGGAATAGAATTTGCGGGTAAACCGATGAAAGCAAAAGATTAGACTAATAAATTTACCGCGCGCGCCTTAACAACAAAGACAGCTTTTCAAATTTTTTTTTATTTATGCAAACTTGTCCGTAAATTTTCCGGATTTTTGCTTCGTCCAGTTTTTCAAAATCTTCTTCACGCGGAACGATAATCAATCCGCTCATATCCACCGCAGCCGGACTTACCATAATTTTATCGTTTCCCTCAAGATAAAAATATTCGGGTCTGTGTTTTGCCCGCGGGAATACTGCAAGCTTCCACTCATTATTTTTATACGAACCGACAATGTTCAGCATCGGTTCTTCTTTATCTCCCGTTAAATCTTGAATCGCGGAAACAAGCTTGTAAAATAGCATTTCCAAATCTTCCGGGTTATTGCCTTCAATAAAATAAATCTTTCTCAGATTATCATCCACCGCAATCAATTTGTTCTTCCCGTTTTCCATTAAAACATTACCGTAGTTTTTTGTCAACAAATCGTATTGATTTTCCAACGGCATAACGTCTTTGGTTCCGGCTTGAAAATGCATGTGGTCGGGCGCCGAAGCTCCGCATTTCGGTCCGTTGTAAAACACCGTTAATTTATCGCCCAACTCCTTGATAAGAGAAAGAAAAACATCAAAATTTCCGTTGATTTGTTGGGGAACGTGATTACTTTTTACAATTGTAAAATGTTCCGGGAAAATGGGAAAGGGATTACATAAAATTAAAAAATCTTTCCCGAACGGAATGCCACGCTGTTCGGGGGGTAAATTTTCCAAACACAAAAAACACTTTCTGTTATTTATTGATTTCTTATCAACCTTTGCTGAAGTTGATTTAATTCTACCCGGATTGAACTGAATTCTGACCGCAATACCGTTAATAATAAACGATTTTGTTTTAATCCCTTTCAAAGCTTCATAATTTTTTCCGCACAAATCCCAGCTCTGTTTCTGTTGGTTTAACAAAGCAATCACGCGGGAAGAAAGAGAATCGGATGCACCGAACCGCTTTAGTTCAGCTTCGGAAATGTTCAAGTTAACGTCCGGCATTTCAGTTTTCCGGTAAATTTAATTTTTGACGGGCTAAAATTTCTATTGTTCTTATTCTGTCTTTGTAAACGTTGTTTCTGTTTATGCTTTCGATGTTCAAAGCGGCGTCGGTATTTCCTTCCCAGCGTCTGCACCGGTAAATGGGTTGATAAATTCTTCCGATTTGATATCGGCGGGAAATTGCCAAACCAACCGCATAGTCTTCGCCGTAACTTACGTTGGGCACTTTAATTTTTCTTAAAACCGGCGTATAAAAAGCCCGCGGCGCACCCAGTCCGTTTATGCGCAATGCATTATTTCTTCCGTTTTCTGGTGTCCATTCTTTGTGATCGATAATACCAGGCGGTATTTCTTCGAGATTGAAATTTGTCATCTGATACGAACCGATTACCATCGCGCAATTTTCTTCGTAAAATTTATCTACAATCTTTTGCAAAGTTGTTTCGTCGTAGTAAAGATCGTCGCTATCGAGCTGGACTGCAAACTTTCCGCATTTTGGATGAAACAAAGCTTCGTTCCAACATCCGCCTATGCCTAAATCTCTTCTTTCCGGAATCAGATGAATAAGTCTTTCGTCTTGAAACGATTTTATTACTTCCGTCGTTCCGTCGGTGGAATGATTATCCACCACAATTAAATTAAATTTAAAATTTGTTTTTTGATTAAGAACCGACTTTACAGCATCGGCAATGGTTTTCTCACGATTGTAAACGGGAATAATGACAGAAGCTTCAAATTCGAACTCTTCTTCATCAAAATTGACTTTTTGAAATTCGGGTTTTAAGTATGCGCCAATCCGCTTCAAATGTTCGGTAAAAGCTTTTTCCATTTCAATTTGCACTTCCCGGTTTTTCGGATCGACATAATCGAATTGTTTTTCTCCGGATTTACGGGTATCGAACTGTGCCGTAGTGTAAAGAAATTCGGGAATCCTGAGAAAATTGCTTACCCGGGAAAGAGCCAAGCGCAATTCATACAAACCGGCATATTTGAAATCTCCAGTTATTTCTTCGCTTATTTGTTTCAGAAAATCGGTTTTTATTAATAGCAACGTTCCGAAATCGAAATCATCCCTCACGCTTCCGGTTTGATAATCGATCACGGGATGTTTCACAAGAGTATTTTCCTTTAATTCCAAATAATCGGAATAAACCAAGCCGGCATTTGAATCTACTGCTACATTTAGCATTCTCTCCAATGCAAATTGACCGAGACCGGCTAAATCCGATTTTATAATCATTAACGCATACTCCGTTTTAACCGAGTCTATAATTTTTCTCATTGTTTGCGAAGAAAATAAATCACCGGTTAACAATAAACCGGAATGATTAAAATCCTCTTTTGTTGAAACTACATATACGTTTTCCAATAAACCGGATTTTTTAAGCAATTCGGAACTTCTTAAAGTATTGCTACCCGAATCGAATACGAATGCGGTTATTTTTTTCATTTGAATCCTTTAAAATTTAATTTTTAATCCCATTAATAACTCTCTTCCTTTTTCGGGCAATCCCCATTGGGTGAAGTATAATTTATCCAGCAGGTTATTTACCCTAAAAAATATTTCCATTGGCATCGATTTATTTAAGAAAAAATTATAAGAAACTCTGGAATTAACAATTAAATAAGAAGGAAGCTTTTGAAAATATATGCTGCCTTCTTTAAGTCCGTACTCCTCGCCGATAAAATTCGCTTCAAAAACGAAATCAAAGTTCTTAATGAATTTATAATCGATTTGTGCATTTGCAATTAACCGAGGTTTATACTCAAGCGTATCGGCAAATTTTCCTTTTTCATTTTTAGCGAAAGAGTTTAAGTATGAAATATTCAGATTGACATTTAATTCTTTCTCGGGGTTCAATTGAAGCGCTAACTCGGTTCCCCATGTTCTGATTTTATCTTTGTTTACCCTTTTAAATTGTTTACCGGGCAAAGTGATTCTTTCTATTCCGTTTGAAAGAAGCGAATAAAAAAGTGAAATTTTAATTTCATTATTCAAAAATGCGTAACTGAAGTTTGTTTCAAAATTATAAACATCTTCCGATTTAAGACCGGGATTTGGAACAAATCTGCCCAAAGCCCCCGAATACAATTCGCGCAGAGTAGGGAATCTGCTTTTCTTTCCAAATATCAATTGAGTTGAAAAGTCATCCGTGAAATAATGGGTTAAACCGGTTTTAAAATTAATTTTACTTTCCGCTTGTCTTTTTATTTTCCCGCCTGTTTCAGGTGTTGTTTGCCAATCCAAGCCCGCACCGGCCAAAAAAGTATTTTTTAAAGTATGGTATTCATATTCAGTTCCAAAACTAAAAACATTCTGAGAATAAATTTTATCATCGGGATCGGTCAGAAAATTTTCAACATGCACGGAATTCAGGTTGCTTGCCGATATTTTCAGAACAGATGAATAACTTAAAAATCCGGTATACAAAGCGCGCCCGTAAAGAACAATATCGTTATTATTTTCAACATCATCCAATTCGGAAAAAGTTGCATCCGTATATTGATTAATCTTCATTTTAAAACCTGAAAGGGAAACAGCGTAATCGAGCGTGTGAAACGTATTAAACAGTTGATGTTTACCATTTAATATTAAAGTGAGTTTCCTCCATAAAGGATATCTCCAAAAACGCGGTTTTTTAACGTTATATTCGGGCGCTACGCCTTTTTCGGCATCCACAATTGAAGCGGAAAGCGACAATTGGGAAAACTCGGAAAATTTTTGAATAATTTTTACGAATCCGTTAAATCTTTGATGATCGGTATTTAAACGGATGTCTTTTCCCGAATAAAAATCGCTTGTATTGGCGGGAAGTTTATACTCACCGCTTTTTTCATAGCCGAAAGAAAATACATAGGAAAACAAGCCGCTAATTCCGGAATAGTTTAACTTCAATTCGTGAGAATCATTACTTCCGAAAACGTAATACACGTTCTTAATTTTGTTTGCGGCAGAAGGGATAAAAGACTCCAATGCAATTAATCCGCCCATTGTCTTGGCACCGAACAAAACGGACGGTGTTCCCCCGGATATGCTAATAGAATTCAAAGCGTTTGTCGGAACCAAGCTCAAATCAATTCTGTTATCCCACGGAACAGGCATCGGTGTTCCGTCGAAAAAAAGAGCAAGTTGTCTCACTCCGTATCCGCGAAGAAAAATTTGGCTTTCCCCTCTTGAATTAACTTGCAGCTTTAACGACGGAATGAACTTTGAAACTTCGGCTACCGATTTGGCATCGGATTTGGTAATCAGATCGTATTTTAATAAACTCACAGGTTTGGGATTAATCAACTCCGATCCGCTAACGGTTATTTCCTTTAATTTGTATGTCTTCGTCGTATCTTGGGCAAAAAGAACCTTTCCGGAAATTACAAGAATAATTAACGATATAAAGCGAAAAAATATTTTCGGATAAGTATGACTATACATTCTTTTTCAGTTTTAGAAAATAATAACACTTGTAAATATAAAGGAAATGGTAAGCAAGTGGAAAAAAATTGAAATAAATTGCTTTGGCTCACAATTTATGTTTAATAAAATAGGTAAGTTGACAAAATAATTTAGTATTTTTATTTTACCAAATAAAAAAATATTTGTTTTATAATTGTAAAGCAATTTATCTATTCATCTAAAAGAAAGGAGCAGTATTATGAAAAAAGCACTGGCTGTTTTAGTTGTATTGTTTTTGTTGACCGGAATAACAAATGCACAGGTAGGAAAAATGGCCGTAGAACCCAACATAACTTTGGCAATTCCTTTGGGAGATTTTGCAGATGCTTATAACATGGGATTCGGCGGAACCGTAACTTTTATGTATAGAGTTATTCCCCAAATGGACTTAACCGGCTCTATCGGTTACCTCAGATGGGGATATAAAGCTACAGATGGAAGTTACAGCTCCATTCCGTTCTTGGTCGGTGCACGTTATTACTTTTCGCCAGGAAACATTATGCCGTATGCCGGAGCAGAACTGGGATTACACTTTAGTAGCGCAAGCTTCGAAATCCCGACTTACACGGTATTCGGACAAACTTACGGCGGCGGCACAGCATCGACTTCCAGTACTGATTTCGGATTGGGTTTTGGCGGCGGCGCGTTAATTAAAGCTGGCTCCAATTTAACTCTGGATGCAACTCTGCAATATAATTTAATTGCTTCCAGCGGTTCTTACAGCTTTTTAAGCGTAGAAGTCGGAGCAAAATTCGGAATAAATTAATTTATTTTGATATAAACAAAAAAAACGGCATAGAAATATGCCGTTTTTCATTTTAAAAATTTCTTCTTACAAAATCACAACTCGTAACGGATTCCGCTTGTTATAGCAAAATAAAACACCGAAGTTCCGGAGGCAAAGATCGGTCCAAGTTGTAAGTCTGCAGGAATATAAATCTTTGGTGCGACTTTGAAATTAGCACCCCCTCCGAACCGGATAGCGAAATATGGTCCGCCGGTGAAAATCCACAAACTGAATCCCGCATTAGCATAAGGTTTTACATTCGATCCCGGAATATCAAAATAATATTTGAAGTAATCCGCCCACTCTATAGGTGTTCCACTTTGCGTGTTTATATTAAACTCCGTACCAACGCCCATGTTTCTATTAAATTTGTACTCTGCCATGGGACCGATTTGCAACCCTGCGGCACTGCCACCGCCACCGCTGGCAATAGAAATACCAAACCGCCCGCCGAAAATCCATTGCGGTTTTTGAGCAAAAGCGGAATCGCTAAAAACCAATAGAAACAGTAACGAAATAGAAAATATTATTCTTCTCATGATTACTCCATTATTATTTTTATGTTTTCCCGAGAATCTTTATATTTGTAAAACATATTTCATAAATTAATTTCGACCTATTTATTTAACATACCTATTTTATTAATATTTATCAACAAAAACACGTGGAGGTATTGTGAGAAGAACATTATTAATTACAGCTTTTATTTTTTCCTTTTTTAGTATTATAAGCGCCCAACCTTCACTGGGTGTTTTTGTAGGTTACGGGCTTTCTTCTTTTGATAAGGAGCTCGTGGGGGGCGTTAGTTTAGAAGAAACTGCCGGCTACCTTCCAATCGGTGCTCAAGTAGGCTACAGTTTAACAGGTTTAAGCTTTGGATCATTAAGTTTTCTGGCTGAATTTAACTATTCCGCGGTACCGTTTACTTATGAAACGTTCGGAGATTTAGACGGCACCGGATCCGAAACCAAAACATCCGAAATAAAAATCAGTCAAACTTTTGTCGGCGCCGTTTTCAAAATGAAATTTGGTACTGGGTTCTTCAACCCGTTTATCCGCTTGGGTGGCGGAGCTTATTTGGGAAGCGTTAAACAAGAATTTACCCAAGAAGTAAAAGATTATTTGCAACAATACGGTCAGACAATTGAAGATGCGGATATTGATTTCAAAACCGCGTTCGGATTTAATATTGGAGCGGGCACCGACATCAGAATCGGGAAAGTAACCGGTTTATTTGGTGAATTTGTTTATCATGTTGTCTCGAGAGAATTGGATATGGAAGGCGCTCAATCTCAAGGCGCAAATAACTGGGCTGTTCTCGTAGGTTTCCAAATAGCAATTTAACATCCCGGATTTACTTAACTGTAACGGGGCTGTCTCTGAATTTAATAATCGTCATCCCGTCCGCCAATGGCGGATCGTTTCGGGATCTATTTTTGAGCTTTTTTCAAAATTTTTGATGCTAAACCAATCCGCTCACAGCGGACAAAAAGACACTTTCGAGACAGCCCCTTTATTTTTTTACCATTCTAAAATAATTATTTCTTATTTTAACGGTTGACTTCTTGTCCACAAATAAGTTTCCCGGTACGTGAAAAGATTATTAGATAACATAAACGGAAAAAAAATCGGTAGGTGGGTAACTGTTTATCTTAGCACTTCCGTTACTTTAATCGGTGTTGTTCACCTTTTCAGTATACGTTATCACCTTCCATCAACTCTGTTCGATGTTTTATTGACCATTCTCGTATCCGGTCTTTTCTTTATCGTAATAATAGCTTGGTATCACGGGGAACAGGGCAGGCAAAAATTCAAGCCGGCAGAGATAACCCTTTATTCAATTCTTTCAATATTAACAGCCATATCAATCTACATTGTAGCAAACAGAAAGAAAATACAAATTCTACCTTCCAACGTAAAAACCATAGCAGTATTGCCTTTCACTAATATTAACGGCGATAAAGAAAGCGAATTTTTTGTTGACGGAATTACGGAAGATATTATAACACAACTTTCAAAACTCTCCGATTTGAATGTGATTTCCCGGACAACAATGATGAAATACAAGAACACAAACAAAAGCATAAAAGAAATAGCCGGGGAAGTCGGTGCCGGTTCAATTTTGGAAGGAAGCGTAAGAAAAGCAAGCAACCGCGTAAGAATTGTCGGCCAGCTTATAAACGCAAACGAAGATAAACATTTATGGGCGGAAACATACGACCGCGACATTGAAGATATTTTTTCCATCCAATCGGAAATTGCACGAAGAATAGCTGACGAATTAACGGCAAAACTCTCGCCCCTCGAGAAAAAATTAATTAATACAAAACCAACCGAAAACCTCGATGCATATACGCTTTATCTTAAAGGAAAATATTTCTACAATAATTACACAAAAGAAGACAATGAAAAAGCAATTTCCCTTTTCAAAAAAGCATTATCGGAAGATCCTGAGTATCCGCTCGCTTTAGCGGGTTTGGCCGATTCGTATAATCAACGCGTATTAAAATACTGGGACGAGAAAACATGGCACGACTCGGCAATTGTACTGAGCAAAAAAGCTTTACAGCTAAACCCTAATCTTCCCGAAGCATATAAATCGCTGGCTACAGCTTACGACGGGCTTGGGGAAAAAAGCGAGGCCGCAATCTTTTATAAAAAGGCAATCCGTTTGAACCCTAATTATACAAATGCCATTATGAATTACGGACAAATTAAACTTTTCAACGGCGAATACGATGAAGCCTATTATTGGATACGCAAGGCGAATATCCTTGCCCCCGATAATATACTTGGGATTATCAGTAGAAGTTATATTTACAGATATTTATTATGTTACAGCTTATCAATTCAATGGGCAAAAAAAGCCGTGGAATTAGAACCGGCAAACATTCTTGCTTTAACAAACCTCGGCGATGCCTATCTTTACGCAGGCGATTATTCCAACGCAAAAATTATTTTCGACCGCCTTACTAAATTAAACGAAAAATGGATTTTAGGGTGGTTTCTGGGAGTGCGCTTAGAAACCGCGCTCGGTAATTTCGAATTGGCTAAAAAATATGCCGATAAATATTTGGAAATTGCCGGTACCAAACCGGAATACTTTTACGGATATTTCTTATTAAAACTGGGCAAAGAAAAAGAAGGTTGGGAAATTTTAGAAAGGGAAAAAAAATCTTATTCCGATTTTATTTCAAACGAACCCGATGCAACAAACATGGATTACATCGCACTGGCAGAGATTTACTCAATCTTTAACGATCAAGAAAACGCTTTCAGAATTTGGGAGCAAGCAATTTCACGCGGCTATACGGATATTAAAAGAACCGTTTATTATCCTTTCTTAGATCCGTTAAAAAAAGATATCCGTTACGATTTACTTATTACAAAAATGCGCTCGCGTATCGATTCGCTTAAATCCGTTATTAAAAACAAATACCCCGATAATGATATTTGTAACTGATCTGAAGAAAAGCGGCACCGTAAGCGCCGCCAATCTTACAAGATATTAAACTTGCATGCCACAACCGCTTGAAACGTAAGTATTTTGTAGCTTACATCTTCGATTACATCACTAATACCGTAACGAAAGGTTAATTGGGGCGAAAGGGTGATTAATCTGGAAATACTTATGTCTATACCCGAACCTGCCGCCAAAGCAAACCGTGTATTTGTATTCTTCAATGTTTCTTTGGACTTTTGCGATTGCTGACCGTTTTGGAAATAGTAACCCGGAGTGGTGATGGTAACTTCCCTTTCCAATTCGGCACTTAAGTTAAACCCCAAAGCCGGTCCGAACAAAAAATAAACACCTACGTTCGGTATGCGGTATTTAAACATTGTTTCAAGCTGAAAATAAGAAATGCTCACATCGTTATCGATATTGAAACTTACAACCTGGTTTCCTTGATTTTGTGATGCCGTTTGCGAAGTGGAACCGCTCCGGTTATCATAAAACGCCATGGTTGTAAGAATACCCAGAGACCTGTCGGAATTAAACGACATATCGATTTGAGCGGTAAAAGCCATTCCGAATCCGCTGCCGCCTTCGTCTATATCGGAACCATTATGGAGATTAAAATTTAATCCGAGCGCCGGACCGATTGACATCCGGAATTGAGCTTGAGAATTATTAATGCAAAGAAATGCAAACAAAACAATAAACAAATACTTTTTCATTTTATCCTCCGTTTGGATTTGTAATTAGTTCGTTTTTATGGTATCGTATAGTTCGATGTAGTAGTATAATCACTACCGGTTGCCGCAATTTTTCCATAGAAAGTAAATTTCCACTGTTGACCGCTCGAAACCCCCGTGTAACCGGCCAGCACATACCAATTATCTTTTTTGAATACTGTTGTGCCGTCGCCGTTAAGCGTATCGGTAAATCCGTTTACTTGAACGTCAACTTTGGAAATTGTTATATCGGTATTCGGATTAAAAATAAATTCCGTTGTGTTTGGGTCTTGCCCGGCTCTATGCGATATTTGGATAACCACATTTCCTGTTCCTCCGCCTCCGGTAGCTGTCACCGTATATTTAACCGTAACGTTAAAGCTCTGCCCGTTTGCCGCTACTTGTCCGATTATATTGAAAGACCATTCTTGCCCTTGTTGAACTCCGGTATATTCTTCCAACTCATACCAAGTATCTTTCTTATAAATCGTGTTTGGATCACCTTGAACTTCGTCGGTGAAATTTTGCACTTGCACAATCACTTTTTGAATTTTAACGTCTTGATTCGGTTTAAGAAGAAAAATGGTTCCCCCTTGATTTCCCGGTTGTGTCTTCACTTCGAAAGAGACGCCGGAGTTATTGCCACCACCCAAACCGGGTAAAAAAGGATTTCCGCCGCCGTCATCATCTTTATTGCAACCAGTTACAATTGCAATTATTAAAAGAATTAATATTTTCAGTTTACTTTTCATTTTTGCCCTCCGTTTTTTTATTTAAATTTTTATGAATCGTCGAGTATATTTTCCTTATTTCGATCATAATTTCCCGAACGGTTTTATTTAACTCAGCCGCCACGGTGCTGTATGTTTTTCCCGCCGATATTTTTTCGACTACCGATTTTTGAATTCCGGTAAGCTTATGGGAAACGCCTTCTTTGGAAAAACTGCCGCCGCTTTCCCGCTTTAATATTTGCCTTGCAACGTTTGGGGTCATCGGCGAACCGCCGTTAAGCGTAAGGGTAATGGATTTAATAAATTCATCCGGACTCGTTTTTTTCGGTATAAATCCGATTGCACCGGAAGATATTGCTTCGAAAACATTTTTATCGTCTTCGTATGCGGTGGATATTAAGATTAGCGTTTGGGGATAATGCTCACTTAAATATTTCGCACCTTCTATACCGGAAATTCCCGGCAGTTTTATATCGAGAATAACTATGTTTGCATTGCCGATAATACCGGAATTAAAGGCGTCATTACAATTTGAGAAAGAACCTATCACTTCGAAATCCGGAACGGCATTAAACAGGATTTCCCATCCGTTCCGTATAAATTTGTTATCTTCTATTATCACAATTAAAACTTTTGAACTTAAAGACAATTGTTTTAGTCCTTATCACATTAATTCTTCTGTTTAATTATACGCCGGATGGATTAAAAACACACTACATAAACCTGTAGTTTACAAGGGCATGAAAACAGGTAAGCCGTTATTTTCTGGGGGGCTGGATTAATCTTTTCTTAATTGCTTCGGCAACCGCCGCTGCTCTTGAGTGAACTTCCAATTTTTCGTAAATATGCCGTATATGATAATAAACGCCGTCAATCGAAAGGAACAGATTTTCGGCAATTTCCGAATAGGTTTTCCCTTGCGCCATCAAAGAAAGAATCTGCTCTTCGCGCTCGGTTAATTTTTCAATTACACCGACCGGAGTTTTTATTTCGTTAGTTTTTTGAAACGACTTTATAACTTTACGCGCAACGTTGGGACTCATAGGCGAACCGCCGGAACAAGCTTCGCGCAAGGATTCAATCAATTTATCCGGTGATGTTTTTTTTGATAGATAACCTACCGCACCGGCACAAAGTGCGTCGAATATTTTATCTTCATCTTCATAAACAGTGCACATTATGATGGTTAAGTCGGGATATTTTCTTCTTAAAAATTTAACGCCTTCTATTCCCGAAACCCCGGGTAATCCGATATCCATTATCACCAAATCTGCTTCCCCGAATTTCCCGGTATCCTCGAAAGCTTCTTCGCAGCTTCTGTATGCTCCGGTAACAGTAAAATCTTCTTGTTGATTGATTACCGCTTGCCATCCCTCGCGAATGAATTTATTATCCTCAATTATAATTATGTTTTTAATTTCTTCGCATGGCATAGTTCGCCTCTAATTGTTTTTCAAAGGGAATAACAATTCCCATTTCGTTCCTTTACCTATGGAAGATTCAAGCGAAACCGTTCCACCCAAATCTTTAGCTCTATCGCGAATATTTTTAATCCCGTTACGGTCGGTTTTCATATTAACGTCAAAACCTTTTCCGTTATCCTCAACCTTTAAGTTTAATATATTTTTATTAAAACTAATTTTTACGTATAACTCAGTGCAACCCGAATGTTTTACCGCATTGGTTACCATTTCTTTATAAATCAACCAGAGATTTCTTCTTTGCTCCATTGATATTTCCCCGCTTTCAGCCTTTTCAGGTATTTCCAATCGATATTTTATGTCCTTGCTTTCACAAAGATCGGAGACATATCGCCGGAATTTCGGTAAAACAATTTCCCAAGTATCGTTTTCCGGATTAATCGACCAAATAATATCGCTCATCATTTCACTCGCTTCGGTCGAACTTTCGATTATTAAAGACAACAGATTTTTTACGTTTTGAGAAGCCGCATTGCCGATTTCTTTCAATACAGCATTTGCAAAAAATACAATACCGGTAATGGTTGCGCTTACTTCGTCGTGAAGATCCTGCGCAATTTTGTTTCTTGTTCTTTCCACCGCCAACAATTTATTAACTCGGAATACATGTATTTCCCAAAGTATAAAAGCGATTAAGCCCAACACCAATAACCTGAACCACCAAGTTTGCCAGTAAGGCGGTAAAATTTTTATCAGCGCCGTTGCCTCGTTATTTGTCCAAACGCCCTTTCCGTTTGTTCCTTTAACCTTAAACAAATATTCTCCTGGTGGAATATTGGTGTAACTGGCAACCCTGTTTTTCCCGCTGTAAACCCAATCTTTATCAATACCTTCCAATTTGTAAGCGTAAGTATTATTTTCCGGGGAGCTGTAATCCAACACGGAAAATTCTATCGAAAAGAAATTCTGACTGTAGGAAAGCGTTACCTTTTTGTTTTGGATTATTCCCGCAATGTTTAACGGTTTATTGAAAACACTGAATTTAGTAAGCGTTATTTTAGGAACCGCAGAATGCCTTTTTATTTTCCCGGGATAAAAGTATGTTACGCCTTCTATACCGCCAAAGTAAAATTTTCCGCTTTTACCCGAACAGTAAGCACCTCCGTTGAACTCAAGATTTCTCAGTCCGTCCGATTGCGAAAAATTGGAAACAGCATAATTATTAATATTAAACCTTGAAATACCTTTATTTGTGCTTAACCACAAATACCCGGATGAATCGGGAAGAACAGCGTAAACCGTATTATCGGGTAAACCGTTTTTCTTAGTAAACAAAATGAATTCATCCGTATTTATGTTAAGTTTATTCAAACCGCCGCCCCACGTTCCGATCCACAAAGAACCGTTTTTATCTTCCGCAACGCACCAAATACTGTTACTGCTAATGCTTTCCAAATCGTTTAATTTATTTTTATACTGCCGGACAGTTTTTCTATCCGGTAAAATTTTATATAAACCCCCGTGCATTGTACCGACCCAAAGATTAAAATTTTTATCTTCGAAAATCGAGAGTATTGAATTGTTGGTAAGTTTATGTTTTTCATTCGTTGAATTATATGTAACGATTTTATTTTTACTTCTGATAAATCTAAAAAGACCTTTAGAGCAAGTGCCAATCCACATATCATGGGCATGATCTTCAAAGAGAACGGAAACGCACCCGTTGGGAATGCGGAAATTTTCAATTTTACGAAACTTGTTTTTGTTTCTGTCGAAAACAAATAAATTATCCGATTGATCGAATCCGATCCAAATATTCCCTTTGTAATCTTCACAAATTGCGGTAATTGTATTACTGCATGTTTCGTTTGTACTCCAGAAAAAGTGGAAAAACTTATCTTTGCCTTTGGGACGATAATTTAATCCTCCTCCATCGGTACCTATCCACAATCCGCCTTTTTTATCCTCGCAAATGGAAATTACCGAATACGGAGTAAGACTTCCCGGATCTCCCGGAACATAAGAAATATTTTTGAAGTATTGTTTGCTTTCATCGTATTTGCTGATTCCCCCGCCGTAAGTACAAATCCACAGCACTTTGTTTATGTCTTGGTAAAACGAAAAAATAGCGCCTTTACTCAGCGACCACTTCTTAACGGGATCATTCCGGAAATTATTAAATCGATTGCTTCCGCTTTCCATAACGCTTATTCCTTTGTCGATAGTACCTGCCCACAATCTGCCCCCGGCATCGAAAAAAAGCGACGAAACCCTATCGCTGCATAACGAAAACGGATTTCCCGGTTGATGACGGTAGTGCGAAATTAACGAAAGCATAGAATCGTAAACAAATATCCCTTGCCCGACGGAAGCAACCCAAATATTCTTATTTATGTCTTGGATAATTTGAAAAATAACCCCATCATTTAACTTTTTAAGTTTTGATTTATAATTATTATCTGCGAAGTTTTCAATACAGAAAAGCCCACGCCAAGTACCCAGCCACAGATTATTCCGTGTATCAAAATACATAGTGTATAAGCGAAGGTTTTTACCGGCGCTAAAAGCATCCCGCGTAAAAAGATCTCCCGAATCCGAGTATCGAAAAAGCGCACCGGAAGATGCACCAAGCCATAATATACCTTGCCGATCTTCACATATTGTTACTATTCTTACATTGTCCGATAACGAATCGTGCGGAAATTCATAGTGCTTAAATCCATCGGTCGGGAAAAGATACCTGTCGAGTTTTCCGTCAAGACTGATAATCCACAAATTACCTTTCGAATCGACAAATAATTTCCTTATCCAATTCGATGAAATAGAATTTGAATCGTACGGATCGTGTTGATACAACGTGAATGTATATCCGTCGTATTTGTTTAATCCTTCTTGGGTGGCGATCCATATAAATCCGGTTGTGTCTTGTACCAGACTGAAAACAGTTGAGTGCGAAAGTCCTTGTTTAACGGACAATCTGTCGAAATATACATCGTTTTTTTGGGCGTTCGAGACGGAAAACACAAAAGCGGCAAAAAGGAATGCCCAGGCTTGATATTTATGTTTTACAATCCCGCATTGTAATAATGGAAATGGGAATAACCATATCTTATGTTTAGGGCACACAGCCTTAATTTATAATTAAAAATATTATTCCCTTTCACCGGATATTAACGATCTCCCACTCGCCCTTTTTGCCCATTCCTTGACCGCCGAAACGGATACGCATTTTATGTTTACTGTTTGGCTTGAATATTTTTGCAAGATTTTCTTTATCGTTTCCCGAAACAATTCTATCAATTAAAACTTTTAATTCGGTACCGGTTGCCAATGGCTTTGTAGCGGCTCCGTATCCGTGTACCGTATCGATTTTCATAACACAATAGTTATCTTCTATTTTTAATATTGTCGCCGATATTTCCGCAGCACCGGGGGGAAGTTGGTTGGCGTGAGCTTTTTTCATTACTTTAGTTTGTTCGTTATCCATCGTTCCGCTCTCCTTGGTTGTGCAACAACTTAGAAGGGAAAGTCCCAATATTCCGATGACAACAAATTTCCAAAAAGTTTTCATTACATCTCCGAAAAATTAATATATCCGTTTAACATTGTTTGTTTAATAAAATACATTTTCACTTCTTGAATGTCAAGCCGATTCGTTTTTACAATATAATTTAAGGGACTTGAATAAAATTCCAAGTCCCTCTTTTAGAATCATATCCCGTTAATGGAATAATAAAATTTCCGGCGGCGGATTTTCAAATCAACCGGATTCTATTTCATCAAAATTAATTTTTTCGATTCACTAAAACTACCGGCGGTTAATCTGTAAATATAAACGCCGCTGGATAATCCGCCTGCGGAGGATTTGGCGTTAAATATAACCGTGTATTTTCCCGACGGTTGTTTTTCATTTACCAAAGTTGCAACTTCCCTTCCTAACAAATCATAAACCTTAAGAGAAACAAATTCCCCACTGCCTTTCCCCCCTTTGCCAAAGGGGGGATTAAGGGGGGTTAGCGGAATTGAATATTCAATTGTTGTAGTCGGATTAAACGGATTCGGGTAATTCTGACTGAGATAATATTTTGAAGGCAACTCATCCTGTTCTTTAATATCCACAAGATAATCGATCGGAATGGTCAGATTACCTCCGTTGGTTGCAATATTAACCTGACCCGTATAAGTACCTTGTTGTAAGTTTTCGGCATTCAATGTTAATGTAATTGTTTGTGAACCGCCCGGCTGTATTGTTCCGCTTGCCGGTTGAACGGTTACCAAAGAAGTTGACGATTCGGAAATTATTATTTGACCGCTTGCCGTTCCCGTTGCGCCTTTATCATCCGTTACGGTTAATTGGTAAGTGTAAGTGCCCGTTTGCGCATAAGAATGCGTTACCGTTTTTTCGTTGCTTGTAGCCCCGTCACCGAAATCCCAATAATATTGGGCAATTTGTCCGTCGTTATCATAAGATTGAGATGCGTCAAAAGTAATTGCTTCGTCAACTGCAGCTTGAGTTTTAGAGACTTGCGCAACTGCAACGGGATTTTGATTTGTACCGCCACTGCCAATAGTTCCAACTGCACGAACAAGAAAAGCCCCGTTCTCGAAACCGCTGATAGTATTAATATTAACGTATTGGGAATTATCCCAATCGTAGTAATAACATTTATTCGGTACTTGAGCGTCATAATCGGCTCCGGCGGGGTAATTTATGTAGCTGGAATTTGTCATCAATTCAATATAAAAAGTTTCACCCGCTGTAAAACTAAGCGCCGGAGTGAGAGTTACTGTGTACCAGTCGCCGTCTTGCGATAACGAAAGACTTAAATAACCTTCCGAAAGCAAGTTGCTGTTGGCATCGTAAATTGCAGCGTAAACGTCGTTGGTAGAAGCCGATTCTGTTCGCATGTAAAATTGAAAAGCATCCATTTGAAAATCAAAATTACCGAGGTTGAACTCCGTTAACCAATCGAAATCCGTTCCGTCACCAAACCCTATAAAACTATCCGATGTATTATCCCCGTCATCCAAATAAATAACGTCATCGCCAAATACGGATGCCGGCACAGTTAAATTTTCTCCATTTTTATTAACAACATACTCTACTTTTGGCGCCGCGGAATTATCCTTTGCAAAGTTTTTAGAAAATTTTCCTTTCCCCGGTTTTGAGTTCACGGCTTTATGTAGCACAAGGTTTTCTGCGGAAACTTTCGCAAAGTTACCGGTTACGGTAATATTAAATGTTAAAGGCGCGTTCCCTTGGTTACTTAACACAAAATCGGTTGATCCTGATTCACCCGGACGCGATTGTAACGTCAAACTTTGTACGTTAGTTACCGGTACAGGCGAACCTGCAGCGGGTGCTTGTCCTACGAAAGCTCCTCTTCCGTGTGTTCCGGCTACAATTCTACCATCGGATTTTCTTGAAGTTAAATAGTTAACCACTACATTACCAACAACGTTTCCGCCTTCAAGACTCCAGGATGTTTGGCTTCCATTTAATTGAGTTGTTGAATAAACCCCGGTACTGGTTGCAACTAAATACAAAGTACCATTTGGGGTCGGTAATATTGTTGCAGCCCTTATCGAAGGTCCGGGATTCTGTTTTGTTCCTTCCAAGTTCCCTTCAACCGGCGTAAAAGAACCGCCGCCGTTATCCGAATGATAAATTCCCACAATGTTATAATTGGAAAGTACAACCATCAATTCATCGGCGTTATCGGGATTAACTGCTATGTTATGAATATAATACAATGGGTCCAAGCCGGGAATTGAAATATCAACCGCGCCGGAAGTTGCCGTGTTTGCATTATCGAGGCGGTATAATTTAGGCGCACCGCTAGGATTTTGTGAAAAATCAACAGCCGCGTAGTAAAGTCTGTGCGAAGGATTGTTCTTCGAAAATGCCAATGCTGTTATTACATAGCCTTCCGGAACAGTAAGGTTATCCAATTTTGTCCATCCGGTCGTTATTCCTTCGTCGAACGAAGAATTGTAAGGAAGCGTATTCAGTTGATTATTTCTCCACAATTCATTTCCGGCAGGATAAATCATTATATTTTCGTCAGACGGGTCTATGACAAACGGATTGATAAAAAGCTGATTCTTGGCATCTTTCGGAGTAATATTACTGTAATTTGGATATTCCCTTACAGGATTTCCATCTTGGTCGTATTCTACTCTTAAGACCACACCGTTTTGGGCTTCCGCATAAGGGAATTGGGTACCGAAATAAGCATAAGCACCATCTCCGGAACTCACGTCCGTAGAAGGAGATGTTGTTGTTCCATCGAAACGGAAAGCCGGGGAGCCGTTATCTTGCGTACCGCCCATTATTCTGCTATCCCCTGCAACATCGGGAATTGCAACCATATAAAATTGGGTTACGTTATAACCGTTGTTTTTATTTTCCCACGGGAAATACGTATCGTAATTGGTGTTTGTGATATCGGAAGTATAAGCCAAACCACCGTCGTTTCCCCACCACATAGCATTTGGGTTAATCGGATCGAATGCAAACGAATGAATATCGGGATGAAAATTAGGATAGAAAAACGCCTGAGGATGGTAACCACCGATTAAATCGAGTTTTAAATTATCCGGTTTAGTGCTGAATCCGTCTGTGGAACGGAAAAGGCTTGTTGCTCCGATAAGCACGAAATTTTCATCATCGGGTTTTACTGCCAGAGTCATATTGTAATTGTTCTGCGTATGAATATAGTCTTCAAAATCGTTGCCGAAATTAGGCATATTTGCCGACCTGTCTTCCGATGCGCCGGTAGAAATTGTAATTTTATGAAATCTTACATCATCATATTTTTGATCGATGAAATCCCCGGTAAAAGTTAATACATAAACGACATCGTTGTTTGAGGGTGCAATTTTAACCACGCTTCTCATGTGTGTTGATGGAAAAGTATTGGGCGTTATGTTAGTCCACGTTTGTCCGTCATCAGTCGATTTGTAAACACCCGGGGAATTTTGCGGAGTTACACCCTGATACGGAGATGAGATAACAGCTACTAATGTTCCGTTTGCCGCAACATCGATATCGGAAAAGATATGTTCGTTAGCTCCGCCTAAAACAAGCGAAAAAGAATTGCCACCGTCTGCCGATTTGAAAATGCCGAACGGATGTGATGCAAAAAATACACTGCCGGTAGTCGGACTAACAACAATCTTTGAAACAAAGTCGTATTGTGTGTTCCATACCGTCGGATCGGTATCTCTTGCATTGGGTAACAAAGACCACGTTTCGCCGTTATCCGTCGATTTGTAAATTCCGCCTCCAGAAATTCTATGTGTAAAACCTTGATCTTGTGCGGAACCTAAAAATTCACCGCTTGCATAGTACCAGCTATTCGTATGTCCTTGTCTTACATCTTGAGCAACAGATGTTACACTTAAATTTTGGTCGGTTGTACTTTTAATCGACCACGTTGCACCTTTGTCGGTCGATTTCCAAATTCCTCCGGAAACACCGCCTGCAATGATGATGTTCGGATTAGTAACGTCTACGGCAAGCGCTCTTGTTCTTCCACCAACATCAACCGGACCGGCTTCTTTCCAATTTAAATACATTACAACAGAGTTCTTCTTTGTTTTACCTTTTAAAGATTTGGCAAATGCCAATTCCCGCTGCCTTATATTCGGCGGTATTTCACCCGTTGCGGGATCTCTAAGCAGTCTGTGGAAATATTCCCATCTCTCTTTTTTTAATTTCAAAGGATTATCGGCTTTTGCTTCTTCGAATTTTTCAAAACCGGCTTTATTGTTTCCTGAATTAAAGTAAGCGGTGTTTTTCAAAATCAACGATACCGTAAAAAATGTTACAAGAAGTATAAATATTTTAAGCTTCATATTAATGCACCTCATAATATTTCAAAAATTTATTTTCCTATTTTCATTATTCACCACAAGTGCTCCAGTTTAATCTAGTTTAATCCGAATGAAGTTACACTACGAAAACCTGTAGTTTTTAATCGATGTTTATAATTAGATTATTTTGAATTGTGAGAATAATTCGATTTATTTAAATATAAAATCGGCATTCAATAGCCATGTTTATTTTCCGTGAAATCAAAAACCGTAAAATCAAAAAATTTCTCGCTATTTATATAAGCTCGAGTATAACTTTATTGGGTCTTGTCCACCTTTTCAGTTTCAGATATCATCTACCGGCTTTTATATTCGATTCGCTTCTTGTTATTCTTCTCTTCGGCACAATAAACGCTTTTATCTTCGGATGGTATCACGGTAAAGAGGGGAAACAAAAAATATTAATCCGGGAATATGTTTTACACGGTATTGTTTTACTTGTTGCGCTTTTTGCAGCTTATATGTTCACTCACAGAAAACCGATTAAAATTTTACCGCTGAATGCTAAAACCGTTGCCGTTCTGCCTTTTAAAAACATGAGCGATTTGAAAGAAGACGAATATTTCAGTGACGGATTGACGGATGATATTTTGACCCACCTTTCAAAAATTTCGGATTTGCAAGTCATCTCCAGAACTTCGGTGATGAAATACAAAAACACCGGTCTCACTATTCCCGAAATAGGGAAAGAACTGGGAGCCGGCTCAATTCTCGAAGGAAGCGTAAGGAGAGAGGGTAAAAGAATCAGAATAACCGCGCAACTTATTAATGCATCCAACGACGAACATATTTGGGCGGAAACTTACGACAGAAACATTAACGATGTTTTTCAAGTTCAAACCGAAATCGCCGAACTTATTGCTAAAAACCTGGAAGCGAATTTAGCGCCGAGAGAAAAAATACAAATTAAATCGAAACCGACCAAAAATATTGAGGCTTATGCTTTTTACTTGAAGGGAAAAGAATTCAGCACAAAATACACAGAGGAAGATAACGAACGGGCAATATCGCTTTTCAGAAAAGCAATCGCGCTCGATTCCAATTATGCATTGGCTTTTGCCGCATTGGCTTCGGTTTACGATGAAAAAACAAGCCGGTATTTTAAAGCTGAATATTGGCGGGATTCGGCAATGGCTGCTGCGAAAAAAGCTTTGGAAATAAATCCCGACCTACCCGAGGCACAATTCTCGCTTGCTAAAATCTACTCCGCAAAAGGAAATTACAAATTGGCAAAATACCACTACGAAAAAGCAATCCGCCTGAATCCCAATTATTCGGCTGCAATTTATAACCTCGGTATATTATACTACAACGAAGGCAGGTTGGATAAAGCATACGAATTAATTAAAAAATCGGTTGTGCTAAGTCCCGATAACGTATTCGGCTATATCGTGTTGGGTGGAATTTTTCAAAAAATCGATTGTCCGCAAACATCATTATACTGGTTTAACATGGCATTGGAGCTTGAGCCCGAAAATCAATTTGCATATTTTCATTTGATTAACCGGTTTCTTTTGAATCGTCAGTATGAAAAAGCCGAAAATTATTTTAAACAACTGATAAAAATTTCTCCCGAGTGGCCATACGGTTGGTGGCTCGGTGGAAAAATCGAAATGCTTAAAAAAAATTACACCAAAGCTCTATTGCGTTTTAACAAAATGCTAAAATTAACCGGCGAAGAAAAAGAATATGATTACGGTTATATCCTTTTGAAAACGGGTAGGAAAGCCGAAGGTTTGAAGATAATCAAAAAGGATTTGAATTCTTATCTGGAAAGCATCGGCAGTTCCGAAGACACATTGAATTTAGATGCTAAAACCGTTGCCGATATTTATTCCATTCTGGGCGAAAAACAAAAAGCGGTTTTCTGGCTGAACCAAGCGGTGCGGAAAGGTTGGATAGAATACAAACCGTTATTGGTTTATCCTTATTTGGAAGGAATCAAATCCGAACCGGAATTTCAAAAATTAATTTCGGTCATACGGGAAAAATCCGATTCAATAAAATCATTGATTTTAGAAAACGATCCCTCGTTAAACGAATGCAACTGAATAAATGTCAGTTGCTCATCAATTCGCTTATAAACCGCAAGTTCTCCGAGCCGGAATTGGAAAGTATGATTTTCAGAACCGCCGTTAGCGGAACGGAAAGGAACATTCCTACAATCCCCCAAATATAACCCCAAAGCAACAACGAAAGGAGAATTACCAAAGGATTTAATCCCAAGCGGTTACCGAAAATTTTCGGCTCCAAAATATTGCCCATAATATTTTGAATTGCCGTAATAACTCCCGCAACAATCAACATGTAAGTAAACGATTCGTATTGAATTAACGTCATTACCGCAGGTAATATCACAGCCAAAACCGAGCCGATATTCGGAATGAAGTTCAGGAAAAATGTCAACGCAGCCCAGACTATCAGAAAATCGATATTAAAAAGCCACAACGTTATACCGACTAAAATTGCAGTCGTCAAACTAATTAGAAATTTCGTAGCAATGTAGCGTTGAACTTGCTCGGTTATTGCTTTGAAAGTATTTTCTATTTCTTTTCCTTTTTCGTTTTTAATTTGCTCCAATTCGGCAGGATCAATCGATTCGCCGCTTTCAAAATCTTCGCCGTTGGCAATCATGCGTATTTTAATCTCTTCAATCTCTTGTTGGATATGAGTTTCCACGTATCTTTTCTTAATAGCTTCAATTATTCTTTTGTGCCCGCTGCTGACAAAAATGAAAAAGAACAAAATGAAAAATCCCGTTGAAAAAATTGAAAGCGTGGAAGAAAATAATCCGCTTACTATTCCGCCGTAATCTATTCCGTAAAGAATTTCTTGCAAATTAAAATTGGTAAGCATTTCATCCGTAATTCCCAAAGACAATGCGGTTCCGCTTATTATACTGTTTAATTTTTGTTCGTATTTAGGAAGCTCTTCTCCGAATTGCGCAAACGAACCGATTATGAATCTTGACATTCCCCAAATAATGAGACTGATAATAATCAAATCGAGAATAATGGAAATGCCCTGCGGAATTTTATTCTTTTCCAGAAGGTGGTTCATCGGTTCAAATACAAAAAACAAAAAATAAGCAATTACCAGCGGCACGAAGATGTGTTGCAATTCTTTTAATACTATAAACAATAGAATCAGAGCTATAAAAGAAACGGAGAATTTTACAATCGGGTCTGTGCTTAAAGTTTTTTTCATAAAAATTAAAGCTGATTAAAATTAATAAAGAAAGATATCAATATTTTCTTAAAAGTTTTGTTGAAAAAGTTTATTTTGACAAACGGTTTCAACACAAAGATAATATTGCCCTGATGAACAAAATAAATTTAATTGTAATCGGTTTAATAACACCTTTTATCTCTTCTTGCTCCCAAAATTTTATTTCGGGAAAGAATATAGTTTCCGTTAAACATCCCGGTTGGAGTTACAACGCAAGTATTTATGAAGTAAACATCCGTCAATACACAAAAGAAGGAACATTTAATACGTTCAAAAAGCATTTACTGCGTTGGGGATTATTTGGTTTTAATTTATAGGGCGAAGATATAACAGATGCTCATGGATTATATATTTTTTAACTCTGTGTATCTCTATGCTTTTCTTTGCAAAATTTAGTGAAATATCTTTCTTATTTTATCTGCTCACTTATAGTTATAAAAAAGGAACGCAAACTTGCGGTCCTACAATATAAAAACAAAATTCTTTTATCTTATAAAATATCCCAATAAAATGAAAAACCGAATTTTATTAGATACGGGTAATGTATCTCACCAAAAACTTTGTCTGGGAATGATTTATCCGGTTTGGAGTCTGCAACTTTTTCTTTCAAAAGTTTTACAAACATTAAATTAAACGCAATATCATCTGATGTATAAATGTCAAACCCTAACCCAATCATAGGCAATGTTCTGCTTCCGCGATTAAATAATAAGTTAAAATTAAGTTTACCATCCAACCAATTATTTAATATTTTACGTTTTACCGACAGTCCCAAATTTGGTCCAATAATACCATATTCAACTGGTATTAAAATATTAAGGAAATCATAACCAATATTAAACTCCAATGAGTAATATTTGGATATTTTATATAGTGCAAGAAAATCAATTGCAGGAAATTCGAATAAAAAGTCTGTATAATCGGTATTATACTCAGTCTTAATTACGGCAATATATACTTTTCGTATATACTCATCACGAATATCGAAACCGATTTGAAGTTTACTTTGGGAAAGTGTAATATCAAAGCCCGTAAGAAAAAAAAATATAGTACAAACTATAAATAATTTATGACCACTCATTTCTTTACTCCATAGTTAAAAACACAAATCTGTATAAAATAGCTTTTTATCGTTCTTCAACTACATCAGTCGAGATATCACCTATATATTGCCAATCGGGACCGTGCGGAAATGTATAGGTTCCATTAGGATTAATACATTTGTATTTATGTGCCCATCTTCTCTTAAACCTTTTTAACCACCTTGCATAGGGATTTTCTGCTTAGTTATTTTGCAAAATAATATTAAAAATCAAATTGTAGTCCTATTTTCCATAAAAGCAAATTCAAATTAACGTATTCTGTATATTCAGTATAATCATAATTCGGAAAACAATTTGCTTTCTTATATGTCGTTTTTGGGGTATGAAAAAGATAATCTGCACTTAAAATTAGATGTCCTCTACTTTCGGGAAAAAATAACACGCCTCCGCCGATTTTAAAGTAATAACTTTGCGATAAGTCTAACATTCCCGACTCTTCACAAAACTTACCGGCAATTATCAATCGACCGAAATAATATCCAAGCTCAAAATTGCCAAACGGCATTACAAATAAATCTTTCAAACTAGGGTAATACCTTATAAATATACCAAGCATATAGGATCTGTCATCCACGTTTATTGGTGTATTAGGCTCAATAAAACTTTTATTTATTGTTGAATATACACCGGTTGCGGAAACACCGATTTTAAAAAATCTGTTAATTAAATTCGGACTATATTCAAGAGAAAAGAGATAAACACTTTGATAGTTATTTCCCAGAATCTTTCCGGAGTAAATAAATCCTACCGAGTGTTGAGCAAAAAGGGTGTTACAAAACGTAATTAATATAAACAGAATTAAATGCCTTGGTTTCATTTGAATATTCAAATCTTTATAGTATAAATTTATATAAAATAGTTATAAGGTAAATTTATAATATTTTAAACTAATATCTATAATTTTAGTTTAACGCCTAGTCTAAATAACAAACTATTTAGGTTAATCTCCTTATTAATAGATGATTTTATCGCATATTCATTTTCAAATTGAACCTTATAATTTAAATTCAAAATCCTATAAAGAAATTCAATAAAAATAGAAAATCTTTTTTGTGAAATAAAAGATGAACCTAAAATAAAATTATAATTAAATGTATTTTGTGGATCCTTAGCCTTTACAAAAAAACCATCGGTTACTTGTACATTACCATTTTGAATTATAGTAAGATAATTATACCCAATTCCAAGCCCTATATAAGGTCGTGTCATTCCTGAAAAAGGCACATATAGAAAATTCATTTCTATTGCTTTTGATAAATTAGTATATGTATTCAAATATGATGAGTTGTTATCAAATTCCAAACTGTAAATATTAAAAGCTAAACGAATAGCTAAAGGGTAAGTTCTGGATTGATAATAACCGTTAATACCAAATTCAAGATTTGAAAAAGAATTATTATTAATAACGCCTTTTGAAACATTCATTCCTAAGAAAATATCTTGAGCAAATAATAATTTGCAAAACAATATTATTAGAATAAAAATACTTTTCTTCATATTAACACCCATTAATATTGATAAAATACTTCTCTCTCTTGGTGCATATCATCAATTCGAACCAATTCCCAAGCTTCAGGGTGCGATTGACAATAACAAGGGTCGCCAGGTTCGTTACAATGCCAATAATATCTATAGAGATGCTCAAATTTGCGCAAATAGCCGTTTGCCCACGCGTTATAACAAAAATTCAAAATATTATCTTCGCTATTATCTACTTCTTGAAGCTGATATAACCAAATACCTGGTAAGCCCAGATTTGAGGCATGTCCTAATAATTGAGGATATTCAGACAAATCTTTATGCGCTCCAACCCAGTTCATAAAAGACTTATTTCCATATATAGTTTTCATGTCAGTCCAATCAGGTCTTTGGTCTGGATCAACAGGCCAGGAACACCAAGCTCCAAATCCACAGTACCACCAATGAATATATGAGCTAAATAAAATGCCATCTGAAATAGATGCATAGTATGCCTGTCCATCTGTTCTCCTATAACCAGATATTATAAGTTTACTACCAGGTGCATTAGAATTAATTGCTTCTCTCATTCCAGCCATCGACAAATTACGTTCATAGGGCTCATCTAGGTAATAAGCATAAACACTACCAAACTGAGACATTTTATTCTGATAATTTTCTGGCAAAATTTGCACCATTATTTTATCTTTTGACCATCCTGAATTCAATACTAAATTAAATTTATTAAGATCATAATTACTTGCAAATAATATATAATTAAAACCATATTTGTTTTTTAATTTTGAAATTTCATATGAATTTTGCATTCGATTATTATGAGGCCAAATTCCTACAATCTTATTGTCCTTGGCCTTATAATGGTGAAATTCCCAAACGTTCTCAAAATAATCATCACACTGCATTTTGTCAGGTTGTATATCTAAATTCGGATTACCATCATAAACCGGGACTTTAACTTTTTTCCCGTCTTTATCAACAACCTTGTAACCCAATAACTTACCTGTTCCCGTAACCATCGCCGTAGAATTTTTATCTTGTGTAGTTCCTTTTTTAAGAACCCGGCTTTCTTGTT
>JALVFE010000015.1 GCA_027030245.1 Melioribacteraceae bacterium
TATGTGTCATAGACGGTTCAAAGGGCTTAAGGAAAGCAGTAAAAGAGACATTTGGCAAATACTGTTTAATACAGAGATGTAATTGGCATAAAAGAGAAAATGTAGTGAGTTATCTAAATGAAAAAGATCAGGAGTTCTACCGTCACAGGATGCAATCAGCCTATAGAGAACCGACATATGAAGGAGCAAAGAGCAGACTTATGGAAATACTTAATGACTTGGAGAAGAAGAATCGCTCGGCAGCGAATTCATTGAAGGAAGGTTTAGAAGAGACATTAACATTGCATAGATTAGGTTTGGTAGTTGAGTTAGGCAGATCATTATCGACAACGAATTCGATAGAAAATGTCAATTCAAAACTTGCAAGATATTTAAGAAAAGTAAAACATTGGAAATCACCGGATATGCTTGCAAGGTGGGTTGTATTAGGTTTAATTGAAGTTGAATCGAGATTAAGAAGAATACACAATTATAAAAAATTGTATCTATTAAGAGCTGCATTAAAAACTGAATTAGGATTAAATCAATCAAAGGTTGCTTAATTTATGTGGAGTCTCTCTAAAATATTTTCAACTAAGTTTGACTTTTTGCCCTCTTTTGTTTTCAAAATAGTAATATTATTTTTGTTATAAAATAAAAGTAGACTAACTAACTTAATAAAATCGATGAACGATTTAGAAAAATTAAAAAACGAGCAGAAATCTTGGGAAAATTATACGTATAAAAATGCGATTGAAAAACATCCGGAACGAAGAGAAAAATTTTCAACTCAATCTTTCAAAGAAGTTAAGCCTTTGTATTCCCCGGTTGATTTGGAGAAAACCGACTATCTGAAAGATCTTAATTTCCCGGGTCAATTTCCGTACACACGCGGAATTCAACCAACTATGTATCGCGGAAGATTATGGACAATGAGACAGTATGCGGGATTCGGAACGGCAAAAGAATCTAACGAACGATACAAATATTTGTTGGCTCAAGGGCAGAGTGGACTTTCAGTTGCATTCGATTTGCCTACGCAAATTGGTTACGACAGTGACGACCCGATGGCTTTAGGCGAAGTGGGTAAAGTCGGAGTTGCTATAGATACACTTGCCGATATGGAAATTCTGTTCGATCAAATTCCGCTTGATAAAGTTTCAACTTCGATGACGATTAACGCACCGGCGGCAATTCTTTTGGCAATGTATATTGTTGTTGCCGAAAAACAAGGTGTTCCCCAAAACGTAATCCGGGGAACAATACAAAATGATATTTTAAAAGAATATATTGCCCGTGGAACTTATATTTATCCGCCCAAACCTTCGATGAGATTAATTACAAATATTTTCGAATATTGTGCTAAGGAAGTACCGAAGTGGAATACAATTTCAATCTCGGGTTATCATATCCGCGAAGCCGGTTCGACTGCCGCTCAAGAAGTCGGTTTTACGTTGGCGGACGGGATTGAATACGTAAAAGCAGCATTAAACGCAGGTTTGGATATTGATAAGTTTGCCGGAAGATTATCGTTTTTCTTCAATGCGCATAACGATTTGCTCGAAGAAGTTGCTAAATTCAGAGCGGCGAGAAGAATGTGGGCGCGGATTATGAAAGAGAGATTCAACGCTAAAAAAGAAAGATCGATGATGATGAGATTCCACACACAAACCGCCGGTTCTACTCTTACTGCACAACAAGTGGATAATAATATTATCCGAGTAACCATTCAAACCTTGGCTGCGGTTTTGGGCGGAACGCAAAGTTTGCACACAAATTCCAAAGACGAAGCTTTGGCTTTACCTACGGAAAAATCGGTGAAGATTGCTTTGAGAACTCAACAGATAGTTGCACACGAAAGCGGATTGACTAACACAATAGATCCGCTTGCAGGATCATATTACGTGGAAGCTCTGACAAACCAAATCGAAGAAGAAGCAAATGAATATCTGAAAAAAATTGAATCGCTGGGTGGAATGATTCAAGCAATCGAGAACGGATATGTTCAGCAAGAGATTCAAAAAGCTGCTTATAAGTTTAATCAAGAGTTGGAAAGCAAGGAAAAAATTGTTGTTGGAGTAAACGAATATGTGGAACCGGAAGAGCATTATTCGGATGTTTTAAAAATAGATGAGAAAGTGCAAGACGAACAGATTAATTTCTTGAAAAAGATTAAAAGCGAACGGGATAATTCCGCAGTTCAAAATAGATTGGAGAAACTTCGCAAAGCTGCGGAAGGAAGTGAAAATCTAATGCCTTATATTATAGAAGCTGTAAAAGTTTATGCGAGTATAGGAGAAATTTCCAATGCAATGAGAGATGTATTCGGTGAATATCATGATAATGTAAAAATTTAACGGAGCAAAAAATGAAAATTTCGCATATCGAACATATCGGAATTGCTGTTAAGAATTTGAATGAAGCAATTAAGTTTTACGAAGAAGTTTTAAATTTAAAGTGTTATGCCGTAGAAGAAGTGAAAGACCAGAAAGTTAAAACCGCTTTTTTTCAAGTCGGGCAGACAAAGATAGAATTGCTTGAAGCTACAAGTGAAGAAAGTCCCATAGCAAAATTTATTGAAAAACGGGGAGAAGGAATTCATCATATCGCATTTAATGTCGATAATGTTAAATCCGCGTTGGAAGAAATGGAAGAAAAAGGAGTAAAATTGATAGATGAAGAACCGAGAAAAGGCGCGGAAGGATTAAACATTGCTTTCTTACATCCTAAATTCACTCATGGTTTACTCATCGAATTTTGCGGTAAAGATAACACCGATAATTAAACATGCTTCCAATTAGTGGCTTATTTTAACTGTTCCCAAAATTAGTATCGTAAATTTCAAATTTTTTTTATAAGTTGAAATCATCTAATTAATAGTAGTCAAGAGGAAAAAATGAAAAAAATTTTTGTATTGATTTTATCGTTGACCATATTTGTTTTTATTTCCAGTTATGCTCAAAGCCTTGATCATCCTTGCGCGATTGCCAAACAAAATTATTATAAGAAGTTGTTTAAATTATCGCACACGAATTATCCCGGGGACTCGAATATTGATGTTACATATTATAAATTAGACTTAAATATTGATCATGTAAATCAAAAAATTAAAGGAGTAATTACCGTTAAAGCAAGAAGTATGTTGGCAGGTTTAACTGGGTTTTTCCTTGATTTACAAGATGTTTTAACGGTCGATTCGGTAAAATTAGATAACTCCCTTCTTAATTTTACTCACTCATCGAATAAAATAAATATCACCTTGGATCGCTCTTATGCCGAAGGCGAGGAATTCGAGGTTGACATATATTATAATGGTCATCCCGGCAGCTCGGGATTCGGGAGTTTCGAATTTGATTACTATAAGGGGACTCCGGTTATCTGGTCTTTAAGCGAACCTTACGGTGCGAGTGATTGGTGGCCTTGCAAGGACACACCGGCCGATAAGGCTGATTCTTCGGATGTTTGGATTACTGCCGATTATTTATTTTATTCGGTATCCAACGGTAGTTTAATGGGAATTACGGACAACGGTGACGGAACAAGAACATTTAAATGGAAAAACCACCACCCGATAGCAAATTACTTGATATCGGTGGCAATGACCGATTATGAAATTTATAGAAATTACTTTGTTTACGCTCCCGGCGATTCGATGGAAATTGTTCATTATTTGTATCCCGATCATTTAAAATCAGAGAAAGCAAACTTGGATAAAACTCCTGAAATGTTATCGATCTTTTCAAATCTGTTTGGATTATATCCTTATATCGACGAAAAATACGGACATGCCGAATTCGGTTGGGGAGGCGGTATGGAACATCAAACCGTTTCTTCGATGGGTGCTTTCGGGCCCGGTATCGTTTCCCACGAACTTGCGCATCAATGGTTCGGTGATAAAATTACTTGTAAAGACTGGCACCATATTTGGCTCAACGAAGGCTTTGCCACTTATTGTGAATCGTTATACAAGGAAGCTAAATACGGTCAAGATAATTACAAGTCATCAATTTCATATGAAATGTTATCCGCTAAAAACGCAGTTGGTTCAATCTACGTTCAAAATATTGATGATGTTGGTGAAATTTTCAACGGATCGAGAAGCTATGCCAAAGGAGCGGTAGTTTTACATATGTTGAGAGGTGTTTTGGGCGACTCAACATTTTTCAATGTTTTATATTCGTACATAAACGAACCGCAATTAGCTTATGGAGTTGCCACGACTGAAGATTTTCAAAGAGTGGCCGAACAAGTTTCCGGAAAAGATTTGGATTATTTTTTCAAAGAATGGATTTACGGCGAAGATTATCCGGTTTATTCTCTCGATTGGGGATATTCACAAATTGAAAACAACAGATATAATTTAAGAATAAGAGTTCAACAAGCTAGTCATGGAAATCCTACTTTCTTTACAATGCCTGTAACGGTTAGGGTTACTACTGCATTGGGCGATACTTCTTTATCTTTTTTTAATAATCAACAAGACCAAACTTTTTATACGGAAGTTATTGGAGAACCGCAAAGTATTGAGTTCGATCCGGATAATTGGATACTAAAAAGTATTGATACAATAACCACGGCGATGGAAGATAAACCCGTGTTACCCTTGGAGTTTAATCTTTACCAAAACTATCCTAACCCCTTCAACCCCACTACAACAATTAAATATTCCATACCAACTTCCTCCCCTTTGACAAAGAGGAGGACCGAGGTGGGGTTCGTTACCCTGAAAGTATTTGATATACTCGGAAGAGAAATAAAAACATTGGTAAACAAAAAACAATCTCCTGGTAGTTATTCCGTAATATTCAATGCCGGAGATCTCCCGAGCGGATTGTATTTCTACAAACTGACTGCCGGGGAATTTTCCCAAACAAAGAAAATGTTATTGCTGAAATAGTATCAAACAACCTTTCGGGACAAGGCATGCCTTGTCCCCGCATTTCTTACTTTTCAACACACGCCAACCCCATGGATTTATCCGTGGGATAAACACATAAAAAGATAACCCAGAACCGTTTCAACGGTTTTTATAGCGAAAAAATTATAGGCTGCGGAAACCGATAAATCGGTTTCTTTTTTGAGGTTTGTGTTTCTTAACCCGCGACTAAAGTCGCGGGGTTCAAGCTTCAACAAGAAAAAGTTAAGATTTGAACTGATGTCGAGGCCCACGCCTCGACATGTCTTATCAAAAAATTATTCTTTTTTAAAACCTGCATTTGGAAATAATAAAACTACCGAAGAGGAGAATAATTTTCTCCCTTTTTATTTTTTTGAGCCTCTTCACTTCTCTTTTACGCATATAGAATATAAATAACATTTTAACGGAGGAAAACTATGAAATTTGTTAAATATTTTTTAGGGCTTGTCCTATTGTTATCATACTCACAAGTAAATTCTCAAGTTGTAACTATTGAAGAGTTGGATATATTACATGCATACAGACATTCCGATCCTCAATTCGGAGATAATATGCCCGAGTTGCATGACAATGATTTAAATACCTATGCAACTTGGAAAGTTGGAAATGTAAATAATCCCGATTGGGGAATAATTGAATTATATTATTCCTTTTTCGTAATTACTGAAATTCAATTGTATCCCAAATACCTTGGTTACCCGCATAGCTGGGATTTTAACATCTATATAAGAAGACAGTTTGAAAGTGGCGACGGAACATTGGTTTATACAAATGACCAATATTTGCAGCCTCAAGAATGGATATCGATCCCCGTAGATGATGTACCGGGATATGAAGTAATTTTTAAAGGTTCGGATAATACGCCCGTAAACGGAACGGACATTGGATTTTACGAAATTAAAGTACTTGGCCGGTATAAAGTTGATGATATTATAACAAAAATCTTTTTAGAAGGACCATATGAAAATGGAAACATGGGAGAAGGAAGAACATATATACCAACCAGCCAACCGTTTTTTAATAAATACGGATATAACGGAACGGAAGTAATACAAGACCCTAATCCAAGCACATTTATAACAAATCATAAGGTAATTGATTGGGTTTTGTTAGAAATTTATAGGGGAACACCTCCGGATAATTTATCGCTATTTAGCAGTCGGGCAGCATTATTAACAAGTGACGGAGATGTAATAGAGACCGATGGAACCTCCGGTGTTGAAATTAAAGTATTTGGCAATGAAAGTTATTACTTGGTAATTAGACAAATGAACCATTTAGACGTGATGAGTTCGGAAAAAATTTATCTACCCGGTCACTAATTAAACCAAAATTATTATGAGTTTTTTCTTTTCTTCTCAGACTAATAGTAATAACATTTTAATGAAAGAAGTAGCAACACTTGTAAAGAAAAAACAATATCCCGGTTTTATGAAGTTACTTGTGATGACTCAAATCTGCCAAATGGAATTTATGACTATAAACTTTAAACCGGCATTTTTGTTGAAATTAAGAAGATGATTCTATAACGGTAAATAAGTGGACAAAATATTAACATTAAATAAAACTCAAAAGGGAGAAGAATTTTCTCCCTTCTTTATTTGTTTGAGCCTTTTCATTTATCTTTTACGCATATACCAGTAAGACGAATTATCCTAATAGAATAGAGTAAAACAATGAAAAAAATTTACATTCATTTTATGCTGTGTTTTTTAACAGCAACAATTTTTGCTCAAACGCAAAATGATTATGAAGTAATACAAACCCAAAAAAACGGAATAGTTGTTTTTGAAAAAGTTAACAAGAAAAAACTGCATAATAAATCCTTAGGGAAAACAAAATTAAATAGTCCGAACAGCACCTCAACCGTTACGTATTTGGCTAATGAAAGTTTTGAAACTTGGATACCTACGGGATGGGATGTTTACGCAGATGTTTCTTCGTGGGAACAAGATAACAGCGAGTTTCATACGGGGCAAAATTCTGCTTGGTCTACTGCGGAACCTTATGCGGATACATGGCTCATAAGTCCTTCAATTGATTTAAGTACCGCCACTTCTGCATTTTTAAAATACTACGAAAACTTTTTTCTTCAAGATATATATTTGAACGACCAGTATAATGTACGTGTTTCAACAAATTACACAAATAACGGCAATCCCTACTCTGCAAGTTGGGACCTCATACATAGCGGCGTTGGTACTGAAGATTCTTGGACATTCCAGGTGATAGATTTGCAAAATTATGTAGGAAGCAGTAATGTTTTTATTGCTTTCCAATATGTTGGCAGTGACGATGGTTCAGGTAATCCACCCTATGGTTACGATTGGTATATAGATGATGTAAGCGTTACCGATGATAGTTGTACCGGAACGGAACCCGCACCGGACTGTGCAACAATTGCTTCACCGCCAAATGGTTCTACTTTACTTCCAACCGACTTGCATGTTCAGTGGCATGAACCTGATTTTACGACAACAACAAAACAATTACTTTATGTCGGTACAGACGGCGGAGGAATAACCACACCGACAAATTATTATAACGGAATAGAACTCAGTTCAACAACTTTTGGTGTGCATGGTTCAACACCTTTAACACCAAACACTACTTACTATTGGCAAGTAATTCCGGTTAATTGTTCATCCGAAGCTCAAAATTGTCCTATTTGGTCCTTTACAACCGGAGACGGAAATGTAAATACCGGAGGGGGCGGACCAACTCAGGGGGAATACATCTTTACAAACTCAATTGCCGGTACACAGTCTCAACCTACGTATAATTGGATAGACATTTCCGGTACCGGCACCGATTTAATTTCCTCGATTGGTGATGAAGAAACCAAAGGACCTTATGATTTGGGTTTTTCATTTAATTTTTTTGGTAATATTTATACTCAGTTCTATATAAATTCAAACGGGTTTATTACTTTTACAAATACAACCGGCTCAACAAACTTTCCATTTGCAATTCCCGGTAATTACACCCCCGATAATATCATTGCCGGATATTGGATGAATTTAAATCCTACAAACGCAAATGTTACCGGCAAACATTTGTATTACGGAATGAAAAACGGGGAGATGGTTATTACTTATGAAAAATATCCTCAAATATATTGGGATGGCTCTGCATACGTTCCCAACGATGCAAACGGCTGGATAACTTTTCAAATTATTCTTAACCCGAATGGAATTATCAAAATTCAGTTTAAAGAAAAAGGAAGCTCTTTCGTTGACGCTGATTTTTATACCGGAACGGTAGGCATAGAAAACAGTAATGGAACTCAAGGAATTTCATACAGAAGACAAGATAAAGAAGGACCGATATTTGACGGAACCTCTCCTTTAGCAGTAGAATTTACTCCCGTTCATGTAAGTGCGGCAGTAAAAATATTTTTAGAAGGTCCGTTCAATTCCGGTAGTATGAGTACATCTTTAGGAACATCCATTCCATTAACACAGCCGTATTCTAATTCGCCGTGGAATTATAACGGTAACGAGAAAACAACACAATCTTTTATTTCAAATAATAATATAGTCGATTGGGTTTTAGTTGAATTAAGAACCGGCAGTTCGGCTGCAACGGCAACAACAGTTGTTTCAACAAGAGCAGCATTGCTTAGAAACGACGGTGTAATTTTAGATACGGACGGTTCAACCGATATAGATTTTTACGGAATAGGCAACGGTGATTATTATATAGCCGTTTATCATAGAAATCATTTGGCAGTTCTGAGTTCTTCTTCCGTAAATCTGAATTAAACAATTATTTATAGGAGTTAACATGAACTTAGAGCAGCTTGGAACAGATAATATTAAAATGCAATCAGAAGTTACAAATATCATGGAAAATCTGAATGTCATTGTATGTACAGTTAATGAAAAGGATGAAAACCATATTCAACTAATAATCTCGGAAAATGTTAAATATTCTACAAAAGCCAATACGGCATCGGATATTTTTAGGATAATAAGAAATAATTACGAATCCATATTTTCCCAAAATAATTACAATAAAAAGATAGTTTTTCTGCTTGAAAAACCGGAACAACAGAACGAAACCAAGTTGCTGAGCGAAAGGGAAAAAGAAGTTTTATCATTCCTTGCTTTGGGGAAACGATATAAGCAAATTGCCGATGCTTTATTTATCAGTGTTAACACAGTACATTTTCATATAAAAAATATCTACAAAAAATTAAACGTTCACTCACAATTGGAAGCAGTAAATATAGCTGCAAAAATGGGATTAATAGCAAGCGGTTGAGTTTATTAAAAAAGAAGAGCAAAATAATTTTTCCCATTTCAAAATATTATGAGCCTTTCCGGAGCACTTTTACGCATATAAAGATGTACGTGTTTTATCTTAATATAATTGGGAGAAAAACCGTGAATTGTAGGAATATAAAAATAAAGATACTCATTCTAAGTTTAGTTATTGTACAAAGTACATTGGCTAACGGAAATACCAATGAAAAAAAATTATTGGATAGCAAAGTTGGTAAACAGACTAATATTTTATTGCTACGTTATAATTTAAAGAACTTTATCGTTTCCGATAAACTTAACAATAAAAAGAATCCGGTTTATAATGATGACGATTATAAATCCCCATGGTTAGCATTTTTTCTTTCGATGTTTCTACCGACAGGCGGTCAAATCTATAACGGTGATTATACAAAAGCTCTTATTCAAGGTGGATTAATGATTGGAGGATTGGGTTTGGCTGCCGGCATGTCATGTGTTGAATGCGGAGAACCGGAATCGCCACAAAAGGCATTGTTCTTTACGGGAATCGGAATTGCTCTTTCGGGATATGTATGGTCAATAATTGACGCTCCGATATCTGCCAACAGACACAACAGCAGAATACAGAAAGGTTTAACAATTTGGAAATCGGATAAAGGAAAATATACTCTAAAAGTTAGTAGAAATTTATTTAGGGAAATTTACTCACTCAATCTGCAAGTAAAATTTTAATTAAATGATAACACATAATTGGAGAAATAAAATGAAAAACATATTTACCTCAATCATATTGATTTTATTTTTATCAAATATTTCGTACTCACAATTTAAAATGAAAGTGGGACCGACTTTAGGTTTAAATTTTAATATTGGTACCGGATCCGATTTAAATGAAACAGCAACAGGTCTTGGTCTTTTAATCGGAGCTCAAGTTGATATGAATTTTACTCGAACAATCGGACTTATCACCAATGTTCAATTTTACGATAACAGAAGCGGGTCTTCCTCATCGGAAGGTACGCAGAGCGGAATTAGTTATTCGATAACAAGTAGTTCATCATTAGCTTATTTTATGATTGAACCGTTGTTTAAATTAGACTTAACCGGAAGCAGATTATATTTTGTAATGGGACCAATGGTTGGCTTTAACATTGAAGCATCCTCGGAACTTAGACTTACTTCCCAAAATAACAGGCTAACTTTTACTGACGGAAGTACAAAAATCAAACAATCAATTAAAAATACCCTAGTGCGTTTTGGAATTAAAACCGGCGCCGGTTATAATATTCCGCTAAGCAGATTGGTAGAATTAACGCCTCAATTATATTTTGAGTACGGATTAACTAATATTCAGTCAAATGTTTCCGCCCGGATACTAACATTTCAAGCATTGGTTACCGCTAAATTTAATATCCTATAACAATATTTTAACCACAACATGTAATTATTTCGAGTAGTTACTGTTGTGGTTTTATCTTTTTCTTATCGTGTATTCTTCTAGCGTTCAGATTGTATTTTGTGTTGTTATTTTCCATTTTTTTATAGAATCAGATTCATTTTTTATTAAAGAATAAAAGTATTCTATCATTTCTACATTCATTCAAAAGAGATAAATTAAATGCTGATTTATTTTAACAACCGTGAATATACAGCTCTCCCCGATGTTTATAATACTTTGGTTATATTTCCATCAATGATATAACTTCCGGCAAGAAAATATTTGATTAGATTGAATATAATCTTCTTAAGATAGTAATAAAATTAAATTCCCTGACAAGGCACGCCTTGTCCCTACGCTTTTGCGAAAAAAATGACTCTGCCGAAATAAGAAATAGTAATGAAATGCTTTTCAATAGACGACAACCCCATGGATTTATCCATGGGGTAAGCAATAACCCCGTGAGCTAGTGAATAATCACATGAACCGTTTCAACGGTTTTTATAATAGAAGAATAAATGTCTCATTCGTTAGTTAAAATATAATTTTACCGGTGGAAACCGATAAATCGGTTTCTTTCTTTTCGGTTTACATTCCTTAACCCCCGACTGAAGTCGCGGGGTTCAATATTCAATAAGAAAAAGTTAAATATTTAATTGTACGCTAATTTGCCGGGGTAAAACAAAAACAATGAAATCTGCTCCCTCCCCCTTGGGCTTGCCTGCCAAGGCGGGAATTGGTAGGAACGAGGTATTCTTGCCGAGCTATGGACCTCGGCAACAGTGAAAGGCATGCCTTGTCCTACGGTTTAATTATATCTCCTGATTGACATTTCAATTAAAATATTATAAATTAACGAACGTTCATTTTTATTTTACTAAATAATGAAAAACACAAAAGAAATAATCCTTCAAAAGTCAACCGGTTTGTTCGTCCGTAAAGGCTACTCCGGCACATCGATACGTGATATCGCGAAGGAAGTCGGCATAAGAGAAAGCGCAATTTACAACCATTTTTCATCTAAAAAAGAAATATTTGCGGAATTAATTAATAGACTTACCCCGGAATCTTTACCCGCAATTATCCTTACCGATGAATTATTAGACGAAATCAGCAATCCGGAAATATTTATCCGTAATTTTGCCCGGAAAATTTTCGAGCACTGGAATTCCAGTAGTGAACGGTCGTTAATTAAAATTATTCTCGGTGAACAGTTTTACAATAATACGGAGATTGACATTTCTTTCAGTTCGTATTATTCCGGTTATTTTGAAATGACAAAACTTATTTTTTCCGAAATGATGAAACACAAATTTATTAAAAAAAGCGATGCAGATGTTTTAGCGGACAGCTTTCTGGCCTATCTTTTTCTACTCCGCTTAAAAAACCCTGATTCACTCGAAAACAAAGAACTTATTCGAAAAATAGATGAACATTCAAAATTATTTTGGGAGAATGTAAAGAGATAGAAAATCATGTTCATTTTTTAAAAAACGGAAATCTGCACCGCCCTTTCTTTGCTGTTCTTTATTTAAAGAACATTTGTATCTAAAGGTTAAATAAATTATCCGTCAATAACTTTTGAATACTTATTACCTTACCCCTTTTTTCTTCCGTCAAATCATCCGCAAATTCACTCTTGCATTCGTAAAATTTACCGTTGATATTAAAGACAATTACATAAGAAAACAATTTTCCGTTTTTCAAAATTTCATAAGCCAACATATTTTTGTTTCCGGTTTCTTTATTCTTGAAACCGACCGGATCACCGTACAAAACTTTGTTGGCTGCTTTACTTATTTCAACAGCATCGTGCAAATTATTTCCTTTTGAATCAAATGTAATTAGAGTGAATTTTATCGACGACGAATAATCATCGCTTACGAGCCATATATCCGAATCATTCTCTCCCGCATCGAATGCTTGAAACCAACCGTTTGGAATTTTAATTCTAAGTCCCGATTTCCCCGAAACGTAATTTTCCTTTAAAGTTTTTTTAGAGACAGAATAGCGCGCACCGGAGCAACCAAAAATCAACAGGACCGAAAACGCAATTACCAAAAAAGATTTATTGTTCATCTTAACTCCGCAAAAAAATAGCGCCTTTGTGGCGCCATTCTAAAAAATTCTTTTCCAATATTTTCCCGCTTCTAACTTCCGCGCATAAATTTAGGTTGTTCCAAGGTTAAAATCAACGATATTCTGTGCGTATCGGGCAGTCTGTCAACTTCGCTTTTGTTGAACCTTGCGAACGAGTAGTCGATATTTAACTTTGGAAGTTTTACTCCCGCGCCAATTGTAAATTGTTTCACATCGTTATAACCGCCGCGGACGGAAATAAGATTTTTGTAGTTAATTTCAATTCCCGTTCTAACGTCAAAGCTAACCGGACCAACGTTAAAATTCGATGCGAACCGGCGGTTTTCAAATCTTACGTTAAAATCGAGTGCAGGAATGAAGTTGAGTCCGAGAAATTCTTGAACGTATGCGGCGCCGATTTTAGCGGTTGGCGTAATCAATTCCGTTCTGCCGGTATTCCAAGCCAAAAAAGTGGTTGTTATATCCATAATGTTTGCCCCGAGATAAAGACGGTCTGCGGGTTTATAAACCGCTCCGATATCGAATCCGATTCCCGTAGCTCCGAATTCCGCCAAATCCCTACGAATTATTTTAACATTAGCTCCCCAATAAAAATTTTCCGAATGCCTTTTAGCAAACGTTAAATAAACCGCCCAATCGGTATTGTTAAACTCAGTTACTTTTGTCGGATCGAGAACAGAATTGGGATTATTTATATCGTAAATTACATTTCCCGTAACCCTGTCGATTAATGCGTTACGCGTATCGGGAATTCCGTCAACGCTAAGTCTGATAACGCTTAATCCAAAACTCATATCTTTTCCGTAAGGGATTGCAACAGCGGCGTAGTTATAATTTACCAAACTACCGAAATGTTCTTCGTGCATAAGGGAAATCTGTGGATAATCGATTCTTGCCAATCCGCCGGGATTCCAATAACCTGCAGTTACATCGGAAACAACGGCAACGTGCGCTCCGCCCATTCCCAATGCACGACCCCCGACACCGAGTGCGAGAAATTCCCCGGCATATTTACCTACAACAATCTGAGCAGACAAATTCATTTGAAAGAATGCCAAGCCAATAAGGAAGAAAACTATTTTTTTTATCATTCGAATACAAGCTTTTGTTTGCAAATATTTAATTAATACCGAAAATGTAGAAATTCACCGATAAAATCAAGGGCAATTACCCATCAATTATTACATATCACATAACCGGCGTAAACAAAAAATTTTATGTTACTTGGCTTTTGTTTGATTTGCCACCGCGTTTATGCGCTTTGCTATTGCTTCTTGGTCTCCAAGATAATAATGCTTAACCGGTTTCAGCTCTTCATCCAACTCGTAAACCAACGGAACACCGGTGGGAATATTGAGTTTAACAATCTCTTCTTCGCTCATATTATCCAAATATTTAACCAATGCACGCAGACTGTTTCCGTGTGCGGCAATTATAACTTTCTTTCCACTTTTAACTGTAGGTACTATTGTATCGAGCCAATACGGAACGAATCTTGCAACTGTATCTTTCAAACTTTCGGTAAGCGGAATTTCTTCTTTTTTCAGACCGGCATACCGCGGATCTTTTCCCGGATAGCGTTCATCGTTTTCATCCAAAGCCGGCGGCGGCACATCGTAACTTCTTCTCCACAGCAACACTTGTTCGTCTCCGTATTTTTTAGCTGTTTCGGCTTTGTTAAGTCCTTGCAAAGCACCGTAATGTCTTTCGTTCAATCTCCAATTTTTTACATCGGGTATCCACATTAAATCCATTACATCCAATACAATGTTCAATGTTCTTATTGCCCTTTTCAATACAGATGTATAAGCAATATCAAATGTGAAGCCGCCTTCTTTTAACAGTCTTCCGGCTTCTTCTGCTTCTTGCCTTCCTTTCTCGGTTAAATCGACGTCCGTCCAGCCGGTAAACAAATTGAGTTTATTCCATTCGCTTTCCCCGTGTCGCAGTAAAACCAATTTATACATTTCAATTCTCCTTAATTTTTTTTACGAATCCCTTTTTATTTTAACTACCAATTTAATTAAAAATATCGTTTAACGTTGAACCGAATTCACGAAAGATACTATACAAAAATACTTAACACCATATTTTATTATTTTACGGTATTGTTTTCACAGAAATTCCGGAGGAAGAAATGAAACGGTTATTTAGAATTTTAATCATTTTTGTTTTTACTATATTATTTGCCGGACAAACATTCCCGCAAGAACGTCATAAAGATAAAGGGGTCTTCGTAGAGAAAAAACCGGGATATTATCAAAACGTAATAATGAAAAGCATTCGGGAATTTAATAATAAAAGGCAAGAACCGAAAAAAATTTTCCGGGTTGACGTAAGTAATTACGATTTACCCAAATCCGTTGACGAATTTAAATCCGTATGGCACAACGCTCCCATTTCCCAAGGGAATACGGGAACATGTTGGTCTTTTTCCACAACGTCTTTTTTTGAATCGGAAGTTTACAGATTAACAGGCAAAAAAGTAAAGCTTTCCGAAATGTTTACGGTCTATTGGGAATATGTAGAGAAAGCAATGGAGTATGTCCGCACACGGGGAAAATCCCTTTTCGCCCAAGGTTCCGAAGCAAACGCGGTTACGCGGATTTGGAAGGAATACGGGATAGTTCCGGAAAGCGAATATCCGGGATTGTTACCGGGGCAGAAATTCCACGACCATTCCAAAATGTTCGGCGAAATGTATTCTTATTTAAAAAGCGTAAAGGAAACGAATGCGTGGAACGAAGAACTGGTTCTTTCCACAATAAAATCGATATTAGATAAATATATGGGCATTCCGCCGAGCGCTATTGAAATAAACAATAAATTTTATTCTCCGAAAGAATATCTCCGGGATTATCTAAAACTAAATTTGGATGATTATGTTGATATATTGTCTTACATGCAAGCGCCATATTACGAAAAGGTTGAATACAAAGTTCCGGATAACTGGTGGCACAGCAAAGATTATGTTAATGTTCCTTTGGATGAATTTATGAACATATTGGATAACGCAATTCGCAAAGGATTTTCTTTGGTCATAGGTGGGGACGTTTCCGAACCGGGAAGAATACCGGAAAAAGATGTGTTTGTTATTCCTTCTTTCGATATTCCGGCTGAATATATTGATGAAAACGCAAGACAATTCAGATTCGGAAACGGAACTACCACCGACGATCACGGAATTCATTTAATTGGTTATACCCAAAAAGGCAACGATACTTGGTATCTCATCAAAGATTCGGGTTCGAGTTCGAGAGACGGACAAAATAAAGGTTACTACTTTATGCAAAAGGATTACGTAAAACTTAAAATAATGGATTTTATGGTTCACAAAGACGCAGTTGGGGATTTGTTAAACAAAATTAAATAACAATGTTTAATTCTACCACCGTATGGACGGCGGTAGCAGTGAAATTTAAAATCCCGTCTGTGTGAATCTGTGCCAAAATCTGAGTGAATCTGTGGTTTTAAAAAGAACCACAGATTTTCACAAAATAGAAACAGTCATCCCGTCCGCCACGGCGGATCGTTTCGGGATCTGAAATGAACTCTCTTTCTACCACAAACCGAACTCGAACAGAGTGCTCACAGTTTTTCTGACCAAGACCTGAATTTGATTAACAGTTTAGTAGATGCTGAAACAAGTTCAGCATGACACAGAATAGAAACTGTCATTCCGTCCGCCACCGGCGGATTGTTTCGGGATCTGAAATAAACTCATAATTTAAATCAGATGCTGAAATAATCCGCTTGTATGGGAAATCTCGGGTTCTAAAGAGAACCCCCTTTTTTCATCCGGCAAACGCCATCGGTGTGACACATTTTGTCATTAGGAAAATGTCATTAGACATTAGTCACTTGTCATTTGGAATTGGTCAATTGGAATTTGATGTTTGAAATTTGGGATTTGTTATTTGGAATTTCCGTTCTTGTAATTTCGTTATCCGTATATAAAAAAAGCCCGGCATCCAAATGGAACCGGGCTACAAATAAAAGCAATTTATCTCAAATTACTCGAAGAAATAACGCAAACCGAGCTGCATTTGCCAACGTGAGAATAAACCGGGATCGTCGACAAAAGTTTCCGGTGCCGCATTTCTGAAATTAAAGATTGGTGCACCGTCCGGAATATTGTTATTCGGATCGTCATCGAATCTTGTTAATTCAAGCGGTGAAGTTGCAGCGGAATTTGCAACTTTCCTTACACCCCAATTGGAGTTAAGTAAATTCGGTAAATTCAAAATATCCAAACTTACTTGGAAAGTATGTTTCTGATTTCCCATGTTGAATGAGAAATCTTGAAGAATCTTCAGATCGATATTGAAATACCAAGGATTTACCAATCCGAATCTTTCCGCAATTTCTCCTCTGTGTTTACTGAGATATTCATCTTGTTCGATAAATGCGTTGAAGTTATTCCACTGTTCATCTGCAGTTACGGTATTACCGTTTGCATCCGTGTACGGGTCAAAGAATATTTCATTCTTGTTTGCCGGAATGTAAATCAAATCGTTACCGGGCTGACCGTCTCCGTTAACATCGCCCGAATAAGTGAAAGAATATCTGTTTCCGCCGGCGCCTGCAAATCTGTTACCTTCTCCGGCTTCAACAAATATTCCGAAACTCGTAGCAAAAGTTTCGTTCCATTCATGTCTGTAAGTTGCCGAAGCAATAATTCTGTGTCTTTGTCCGAATTCGGAATAACTTAATTCAGGTTTATTCGGATCGCCTTTAACCGGATTTCCCGACCAAAGAACGCTTGCAATTTCAGTTGATTTCATAAGGTTTTTAGCTTCCGTAAAACTGTAACCAAGCGAAAGATTCAAACCGAAATCGAATTGCTTTCTGAGTTGAGCGGTGAAGTTCATGTGATAACCTTCGTTTGAATTGTCAATCACATAAACTCCGGCGCCGCCGTCGGGATTTAATTCATGACCGTTAGCATCGGAGAAATACGGACGATGATCAATCGGTAAATATCTAACCGGTGCTTTCAAATCGGCATTTCTCACATAAATGGAATTAATGTCTTTTCCGTAAATGAATTCTAGAGTTCCCAACCAATTGTATGGTAATTTTTGGTCTATTGCCAAATTCGTCGTCCATACTTGCGGCCATTTGAAATCTTCCGTCATTGCGTTCAAATCGAAAGACTGCATCAATACTGCATCATCGGAAGTATAAATCGGGTCTTTTGCCGGATAGAGATTGGGGTTTGCGCCTGGATTGGATATTACATTTCCAACCCAAACAAACGGGATTCTACCGGTGAATATTCCCGTACCGCCGCGTAATTGAGTTGAACGGTCTCCTGTTACATCGTAATTAAATCCGATGCGCGGAGAAAATAATGGTTGAACCCCGGCCAATTTACTTTGGTCAACCGTTTCGGGTTGATCGTTTTCATCTAACAATGTTAACGATCTCGAGAACGGATTATCGACCGGTTTTGTGAAATACATCGGCATATCGACTCTCAATCCGAGAGTAAGACTCAATCTCTCTGTTGCCAGATATTCATCTTGAGCATAAAACGATAATTGACCGACTTCTATTTTTTCACCTTTATACGGACCGGAACCTATCATTCCTCTGAAATTTATCGGATTGCTCGGATCGGTTGCCGCAAAAAATTCCGCTAACGACGGGAACATACTTCCGTTCGGAATTCCGTCGCCTTCAAAATCCAAGAAATACGGTAGCATGAACAAACCGTGCCGGAAAATATTAAACGAGTTGAAGAAACTGAAATATTCAAACGTAGAACCTACCGTAAAAACATGGTTCCCGAAATAATAACTGAAGTTATCGGTCAATTGTAAAACATCTTGATCGAGTATGTTATGGATGGAAAACGGTTCGTGTCCGAGTGTAGTATAGGTAACTCCGTTTTCAGCAATATCGATTGTAGGGAACGGTTCGCTGAACGGATCGCGGTAATCCCTAAATCTGTTGTAACTGACGAAAAATCTGTTAGCAAAAGAAGAATAACGGCTATTAAGCTCTAACGCGAACGAATTCAATCTGTTGTTAATTCTGTAACCTGCATTTTGGAACGGAAGACTGTTTTCATTCGGACCGCGCCCGGTGTTATTCGGACTAAGAACAAACGGATGCGGGGGAAGTTGTCTGCGTGCATCCAACCTGTTATATCTGAACGTAAGGTTATTTTTATCGTTGATGTTCCAATCGAGTTTAATCAACAATTTTTCATTATCAGTGGAATGAATGTAACCTTCGTATGGTCCGGTCTCGTAATTGTAAACTTCTTTCATTCTTTGTCTAATCGAATCCATAGTTTGAGCCCTTACTCTGGATTCCCCGAACACAACGTTCCCGTCGCGGTCGGCAATAAAGTTTGTACCGGGATCGTCCCTTCTTTCAATTTCACCGTTTAAGAAAAAGAACAATTTGTTTTTGATAATCGGTCCGCTTACGGAAACACCGGATTGATTAAACGAAAGAGACGGATTAGCAATCACTTGTTTACCGCTTACGGTATTACCCATCAAATTTTCGTTACGCATATAACTGTAAATGGAAGCTTTGAAATTATTGGTACCGCTTTTGGTAACCGAGTTAATGCCCGCTCCGGTAAATCCGCCTTCGCGAACATCGAACGGAGCAACGGAAACGGTAACCTGTTCAATTGCATCGAAGGGAACGGGTTCCGCATTGGCTTGACCGCCAGGCGCAGGATCGTCCAATCCGAACGGATTGTTAAAGTAAGAACCATCGAGCGAAATATTATTGAATAACCAGTTTTTACCTGCAAAACTGAAATTACCGTCGCTTCTCGGATCGAGACGTGTCAAATCCCTCGTACTTCTTTTAATAGTAGGCATAACCTTTACTTCGTCGGGATTAATGTAAGTTGCGGCACCGGTTCTGTTTCCGTTCAAAACTTCGTCTGCTTGTGCAGTAACCTGAACTTCTCCAAGTTTAACCGATGAAGATTTTAACTTAAAATCCAGACGTAACTTTTGACCTAACTTCAGATAAATATTTTTTTGAGTTTCTTTAACATAACCGACGTACGAAACTGTAACCGAATAAGGTCCGCCTATTTTCAAGTTCGGTAAGTTGTACAATCCGTTTGTTCTGGTTGAAGCTCCGTATTGAGTTCCGCTGGGTTCGTGCACGGCAATCACGTTAGCGCCCGGTAGCGGATTACCGTCGGCATCCGTAACAATACCGTTGATTGATGCCGTTGTTAAACCTTGTGCGAAAAATACGGAGAAGTAACCACCGAGAAATAAAATGGAAAGGAATAGATAGATTTTTCTCATGTGAACTCCTTAATGTTTGTTAAGTTGAAAGTGAATTATAATTTGAACTCTATTTTGGAATCCCTCGAGGAAGGAATTCAACAATTTTCATTAAAGAATTTTCAGTCTGATTTTTAATATAATAATTTTTACCCGAAAATTTCCAATTGGAATTTCCCAAATACTTTAAAGAAAGGTTATTCTCGGAATAAAGATTTTTGATAAAAATTTAATAATTTACCGGTCAATTTCTCTATTTCAAAAAGCTCAACCGCTCTTTCTCTTGCTTGAGTGCCGAGATTTTTCCTCAATTCGCCCGAAATTATCAACTTTTCAAGTTTCTTCTCTAAGTCTGCGGCATCTTTTGTCTTAAAAAATAAAGATGTTTCGCCGTCAACGGCAATATCCAAAATTCCGTTAGAATCCGAACAGACGGAAGGAACACCTACAGCCATTGCTTCTACCAAAGCAATACCGAATGCTTCCGAATGCGAAGGAAAAACAAAAATATCCATTGCACCGAGCAAATCAACTACATCTTCTCGGTAACCGGTTAGAATTATTTTATCTTCCAAATTCAAGGAAATTATCAACTGCTTTATCTTTTTTTCATATTCCATTTCACCGCGACTTGCTTCTCCGACAATCATAAATTTTATGTTGCCGTATTTTTTTTTCAAAACTTCGGCGGCTTGTAAAAATTCTTCGTGACCTTTACCCCAAGTAAACCGGGCTATCATTCCTACCAGAATTTCATCTTTATTTATTCCGAATTCCTTCCGGATCTGTTCACCGTTTGAATTTCCCGGACTGAATTTCCGTGTGTCAATTCCGTCGTGTAAAATTTTAATTTTTTCCTCGGGTAAAGTCGTTGTTTCCAAAAGATTATTTTTAATAACGGTACTAATCGCAAATGCGGTATTTACCCGCTTGTAAAGCGAACGGTGAAACAAATCTTTCTTTTTTATAAACGAACCTACATGTTTGGTTAAGAACAGCGGGGTTTTTAATCTTGATAAGCGCAAAGCCGGTACGAGCAACCATAAATCTTTAGAAGCATGCGTATGTATTACATCGAAATTTTCATTTTTTAAGTACCCGGATAACTTAAATATTTCCACCGGATGAAAATATCCATTTGCTCCGGAAGTAATTGCGTGAATTCCTTTTTTCTTAGCTTCAAGATGAATCTTTGAACCGGGATAACACAAAAGTGTGACTTCTACGTTTTTTTTCTTTAATTGGAGTGCGGTAGTAACCGTGTACATTTCCATGCCGCCCCAACTGAGAGACAAACATGACTGCAGTACTTTCATTGATACAATCTTGTTATTGATGCGCCTTTGAAATAGTGAAGAAGAATTTCATCGAATTTATAACCCATGTGACTCATAACGGCAGCGCCTATTTGACAAAGACCAACGCCGTGACCCCAACCGGCTCCGGTTAAAACAAACTTTTGCGGAACGTCGTTCTGAATATCAAACTTATCTACAACAAAAGCCGAACTGTACAAATGTGAATCGGAGAGAATTTTTCTGATATATAATTCTTTCCCCACCGTTAAAGTTTTTTTCGTCCCAACAATTTTAAGCTTTATTATTCTACCGGATTCCCCGCGTTGTACTGGAATCAAATCCAAAATTTCACCGAAATCGATACCCGATTTTGTGGAAATCAACCCGGAAATTTCTTTTTGCGTGTATTCCTTTTTCCAACGGTAGAAGTCCTTTGTTTCCTGGTCATAATCCAATAAAACTTGCGAAAGTATTTTTTCGTCCGTGGTATTACAAAATGCGGGCGGTGAATTTCTAATCCACTTTTGAGCGTTTTCTTCAATCGTTAAATCCAATTCGTATCCGTCGGGTTCAAACTTATAGTCGATAATTTTTGTCAAATACGGTTTAGGTTCGGGTTCCCAAACATTTTCGAACGGTTCGGTAATTCCGCCGCACGATTTCGAAAACCTAGTATCGCAAATTTTATCTTCGAAAGTTAAAACGAGTCCGCGTGTTTCTTGCACTGCATTTTGAGCATTGTGTGCAATAAGTTTTGTAATCCCTTGATAACGTTGGCAATGATCGTCGGCGCACACATCGTAAAGCGTATGATCTTCCCTGTCGTACCATTTTATGAATTCCGTTTCTGTTTTAATCTCCGGTTTATAACTTACCCTTTGCTCCCGCAATTCCTTGCTTTTTTCCATTTGAGCCAATAACCAACTGCGCGAAATAATTGCATGGGCTTTAAGTAATTCTTTCGGACTCGTCGCACTCATTTCCGAAGATATTACACTGGTAAGATAATTCTCGACAGGCAAAATATTAACCGCGGTGATTTTATTATTCTCAATAAGAAATTTCAAATGCCCGAGAAACCTTTGATTCTCCTTTTTTTCCCAATGGAATCTTTTCCCGATTATAACGTTGCGTAGCACAAAAGAATCGGCTTCAAAATCTTCGGGTGAAAAAAGTGTGCCGCTTTCAATTTCAAACTTTTCAGATTCGCTTTCGAGTATAATTTTTCCGTTTTCGATATAAGCCTTACACTTGCCGTTCAATATTTTTTTGCCGTCCGAAGAAACGTAATTCCCGTAAATAACTAAATTGATTTCATCGTCGGAGAGAATTGCAACACTAACATCCGGTTCGGAGATATGTTTAACCATTTTAATCCGTATTCAAGATTATTGAGAAAATATCTTACAAATCGATTTGCAATAGAACAAAATAATTTGTTTCCCAATCTATAAAAAATTTATTCCTCTGGAAAATATCGTTGAAGATATAAATTTCTCCTTCCGCCAGGAAACAAAACAATATGCTTACGTAAACAATGAAAAAGTTTTTATTTCATTTTGAAATTTTTGTGGAGTTTGAACTTTCGAATAGTGTAATTGATTTTGGGATCGGGTTTATAATTTGGCATTTTTATGCTTTTCGATAAATCGGGGATATAAAACGGCATGTTATCAAAATCCGATTTGGCAAGCTTTCCATTTTTGAATAAAAAAAGTTTTTTGGGCGGAAAATTAGGGATGTTGTGCAAATCGGGTTTGGGAAATTGGAGCTTCAAACGGTATTCGCGGGGAACCTTATTTTTATCGTTGGCAGTTTGAGCAACAGTCTCACCGGAAAAACCGAAAAGAAAAGTTAAAATTACGGCGGGTAATAAAAAATTCATGCTGACCTCAAAGTTAATATTTGTTTTTGTTTCATAATTCCAAAATGGCTTTATATGGAAATCAACAACGGCGATATTATTAAAATTTTACATATTCGTAAAATATTTTGTTCCAATTATTCAAGATTCAACAAGATTAGAAAAGCTTACGGATTAACCACATAAGGAGAGAAAGAACAACGCTGATTAAAATCATTGTTGTTATTGGAATATAAATCTTTACATTTGGCTTATCTATGATAATATCGCCCGGCAGATGCCCCAACGGCAACTTCGAAATTACCGGCCATAGCAATCCCGCAACAATTAAAATTATTCCGCCGAAAATTAATATTTTTTGCATGTGCTTAACCGATTCTTCTTTAGTAAAAATACAAAACTCAAATGAAAATTTACCAAACCTAATTAATTTTATTCAAAGTGAAATATCGAATAATCACCGGATTGGGAAACTGCGTTCCCGCTTGATTGTTTGAAATCCGGGTTTTGTGATTTGTTAATTTAATCCAGGCAATATTGAATTATTTTTGATTATATTTGTTTAATCATCACTACAAAAATGATTAATAAAAACCGGGAAAAAAATGAAATTCATAAATGCGATATTATTCGGAACACTTTTTATTTTTCTTACAAGTTGCACCGGCGGAAACAAACCGCATGCAAGCAAAGAATACTTGCAGGAAATGGATGCATGGCGGGCGAAAAGAATAAAAAACCTTAAAAGCGAAACCGGTTGGTTGAATCTTGTTGGATTAAATTGGTTAAAGGAAGGAGAGAATACTTTCGGTTCTGGGAAAAACAACGATATAATTTTCCCGGAAGACACTCCAGAACAAATCGGGACATTCGTTTTGAAGAACGGAAAGGTAACCGTAAACATTAATCAAAACGTTGACGTTGAAATTAACGGTAAAAAAATTACAACGTCCGAATTGGAAAATGATTTACACGGAAAACCGACTGTTTTATCGTGGAAAAATTACCGCTGGTTCATAATAAAACGAGCCGACCGCTTCGGTGTACGGTTAAGAAATCTCGAAGCAAAATTAGTTAAGGAATTCAAAGGAATCGAATCTTATCCCGTGGATGAAAAGTGGAAGGTTCCGGCAATTTTCGTAAGATATAAAACTCCCAAACTTCTTGAAATCCCAACAATTATCGGAACGATTGAAGAAGATACGGCGAAAGGCTATTTGCAATTCGAGCTTGAAGGCAATCAATTCACTTTGGATCCGATTGATTCGGGAGATAAATTTTTTATCATATTTGCCGATAAAACAAGCGGGAAAGAAACTTACGGCGGCGGAAGATTTTTGTATGTCCCGAAGCCGGATTCATCCGGCAAAACGGTAATCGATTTCAACAAAGCTTATAATCCGCCTTGTGCATTTACGAAATACGCTACTTGCCCGTTACCGCCTAAAGATAATTACTTGAAAATTGCAATAACAGCGGGTGAAAAAAATTACGGGGAACATTAAAAATCAACATGATTGTTGAAAAATAGAATTAGTAAGTTTTTAATTATTTCAATATAAATTATTCTTTTTCTTCGTTCAATCCCCAATCATAATCGAGATAATCGATTTCCCATTTTTCCGCATTCTCTTTTATGTCGCGGGCAATTTCTTCCGGTAAATACGGAGAGATAAACATCAATATCTCTTCATCAGAATTGCCGAAATCGCTTTCGTACCAATCCATTATTTTGGAAAGCTCCGCCGTTCTTGTTTTAAGATTAAATTTGTTTTTGGTTGAATCGTTAAAAAATAATTTCGCTTGGTCATCCAACTGACGCTCCAATTCAGCTCCTTCGTAAGCTTCGTTTCTTAGCGGCGGGCAACTCAGCGCACCGCATACAAGCGCAAAATGAATTCGCGGTTCCTTAAACTTCTTGCGGATAATATCGTGTTCAATATTATTTAACGATATCGATTTACCGTTTACCTTAAAAATTTCTTTGTGCCATACCGTAGTTCCCAAAACATGACCCAAAATTCTTCCGCCTGTATGCAATTCGTTTATACTTTTTACGGGATAATTATCAGTTATCACTTTCAACGTAAAAGCGTTATACGCATTTATCCAAAAAGCAAGCCGGTCGTTTTTATCCGCTATGGTATCGGGATTAATATTATTCAACATTTCCACGTATTCGTTCAACTGTTTATCGGTTTTTAATGCAGAGTAATTAACCAATCCGTTGTGAACATATTGTTGCAATATTGCCGTAAAAAGTTCATGCTTTTTTTTGGCGTTTGTTATTGACGCCGTCAGCGAAAAAATTAATATTAGAATTAACTTTATATTAATTTTCATTTGAATATTCCTTTCATTAATTAATCCCCGAACACCGCTTTACGTAAGCTTTCTTTGAAATTTGTATCGCCTTTTTTTGACTTCAACCAGTTGAGTAATTCCAGTTCCGTATCTATATCGTGTAATTTATTAAGCAGCTTTGGTTTTAATCCCAGTTCTCTAAGCTTCCTTAATGTTTGATCAAATACATGATGAGTACTCCACTCGATATTCCGGAAAATCGACGGAATTGGCCCTTTAAGTCCAAGCAGATAATAGCCGCCGTCGTATGTAGGACCGATTACAACATCATGCCGTTCCAATTCATCAAAAGCCTTTTTCAATAATTCCGAATCCACGTCCGGTATATCCGTTCCCACTATTACAACTTTTTCCATTCCCTTAGCGAATGCTTCGTTGAAAGAGCGGTTCATCTTTGTTCCCAAATCGCCATTTGATTGCGGCAAATAATTAAAATCTTTCGATACCCATTCTTTAATTTTCTTCAATTCATTTTGCGGATAGAAATACAGAAAAATTTCCGTATCGCCGTTCAGCGCTGCTGCAGCGTCAAAAAGATGCTTGGCACAAACATTATAAAACTTTATCGCTTTTTCATTGCCGATAGTTGCGGCAAGCCGGGTTTTTACTTTGCCGTATTGCGGATATTTTGAAAATATTATCAAACCGTTCCGTTTATTCATCGTAATACCTTTTGTAAATTTCTTCATCCGTCTTGCCGGAATAGTAAAGTATAAAATACATTATGTTGCTAAACTGTGTTTTAATATAACCTTTTTTTTCGAACCTGCGGGAAGAAGTTATCACTTTTGGTTTAAGTTTAATTATTTTGGTTTTGTTACGTACCTTTCTCAAAAAGGAAACATCCTCAAAAATTTTCACATCCGGGAAACCGCCCAACTCTTCAAAAAATTTTTTCCTTACAATTATTACTTGATCGCCGAATGTGGTAAACACCGATTCGAATCTGGTGAAATAAGAATAAAGAGATAAGATAAAATTAGAATTATCAAACTTTAAATTAAATGTTGCTATCCGCACATTTTTATCTGCAAAGCGATTGCTTATGATTTCGAAAGCATTGGGGGGCAAAAAAGTATCGGCATGCAGAAAAAGAAGAATATCGCCGCGTGCAATTTTAGCCGCAGTATTCATCTGGATTCCCCTACCGCGCTTCCCGTTTATTATTTTCACCGGAAAAGTTCCGGCAATTTCCCGAGTTTTGTCAGTCGAATTTCCGTCGCTTATAATAATTTCGAATTCTGCGTTATGAGAAATTAAATTCCCAAGCGTCTTTCCGATTATCCGCTCTTCGTTATATGTCGGGATAATTACCGAGTATTTCATAATATTCAAAAATAGAAAAAGTGAGTATGAGATTTTGTCGTTTGCACGATAGCGTGGAGTATTAGGATTTAGCCTTTTTCCTTTCTCCTTTAATTGCGTAAGCAAATATCGTTTTCAATATGATTATGCTTGCCATAACCGTACCTTTTATTGTTCCGGTTACTTTCGATTTTCCTATTCTTTTGCGGTAGCGGACGGGAATTTCTTTTATTTTATAATTTTTTTGAGCAGCTTTCATCTGCATTTCAACAGTCCAGCCGTACCATTTATCCTTCATCCGCAACTCTAAAAGTTTATCCAGCTTAATTGCGCGGAAAGGACCCAAGTCGGTATATTTTACACCCCAAAACAAATTAATTAAAAATCCGGCAATGATACTTCCAATACGGGATTGCAACGGTAATGCGCCTTTTTCGCGTTTGCCGAGAACCCTGCTGCCTAAAACGAAATCGTAATTTTCTTTGATTATGGGATCGAGTAATAATCCGATTTCTTCCGGGTAATCGCTGTAATCCCCGTCCATGAAAACTATGATATCGTAATTTTTCCTTTTACAGTAATCGATACCGGTTAAGCAAGCCGCTCCGTAACCTTGGAATGTTTCGGTCAGTACTGTTGCTCCGGCATTCCGTGCAACTTCAACGGTGCCGTCGGTAGAATTATTGTTCACAACAATTATTTCATCAACATAAGTCAAGGGAATTTCTTTAACAACCTTACCTATCGATTGCTCTTCGTTGTACGCCGGAATTATTACTGCAACTTGCATAAAATGAACCTAACGAAAAATGAAGAATAAAATAACCTATTAAATCAGGTGATTCGAAACCGTAAAAACAAAAAGATTAAATTCAAATAAAAGATGATGTTCGACAAAGTAGCCCGGTTTACGAAAAAGAAACGCAACAATTCGGATGCATATAATTACAAATTATTAAGTTATTAATTTTTATATCTGAAGTTTTAATAGAATTTAGAAAAACGGTACAATCGAATTAATCCAACGGACCTATTTCTTTTTCCACTTCTTCCAAAATCTCGCACGATTTCACCAACTCTTTCATTTTCGTATGATCGTTGTACAACGGTCTGTCTACATCCAAATGTTCCACATGTTTTCGTATAACTTCTTTGGCTTTGGTAACACCTTTACCCGGAGTAAATTCACGGAAATCGAGTGCCTGAGCAGCCGCCATAAATTCTATACCCAAAACACCGTAAGCGTTATCGAGAATTTGTGCGTTTTTTATAGCCGTGTTCATTCCCATCGAAACAAAATCCTCTTGATCCGCAGCAGCCGGAATCGATTGAATGGATGCGGGAACGGATAAAATCCTTTGCTCAACAATTAAAGAATCGGCAGTGTATTGACTTAACATCATACCGGAGAACATTCCCGCGCCTTTAGTTAAAAATGCTGGAAGTCCAACATTCAATGCCGGGTTAAGCAATCTGTTCAACCTTCTTTCGGAAAGAACGCTTACCATTGTTACCGCAGCGCCTACCATATCCATCGGAAGCGAAACCGGTGTGCCTTGAAAGTTAGCGCCGGTTAAGGTTAATTTTTCATCGGGAAAGAAAACGGGATTATCGCCCACACCGTTTAATTCCGTTTCTACTTGGGTTTTAGCCCATGCCACCGCATCGCGTGCGGCACCAATCACTTGCGGAGTGGAACGCATCGAATATGCGTCTTGAACTTTGGTTTTATATTTACCGCTCAGCAAATCGCTTCCCTCAATACATTTTGCAATGGAACGCGAGCTTTTAATCGCGCCGGAAAATCCCCTCGCTTCGTGCAATTTTGTATTATAAGGTTTCATATTTGCGAGCAAAGCTTCCAAACTCATTGCGGCGGCTATTTCCGCTTGTTTCAACCAACGTTCAATATCATAAAGATGTATTGCGCTCATTGCCGTAAGTAAATTCGAACCGTTAATTGTGGCAAGTCCGTCTCTTGCTTCCAGTCCGGGAATTTTTATTCCTGCCCTCTCAAACGCAACCTTGCCCGGTAAACGTTCGCCATTGTAAAAAGCTTCTCCTTCGCCCATCATAAGCAGGGCGATTTGGGACATGGGAGCCAAATCACCGCTGGCGCCTACGGAACCTTTTTGGCAAACAACGGGAGTTACGCCTTTGTTCAACATTTCCACAAGCGTTAATGTTATTTCCGGGCGGCATCCCGATTGACCGTGTGCGTGAACGTTAATTCTTCCTGCCATTGCGCCGCGCACGTATTCGATTGGCGCCGGTTCGCCGATTCCGGCCGAATGGTTATATATCAAATATTTCTGGAATTCTTTAACTTGGTCGTCGTCCAAAATTATTTCGGAAAATTCGCCGATCCCCGTGTTTATTCCGTACATTATTTCCCGCGCTTTTATCTTTTCTTCCAGCATTGCCCTGCACTTTTTTATCCGTGCAAGTGCATCGGCGGATAATTCCACTTTTTCGTTGTGGCGGGCAATCCGCACTAATTTTTCTATAGTTAAACCGGAACCGTCTAAAACAATTGCCATAATTTTCTCCTAAGTTTCCAAAATAACCGAATTCAAAATTAACAATTCATTCCGTCAAATCTAAAATAATTTTCTATGCGTTTTATCTTCCCGCCATTCTTTTGATTTTGTTGTAATTGGCTAAATCGGTTCTGAACCGGATTGTGCTTAATTCGTCATCGTATTTTACCGAAAGCACATTTGCCATAGAATGGATTTTTGCAATAAGCTCGGGTTTGTTAATCGAAATTTTTATACTGTCTTCCACAAAATTATTCTCGTAAATCTCATTTATCATTTCTTTTAATTTATTGATGTTCATTCCCCGTGCGGCGGAAAGTACAATCGCATTTTTATATTTGTTAAGAACATATTCGATAGTCCGTTTGTCTTCCAGAAGGTCGACTTTATTAAACACTTTTATCTGATACTTCTTATCGCATTGCAATTCTTTCAAAGTGTCGTCTACAACTTTTATATGATCTTCGAAAGCCGGATTGGAAATATCGATCACATGTAAAATCAAATCGGCATCGCGCACAACGTTCAACGTGCTCTTAAACGATGCGACAAGATGATGCGGCAATTTGCGGATAAATCCAACGGTATCGCTTACGAGAACGGTTTTGTTTTTTCCCAATTTCAACGAACGGGTGGTGGAATCGAGCGTTGCGAAAAGTTTGTCTTCCGTCAAAACGTCGGCTTTCGTGAGTAAGTTCAGTAACGTCGATTTGCCCGCATTGGTATAACCCACGAGCGACACTTTGAAAAATCCTTTACGCGGAAGGCTTTTGGTTATTTGCTGCGATTCAATTTTCTTTAGCTTTTCTTTGAGTTTGCTAATCCGGTTTCTTATTAATCTTCTGTCGGTTTCAATTTGCGTTTCACCCGGACCTTTGGTCCCTATACCACCGTATTGCTTGGAAAGGTGCGTCCACGCCCGGGTTAACCTTGGAAGCATATATTGTAATTGCGCGAGTTCAACTTGGGTTTTAGCTTGGTTCGTTTTCGCATGCGAAGCAAAAATATCAAGTATCAATCCGCTTCTGTCCATTATTTTTCTGTTTATCAATTTTTCAAGGTTCCGGACTTGCGTCGGATTTAAATCTTCATCAAATATCACAAGGGAAATATCGTTCAGTTCAACAAGCTCCGCAATTTCTTCCGCTTTTCCTTTTCCGATAAAATATGCCGGATCTATCCGTTCGCGTTCTTGAATGATTTTAATTAACGTTTCGGCGCCGGCGGTTTCTGCTAGCATTTCAAGTTCGTTCAAATGTTCTTCTGCCGTTTTTTTCGGAATTCTCCTGTTTTTAATTCCGATTAAAATCGCTCTTTCTTTTATTTCGTTTTTTATCTCTTCCATAAAGTTTTAATTAGTTAAATATTTTCCAAATCCTTTTTCGCACTCTTCGAAACAAACATTTCCAGCAAAGCCAATACCAACGCAATAATTAAAAAATAACGCCATAATTCTGTTCCGAAGCGGGATTGATAAATAATTTTTTTAAAATTTTCTTCAGGTTTCAGATTAATTACTTTCCCCGGGTAATTTAAAGTTTTCAGAACGTTTTCGAATTCCGTTTCGCTCAAAACCGAAAGATCGGACTCCGCCGGATTAAAATTCACCGCATAATAATCAATCAATTTTTTACCTGAATAAAATTTATAAATTCCGCTTTTACCTGTTTTTGAATAAGCATAAAATTTACCCGCTTTTTTCAAATCCAGTTCAATAAATTCCTCTCCGCCGGGTTTAACAACTTTAATTTGGGGAAGCGAAACATTTCTTAAACTCAAATCGATTTTATCCCCCGTTCTAATTACGCTGATTTTTTGATTTGAAGAAGTTAAGTAATAAACCAATTTATTCATTAACGGGGCAAAAATTCCTTTCAACGGAAAATCGCTCCATTCGAGTCCCGGCGCTACCGAGAAAAACATTATTTTACCTTTGCCGAGATTATATTCGCTTAAAAAAGACGAATTATCGATTAACGAAATTATACTTTTCCCTTTGCCTTGAGTGTTCATTTGCAAATATTTGTAAATCAAGGGCGAATCGAGTTTAGGATTAAAATTTTTTCTGAATAAGTTTGAGAAAACCGGATGATTCAAATCTATTTTTTCAAAAACAACGGGATTATCCGGGAAATTATTGATTTGCTCCGGTAAAGGTAAATTCAATTTTTCACAAAAGCTCCGGACTTTGCTGAGTTCATCGTTGGAAGCGGGCATAAAAATTAAATTACCTCCGTTTAACAAATAATCTTTCAGCACGCCGGTATTTACCGTAAGCGCACCCAAAACAAAAATCACATCGTAATTTTTAAGATTGCGGGAAGCTATCTGCTCTTTGCTAATTTTTTCAAGCGAAATTGCTCCGGCTATTTCCGGCTTTAATGCAAGCGAAGGAAATTTCGCATCGTAATTTTTACCGGTAATTAATAAAACTTTTATTTTCTCCGGGACATAAATTCCCAAATACATTTTGTTATCCCTCAAAATATCATCGTCGTCCAACTCGGCTGAAATTTCCAGTAATCCTTTTTCTTTAAGCGTAGTAGTTAATTTATAAGATTTGCTTTCACCTGCGGCAAGTTTTACTCCCGCATGCGCACGCCGCTTGCCGTTAATAAATAAAGTTATTGTAGCATTGTTAATGTTTTGAGCGGAATTGTTTTTCACGGTGACCGTAAATTCAACCGGTTTGTTAAATTCAAAAATCTGATTGTCCGATTTAAAATCCGTTACCGTTAAATTAGTAACGTTTTTAGGGTTAAACCTTATTTCGTAAAATCTGCTTTCCGGTAAGTTTTCAAACTTTTGTTTATTATTTTTGTTTAATTTCAAATAATTTATTTTCTGAAAATCCGAGATATAATAAATCTCTTTGTTAAAGTTCATCGAATTTTCAAGTTCCTCAAATACTTTCATTAAAACGGGAGAATGTTGGGAAGTTATATCGGAAATTTCAGATTGTTTAATAATTTTTTTCACGGCAGAAAAATCTTGCGAAGGTTTAACGGCATTTCCGTTCAAACCCGAAGTAAAAACAACAGAAATTTCATCTCCTTCTTGAAGGTTATCGATTAACTTTCCGGCGATAACTTTAGCTTGATTAAAATAAGCGCCTTTTTCGTCAATCACGCTCATGCTGTAAGAGTTATCGATAATAAAGTAAGCCGATGTTTTTGCCGCCGAATTCCCAAACGAAATACTCTTGATTGTCGGTCTGGCAAACGCCATTACGAGAAAAGCAATGATCAACATTCTGATAGCAAGCAAGAGCCATTGCTTCAGACGGATTTTTCTTATTTTACTTTTCCGGAGCTCTTTAAGGAAAGCAAGCGTGCTGAATTCTACTTTTTTTAAACGCTTTAAATTTAATAAGTGGATGATAACCGGAATTGCCGCGGCAAGCATTCCGATTAAAACAGCGGGATTTAAAAATACCATAAATCTTTAACCTTCGTTAATCTACTCATCTTACTTTCCTATAAAGCAATGGTTCCAAAACAAAAATACTAAAATTGGCGATTAAAGACATTTCCGAAATTTGATATTTATCTATTAGTCATACATGATACTTGTTTGGACAGTCAGCCGCTAATGCGCGAATGAAAAAATCATTTTTGGGAATGCAAGGTTTGTATTTCTACTGCTGGATGGATGGTCGTAGCAGTGAAAATTTATTTTAATTAGATGCCGGACCAATTCGCCTCTGGCAAACAGAATGCCACAGAATAGAAACCGTCATCCCGAACTGGTTTCGGGATCTAAAATGAACTCTCTATTTCATCCAGCAAACGCCGTAGGCGTGAAATAGTTATAGAACAAGTTTTCAACCACAAAAGCAAAACTCCATCGGAGTGACACAAAACCACAGCAAAAATTTAATGTGTCACCCCGCTGGGGTTTTTATGTTAAGGGGTTCATGGGTATTATAAATATTCCACCCCTCCGGGGTTCGGTTGTTCTTTGATGATTGAAAAATTGCCACGAATTCGCAAATAAAAAATAATTTTTGGGAACGCAAGGTTTGTATTCCCTACAATTTATGGCTTGAGATTTGGTATTTGTTATTGGTAATTGGTCATTTCTTTTCTTTGTGATTTTTGTGGTTTTTCCTTTGTGCTCTTAGTGGTTAAGAGAAGAACCACAGAAAAACACAGATTGTGCAAAAAATATTTGAGATTTGCTAATTGGAATTTTGTTGTTTCATATTTCCTTTTAGTCTAAAAAATATTCCCCACATTGCAACGGAAATTAATAAAACTCCAACGGCAAACAAATACCAATTATAAAACGACGGAACATAGTGCGAAGTAATATCAAGAAATTTCTTGTTATTCATTAAACTAAAAAAACCGGACAAAAAGCCGTTAGCAATAATTAACGAAGCATAATCCCATAAAAATGTAGCAAGAATCAAAAAGATTCCGGCGAGCGTTAAACTTAATTCACGTCCGTTTAGTTTTACGTTAATTCCTTTCTCTTCAAAATATAAAATCAATAAAGCGAATAAAATCATGCCCACCGAACAAATAACCGGCGCAAGCACCGGACCCAACCAAGGAACCGGGATTAAAAATAAAATATCCCACGTTAAAAAAGATTCAGGCCAATCAAGAAACAATTTTAAAGCCACGTAATAAAAAATATCCCACAAGGCGAAAGCGATTAAAAAATAAGAGAATTTCTGAATCCGGGTTCGTCCGGCAAGAACACCGGCGGAAACCAACATTATTATTGTTGTTATTTCCCTAATGATTTCAACAAAATAAATTTTATGGGGAATTAATTTCATCGGGAAGGCAAAGCCGCCAGGGTAATACAACTCCCGTAAATAAACAACCACTATTGCTTCCAGAAAACCGAATGCAACGGCAAATGCGGCAAGCGGAATTAATTTATTTCTTAACCGGCTCATTTTCCTCCGTCTCCGTTCTTTCATATAATTTCAAAACTCTCTTACAAAACGCCGTAACATACTCAAGCGTTTCCTCAACGGAAGAAAAATTATTATCCAATTCGAGCTTCATCGAATCTTTATTTTGAGTGAATCTAACCGTTTTATTAAATTCGGTCATGATTAGTTCCATTAAAGCCGGAAATTTCTTTTCGTAAAATTCTTCTTTTTTACCGTCGGGCAATACCAAAGATATTTTTCTTTTCGTTATCACAACCCTTTCGAAAAGCGCCAGCGACGCGTAAAACCTGAGAACGGCGGTATCTATCAATCTCTCCACAACTTGCGGGAGCTTTCCGAAACGGTCTATCATTTCTTCTTTTATGTCGTCAACTTCTTCTATACGAAGCATCGAGAAAAGAGCGGAATAGAAACTCAATCTATCCGATTGATCGGGCATAAAATTTTTGGGAATATTTATTTCGTAAAAAGTATCTACAGTTGTTTCCGCCCTTTCCATTTGTTTGGGCAAATCTTTGAAAATATCCGCGAATTCGTTTTCTTTCAATTCGTTGACCGCTTCATCCAAAAGTTTAACATACATATCGAAACCGACCGAATCGATTGCGCCGCTTTGTTCGGTACCCAAAAGGTTTCCGGCGCCCCGTATTTCCAAATCCCTCATCGAAATGTTAAATCCTTCTCCCAAATCGGTATATTCTTCGATTGCCTGCAATCTTTTTACTGCTTTTTTCGTAATTGTATTAAACGACGGAACAATCAGATAAGCGTACGCCTGCCTATCCGATCTGCCAACTCGCCCGCGCAATTGATGAAGCTCCGCCAATCCGAATCTATCCGCACGATTGATGATAATCGTATTTACGTTCGGTATATCCAATCCCGATTCGATTATTTTAGTGCTGATAAGAACATCGTATTTTTTTGCCAAGAATCCGTGAATCACTTTCTCGAGTTCGGACGGCTTCATCTGTCCGTGGGCTACCGCAACGTTAATCTCCGGAATATATTTTTTGACGTAAGCGGCAAGTTTATCGATGGAATTTACGCGATCGTGCACAAAGTAAACTTGTCCGCCTCTGTTTTTTTCCTTAATAATCCAATCTCTGATTTTCGTAATATCAAATTTTTCAACCTTTGTGTAAATCGGTTGGCGGTTGGGCGGTGGCGTGGCAATAATCGATAAATCCCTTGCACCAAGCAAAGACATGTTCAACGTACGTGGTATGGGTGTTGCCGTTAGTGTAAGCGTATCGACGTTAACGCGTAATTTTCTTAATTTTTCCTTCGCCATTACTCCGAACCTGTGTTCCTCGTCGATTATCAACAAACCCAAATCTTTAAATTTTACATCCTTCGAAAGTAACCGGTGCGTACCGATTAACATATCAACTTTACCGCCGGCCAAATCTTTAATTATCACATTTTGTTTTGATTTCGGGATGAACCTCGAAAGTACTTCCACGCGCACAGGGAACATAGACAAGCGGTCTTTAAATGTATTGAAATGCTGCTCGGCTAAAATTGTTGTGGGAACAAGCATGGCAACTTGTTTTCCGTTACTAATTGCTTTGAAAGCGGCGCGGACGGCAATTTCGGTTTTTCCGAAACCTACGTCGCCGCAGACTAATCTGTCCATCGGGTTTTCCGATTCCATGTCTTTCTTAACTTCTTCAGTAACCGTTACCTGATCGATCGTCGGCTCGTAAAAAAACGAAGCTTCCAATTCTTTTTGCCATATTGTGTCCGGACCGTATGCAATACCTTTCGTAGCTTTTCTTTGCGCGTATAATTTTATTAACTCTCGTGCGGCATCTTTAATTTTACTTTTGACTTTTTTCTTCGTTGTTTTCCATTCGCTGCCTCCCAATTTTGAAAGTCGCGGCGGCGCTTTATCTTGCGAAGAATATTTTTTCACAAGAGATAAATAATTTAAGTTTACATAAACCACGCCGTTATCGGCATATAAAATTTTGATGCTTTCCTGTTCTACCGGTCCGATATTGATTGTTTCCAGTCCGTCATATTTTCCGATTCCGAATTTTTCGTGAACCACAAAATCGCCCCGTTTTAAAGATGCCAAATCTTTTGCCGACGACTTCTTGTATTTCCTCTTCGACGGTAATTTCGTACGGTACGGTTTGTTAAAAATTTGATAATCGGAGAGAACTACCGTTCTCGCTTCCTTTGATATGAAGCCGGTTTTTATTGCCAGCACTTCCACTTTAACTTTACCCGACTCAAGTAGTTCGAGTAATTCTTCGTTAAAATCGCTTAACAAATCGGTCAGTCTTTTCGCTTGGAGTTCGTTTTCCGTCGTAATATAAATCGCGAAATTTTTTGCAGCGTAATCGGATAAAAATGAAAACAGCAATTTAAAATTAGCGTTAAACTCGGGCGGATTTGTTAAACCCGAATCGATTCTACCGGGGAAAGCGCCGAGTTCGTCTTCCACAATCCAGATTGCTTTTTCGTTAAAGCTGAACTCCTTTTCTTCATTAACCGGAACTTTAAATTCATCAAATTGTTCTTCAACGGGTTTACCGTCGAATAATTCTTCGAGCAACTCTTCGTCCAAATCGTTTGCGGTAATTTTTTCATCAACATCTTTTTTCAGTGTCAAGCCGTTCAATTCCGATTGAGCCGCAAATACGACCGGGTTGTTCAAATAATCAAAAATATCCGAATTGAACTTTTGACTTACGGAATCGATTTTGGAAGCAAGAGTAACATTAGGAATATTTTCAAGCGAACGTTGAGAATCAGGATCGAAATATCTAATCGATTCGATAAAATCACCGTCGAATTCTAATCTTGCAGGCTGTTTTTCACTGTATGACCAGAAATCGATAATGGAGCCACGCACAGAATAAAATCCGGGTTCAACTACAAACTTTTCCCTTTCATATTCAAGAAGATTAAGATATTCCAGAAGATCATCGTAAGCCAAATCCCCGCCGATTTCAATTTTGGTAGTGTTTTTACTAAGTTCGTCTTTAGCCGGTAATTTAACGTTGATAAGTTCGTATGTGGAAATTAATATAACCTTATCCCGGTCCGCCGCGCCGGTTAATTTTTCTTGTAGGGTTTCCAAATCGAGATCGGTAATTTTGATTACGTTTTCATCAAATCCCAATATGCTGAGTTCAACGCAAAATTCGTTTACTTTTTGTTTATCGTGCAAAAGCAGTAAAACGGTTTTCCCTTTCCCGTAAACGTAACGCACCAATAACGATTTTGCTGTATCGGGTAAAGCGGAAACCGGGATTAATTTTTCGCCGCTTTCTAATTTCTTATTTATTTCACTTACGAAACGAAGTCCTTCAAAACGGCGGACAACATAGTCTTTCATTTGATAATTTAAGTTTTTAGTATTGTCAAATAATATAACTTACCCTTTCTCCGAAGAGAAAAGATAATTGAGATGTAAATTTAAGTATAATCCGGCATTCCGCAATAACTTTTTTAAGCAGGTTGGGGCGCAGGGTTTTCGCTCCGCAATCAATTGTGGTTTGGGATTTGTTAATTCTATAACCGTATGGATTGATATTTAAAAGTATAATGGAAAGAAAAAACATGTTATCCCGTCCGCCTCTGACGAACAACATTACACAGAATGGAAAATGTCATCCCGAACTGGTTTCGGGATCTAAGATGAACAATTTAATAGCCGCTAATGCGCGAATGAAAAAATCATTTTGGGGAACAAGGTTTTTGTTTTTACCACTGTATGGATAGGTGTGGGGACAAGGCATGCCTTGTCCCTACGAATCCGGTCATTTAATTCTATTTTAGTAAAATCATCTTGCGAATTAATTGATATTTCCCGGCTTGAAAATGATAAATATATATTCCGCTTGGTAAATTAGTTGCATCGAAACTTACATTATAATATCCTGCTTCTTTATCTCCATTTACCAGTGTAGCTACTTCCTTACCTAATGTATTATAAACTCTAAGTAGTACATGACTTTTCTTTGGTAATTGATATGCAATTGTAGTTGTTGGATTAAACGGGTTAGGATAATTTTGAAGTTTATAGCTAAGCGGTATATCTACATTATTGTTTGATTTAAGCAATAAAGTGGGTTGGCCTAAAGTTTTAACTACTGATCAGCGCCCCAAAAAGTAGACAGAAAATTAATACACATTTTCATTCGTTTCAAATTTTTCTCTAAACTCAACCGGTGAAATATAACCCAAAGCCGAATGAATTCTATTTCTATTATAGAAAATC
>JALVFE010000016.1 GCA_027030245.1 Melioribacteraceae bacterium
TATTTTTTATATCAAATTTGCAGCACCTCGCCTTTTAGTTTATTGAGGAAGACTGTTTATAACAGTATGAAATAATTTTATTTGAAAGAACTTATATAATTGCAATGGGAGTATTTTTTGTGGTGAATTAACTCAAATATTGCAGCCGGACAACTCTGCTTGCGCGTTACTTGATTTTTAACATAACAATGACTAATGACTATTGACGATTGACCAATAACAAAATACATCACTCCGATTTGGTTTATGCTTCATATTGTTATATTGTTTTATGGATATGTCACGCCATACGGCGTTTGAGGAACAAAATAGAGAGTCCCTTTTAGATCCCGAAACCAGTTCGGGATGACAGGTTCTATTCAATACGCCAAGGTGGACATAATAACAGACAAGAAATTCCAAATAACAAATCCCAAATTCCAATAAACCGAATCAATTAAAAGAATAGTAGAACTATACACGGCCTAAAACAATTTGCGTTAAAAAATTCGTGCGGAGTAGCGTTAAAAAAATAATGCTGTCTGAGTCCCGGTATATCGGCAGATATAGCGGGACGAGTTCATTATTTTTAGCTACGAAGCTAAGAATTTTAGCAAATTGTTTTCAGCCTTGATTTTTTCTTTGGTTCGTTTCTTTTGTATCAAGACAAAAGAAATGAACATTGTGTTTCACGCCATACGGCGTTTACGGGATGAAATGGAGAATTCTTTTTAGATCCCGAAACGAGTTCGGGATGACAAGTTTTTCTTGCTGTCATGCTGTTCGCCGCAGGCGAATTGTTTCAGCATCTACTAAATTATTTTGTTACCAAAACCGTCTACGCGATAGTTGAATTAAACCTCCCGAACCCCGTAGGGGTGAAATATTTATAATAATCATATTCCCCTTTAACGTTAAAACCCCAGCGGGGTGACATCTTAAATTTGTGTTGTGATTTTGTGTCACTCCTAGCGGAGTTTGGGTTTTATGTTAGAATAATTGTTCTATAAATGTTTAACACCTACGGCGTTTGCGGGATGGAATGGTGAGTCCCTTTTAGATCCCGAAACAATCCGCCGGCGGCGAACGGGATGACAATTCCGATGGCGGACAGGATGACATGTTCTTCAATTAGTATTTTTCATAGAACAACAAACGGCCTAAAACAATTTGCGTTAAAAAATTCGTGCGGAGTAGCGTTAGAAAAATAATGCTGTTTGAGTCCCGGTATATCGGTAGATATAGCGGGACGAGTTCATTATTTTTAGCTACGTAGCTAAGAATTTTAGCAAATTGTTTTCAGCCTTGATTTTTTCTTTGGTTCGTTTCTTTTGTATCAAGACAAAAGAAATGAACATTGTGTTTCACGCCATACGGCGTTTTCTGGTTGAAATGGAGAGTTCTTTTTAGATTCCGAAACAATCCGCCGACGGCGGACGGGATGACTGAGAAAGAAACTTCAAATAACAAATAACAAATGACGATTGACCAATGACCAGTTCCTAACGTAAAACGTAAGACGAAAAACGTAAGCCATAAAACGTAGGGGACGCAAATTTTGCGTCCCGAGAATTATTTTTTATTTGCGAATTAGCGCCTTAAAACGCCCTTGATTTTAAACCGTATTTAATTGATTCTTAACTGCAACCGGTAGTTGCTCCGCAAGTTTCACACTTTAAGCATGTTCCGTTTCTTACCATAGTCATGCTTTGGCATTCCGGACAAATATCGCCGGTGTAACCTTTGATTCTGGCTTCTTGCACCAAGTTAACCATCGCTTGAGTTTGGGAATCGACTTTTTTACCGTGACCGTTACCGTTCGACGGAACCGAGGTTTTTGGCTCTGTCTTATCCAACTGAATAACTCTTTCGCTAACAACCTCTTCGCTTTCGAAATCGGGTTCTACAACGGGGTTGTTACCCGAGGGGTTGCTTAATTCGTCATCGGAAACATGAGCTAAATCGTTTCTTCCGAGATAGGTTACTGCCAATTCTCTGAAAATGTAATCGATTACCGAGGTTGCCATTTTGATTCGTTTGTTCCCGGTAACTATTCCTGCCGGTTCGAATTTGGTAAATACGAATGCATCTACAAATTCTTCCAAAGGAACACCGTGCTGCAAACCGAGTGAAATGGCAATTGCGAAACTGTTTAAAAGACTTCTGAATGCCGCACCTTCTTTATGCATATCCAAGAATATTTCACCAAGTTGTCCGTTTTCATATTCACCGGTTCGGATGTAAACGGTTTGACCGTTAATTTTTGCTTTTTGAGTATAACCGCCGCGTCTGTCGGGTAATCTTCTTCTTTTTGCAATGTATCTGTGAATTATCCTTTCCGCAATTCTTACAATTTCGCTTTTTTCTTCTTTTTCGTCAACTTCTTCAATTTCCTCTGCAGCAGTTGTGTTTAACGGTTGAGAAAGTTTCGAACCGTCTCTGTAAAGTGCGTTTGCTTTCAAACCGAGTTTCCACGAATCGAGATAAGCTTTTTTAATATCTTCGATTGTTGCTTCCGCCGGGAAATTAATTGTTTTGGAAATGGCGCCGGAAATAAACGGCTGTGCGGCTGCCATCATTTTAATATGTGCTTCAGGTCGTATGAACCTCGTACCTATTTTTCCGCATTTGTTTGCCGTATCAAAAACAGGATAATGTTCGTGTTTAAGGAAAGGCGCCCCTTCAATTGTCATTGTTCCACAGACATAATCGTTTGCTTTGGATATCTGATCTTTCGTAAATCCGATTTCTTCCAAAATGTTCAGACTATAATCATTTAATTTTTCTTCGGGAATTCCCAGTGTGTCCTTGCAAAAATCTTCACCCAAAGTGTATTTGTTGAAAACAAATCCGAGCTCGAATGCGACGGGAAGTTGTTGCTCGATTCTACGAATGATTTCATCCGTAAATCCTTTTGCTTTGAGCGATTCTTTGTTGATATACGGACAACCTTCAAGCGTTCCGGTTCCTTTGGCGTAGTTAACGATTTCGTTAATCTGCTCTTGGTTATAACCCAATTTTTTCAGCGCCGGGGGAATCGATTGGTTGATAATTTTGAAATATCCGCCGCCGGCTAGTTTTTTAAATTTCACCAAAGCAAAATCGGGTTCAATTCCGGTGGTATCGCAATCCATTACCAAACCGATTGTTCCCGTAGGTGCTATTGCCGTAACTTGAGCATTTCTGTAACCATATTTTTTACCTAAATCCACAGCCAAATCGGCATCTTCTCTTGCCGCTTTAAGTAAATCGGACGGACAATGTTGAGGATCAATTCCTATCGGATGTACCGATAGTCCTTCGTATTCTTCTTTCGGTACGTTGTATGCAGCACGTCTATGATTACGAAGAACTCTTAACATTTCATCTCTGTTTTCATCATATTTGGAAAAGGTACCGAATTGCTTTGCCATTTCGGCCGAAGTAGCATACGCGCGCATATGCATTATTGCCGTTATGGCTCCCGTTATTGCAAGTGCCTCGTCACTATCGTACGGAATTCCCTGGCGCATCAACATCGAACCTAAATTTGCATAACCTAATCCTAATGTTCTATAATCGTAACTGTTCTGTGCCACTTCTCTACTCGGATACTGAGCCATCAACACGCTTATTTCCAATACGATCGTCCATAATTTTGTTGCGTGTCTGAATGCCTTTATTCTAAAACTTTCTTTGTCAACGTCGTAAAATTTAACCAAATTAAGCGATGCCAAATTACATGCTGTGTTATCCAAAAACATATATTCGGAACACGGGTTCGATGCGTTTATTCTACCGCTGTTCGGGCAGGTATGCCATTCATTTATAGTTGTATCGTATTGCAAACCCGGATCTGCCGAAGCCCAAGCGGCGTAACCGATTTGCTCCCATAAATCCCTTGCTTTTAGAGTTTTATACGGTTTCGGGTCTCTACCTTCTTTTTGGGATGTGTCGAGTTCCGTTCTCCAATACAAATTCCAATCATCGTCGTTAACCACGGCTTGCATAAATTCGTTAGAAACTCTAACGGAGTTATTCGCGTTTTGTCCCGAAACGGTTGCATAAGCTTCGGAAGTCCAATCGGTATTGTACACCGGAAATTCAATCGATGTAAAACCGAGTTTTGCCAGTTGAATTACTTTTTCGATGTAATTTTCCGGAATCATTGCTCTTTTAGCTTCAATGATTGCCTGACGAAGTTTTTTATTTGTTCTCCTGTTAAACCTATCGTTTTCAGGATGTTCATCGTAGCAAGCTTTCATTATTCTATTTAAATGTATATTGCACAATTGCGAACCGGCAACAAGCGCCGCAACTTTCTGCTCTTCAACAACTTTCCAATTAATGTATTCTTCAATATCGGGATGATCGATATCGAGAGTAACCATTTTGGCTGCCCTGCGCGTTGTACCTCCGGATTTAATTGCTCCGGCCGATCTGTCGCCGATTTTCAAGAAAGACATCAAGCCAGAAGATTTCCCGCCGCCGCTCAACGGTTCGTTTGCCCCGCGGATATTGGAAAAATTGGTTCCGGTTCCCGATCCATATTTAAATAAACGAGCTTCGCGAACCCACAAATCCATAATTCCGCCTTCGTTAACCAAATCGTCTTTTACCGATTGAATAAAACATGCGTGCGGTTGCGGATGTGTATACGCATCTTCGGATTTCGTAAGTGTTCCGGTTTTGAAATCAACATAATAATGTCCTTGGGAAGGTCCGTTAATTCCATAAGCCCAATGCAAACCGGTGTTAAACCATTGCGGACTGTTGGGAGCGGCATATTGATTGGCAAGCATGTAAACCAATTCATCGTAAAATGCCAATGCATCTTCTTCGGTATCAAAGTAACCTGCCTTCCATCCCCAATAGGTCCAAGTTCCCGCTAATCTGTGGAAAACCTGACGGGAATCATTTTCATGGGTATATCTTTCTTTTTCCGGCAGTTCATTTAATCTTTCCTCATCTGCCTTCGAAGGCTGTAACCACTTCGGTACACCTTTTTCGTTTTTCTTCTTTAGTAATTTCGGAACACCGGCTTTTCTGAAATATTTTTGAGCAATAATGTCTGTTGCTACTTGCGACCAGCTTTTGGGAACGATCACGTCATCCATTTTGAAAACACTGGAACCGTTAGGATTTTTAATTTCGGAGGTCCTCTTTTCGAATTCAATTCCTTCTAACGGATCCTGACCGGATTTTGTAAAAAGACGGGATATTTTCATGTTTACCTCATGTAAGAAATTTTAATGTTTCGACCAATTTATTAAATGAACTGTTTGTTCGAAGTTGCATCAAAAGTAAATAATAAAGAAAGTAGTAGAACTACGTCTGACGAGTGAGATTTTCAGACTTATTTATTTGAATATTTACTTTTGATAAAACCCCAGAAAAGTACACCAGCCAGGCTAGATGTTAAGTGAAAATTGGGATTGAAAATTTAATCAATTACCTGAAAAAGTCAAATATTTTTTTGTGAAATAAATTTATTGATTAACTTTTCCGCTAAAATCTTCGTTTTATACGATAAAATAAAAAAAGATTTTTTCTCCTATTTTTTGCTCAATAATAAAATTGCCGAACATGAATTCCCGGGCGTGAATTTTTCAAAACAAAAATGTTCTTTTCAGCTCAATTAATCAAGCGCAATCAAAACATTTTTGGTAAGAAAACCTTAAATTGAACAGTAAAAAAATCATTCACTGTTAACACTAAATTTTCGAGGAAATAAATGGAATTTAAGAGAAGCGCCGGGATTCTTCTTCATCCGACATCGTTGCCCGGTCCGTATGGCATCGGGGATTTGGGGAAGAACGCATACAAATTTGTTGATTTTTTAAAAGATGCAGGACAAACACTTTGGCAAGTTTTCCCGCTCGGACCTACAGGCTACGGCGATTCGCCTTACCAATGCTTTTCGGCTTTCGCGGGCAATCCGTTACTTATAAATCCCGACATGCTGGTTGAAGACGGATTATTATCAAAACCGGATTTGCAAAATATTCCTTCGTTCAATCCGCAAAAAATTGATTACGGAAAAGTGATTGAATACAAAAAATCGTTGCTCAAAAAAGCATACGAAAATTATACGGCTGACGGTCGTATATTTAAAAAAGAATGCGGAAAGTTCTGCGCCGAAAATGAATTTTGGTTGGAAGATTTTGCAACGTTTATGGCGTTGAAAGATTTCCATAACGGAATTCAATGGAGCGAATGGGAAAAAGATTTTGCATTCAGAGATGAAAAAAAACTGGTAAAATGGGAAACCGAACATGCAAAAGAAATTGACTATTATCGCTTCACGCAATACGTATTTTTTAAGCAATGGAATAAATTAAAAAAATATACCAACGAAAACGGGATAAAAATCATTGGCGATCTTCCGATTTTTGTAGCATACGACAGTTCGGACGTTTGGGCAAATAAATCACTTTTTTCGGTAGACGAAAAAACCGGAAAACTTGAAACCGTTGCCGGTGTGCCGCCCGATTATTTTAGTCCGACCGGCCAACTCTGGGGAAATCCGCTTTACCGTTGGGATGTTATGGAAAAGAATAATTTCCGGTGGTGGAAACTGCGAATGAAAAAAATGTACGAACTCGTTGATATAGTACGTATAGATCATTTCCGTGGTTTTGATGCTTATTGGGAAATCCCAGGGGATGCCGAAACTGCGGTAAACGGGCGATGGGTTAAAGCGCCGGGTAAAAAATTATTCTCGGCAATTAAAAAAGAATTGGGCGACGTTCCGATTTTAGCCGAAGACCTTGGCGTAATAACAAAAAGCGTGGAAGAACTAAGGGATCATTTCGGATTTCCGGGAATGAAAATATTACAGTTCGCTTTCGGTCCGGATGGTGATAAGAATTTTCTGCCGCATAATTACACACGCAATTGTGTTGTTTATACCGGCTCGCACGATAACGATACGACACGCGGCTTTTTCGAAAAAGAACGCGAAAAGAAGAGCGGCATCTACGAATGGGCACAGAAATATTTGAACTACGACGGCGATAATATTTGTTTTGCGTTAATCCATTTGGCTTATTCGTCGGTTGCCAACATTGTAATTATACCGATGCAAGACGTACTTAATTTGGGTTCTGAAGCAAGAATGAACTTCCCCGGTAAACCGGACGGGAATTGGCAATGGCGTTTTACTTGGGAACAAATTCATCCCGGATTGTCTAACATTTACAAAGAATTAACCGGAATATTCGAAAGACCGCCTAAGAAAAAACAAAAACACGAAGAAATAGAAGTTACAGAAAAGTAATGGAGTAAAAATGATTAAAATTTTAAGGGAATTACTCGGCGCAATCGAAAATAAAAAAGAACCAACCGCCAATAATGTGAATTCCAACCGTGCGGGTGAGACCGAAAACGACCCGAGAAGTTTGGAAGTGGCAACATGCGCCCTGTTCTTGGAAATTGCTAATTCCGATGAACACTTCGATGAAGTAGAACGGGAAAAAATTGTTTCCATAATGAAAAAAACTTTCGGATTGAACGAAAAAGAGATTGAAGATTTAATGGCAGTTACAAGTGAAGAAGTTAAGAAAAGCGTAAGTATTTACGAGTTTACGGATATAATAAATCAACATTATAATTACGATGAAAAAATTAAGATAATAGAAAACTTGTGGAGAATAGTCCTTGCCGACAACGAACTTCATAAGTATGAAGATTACATGATTAGATTGATAAGCACGAACTTGCACATTTCACATCGTGATTTCATAGCAGCTAAGTTAAGAGTGAAGGAAGAAATGAAAAAGGAAAATCCGGATTAAGAACTTTGTATTATAGAATTTAATACAAAAAATGTGAAGGAATAAAATAAATTTACATAAGTATCTTATATAAAAATATTATTTTTACATTCAAAACCTAAGGTTGAAAATATGGAATTTTGGGATATAGAAACTGAAAAGATTTTTTTTTATTGAAGCATTAAGAAGTTTTGCTTCACCAGAACAGCTATTTTATAAGTTGACTAATGGCTATTTTGCGTATGTCCCTAAAGGGAAACGTGCGGAAGGACAAACATTACAAAGTAAAAATTCACTCATTGGACAATACACAGAAAAATGGTGTAAAGACTTTTTCAAACCAATTGCTGAAAGCTTAGACTTATTTGCAATAAATAATGTTGTATGTCCTGAACTTGGTTTAACCACGGAAAGCGAAGCCGATTTAGCATTTTGTAAAACTAATGACACCCATCAAAAGGCAGAAAATATAAAATTACTTATAGAAATTAAAATGAGTATTGTAAATAATTATAAATACGAAAAAGGAAAAGTTATCTATATTGGTGATTATAACACACATAAAGGTAAACCTTCGCTTCTTCGTTCGGATTCTATGCTAAAAGCTATTGGGAAATCAATAAATATTCGTGTTTCGGGACTAGAATCAACAAAAATACCGATAATAATTTTAGGGAATACTCCTATAACAAAATATTATGTTAAAAAAGTAGATTTTTTAAAAAAAGCTGGAGTTATTCAAGGTTTCATTTCAATATACCCCAATCCGACTGATGATTTTATAGTTAACACAAAAGATAACGGGTTCCAAACATTTAGTAATTACCAAGTTTTAAGCAATTTTATTAAAGAAATAGTAAATTCTGATATGAATTTCTTTTCTTCAATGTTACCTAAAATAAAATTAGGACAAATAATATCTATTGCTGCAAAAGAGAAAGACGATATGGCAAAAGCGGAAAAATTTTTAAGTTTAATAGGAAAATAAAATGAACAAAACTTCATATAAAAAGAGACAAGGTACCGAATCAAGTTCATTTGGGACAAACGGAAGAATTAATCACGATTCTTCAAAATTTTACAATTCAAAATTATATAAGGAATTCAAAACTAAACAAAGAGTTAGTAAAATTATCAATGAATTTCCAAAAGAGTTATTAAATACTATTATTTTAGGTTCAGCTGAAAATATGTCTATGATTCCTGACAACTCACTACATCTAATGATTACTTCACCACCATACAATGCATCAAAAGAATATGATGAAGATTTATCATTGAATGAATATTTAGAAATGTTGAAAAAAGTTTTTAAAGAAACATATCGCGTCCTAGTGAATGGTGGTCGTGCGTGTATAAATGTTGCGAATCTTGGTAGGAAACCTTATATCCCACTTTCAGATTATATTTCTCTAATGATGATTGAAATCGGATTTAATATGCGTGGTGAAATAATTTGGAATAAAGCATCAAGTGCAAGTCCTTCTACTGCTTGGGGAAGTTGGATGTCGGCTTCCAATCCAATTCTAAGAGACATTCACGAATATATTTTAGTATTTTCAAAAGGTGATTATAAAAGAGAACGAAAAGGGAACGAAAAAAAAACAAAACAAAATACTATTACGAAAGAAGAATTCATGGAATGGACAAAATCAATCTGGACATTCAATGCTGAATCAGCAAAACGAATTGGACATCCTGCACCATTTCCTGTTGATTTACCTTACAGACTTATTCAGCTATACTCATTTACTACAGACATTGTTCTTGACCCTTTTATGGGAAGTGGAACAACAGCAATTGCAGCCCTTAAAAGTAATAGAAATTATGTAGGTTTTGAAATTAGTGAAAAATATATAAAACTAGCAAAACAACGAATAGCCCCATATGAAAATATGATAAAATTTAGTTAAAATCACTTTTAAACGTAATTAAAGTAAAATGCTTAACCAAATGACTGGCTTATTAATCTTTCCTTATTCAGAGCTAGAACCGTTTGTCTATTTCAAAAATAAATTTTCTTCTTTTGTAAAACTAATTGTAGGACAACTTGCCAAGTTGTCCTACAAATATTTCTTCCTTGAAAATAAAATAAAAATCTTGCCTATTTAAATTCCACCTAGGAAAAATTACTAATTTTTCCTTTCCAGAGCGCTGTACATTTCTTCAATCAAATCCCTGTACCTTTCTTCAATAACTTTTCTTCTGATTTTCAACGACGGTGTTACCTCGCCGTTTTCAATTGTGAAAGGTTTTTCCAGCAAAGTAAACTTTCTGATTCTCTCAAAATTTGCAAGTTTTTTCTGGAATTCGTTAAATTCTTTTTCTATCAATTCGTTAATTTGTTTTAGCTTTACAAGCTCCTCTTCATTTTTATAAGCAATCCGGTGGGCATCGGCGTATTCTTTTAACGCCTCGAAATCCGGTACCACCAGAGCGGTTAAAAACATTCTTCTGTCGCCAATCAACACAAACTGATCAATGTATTTACTTGCAAGGAACATATTCTCAATTGGAGTAGGCGCAACGTACTTTCCACCTGACGTTTTGAACAAATGTTTCTTTCTGTCGGTTATTAATAAAAATCCTTCTGCATCAAAAACGCCGATATCGCCCGTATGCAACCAACCGTCTTTTAATACTTCTTCCGTTTCTTTTTTCTTTTTGAAATAACCTTTCATTATGTTTGGACCGGAAGCAAGAATTTCACCGTCTTGAGCAATTTTAACTTCAACTCCGGGAATAGGTTTCCCGACCGTCCCGAACTTATAATCGTTAAGCCTGTTCACCGCAATTACCGGCGATGATTCGGTTAACCCGTAACCTTCGATTATTAACAAACCGACAGCTTCGAAGAACTGCCCTAATTCTCTGGATAAAGCCGCACCGCCGGAAATAAAAAACCGTAAATTACCGCCGGTTTTCTCGCGGATTTTAGCAAACACGAGTTTATCCGCCAATTTATATTTTAAACTTAAACCAATCGGAGCCCCGCCCGGAGTTTTCTTCTTGATCATATATTCTTTACCGGTTTCAACCGCCCACCGGAAAATTTTTTGTTTCTTTTCCGGTTCTTTCTCAATATTTCTGATAATTTTGGAATAAATTCTTTCAAACAATCTCGGCACCGCCGTCATTAAAGTCGGTTTAATTTCAAGCATGTTTGTAGATATTTTCTCTATACCTTCTGCATAAGCAATTGTAGAACCTCCGGAGAGAGCCGTGTAGTAACCAGCCATCCGTTCGAAGATATGACTTAAAGGAAGAAATGATAAAAATGTATCCGACTCGCCTATATCGAAAATTTGATGAACGGAAGTGACATTAGAGATAATATTTTTATGAGTAAGCATAACGCCTTTCGGTTCGCCCGTTGTCCCCGAAGTATAAATTATTGTACAAAGATCGTCTTCACGGTTCAATTCGCTTTGCTGTTTGTAATAATCGGGATTCTCTTTTGCAAATTCTTTTCCCATTTCCTGAACTTCGGAAAACATATAAACATCTTTCGGTCTCTCTTGCTTTATAGGTTTCATAACAACAATAAATTTGAGATATTTTAATTTGTTACGAACCTTAATTATCTTATTTAAATGCAATTCGGTTGAAACGATAACCCCTACAGCTTCGGAATCGTTTAAGATATACTGAACCGTATCGGCTGTGGAAATAGGATAAAGCGGAACGTTAACGGCTCCAAGCCCTAAAATGGCAAAATCGCTGTAAGCCCATTCAACGCGGTTTTCGGAAATAATTGCAACCTTATCCCCGCGCTTTACACCAAGGGATGCAAGGCCTAAAGCCAACGATTCCGTTTGTTCTTTAAATTCACCGTATGAAATGTCCGTATATTTTCCGTCAATTTTACGTTTGAATACGGGTTTGGTATTCCGCTTGTCATATCCGGTAGTAAGAAAATTAAAGATATCCGGAATGGTTTTAATCTCGGTAAGTAAAGGCATAATCTTTCTCCCATGATTAATTTATATTTAATTTATAATTGTAAACTTAAAAACGCAAATTGCCGGGAATACAAAACAAGTTAAACTTTAATAAATATTTTCTTCTCGTATAAAATCCACATCAAGCCCAGCCAAATTAATACGTAAACAATTGCCATCGCAAGCGACGCATTAATCGGAGAAAGCCATGTGGCAAAATAATGCGAATACAAATAATATTTTACGGACACGGTTTTTCCCGAATCATTTATTTTTGTCAAGTATAACATTTTTGCAACCAATCCCGATAAGAAATAAACCGTTATTGCGTTCAATCCGTAAACTTGAAAAGGTTTCGCCCACCAAGTAACACCTTTAACATCAATAAACCAATAACATACGGCTAAAAACTGAAGAGCAAGTCCGCCGGTGTATAACACGTACGAGCTTGTCCAAATACTTTTGTTCATGGGGAACCACATATCCCACACATAACCGGAAAACATCAGAAAAACGCCATACACAAACAAGTTAACGGTTTTTTCTTTTTTATCTTTTTCCGACGAAAGCAGATGCCCTGTTAAAACTCCCAACATACCGGTTGATATTGCCGGAATTGTACTCAAAACACCTTCGGGGTCCCAGGTTTTAGTTGCACGCCACATGTGACCGTCGAGAATTAATCTATCGAGCCAAGCCGCAAGGTTTTTCCCCTTTTCCAAAGTGGCATAGCCTAAATCGGGCACCGGAATTAACGTCATTATCAACCAATAAGCAATTAACAGGAAAAAAGTAATAAACACCTGAACTTTAAAATCAGATTTTAAGAATATAATCGAGGAAATTAAATAAACTACGGCAATTCGTTGCAGTACGCCGGGGATTCTGATTGTGGTCAAATTAAAATACGGGAAGCCTGCCATGAATACACCTAACGCAAACAACGTAATACTTCTTCTTAAAATTTTTAATAATATACGATTTAAATTATCCCCTCTTTGTTTTCTTTTTGATAAGGATAATGTTATGGCAACTCCCATTATGAACAAGAAAAACGGAAATATTAAATCCGTCGGGGTGCAACCGTTCCATTCGGCATGTTCCAGAGCAGGATATACATGACTCCAACTACCCGGATTGTTAACTAAAATCATGCCGGCAATGGTTATTCCCCGGAAAACATCCAACGATATTAATCTTTTTTTGGGATCAACATTCATAATCCGTTAACAATCTTAATTTGGAATAAAGTTTGTTTTGTGATTTGAAATACGGGATTCCATTCTATTTTCAATAGATTTGCACGAAAGAATTTTTAGTGTCAAAAATAATTTTTCCGTATTATTAAAAGTCATTTTCCAATATATAAATATTTTATGAATTTGATAAGAAAAATATACGATTGGGTTTTACACTGGGCGGAAACTCCATACGGACCGATTGCGCTTTTCCTTTTGGCATTTGCGGAATCTTCGTTTTTTCCAGTTCCGCCGGATGCTTTGTTAATAGCGCTTGTTCTCGGCGCGCGAAAAAAGGCTTTCAAATTGGCAGCTAACTGTACAACCGCTTCTGTTTTAGGCGCGTTGTTAGGTTACGGGATCGGGTACTTCGCATGGTGGAATTCACCAAGTGAATTTTCCGACATCGCAAATTTTTTCCTAACAAATATTCCCGGTTTTAACGAAAGAATATTTTATGAAGTAAAATCTTTATATGATAAATACAATTTCTGGATTGTTTTTACTGCCGGTTTCACTCCAATCCCTTACAAAGTATTTACTATTTCTGCCGGTGCTTTCGATATAAATCTGCCCTTGTTCATTTTAGCATCGGTGGTAAGTCGCGGAGCAAGGTTTTTTATTGTTGCCGGACTTATTTGGAAATTCGGCGAACAAATTAAAACCTTTATCGATAAATATTTTGATTGGCTTGCAATAGCATTTACGGTGTTGTTAATCGGCGGTTTCGTAGTAATAAATTATATGTTCTGATATATACCATAAACCCGTTTAAATAACGGGAAGCTTTTGTTTATTAATTCTGCCCTGAATTTTTTACAAATTCCCGGTTAATTCCCAAACAAATTTGTATGTAAAATCATCCTTGTAATAATTCATCAACTTTACTAAGAACGTGTTCCACCGTAAATCCGTATTTCTCGAATAAAATACCGGCCGGAGCGGATGCGCCGTATTTTTCAATACTGATAATTGCATTCCGGTTTCCGGTATATCTTTCCCAACCGAGACCGACTGCTGCTTCTATCGATATTTTAACTTTAACATTTTGGGGAATAACCGTGTTTTTATATTCTTCGCTTTGCATTTCAAACAATTCCCAACTCGGCATGCTTACAACATTTACTTTTATATCTTTTTCTTTTTCCAATAATTCTGCCGCATTTAAAGCCAAATGCACTTCCGAACCGGTTGCTATCAACAACACATCAGGTACTTCCGCCGCATTTTTCAATATATACGCGCCTTTTTCCAAATTATCCGCAGATGAAAATTTAGTGCGATCGATTACGGGCAGTTTTTGTCTGGTTAAAATTATTGCAACCGGACCGCCTTTATGTTGAAGCGCATATTTCCAAGCAGTTACTGTTTCATTCGCATCTGCCGGTCTTATTACTACAAATTTCGGTATTGCCCGCAATGCGGCAAGGTGTTCAACCGGTTGATGAGTGGGACCGTCTTCACCCAAACCAATGCTATCGTGAGTAAAAACATAAATTGGTTTAATTTTGGATAGCCCGGCTATCCTTATCGAAGGTCTTAAATAATCAGAAAAAACTAAAAATGTTCCGCCGTAAGGGATTACTCCGCCATACAAAGCCATTCCGTTTAAGATACCTGCCATTGCATGTTCCCTAATTCCGAAATGCAAATTTCTACCGGCTCTGTTATTTGCGGAAAAATCGGGATAATCTTTCAGATAAGTATTATTGGACGGAGCAAGGTCCGCAGAACCGCCGAAAAGAGTCGGGAGATTTTTGGCAATTGCGTTTAACACTTTACCCGAAGCCGCACGCGTTGCCAGTTTTTCGTTGTAATCCTTAAATTCCGGTAAACTGTTAATCCAATCCGTTCCAAAATCACCTTTAAAAATATTTTCAAATAACAACGCATCTTCCGGATATTTTTCTTTATATGTTTCCCAATTTTCTTCCCATTCTTTTTCGTATCCTTTACCGTTTATTTTAACAGCTTCAAAATGCTCTCTAACTTCTCCGGGAATGAAAAAAGTTTTATCTTCTGGCCAACCCAAATTCTTTTTTGTCAGCTTTACTTCTTCTTCACCAAGCGGTGAACCGTGTACGGAAGCCGTATCTTGTTTGTTCGGACTACCGAAACCAATGTGAGTATTCGTAACAATTAAAACCGGTCTATCGGATTTTTGAGCTTTTAATATATTCAACTCAAGTTCATCCAAATCATTTACATCTTTAACATGCAATACTTCCCAACCATAAGCTTCAAATCTTTTGCTTACGTTTTCAGACATTGCCAAATCCAACTTACCGTCAATCGTGATTTTATTATTATCATAAAACACAATTAAATTGTTCAATTTATTATGCCCTGCAAACGAAGCGGCTTCGTGAGAGATTCCTTCCATCATATCACCGTCGCCGGCAATTGCATAAATTTTATTGTTTAATATTTTAATATCTTCTTTGTTAAATTTATATGATAGGAAAGAATATGCCAAAGCCATTCCCACCGCATTTGCGAATCCTTGTCCTAACGGTCCGGTTGTTGTTTCAACGCCCGGCGTTAAACCGTATTCCGGATGCCCCGGAGTGATACTTCCCCATTGCCTGAAATTTTTCAAATCTTCCAACGATATGTTATAGCCGGAGAGATGCAAAGAAGCGTATAGCAACATGCTTCCGTGACCAGCGGAAAGGACAAACCTGTCTCTGTTAATCCATTTAGGATTTGCCGGATTATGTTTCATAATTTTGGAATAAAGCAGGTAAGCAATGGGCGCACATCCCATCGGCATTCCCGGGTGCCCCGAATTTGCTTTTTGAATTGCATCAACGGCTAAAAATCTTATTGTATTTATACTTTTTTCATGAATGTTTTGCTCGATAAAATTCATATCCTTCCCTAATTATTTTCCGCTTTTGTTGTTTTATTCGATTTGATGAAATAAACGATAAACCAAAATAAAATAAAAGCAAATTTACATAAAATACTTTCAACTGCGAAGAACATTTCCGGAAAAATTCTCGTAACAATAAATCCAGGAATAAAAGTTATTGCGTATCCCCAAAAAATAATTTTCCATAGTTTAATTTTGTAAATGCCGGAACGAACAAAGTAAGATTTATATAAAGAGATTATTAATATCACCAAAACGGGCAGGTAGTAAAACAATCCGTACAGAAAACCGAGCGGGTAATTATAAGCGGCATAATACGGCGTACATTTCAAAACTTCGAATTTGCTTAAGACGGTTAAATAATAAACCGTAAAAAAAGCCGCCGGTAAAAAGATCAGTAAAGTATATTTCGATTTGACTTCACCGAACCGCCAAACCGCAAATAATCCCAACGGCGGCATGAATGTGATTGTTACAAACGCCAGATAAGTTACAACCGGAATTTTTAATTCCATTCCGCAAATTAAAAACTCGAAAAATTGGTAAACAGCTAATAAAACAAGAAGTACAGTGAAAAGATAATTTGTTTTGTTTTTCCCGGATGAGCGGATGACAAAAATCAACAATAAGAATTCAATCGAAAAAAATATGAGTGATAAAACTCCGTTCATAAAAATCCGGTAAGTTTAGGTAAGATAAGGGAGCCGCTTTTGCATCACGGCTCCCGCATAATTATAAATTCGGTCCGATCATTTTTTCAGGTCTAACATATTCATCGAATTGTTCCGCAGTGAGAATACCAAGCTCGACTGCAGCTTCTTTCAAAGTTTTATTTTCCGCGTAAGCTTTCTTCGCAATTTTAGCGGCATTATCGTATCCGATGTACGGATTAAGCGCCGTTACTAACATTAATGAATTTTCCAAATGTTTCTCAATGTTTTCTTTGTTAGGTTTAATTCCGACTACCGCTTTATCGGTAAAGCTTTCGCACGCATCGGAAATTAATCTGATTGATTGAAGAAGGTTATAAATCATTACCGGTTTGTAAACATTCAACTCGAAGTTACCGCTTGCGCCCGCAAAATTAATGGTTGCGTCGTTTCCCATAACTTGCACGCAAACCATGGTCATTGCTTCGGCTTGCGTAGGATTAACTTTCCCCGGCATAATTGAACTTCCCGGTTCATTTGCCGGCAGAGTAATTTCTCCTATTCCGCAGCGGGGACCGGAAGCCAACCAACGAATATCGTTTGCTATTTTCATTAATGATGCGGCGATCGTTTTCAGAACACCGCTTGCTTCTACTATTGCATCATGAGCGGCAAGAGCTTCGAATTTATTGGGAGCCGATTTGAATTTTAGTCCCGTAATCTCCGATATTTTTTGCGCCGCAAGTTCGGCGAATTGCGGATGTGTGTTCAAGCCCGTTCCAACAGCCGTACCGCCGAGAGCAAGTTCCGATAACCGCGGTAAACATGCATGGATTCTTGCCAAACCGTTAGTTAATTGTTGAACATATCCGGAAAATTCCTGACCGAGCGTCAACGGAACCGCATCCATCAAATGTGTTCTTCCTATTTTTACAATGTCCTTAAACTCTTCCGCTTTTTCGGCAAGTGCATCCCTTAATTTTGTAACCATTGGGATTAATCTTCTGTTGATTTCCTCAACCGCGGCAATGTGCATTGCAGTCGGGAATGTATCGTTGGACGATTGCGCTTTATTAACATCATCGTTCGGGTGAATTGGATTTTTGCTGCCGAGTTTACCTCCGGCCATTTCGATTGCGCGGTTTGCTATAACCTCGTTTGTGTTCATGTTAGTCTGTGTGCCGCTTCCCGTTTGCCAAACAACCAAAGGGAAATGTTCATCAAGCTTACCTTCGATAACTTCATCGGCGGCTTTTACTATCAAATCCGCTTTTTCCGCCGGTAAAACTCCGAGTTCTTTATTTGCCAAAGCTGCGGCTTTTTTTAATATTCCCAATGCCCTTATTAATTCCCGCGGAAATCTTTCGCCTCCGATTTTAAAATTCATCAACGATCTGGCGGTTTGTGCACCGTAATATTTATCGGCGGGTACTTTTACTTCTCCCATCGTATCGGTTTCAATTCTATATTCCATTTTAACCTCCGCAAATTTTTTGAAATTCTTATTCAAAAAATAAGTTAATCATATACGAATATCAATTTATAAAGATATTTTATGCTCTAAAATTTTTTCGCAAACAAAATCTACAATCTTAATTATTACAATTAACAATGTTTATTTGTCTATGGAAGTGATTCTTCTGGCGCCGACGTATCTTTTTTTGAAGTACTTATTATTAAGCGGAGTGATTGTTACACCTTGAATTGAACTTGCATGGGCAAAGAGCGAATCGCCGAGATAAATTCCCACGTGCCCGGGGAACGAGCCGGTTTGAGTATCAAAATAAACAAGATCGCCGAATTTCAGATCTGTGACTTTATCACCTACTTTAAACTGTTCCCGTGCGGTTCTGGGCAATTCTATTCCGAGTGAATTTCTGTAAACCTGCTGGGTAAACGCCGAACAATCGATACCGTTTTTAGATTGACCGCCGTATTTATACGGTGTATCGAGAAATTTAACTACTTCGAAAAGTAATTTCTCCCTTGAAGTTAACGAACCGTTTAGTTTTTTAATTTTTCCCAGTTTCTTCTGGAATTCTTCAACGGTAACAACATCTGCGGATTTGCCGGTATTGGTGTTATGATATTTTTTCTTTTCAACGGTCTTGTTCTTTCCGTAACGGATCGAACCGGTATTTTCGGATTCGCTTTTCTTTGCGACCTTATATCTTGTGTAAGATGTAGTTGATGAGCACGAAGTAAAAAAGTTTACGGTAAGTACAAGTAACCCGATATAAAAAATCCCGGTTTTCATTGTTACTTATCCCAAATAAGCGCGGAGATGCCTGCTTCTTGAAGTATGCCTTAATCTTCTGATAGCTTTTTCTTTAATTTGCCGGACCCGTTCCCTTGTAAGATTGAATTTTTCCCCTATTTCTTCCAAAGTTAAAGGATGTTCAACATCGATTCCGAAATATAATTTAATCACTTCCGCTTCACGCTCCGTTAAAGTGGAAAGCGCACGTTCTATCTCGTTTTTAAGGGATGCGGACATTAACAAAGTATCGGGTGAAGGATCATCTTCGTCGGATAATACGTCAATCAGTCTATTATCTTCACCTTGAGAGAACGGAGCATCCATTGAAACACTTTTGCTCGCAATTTTCAATGTATCCGATATTTCATCCAAATCCATGTCCAATTCCTGAGCCAATTCGGTTGCGCTCGGTTCCCGTTCGTATTCCTGTTCAAGATTGCTGTATGCCCTTCCGATTTTATTTAAAGTACCGACTCTGTTCAGCGGTAATCGTACTATTCTGGATTGTTCGGCTAAAGCTTGCAAAATTGATTGTCTTATCCACCACACAGCATAAGAAATAAATTTGAACCCTCTTGTTTCATCGAATCTTTTTGCGGCTTTTATTAATCCTAAATTGCCCTCGTTTATAAGATCGCCGAGCGACAAACCTTGATTTTGATACTGTTTGGCTACGCTAACAACAAATCTTAAATTCGATTTTACCAATTTTTCGAGAGCTTTCTGGTCGCCTTTTTTTATACGTATTGCAAGATCAATTTCTTCTTCGGGAGTAAGTAAATCCACTTTCCCGATTTCTTGCAAATACTTATCGAGTGATTGATTTTCCCGGTTTGTAAATTGTTTTGTTATCTTCAAGACTACTACCCTTTTTTAATTTTTAGAATTGATTGAATCAACAATTCCCACAATCGAAGCATCGACCGGAGCCATATCGACATCCATAGCAATTACCGATTCGCTCGAAGTTGCATAAAAAACAATTTCACCCGGCCCGGCTCCAATTGTATCCACGGCAACAATCGGATCGCCGACCTCATTCATTTTAGCGTCAATAGGTTGAATAAATTGCAGTTTATAACCTTTCACCGATTCATATTTTCTTGTAGCCCAAATAGTTCCGATAACTCTCGCCAAAATCATTTAATTCTCTACAATTTCTTTTAATTTTTCTTTAACCGAGATATCCAATTTATCTACTATTGCCATTATTACGGCATCAACGGGTTTGTTTTTTGTAAGGGTTGTTTGTCGCGCTGAACTTCCTTGTGCGTATAACACAACTTCTCCAACACCCGCGCCAACGGAATCTACCGCGACAACAAAATTTTCTTTTGGAGTATAGTCCAAATTCAATTGCCGCACAATTAAAAATTTTGCTCCGACAAGTTTTTCATCTTTTCTCGTGGACCAAACCGTTCCTATTACTTTACCGAGATGCATTTATTCCCTCAAATCTCTTGTTGTAATAATTTTTAATCCGGTTTTCTTATATTTCCGAATATCATCGGTTAATATAACTAATTTATTAATTTTTGCCACAACGCAAAATAAAGAATCTCGAATTGAGACAACTTTGTTTGAAAATTCATTTACATACAAACTGTATCTTTGATGCAAACCCAAAATTTTTACGGCGCTTAGCAAAGATATTACGATTTCCCTTTCTTCCTCCGTATTTGCCGCATCGATTAATTCGGCCGCGTTCAATACTGTTGTAAAACACAGAGCGGTACTCATCGCCAATTCCAATCCCGATAGTCCTCTGCCTCTATGTTTTAAATGTTTAACAAATATATCGGTTTCTACCAAATACTCTTTAAATTTCAACAAAAACCGTTCCTAATTTTAATTTTCTTGAATTTGCCTTTGGTCAAAAGGAACTTTTCAGCCACTTCTTCCGGGATTGATTGAATTTTAATTATCTTTTTTAAAAGTTTTTTATCTATTTCGGGTTTTTTCTTTTTGCTATTCATTCAGAAAACTCTTGCCGTTCAAATCGTTTTTAATATTAAAAAACTCCGCAACGGTTTTCGCAACATCCGAAAATGTTTCGCGAATTCCCAAATTCTTCCCGGTTTTATTCTTTCTGTAAAAAAGCAACGGGACATATTCCCGGCTATGATCCGTACTCGGGGTTGTCGGATCGTTACCATGATCCGCCGTAATAATCAGTGCATCAGAATCGTCCAATAAATTTAGAATAGACGGAACGGCATTATCAAACTCCATTAATGCTTTGTGAAATCCTTCCGGATCGTTTCTATGTCCGAAATAAACATCGAAATCTACCAGATTAGCGAATATAAAGCTTTCTTTTTCTTTCCCGGTATATTCCAAAATTTTATCAATTCCTTCCGAATTCGATTTGGTTTTAACACTTTCCTCAATCCCGCGATAGTTGAATAAATCGTTTACCTTTCCGATACCGACGGTATGAATATTATTTTCGGTACAATAATCCAAAATTGTTTTGCCCACCGGGTCAACCGAAAAATCTTTCCGGTTTGTAGTCCGCGTATAATTACCGCTTGTTCCAACGAAAGGTCTGGCAATTATTCTTCCCACCGCATGTTTGCCAATCATAACTTTTTCGCGTGTAATTTTACAAATTTCATACAGACGTTCAAGCGGTATTACTTCCTCGTGTGCGGCAATTTGAAAAACAGAATCGGCGGAAGTGTAAACAATCGGGTAACCGGTGCGTACATGTTCGTCGCCAAGTTCTTTAATTATTTCCGTTCCGGATGCGGGTTTGTTGCCCAAAACGCCTTTCACACCGGTTTCTTCAATAAATTTACGGATAATTTCTTCCGGGAAACCTTCAGGATAAACTGGGAATTTAAAATCCACCTTTATTCCGCCAAGTTCCCAATGACCGGAAGTGGAATCTTTTCCAATTGAAACTTCCTTCATCTTTCCGAATGAAGCCAAAGGCGTCTCCACGGGTGCCACACCCTTAAGTGCTTCTATATTTCCCAAACCGAGTTTTTCCAAATTCGGCAGGTTTAATCCTCCTACTTTTTCGGAAATATTCTTAAGCGTATTGCTTCCCACGTCGTTGTATTCTGCGGCATCCGGCAATTCGCCGATACCGACACCGTCAAGTACTATTAAAAGAAAATTATTCATCAGTTTATACTCTTTACGGAATTTCCGCCTTTTTCCAATGCTTTGTTCAGAGCCAATTCGGCGTTATGCAACACTTCGGAAACATCGGATTTACCTTGCGCCGAAGCAACACCGATGGAAACGGTAAATGTTGTTTGTTTGGATAACACTGCTATAGGTTTCCGGGCAATTTTTATTCTCAATTTTTCCGCCCACAGAAAAACATCTTTCGTAGTTTTATTGAAGAAATAAACGCCGAATATCCTTGCGCTTAATCTTCCGAACAACTCGAGTTTGGTAATTTCACTTTTTATCATTTCTTTAATTTCCATCAAAACCTTAGGGAACGGATCTTCTTCGAACAAGGTCCCCTCTTCCAAAAAATCATCTATCTGAATCAACGCAATTGCACTCGGCACATTTACATCGTTGGCTTTTATCATATCGTTTTCCATTCTTTCAATAAACGTATCGTAATTTAGCGCTCTTGTTTCAACATCAACGGATAATAATTTTTTAAGAATGGAATTGGTAGAAAACGAATAAACCATAAATGAAAACAATTTGGAAACGGTTTTCATAAACTGGATATCGGAATTAGAATAAATGCTTTTCTTTAAACTTTCAAAACACAGAACACCGTAATTTTGATTATCATAAATCAAAGGAACGGCAAGGAACGAACCGTCGAAATGAATATCTTCATTCTCGGTAAATCTTATATATTTTTTATCGCCGGTGTCTTCAATATTTACCGCCGATCCGCTTATGATTGCTTTCCCGACAAGTGTTTTTTCCAGTTGTACTTCCAGATTTTCGCCAACATATTTAAGCGGTTTTTTATTTTTAGATTTTAATATTTTAAACTTTTGTTCCACGGGATCGAAAAATACAAAAGTAAATACATCCCACGGGATTAAATCTTCCACGGCATTAACTATTATTTCGTATAAATCATTTTCGTTATCAAACTTTTTGCTGCTTTCAATGACTTTTAACAAAGCGTTTAATCGTTCTTGGGATTTCGAATCGGTAAATCTCTCTTCGAACAAAGAAATAATAATGGCAATTACCCTTACAAAACGGCCCAAATGATAAATCGTTTCGATTCCGAAATTGTCTTTAGCTTTGGAATCCAAAGCCAACACACCCGTAAGGGTTTTGTTATAAAATAACGGCACCCCCACAAAACTTTTAATTCCTTGCGATCCGTCGTAATATCTGATAACGTCCGATTCGGCAGAAGCAAGAATATCCGTTAATAATTCGGGTTCTTCTTTCTGAACAATTTTACTTAAAATATCATTTTCTATTTCCAAATCTTCTTCCTTGAAAGACGTGGAATCGGTAACGAATTTTTCCAGAGTGAGTTTATGTTTCCTTTTATTGTACCAATAAAAAACAACGGAATATGCCAAAAACGTTTCTTTAATTACGCTCAATAATTTTTCGAGAACAAAAACGAATTGTTCATCGTGGTTAACTCCCTCGGGAACTTTCTCAAACGCAATTTTCTCAAAAGATTCTTTTAGATTCTCGGGTTTAACAACCATCTTTTTCCCGGAACGGATAGGTTGAGTATAGGTTTCAATTTTCATCGTTTCAACCGTGGGAGAGCCTGAAATAATTTGGAAGTCTTCACTGGCGTCGGTATCGTAAGTTAATTCTGTAGAATCTTCATCGTCATCTGAAGTAATAAATAAATCGTCATCATTTTCAAATATTTCCTTTATTCTGATAGAATCCCGCAAAAAAATAATAAAGCCGACGTAAATTACTAAAACTATTCCCGCGATAATCTTCAGAGCAAAATTATCCGAAAAAATAGGCACCAGCAAAAGCAGCGGAATAATTAAAAATATTAGTATTCTCTTCTTATCTCTTGTACTTAATCCCATTGAGTCCGCTAATTTGTAATTTTTTAATCAATTTTCTTTGAACTTAATACAAATTTATAAAAATATTTTGTTTGATGAGCATCTTATTTGCAAAATTCACCTAAACGACGGATTACAAAACATATCGGGTTACAATTTCACCGGCAGTATATCCGAGAGAAACTTTTTCAATTCCTTTTTACCGGTTTTGGTAACCGACGAATACAAAAAGGCGTTTGTACCGAATTCAAGTTCCGGGAATTCCGAATTTATATTAATTTTTAATTTTGCCAATTCCGATTGTTTAAGTTTATCTATTTTTGTAAAGACGGCAACATAATTTAAATTTAACTTTTGAATATACTGTTTTAGTAATAAATCGAGTTTTGTCGGTTGGTGTCTGCTATCGATTAAATGGAATACTACTTTTATATTTTTACCGGTTTCAAAATATTTTTCAATTAACCTTGACCAAAGCTCTTGTTCTTTTTTTGACACTTTCGAAAAACCATAGCCCGGTAAATCGACAAGGTAAAATTTGTCTTCAACCAAATAATAATTTAATGCTTTTGTTTTTCCCGGAGTGGAGCTGGTTTTTGCGAGACCTTTTCTATTAAGAAAAGAATTGATAAACGAAGATTTGCCGACGTTTGCCCTTCCGCAGAGAACAACTTCGGGCAATTTGCCTTTAGGTAAATTTTTAATATCCCGGATTGATTTATAAAATGAAATTTTAGGCATAAAAAAAGAGATTATCCGAATTTTATCTTGAATAATTTGAGTTGTAATTATAGCAAAATTTTACTTAACTTTAACTCAAAAAAGCCTTTTCGAATAATCTCTTACGGGAAAAGTTTATTTTTCTTCTTTTCCGGAATCGTCTTTTTTAACTCTACCGCCGTCCAGTTCATCTTGCAATTTTTTCAATTCATCCCATTTCCCTTCTGCGGCAAGCTTAGCTTGTTCGGGCCAGGTTGTCGGATCGTGGGATTTGTATCTACTGCCGGCTTCCGCCAATATTTCTTTAAGATTAGCGACGCTTGCGTTTGCTAAATCGGAATAAGTTTTAATGTTTTTAGAATTCATAATCTCTGCGATCTTGGGTCCTATCCCCTCGATCTTTGTTAAATCATCGGCTTCGCTTTTCTCTTCAGCTTTCGTCTCTTCCGGTTTTTCTTCCACAACTTTATCTTCCGGAGCTGTTTCTTTTACTTGTTCCGATTTGCCGGAAGCTTTATCTTCTGTTTTGTCTGCTTTCTTCTTTGACTTTTTCGGTTTCGTAACGGTTACGTCGTTATAATCCACCAACTCGATTAAAGCCATTTCGGCCGCATCGCCAACTCTGTTACCCAAACGCACAATTCTTGTATAACCGCCCGGTCGGTCGCCGATTTTAGGAATTACCTCGTTAAACAATTCTTGCACAACTGCTTTGTCGTGAATTTCTCTGGCAATTAAACGTCTGGAATGAACCGTATCTTTTTTAGCTTTTGTAATTAACGGTTCTACGAACATTCTGAGAGCTTTTGCTTTAGCTACAGTTGTTTTAATTCTTTTATGCTTAATCAAAGCCGTAGAAAGAGCTCTTAAAGTAGCTCTTCTATGTGCAGCTGTTCTTCCTAATTTTTTACCTTTAACTCTGTGTCTCATTACGATTACCCTTAATATCTAGTTTTGAGAGGATTCGGAGTCGTCTTTCAGATATTTATCAACATCCATTCCGAATTCCAGGTTATAATTTTCTACCAACTCAACTAACTCGGATAGAGATTTTCTTCCGAAATTTCTGAATTTAAGCAATTCACTTTCGTCTCTTCTTACCAAATCGCCAAGCGTTTTAATATTGGCTGCTTTCAGGCAATTATGTGAACGAACGCTTAGTTCAAGATCGTCGACATTTGTTTTAAGAATTTTCTTAATTCTTTCAAATTCGGCGTCTTTTTCGCTTTCTACTTTTTCTTCTTCTTGTTCAACTTCAAAGTTAACAAACATGTTAACATGATCTCTTAGAATAATTCCCGCATTGGAAAGAGCTTCTTCGGGAGTTAGAGAACCGTCGGTAGTTACTTCGAGAGTTAATTTTTCGAATTCGTTGCTCTCTCCGATTCTAACATTTTCCACATCGTAACGAACGTTACGAATAGGCGTAAATATTGAATCAATAGGAATTATACCAATTGTTTGATCGACTATATTTTGTTGATCGGCGGGAACGTATCCTTTTCCCATACCGAATCGTAATTCCATATTTAATTTTGCACCTTCGTTTAAGGTAGCAATGTGTTCATCCGGGTTTAAAATCTCAATATCCGGTGAAGCTTCTTGGAGATCCTTTGCGGTAAATTCGTAAGGACCGTTCAAAGAAATTTCTAGTTTGTAAGCTTTTTTATTAACTATCTTCATTCTTACTTTTTTCAAATTGAGAATCATTTCCAACACATCTTCAACAACACCCGGAATAGTAGTAAATTCGTGTAAAATTCCATCAATTTTGATAGCCGTAATCGCAGCGCCGGGAAGAGATGAAAGCAAAACTCTGCGGAAGGCGTTTCCTAAAGTAACGCCAAACCCTCTTTCCAACGGTTGTACTGTAAATTTGCCGTAAACATCCGTAGATACTTTATCATCAAGAATTACACTATCAGGCATTTTAATAAAAGGAAAACTCATAAATTATCCCCATCTTTAATATTAATTATTTAGAATACAACTCAACAATCAACTGTTCATTGGCATTAAGAGGAACGTCTTCTCTTTGCGGAATTTGTAAGAAAGTCCCGCTTAAGTTAGCTTTATCCAGAGCCAACCAACCGTACATATTATCTTTTGTTCTTCTTAAAGTATTGTGAATTATATCCAACTTTTTACTTTTTTCTTTAATTGAAATTACATCACCGGGTGAAAGAATATAAGACGGTACATTTACAATTTTACCGTTAACCAATACATGCCGGTGAGTAACCAATTGCCTTGCCGCTTTTCGTGAAGGGGCAAATCCTAAACGGAACACAACATTATCCAAGCGTCTTTCTAAAAGAGCGATAAGGTTTTCGCCCGTAACACCTTTTTGTCTGTTTGCTTTTGCGAAATAAATTCTAAATTGATTTTCCAGAATTCCGTAAATTCTTTTTACTTTTTGTTTTTCGCGCAACTGAATTCCGTACTCGGAATATTTCATCCTCCTATTCAATCCGTGTTCGCCCGGAGGATAATTTCTTTTTTCCAAAGGGCATGCCGGCGAATGGCATTTCGACCCTTTCAAAAATAATTTTTGTCTTTCTCTTCTACAAAGTTTGCAACTTGCTCCGGTATATCTTGCCATTTACTAAATTCCTTTATTTATACTCTTCTACGTTTTGGTGGTCTGCACCCATTGTGCGGTATGGGCGTAATATCTTTAATTGACATAATTTGTAGTCCGGCGGTATTCAATGCTCTTATTGCGGCATCTCTACCAGCGCCGGGACCTTTAATTAATACATCAACCTTGCGCATACCAAGGTCGTAAGCTTCTTTTGCCGCTGCTTCGGCTGTAACTTGTGCCGCATAAGGCGTATTTTTTCTTGATCCTTTAAATCCGTTTTTGCCTGCGGACGACCAAGAAACGGTATTGCCGTAAACATCGGTTATCGTAACAATAATATTGTTAAACGAAGCTTTAATATGCGCAACACCTATCGAATCGACATGAACTTTCTTTTTAGTTTTTCTTGAACTCTTAGCCAATTATTATACTCCTCTTTTAATAACTATTTCTTGCCGGGTGCTTTTTTCTTGCCGGCAACCGTTCTCTTTTTACCTTTTCTTGTTCTTGCGTTAGTCTTAGTACGTTGACCTCTCACGGGAAGCCCTCTTCTATGACGCAACCCTCTGTACGAACCGATATCCATCAAACGTTTAATATTTTGATGAACTTCGCTTCTTAACGCACCTTCAACTTTGTAATCGGATGTAATTACCGATCTGATTTTAGCAATTTCCTCTTCATTCAGGTCCATTACTTTTTTCTCGGGATCGACATTTGCCTTTTTCAAAATATCAAAAGCAGTTGTTCGTCCTATTCCGTAAATATAAGTTAGACCTATATAAGCTTTTTTATTCTTCGGTAAATCAATTCCTGCGATACGAGCCAAAAGAAAACCTCCTAAATTTAACCTTGTCTTTGTTTATGTTTTGGGTTTTTGCAAATTACCATTACTCTGCCATGTCGCTTAATAATTTTACAATGGTCGCATATTTTTTTAACTGAAGCTCTAACCTTCATTCTAAACCTCGTTATTTATATCTGTAAGTGATTCTGCCTTTGTTTAAGTCGTAAGGAGAAAGTTCCACCGCTACTTTATCCCCGACCAAAATTTTAATAAAATGCATTCTCATTTTGCCCGAAATATGCGCTAATATTTCGTGCCCATTATCCAATTTCACTCTAAAATGAGCATTGGGTAATGTTTCGGTAACTACACCGTCTACTTTTATTGGTTCTTGTTTAGCCAATTTAACTCTTCGATAATATTTCTGGTTTTCCGTTAATTATTGCAATAGTATGTTCAAAATGAGCCGAGGGTAAACCGTCTTTCGTTAAAACTGTCCATCCGTCGTTAGCTATAATAACTTCATAAGTTCCGGTATTTACCATCGGTTCGATAGCCAACGTCATTCCGTTTTTTATTTTCGGTCCGGTTCCCCTTTTACCGTAATTCGGAATTTGGGGATCTTCGTGTAATTTTTTACCGACACCGTGACCACACAAAGCCCGAACAACTGAAAAACCGTTGCTTTCAACATACTCTTGAACCGCAGCCGAAATATCACCTATCGTGTTTCCGACCTTAGCTTGTTCGATGCCCAGATATAACGACTTTTCGGTAACTTCCATCAATCGTTTTTTTTCTTCCGAAATTTCACCGACCGCAACGGTAATTGCAGCATCGCCGTAATATCTGTCTTTTATAACACCGATATCTATTGAAATTATATCACCATTTGAAAGAACTTTATCGCCCGGGATTCCATGAACAACTTCTTCGTTAACAGAGGCACAAATTGTACCCGGGAAAACCAATGAACCACCTTGCGAATACCCCTTAAAAGCCGGGGTTGCATCGTTACTCAATATATAATCTTCAGCAATTTTATCAAGTTCTTTTGTCGTAACACCTTCTCTAACGTAGCTTTTTACCAACTGCAAGGTCTCTGCGACAATTTCATTACTTCTTCGTATCTTATCAATTTCTTTTTTAGTCTTAATTAAAATCACAAAAGAACCAAAACTATCTTCTACCTTTTACTTTACCCGATTTCATAAATCCATCGTAATGACGCATTAGCAAGTGCGATTCAATTTGTTGCAACGTATCGAGCGCTACACCTACTATAATCAACAAACTCGTACCGCCAAAAAAAGAACCGTAAGTTGGCGATACCCCAAACTTAATTACAAAAGCGGGCAGAATTGCAACAATTGCTAAAAATATTGAACCCGGTAAAGTAATTTTGGTTAAAATATTATCTATAAACTCCGCTGTTTGTTTTCCCGGTCTAATTCCGGGAATAAACCCGCCTTGTTTTTTCATTGTATCGGCAACTTCTTGCGGATTAAACGCAATTGCCGTATAAAAATAAGTAAAGAACACAATCATCAAAGCGTAAATAAACGAATATGTAAATGACGTATATTGAAAATACGGCGCCAATGATTGCAAGAATTCGTTATCCGGGAAAAACGATAAAATAGTATTCGGCAAAAACATAATTGCTTGCGCAAAGATTATAGGCATAACGCCGGCGGTATTCACACGCAACGGAATATATTGGGTTACGCCGCCGTAAACTTTTCTGCCTACCACTCTTTTTGCATATTGAACAGGTATTCTTCTCGTTCCTTGTGTTACCAACACGATTCCCGCAACAATCATTATTTGCAGAGCTACAATAACTATTTCTATAACAATATTTCTCGTTCCGGCATTAATCAACCTAAACTCATCCAATATAGCAAATGGCAATCTATTTATTATGCCGATAAAAATTATCAACGAAATTCCATTCCCAATTCCCTTTTCGGTAATTTGCTCGCCCATCCACATCATAAAAATAGTACCGGCTACAAGGAAAACCACAGACGACAAATAAAATCCGAACCCTTGAACTTCCGGCGGAACAATCGAAACACCGTTGAAATCCATACTAAGCAAGTAAGTTACAACGCCGATCGCTTGAAAAGCCGATATCAAAACAGTACCGTATCTGGTTAATTGTGTAATTTTCTTTCTTCCCTCTTCGCCTTCCTTTTGCAGCTTTTGGAAATAAGGAACTACGGCGCCCGCAAGCTGAATAACAATTGACGAACTAATATAGGGCATAATTCCAAGAGCAAAAATAGCTGCATTTTTAAATGCGCCTCCCACGAACAAGTCGTATAAACCGAACAAGTTGTTTGTAGTCCGGTTTGCCATTGCCTCACTGAGTAAATAGGAATCTATACCCGGTAAAGTAATATGGGCACCTATTCTAACAATAACTAAAAGACCGAGCGTATAAAGAATTCTCTGCCTTAATTCGTGAATCTTAAAAATATTTCTGAAAGTGTCTTGTAATTTTCCCATTAAACTTTAACTGTTTTTGTTGAACCACCGGCTGCTTCAATTTTTTCTTTTGCACTCTTGCTAAAAGCATGAGCTTCAACATCTAATTTTGCTTTCAATTCACCGTTTCCTAAAATCTTAAACGGTGCCGCTGCTTTGGAAATTGCGCCGGCTTTGTACAGTGCGGCCGCATCAACTTTTTCTTCCGTTAATTTTTTAGCATCGACCAATCTTTGCAAATCGGATACGTTAACAACTTGATATTCCATTCTGGAATAATTGTTAAACCCTCTTTTAGGAACACGTCTTTGAAGGGGCATTTGACCACCTTCGAACCAAGCTCTGTATTTAAATCCGGATCTGGATTTTTGCCCGTTCATTCCTTTTGTTGCCGTTCCGCCACGACCGGAACCTTCGCCTCGTCCGATCCTTTTCCTCGGCTTTTTCGAACCTTTTGCATATTTTAAATTACTTAAAATGTCCATTGATTTCCCTATTCTTCAATTTCTTCTACAGTTACTAAGTGTGAAACCTTCCTAATCATTCCTCTTATTTGAGGAGTGTCGTTATGAATTTTAACGTAATTAGGTCGACCCAAACCAAGAGCTTCGATTGTAAGCTTTTGTTTTTTCGGTCGATCTATAATACTTCTAATTTGTTTAATCTTTAACTTTTTAGCCATTTTAACACCTAATTCGCATTAAATAAATCTTGAATTCCAATTCCGCGTTTTTTCGCCATATATCGTGCGTCGATTAAATCGAGCAAACCTTTTAAAGTTGCTTTAACTTGATTATGCGGATTACTCGAACCGAGAGATTTCGTCAAAACGTCTTGCACCCCGGCAGCTTCCAAAACGGCTCTAACTCCACCGCCGGCAATCAAACCTGTTCCGGGAGAAGCCGGTTTTAGCAAAACTTTACCCGCACCAAACTTCCCAATAATTTCGTGAGGTATTGTTCCTTTAATTATTGGAACTTTGTAAACGTTTTTCTTTGCATCGTCAATACCTTTGGAAATAGCATCGGTTACTTCATTTGCTTTTCCCAATCCTACACCAACGTGTCCGTTACCATCACCAACAACAACGATGGCATTAAAACTAAATCTTCTACCGCCTTTAACAACCTTTGCCACGCGGTTAATGTGAACTACTTTTTCTTTTAATCCCTCTAAACCAGATACTTTTTTATGTCTCAATTTTAACTCCTTTATAAACTTTTGGCTGCCGGGAGAGGACTCGAACCTCTACATACGGCGTCAAAGGCCGCTGTCCTGCCATTAGACGACCCGGCAAAAATTTATTTAAATAATCATTCCACCTTCACGGGCACCTTCGGCAACAGCTTTAACTCTTCCGTGATATCGAAAACCGTTTCTATCGAAAACTGCTGCTTCAATACCTTTCTCTTTTGCTTTTTGCGCCAACAGTTTACCAACCAAGCGGCTTTTTTCGACTTTGGATTTTGCATTTTTTACATCTTCAACAATTTCTTTAGATTTTGTTGAAGCTGCCAAAATCGTTGTACCCGTTGTATCGTCAATCAACTGTGCATACATATGGTTCAAACTTCTATATACGGAAAGACGGGGTCTTTCCGGCGTTCCGCTTACTTTTTTACGGACTCTGTTTTTTTTCTTTCTTCTTAAATCTTCTTTTTTCAACTTCATTATAAAATTAAACTCCTACTCTTAGTTTACCCGGCAGTTTTTCCGGCTTTTCTTACTATAACTTCATCTGAGTATTTAATACCTTTACCTTTATATGGTTCCGGTTTTCTAAATGATCTAATTTTTGCCGCGACCAAACCAACCAATTCTTTGTCAATTCCGCTAATTTTTATCTGGGTCGGTGCCGGAACTTCCAATTTAATTTCATCCGGAGGCACGAAATAAATTGGATGGGAATAACCGATATTCAGCAGCAAATTCTTCCCTTTTAATTCGGCTCTGTACCCAACTCCAACAATATCTAACGATTTTGAAAATCCTTCCGTAACACCGGTAACCATATTTTGAATTAAAGCTCTGGTCAAACCGTGCAATGCTCTGTTTTCTCTCAAATCGTTCGGGCGCTTAACTTCCAATTCGTCACCGTTAATTTCAACGGTAATATTAGGATGTATTTTCATTTCCAGTTCGCCCAATTTCCCTTTTACTTTAAGGTCGTTTCCGCTTAAAGTAACTTCAACATCTTTAATATTTATCGGTTTTTTACCTACTCGTGACACTTTTCAAACTCCGTGAATAAAGTTTTACCAAATATGGCAGACAACTTCTCCGCCGACCGCTTGTTTTCTTGCTTCTTTATCGGACATCAATCCTTTAGACGTAGAAATTATTGCAATTCCCAAACCGTTTAATACTCTGGGAATTTCGTCTTTTCCCACATAGATTCTCAATCCGGGTTTGCTAATTCTTTTCAGTCCTGTTATTGAAGATTCACCGTCAACATATTTGAAATAGATACGGATTATATTTTGCTTATTGTCTTCAATTACGTTAAAGTCTCTAATAAAATGATTGTCTTTTAAAATTTCCGCCATCTTAACTTTCATATTGGAAGACGGCATTTCAACAAATCTTTTTTTAGCTTTTACAGCATTTCTAATTCTTGTTAAAAAATCCGCTATCGGATCCGTAACTGGCATATTCTCTCTCCTTTTTACCAACTAGATTTTTTTATACCGGGGATTTCGCCTCTAAGAGCCATTTCTCTTAGTACTAATCTGGACACCCCAAATTTTCTGTAATAACCTCTCGGTCGCCCCGTTAACATGCATCTATTTCTTAATCTTACGGGCGATGAATTTTTAGGCAATTTTTGAAGCCCTTCGTAATCGCCTTTTTCTTTAAGTTCTTTTCTTATCGCCGCATATTTTTCAACTAATTTTCTTCTTTTAGCTTCTCTGGCAATTAAACTTTTTCTAGCCATTAATTATTCCCACAAATTTTATTGTTGAATTTCTTTTTTTCTAAACGGGAAACCGAATGCAGCAAGCAGTTCATAAGCTTCCTTATCGGTTTTAGCCGATGTTACAAAAGTTACATCCATTCCCAAAACTCTGTTGACCTTATCCACATTAATTTCGGGAAAGATTGTTTGTTCTTTTATTCCCAAAGTATAATTTCCTCTTCCGTCAAACGATTTATCGGAAACACCTCTGAAATCCCTTACCCGGGGAAGAGCCATAGAGATTAATCTATCTAAAAATTCGTACATTCGCGCTTTTCTCAAAGTCACTTTCGCACCTATTTTCATTCCGGCTCTAAGTTTGAAATTCGAAACCGATTTCTTCGCCGTTCTAACGGAAGGCTTTTGCCCCGTAATTGCAGCGAGATCACTCATTGCTTCTTCCAAAACTTTAGGGTCTTGAATAGCCGCGCCTAGTCCCATATTTATCACAATTTTTTCTAATCGCGGAACTTCCATAACGCTTTTATACGAAAATTGTTTTTTAAGTTTCGGGATAATTTCGTTATTATATTTTTCAAACAATCTCGGAGTAATTTTTTCTTCCGTTTTCACTTCCGCTGAAGCTGTTTTAGCTTCTTTCTTCTGTGTTTTTTCCGTTTCTTTTTTTGTTTTCTTTGCCATTTTTATCTCAATAACCAATTATTACTTTATGGTAACATTTCTCCACTTAATTTACTTATTCTGGCACTTCTTTTTTTACCAGTTTTTTCGTCGATAATAATTTTTTTACCTATTCTCGTCGGTTCGTTTGTTTTTGGATCGAGTATCATTACATTCGATACGTGAATAGGTGCTTCTTTTTCTATAATTCCCCCTTGGGGGTTTTGTTGATTCGGCTTAGTATGTCTTTTTCTTAAATTAACGCCTTCAACAATTACCCTTTCCTTTTTGGGAAATACTTTTAAAACTTTTCCGGTTTTACCTTTGTAGTTACCGGAAATTACAACAACCATATCGTCTTTTTTAATTTTCATTTACAAAACCCTATCTTTTATAATACTTCCGGAGCCAAAGAAATAATTTTCATAAATTTTTTATCTCTCAATTCTCTGGCAACGGGACCAAAAATTCTGGTTCCTCTCGGTTCATTTTGTTGATTAAGCAAAACGGCTGCATTTTCGTCGAACCGGATATACGAACCGTCTTTTCGTTTAATTTCTTTTTTAGTCCGCACAACAACCGCTCTTGATACATCGCCTTTTTTAACACCGGCGTTAGGCAAAGCGGCTTTTACGGAGACAACTATAAGGTCGCCCACACTTGCATATCTTCTTCCGCTGCCGCCCAATACTTTTATGCATCTTATTTTTTTAGCGCCGGAGTTATCGGCGACAACTAAATTCGTTTCTTGTTGTACCATTTTTAAATCTTACTCCTTATCAATCGATTACTTAGCTTTTTCTACAATTTCAACTAAACGCCATTTTTTATTTTTACTCAACGGTCTTGTTTCCATAATTTTAACAACATCGCCAACGTTACATTCATTTTTTTCATCGTGAGCCATGAGTTTAGTCGTTTTTTTGTAATATTTTTTATAAATCGGATGTGCTACACGTCTTTCTATTGCAACGGTAATGCTTTTATCCATTTTATTTTTAACTACAACGCCAATTCTTGTTTTCCTTAACCCTCTTTCCATTCTTTGGAAAAACTCCTACGTTATTTTTCAGATTTATTCTTTTCTTGAAGTTCTCTTTCTTTTAATACCGTCTTCATTCTTGCGATATCTTTTTTCACAAGCTTCAATTTAGCAGTATTGGTCAAATTTTTAAGCTCGTGTTGAAATCTCAAATCGACCAAATTCGCTTCTTCTTCAGCAATTCTTTTTATAATTTCTTCGTTATTCATTTCACGGATTTCATACATTTTCATTTTTCTTCCTCACAATTTATTCGTAATCCGGTCGGACTACCACTTTAGCTTTAATGGGTAATTTATGAGCAGCCAACTGCAAAGCTTCCATTGCCAGTTCTTTCGAAACGCCGGCTACTTCGAACATAATCCTACCAGGTTTAACCGGTGCAACCCAAAATTCGGGAGCGCCTTTACCTTTACCCATTCTGGTTTCCAAAGGTTTTTTGGATACCGGTTTATCTGGAAATATTCTAATCCAAACTTTTCCGTCCCTTTTCATTTTACGTGTGATAGCTACCCTGCATGCCTCTATTTGTCTGCTGGTTATCCACGCAGGCTCCATTGCTTTTAGTCCAAAATCACCAAAACTAACGCGGCTGCCGCGAACGGCTTTACCTTTCATTTTTCCGCGTTGTTGCTTTCTGTATTTAACTCTTTTTGGCATTAACATAATTTTGTGCTCCTAATAAACTTTAATCCGCTAATCTTTTACCTAAAATTTCGCCTCTACAGATCCATACTTTAACACCGATTGTTCCGTAGATTGTATGAGCCGGAACCGAAGCATAGTCTATATCGGCACGCAAAGTATGCAAAGGGATTCTCCCGTCTTTATATTGTTCGGATCGCGCCATTTCTGCTCCGCCCAATCTTCCCGAACACATTACTTTTATACCTTCGGCGCCCATTCTCATAGCAGCGGTTACCGCTTGTTTCATTGCTCTTCTAAAAGAAATTCTACCTTTTAGCTGCGAAGCTATATTTTCCGCTACCAAATAAGCATCCAATTCCGGTCTTTTAATTTCGTTTATTTGAACTTTAACTTCTTTACCAGTTAATTTTTTCAATTCTTGTTCAAGTTGGGTTATTTCCTTACCGCTTTTTCCAATTACCACGCCGGGTCGAGATGTATGAAGCGTAAGAATAATATTTTTCGATGTTCTATCGATAACTATTCTCGATACGCCGGCTTTGGTAAGTCTTTTTCTGATATAGGATCTTATCTGGTTGTCTTCTTTAAGTTTTTCAGCATAGCTTTTACCTTCGAACCAGTTAGATTCCCACCCTCTGATAATTCCAACTCTTAAACCTATAGGATTTGTTTTTTGACCCAACTAATTATCCTCCTCAAATCAATTTTTTGTAGCAACTACAATTGTTAAATGGTTTGATCTTTTTCTAATTCTGTAAGCCCTTCCCATCGGTGCGGGCAAAATTCTTTTTAGCATCGGACCTTGATTAACATAAGCTTCTTTAATATATAATTCAGAAATTTCGTGCTTGTTGTCTTCGTCTTTGTTAAATAAGTTTGCCACGGCCGATCTCAAAACTTTTTCCGCGTCTCTGGCTGCATGTTTAGTGCTAAAATGTAAAATTTCAAGCGCTTTATCGACGGATTCACCTCTAATTAAATCAATTACCAACCTCATTTTGCGAGGAGAAGATCCGATATATTTATGCGTAGCTCTAGCTTCCATTATTAATTTCTCCAAAATCTATTTCTTCATTCTTGATGCTTTTTCTGCTTTTGTTCCGGGATGACCCCTAAAAATTCTGGTCGGTGCAAATTCACCCAATTTATGACCAACCATATTTTCGGAAATATAAACGGGTATCATTTTATTACCGTTATGAACGGCAATCGTATGACCCACGAATTCAGGAGAAATCGTACTGGCGCGGGACCAGGTTTTAATAATTTTTTTCTGTCCCGTTTCATTTAACTTTCTGATTTTCCTTAACAACTTATAATCAATATAAGGGCCTTTTTTAATTGATCTTGGCATATTTTACTTAACCTTTTCTTCTTTTAACAATGTATTTGTTCGATTCTTTTTTAACTTTCCTTGTTTTCAATCCTTTTGCTTTTTGTCCCCAAGGCGAAACAGGATGCCCACCTCCGGAACTTTTTCCTTCACCACCGCCCATCGGGTGATCAACCGGGTTCATCGCAACGCCTCGCACATGAGGTCTTCTTCCCAACCACCGGCTTCTACCGGCTTTTCCCAAGCTTATATTTTCATGATCCGAATTTCCAACCGCTCCTAAAGTTGCCATGCATTCCAAATTAACCAATCTTATTTCACCGCTGGGAAGTTTTAATTGAGCATATTTCCCTTCTTTTGCCATTAGTTGAATAGATGTTCCTGCCGATCGGCCTAATTGTGCGCCTTTTCCTGGTTTTAACTCAACATTATGTATCACACTACCCAATGGCAAATTTTTTAATTTCAGAGCATTACCTACTTTTACTTCCGCATTTTCGCCGGACATTACGGTTTCCCCGACTTTTAAACCATCGGGGGCAATAATATATCTTTTTTCCCCGTCGGCATAATGTAATAGAGCAATTCTTGCGGATCGGTTAGGATCGTATTCAATCGAAAATACTTTCGCGGGAATATTAAATTTATCTCTTTTAAAATCTATGATTCTGTATTTCCGTTTGTGTCCACCCCCGCGATGACGGCTTGTAATTCTTCCGTTGTTATTTCTACCGCCGCTTTTCTTAAGACTAACGGTCAAAGATTTTTCCGGTGTCGTTTTTGTTATTTCATCAAACGCAGGCACCGACATAAATCTTGTTCCGGGTGTAATTGGTTTTAATTTTCTTATTGCCATCTATAAACTCCAGCTATCTCCAGCTTATTAAACTTCTCCGAATAAATCTATTGTTTGACCTTCTTTAAGTGTAATGATTGCTTTCTTAAATTTCGGGGTTTTACCCGTAAACCGTCCTTTTCTTGTAAATTGCGTTTTCGATTTACCTTTATTTCTAATTGTATTAACCGCTACAACGTCAACATTAAACTTTTCTTTAATTGCCTTAGCAATTTCAATTTTATTGGCGTTAATCGAAACGATAAATCCGTACTTGTTTTCCTTCTCGGTTAAATCCGTCATTTTTTCGGTTATTAAAGGTCGAATTAATACTTTTCTCATTTTCAATAGCTCACTGATTAATTAAATGTGTTCTTAATATCTTCTACAGCGCTTTTTTGCAGAATCAATACTTGGTTATTCAGCAAATCGTAAGCAGATGCTTTGTAAGTTTCCAAAACTTTAACTTTCTCAATATTCTTACTGGAACGAAAAACATTATTTTTAGTACCATTCGTTAAAATAAGCGCTTTCTTTCCTGCAACATCCAAAGCATTTAATATGTCCACCAATTGTTTAGTTTTTGGAGTTTCAAAATCGAAATCTTCCACAACCAACAATTGATTGTTTTTCGCTTTAATGGACAAAGCTGATTTTCTTGCGAGCTGCTTAACCTTTTTGTTTAATTTTTGCGTATACTTGTGCGGTTTAGGTCCAAATATGGTTCCTCCGCCAACCCACAAAGGAGATCTGATTGTACCGGCTCTGGCTGTTCCTCTTCCTTTTTGTCTCCAAGGTTTTCGTCCACCGCCTCTTACTTCACTTCTTTCCTTAGCTTTATGAGTACCTTGTCTTTGATTTGCCAAATAAGCTTTAACCGCAAGATATATCACATGGTCGTTCGGTTCCACCTCGAAAATATCTTTTTCGAGTTCAATTTTCTCACCGGCTTTCGATCCATCTATTTTTAGAACATCAACTTTCATAGCAATCCATTACTTTTTAATTTCCAATATTGTGTTAACAGCTCCGGGAACTGCACCTTTAATAAAAATTATATTTTTTTCGGGATCAACTTTTACTACTTTTAATCCGCGCGTGGTGGTTTTAACGTTTCCCGTTCTTCCAGCCATGCGCGTACCTTTCAAAACCCTCGAAGGATATGAGCTTTGACCGATTGATCCGGGAGCACGAAGTCTATCTTTCTGACCGTGAGTAGTTCCGCCCACACCGCCAAAACCATGACGTTTCATAACACCTTGAAATCCTTTACCTTTGCTATTTCCCGTTACTTTAACGGTATCGCCTTCCGAGAACAACTCTACGGTGATTTTATCTCCGACATTATATTGGGTTACATCGAAGTTTTTGAATTCTCTCAAGACTCTCGGATATTTAAGCCCTTTATCCTTACAGTTTTTAAGCTGTGCTTTATTTACGTGCTTTTCTTTTTTTTCTCCAAAGCCCAATTGCAAAGCTTCGTAACCATCTTTTTCTTTTGTTCGTACACCATACACGGTGCATGGTCCGGCTTCAACAACCGTTACGGGAATTAATTGCCCGTCTTCGGAGAAAATGCTTGTCATACCTATTTTTTTTCCTAACAATCCTGGCATTTTTTCTTCCTATAACTTAATCTCGATATCAACGCCCGCTTGAATTTCTAATTTACTTAGGGCATCGACAGTTTTGTTATTTGAATTATGAATATCAATAATCCTTTTGTGAGAACGGATTTCAAATTGTTCTCTTGATTTTTTATCAACATGAGGCGACCGCAGAACCGTATAAACAGTTCTTTTTGTAGGCAATGGAATAGGTCCAGAAACAATTGCCCCGGTACTTTTCACCGTTTTTATAATTTTTTCAGTTGACTTATCAATTAAAATATGATCGTAAGATTTTAACCTTATTCTAATTTTTTGACCCGGCACTTTAACTCCTCATTTTAATAAAAATGGGAGGCAATAATACCTCCCTTAAAAATTAATTATTTATTATTCAATAATTTTGGTTACAACTCCTGCACCAACGGTTCTACCACCTTCACGAATAGCGAATCTTAAACCTTCGTCCATCGCAATTTCACTAATCAATTCGACTCTAAGTTTAACATTATCACCAGGCATAACCATTTCGGTGCCTTCAGGCAAAGTAGCAACACCGGTTACGTCTGTAGTTCTGAAATAGAACTGAGGTCTGTAACCGTTGAAGAAAGGAGTATGTCTACCACCTTCTTCTTTAGATAAGATATAAACTTCACCTTCAAACACTTTGTGAGGCGTAATGGAACCCGGTTTAGCGAGAACCATACCTCTTTGAATTTCATTTTTATCAATACCTCTCAACAATAATCCGGCATTATCGCCAGCCATTGCGGAATCCAATTCTTTTCTGAACATTTCGATTCCGGTTACAACAGTCTTTTTGTGAACGCCAAGTCCAATCAATTCAACTTCTTCGTTCAATTTGATTTCACCTCGTTCAACTCTACCGGTTGCAACGGTTCCTCTACCGGTAATGGAAAATACGTCTTCAACCGGCATCAAGAAAGGCTTGTCAACATCTCTTTCGGGAACGGGGATGTATTCGTCAACGGCATCCATAAGTTCCCAAATGGAATTCAATCTCGGATCATCGGGTCCAACACTTTCATCAGAAGCAGCTTCCAATGCTTGTAAAGCGGAACCTCTGATAATCGGAATTTCATCACCCGGGAATTCATATTCATTCAACAATTCTCTCAATTCCATTTCAACCAGATCAAGCAACTCTTCATCATCTACCATATCAACTTTGTTCATATAAACAACGATTCTCGGTACACCTACTTGACGAGCCAACAAGATATGTTCTCTTGTTTGAGGCATAGGACCGTCAGTAGCCGCAACAACCAATATCGCACCGTCCATTTGTGCCGCACCGGTAATCATGTTTTTAACATAGTCGGCGTGACCCGGACAGTCAACGTGAGCATAGTGTCTTTTATCGGTCGAATATTCAACGTGTGCTGTTGCAATAGTAATACCACGCTCTCTTTCTTCCGGAGCGTTGTCAATACTATCAAAGGTTCTTTTTTCAGACAAACCTTTTTTTGCCAAAGCCATGGTAATGGCTGCCGTAAGAGTAGTTTTGCCATGATCAACGTGCCCGATAGTACCAATATTTACGTGAGGCTTACTCCTATCAAATTTTTCTTTTGCCATCGATTTCTCCTTATTATTTTTACTTAAATGTTATTTCAAACTATACGGATTCAAGAGATTTTCCTTTTTGCGTTTTCTCCACAATTTCATCGGCAACACTTTTCGGTACTTGCGCATAATGAGAAAACTGCATTGTGTATATCGCCCTACCTTGTGTCATAGATCGAATGGTAGTAGCGTAACCAAACATTTCCGAAAGAGGCACTTGAGCTTTAATAACCTGTGCATCTTTTCGGGCATTAAATCCTAAAATTTTACCTCTTCTTGAATTAAGATCTCCCATCACATCACCCATATATTCTTCGGGTGTTGTAACTTCAATATCCATAATAGGTTCCAATAATACCGGTCCGGCTTTTAACGCTCCGTTTCTAAATGCCATGGAACCGGCAACCTTAAACGAAAGTTCATCCGAGTCAACTTCGTGATAAGATCCGTCGTACAACTTTACCTTAACATCTACAACTTGATATCCGGCAATCACGCCGTTTCTCATTGCTTCTTGTATTCCGTTCGAAACGGCTGGTATATATTCTTTAGGAATAGCTCCGCCAACAATCGCATTTTCAAATTCATAACCTTTTCCGGGCTCGTTGGGTGAAATTTCAATCCACACATGTCCGTATTTACCACGACCTCCGGATTGTTTTACAAATTTACCTTCAGCCTGAACGGTTTTAGTAATTGTTTCCCTGTAAGCAACTTGAGGCTTACCAATATTAGCATCAACTTTGAATTCACGTTTCATTCTGTCAACTAATATCTCCAAGTGCAATTCGCCCATACCGGAGATAAGAGTTTGATTCGTCTCTTCATTAACTTTCACCTTAAACGTAGGATCCTCATCCGAAAGTTTTTGCAATGCTTCGGATAATTTATCTTGATCCGCTTTGGTTTTCGGTTCTATGGCGATTTGTATAACCGGTTCAGGGAACGCCATTTTTTCCAAAATAATCGGATCGTCTTCGGTACACAAAGTATCGCCTGTTCTCGTATGTTTCAACCCTACAATCGCACAAATATCACCAGCTCTAACTTCTTCCATTTCCTCCCTGTGATTGGCATGCATTAAAAGCACGCGCCCTACTCTTTCCTTCTTCTCGGAAACAGAGTTATAAACATAAGAACCGGCTTTCAAAGTACCGCTGTAAACTCTTATATAAGTTAATCTTCCAACAAACGGATCTGTCATTATCTTGAAAGCCAATGCCGTAAACTTTTCATTAGGATCTATTTTTCTTGTTACCGTATCATTTTTATGAGCATGATGCGCAACCAAATCGCCCATATCAACAGGCGAGGGCAAAAATTCAACAACACCGTCGAGCAATTTTTGGACGCCTTTATTCTTAAAAGCCGATCCGCAAATCACGGGAACAATTTTTAATTGAATTGTTGCCTGACGTAAAACATTCTTGATTTCATCTTCCGTAATTTCTTCGCCTTCCAGATATTTTTCAAGAAGCGTATCATCAACATCCGAAACGGCTTCCAACATAATGGTTCTATGCTTCTGAGCCAATGGAACCAAATCTGCGGGAATTTCAATATCTTCGTATGTCGCACCCAACGTCTCGTCGTGGTACATTCTTGCTTTCATTGTAATCAAATCAATAACGCCGGCAAACATATCGCCTTCGCCAATCGGCAACGTTATCGGGATAGCGTTTGCACCGAGTCTGTCTCTCATCATCTGAACAGCATTAAAGAAATCAGCACCAACCCTGTCCATTTTATTCACAAAAGCGATTCTCGGCACTTTATATTTATCCGCTTGTCTCCATACAGTTTCCGACTGAGGTTCTACACCGCCTACAGCGCAGAACAATGCAATTGCACCGTCCAAAACCCTCAAGGATCTTTCCACTTCCACGGTGAAATCAACGTGTCCGGGAGTATCAATAATATTTATAAGATGGTCTTTCCAGTAAGCAGTAGTTGCCGCACTTGTAATAGTTATACCGCGTTCTTTTTCCTGCTCCATCCAATCCATAGTAGCGGCGCCATCGTGTACTTCACCCAATCTATGCACTCTTCCGGTATAGTACAAAATTCTTTCGGTCGTTGTAGTTTTACCGGCATCGATATGCGCCATGATACCGATATTTCTAACTTTATTTATGTCAACTCTTTTTTTAGCCATTTATAATTAAACTTCCTTACCATTTAAAGTGAGCAAATGCTTTATTTGCTTCAGCCATTCTGTGAACATCGTCCTTTTTCTTAACGGAAGGACCTTCTCCGTTAGACGCCGCAATTATTTCAGCGGCTAATCTTAATGCCATTGATTTATCTTTACGTTCCCGCGAATAATTTCGCAGCCATCTTAAAGCCAGCGCAATTCTTCTTTCCGCACGAACTTCCATAGGGACTTGATACGTAGCACCACCGACTCGTCTACTTCTAACTTCAACCAACGGTTGAACATTTTGTACCGCTTTATTGAAAACCTCCAATGCAGGTTTTTTTGTTCTTTTTTCAATTATATCGAAAGCCTCATACAAAGCCTTGCGCGCAACCGACTTTTTCCCGTCCCACATAATGTAGTTAATAAATTTAGCCACAAGTACATCATTGTATTTGGGATCGGGTTTAATATACCTTTTTTCTGCTCTTCGTTTTCTCATAGTTTAATTCTTATTTTTTAGGACGTTTAGTACCGTATTTTGATCTTGCTTTTTTTCTGTCTTCCACACCGCTTGTATCCAATGTTCCTCTAATAATATGGTAACGAACACCGGGTAAATCTTTAATTCTTCCACCTCGTATAAGAACAATTGAGTGTTCTTGCAGGTTGTGTCCTTCACCCGGAATGTAAGCGGTAACTTCAATTCCGTTTGTCAGTCTTACTCTTGCTACTTTACGTAAAGCCGAATTGGGCTTTTTGGGTGTTGTTGTGTAAACACGAGTACAAACACCTCTTTTTTGCGGACAAGCTTCTAAAGCCGGAGCTTTATTTTTTGCTTTAATCTGCTTTCGCCCTTTTCTGACCAACTGATTAATTGTTGGCAATTATCTCCTCCAAAAAACTATTTAAATTAAAATTCAGACTCAAAATTTAGAAAGATATATAAATAAAAGCAAGCTATTCAAACAAATTTTAGCAATTAAATAGCTTTATCTTCCTCTTTTATTTCTTCACCAGTACCGGTTTCTTCCTCTTTGGTTTCTTCAACTTCAAGAATTATATTTTCATATTTTCGCAGACCTGTTCCGGCGGGAATCAAATGTCCCATCACTACGTTTTCTTTCAAGCCTGTAAGATGATCTACCTTAGCTGCAATTGCCGCATTTGCCAAAACTTTAGTTGTTTCTTGGAAAGATGCGGCCGAAATAAAGCTTTCGGTTGATAGTGCCGCTTGAGTAATTCCAAGCAAAACATTTCCGAAAGTAGCAGGTTCGGCATTTCTTACTTGTGGTACGGTTTTTCCGGCTTTTTCGAATTCCATTTTAATTTCACGATATTTTGCTTTCGGGATTAATTCACCAACTCTAAATTTGGAATCGCCGGGTTCTTCGATAACCACCATGTTTCTTAATCTTGCATTTTCCTCGAATAATTTATTTCTATCAACATAATCTTCTTCTATAAAATTGGTATCGCCCGAGCTAATGATTCTAAGTTTTTGCAGCATTTGTTTAACAATAATTTCAATGTGTTTATCATTAATTTTAACACCTTGCAACCGGTAAACATCCTGGATTTCATTAACCAAGTATTCTTGCACCGCATTGGTACCTTTTATTTTCAAAATATCATGCGGGTTAATCGGTCCGTCGGTAATTTTTTCACCGGCCGGAATATCATCGCCTTCTTGAACAAGTACATGTTTACCGTAAGGAACATTATATACTTTTTTGAATTCGCCGTCTTCCGATTCAACAATAATTTCCCTTGAACCTTTTTTGCGAGCGCCAAATTTTACCGTACCGTCAATTTCCGAAACTATTGCAGGGTCATGCGGCGCTCTTGCTTCGAATAATTCGGTAACACGGGGCAAACCACCGGTAATATCCCTCGATTTACTGGTTTGTTTGGAAATTTTCGCAAGGGTAGTTCCAGCCGAGATAACTTCTCCCTCTTCAACGGCCAGATAAGCGCCAATTGGTAATGGGAACACTTTTTCCGATCCGTCTTCGCTTCTGATTACTATACTCGGTGTAAGGTTTTTATCTTTAGACTCAATCACAACTTTTTGCACGTGACCGGTTTGTTCGTCGGCTTCTTGCTTAATTGTAACGTTATCGATAAAGTCTTTAAAGTAAACGCGACCTGAAACTTCCGTAAGTATAACGGCATTGTACGGATCGTGATTGTAAAGAGGTTGCCCCTTTTTAATTTTTTGACCTTCTTCTACCAATAATTCAGCACCGTAAGGAATTTCGTATTTTTTAATTTGCCTGTTATCTTCATCGAAAATTCCAATGGAACCTCTTCTTCCTGTAACTACTTTTATCTTTCCTCTGAAGTCTTCTTTTTCCACATAATTGATTTTATCATATTTTACCGTACCTTCAACATTGGTTTCAACTTGCGATTGACTTGCTATACGGGATGAGGTACCACCAAGGTGGAAAGTACGCAGAGTAAGCTGCGTTCCGGGTTCACCGATGGATTGAGCGGCAATAATACCAACAGCTTCACCAATTTCCACAAGTTTTCCCGTGGTCAGGTTTCTACCATAACATTTCGCACAAACACCTCGTTGGGCTTCGCAAGTAAGAACAGTTCTAATGTATACAGAATCTATGTTAGCTTCGTCAATTCTTTCTGCAATTTCTTCGCTAATCAACTCTCCGGCTTCGATGATTAATTCGTCCGTTCTCGGATCGTAAACATCTTCTTGTGCAACGCGACCGGTAATTCTTTCGGCGAGCGGTTCCCTTTCAAGTTCCACATCTTTTAACGCCGAAACATAAACACCTCTAATCGTACCGCAATCGTCTTCGGTAACAATAACATCCTGAGCAACGTCGGTTAATCTTCTGGTAAGATAACCAGCATCCGCTGTTTTAAGCGCGGTATCGGCAAGACCTTTTCTTGCACCGTGGGTTGAGATAAAGTATTCGAGAACCGAAAGACCTTCTTTGAAGTTTGCCACAATCGGGTTTTCAATAATTTCACCCGATTGACCGCTCAAACTTTTTTGGGGTTTCATCATCAACCCTCTCATACCCGCTAACTGCCTTACCTGTTCTTGCGAACCTCTAGCGCCGGAATCAACCATCATATGCAAGGAATTAAAGCCGTTCTGGTCGCTTTTAAGTTTTTCCATCAACGATTTACTAACGTTATTCGTTGTGTGCGTCCATACGTCAATAATTTTATTATATCTTTCGGCATCCGTAATCAAACCCTGTTCATGCTCGTTTAATATTTGAGCAACTTTTTTATTTGAATCTTCAATAAGTTTCGTTTTCTCATCGGGAACAATCATATCACTAAAGCTGATGGAAATTCCAGCAGCTGTTGCATATCTATAGCCAAGCGCCTTCAAATCATCCAGAAACTTAGCGGTGACTTCATTTCCGAGTTTGATAAACATCTTATAGATAAAGCCACTAAATACTTTCTTAATTAATAACTCATTATAGAATCCCATTTCTTTCGGGACTATTTGATTAAATATTACACGTCCGGTGGTAGTTTCAATCATTTCCCCGTCAATCTTCACTTTTATTTTTGCGTGAAGATCTACAACCTTGGCATCATAAGCGATTAATACTTCTTCGCGGTCATTAAATACCATTCCTTCCCCTTTTGCACCGGGAAGAACTTTCGTAAGATAATAGCAACCCAAAATGATATCTTGAGTAGGAACAACAATCGGGCTGCCGTTTTGCGGGGATAATATATTATGACTCGAAAGCATTAAGAGAGCAGCTTCCAACTGGGCTTCATAAGAAAGCGGAACGTGAACAGCCATTTGGTCACCGTCAAAATCCGCATTAAACGCAGTACAAACCATCGGGTGTAATTGGATTGCCTTACCGTCAATCAACTTAGGTTGAAATGCTTGAATTCCCAGCCTGTGCAAAGTAGGCGCACGGTTTAAGAGTACGGGATGGCTATCGATTAATTTTTCAAGAATATCCCAAATCACCGGTTCTTTACGGTCGACGGCTTTTCTTGCACTTTTTACCGTTTTATAATAACCGCGATCGATTAATTTTCTAACAATGAAGGGTTTAAATAATTCAACAGCCATATCTTTAGGCAAACCGCATTCGTGAAGTTTCAATTCCGGCCCAACCACAATTACCGAACGTCCGGAATAATCAACCCTTTTACCAAGCAAATTTTGTCTGAAGCGACCTTGCTTACCTTTCAACATATCGCTTAAAGATTTTAGCGGTCTGTTTCCATCGCTGCGAACGGCGGTTGTTCTTCTTGAGTTATCAAACAGTGCATCCACTGCTTCTTGCAACATTCTTTTTTCGTTTCGAAGGATTACTTCGGGAGCTTTAATATCAATCAATCTTCTTAATCTGTTATTTCTGATAATAACCCGTCTATAAAGATCGTTCAAATCGCTTGTTGCAAATCTACCGCCTTCCAACGGAACCAAAGGTCTTAATTCCGGTGGAATTACGGGTATTATACTCATCACCATCCATTCGGGTTTATTTTCAACCTTACCTTCACGCGGACGGAAAGCTTCCAAAACTCTCAATCGCTTAAGCAGATCGTTTCTTTTTTGTTGCGAGTTTTCGTGTTTCAGTCTTTCTTTCAACTCTTTAAACGTAGCTTCTATATCAATTTGCTTCAATAATTCCCTTACGCCGTCTCCACCGATTTTCGCAATAAATTTTTTCGGATCGTCATCATCCAAAGAGTCGTTTTCAAAAGGCAAAGAGCTTAAAATTTCAAAATATTGATCTTCGGAAATCAAATCTTTTTTATTAAGTCCGGTTGTACCCGGATTAATCACAACGTAAGATTCATAGTAAATTATCTTTTCCAATTCCTTGGTGGTCATACCAATAATATTACCGATTTTAGACGGAAGAGCTTTGAAGAACCAGATATGAACAATAGGTACGGCAAGCGAAATATGACCCATTCTTTCCCTTCTTACGCTTTTCAACGTAACTTCAACACCGCATCTATCGCAAACAATGCCTTTGTAACGAATACCTTTGTATTTACCGCATGCGCATTCCCAATCTTTTACCGGTCCGAATATTTTTTCGCAGAAAAGTCCGTCTTTTTCCGGACGGAACGAACGGTAATTAATTGTTTCCGGCTTCGTTACTTCACCATGGGACCTCGATAAAATGTCATCGGGGCTTGCCAAGCTGATTGTTAACTTATCAATTCTTTTGAATTTTGTTTCTTGAGCTCTATATCTCATAAAGCTATCTCCTTAAACGTAAAACTTTAATTAATTTAATTTGCTTTTACATTAAGGCCTAAGCCTTGCAGTTCTTTTATTAATACGTTAAACGACTCGGGAATTCCGGGTTTACCCAAATTATCCCCTTTAACTATCGCTTCGTATGTTTTTGCCCTTCCTTGCACATCATCGCTCTTCACGGTTAATATTTCTTGAAGAACATGGGCCGCTCCGTAACCTTCGAGCGCCCAGACTTCCATTTCCCCGAACCTCTGACCTCCGAACTGCGCTTTACCACCCAACGGTTGTTGGGTTATTAAAGAATAAGGCCCAATCGAACGGGCATGTAATTTATCGTCAACCATATGTCCGAGTTTCAACATATAGATATAACCGCAAGTTACTTTTTGATGGAATTTCTCTCCGGTTCTACCGTCGTAAAGAGTTGTTTTACTGCCTTCTTCCAGTTCGGCCTTTCTCAACCATTCTTCCACATCCTTAACGCTTGCGCTGTCAAAAATAGGGGTTTCGAATTTTAATCCGAGTTTTTTACCGACCCAACCCAGCGCAGTTTCATAAAGCTGTCCCAAATTCATACGGGAAGGCACGCCAAGCGGATTCAACACGATATCAACCGGCGTTCCGTCTTCGTGATATGGCATATCTTCCACTGGTACAATTTTGGCAACCACACCTTTGTTTCCGTGGCGACCTGCCATTTTATCTCCAACGGACAGTTTTCTTTTCTTAGCGACGTAAACTTTTGCAAGCTGTACGATTCCGGGAGGAAGTTCGTCGCCACTTTGAATATTAATCTTTCTGCGTTTGAATTCTTCTTCAAGATCGGAAATCACTTCGAAGTAATTCACATATAATTTTTTAATCAATTCATTTGTTTTCTTATCATCAAACCAATCTTTGGTATAATCAAGTTTAGTTACGTCCGAAAGACCGGCAAATGTTTTGTCATTAATTTTGGTTTTGTTTTTAATGACAATAGTTCCGTCGAGATCTCTTATACCCAAAGAAGTTTTACCCGAAGTAATAGCAGTCAGTTTAGAGACCAGTTTTTCGTAATACTTTTCTTTAGACCTTTGAATTTCTTCTTCCAATTTTTCAAGCTGTTTCTTTTCAATTTTCTTCGTTTCGGCATCTCTTTTCTTTCTGCTAAACAAACGGGTTTTTATAACAGTACCTTTCAATCCCGGAGGTGCTTTAAGCGAAGAATCCTTGACGTCTCCGGCTTTGTCTCCGAAAATCGCCTTCAATAATTTTTCTTCGGGTGTCGGATCGCTTTCACCTTTCGGGGTTATTTTTCCAATAAGAATATCGCCTTCTTTTACTTCCGCGCCTTCGCGGATAATTCCGTGTTCGTCAAGATTTTTAGTCGCTTCTTCACTAACGTTGGGAATATCCCTTGTTAATTCTTCCGCTCCGCGTTTTGTTTCACGGACTTGAAGTTCGAATTCTTCAATATGAATTGACGTATAAACATCTTCAGCAACTATTCTTTCACTTATGATAATCGCATCTTCGAAATTGTATCCGTTCCAAGGCATGAAAGCAACGGAGATATTTTTACCCAGAGCCAATTCACCATGATCGATTGCGGGTCCATCTGCGAGCACATCTCCTTTTTTAACTTTCTGACCTACTTTAACAATCGGTTTTTGGTTAAAACATGTTTCTTGGTTCGTTCCGGCAAATTTAATTAAGTTATAAGTAACTCTTTTTTCGTCGTCGAACGAAGTTAGCGCTTCATCGCTGTTTTCATCGAAATCATATTTAACGATAATTTTTTGCGCATCTACAAATTCCACTACTCCGTTATCTTCAGCTAATAATACCGATCGGGAATCGTGAGCCACTTTACCTTCCATTCCCGTTCCCACAATCGGTGCTTCCGTTACAAGCAACGGAACGGCTTGACGTTGCATGTTCGAACCCATCAATGCTCTGTTCGCATCGTCATGTTCCAAAAACGGGATTAACGATGCGGCGGCACTAACTATCTGCGCCGGGGCAACGTCCATATAATGTATATCTTTAGGTTGAACAATCGGGAATTCGCCTTTGTGACGGCATTTAACCCTTTCGTTCAAAAATTCACCCTTTTCGTTAACCGGAGCATTTGCTTGCGCAATCGTGTATTCATCTTCTTGATCCGCACTTAAATACTCGACTTCTTTAGTTACTCTACCGTTTTTAACTTTTCTGTAAGGGGTTTCCAGAAATCCGTAGTTGTTAACTTTTGCATAGATTGTAAGTGATGAAATCAAACCGATATTGGGACCTTCGGGGGTTTCGATGGGGCAAAGACGTCCGTAATGAGAATGATGAACGTCGCGAACCTCAAAACCTGCACGTTCACGAGTGAGTCCGCCGGGACCCAATGCGGAGACTCTTCTTTTATGTGTCAATTCCGCAAGCGGATTCGTTTGATCCATAAACTGGGATAACTGATTCGTTCCGAAGAAAGCATTTATCACACTGCTCAACGTTCTGGCGTTTACCAAATCTTGCGGCTGCATGTTATCGGTGTCCCGCATATTCATTCTTTCTTTGATGGTTCTCGCCATACGCGCCAGTCCCACATTAAACTGCTGCATCAATTGTTCGCCAACCGTTCTAACCCTTCGGTTTCCAAGGTGGTCGATGTCATCAACGTTCACATTTCCGTTTTTTAAGTGGATGATATTCTTCATAATGGTTACGATATCTTCCACGGTCAATACTCGTACATCAAGGGGTATATCCAATCCCAACTTATCGTTCATTCTAAATCTGCCAACTTCGCCCAGGTCGTATCTTTTTTCGTTGAAAAATAATTTATCAATCAAAGCTTGTGCGGTTTCAATATCAGGCGCTTCACCCGATCTAAGTTGTCTGTATATTGCGAACAATGCTTCTTCTTTAGTTTGGGCAGGGTCTTTTTTAAGTGTATTTAAGATTAAGTCTTGGTCGGGCGAAATCTCGGTAGTGATAAGTTTAATCTCTTTAACTTCCGAGTTTTTAATATTCTCAATAATTTCTTCGGTTAATTCTTCGTCCTTTGCAACAAAAATTTCACCCGTTGTCGTATCTATAACGTCTTCCGCTACAAGTCTGCCGCTGTGTTCTTCAGGGTCCAGATTTTTAACTTTCGTAACTTCTATTAAATTGAAAAGGTTTAATATTTCCTCATCGGTTGTGTATCCTACGGCGCGCAAAAGAGTTGTAGCGGTAAATTTTTTCCTTCTATCAATATAAATATACATTACGTGGTTAATATCGGTAGCAAATTCAACCCACGATCCGCGGAACGGTATAATTCTGGCAGAATAAATAGGAGTTCCGTTCGGGTGAATCGATTGTGCAAAAGCCACACCTGGCGAACGGTGCAATTGGCTAACAATAACCCTTTCCGCACCATTTATAATAAAGGAAGCACTATCAGTAATAAATGGCAAGTTGCCCAAATAGACTTCTTGTTCAACGGTATTTACATACTCTTCCGTTTCTTCGTCTTTTGTAGAAAGACGTAATTTTGCTTTTAATGCGGCGGAATAGGTAAGGCCTCTTTCCGAACACTCGGCAATGGAATATCGCGGTTTTTCAATGTTATAACTAATAAAATCAAGTCTGTAAAATTCTTTGTTATCTAAAATCGGGAAATTAGTATTAAAAACCGCTTGCAATCCTTTGTTCTCTCTCTTTTCCGGAGGAACCTTCAATTGCAAAAAATCTTCGAACGATTCCAATTGGATATTTAATAAATCGGGAGTATCAATAACGGGAGTAATTGAAGCGAATGTTACTCTATTATTTTTCTTATTTATCTTTACTTTCTCCAACTTTTACCCCTTAAATTTTAACGAAAATGTGAAATAATTTTATTTCATAAATGCAATAAAAGTGGTAACGCGTAAATCGACCGCATTACCACTTCAAAAAATGGATTTAACGATTAAATTAATTACTTAATTTCAACAGTAGCGCCGGCTTCTTCAAGTTCTTTCTTGATTTTTTCGGCTTCTTCTTTAGAAACGCCTTCTTTAACCGGTTTCGGAGCGGAGTCAACCAAATCTTTAGCTTCTTTCAAGCCAAGACCGGTATGCGCTCTAACTACTTTAATAACGTTAATTTTCTTTTCGCCGAAGCTCTTAAGAATAACGTCGAATTCGGTCTTTTCTTCTTCAGCACCGGCATCGCCGCCACCTGCAACCGCTCCGCCCATTACAACGGGAGCTGCGGCAGTTACACCGAATTCTTCTTCGAGAGCCGATTTCAGTTCTGCAGCCTCAACTAAAGTTAACTCTTTAATTTTTTCAACAATTTCAGCTATTTTGTCTGACATTTTAGTATCTCCTGTTTTATTACTTTCAATTTTTAACTAAGCAGCTTTCTTTTTGCTTATTTCGTCTACCAAACTAACAATATCGCGCATTACCGCATTAATTGCACCAACTATACCCGAAGCAGGCGATGCGATACTGCCGATAATAGAGCTTATCAGTTCTTCTTTTGACGGCATGGATGCCAAAACATCCAATTTCTCAGAATCATAATATTGAGATTCCAAATAACAACCTTTGAAGACGAATTTCTTTTTCTCTTTGAAGTACTTTTTGATAATTTTTGCCGGAGCGACAAAATTATCTCCGGTAAATGCGAACCCGTTCATTCCGACCAAGCCGTCGGTTAATTTTTCATAACCGCCAAGTTCGTCGATGGCTCTTTTTACCAAAGTATTTTTGAATACTTTGTAAGTAACTCCTTCTTTGCGAAATTCCCTTCGCAGGTTATTGATATCTTCAACATTTACTCCATGATAATCAACCACATAAACCCCGGTTGAATTCTCAAAGAGTGCTTTGATCTGAGAAACTACTTCCGCCTTGTTTGTTTTATTCATATTTCACCCAGATCATTTAATCAATAATAGTATTTAGTTTGAAGCATTTATTTATGAGTGCGTAATTTCTATTTTTTAACCGAAGCAATTGCTTCGTCTTTATCAATTTTTAATCCCGGTCCCATTGTACTTGACAAATAAAGACTTTTAACATACTGTCCCTTTGCCGATGCCGGTTTTAGTTTTAAAATTGTTTGTAAAAAAGCTTTGAAGTTCTCGGCTAAAGCCTGATCGTCAAAATTCAATTTTCCAAGCGGGACGTGTACTATACCATTTTTATCGACTCTAAACTCAATTTTACCCGCTTTGACTTCTTTAACCGCCTTTGCAACATCTTTGGTTACGGTACCGCTTTTCGGGTTAGGCATTAATCCCTTAGGTCCTAAAATTTTACCTAATTTACCAAGTTCCGGCATAGCTTCGGGAGTAGCGATTACAACATCCACATCTGCCCAACCGGATTTAATTTTCTCTAAATATTCTTCGAATCCGGCATAATCGGCACCGGCTTCAAGAGCTTCTTTGGCTTCAGGACCTTTGGCAATCACCAAAACTTTAACTTCTTTTCCCGTACCATGCGGCAAAGACACGGTTCCCCGTACCATTTGATCGGCATGTTTGGGGTTTACTCCCAATTTTATTGCGCAATCCAATGTTTCGTTAAATTTAACGTTGGATACTTCTTTAAGTGTTTTAATTGCGTCTTCGAGTGAATACTCTTTTTTCAAATCAACTTTTTCTCTTAATTCTTTAATTCTTTTTGATACCTTCATAGGAAAAACCAAATTTAATTTTAAATTATCCTTTAACCGTAATACCCATACTTCTAGCCGTGCCGGCAATCATGCTTTTTGCATGCTCAATATCGTTAGCGTTCAAATCTTTCATTTTTATGTTAGCAATTTCTTCAAGTTGCTTATCGGAAACGCTTGCTACTTTTACTTTATTCGGTTCGGCAGAGCCTTTTTCAATTTTCGCAGCTTTCTTAAGTAAAATGGAAGCCGGCGGAGTTTTGGTGATAAACGAAAACGATTTATCGTGATAGACAGTAATCACAACCGGTATAATCATTCCGGCTTGATCGGCAGTTTTGGCATTAAACTGCTTACAAAATTCCATAATATTCACACCGCGCTGACCTAAAGCGGGACCCACCGGAGGAGAAGGGTTAGCTTGACCGGCAGGAATTTGTAACTTAATATAGCCTTCAATTTTCTTTGCCATAGTAAAACCTAAATTGTTTAATATTATTTTTCTAATTCAGCTTGAACAAAATCGATTTCCACAGGCGTTTTACGACCAAAGATAGAAACCATTACTTTCATTTTCATTTTATCTTCATTCACCTCTTCAACATAACCGGTGAAATTATTAAACGGCCCGTCAATGATTTTCACATAATCGCCGGCTCTGAACATTGTATCGCTTCTTTCCGTATCGTCTTCAAGAGCAATTCTACCGACTATTCTTTTCACTTCTTCGGGTTGTAACGGATTGGGTTTATTTTGATCACCCAGGAATCCCATTACCGAAGGAGTATTAACAATAAAATCTTTGACTTTATTGTCTAGATCGGCATGCAGAAGAATGTATCCGGGGAAGAAATTTCTGAGCTTCGTTTTTTTCTTTCCGTCTTTTACTTGAAATACTTTCTCAATTGGTATAAGCACTTCTTTTATTTTTTCACGCAGCTCTTCGTTGTCTTTCAACTCCATTTCAATAAGAGTTTTGACTTTATTCTCGTGCCCCGAGAACGTTCTAACCACATACCATTTAAAATTTGAATTTTCCACTCTTAGAATATTCCTTGAAATATTTGAGTAATTGCCATATCAATAGCATAAGTAAAACCGGCAATAAGAAGACACACAACAATTACTATAGTGGTAGATTCTTTAAGTTCTTCTTTAGTCGGCCACGTTACCTTTTTCATTTCTTTGATAACGCCGTTAACGAAATCGATAATTTTTTGTTTCATAAATCAACTCAAAATTAAAAGATGCACGTCAGGAGGGACTCGAACCCCCAACCTGCGGTTTTGGAGACCGCTGCTCTACCAATTGAGCCACTGACGTATTATTTAGTTTCTTTAAATATTACGTGTTTGCGAACAACGGGATCATACTTTTTATATTCGACTCTCCCGGGGTGGTTACGTTTATTTTTTTTGGTTGTATATCTGTAACCGGTTCCCGCCGTACTTTCCAAAATGATTGTTACACGTGCATTTTTAGCTTTAGCCATAATAAACTCACACCGAAAATTGTTAACAATTTATAAGCAGAGCTGACGACCGGGATTGAACCGGTGACCTCATCCTTACCAAGGATGTGCTCTACCGACTGAGCTACGTCAGCAAAAAAACAGAACAATACGGAAGTATCCGTATTTCATCCAAAATTAAAGGGCTTAATAAAGCCCGTAAAATCAAAAGGTAACTCGAGAATTTCAGTTGAGCGGGAGACGGGACTCGAACCCGCAACCAACAGCTTGGAAGGCTGTGACTCTACCAATTGAGTTACCCCCGCAAAATTAGTGGGTGGCGAGGGATTCGAACCCCCAAAGGCGTTCGCCAACGGATTTACAGTCCGCCCCGGCTCTCCAACTCCGGCGTCCACCCAAAAATTGTACCAATCAAATAAAAGACGAACAACAAAAATAGAATGGATTTTTTAAAAAAGCAAGGAAATGAGCGCTACAAAAAAATATTTTTTTATTTTTTACTTAGTATTTCCACAGAAAAAATCTCTGATTCTTTTCTTTCTTCAGAGTAAATCATTTTAAAGTGTTTAAGTCTTTAATTTAACAATTCCTATGAATGTTTATCATTAATATTTTCAGACAACCATTCCGCAGCAAAGCTTGCTACTTCTTCCCAACCCGGTTCCCCAACAACCCAATGCGCATGATTATCGAATAATTTGAAAGTTGAGTAGGGTTTATATTTTTCCGCTACTTTACGAACAACGGATGCCGGTGTTATTCTATCCTTTCCGCCCGCAATAACCAGAACGGGAAAATTAATTTTCGATTCATCAACTTGCGAAGCGTGCGAAGAATCGAGGAACCAATATCCTATTTCAAATGCAGCCCTTCCGGACTCATACACAAACTTGGAATATGTACGTTTTTGTTCTTCCGGGGGCAACAAATTTAACATCGAATAGACTGCTTCCCCGAAAGTTTGGCGCATCGGTTTTTGCCAAAATTTCCATTTCGTCTGTATACTTAAAAAACTTTTCATTACAGAAGGTTTCAAAACCATAATTCCCGAAGGAGCAGCCGGAGTTAACAGAACCAAAGCTTTAGCCAATCCGCGCGAGCCTAAAATTTGAGCCAATAATCCGCCCATCGAATGTCCCATGATAATAGGCGTGGTTTCAAGTTGTCTAATTTCTTTTTCCAAATCTTCCGCATAATCGAGTAAACTTGTTTTGCCGAGTTCGGGTGGCGGCGAATCTTTAGGATCGATATCATGGTATCGAAGTGTAGTTGTTACGCATTTGTAACCTTTATCTTCAAAAAATTTTTTATAATTCCCCCAATACCATTCACTCCCCCACATTCCGTGAATCATAAAAATAGTTTCGCTCATTTTCTTAAGCCAAAATTTTGATAAATCGTTTAACTTTTCAGCATAATTTAGCTAATTGTTGAGTGTACTTCAAATTAACTCTGTGAAAATACTCAAATACAGTAATTCCAAAATAATACGTTTTTACAGATTTATTCCATATCATTAAATTTTGTAATTCTCCTTTTAATGAATTGTATATAATTCGGAAACAAAGAATAGGAATTGGGCGGAATCCACTAAAAAGAGCGCATAATATAATTCAGTTCAACGTATCTGAAAATTTGCAATCCGTTTAACTTTTCTATCCATTCTTTTTCTTTTCCCGGTGCAATTCTAAGCAATATACTTTGGTAATTATTGGGGACGTGCTTCAGTTTGAGTTTACGAACAATCTCTTTCCAATCGTTAATATTATTTTTCGTAAATCCGGAAATCCAAAATTCAATATTCCAGCTTCCCTTTTCTTCATCAAATTTCATTGTAGTGGAGTTTTCAATAAAAGTGTAATGAGCTAAAACATCATTTATAAAATTTTTTTTGTCCGGCGGTAAATACGAATTATAATTCATGTTCACAACTTCGATACTCTTAAAATCACCCAATCGTAATATTACATCTAAAAATTCTTCAAAACTTTGGGTTTTATTCAATCCTACAACCACTTCCCCGCCAACGTAATTTTGATTTATGACGTTGGGGTGCACTGTTTCTTCTTGACAAGCATCGAAGAAAAAACCAAAGAAGGAAATAAATAGTAATAGTAACTTTTTCATTATTCACTCTTGCATATTCGCAGCTTAAATATATGATAATATTTTGTATTAATAAATTCAATCCAAATTAATGGTTCCAAAGTTCCCTATCCAAACTTCTATATTGAATCGCTTCGCTAACGTGTTGCGGAAGGATGTTTTCTTCTTTTTCCAAATCGGCAATTGTTCTGCTGACTTTTAATATTCTATCGTAAGCCCGCGCGGAAAGTCCGAGTTTTGTCATTGCCATTTTCAACAATTCCGCTCCGGCTGAATCCAATTTGCAATACTCGCGTATTTCTTTTGTTCCCATATCGGCATTGTTAAAAATATGAGATTCGGCGGCAAACCGTTCTTGTTGTATTTTTCTGGCGGCTACAACCCTCTCGCGTATTTCAGCCGAACTTTCGCCTTTTGTTTCGGAAGACAATTCTTTGTACTTAACAGCCGGCACTTCGATATGAATATCTATTCTGTCTAACAAGGGACCGGAAATTTTTGACATGTATTTTTGTATCATACCGATTGTGCATGTACACTCGTGGGTCGGGTCGGTATAATAACCGCAAGGACACGGATTCATTGCGGCGGCAAGCATAAAATTTGCGGGAAATTCAAGCGACATTTTTGACCGGCTGATGGTCACTTTATAATCTTCCAACGGTTGGCGCAGCACTTCCAAAACATTCTTTTTAAATTCAGGCAATTCATCTAAAAATAAAACTCCGTGATGAGCAAACGATACTTCGCCCGGGCGCGGGAATGTTCCGCCCCCAATTAATGCCGCATCCGATACGGTATGGTGCGGACTGCGAAAAGGTCTTTCCGTTATCAATGCTTTATCTTTCGGTAAAATACCGGCAACGGAATGAATTTTCGTGGTTTCCAATGCTTCTTCGAAAGTAAGCGGCGGCAAAATAGAAGGCATTCTTTTTGCTAGCATGGTTTTCCCGGAACCGGGCGGTCCGATCATCAAAATATTATGACCTCCCGCAGCAGCTATTTCAAGCGCCCGTTTAACATTTTCCTGACCTTTCACATCCGAAAAATCCAAGTGGTAAGTATTTACTTCAGAAAATATTTCATCTTTATCCGTGAAAACCGGATCGAATGTTTGTTTGCCGGTGAGAAAATTCACAACTTCGTTGAGACTTTCCATTCCGTAAACTTCTATTCCTTCCACTATGGAAGCTTCGCGGACAGAATCCCGGGGAAGAATTAATTTTGAAAATCCCCTTGCTTTTGCTTCCGCTGCAATGGAGAGCGCCCCTTTAATTTTCCTTAACGTACCGTCGAGTGAAAGTTCGCCTAAAATTATTGTTTCATTTAAATGATTAAAAACCAACTCCCCGGTCGTTGCCAAAATTCCTATGGCAATCGGTAGATCGAATGCACTGCCCTCTTTTTTAATATCTGCCGGCGCCAAGTTAACCGTAATTTTTTTCAGTGGGAATTGATAACCGCTGTTTTTAATTGCTGCGGTTACCCGTTCCCTGCTTTCTTTTACCGCACTATCGGGCAGACCTACAATCGTAAAGCCGGGCATTTGGTTTTCCGCATTGGTTTCAACGCCAATTACCACAGCATCAATTCCGTAAGTTGCGCTTGCAAAAACTTTAGAAAACATAACTTGAATGAAAGAATGATTGAATTGTTTGAATTTTAATAAGGTAAGTTACCAAAAATTTCTATTTAGCCAAAATCATCTTGTAAACATTGCTTGATTTTTTACCGGCAACTTCGTAGAAATATATTCCCGAAGGCAAGTCGGCTCCGTTAAATTCGAATGAGTGTAAGCCCTCGTTCAAATAGCCTTCGTGAAGAAGCGCAACCGTGTTACCGACTAAATCGTATACCACAATTTTATATTCGCCTGGAATGAGAACGTTTACCTTAATTGTAGTAAGCGGATTGAAAGGATTGGGATAGTTTTGTTCGACCAAAAAATCTTTATGCTCGGCTTGTCCTACTTTAACTGTCGGCGAAAAACTAACCGTTTGGTCAACATTAATTTGTTTAATTCTGTAAAATACAATTTTAGAATTATCCTCTTTGTAATCGGAATAGTAGTATGATTTCCCGGGTTCGTTTTCCGCATCAACTTCGTAAATTTTTGTAAATTCCCTGCCATCGGGAGATTTTTCCAATATAAAAGTATTGGCAAAGCTGTATTCCGTTTCTTTCCATTCGATTGTATTATAAGATTCGGAAATTGAAACATTTAAATCCGGAACGGTTGAGAAAATAGGAGCGTCCGAACGCCTTTGCTGTATTCCGCCAAACGAAATTTTTGCATTTTCCCGGGATAAACTCAATTCGTTAAAATCGCGGTCGAAATTCAAATCGAGCAACACTTCCGAACTATCGGCAGCATAATGCAAAAAATGTTTGCCTAAAAATGAATTTTCGAGCCGGTTACCGAAATCCCAAATTTTCAGTAAATCTATAAAGAACCTGCCTTCCGGGTTAGAATTGAGAAATTCAACTGCTAATGTTTTGGGAGTTTGGGAAAATTCATTCTCAAATTCACAATACTTTACATCATTTACAAAGACGGAAGTTTTCTCGGATTCTTTATCGGTTAAAACGGTGAAATGATACCAAGCTTTCTTTGATATGAAACAATTGTTGAAAAATACGGCATCCGGGTTTCCCGATATTTCCAAAGATTGAAACTTATTTACCGATAACCCAAAAATCATCTCTTCCGATTCCGGGATAATTACTTTGAAAAATTCGTTTACGGGTGAATCGAACTTTGCCCAGAATTCGGTCAACAAACGATTCGTATTTTCAATACCTGTTAATGTAATCAGAAAATTCGAATTTGCATCGAACCGGATTAACTTTCCCGCCGGTTTTTGAGTTTGATAAGTTTTAACTTCAACCGTATTTTCATATTTAACAATCTTTTGCGAAAGCAAATCCGGTGACTGCGTTTTTTCCCGGGTATACGAAACTATTTCGAAAGTTGTTTCTTTTCTAATTCCGCTTACGTTTAAGATAATTTGAAATTTATGCGAGTCCTCGTTTGGAAATTCTTCTTTGGTAATAAAAAATTCAAATTCCGGATTTCCGTTTTCACTGTTAATCGATTTCTTAAAGGGTATTGTTTTTTCTTCTTCAAAAGTTCTTAAAAAGACCGAAGTGATTTTAGCATTGCCGCTCGGATTAATATTGAAAAACAGCGTATCGATATCCGGGGGAAATTCCAAAACGGAAGAGATTTGGAACGGCTGACCGCTCCGCACCAACGAAGGTTTGTATATCTTCAAAGTTTTACCGGTTTGGGTTGCGTAAAGCAAAACCGGTAGTAACAATATGTAAAAAACAATCTTTTTCATTATGTCAAAGACATATTTTCGATTGTAATCTAATCAATCGGAAGGATAAATTCAACACTTTTAAATACGGAAAATTTGCAATGGGAATTCACAAAAACTAGGGATTTGATGCTAAGCTACTTTTGATAAAATATCCACATTTGCGCTTATTACAACCGTAGAGAAATCTTCAAGGTTTAAGGATTTGCGCGAGAACTCCAAAATATCTTGCGGGGAAATGGAATCAATTTCAGAAACTATTTCTTCAATCGTTTTCACTCTTCCGTAATACGAAAGCGAATGCGCCAGCCTTTGCATTCTGTTCGTAAGACTTTCGGACGATAAAATATACGAACCTTTCAAATATTCTTTTGCTCTTTTCAACTCGTCAGCTTTCAAGCCGTTATTCTTAAGCGATTCGATTTCTTTATAGATAAGTTCAAGAGCCAAAGGAAATTTTTTCTCGTTTGTAGAAAGATAGATTCCGAATGCCGAAGTCTCAAAATACGAATTAATGAATGAATTTATCTGATAGGCTATTCCGTTTTCTTCCCGCAGGGTTTGGAATAATTTGGAACCGCTACCTTCGCCCAAAAGTATGGAGAGAAGTCGCGCCACAATTCTTTTTTTACTGCTGTATCCGTCAACCGGTTTGCCTAAAATCAAATGTGATTGTTTGATATCTTTACGGATGTGAAATTTTTGGGAGATTGAACCGCCGAACAAATCTTTTTGAGGCAAGCCGGAATTTCGAAAATCCCGCAGATATTTTTCAACGGAACCTTTGATTTTCTCAATGGGAATATCACCTACAACGGAAATAATCAAATTCCCGGCGCCGTAAAATTTATTTATAAAATCAAAAAGATTTTTCCTGCGTAAAGATTTTACGGAATCTTTTGTTCCCAAGATAGGAAAAGCCAAGCGGTTTCCTTTAAATATTAATGATTCGAATTCATCGTAAATTAAATCTTCGGGAGAATCTTGTGTATCGGAGATTTCATCGTAAACCACACCTTTTTCTTTTTCAATATCTTCGGTACGAAAAGCCGGATTTTTCACTATGTCCACAAGCACTTCGAAAGTTTTATCAAAATTTCCGTTTATTCCGTGAGCGTAAAAACAAGTATATTCTTTCGTAGTAAAAGCATTCAGGTAACCGCCTAAAGATTCTATTTCCGTTGTAATTCTTTTTGCGTTTCTGTTTCCTGTGCCTTTGAAAATCATATGTTCCACAAAATGCGCAATACCGTTAATGTTTTCTTCGTTTCTTGTTCCTACATTGAACCAAAAACCGATTGCAAACGATGCGGCGCCGGGCAACCGCTCCGTTACAATTTTCAATCCGTTCGGGAATTGTAAGTAATCGTATTTTTCCATAAACCAGAAAATCAGTTAAGTAAATTAATCAGCTTGCAAAACTACAAATTAAACTTTGCAAAAACTACTTTTCGTATTTTTCCACATAATCGGCAAAAAAGTTACCGATACGCTCGTAAGCTTTCGTAAGGATTTCTTCATTTGGCAAAAATACGATTCTGAAATGCTGTGTTCCGGGAACTTGACCGAATCCGCTTCCGGGTACAACCACCACGCCGGTTTCTTTAATCAATTCGGCAACAAAATGATTATCGGAATTCTTTATATGCAAACGGGGGAAAGCATAAAATGCACCGCGCGGAATTTCGCAAGTGATACCCGGAATATCGTTTAACATTTTCACGGTAAGATCTCTGCGGCGAACCAATTTTTCCATTACGGTTTTAAGATGACTTTGGTCTCCGTCAAGAGCAACCGGAATTGAGTACTGAATAGGATGATTTGCCGATAAACGCGATCTTAAAATTTTATTAATCGCTTCGATGTAATCCGAAAGAACTTCCCGGTTTCCGCTCATAATTCCCCAACCGATTCTGAATCCCGGCGCAAGGTAATTTTTAGATAATCCGCCGAAAGTAATGACGGGAACTTCGGAGTTTAACGATGCAATGGAAACGTGAGTTTCACCGTCCATCAATAACTTATCATAAATTTCATCGGCAAAAATTACAAGATTATGTTCCAATGCCAAATCAACTATTTCGCGTAACGTTTCGGCAGTACTGTTCGAACCCGTTGGATTATTCGGATTAATTAATATTATGGCTTTTGTTTTATCGTTTATTTTCTTCCGGATATCGTCAACATCGGGCTGCCAGCCATTGCTTTCATCGAGATAGTAAGGATTTTCGACCATTTGTAATTTGCTTTGAATTGCGGTATACAACGGGTAACCCGGTGTTGGAGTAAGAATGTTTTCGCCTTGATTAACCAAAGCGGTTAAACAAATATCTATTGCTTCGCTTGCGCCTGTTGTAACAAATATATCTTGAATGTTTTTAATGCCTTTGCGTTCCGCTTCCCTTCTAATCGATTCGCGCGCTTCCTCAATCCCCGAAGACGGACCGTAGCCGTTTTTATTTTCCAACATTGCTTTGTAACTTGCTTCAATCATCGGGCGAGGAGTTTCAAAATCGTAAATATTCGGATCTCCGATATTCAAATACAACATTTCTTTTCCCGACTTTGCAACTTCGTCGGCTATCAGTAAAACGTCTCTAACGGCATAAGTAATGTTTCTTGTTCTCTCGGCTGCTTTAATTTCTTTCATGTTCATTGTTACCTCGTAATTTAAACTTATTTGTTGTTATTACCGGTTTGCGGTTTAATTATAATTCCGTGATTTTTTCTACCGTTGATTTTGATTATCAACGGATTATTAAAACTTAAATGTTTTGTGAAAGTTTTTCTATCCACCGGTTCTATGCTTTCCAACCAATCCCAATCGAGAAACGAATTGTTATTTAATGTATGAACCGTAAAATATCCTACCATCAAAGATGTAATATTATGAAAAAAATGAGTTCCTTGCGAAGGTTGAACACTCATATCTTCGAAATCCGTTTCAACAATAACTTTGGCGCCGGATATATTTTCCCAAACAACAGGTATACCGAGCCAAGGATCGAGCGAACCCCATCGCCCCATTCCAATCAGTAGATACGGACGGTTTTGCTGATTCAACATTGTGTTGTATTGACTTATTTCGGTTGCCGCTTCCCTGCTTTTTGCCCTTTTGAATGTTTGGCGGTCAATTAATACGATGTCGTGAATATCGTTCATTACACCATGACCTAAAACCTGATCGCTTTCGCATAATAATTGCGATTTTTCAACGTTTTCAATTTTAAGATTTTCCAATTCTTCGTTAATAACTATGGGTCTTAACTGAACCACACCGAACTCGTTTTTAGGGTAATCGCTTGTTTTAAGATTGACCGCAAATTCGATTTCAACAGGCGTTCCCATTCCCCAAGTGCCCAAATTCAAAAGAAGATTCAGAATATCCGGCAGTGGAAATATTTTGTGGCGTAAAATGGGAGCAAGCGTAACCAACCGTGCTCCCGCCCGTGCTATTCCGTCATAAATCATATCGTTTTCAGGAGAATAGGTTGACCCCACATAATTCAAAGTTCCGTCTTTTTCCGCAACATCAAGCGGATACAAATCCAATAATTCATCGTGAGTTTCTTCTTCCAAATTAATTTCTCTATTTAAATTCAGAGCATAGAATTCGGTCTGTGCATTTTCCAAACTTTCTTTAATTGAATGAAACTGCATAATGTCCATCGGATATCTTGGACAAAAGCGAACGCATTTCCCGCCGTCCACAACCGTTTTACCCAAACCCAAAGCAACGCCAGCAATTCCGTCTTGGGGTTTTTGCGGTTTGATCGGATAAAAATTATACGATTTTGCCACTCCCGAAATATCGGGATAAAAACGGTTTTCATGTTTTTTACCAATTAACTTTTGGACTATTACCGCCATCTTTTCCTCTTCCAGACGGTAAGAAGTCATCCTCACATATTCTTTCGCTCGTTGGAAAAAAGTGGATGCATAAACTTTTTTAATTGTTATTAGTAACTCATTTAATCTTATGAGCGGATTTGAATTGTTATTGGGCAACATGTATGTTTCGTAAATTCCGGCAAACGGATGATACTGGGAATCTTCGAGCAAACTGGAAGACCTTACTGCAAGCGGAGTATTAACCACATCCAAGAAATTTGCCAATTCGGAAATAATTTCCGTCGGGAAATGTTCGGCTTTTAGAAAACGTTTTGTTATTTCCGCATCATCCTTACATTCAATTGCGAATCTTCGTAAATGATTTTGATCGAGAAATTGATCGAACACTTCCGTGGCAATAATAATTGCCGGCGGCACGAAAATTTCAACGCCTTCAAATTTATTTTCAAGTTCATAATCGCTTAACAAAGTATTCAGAAACCCCAAACCACGGGCTTTTCCGCCGAGAGAGCCGCCGCCGACTCTTGCAATGCTCCTTTCGGGATTGAAAGTTTCTTTATCGAAATATGTAATTATCCCTCTTTGCCTGAGCTGTTTGTATTTTTCTATGGAATTGATGAGATCTTGTCTGAGTTCTTCTACGCTTTTATAATCTTCTACTTTACGCGGCCGTAAATATTCCGCCAAACGAAATTCGGTTCTAGCTTTCAGCCAATTGGAAAAGTGGTTTTTTTGTGCGTGATAAACGATGCTTTCGTCCGGCACGACTTTCAATAATTTTTGAAGAGATGCAAGATCATGCGCTCTACCGACTTCTTTACCGTCCGGCGTTCTGAAAATAAAATCACCGAAACTGAAATACTCGAACATAAATTGGCGTAATTCTTCCAAAAGGGTCAACGAATCTTTTAAGATAAATGCGGCTTTGGCTTTATAGGCTTCTTCCCTGTTCGATTCGTCGTTGGAAAGCAAGAGAACCGGAATATCGGGAATCTCCCGTTTTACGGCGCGCGCAAATTTCACTCCGGCTTTCGGATCGTTTACCCCTTTACGCGGAAAATCAACGTCGGATATTACACCGAGACAATTTTCTTTGTATAATTTGAAATAGCTCCACGCTTCTTCGTACGTACTGCAAAGAAGTATTTTGGGGCGTGCGCGCATACGCAAATATCTGTGAGTAAGGTTAACGCCTTCGGCAATCAATCTGTGTGATTGATTAAACAGTTCGGAATATAACAAAGGTAGAAACGACGAATAATATTGAACATCATCTTCAATCAGAATTATATTTTGAACGCCTACTATTCTGGTATCGTGATCGATGTTTAACTTATCTTCCAAATATTTTACGATTCCGATAATCAACCGGAAATCGCCTTGCCACATAAAAACTTTTTCGAATACTCTTAACTTTTTTGTCGCTTTAAGATGTTCCAATTCCCTTTTATTGTGAGTCAAAAGAACAACGGGAATTTCCAGATGATACTCGCGGACCATTTCGGCAAATCTAACCGCTTCCATGTCCTCAATGTGGAGAGTGGTAATAATTAAATCGAATCTTTTTTCTTCCTTAATCAGTTGAATCGCTTTTCTTGCGGTAGAAACCCTTGTAAGCTCCGGAGTATGACTTAACTGTAAATCGCGATATTCGTGGCGCAACAATTCATACAGTCTTCCGTCTTCTTCGAAAAGATAAAGGTCGTATAAACTCGATACCAAAAGGATATCGCGTATTCTGAATCTCATTAAATTATGAAACGGCAGTGTCTTTTTACCGAAACCGTATTCGACCCAGAATTTTTGTTTTCCTTTAAGAGTTTTTTTGGTTTCGGTTTTAATTTTGTAGCTCATTTAAGCAGTGACCTTTTTTCGATTGATACCTGAAAATTAAGAATAATTAGGAACTATTAGAAATTTTAGAAATGAATTTTAAAAATAAAAAGCCGCCCGGTGAAAGGCGGCTTATAAAAAGAATGACGGGATCAAACAACACCTTGATCCATCATCGCATCGGCAACTTTCAAGAAACCGCCGATATTGGCGCCGTTTACATAGTTGCCAGGTGTTCCGAATCTTTCCGCCATTTCGACGCATGTTTTGTGAATGTTTTTCATTATGTTATGTAGGTGCTTATCCACTTCTTCACGCGACCATTGCATTCTAATACTGTTTTGCGACATTTCCAAACCGGAAACGGCAACACCGCCGGCGTTGGCAGCTTTTGCAGGTCCGTAAAGAATTCCTTTATCCAAGAACAATTGAACGCCATCCAAAGTAGTAGGCATATTTGCGCCTTCCGCAACAACAAAAACACCATTGTCAAGTAAATGTTGGGCATCTTTGCCGTTAATTTCATTTTGGGTTGCTGACGGGAACGCACAATCTGCTTTGTGATTCCACAGCGGATTATAATCCAACGAAGGATCAACCGGTGTGTAAACCGCATTCGGATATTTTTCCGCATACTCTTTAATTCTTCCGCGTCTTACGTTTTTCAACTCTTTAACCCATTCAAGTTTTTCTTTGTCAATCCCTTCTTCATCGTAAATATAACCGTTAGAATCCGAAAGAGTAACGGGTTTAGCGCCGAGTTGCAGAAGTTTTTCAACCGTATATTGAGCAACGTTTCCGCTACCCGAAACAAGGCAAACTTTTCCTTCCAAGGTATCGCCGCGGGTAGCTAACATTTCAGCTGCAAAATAAACTGCGCCGTATCCCGTTGCTTCCGGTCGTATCAAAGAACCGCCCCAGTTTAAACCTTTGCCGGTCAAAACTCCGGTAAATTCGTTTTTAAGTTTTTTATACTGACCGAAAAGATATCCAATTTCCCTTCCGCCGACACCAATGTCACCAGCCGGCACGTCCGTGTTCGGTCCGATATGTCTGAACAACTCACTCATAAATTGTTGCGTAAATCTCATCACTTTCAAATCGCTTTTGCCTTTAGGATCGAAATCGGAACCGCCTTTTCCGCCGCCCATGGGAAGTGATGTTAAACTGTTTTTAAATACTTGTTCGAATGCCAAAAATTTCAGAATGCTTAAATTTACCGAAGGATGGAAACGCAAACCTCCTTTGTAAGGTCCCAAAGCACTGTTCATTTCGATTCTGTAGCCTCTGTTGATATGGATTTCTCCGTCTTCATCTACCCAAGGCACGCGGAATTGAATCACTCTTTCAGGTTCAACTATTCTTTCCAAAATTTTTGCCGCGCGGTATTCCGGGTGCTTTTCGAATACTATATCCAACGACTCCGCAACTTCCAACACTGCTTGATGGAATTCCGGTTCGTTCGGATTTTTCGCTTTAACTTCGGCAATCAAGTCTTGAACATATTGTGATGACATTTTGTTGCTCCTTATTTTAATTAGTGGTTTAATATTTAATTTTTATCGTGAAATGATCAGTACATTTCCAAACCCGGTTTAATTATTACTCCTTCGTTTTGCCTTCCGCTGATTTTTGTTACTACCGGTTTTTCAAAAACCAAATGACGGGCAAATCCCAATTTTTCAACTTCTTTTTGTTTTTTCAACCATTCCCAATCAACAAAGCATTCTTTACAATTGGATTTAATTGTAAAGTAAGCTATTCTGAATGCCGTTATGTTATGGAAGAAGTGAGAGCCTTGGGACGGTTCGACTTTAAAATCTTTAAAACTTGATTCCACAATAACCGAAGCGCCGGAAATTTGATCCCAAGTTACCGGTATGCCGAGCCAAGGATCCATGCTTCCCCATCTGCCCACACCGATTAACACATAAGGTTTTTTCTCATCACGCAATTTTTCATTCATCCGGCTGATTTCCAAGGCAACTTCTTTGCTTTTTCCCCGGTCGAATGTATCGGCATCAACAACTATAATATCGTAAATATCATCGATTATGCCGTCTCCCAAAACTTGGGTACTTCTGCAAATCAAATTTTCATTCTTCACGTTTGTTAAATCTATGTCAATCGATTCCCGGCTGAGAACCATGGGTCGCATTTGCAGTAAAGCAAATTCTTTCGGTTCGCCTTGCGGAACCTTGGTGTTCATTGCAAATTCTATTTCCACTTGGGTGCCCATTCCCCAAGAGCCGTATCGCAAAACGGTATTCAGAATTTCAGGTAACGGAATAATATTGTGCTTTAATATCGGTGCAAATGTAACAAGCCGCATCCCGTTTCTGGAAAGTCCGTCGTATATCGCTTCGTTCTCTTGTGAATATGTTGATGCAATGTTTGCGAGTGTACCATCTTTTTCGGCAACATCCAAATCATATTCTTTTACCAAATCGTTCAAAAGATTTTGATCGTCCATCGCAAAATCCGCAGAAAGATCTACGGCGTAAAATTTTTGCTGTGTGTTTCTAAGCGTTTCCTTCGTGGAATAAAATTGTAAAAGATGCTTTGGATATTTAGGACAAAACCTTACCGAATTGCCTCCTTCGACAATTATTTTCCCTAGTCCCAAAGCTACATGCGCAATTCCGTCTGTTGCTTTTTGGGGCGGAATGGGATAAAAATTATACGATTTTGCAACACCGGAAATATTCGGGTAAAATCTGTTTTCGTAAGTTGCGCCTACAATTTTCTGAATTATCACCGCCATCTTTTCTTCTTCCAGGCGGTACGATGTAGCTTTCAGATAATCTTTTGCTTTCTTAAAAAATGTTGATGCATAAACCAATTTTATCGCCAATAAAAGTTCTTCCAATCGCTCTTCCAAATCTTCGTCTTGATTTGGAATCATAAAAGTTTCATAGACTCCGGCAAACGGTTGGAATTGAGAATCTTCCAACAGACTTGAACTTCTTACCGCCAACGGAACTTTTACGATATGAAGAAATTCCATTAGCTTCACCGTCACGTCGCTCGGGAATTTTTCCGCAAGGATAAATCTTTCGACTATTTTAGCATCATCTTCTTCGTTTATTGCAAAATCGAAAAGATCATTCTCCTCTATGAATTTGTCGTAAATGTCGGTTGCCAAAACTATTGCCGCGGGAACGTAAATATCTATTCCCTTGAATTTGTTAGACAGTTCAAGATTACTGATTAAATTATTAATGAATCCGAGCCCCCGTGCTTTTCCGCCGAGCGAACCGTAACCGATTTTCGCGAAACTGTTTTTGGGGTCGAATGTTTCCTTGGCAAATTCGGTTATTGTTCCTTGTTGTCTCTGCTCCAAATAATGGCGGATACTCGTTAAAAGCATTTGGCGTAATGCTTCGGGTGATTCGAAATCGCTAATCTTCCGTGGTCTTAATTGATTTGCCAACCAAAATTCAGTACGGGCTTTAAGCCACGTTGAAAAATGATTTCTTTCGGAATGATAAAGAATCGATTCGATGGGAACAACTTCCAACTGTTTGGCAAGTTCCCGCAAATTTGCGGCGTGCCCAACCCTTTTTCCATCCGGAGTTTTAAATACGAAATCACCGAAGCTGAAATTTTCAATCATGAATTTCCGCAAATCGTTAAGCAACCTGGGGGAACCTTTCAGCAAAAAAGCCGCTCCGATTTCATAAGCCGTTTCTTTCAATTCTTCTTGGGTCGATTGCAACAATACGGGAACATCTTCGGTAACAGACTTGATTTGTTTTGCAAGTTTTATTCCGGCTTCGGGGTCTTTAACTCCGTTATGCAAAAAATTAATATCGGAAATTACCCCGAGAATATTTTGTTTATATTTTTCAAAATAATTCCATGCTTCCTCAAAGGTAGTACAGAGCAGGATTTTGGGTCGCGCCCGCATTCTTAAAAATCTGTGCGAAGCATTCACGCCTTCGGAAATAAGCCTTTGGGATTGTTTGAAAATTTCGGTGTAAATAAGGGGAAGATATGCTGAATAAAATTTTATATCGTCTTCCACGAGAATAATTACTTGCACACCGACAGCTTTCGTATCCCTTTCAACGTTGATTCTGTCTTCAACCGATTTAATGATACCGATTAACAAACGGTAGTCGCCCTGCCAAATAAATATCCGTTCGAATATTGAAATTCTCGGATCGTTTTCTATTTCCTTTCTTTCTTGATTATCGTAAGCAAGAAGAATTATGGGAATTTTTATACCGAATGATTTAATTTCTTGTGCAAATTGCACAACGTGCATATCTTCGATGTGCATTGTGGTTAAAATCAAATCGAATTGGTTTTCTTGGAGCAACAAATCAATTGCTTCTTTAGAAGTTGTAACATGCGTGATTTCGGGGGCGTGACTTAAATTAAGTGATTGGTATTCTTCGCGGATAAGTTCGTATAACCTGCCGTCTTCTTCAAACAGATAATTGTCGTAAAGACTTGAAACAAGAAGAATCTCACGAATTTTAAAACGCATCAGCTTTTGGAATTTTTTAACCCGCGTGCCGAATACGTCGGTTATTAATTTTTTTTGAATATCGTCATCCATAAGGTTTCACAGTGCAACCGGAAATTGTTGATAAATTAAACCAAACCTTGATCCATCATTGCATCGGCAACTTTAAGGAAACCGGCAATATTGGCGCCGTTTACATAATTGCCCGGCGAACCGAATCTATCGGCTGTTTCCAAACAAGTATTATGAATTCTTTTCATTATTTCGTGAAGACGGTTGTCCACTTCTTCCTTCGACCACGGAAGCCTCATGCTGTTCTGGGACATTTCCAATCCGGAAGTTGCCACGCCGCCGGCATTGGCGGCTTTAGCCGGTCCGAACAAAACGCCGGCTTCTTGAAACATCTTAACCGCTTCCAATGTTGTTGGCATATTCGCCGCTTCGCAAACGGCAATGCATCCGTTATCTATTAAACTTTTGGCATCATCGGGATAAATTTCATTTTCGGTTGCGCAGGGAATGGCAATATCCACTTTTACACCCCACGGTTTTTTGCCCGGATGAAATTCCACATTATATTTCTTAGCGTAATCTTCCACGGCATCGTTATTGCTTGCGCGTAATTTTAACATAAAATCAACTTTCTCGCCTTTTACGCCATCCGGATCGTAAATAAATCCGTCGGGACCGGAAAGCGTGACAACCTTTCCACCGAGATCATTAATTTTTTGAACCGCTCCCCAAGCAACATTTCCAAAGCCGGAAACCGCAACGGTTTTCCCTTCAATCGATTCCCCTTTTGTTTTAAGCATTTCTTCGGTAAAATAAACCACTCCGTAGCCCGTAGCTTCGGGTCTGATTAATGAACCGCCCCAATTTAATCCTTTACCGGTAAGAACTCCGCTGAATTCGTTTTTTAATCTTTTATATTGCCCGAACAAATATCCGATTTCCCGCGTACCAACACCTATATCTCCGGCGGGAACATCCGTGTTCGGTCCGATATGACGGAAAAGTTCGGTCATAAAACTTTGGCAAAATCTCATAATTTCGTTATCGCTTTTACCTTTCGGATTAAAATCGGAACCGCCTTTGCCGCCGCCCATTGGTAAAGTTGTAAGACTATTTTTAAAAACTTGTTCGAACGCCAAAAATTTAAGGATACCCAAAGTTACCGAAGGGTGAAATCGTAATCCCCCTTTGTAAGGTCCGATTGCGCTGTTCATTTCGATTCTGAATCCACGGTTAATGTGATATTCGCCTTGATCGTCCATCCATGGAACACGGAACATTATAACTCTTTCGGGTTCAACCATTCTTTCAAAAATCTTGGCATATTGATATTCGGGATGCCTTTCGAAAACCAATTCAAGCGATTCCCCCACTTCTCTTACCGCTTGATGAAATTCCGGTTCGGCGGGGTTTTTGGCTTTTACTTCTTCAATTATGTTCTCAATGTATTGTGACATTCTTAACTCTCTTTGGTTAATTGAAAATTGAAATTAATTCCCGAATTTATCCGGGCGATAAATGAGGTTGACAGGGAATGACAAAATTTATTCTTAAAAATCCGCATATATTCATTCGCTAATTTTTTCGGCAATAAAAAAATACCTTTATATCTTAAACATATATTGTAAAAGATAGTTTAGCAAGAAAAAATTTATTTTTGAAAAAAAATTCTGAGAAGGATAGGATAGGCAATATTTTAAATTCCCGGATGTTTTATGCCGTTTTCTTATTTTCTTTTGCGTTTTTGTTAATTTCGAAAATTTGCGGTTTTCTTGGCTCGCCGAAATTATCCATTGTATTACTTACGTACCACCAACTGTCCGGTACTTCAACAATATAATTGCCGCTTTTCTCGTGAGCGGTTTCAAGTATCAAATCGAAAACATCAACCGGCAGATCGAGATTGATTTTCAGTTTACTGGAAAAATCATATTTACTGTTTTGAGCTTTAACATAATATTGAGAGAAATGAAAAATTGCATCGGAGTTTCTTGCGGCGGTTACAACGGGTAGCGTATGCAGGAACAAAATAAAATCCAATTTAAGCGATGAATATTTTTCGTACAAATAATCCAAATAAGTCAGATTGGCAACACCTTCGTTCCGGTTGCCGAATAATTGCCATAACCCGGTGATTCCGGGTTTGGAAGTAAGTTTGTTTCTCTCCTCGTAAAATTCAGGATAATCCCTTTTTAATATTTCCAAATCGTGCAACATCAACGGGCGCGGACCGATAATACTCATGTGGCCCATAATAACATTTATAAATTGCGGAATTTCATCCAATCCAGTTTTTCTCAACCACTTTGCGAACGGTGTGATTTTTTCGCTTAAAAAAGGCTTCAAAAAAATATTATTGTTATCGTTCAACTTTTTATGATGATTCGATTCCGATTTAATCGTTTTCAATTTTAAAATCTTGAAACGGTGTTTCTCTAAGGTAAGTCCCCTTTCTTGAATAAAAAGAGGAAATTCGCGAAGCTCTATAAACAAAATTATAGAAAAGAACACCAACAATGGAAACATTAAAATGAAAAGAAATAATGAAACAAAAATATCAACAATTCTTTTTGCCATGGAATATAACTTTGTCCCGAAAAATTTATTTGAAATAAAAATGTGCATAAATATAAGCAAAAGTTTATGAAATCAAAAAATTATTGACCATAAAACATAGTCAGATATTAAGATAACCGCAGACGCATAAACAAAAGCTTTAATTGTTGAAAGTCCTACACCTTCTGCGCCTCCGACAGTGCTAAACCCGATATGGCACCCGAGTAAAGCGGTTAAACCACCAAACACCATTCCCTTAAACATCCCGAACGTAAAGTCACCCATCGCAAAAAAACGCTTTACGGAAAAGAAAAAGACGTCAAAAGATATGCCAAGAAAATAATTTGATACTAAATACGCACCGATAACCGCAATTACATCTGCAAAAATGATTAGAACCGGTAACATAAAAATAGAAGCAAAGAATCTCGGCATAGCCAAAAACCGCACGGGATTAATTCCCATCGTCTCCAAAGCATCGATTTGTTCGGTAACTTTCATCGAGCCGATTTCCGCAGCAATGGAAGCGCCGACCCTGCCGGCAATAATAATTCCCGTTAACACGGGACCTAATTCCGTAATAATCGCACGGCTTGTCGCCGTTCCCAAAAATGAAAGCGGAGCCAAACCTTTTAATTGATAAGCCGCTTGCCATGCAGCAACCGCTCCGGTAAAAATAGCAATGATAATTACCAACGGCAGCGAATTTACTCCTATATGCTCCATTTGGCTTAGTACAAGCCGTCTTTTCTTAACAAGCAAGGGCGCTTCTTTCAATATATCAAAAAACAGAACGGCTATGCGGCCGAATTCTTCAAAGAACAATAAAGTTTTATTTCCCAGTTTACCGAAAATGACATAAATCATAGAAAATTATCCGGTCTTCATTTAAATTGTCGGAAAAAAAATTAAAATGTATATCAAAAAAAGGAAAAAAATACCGAATTAATAAACAAACTAAGCTTTTTATTTGAAATTAACAAAAAATGTTTACCGATATAAAATTAGACATAAATAACTTATTTTTGTATTGACTATGTGGTAATTTTTTTATTATTTTATGTTGTAAGCAGCAGCAAAGGAAAACCGGAAATAAATGAATTTTTTAATACAAAATCTCATTTTAATACTAGTGTTACCGCTAATTATTATCGTTAACAGGACTTTTGTATTCAATCCCGGTCGGTTTTCCGCCGGGATTTTTTTTAACAAAATTTATTTTTCAACCCAAAATGTAAAGGGGCAATTATGAGCGATATTATTTTTAAGGACATCGAACAGCAAAAAGAAGTAAAATTACCGGAGAATCTAATTTTCGGAAGAACGTTTACCGATCACGTTTTCGAAATGGATTATGACGAAGCTCTCGGCGGTTGGCATAATCCTACCATAAAAAAATTCGGCGATTTGAGAATGAGTCCGGCAACAATGGTATTACATTACGGACAAGCAATATTCGAAGGAATGAAAGCGTATAAACAAGATAACGGAAAAATTGCTTTGTTCCGCCCGCAAGACCATTTTAAAAGATTAAACCGGTCGGCTAAAAGAATGTGCGTACCGCTTGTGGATGAAAAATTTTTGCTGGACGCATTAATCGAATTAATCAAAATCGATAAGGATTGGATTCCCACAAAGCCAGGGCATGCGCTTTATATCCGCCCGCTAATTTTTGCAACCGATCCGTTTTTGGGAGTGAGAGCTTCCAATAATTATAAATTGATAATTATGCTGAGTCCGGTAGGACCTTACTACCCCGAAGGATTCAAACCCGTACCGATACTTGCAACCGATAATTACGTGCGCGCCGTACGCAAAGGTGTTGGCGAATGCAAAACCGCAGGAAATTATGCCGCCAGCTTGGCCGCCCAGCAAGAAGCAATCAAAGAAGGTTATACTCAAGTACTCTGGCTCGATGCAATCGAGCAAAAATATCTCGAAGAGGTTGGTACGATGAATATTTTCGTTCAATTTAAAGACGAAGTTGCCACTCCTCCTCTTACGGGAAGCATTTTACCGGGAATCACGCGTAAATCCGTCATTCAAATATTAAAAGACTGGAATTACAACATAAACGAACGGCCGATTGCATTACAAGAGGTTATCGACAGATACAAAGAAGGTACGCTGGTTGAAATTTTCGGCAGCGGTACCGCAGCGGTTATATCTTCTCTCAGCCGATTGAAATATCACGATACCGTTCTCGAATTCAGCGAAGAAAAAGCAGGCGAACTCGGAACAAAATTATACAACGAAATTACTGATATTCAGTACGGCAGAAAAGAAGACAGATACAATTGGTTGGTTTACCTCTATTAGAAAATCTCGCTTTATGTTTTTTCATCAAAGGTCGCTGGATGCGGCCTTTTTTATTTTTATAATTACCCTCAATCCCGGAAAAAGCAATTAAATTTTTCACTTGACAAGTGCACATAAGTTCACTATATTTGTAGTGAACAAATTGACACTATCATGAGAAAAAAGCTAACTGAAAGACAACTTGAAATTCTACAGTTTATCGAAGACTTTGTAGAAGAAAATAACTTTCCGCCTACCTACCGGGAAATAGGTAAAAAATTCAATATCGCCAGCACTTTCGGCGTTAAAAGACATATAGATGCATTGGTTAAAAAAGGATATTTAACTACCGAATCAAATTCTTTTCGCTCCATTTCATTGAAAGACAGAAAGAAAAACGTTAACTGCGAAGAAAATAATTATGTATCCGTTCCTCTCGTAGGTAAAGTTGCGGCCGGTTATCCGGTTTTAGCCGAAGAAAATATTGAAGGAAATATTTCCCTGGATGCTTCTCTATTAAAAAGTAAAGGAAATCTCTTCGGTTTGAAAGTTCAAGGCGATAGCATGATTGAAGCGGGAATTTTCGAGGGTGATCTGGTAATCGTAAAATCACAGAAAATTTGTCAAAATGGAGATATAATAGTTGCACTTGTGGAAGATGAATCTACGTTAAAAAGATATGTGAAAAAGAACGGGAAAACTTTTCTAATGCCCGAAAACCCGGATTTCGAACCGATTGACGTAACAAACAATAAAAATTTTCAAATTGTCGGGAAGGTGATAGCCGTTTACAGGAGTTTTAATTAAAATGAAATCGGAAATATTTAACAAGGCGATTTTGGAAAGACACAGAATAAAATTTTTATACGATTTCAGATTGATAAATCTGGAACCGTATTTTATCGGCGTAAACAAACACGGGAACAAAGTTATTTACGGGCGAGTTAACAATACAAATAAAATTTGCGCATTCGAATACAACAAAATTACAAACATTAAAATTATTAACTCTCATAAATTTTCACCTATTATTCCTATTCTGCCTTCATTAAACTAACACGGAGGGGAGATGGATAAAGCGACATATCAGATGAATGTCGATAATTTAATTCAACACTTTTGGAAACACGGATACCTGACGTTGAAGAGAAAATTCGGTACTTACCTGCCCGAACCAAATTCCATCGGTAATTACGAAGTGGATGCTATCGGTAAACAAAAATCGAAATATGCAATCGGAATTGTTCTAACGGAAGAAGAACTTGACAATCCGAAAATTTATTCCAAATTGGAATTTCTCTCAACCCGCGAGACCAAATTTTCGCGTAAAAAAGTTACTTTGTTTGTCGGAGTTCCGAAAGGATACATAAATAAAGCAAAATTAATCATTTCCAGTCTTTCGGAAATGGCCAGGAAAAACATAAAATTGGTTCCAATTTCGGTTGAAAACAAACAATTTAATTAACTGCCCGGTCTCCTTCCGGAAAATATTTCCCGGTTTTTGTAAACAAATTTCAAATTCGGTTGTATAAATTTCGAGTTTATAAAAATATGGGAAAAACCATCCGCATATTTTTCACTAAAATCGGAAATGTCTAAATACCTTAATTTCCAGGTCTGTGGGCAAAAATAAAGAATGGGGCTCTGCCTTGACATTTATTTAACCGCAGTTTATTTTGGTAAGTCTAATTAAATTTATTGAGAGTGCGAATTGGCAAAAAAATTAAGCAAGAATGATTTACTGAAACTTGACGAATTAAAAGATAACGGAAACATTCCCGAACATATTGCAATAATAATGGACGGTAACGGCAGATGGGCGAGAAAACGCGGACTGCCAAGGGCAACAGGTCACAAGAAAGGCGTTGACACGGTAAGAATTGTTGTGGAAGCATGCATAAAACTCGGTGTTAAGTATCTTACTCTTTACACTTTTAGCACGGAAAATTGGAAACGACCGAAAAATGAAATTACGACTTTGATGAAACTTATGGTTCGAAGTCTGCAGACCGAAACCAACGAATTGCATGCGAACGGTGTTAGAATTAACACAATAGGCGAAATTGAAGCTTTACCCGATGCCGTTCAGAACGAATTGAGTCAAGCCATCGAAAAAACAAAAAACAACGATAAACTCGTGCTGAACTTAGCCGTAAGTTACAGCGGACGTTGGGAAATTACGGAAGCAGTTAAAAAAATTGCACAAGAGTATAAAGACGGTAAGATTGATATTTCGGATATAAACGATGAATTAATTTCCGAACATCTAACCACAGCCGGTATGCCCGATCCCGATTTAATGATAAGAAGCGGCGGCGAATACAGAATAAGCAATTTTCTTATCTGGCAAATTGCATACTCGGAATTATATGTTACAAAAGTCCTTTGGCCTGAATTTAAGTGTAAAAATTTAATCGACGCCATTAAAGACTATCAAAAAAGAGAAAGACGATTCGGTTTAACCAGTGAACAATTATCAAATAACTTCAAGCGATCAAAGAATGTTAAAAACCTGTCTAAAGAATTGGTGTAGTCTCTGCCTTCTAACTTTTTTATTAATTACCAATTTAAATTTTGCACAGTTTCAGAAGGCTAATTATAAAATTTTGGGAATATCGGTTGAAGGTAATAAAACAGCCGATTCGAGAACGATTATTGCAAACAGCGGATTGCGCGAAGGTAATGAAATTGAAGTCCCCGGCGATGCGACAAACAATGCAATTAAAAGATTATGGGCTCTCGGAATTTTTAATGACGTTCAAATTTTGATTGATAAAAAAATTGATAACGGCGTATTCCTTAAAATCAAAGTGGAAGAACTTCCCCGGGCTGAAGAAATCGTAATCCGGGGTAACGACGAAATTGACGAAGACGATATCAAAAAGGAAATTCAAATAATACGGGGACAAACGCTTAAACCTCAGGAAATTAAAACCGCTCAATATAAAATCAAAAAGTTATATGAAAAAGAAGGATTTTTGAACGCAAAAATCACCCCGCTTCTCTATTCCTTTTTTGAAGCCGATACCGGCAAAGAAGAAATTTCCGTTACATGGCGAAATGATAAAGATTTATCCGACGAATACGTAACAACCTACGATTACTCCCCCGAAAGAAGAACAAACATTATTAGAAAAATAAAAAGCCGGAAACTCCTCCTTTTTGATATTACCGAAGGAGATAAAGTTATAGTCCGGAAAATTAAGTTTGTCGGGAATGAAAAATTTGAAGACGACGATTTAAAATCCGAATTTGACGAAACGGTGGAAGATAAATGGTGGCGTTTTTGGAGCAGCGCAACCTTCAACCGGGAAAATTTCGAAAAAGATAAAGAATTGTTAACAAAGTTTTACATGAAAAACGGCTATCGCGATTTTGAGATTCTCGGCGATACTTTGTTGTTCTCTCCCGATAATAAATATGTGGATATTGTAATAAGCGTAAGCGAAGGTCCACAATACAAAATTAGAAATATTATTTGGGAAGGCAATACGGTTTATCCCGATAAAGTGTTAACCAAACGTCTCGATTTCATGCGCGGAGATATATACGATTTTGAGAAGTTCAATCAAAACCTTTACGGCAATGAAACGCAAACCGACGTGGCTTCTCTTTACATGGATAACGGATATCTGCGATACGAACAAGAAGTAAGCGAAAAAATAGTTCTGCCCGATTCTGTCGACATAATAGTTCACGTAACGGAAAACAACAAATTCAAAATCGGTCGCGTGGATATTACCGGAAACAACAGAACAAAAGACAAAGTAATCAGAAGAGAGTTGTACACAATTCCGGGCGATTATTTCAGAAGAAGCGCTATTTTCCGCAGCATGCAACAATTGGCAAATCTTCAATATTTTAATGTTGAAAAATTATACAAAGAAGGGGTTAATCCCAGACCGGTTGATGACAGTACGGTAGCTTTGGTCTACAAAGTTGAAGAAAAATCGAGCGATTATCTTAACGCATCAATCGGGTACAACGGAGTGTTCGGCTTCAGCGGTTCAATCGGTGTTACACTTTCTAACTTTTCACTTTCAGAACCATTCCAATTAGGCGGTGGTCAAAAACTTGATTTCAATTGGCAATTCGGGGTCGGTAATTTTTACAGAACATTTAATTTCGGGTTTACCGAACCGTGGCTTTACGATACCCCTACTCTGCTCGGATTTAATTTGTTCGATACGCGTCAAAGATATATTTACGATTTAAGACAATCCGGAGCAACACTAAGATTGGGAAGGCGTTTAACATGGCCGGACGATAGATTTTATGTTCAAGGAATGCTGAAATTTCAATACAACAACGTAATTGACGGCAGGAATTTCTACCTTGAAGGGTTAACAAGACAATATACTATCGGGGCAACAATTTCCCGTACGGATATCGATAATCCCATTTTCCCGTCCACAGGGTCCAAAATTTCATTAAACACGGAATTATCGGGCGGACCTTTTCTTCCGGGAAACGTAGATTATCTGAAATTTCAATTTAAAACCGAATGGTATAGACGTTTGTTTAATTCAAACCGTTTAACATTCTATACCGGTGTGGATTTGGGTTACATTCACGAAATTGTTCCGGGTACCCCGATTCAACCGTTTGAGTTTTTCTACATGGGCGGAAACGGATTGGTAATTGCCACAACGCCTTTAAGAGGTTACGACGACAGATCGGTCGGGCCCAGAAGAACAACCGAAGGGCAAACCCAAGTTGTGGGCGGCAGAGTTATGGCTAAATACACGGCCGAACTAAGAGCCGCTTTGGTTTTGGAACCCATGCCGATTTATGTTTTGGCTTTTGCCGAAGCGGGCAATACTTTCTTAAATCTGGAAAGCGCCAACCTTCTTAATCTGAGAAGATCGGTCGGTTTGGGAGCCCGTATTTTAATTAATCCCATCGGACTTATCGGATTCGACTACGGTTACGGTTTCGATAGACGGGCAGTAGACGGTCAAGAGCCGCAATGGGTATTTCATTTTCAATTTGGAAGAGGATTTTAATCAACAAAATAGAAGAGGTAACATTGAAAAAGATAACATTCATTTTAGTAGTATTTTTGTCAGTTAGTTTATTCGCTCAAAATTCATCCTTAAAAATCGGATGGGTAGATTCACAGATTATTTTGCAACAATACCCTCCTGCAATAAAAGCTCAAAGCGACTTGGATGCTTTGGCACAGGAATGGTCGAAACAAATTGACAGCATGACAAAAGAATTACAAAAAGCATACGAAGATGCGCAAAAACAAATTGCAAACATGACTCCCGAAAAACAAAAAGAAGTTCAACAAGAACTGATTCAAAAAGAACAAAAAATTCAAGAATTCCGTCAGCAAAAATTCGGACAACCCAACGGTGAATTCTTTGTGAAACAAGATGAATTACTAAAACCGATTAAAGAAGACATATTGAAAGCTATCGACGAGGTCCGGCAAGAAGAACACATGAATTTCGTTTTCGATAAAGCAGGCGGATTGGTTTTGCTTTTTGCCGATGATCAATTCGACCTGACTAATGCCGTACTCGATAAACTAAAAAGAGGGAAAAAATAATTCCCTTCTCTTTCTGTGCTAAAAAATTCCGATTATTTATTTATTTTTATAAGCAAAGTCATTCCGGCTTTGCTTTTTTATAATTTAAAGTGATTGAACCATGAAAAAAATATTTCTTCCTTTTCTCGCCGTATTGATTTTTACCGGTTCGGTAAACGCACAACTTAAAATCGGATATGTTGATTCCGAAGCAATTATGAAACAACTTCCCGATGCCCAAGACGCGCAGAAGAAAATCGATGCGTTTATTCAAGAATGGCAAGAAGAAATTTCCAAAATGGAAGCCGATTGGAAGAAGCGATATAAAGATTACGAAAACCGCAAATTGATTATGAGCAATCAAAAAAGAGACGAAGTTGAAAAAGAACTTGTTGCTTTGGAAGATAAAATACGTGAATTCAAACAAAAAAAATTCGGCGTCAACGGAGAGTTATTCCAAAAACAAGAAGAATTAATGAAACCGATACAAAACAAAATTTTCAATGCAATTAAAGAAGTGGCGGAAGAAAACGATTTGGACTTTGTATTCGACCGCAGCGGAGATCTAATATTTCTTTATGCTAAAGAAAAATACGATATTACACCTCTTGTGATGGAGAAACTTCAATAGTTATGAAAATTACCGTAAAAGATATTGCCGGACTGGTAAACGGGAAAATAACAGGTGATGAAAATATTTTTATTTCCAATGTCGCCCGCATCCAAGATGCCCGGAAAGGCGATTTAACATTTTTATATCTTCCGCAGTATAAAAAGTTTTTAGAAACTACCGAAGCATCCGCAATTTTTGTTAAGCCCGAAGAAACCCTTACGCGTAAAGACTTAACTTACATCATTGTAGAAAACCCTGATAAAGCTTTTCAAAAAATTATAACGGAATTTTTTCAACCTGAATTTAATCTGACCGGAATTGACGAAACGGCGTTTGTTCACCCCACTGCAAAATTGGGTAAAAATGTTGCTATCGGAAAATTCGTAGTGGTATCGGAAAATTGCAAAATCGGTGACAATACGAAAATTTACCACGGAACCGTTATTATGGAAAATGTGGAAATCGGTTCGGACAATTTAATATTCCCGAATGTAACAATTCGCGAAAACTGTATTCTGGGTAACAGAATTATAATTCATTCCGGAACCATAATCGGTTCGGACGGTTTCGGTTATTCAACCGACGAAAACGGCGTGTATCATAAAATTCCGCAAATCGGGAATGTTGTGATAAAAGACGATGTGGAAATCGGCTCGAACGTTTCGATTGACAGAGCGGCTGTAGGTTCCACCGTAATAGAAAAAGGCGTAAAGCTCGATAACCTTATTCAAGTCGCTCACAATGTAAAAATCGGTGAAAACACAGTAATCAGCGGGCAAGCCGGGGTTTCGGGAAGTACTAAAATCGGGAAAAACTGTGTTATTGCCGGTCAAGTCGGCATTGCGGGTCACCTTGAAATTACCGACAAGGTTTTAATAGGCGCACAATCGGGTATTTCAAAATCTATTTCCAAACCCGGAGTTTATTTTGGCTATCCGGCAAAAGAAATGTCCGTTGCAAGAAAACTGGAAGCGCATATAAGAAACCTACCGAATTACAGCAAAAAAATTAAAGAACTTGAAAACAAAATTAAAGATTTGGAAAATAAACTAATCTCTTCAAAAGAAAAGGATTTAGGTTAATGTTCGAATTACAACGCACAATAAAGAAACCTGTTACAATCAAAGGGAAAGGACTTCATACCGGAACGGAATGTATAATGACTTTTAAACCTGCTCCGGAAAATTACGGGATAAGATTTAAAAGGGTCGACCTTGGTGGTACACCCGAAATTCCTGCCCTTGCCGAATATGTAGTTGATATTTCCCGGGGAACAACTCTCGGAATTGGAGATGCAAAAGTTTATACGGTTGAACATGTTCTTGCTGCAGTTAGCGGTTTACAAATAGATAATCTTATTATCGAACTTGACGGGATTGAGCCACCGATTGAAGACGGCAGCGCAAAACCCTTTGTAGATAAGCTTTTGGAAGCCGGGATAACCACTCAAAAAGAGCCGAAAGATTATTTGATTATCGACGAAACCATAATGTACCATAACGAAGAAGAACAAGTGGATATCGTTGCCCTTCCGCTTGACGGCTACCGCTTAACGGTTATGGTCGATTATCGCAATCCCGCTCTGGGCAGTCAGCATACGGGTTTGTTCGATCTTGAAAAAGAATTTGTAAGCGAGTTTGCTCCTGCAAGAACTTTTTGTTTTCTAAGCGAAGTTGACGCTTTGCTGGAAGCCGGATTAATAAAAGGCGGAAATCTCGATAATGCCGTTGTTATAGTAGACCACGATCTTTCCGATGAAGAATTGGAAAAACTTAAGAATAAACTCGGCATAGGCGAAGACATTACAATCGGACAAACAGGATTTTTAAATGAAAAATCCTTGCGTTTCAAAAATGAACCGGTACGTCATAAACTACTTGATTTAATCGGCGATTTGGCTTTAATCGGCGTGCCGATAAAAGCTCAAATTTTAGCAGCGCGACCGGGTCACAAAGCAAACGTTGAATTCGCAAAAAAAATCAGAAAACTGTACCAGCAAAAAAAACTGGTAAAAAAATATCAGCATGTAAAAAAAGAAGGTATGGTTTTCGATGTAAACTCGATAATGAAGATACTTCCCCACCGCTACCCTTTCTTACTTGTTGATAAAATAATCCACTTGGAATTAGATAAGAAAGTTGTAGGCATAAAATCCGTTACGATAAACGAACCATTTTTCCAAGGTCATTTCCCCGGACAACCGATTATGCCCGGAGTATTAATAATTGAAGCTATGGCTCAGACCGGCGGTCTTTTGATGCTAAACAGTTATATCGATCCTTCCGAGAAACTTGTATACTTCATGGGAATTAACAAAGCGAAATTCCGCAAACCCGTTGTTCCAGGTGATCAATTGGTGCTTGAAGCCGAACTGATAAACAGAAAAAGCAAAGTTGTAGTAATGAAAGCCCAGGCATTTGTCGATAATAATCTTGTTGCCGAAGCCGAACTTACCGCTGCAATTGTCGACAGGGAAGATAAAAAAGAAGACAAAAAGAATGGTTGATATTCACCCGACAGCATTGGTAAGCCCGAAAGCAAAGCTCGACGATAATGTTAAGATCGGTCCCTTTGCCGTAATCGAAGATGACGTTGAAATCGGATACGGCACTTCGGTCGGTCCTCATGCGGTTATCTATAACGGTTCGCGACTCGGGAAAAACATAAACGTCTTTCAAGCCGCTTCCGTCGGTAATCTTCCCCAAGATTTGAAATTCGAAGGCGAAGATTCTTTGCTATTCGTGGGGGATAATACAACAATAAGGGAATTCGTTACCCTGCACCGAGGAACTAAAGAAACGGGTTATACTAAAGTAGGAAACAAGTGTTTATTAATGGCATACGCTCACGTTGCCCACGACTGCATCGTTGGCGATAATTGCATAATTGCGAATTCCGTACAGCTTGGCGGACACGTGGAAATAGACGATTGGGTAATAATCGGTGGGACTTCCGCTGTTCACCAATTTGTTAAAATCGGAAAACATGTAATGATAGGAGGCGGTTACAGAGTTGTTAACGATGTTCCCCCGTTTATTCTTGCCGCACACGAACCGCTACGCTACAACGGCTTGAACACCGTTGGATTACGCCGGCGGGGTTTCTCTAACGAAGACATTTATAAATTAAAAGAAGCCTACGCATTAATTTATAATCCCAAGCTTAATTATTCCCAAGCGTTGGAAGAATTAAGGAACAAATTCCCGGACGACGAAAATATTAAATCGGTAATTGAATTCATCGGTAACAGCAAACGCGGTATTATTAAAGGATGAAATGGCAGCTGTTGAATACCGGCTTCAACAACGGCTTATATAATATGCAAATCGATACAAGTTTGGTTTCATCCGTAAAATCCGGTGAAGCCTATCTGAGATTTTACCGTTGGCAACCTTACTGCATTTCCCTCGGGAAACATCAAGATTTTAATGATATAAATTTAAAGCTTGCAAAAGCGGACGGGATTGACGTCGTGAAAAGACCTACTGGCGGAAGGGCAATTTTACATTCCGAAGAACTTACTTATTCTGTTATTCTTCCCGCTTCCTCGGGATACTCTAGTGACCAGATTTATAATTTCATTTCCGCAGCGTTAATGAAGGGATTAATTTACTTTAATGCGGAATTTTCAAAAATAGAAACAGAAAACCTACAGCCAGATTTCAGAAAACTTTATAAACAACCGGAAAGTGTTTTGTGCTTTTCAAGCGCGGCGCGACACGAAATTAAATATAAAGGGAAAAAACTTATCGGAAGCGCACAGCGAAGAATGGCTAACGGAATACTTCAGCACGGTTCGATTCTTGTAGGACCTTCACATAAAAGTATTGTTAAATATCTGATGTTGAACGACGAGGAGCAAATTAAGCTAAGAAACGAAATCGATTCGAAAACTACCGAAATATCTACAATCCTCAATTCCGAAGTCGATTATGATCAACTCACCGAAGCATTAATCCAAGGGTTTTCCGAAATTTGGAATATAAATCACTTAACAAAAGCCGTTTGACCTTCTCGATTATTTTCAATAATTATGTTTATTTTTATAAGATAATTAATTTTATAAGTGGATGAACAATAAATTCAAATACATTTTGCTGTTATTATCCGTTTTGGCGGAAATTCTGTACGGCCAAAAAAGCATTTTCGAAATTCAATCGTACTTGCAAAACGTTCCTGTTTACGATATTTCGAGCGAGGGTAAAAACATTTGGTTTGCTACCAACGGTTACGGGATTTTTAAATATACACCCGCAACAAACAAATGGGAAAACTATTCCACGAATAACAAAAAATTAAAAATAGATTTTTTTTACTGTATCACATCAAACAAAGATTATGTTTGGGCTGGATCGACCGACGGATTATTCATACTGAATAAAAAAAGAAACCGGTGGAAAAGAAGGAAATTCGGTAAAGGCGGTCAGCTTGGGAATTGGATACGCACTTTGCAATACGATAAATACAGCAACGTTGTTTGGATAGGCAGATTTCAATACCTGACAGTTTATGATTTGAAAAGAAGAAAATACCGGGATATCGATTTGAAAGTTAAAGGGAACGAAAAAACAAATAACATTCGCAGCATTTTGGTCGAAGGCGACTCTGTTTTGTGGATTGGCACCGAAGGCGGACTACACCGTTTGTCTAAAAAAAGGATAGTTAAAGTCGATTCCACAAATACCTTTTACGATAATTCTCTAAATTACTTTAACGGCGAAGGGGACGAAGTGTCCGTTTCGGCAATTCTTTCGGAACGTAACTATTTATGGTTGGGAACGGACGAATTTATCACTCCGCAAAATCCTAACTTCAATTTGGGGGGACTGTTCAGATTCGATAAGGAAAACGAATGGATCAAACTGGACGAAAACAACGGACTGCAAGCAAACGGAATTTTTTCGCTTGCCAGAACCGGAAATACAATTTGGGTATCCACATACAAATTCGATCAAAACAAAAAAGAAGCTTCGGGAAGAGGTATCAGTTTGGTTAACAGAATAGACTTATCGGCTAAAAACGTAATTAACGAAAACTTGCCGAACAATATTTTCAAAATATTTTTCGACGGGAAATTTGTTTGGTTGGGAACGGAAAACGGGGTTTATAAAATTCCCGTAACAAATAAACTTGTTCCGGAATTCAAAGAGGATTAAATAATGTTAAATATTTCAAAAGATGAACTTCTAAACTTAAAGGATTCATTCCAAGGCAAGAAAATTGCGGTAATCGGAGATATGATGCTCGATGCTTATTTTTGGGGCGACGTAAAAAGAATTTCGCCCGAAGCTCCGGTGCCCGTGGTTGAAATAGAAAACGAATTTTTCAGGTTCGGCGGGGCTGCAAACGTTGCGTTGAATATTCTCAAACTCGGCGCAATCCCCTTTCCTCTCGGCGTTATAGGAAACGATCAATACGGTAAACTTTTTAACGAACTTTTATCGAAAGACGATATCACATCCGAAGGAATAATTGTTGACGAAACCCGTCCGACTACTATCAAGACAAGAGTAATTGCGGAAAATCAACATATTGTAAGAATCGACCGTGAAAATAAATCTTACGTTTCACCTGAAATCGAAAACAAAATCGTTTCCGTTTTGAAAAATGAGATAGATAATTTGGATGCGATAATTCTGCAAGATTACAACAAAGGCGTGCTTACAAAAAGACTGATTAACGAAATTATCCGGCTTGCAAACGGACACAACAAAATAATAACAGTAGATCCGAAGTTCGATAATTTCCTCGAATACAAAAACGTTACGGTCTTCAAACCGAATAAAAGAGAAACGGAAAACATATTCGGGATAAGGATACAATCCGAAGAAGACATTTTGAATGCGGGCGAACGGCTGTTAAAAAATCTCAACAGTAAATACGTTTTGCTTACTTTGGGTGAAGAAGGTGTTGCATTGTTCGAAAAAAATAATTCCGTTAAAAGAATACCCACAAAAGCAAGAAAAGTTGCCGATGTTTCCGGAGCCGGCGATACGGTAATTTCCACATTAACCGTTGCCCTTGCCGCAAACGCCGATGTTTATACTGCCGCATATCTTGCAAATTATGCCGGCGGTCTTGTTTGCGAGGAAGTAGGCATTGTGCCTATTGAATTAAACAAATTATTTAACACAATCGAAGAAAAAGTTTTATGAAAAATTTTATTACCGGTTTGGAAGAACTTATCGAAATAAGAGAACGGCTAAAAAAAGAAGGTAAAAAAGTTGTTTTTACAAACGGCTGTTTCGATATTATTCATGCGGGGCATGTGGATTATCTTACAAAAGCAAAATCGTTCGGCGATGTCCTAATTGTTGGCTTGAACAGTGACGAATCGGTAAAAAAAATTAAAGGCAAAAAAAGACCTATTATACCGGAACAAGAACGAGCTTTTATTCTGTATAATCTTAAACCGGTCGATTATGTAGTTTTATTCGATGAAGAAACACCGGCGGATCTAATCGGGAAATTGATTCCGGATTATTTGGTAAAAGGTTCCGATTGGGATATTGAAAACATTGTAGGCAGAGATATCGTTGAGCAAAACGGAGGTGAGGTGAAAACCATCGATTTCATTCACCGCCAATCCACCTCCAATATTATAAAAACAATTTTGGAAAAATACGCGTAAGCTTTGGAAGAAAAACAAAAAGATAAAGCAAAAAAATTCGAACGGTCTTTATTCCGTAAAATACTGAACGGAATTATAGCTTTGTTCGCAATACTGATTGTAATCATCTTGGTGTTTTTCGGATTTTCACAAACCAAATCTTTCCGGACATACCTCCGTTCCCAAATAATAGATAATGTTAACCAATCAATTAACGGCGAACTGGAAATCGGGAAAATCGACGGTTCGGTTCTTACTTCCCTTATTTTGCGGAACGTAAATCTCACAAACGATGCGGATACAATTTTTCAAGCGGAACGGATTGAAATTAAAAGCAGTCCTTTGCATTTATTGCTTAGAAAAATTTACATCCGGAAATTTGAAATAAAAAACGCCAAAGTATCTTTGCTGCAACATCAAAACGGATATTGGAATTACGAACTTTTGGGCGATACTTCGCAAGCAGATACTACGGTTTCACCCGAGAAGAAAGAAAAGGATTCAACGTTCCCTTTCGGAATTCAAATAAACAAACTGGATTTGAAAAACATTTCGTTTATCCGGAGGGCAAAAGAATATCCTTCGTCGGAAGTGCTGTACGATCATGTAAATATTGATAATTTAAACATCGACCACATATACTTAAGCGCAAAGCTCAAAGCCGATCTGAAAAAACAGTTTGCCGATCTTGATCTTTTCAACCTTTCAGGATATCCGAATTTCAGAATTTTTCATTTAAAAGAGCTTTCAGGTAAATTTTCATTTACCAAAAAGTTTGCTAAAATAAACGACTTCAAACTTGTGACCGACAGTTCGAACGTTAAACTCGACGCGAAACTTAACGGATTTAATTTATTCGGCAACTTAGACTTGGCGAAGTTTAACAATTACCCTCTCGATATTTCACTTAATGCGAAAAGATTTTATTTTGACGATCTCTCGACTTTCATAGACGCAACGAAAATACTAAAGGGAACCGTAGCCGTTGATTTCAAAGCCAAAGGAAAATTCGGGAACTTCGACGTAAAAAAACTTTCGGTTGATTATTTGAATACCCATCTTTTACTTTCAGGGAACGTAAAAAATCTGCACAAACCCGGAAAATTATTTTTCGATGTCCGGATTAAAGATTCGCAAATACTTCAAGACGATGTTCTCAAACTTTTACCGGAATTTTCGCTTCCGGAATTTTACGGTCTGGAATTAAACGGTTTGAATATGACTTTCAAAGGCGAACCGACAAGGTTCCACTCTGTTTTGGAAAGCAACGTCGGCACTGGATCGATTGATCTGGATGCTTACATGGATTTGCAAGCGAAAGAACCCGAATACGACGTAGAGTTTCGCACGAATCAACTGAACTTACTGCCGGTCGTCGGCACAACCACGGATTTAACCGGTTCGGGTAAAATAAAAGGGAAAAGCTTTACGCCTACAAAAATGGCAAGTAAAATCGAACTTCAACTTTTCGATTCGCATTATAATGTGTACAACATCGATACGCTGAACTTTTACACTACCGCAAATGCAAAGGTTTTAGACCTTAATCTTGAATCGCTGGTAAATAATTCCGAAGTTAACGTTAAAGGCGAATTGGATTTGCGTGATAAGCAAAATCCAGTTTACAATCTTACCGGCAACGCATTGAATTTGAATCTTGCTACATTCACAAAAGACTCGCTCGATGCTTCCAATTTAAATTTTACCTTTTCCGCAAAAGGCAAATCGTTGGATATCGATTCGATGAACGCTGCTTTTGTCGTCCGGCTCGATTCCTCCGAATACCGCGGTAAAAATATCGATGATACTGATATTAGTCTGAAGCTTGTGCATAATGCTTCCGGCCGCAAAATAGAACTTAATTCCGACTTGATAGATTTCCACATTGCCGGGGATTTTTCGCTTGAGAAAAGCATCGAGCTTTTGGCATACGAAAGCGACGCGATTTCGGAAATAATCAAAAACAAATTGAAGGAACTTAATCCCGCCAAATTTATTGTTCGCAAGCAAACCGCCGATACGCTCTACCACATTTCCCCGATAGCAAACGAAAATATAAATTTCGATTTCAACTTTGAATTTAAAGATTTGGAACTTTTAGCATTGTTCACCAATCTTGAAAAACTGGATATCGAAGGTAAAGGTTCGGGAAGCGTAAAAAACACAAGCAATAATTTTTCCGTATCGTCCAATTTTTATCTCGATTATTTTTTGAATAAAAACAACGGCAATGTGATTTACTTTTCCGATGCGGGAATTAAATTTCATTTCAGTCGTGATAATCAAACGCTTAAATTCGACAAATTATTCGGCTCGCTTTCCATCGAAGGAAAACATATTTACGCCGGCGCAGATTTGAAAAACGCGACCATTGATTTAATTTTTAACCAAAGCAAACTTTTCTACAGTCTTGCGGCGGAAGCTCAAGAAGAAATTTATGCCGAAGCCGAAGGCGAACTGTTAATGGAACCGGATGTTCAACGCATTTCCGTAGAAAATCTTTGGGTAAATTATAAAAATACGGATTGGGAAAACGAAGAAACATTTTACATAACAATTGCCGATTCATTCGTTTCTCTCGATAACATTGTTCTGGTTAACGATAACGCCAGCTTTTCGATTGACGGTAGAATGAACAACGACGGCACTCAAAATCTTTCTGTAAAACTTCAACGATTGCCGGGAAGGGTTTTCAGTAAATATATTTTTGAACACGACTATCAATATTTTGATTCCGACATTAATCTGTTAGCCGAAATTTCGGGAACTCCTTCAGAACCGTTAATCGATTTGAAGTATAACATGAAAGATATAACTTATCAAAATATCAATTTCGGCAGTCTCATTGCCAACTTAAATTATCATAACAAATTATTGAATCTAAATACATCATTTGTCGATTCGACCGGTAACTTCGAATCCCCTTTGTTTTTAATGCAAGGCTACGTTCCGGTTGACTTGCGTTTTACAAAAGTGGAGAACCGTTTTCCCGACAGCACGGAAATGAACATTCAAATTAATTCCGAAAATTTTAAGCTTGCGCCGTTCGAAAATCTGATTCCCCAGATAAAAAAACTGAAGGGGGAATTTTTAGCCGATGTTTCAATTCGCGGAACATTTGATGAACCGCAATTTTCCGGTTCCGCTAAACTGAAGAATTGCAACTTTACCGTTAAATCGACAAACTTAAATTACGGACTGAACAGTGAATTTAATTTCCACGACGAAGCTGTTGATCTGACAAACTTCATGTTGAAAAATACCGGTTTCTCCAAAAAATCCGGCAGACTGAAAGGCAACGGAGAAATTACATTTGATGGTTTTAAAGTCGATGAAATAAATATCTCCGCAGACGGGAATTTGGCATTGCTTAGCAACTATTCGAAAGGCGCAAACCCGGTTCTTTACGGCGATTTATTTGTGGAAACGGAAAATCCGCTTAAATATCTTTACAAAAACAACAAATCCTTCATTTCCGGAAAAATAAATATAGTTGACGCGGATATTGTGTATCTTTCCGGTCAAGTTAGTCAGAATTACTCGGATAGAAAAATTGTTTACAATTTTGTTGCCGACACTTCAAAATTAAAAAGGAATGAAATAGAATTCAGAAAAGCTTTGGAATCAACCGTTAAAACTTCCGGCGAAGAAAATGACGGCTCTTTGAATTTCGATTATGATTTAAGTTTCGATATAAAATCAATTGCAAAATTTAAGTTTATCTTTTCAAATGTTTTAAATCAAAAACTCAGCGTTGAAACAAGAGGAAGTTTAAAATTTGCCAGTGTTGACGGAATCCCGCGAACCCAAGGCGAATTAAAACTATTGCCCGGGTCAAAACTCGAATTCTTCAAACCTTTCGACGCAACGGGCTCAATACGTTTCGAAAGCGATATTGCCGATCCGTTTTTGGATATTGTGGCAACTTACATCGGGGAAATCGAAAAAGAAAATTCAACGGAAGAAGTTGCCGTAAAGTTAAAAATCAAAAGCGCCCTATCGAAATTAAAAGAAAACTTATCGAACGATCCTTCGATTTTTTCCATTTATGTCGGTCGTGAAAACATAGCCAACGAAACCCCCGATCCGCAATACGATGCATCGAACGCACTGCAATTTATTTTGTTCGGGCAACTTTCGTTGGATAAAAACTTAACGGCGAGCGAAAAGAGCAAACTTGCCGCTCTTGGCGAATCTGCGGCGTATGCTTTACTCGGTTCAACTCTCAGCTCTTTTGTCCACTCCGCCGTGGGTGATGTTATCAGCAATATTCAGCTAAAAAAATCCGGCGAGGTTATTTTCTCGGGAAGAATTCAAAATATAAAATACAGTTTCGGTGGCAATACACAATATTTTCAAATAGATAAAGCGGATATAAAAATCGAATATCTTTTCAATCCGAATTTTTTAATCAGACTCGAACAAAAAGACCCGGTTGTTGAAACGGCAACCGAAGAAAAAGTTCGGGAATTAGGTATCAAATACAGGTTTAGGTTTTAAATGAAAAAGAAATTAAAAAAATTCTTTGCTACAAACCCTTCGAGGGCTTACAAAGCAAAAACAATAGCTAAAAAATTAAATTTTACGGAACCTCACGAATATGAGGAACTCAAAGCATTTTTGCACGACCTTGTGCAAGAAGGATATCTGACGAGAGTCGGTAAACGGTTCAGGCTTAAAGAAATTACAAAACGGGTAACCGGCACACTTCAAATTTCCGCCGATAACAATTTCGGTTTTGTAATTCCGGACAATCCGAAAATAAAAGACATATTCATTGCGGAAAAACATCTTGGAACGGCCTTCGACGGCGATATTGTTGAAGTGCATCTATTTGCAAAAAGAAAAGGTAAAAACCCGGAAGGAGAAATAGTAAATATTATTAAACGTGCAAAAAACGAAATTACCGGAATTCTGCGGAAAACCGATTCGTTTTATTTTGTGGAGCCGGATAACAAAAAAATCTATCGCGATATTTATATTCCCCGCTCCAAATTAGGCGGTGCAAAAATCGGAGATAAAGTCGTGGTCTCCGGAATAAAATGGAACTCCCATCTTCTCAATCCCGAAGGGCAAATTATCGACGTTATCGGGAAAGCCGGAACATACGATACGGAAATGTATTCAATCGCAAAAGAGTTTGATCTTAGATATAAATTTCCCCCGAAAGTTCTGAGCGATGCCGCAAAAATACCGGTTGAGATTAATCCGGCGAAAATTAAGAACCGGCTTGATTTAAGAAAGAAAAACATTTTTACAATTGATCCGGAAACAGCTAAAGATTTCGACGATGCGGTATCGGTTGAATTTTTGAAAAACGGAAATTACTTAGTTGGTATCCATATCGCGGATGTAAGTCATTACGTTAGACCAGGCACATCGATTTTCAAAGAAGCTTATAAACGTTCAACCAGCGTTTATCTCGTCGGAAAAGTTATTCCGATGCTTCCGGAAAAACTGTCGAATCAAGTATGTTCATTGGTTCCGAACGAAGACCGGCTTACATATTCCGTAATAGTGGAAATGACACCTTCCGCTAAGCTCGTGAATTATCAAATAAGAAAAACCGTTATTAAAAGTAAGCGCAGATTTACTTACGAAGAAGTTCAAAAAATAATAGACAACCGGAAAGGAGAATTTAAAAAAGAAATTTTAACCCTTAACGAACTTGCGCAAACTTTAAGGAAGAAACGCGAAGCGAAAGGAAGTATCAACTTCGTAAAACCCGAAGTGGAATTTGTATTGAATAAAAAAGGTGATCCCATAGATGTTAAAATTAAAAAAATTCAAGAAAGTAATAATTTAATTGAAGAATTCATGTTGCTGGCAAACAGAATTGTGGCAAGGCACGTTAATTTAAACAAACGAAAACACAATTACCCGTTTGTTTACCGTATTCACGATTTACCCGACGAAGAAAAATTAGCCGAGTTTGCAAGTTTCGTTAAATCGCTTGGTTACTCTTTTACGCCCAATGCCGCTAACAGCTCGAAAGAAATGCAAAGGTTATTAAAACAAGTTAAGGGAACGCCCGAAGAAGCGGTAATTAACGAAGTGGCAATCCGCTCGATGGCAAAAGCCGTTTACTCGCCCGACAATATCGGGCATTATGGGCTCGGTTTCCGTTACTATACGCATTTCACTTCCCCGATAAGACGGTTCCCCGATTTGATTGTCCATCTTCAAATCTTTGAGTATATCGAGCACAATAAGAGAAAATTATTTAATTATCATCAGCTGGAAGAATATTGCGATCACGCTTCGGCACAAGAAAGAAGCGCAGTTAATGCCGAAAGACTTTCCGTAAAATTGAAACAAATGGAATTTTTAAGGAACAAACTTGGCGAGGAGTTTGTTGCTGTTATATCTGGCGTAACAAATTTCGGATTGTTCGTTGAGCTTGAGGACACATTAGCCGAAGGATTGGTAAGTATCCGCGATATGGATGACGACTTTTACATTTTCGACGAAAAAAATTATACTCTTTACGGTAAGCGAAAAGGTAAGAAATACAGACTTGGCGATAAGGTGAACGTAAAACTTATCAGAATTGATGAAGACAAACGGGAGATAGATTTTATACTTTCATAATTGGTAAAATATCTTTATTATAACTCAAAAATTTTTCACGGTTGGAATATGAAAATTCTTCGAATCGCAATTTTGTTTTTCTGCTTTTTATCCGTATCACTGGCTCAACAATTCGGGCAAAATAAAGTTCAGTATAAAGAGTTCGATTGGTATTATATTCAGACAAAACACTTCGATCTTTATTTTACTTCCCAAGGAAAAGATATTGCGGAATTTGCGGCTCACATCGCGGAAAAATCCCTTGCCGATATTGAGAACGTGTTGAATTACCAAATCAACAACCGTATTATTGTTATTGTTTATAACTCTCACAATGATTTTCAAGAAACAAATACTACTTTCGGATATTTGAGTCAAGGTGTCGGTGGTTTTACCGAACCTTTTAAGAACAGAGTTGTGCTTCCGTTCGAAGGTTCCTACAGAAAATTCAGACACGTCATTCATCATGAATTGGTTCATGCGGTAATGCGTGACTTTTTGTACGGCGGAACTTTGCAAAATATTATTTCCAAAGGAATAACCCTTGAATTACCGCAATGGTATCACGAGGGTATGGCGGAATATTTATCATCCGATTGGGAAACAAACTCCGATATGTTTATTGCCGATGCCATAATAAACGAATACTTACCCGATATCAACGGGCTTTACGGTTACTATGCCTACCGCGGCGGACAATCTTTGTTCAGATACATTGCTAAAACCTATGGCAGACAGAAGGTCGGTGAATTACTAGCACGCATTAAAGATGTCGGGAACCTAGTTGACGGTGTAAAATCTTCCATAGGTTTAACACTGGAAGAACTAAATGAACGGTGGAAAAAATCTTTAAAAAAACAATATTGGCCGGAAATCGAATACCGTTCCGATCCCGACGAATTTGCGAAGAGATTAACGGATCATAAAAAATCTTTCGGATTTTACAATACAAGTCCGGCAATTTCACCACAAGGCGATAAAATCGCATTTATTTCCGACCGCGATATTTATCTCGATGTTTACATAATGAACTCTTTCGACGGGAAAATTATTAAGCGTGTTGTGGAAAGCGGAAAATCTGCGGATTTCGAGGAATTAAACGTTCTATTCCCTTCTCTTACTTGGGCGCCCGATAATAAGCGAATAGCCCTTTCGGTTAAAAGCGAAGGTTACGACGTTATTTCCGTGATAGACGTTGAAGAAGACGAAACCGAATTTCTGCCATTTAAATTAGACGGAATCGAATCGGTTAGTTGGTCGCCTGACGGCAAAAAAATCGCTTTTCTCGGCAGTAACGCAAAACAATCGGATATTTACGTTTACGATTTCGATACAAAAAAATTAACAAATCTCACCGATGATATCTTCAGCGATTATCAACCGAGTTGGACGGCGGACAGTAAAAAAATTATTTTCTCTTCCGACCGGAAAGATTATTCAAAAGAAAACTTTCCCCAAGACGGTTATTCCATGACAACTTACGATTACAATCATTTGGATTTATACTTATTTGATGTTCAAACATCTGAAATTACAAGGTTAACCGATTGGGAACTAAGCGATGAAATTTCCGCTGTATCATCGCCCGACAGTAAAGAAATATTATTCGTATCAGACAAAAACGGAATTAACAATATTTATAAAAAAAGAATCGTTTTTGAACCCGGGGATACCGTTTCATCGCTTCTTGAATTAAAAGCCTACCCGCTGACGAATTCCATCAACGGTTTAAATCAACTATCGCTTGCGGCGGACGGGAAAAAACTCGTATTCACAACCCTATTCAAAGGCGGATATAATATCTTTCTTATCAATAATCCATTTGATATGAAACCGGTTGCCGACAGTTTAAAGCCTACCAAATTCATGGCATCTCTTTTATCCAGAGAGAAGCCTGTTGCGGAAGTTTTCGAATCCGACTCAATAAAATTTACCGATTCAACCAAAACGTTTAGCGCTATAGAAGAAACCGAAAAAGTTATTTCGGATTCTACTGTAGAAAAAACTTCCCCTCAAATTTTTACGGGGCAATACACAAAAAATACCGGTACAACCGATACAATATCCGGGAAATATTCAAGATATATTTTTGGCGGAGATAATGTAATAATAGATTCATCCAAACTTCGCTTAAATAAAGAAAGATTATTTAAAGAAAAATTGGACGAAAACGGAAACTACCTGGTAAACAAATACATTGTTAATTTTTCACCGGATTTAATTTACGCAAACGCCGGTTACAGTACGCTTTACGGATTGTTGGGAACTACCGTCCTCTCTTTCAGCGATGTTATGGGCGATCATATTTTAACGGGAGTTACCAGTTTACAAATCGATCTGAAAAACAGCGATTACGGTTTGGCTTACTATTATCTACCGAAGAAAATCGATTGGGGAATTGAAGCTTATCATACCGCGCGGTTTGTTTATTTATCCAACGGTTTATTTTCAAATCTTTATAGATTTAGAAACTTTGGTGGAGTTATCTCCGCAAGAATACCAATGAACCGTTTTTACAGAATAGATGCGGGAATTAGTCTTCAACGGGTTTCATCGGAAAATCTCGATAATATTTTCGTCCCGATTGATAAATCCACATACTTAATTCCTTCATTAAGCTTTGTTCACGATAATACACTTTGGGGTTATACTTCACCCATTGAAGGTGTAAGATACAATTTTACGGTATTCGGTAATGCCGCATTTTTCAATAAAAACCAAGCTTTTTATTCTGTTGTTTGGGATTACAGAAGATATTTCAGATTCTGGTTCGATAATTCATTCGCTTTCCGTTTTTCCGGCGGTTATTCGGGAGGCGGAAATCCGCAAAGATTTTTCATCGGGGGAACCGAAAGTTGGTTAAACAGGGAATTTGCAACGGGACAAATACCGGTTAGAACCGCCGCCGATTTTGCGTTTCTTACTCCGGCGCTGCCGCTCAGAGGTTACAGATACGCCGAACGCATAGGGACAAAATACGCACTGCTAAACCTCGAATTACGCATGCCTTTAATCAGATATTTATTAACCGGACCCATTCCTCTGCTCTTCAGAAATATTTTGGGGACTGCATTTATCGATGTCGGTTCGGCATGGGATGATACAAAAAAACTTAAATTCGTCGGAAGAGATGAATTCGGGAAATGGGAAACAAAAGACCTTTTCATCGGAACCGGTTTCGGTGCAAGAGTCTTCTTTTTATTTTTATGGAGATTCGATGTTGCTTGGTCTTACGACCTCAAAAACTTTTCCGTTCCGAAATATTATATTTCAATAGGGCTGGATTTTTAGAAGGAAACGGACTAAGCCGATTCCTTCTTGCTGTTTCCGGAAACTTTTGGCGACTCGGTTGAAGAAGATTTATCGCTCGATTTATTATTAGATGTTACCGAAGAAGAATTAGAGTTTTTATAATCAGTTAAATAAAATCCGCTACCCTTAAAAACTAATCCGGCACCGTTGCTTATTAATCTTTTAACTTTTCCGCCGCATTTCGGACAAGTTTCCAACGGAGCATCGCTCATTTTTTGAAATTCTTCAAATAAATAACCACATTCCAAACACTTATATTCATACGTAGGCATACAGACCTCCTGAAAATTTATGACCACAAATTTAATTATTTGCGGACGAAAAAGAAATAATAATATTATTATCGTTATTTTATTATCTTTAGTTAAAAAATGTTCCGGTTTTTTAATGAAACAATTCAACTTAATAAAAATTATTGTAATTTCACTTTTACTTTCCGGTTGCCTCAATTATGAGCAAATAACAACAATAAAAACCGACGATTCGGGTAAAATGTTTATTCATTATTGGATGAAATTTTATTCCGGTCAAGATTCAATTTTGGTTAATCAGCTTGGTATATTTAACGAAGACTCTCTAAAGTCACAGTTTTCCGCCCCATTCACAAAGATTAAAAACATTTCGGTTTTCAACGATTACACTGACAGCACAATTCATGCTCAAATAGAATTTGAGTTTACTAAATTCGATTCTTTAAATTTTCTTAAACCGTTTCGCAATAACGAATTATCGATTAAAAAAGGTCCGGAAAACACTAAAATTTTCTCTCAATTCATTCCACCGTTTGCAACGGGATTTGGATTCGAACCGCAAAATTACAAATTAAAGTACGTTTACTATTTACCGGGCGATATAATCAAACACAACGCGAACGAAAAATCGAACAATAAATTAACGTGGGAATTCAGCCTTGAAGATATCGGAACCGGGAAAACAATCACCGCCACTTACATTCCTTTTAAATTGAAAGAAACCCCGTTAATAATTTATATAATTGCATTCATTGTTTTGATTATAGTTATATCGTTTTTATTTAAGAAAAGAGTCGACTAAAAAAATAAATTTCCCCCAAGGGAAAATTCGCCATAACTGTTTTTGTTTATTTGACTTAGCAAAACGAATTATTTATATTTGCAGATTGTGAATTTTTGAACGATTAGGAATTTAAAATAAGTTTCCGATGGAAGATCAACCGCGTATTTTTTCCGGAAGCTCGAATCCGGAATTGACCAAGAAAATAGTGGATTATCTCAAGTTACCGTTAGGTAATATTGAGTCCAAACATTTTAGCGACGGTGAAATCTGGATTAAATTCAAAGAGAATATTCGCGGCGGAGATGTTTTCATTGTACAATCAACACACCCGCCCGCAGATAATTTGATGGAATTATTGATTATGCTCGATGCGGCAAAACGTTCTTCCGCAAGAAGAGTTACTGCCGTAATTCCATATTTCGGTTATGCGCGGCAAGACAGAAAAGATCAACCGCGCGTTGCAATTTCGGCTAAACTTGTTGCCAATTTAATTACGGTTGCCGGCGCCGACAGAGTGATTGCAATGGATTTACATGCGGCACAAATACAAGGGTTTTTCGATATTCCTTCGGATCATTTGTATGCTTCGCCGGTATTTACAAGTTTATGGAAAGGCAAAGCCGATAATCTTGTGGTGGTTTCTCCCGATGTCGGCGGTATTAAATTAGCAAGATCTTATTCAAAAAGAATTGGAGCGAAATTAGTAGTAATCGATAAACGAAGACCGAAACCAAACGAAACGGAAGTCATGCACATTATCGGTGATGTGGAAGGGAAAGACGTATTGATTGTAGACGATATTATCGATACCGGCGGAACTTTTGTTTCGGCTATAGAAGCATTGAAAAAACGCGGTGCAAAAAAAATCTACGGCGCTGTTACGCACGCAGTACTTTCGGGTAAAGCGATAGATAAAATTGAAAATTCGGCAATTGAGAAATTGTATGTCACTGACAGCATTCCGCTTCACAGGGAATCGGAAAAAATAGTTGTACGTACCGCCTCGGTTTTATTAGCAGAGGCAATTTTGAGAACCCATAACAATGAATCAATCAGCTCTTTATTTGATGTTGACAAAAGTTAAATAATAATATTAATGGAGTAATACAAAAATGGCAGAGATTAAGCTTAATGCAAAATCGAGAGAAATTTCCACAAAAGGGAAAATAAACGAGTTACGAAGACAAGGTTTCGTACCGGGAGTTTTCTATATTAAAAACGAAGAACCGATTTATTTTTATGTTTCCGAATCGAGTCTGAGACCTTTGGTTTATACTACCGAAATGCACTTGGTAGATTTGGTAATCGACGATAACAAAAATTATAAATCGATCGTAAAAGACGTTCAATTCGATCCGGTAACTGATAAAATGATCCACGTGGATTTACAAGGTATAACCGTCGGGCAAGCAATTGAAGTACAAGTGCCGATTTTGTTAACAGGTCAAGCAATCGGTATTAAAGAAGGCGGAAGATTGCAACAGGTTATCCACAAATTGGATATTGAATGTTTACCAAAAGATATCCCCGAGCAGCTTGAAGTAGATATATCTAACTTAAAAATCGGCGATAACTTGCTGGTGAAAGACTTATCATACGATAACATTAAAATTTTAACGGAAGAAGATGCGGTAATAGTAACCATACTTGCACCTAAGGGAACCGAAGAAGAAGAGGAAGCAGCCGCAGAATTAGGCGAAGAAGCACCAGCGGAACCAGAGGTAATTTCTAAAGGTAAATCCGAAGAAGAAGACCAAGGTTAAACCGGAAATTGAGAGTGATTTTTGGCATAGGCAACCCTGGCGAAAAATATAAATTTACCAGACATAATATTGGTTTCATCATTATCGACTACTTTGCTAAAAAACATAACCTAGAATTTAAACCGTCTAAATTCGATTTTTACTATGCGGAAGGAATTTTGGATTCCTTCCGCTATTTTCTGATTAAGCCCACAACCTTTGTTAACAATAGCGGAATTGCCGCAAAAGACATAATAGAAAATTACAAAGTAAATTTATCCGATTTCCTTGTTGTTACAGATGACGTTAATCTTGAACCCGGTAAAATAAGAATTCGAAATGCTGGTGGGGACGGCGGGCATAATGGAATTGCGTCTATAATTTATCACCTCGAAACCGATAAATTTCCGAGATTACGCTTCGGTATAGGTGCTGATTTCGATAAAGGAGAATTAGCCGATTATGTTCTAAGTCGCTTCGACGAAAAAACTTTTAATACAATTGAACCCAACATAAAATTTGCCGCCGAACTATTAGAAGAATTCATTATCGGCGGGACGAAGGGCATGCTGGATTTTTACAGCAAAAGCTTAATTAGTTAATGTAATCAATATATAATGAAAATAATAAAAGGGTAAAATATGGAATCACTTATTTACGCTATTCCTTTTTTTGGTATTGCTGCTTTGCTATATTCTTTTTTTAAGAATATATGGATTTCTAAGCAAGAACCCGGCACCGAAAAAATGGTTACAATTTCCAACCATATTAAAGAAGGTGCTATCGCTTTTCTGAAAACCGAATATAAAGTTCTGGTAATATTTGTAATAGCTGTAGCTCTTCTTCTCGGTTTTGCTAATGCCGGTAGAGAAGATTCATCTTGGTTAATTGCAATTTCTTTCATTGTCGGTGCGTTTAGTTCGGCGCTTGCAGGTTATTTGGGAATGATTGCCGCAACAAAAGCTAACGTTAGAACAACCAATGCAGCCAGAAAAGGTTTGGGACCAGCTTTGGAAATTGCTTTTTCAGGCGGCTCTATAATGGGAATGAACGTTGTCGGTTTAGGTATTTTCGGACTCGGAACATTGTTTTTAATATATTCAAATCAAAATTGGGACTTGGCAAAAGTAATTAATGTTCTTTCCGGTTTTTCCCTCGGAGCTTCTTCCATAGCTCTCTTTGCCAGAGTTGGCGGTGGAATTTATACGAAAGCCGCTGACGTTGGAGCCGATCTTGCAGGCAAAGTTTACGAAGGTATTCCGGAAGATGATCCCAGAAACCCCGCAACTATTGCTGATAACGTTGGCGATAATGTTGGCGACGTTGCCGGTATGGGCGCAGATTTGTTTGAATCTTACGTTGGAGCTACAATCGGCGCAATGGTTTTAGGTGCGGTTTTTACCGAAGTATTCCCCCAAGGAGAAAGTTTAGCCGGCGTTTTATTACCATTAACCTTAGCCGGTGTGGGAATTTTACTCTCAATTCTCGGAACTTTTTTTGTAAAAGTAAAAGAAGGCGGTAATCCGCAAAAAGCTTTGAACACCGGCGAATTTGTTACCGCTGCACTGATGTTGGTTGCATCCTATTTTATAATAAATGCAATGCTTCCTGCCGAATGGTCTTTGGACGGATTTAATTATACCGCAAACGGTGTATTTTTTGCAACAATCATTGGATTAATTGCGGGCGTTTTAATAGGATTGATTACCGAATATTATACGGGAACAGAATATAAATCCGTTAGAAATATTGCCGAACAATCGGTAACCGGTGCGGCAACAAATATTATTGCCGGTTTAAGCGTTGGGATGTTATCGACTGCATTACCCATCTTGATAATTGCTGCAAGTATAATTGGTGCATACGAATTTGCCAATCTTTACGGAATAGCAATTGCTGCGCTTGGAATGCTTTCCACCACCGGAATCCAGTTGGCTGTAGATGCTTACGGTCCGATTTCCGATAATGCCGGCGGAATTGCGGAAATGTCTGAACTTCCCAGCGAAGTCAGAGGAAGAACGGATAAACTCGATGCTGTTGGTAATACAACCGCTGCAATAGGCAAAGGTTTTGCAATAGGCTCAGCAGCCTTAACTGCATTGGCGCTTTTTTCCGCCTTTATGCATCAAGCTAAGATTGATACGATTGATATATCCAAACCGATAATTATGGGCGGATTGTTTATTGGAGCTATGTTGCCTTTCCTTTTCTCTTCAATGGCAATGAGTGCGGTAGGTCGCGCAGCTAAAAAAATGATTCTTGAAGTCGGAAGACAATTCAGAGAAATTCCCGGTCTGAGAGAAGGAAAAGCAGAAGCAGAATATGCAAAGTGTGTTCAAATTTCCACGCAAGCTGCAATTAAAGAAATGATTTTACCGGGAGTTATGGCAGTGGTTGTACCCGTGGTTGTAGGATTTTTAAGCAAAGAAATGTTAGCCGGATTGCTTGCGGGGGTAACCGCCAGCGGCGTTTTAATGGCTATCTTTCAAGCGAATGCCGGCGGTGCATGGGATAATGCAAAAAAATTAATCGAAGGTGGAATTGATATAGACGGGAAAAGATACGAAAAAGGTTCCGATGCGCATAAAGCTGCGGTTGTTGGTGATACGGTGGGAGATCCGTTTAAAGATACTTCCGGTCCTTCGTTAAACATTTTAATAAAACTCTTATCGGTGGTATCTTTTGTTATTGCACCATTGATAAGATAAGGTTATATTTGTAAATTAATATTTTATAAACCCTGCTTTTCTAATTAAAACGATAATTTAGAAAGGCCAAAGACCAAAGGGAGGTTCATTTATGAAAGAAAATCACTATGAGAGTGTTATAATTGTTAATGCCGCTCTCGAAGACACACAAATTGAAAATACGATTAAAAAAATCGAAGACTTCATAACAAACAATGGCGGTAAAATTATCGACATTGACAAATGGGGCAGAAAACGCCTCGCCTATCCAATTAAAAAATCCAAAAGCGGTTATTATGTAATTTATAGATTTACCGCTCCTGCCGATATGATTAAGAAATTGGAGCGAATTTATAAATTGGATGAAACAATTTACCGTTTTCTTACTATAAAGCTAACGAAAAAAGATTTAGAGCATCTTAACAAGAAGTTGCAAGAAAAAAGTGCAAAGGAAGCCGAAGCAACAGAGCCCGCTTCCGAACCTGCAACTGAAGAAACTGTTGTTACCGAAGAACAATCGGAATAATAAATTTGTAATGTATAAATATCAATTAGATATGTATGGAGGTAAGTGATGGCTGATTTGAAAATGCCTGAATTAAATTCTGTAATTATTGCTGGTAATTTAACTAAAGATCCCGTTTTTCGTGAAACTACAAACAAAACTCCGGTGGTCAACTTTCACATTGCGGCTAACAGACGTTACAAAGATAGTCAGAACCAATGGCAAGAAGATGTTTGTTACGTCGGAGTAGTTGCATGGAACAAACTTGCCGAAAGTTGCAAAGACAGACTAAAAAAAGGAAGCGCTGTTTTAGTCGACGGCGAATTACAAAGTAGAACTTTTAAAACCGACGACGGCAGAAACAGAACCATCGTTGAAATTAAAGCAAAAAGAATTCAATTTTTAAATAAAATCAATAAATCCGCTGAAGAAACTACGGAAAGCGAACCAGAGACCGATGTAGCAGTTGACGAGGACGCTGTTGAAGAAACCGAAAATACCGATTTCACAGATAACTCATTCGATAAATTTTTGAGCGATGAAGAATCCGATTTGCTTAGCGGAGATAATTAATTTTGAGGAGTAAAATGAAAACAAAAAAAATAAGAAGAGTTATTACTGATTATATCGACTATAAAGATGCAAAAAAGTTGCAAAAATTTGTATCCGACCAAGGGAAAATAATTCCCAGACGAATTACCGGATTAAGTGCAAAGCAACACAGAGAAGTGGTTAGAGCAATTAAAAGAGCCAGACAAATTGCAATTATGCCGTTTGTGTCTGAGTCAGTTAAGTAAAGGAGAATACCAGAATGAAAGTAATTTTAAGAAAAAACTTTGAGCAACTTGGGCGTGTGGGAGATATCGTTGAGGTGAAAGACGGATACGCACGTAATTATTTACTCCCCCGCCAAATTGCATACATCGCAACCAAAGGAAATATTCGCGCTCTGGAAGAAGAGAAACAACAAATTGAAAAGATAGAAGCGAAACTCTTGGAAAACGCTAAGAAAATTGCAGATGAATTGGCGAATGTTTCCATTACAATTCCCGTTAAAGTCGGCGAAGAAGACAAAATATTCGGTTCGGTTACATCTCAAATGATTGCCGATGCACTAAAAGAAAAAAACTACGATATCGATAAAAGAAAAATAGAGATTAAAGAACCGATTAAAGCACTCGGTATCTACGATATCAATATCAAACTGCATCCCGAAGTAACCGCGACGGTTAAAACTTGGATTGTTCGCGAGTAGGTTTTCCGACAAAGCTGTTCCCCAAAAAGGAACAGCTTTTTTTATTTATTCCCCTCAACACGAAGAAAAACCGCAAATTCTAACTTTGCGTTTTAAGCGGTTATAGCCTTTAATTTTCTTGCTTATTTTAACGTTCCAACCCCTAATAAAATTGAATTTTTTTCATTTTCTGTCTATATTAGAAGTCTTATTTTAAATTAAACGGCTAATAAATAACTAAATTTTCGAGAAGGTAATGAAAGAATTAAGATTTAGAATTTTCGTTATAATTGCTGCTTTTGCATTGAGTATTTACCTGCTCTATCCTACTTACAAGGATTATCAATACAACCAACAAATTCAAAAAACTTTAGAATCGATTAAAGACAGTTTATTACAAAAAAATCCCTCGATTTCAAAAGACGAACTCAACCAAATTTTAACTCTGAAAGAAGATAGCTTACGCGCTTCCAATCCGGATATTAGAAAAGCCCGGGAAAACCGGATAAAACTCGGTTTGGATTTACAAGGCGGTATGTATCTCGTTATGGAAGTTAATACGGTAAAACTTTTGGAGAGATTGGCAAAAGATCCCGATGCAACTTTTAAGCAAGTATTAAAGGAAGCTGAGAAGGAAGCAAAAATTTCAAACGAAGAAGTGGTAAAAATTCTTGCTCGTAAGCTAAAAGAAAAAAACATACGCTTAAGCCGGTACTTCGGAACCATACGACAGGAAGACGATGAAATTATAAATGATTTGTTAGAACAAGAAAAAGACGCCGTTACAAGGGCAATAGAAATTATCAGAAACCGTGTCGATCAATACGGTGTTTCCGAACCGAGTATTCAACAACAAGGCGCTAGAAGAATAATTGTCGAACTTCCCGGTGTTTCTAAAAAAGAAGAAGCTAAAAGTCTTCTTCAAGGCAGAGCATTGCTTGAATTTAAATTGGTTAAAGAACCCAACTTTGCATTTCCTATTTTAAATAAGATTGATGAAATTCTCGCTAAAAAATTTAATACAGATTCCACAGCAACGGAACAAGATTCAACTGCCGACGAGCAATTGACCGAAGAGGAATTTGCTAAGAAACATCCTTTCTTTGCGATAGCACGTTTAATTTCACAAAATTCGGCGGACCTTATTGTAAAAGAAAGCGATAAAAATAAGGTGATGAGCTATCTCAATATGCCGGAAGTGAAAAAAGTAATTCCCGATAACGTGGAATTTCTCTTTTCCGCTAAACCACAGTTTGTTCAAGACGGCGTAAAATATTTCAGACTGTACATGGTTAACAAACAACCGGAATTAACCGGGAATGTAATTGTTGATGCTAATGCTACGATTAATCCGCAGACTACCGCTCCGATGGTAACCATGGATATGAATCCCGAAGGCGCGCGTGAATGGGCAAGGATAACCGGCGCAAACATTGGGAAACGTTGTGCTATTGTTTTGGATAATTATGTTTATACCGCTCCGGTTATTCAAAATAAAATCCCTTCCGGACGTTCGCAAATTACCGGAATGGAAGATTTGGAAGAAGCCAAACTTGTTTCCATCGTTCTTAAGGCAGGTGCGCTTCCGGCGCCAATAGATATAATCGAAGAAAGAACCGTAGGTCCTTCACTCGGACAAGATTCAATTTCACAAGGGTTTAACTCCACAATAATCGGTTTCTTGTTAGTTGCTTTGTTCATGATTCTTTATTACAAAACATCCGGTGCATTTGCCGATCTTGCGCTACTTGCAACGGTTGTTTTCATTTTGGGGGTTTTGGCAGGATTTAAGGCAACTCTGACTTTGCCGGGTATTGCGGGTATCATTCTTACTATTGGTATGGCGGTTGACGCAAACGTGCTTATCTTCGAAAGAATCCGCGAAGAAATGGCTACGGGAAAAACAATAAAAGCAGCTGTAGACAGCGGTTTCGCTAATTCGTACTCCGCAATCTTCGATTCGAATATCACTACTTTCTTTACCGCAATAATACTTTATCAATTCGGTAGCGGTCCAATTCAAGGGTTTGCGTTAACTTTAATGATTGGTATTGTATCGAGTTTATTCTCTGCACTCGTTATTACCAAAATATTGTTTGAATACATGATTTACAAAGGGAAAAAAATTAACGTCGGTTACCGTAAAAGAATATTTGGTAGTACAAATATCGACTTTCTCGGGAAACGTAAAATTGCTTACGCTATTTCCGGCGCTTTAATCATTCTCGGAATTATTAGTTTGTTTGTAAGAGGCGTTGAACTAGGAATTGATTTCAAAGGAGGTTCCGAGGTTGCTTTGCAATTTGAGAAACCTATAGACATCTCAGATATACGTTCCAAACTAAATACATTGGGACTCGGGAATATCGAAGTGAAAACTTTCGGAAGCGAGCAAGGTGTTTTGATAAGGACTGAGCTACAAGAAATTCCAAAAGAAATTATGCCGAAAATTCTTTCAACATTGAATAACGCGCTAAAAGAAGTCGCGCCTGAAGTTAATGCCGAAATTGTGGATTCTGCAGCCAATAAAATAGTTTATCAATTCCCCGATCCTAAAACCGCCACAACGGTTGCGGAAAAATTGACCGAAAAAGGATTTGCAGCCGCTAAGGTTTCCGAAGATCCGAATGAAAATAAAGTTGTTGTAAGACTCAGTATTGCAAATTGGATTGAAGAAAATCTACAACAGGAATATGCGGACAATCCGTTCAAAATGTTGAAAGAAGAAAAGGTTGGACCTAAAATCGGGAAAGAGTTAAAGCAAGACGCCATTATTTCTGTCGTTCTTGCCTTAATTGTTATTTTGATTTATCTCGGTTTCAGATTTAAGTTTGCATTTGCAAACGGCGCGGTTATCGCATTGTTCCACGACGTGATGATTACACTTGGAGTTTTCTCTTTATTATATGGCGTAATTCCGTTCTTAAATCTTGAAATTTCCATAAGCGTTGTTGCCGCTTTCTTAACTTTGGTCGGTTACTCCATTAACGATACGGTTGTGGTTTACGACAGAATTAGGGAAGAACTAAAAATTCATAAAACCAAACCGTTAGAAGAAAATATGAACAATGCTATAAATAAAGTATTGAGCAGAACAATTGTAACCAGTTTAACTACTATTCTGGTTGTGTTTGTACTGTTAGTGTTCGGCGGTGAAGTATTGAGAGGTTTTGCGTTTACTTTGTTCTTCGGAATCATTGTTGGTACTTATTCTTCAATATTTATAGCAAGCTCGTTTGTTTTAGATTACACAAAGAAACGCGGCTCAAAAATTCAATTTTAATTATCCAAAAGTTAAAGATATTGCTATAAAAAACTGGGCGGTGTAATAACTGCCCAGTATAAACATTTCCGCAAATTTTATTTTACTCCTGAATTTGTTCAATGCCAAAACCGAGTCGGAAAGGATAAATAAAATTGCACCGGATGCTATAAAAACACTGCGCGAATTCCCGTGAACCAAATAATTATTTACTGCTATCCAGACCATTACGGAAGCTACGACAATATAAATTAAAACCGGTATTTTATATTTCCCCACTCCCCTTTTAATTAAGAAATAAATAAAAAACGAAAAAAGCAAAACCGGTATCAAGCTTGGCACGTTCAAGTTGCCTTTGGGTAAAAATGCAGTTATGTAAAGGAAATGGGTAATCAAAAATGCCGATAATCCGTGAACAAAATATTTTTCTTCGTAAAGCAAAAAAACATCACCGAGCAGTGAGAAAATTAATCCGCACAAAATTAACGTAAAATAAACGGGATTACTTCCCTTAAAAAAAATGACCGCGAAGACAATTATCAGTATTGTTGTTAACGGTTTGAAGATGATAAAAATTTTAGGAGCTTTATTTTTCGCTAAAATTGTGATAACGGCAGATAGAAATATCGCGAGCGTAAAATAGAACATTGTTAACCTAATTGCGGAGAAGGATTAATAAAACTGTCCGTCTTTGTTTTTAACCGCTCATTAATTTCCTTTGTGATACGCACAACAACCAAAGTAATATCATCGCTCTGTTCCCGTCCGTTTTGAAATTTGTTTACACTTTCGGTGATTTTCTGTAAAATTCTTTTTGCATCAAGTGTATTATTTTGAAGAATAACTTTTTCCAACCGTTCGGCTCCGTAAAACTGATTCATATTATTCATGGCTTCTTCAATTCCATCTGTTGTAAACACAAATAAATCGCCGGGCGCCAAGTGAATTTCAATTTCTTCAAGAGTGTTTTGGAACAAATCTCCGCTTTCCAAACCCAACCCCATTCCTTTGGGGACAAAAGATTTTACCGTATTATCTCTTACTAATTTTACCGGTGTGTGCCCTGCCCTTGCAATTTTAACTATTTTCTCGCTTGTTTCAAAAAGCGCCAAGGTTGCGGTGATAAACCATTGCTTATCCAAACTTTCGAAAATATTTTTATTTAGTTCGGTTAAAATATCTCTCGGGGATTTATCTTCCGTACAATACAATCTAATCATTGTTTGTAATTTAGACATGTAAAACGATGCGGAAAGTCCTTTACCCGAAACATCGGCAACAACCACAAATATTTTGGTGGGTGAAATTTTAATTAAATCATAATAATCTCCGCCCACGTGCATTGCGGGTTGCATAAATCCGGCAATATCCAAACCATGAATAAAAGGAATCTCTTGCGGTAAAAGTTGTTGTTGGATTTTTTTCGCAACAATTAAATCCCTTTCAAGTTTAATTTTTTCAGTTTCGGCTTGGTAAAGTCGTGCATTTTCTATTGATATCGCCGTTTGATTTGCTGCCGCAACCAGCAATTCCAAATCTTTGCCGGCAAATTGTGCTCCGGAATGTTTTAATCCGAAAAGCAGCATGCCGTTAACGGTTGATTTGCTTACAAGCGGAATTACTATATAAATTCCTTCGCTCATTAATCTTTCGGCAACAGCGGGAAAAACTTCCGTAAATTCCGACCTTTCGAAAGCGGGATATTGATTGGAACCGTTTTTTTGTTTTAAGTGCTTTAATAAATTATTTATATCGCAGTCAAAATTTAATTTACCGTTAACGAATCCGAAGTTCCTTACCAATCTGCAGTTTTGGGAATTCTTATCTTTTAATACAATACCGAATTTTTCAAGTTTTAACGAATCGACAAATGTATCCAATACAGAATCGAGTATATTTTCCAATCCTACAATTGTAGAAATATTATTCGAAAACTCAAGTAATACTTTTCTGTAAGCAAATTGTTCGGGGTAAAAACGCCTTGTGATAATTTCTTGAAACCGGTCTTTCGTTGATTGAAAAACTATTGAGAAAATAATAAAGATTAGAGCCGCAATTAATCCTTGATATTCCGTTGCAATTGCCTGACTTATTTTCTGCCCAAGAATATAAATAGTTAAAAAGTAAATTCCGGCAAGCGAAACCGTAGCCGTTCCGTACATTAACGTATTTTTTACAACATCGGAAACATCCATTAACGAATACTTGAATATAGAATAACCGAAAGCAATGGGTAACGCAACAATTAAAATTATCGGCATGAAATATTCGGGAGAATTGAAAATCGATCCGGCTAAAACCCGTGCGAGTGTATTCACATAAATTATTGATAACAGAGCTATTCCGTAACTAACAAGAATTACAAATACCGGATTTCTTTTCTTTTCATCTTTAAGTCTTACGTAATGAATGAATAACGAGACGAATCCTATTATAAAACTTAGTCCGAATAAAACATTGTAAAAAATGATTAAATACATATTTAACCGGAACGGAGATTTCGCACCGTAGACATAAAAAATCTTAAACAAAATCATTCCGGCAGTAAGTATTGTGGGAATAACAAACAGAATGGTTTTGGTAGATTTTCTTTCTGCAAACTTAAACGATTGGGGGAAAACCCAAAAGAAATAAATGTACACAAATGGTAATACAATCGCAGCTATCGAATATATAATATCTATAATTACAAGAAGCCATTTGATTTGCCAAACCGGATTTACGGAAGGAGTACCGGAAACAAGCACCCACATTGAGTTTAATATAAGAAGAGCTCCTATTGAAAAAAACAGTTGCTGTGTTCTACCGTTCGGTTTAGATGAGATAACAATGTAACCAACTATCAGCCAGAAAAGAGAGAGTAAAACAATGCTTAAGGCACCAAAGTTGATGAGCTTTTTAATCTTAACTTTTGTTTCAATGATTTTACCATTATGCACAATTTTATAAACAGCCGAATCCCCTTGTGCAAGCCGGTCTATTGCTTTTGACGCGGTGAATAAACTATTAATTTTTTCACCGTTTATTTCCAGCAATTGATCGCCGTCTCTAATTCCCGCTTGCCAGGCAACTCCGTTTTCTTTTACCAAGTCGAAAACGAAGATAGTGCTGTCGGGTGTAATTTGTTTCGGCACCCACAAGCATTCGTCGTTAGAACGCGGAGTTACTTCAAAAATAAAGTAAAGATTGATTAACGAAATAACGGTTAAAAAAATCGTTAGCGGGAATAAAACTTTGTTTCTATATTTAATGAATTTTTCGCTCATTCTTTTATCTTAAACACGCAACATGTAATATCATCGGATTGCTCGGCGCCCGAAGTATGTTCTGAAACGTCTTTTATTATTTCATCTAAAATTTTTTGCGCCGGATATTTGCTTTTTTCAAGAACCAATTTCTGCAATCTTTCTTCCGTGTATTCGTTTTTATCTGTATCCATTGCTTCGGTAATGCCGTCCGTGTACATTACTATAACATCGTCACGTTTAAGTTGAATCATTTCAAATTCATAATCTATTACGGTTGTCATAACCCCTAAAATCATTCCGCCGGTTTTTAGTTTTATTATATTTCCGTCTCTTACAAGCAGCGGCGGATTATGTCCGGCATTAACGTATGTGAAAGTCAATTTTTCAGTATCCAGAATTCCCCAAAAGAAAGTTATAAAACTTCCCATCGTAGTATTTTCCGACACCAAATCATTTATAAGATTAGACGCTTCAACAAGCGGAATGTTTTGCTTAAGAATTGCTTTCAAAAATGCCTGCAGATTTGCCATTAACAATGCCGCTTGTACTCCTTTTCCCGCAACATCCGCAATCGCAACCAACAAACGGTTTTCGTCAAGTTTAATTACATCGTAGTAATCGCCGCCGACTTGTTTAGCGGTTTTATTGTATGCGGCAATTTCCACTTTCTCAAATTCAGGCAGTTTTTTCGGCAACAGATTCTTTTGTATTGTTCTAGCCAATTCCAAATCTTTTTCAAGCTTTTGTTTTTCCAAAGCTTCCTTGAACAGTCTGCTGTTTTCTATCGAAATGATAGCGAGACTTGCTACGGACGAAATATATTCAAGATCGGATTGAGTGAAATCTTTGCCGGTTAATCTTTTGCCCAGAATAATATATCCGCGTACTTCATTTTTGATTGTCATCGGTACCGCAAGAACAAATCCCGCATCCGATAGTCCGGGTAAATTCTTTCTAAATTCTTCACCATAAATGATATTATTGTGATTAAACAACCCATTTGTATCCAACAAGTTTTTAAGTTTCTCTTCCGGATAGTTGCTCTCGAGAATTTCTGGTTTATTATTATCCTTAACAATCACCGCAAATTGGGAAATAAGCATTTGTGCAATTACGGAAAACACCAACAATTTACCGACTCTTTCCTTTTCAAGTATTCCGCTAAATTCTTTACTCAAATCGAACAAGGAACTTAGCTGATTAATTTTTGCGTCAAGATTCAGATTAACTTTTTTTAACTCTTCAAGGGTAAGAGTATTTTCAATTGCGGTACTGCTAATATTAGTTAAAGTTTTAAGGAAATTTTTATCTTCTTCGGAAAAATCTTCTTTTGTTATTTTTTCGCCCAAAACTATTATCCCCAATTCTTTTTCGGATGTAGCAATTAACTCGTAATGGGCAAAGCCGTATTTTTGCAGAAATTCTTTGAGTTTTGTGTTAGCAGTTATTTCCGATATGCCGAGTTCGGGGAAATTATTTTTCACTTCGTCGTTTATTCCTTTCGAGTAAGATATTTTTAATTTCCCGTCTTTTTCAACAAGCGCAACAAATCCCTTTGTTACCTGCAGTTTTGCGAAAACGGTAAGCAATAAATTGTTAAGAATGAAATCGAGCTTTAGACTTGAGTTTACGGAATTGGAAAAGTCGACCAAAGCCGACAAATCACGCAAAGCCGATTCATTTTTTTGACGGTTCATTTAGTTCGGTAAATATTTAACTAATGTTACACGATTGCGATTACCGGTAAGATGGCTGTATTTAACTTCGTCCATAAGTTTTTTCATCAAGAATATTCCCAAGCCGCCCACTCTTTTTTCTTTATGATACTCTTCCAAATCCGGGTCTTTGATGTCTTTTATATTGAATTTCTCACCCTTATCGGTTATTGATACGGAGAACTTATTGTTTTTGCACTTTACGTTGATTTCAATTTCACCTTCGGGCGAAAAATGGTATGCATGTTTAATTACGTTGGTACAAGCTTCATCTACAGCTAAAATAATTTCACCGATGGCTTCTTTCTTTAATTTACATTCCATTCCGGTTTTATGTATAAAATCCCTAATCCGCGAAAGGTTATCCGTGGTACTTTTAACTTTAATCTTTCTGTTTATTTCTTTAGTTTTGATTTTCAATTATTGCTCATTAAATTTTTTAATTGCTTCATTTTCGTCATTATAAAATTCGTAAAGCATCGGGAATCCTAAAAGATCGAATATATTGTAAACTTCTTTTTTAAGATTGGAAAACTTTATATCGCCGCCGTTTTCTCTCATTGTTTCTATGTAAGCCATAAAAACTCCGAGTCCGGCGCTGCTGATATAATTCAGATCTTTCAGGTTTACGACGACTTTATATTTCCCATCGTCAATCAATTTGTTGAAAGCATCTTCAAGTTCCGGCGCAGTATGCGCGTCCAAATAGCCCTTTACATCCAAAATACTAACCGAACCATCCGATCTAGTTTGAACGTTAAATTCAGTCATTAATTATCTCCGTTCAACTTGTTAATAAAATTCCACTTAAATATAACAAGAGTTATATCGTCGTGTTGCGGATTTTCTTTAGAAAATACCGAAAGTTCTTTAATAATTTTTCTCGATAATGCATCGGGTGAAAGTTCTCCGGAATTTTTAACAATTGCTTCCAGCCGGTCGTATCCGAATTCTTCGTTTGCAGAATTCATCGCCTCGTTTACTCCGTCGGTAAACAATATAATCAAATCCCCATTCCCCAATTGAACTTCCATTTCTTCCAAAGTCCTGGCAAATTCTTTCGACGGACTTATTCCGAGTCCTATTCCCCGCGGGACATAAGATTGAAGTGTATCATTGCGTTTATGAAGCACAGGTGCATGACCAGCGCGGGAAAATTTGAACTTTCCGTTTTTCGTATTTAATATTCCGAAAGTTGCCGTAACGAACGATTTTCTGTCCAAACTCTTCTTCAAAATTTCATTCGCACGAATGAGAATTTCTGCGGGGGAAAAATCAATTTTTGAAAGGGATTCGAAAATCCCTTTTACTTCGGACATAATGAAAGCCGACTGAATACCTTTACCGGAAACATCGGCAATTACAAAGCCGTAATGTTCATCGTCGAACCGGAAGAAATCGTAATAATCGCCGCCGACCTCAAACGCAGGAATAAAAGAAGCTGAAACGTCAACGTTAGGAATATCGGGTTTCCCTTTCGGTAATATTTTTTGCTGAATTTCCCTTGCCAAATCAAGCTCTTTCTCCATTCTTTCCTTTTCAATCGATTGCTCGATTAATTTTGAATTCTCAATAGCAACAGCGGCAAAATCGGCAAAAGCCGAAATAGCCTTTTTATCTTCTTCATCGAAGCCCATACTCATTTGTTTTGCCGTAAAAAGATATCCGATATTCTTTCCGTGAATATTCAGCGGAGCAATTATGACCGATTGAAATTTAGATGAACGGAAAAAATCATATTTTTCCAAAGTATTTAATTCGGTAAGTTCTTTGGGATTAACTAAATCCGAGTTGAATAAGTTTACCGAAATCTTTTCGGCGTCTTCCTTGTTTATGTTATTAACCGAATTTATTTCAAGCGTATCGTTAAAATTTGTAACCAACCAAGCCGATTGGCAATTACATACGTCCTTTGTCATTTCTGTAATTGTATTGACCAATTCATCAAAATCCAAAACACGGGTGATTAATTTATTCAAGTCCATCAAGGATGTAAGTTCTTGAGTTTTCCTGTCAATAGCTTCTGCGGTGGGAAGATGAAAAAGTGCGGTAAAAAAAACAACTATAAAATAAACGGTAGCATACAAAAATATTAAGCCGATAAATTTATTTAATGCCGGGGAAAGCAGAGCTACAAAATTTGCGTCTTGAGTTTGGGTAAAGCCGAACGTTGAACCGAATACTACCATAAAAATAATTGAAAGCAGAAGAAGAATTCTTTTTTGTTTTTTTGCGATAAATGCTATCCACGCAACCCTAATTGAATTAATTACCGCAACGACAATGGCAATACCGGTAAGCGAATCCGTAATAAAATCATATTCCCAATCCGAATCCCAAATTCCGGCAACAACCGATGCCAAAATAAAAAGTATCATCATCGTATTAAAATAAAGTGTCGGAACACTTTTTTGATGAGCAAAAAACAATTCCCTCAAAACATCGAATATATATGCGGTGGAAACCAAAATAATAAACACAAATAAATAAACTAACAATGAAGTTATTACATTGTCATTCGTGCTTAAATATTCCGGCGAAACGGTTAGTAAAAAATAAACCAATGCTCCCAGGATCATCGAGTTAACTAAAATTCCAACCGGTGATGACGCTTGATTGTGAACAAATTCGTATAGAAACAGCGCCCAAGAGAAAAATGCCGTTAATACAAGTATTTCGGTAATTAAAGAAACAAGAATATTGCCGGGTTCGGGGAAAAATATTTTTGCAATTAAAAACAATACGCTAAATACAATTGCTGTTTGCAATCTTCGCTTACTATCCGACTCAAAAAATTTACGTAAGAAAAAATCCATACTTATAACAAGTCTTTTTGAAAGGGTTCTAAAATAATCCTCAATGCTTGTCTTGCGCGGAAAATTCTCGATTTGATTGTTCCGACTTCACAATTGAATTTATCGGCAATTTCTTTATAACTTAGTCCGTCAATATCCCGCAAGACCAAAGGTTCTCTTAATTTATCCGGAAGCTTAGCAATTGCTTTTCTAACAAGAGAGGAAACATCCGGGTTATCCGAACGTGATTTTGCCCGAAGATGATACTCGTGCTCGTCGATCGGTGCAAATATGCTGCGTACTTTTTTCTTACGCAAATAGTCTTTACATTTATTCACCGTTACTCTGTAAAGCCACGTTGTAAATTTGGATTCGTATCTGAAATCGCCGAGCATTTTAAAAGCACTGATGAAAACGTCTTGAGAAATATCATCGATGTAATCCACATCGCCGAGCGTTAAGTAAATCAAGTTTCTAACCTTCTCTTTATGTTTAAGAACCAATTTTGTAAATGCCGAATCGTCGCCGTTTTGAAATTTCCGAATCAGTTCAAAATCTTCATCTTTCTCAGGTTGTACCTTATCGGCATTATTCTTATTGATTTCGCTCAATTTTAGACGTAATCCCGTGCTTTTGGTTTTAAAATTACCGGAACTATTTACTTAAATCGTACTAAATAAGTTTGAACTTTTATAATGTACGTGCGTCAAATAGTAAAAATTTCTTTCATTTTTCGTAAAGAATACCTAACTTAAATAAACGTAAATTTAGCATAATTTATGAAATCCTCATAGTAAATTAAGCAATTCCGAGAAATGATAAACAATTAACATAAAAAATTTAGAGGTTGTTATGAAAATTAAAACTCACGAACATTACAACGCGGTGGTAATCGAATTAAGAGGAAACGTGATGGGAGGTCCCGACGCGGAAGAGTTCAGCAAACTTCTACATAAACTTTTGGACGAAGGCAAAAAAAATGTAGTCGTGGATTTAGCTCATGTTAAATTTATGAACAGCTCGGGTTTGGGAATGTTGATTAGCGGTTACACAACAATGAAAAACGGCGGTGGTTCCTTGGTTTTGGCTAATGCCACCGAAAAAATTAACAGCTTGCTTGTAATAACAAAATTAATTACGATTTTCGATAATTTCGATTCGGTGGAAGAAGCGGTTCAGAGTTTCGCAAAAGAAAAAGAATAACATCCGGTTTTTATTTCAACGGGTTGATTCAAAAGTGTGAGAAAAATATTATTTACTTATGATGTTTTTAAAATTAATTCACTTTTGAATCGACCCATTTTATTGTTCATTTCAAAAATCATTTCTTTGGAGAATAAATGAGTGTTACGGTTGTTGTCGGCAGCCAATGGGGCGACGAAGGAAAAGGAAAAATAGTTGATATTTTAAGCGAACGTTTCGATATTGTTGCGAGATATCAAGGCGGCGCAAACGCGGGTCATACAATTGAAATAGGCGAAAAACAGTTCATTCTACATTTAATACCCGCCGGAATTTTGCGTGAAAATGTTATTTGTGTAATTGGGAACGGTGTTGTAATTGATCCAAAGGCTTTGTTGGAAGAAATTGAATTTTTGGAAACTCACAATATAGATTTTACCGGACGGCTTTTTATAAGCCATAACGCTCATTTAATTATGCCTTACCACAAACTGCTTGATTCGATAAGCGAAAGCGGTAAAAATAAAATCGGGACAACCGGAAGAGGAATTGGTCCATGCTACATCGATAAATATGCCAGGAAAGGAATTAGAATTGCTGACCTTCTTAACAAAGACATTCTTGAAGAAAAAATCAGAAAAAATCTTGAAGAAAAGAATAATCTTTTAAAAAAGGTCTATAATGTGGAAGAATTGGATGTTGAAGAAATAATTAACGAATACTTGGAATTTGACGAAAGGATTGATAAATACATCACCGATACAGCAGCTTATCTGAACAATCAAATAAATTCCGGTAAAACGGTTTTAATGGAAGGCGCGCAAGGAACTCTTTTGGATGTTGATCACGGCACCTATCCGTATGTTACTTCTTCAAATCCCACTGCAGGCGGAGCTTCGGTGGGTACAGGCATTCCCCCGACAAAAATCGATTCGGTAATCGGGATTGTTAAAGCTTACACAACCCGCGTAGGTTTGGGACCTTTCCCTACGGAAATGAAAGACGAAGAAGGCGAAAAACTAAGGGAACAAGGCGCCGAATTCGGAGCGACAACAGGCAGACCTCGCCGTTGCGGCTGGTTCGATGCATTTCTTGTTAATTATTCCAGAATGATTAACGGTATTGAGCGCGTTGCAATAACAAAACTGGATGTGCTGAGTTATCTGGATGAAATTAAAGTATGCGTAGGCTATGAATTAAACGGTAAACGATTGAAATACTTCCCCACTTCAAGGTGGGCATTAGAACAAGTGAAACCCATTTACGAAACTTTACCTGGTTGGAAAACCGATATTTCGGATGCACGGAGTTATGAAGACTTACCAAAAGAAGCAAAAGATTATCTTTCTTTTATCGCCGAGAAAAGCGGATTTGAAATAAGTATTATTTCGGTCGGTCCGAAAAGATCGCAGATAATTGAACTTTAAATCATTTATTGTATAAAACCTTTTTCCACTTTTTAATCTCTTTTTTTACTATTGACGGATTCGGTGAACCGTAAGTTTTTTTTCTACTTAACGCGTTCTCAATGCTTAAAATTTTTTTGACATTTTTATCAGCAAATAAAGGATGAATTTTTAACAAATCTTCTTGTTTAACTTCCTTAAGTTTGATTTGTTTTTCTTCGGCAAAAAATACAAGCTTCCCGACAATTTTATGTGCATCTCTGAACGGTATTCCTTGTAAAACAAGCCATTCGGCCATATCCGTAGCTAAAATAAAATTACCGTCCAATTCTTTCAAGAATCTTTTATTGTCTATTTGTAACGACTGCAAAATTTTCGAAAATATTTTCAACGATTTGGAATATTGAATAAAGGAATCGAAAACGGGTTCTTTATCTTCTTGCATATCACGATTATAACTTAGCGGCAAACCTTTCATCATTGTAATTAAGGATAAATAATTCCCGAATGTTCTACCGCTTTTACCTCTAATCAATTCCAGTAAATCAGGATTTTTCTTTTGAGGCATTAAAGAGGAACCTGTAGTAAATTCATCGCCTATTTTTAAAAAATTCCATTCTTGAGTTACCCATAAAATAATTTCTTCGGCAATTCTGCTTAAGTGCATCATTCCAATATTACAAGAATTCAAAAAATCTATGGCAAAATCTCTGTCCGAAACCGAATCCATTGCATTAGCGGAAATTTTTGAAAAGCCCAAAATTTCTGCGGAATATTCCCGGTCTAAAGGCAAAGTAGAGCCGGCTAAAGCGCCGCTGCCCAAAGGTAAAGTATCACATTCTTCAAATACAAATTTCAATCTTTTTTTATCCCGTTCAAACATTTCCATATAAGCTAAAAAATGAAAAGCCAACGAAACCGGTTGCGCCCTTTGCAAATGCGTATATCCCGGGATAATCGTTTCGGTATGTTTTTCTGAAACCGCAAGAAGAATTTTTTGAAGATCAATAATCTCGTTAATTAACTGATTAATAGCTTTTTTTAACCATAGCCGAAAACCCGTTACTACTTGGTCGTTTCTGCTTCTTCCCGTATGCAATTTTTTGGCAACATCTCCTATCAACTCTAATAGTCTGGATTCAACGGCTGAATGGATATCTTCGAATTCGCCCGCATCGGGAAACCAAAAACCATTCTTACTTTCTTCCAATATTTTGCGGAGACCTTCGATTATTTTCTTTTCTTCAGTACCGGTTAACAAGTCGCATTTTGCCAACATTTTAGTGTGGGCAATACTTACTTCAATATCTTCGTCCAATAAATTGATATCGAAATTAAGCGAAGAAGAAAACTCCATTCCCTCGTCGGCAAACTTTTTTTTAAATCTTCCGCCCCAAAGCATAAATATATTATTCCTTACAAAAATTGAGTGTTTTATAAACTGACAGTTTCATTAATATTCTTAACTGCTTTCTTGGTATTGCGTACGGTACTTAACGTCTTAAATTGTAAACCGTATAAATGAATGAAGCCTTTTGCCGCCGAATGATCGAATTTATCACCTTCCGCATAGGTTGCCAACTCTTCATTATATAAACTAAACACGGACTGACGAGACAGTACGGTAATATTTCCTTTATACAATTGCAGAGTAATTTCACCGGAAATATATTTTTGGGTTGAATCAACAAACGCCATTAAAGATTCAAAAAGCGGAGTAAACCAAAGTCCGTCGTATATCATGTTTGCAATTTTATTTGATACATTTTGTTTGTATCTGAAAGTATCTTTATCCAGAATGAGTTTTTCAAGTTCGTGGTGAGCTTTATGTAGAATAACCGCTGCCGGAGCTTCGTATATTTCCCTTGATTTTATACCTACCACTCTGTTTTCTATTATATCCAATCTCCCGATGCCGTGCATGGCTCCAATTTCATTTAATTTTTTTATCAATTCCACAGGCGGCATTTCATGCGAGTTTAATATTACCGGTATTCCTTTATCAAATGAAATGCTCAAATTTACAGGATAGTCGGGAGCATTCCGCGGATCCACGGTAATTTGCCAGGCATCATCCGGCGGTGTCTCAGTAGGGTCTTCCAAAATCCCGCACTCAACTGAAATTCCGAAAATATTTTCATCGATAGAATACGGATTATTCTTTGTGGCTTGAACAGGAATATTATGCTTTATTGCGTAATCAATTTCTTCCTCTCTACTTTTGAATTCCCACTCTCTTACCGGAGCTAATATATTGAGATGAGGGGCAAGTGTTTGAATTGCAACTTCGAACCTTACTTGATCGTTTCCTTTGCCCGTAGCACCGTGAGCAATTGTATCTGCTCCTTCCTCCAACGCTACATCAACCAACATTTTAGCTAATAAAGGCCGCCCGATGGAACAAGCCATCGGATATTCGCCTTCGTATATAGCTCCGGCTTTAAGCGCACTCCATACATATTGTTTAATAAACTCTTCTTTCAAATCAATTATTCTTACTTTGGAAGCGCCGGTTTCTAATGCTTTTTCCCTCAATCCGATTAATTCTGTTTTTTGTCCCAAATCACCGGTTACTGCTATAATTTCAGCATCGTATTTCTCGCTTAACCATTTTACCATTACCGAGGTATCAAGTCCGCCGGAATAAGCAACCACAATTTTTCGAGGTTTCATTTGGTATTTCTCCGTTAATATTGATTTGTACTCATTAAGTTCTTAATAAATTCGATAATAATTTCTATACTCTGCGATTTATCGGGAATAATTAAAACGGTATCATCGCCTCCAACAGTTCCCAATATTTCTTTTCTATTGAGTCTGTCGATAAAATGTGCAACGCCTTGCGCTCTTCCGGCTAATGTTCTCAATACAATTAAAGATTCGTTATGATCAATGGAAATTATTTCATAACCGATTAACTTACTAATCTGCTTCCCGGCTTCATCGCTGTTCATTATATATCTTATTCCTTTTTCGGTAACGGTACGGATAACGCCTAACTCCGCAAAATCCCTACTTAAGGTTGCCTGAGTAGCATAAACATTCCTCTCCGAAAGTAATTGAGCTAATTCTTCTTGACTACTAACTATTTTACTGCCAAGAATTTCTTTTATTAGTCTTTGCCTATTTAATTTAGCCGACATAACACCCTCTATTTCAGTTATTAAATTACTTTAAAATTCATTTATGACTTTTTTAATAATTTCAATGAAATTAGAAATTTCACCTTCGGTAATTAAAAACGAAGGATATAATCTGATAATCGATTCTCCGGCTCCTCCTACAACAACACCTTGTTTTAATAACCTTGGAATTAATTCTTTTGAAACAGGTTTATTAAATTCAATTGCTATCATCAATCCCTTTCCCCGAATACTTATAATTAAGGGCGATTCAATTTCATTCAATTTTGTTTTTATAAGATTGCCTTTGTATATAATGTCATCAAGAGTTTCCGCATTGAGTAAATCAAATACTTTATTTGCAGCCGCAACCGAAACCGGATTTCCACCGAACGTCGACCCGTGATCCCCGGGCTCAATTATTCCGGAAATTTCTTTCGAACAAACAACCGCTCCTAAAGGTAATCCGTTTGCAATACCTTTCGCCAAAGTAACCAAATCCGGTTTTATATTTTCCCACTGATATGCAAAAATTTTTCCCGTTCTTCCGATTCCCGTTTGAACTTCATCCAGTATCAATAATAAATTATTTTCATCGCACAATTGTCTTAATTTAACTAAATAACCTTCTTCCGGAATAATGACACCGTTTTCGCCTTGAACCGGTTCTACCATTATTGCACAAGTATTTTCATCTATTATATTTTTTATCGATTCAATATTATTATATTCCGCAAAAGAAAATTCTTCTAGCATCGGGGAAAAACCTTTCCACAATGATTCTTTCCCGGTAGCAGAAAGACTCCCCATGGTTCTCCCGTGAAAACTACCGTAGGTGGAAATAATCTTTTTTTTATTCCCACCCCATTTTCTTGCAAACTTGATTGCAGCTTCGTTTGCTTCCGTACCGGAATTACAAAAGAAAACCGAATCCAAACCGCTCGATTCAACTAATTTTCCGGCTAGCTCTTGTTGAGGTGAAGATTCAAATAAATTTGAAACATGCCATAGTTTGTTTATTTGTTCTTCTGCAGCTTTGGTTATTTCTTTGTGCCGGTGACCAAATCCGGTTACCGCAATTCCCGAAAGTAAATCAAGATATTCCCTCCCGTTCTTATCAAAAAGTTTAGACCCTTTTCCTTCAACAAATTCGACCGGAAATCTTGAATATGTATTTAGTAAAGCATTCATCTTAATTTATCCATGATTGCTAATTATGATTTAATAATCCACGTACCGTTAAAATTTTTTATGCCGGAAGATCCGATTCGTAATTCGGTAAGTTTATTACCAACCCAGACTTTCCGGATTGCATTATTCAAAAGCTCAAGACTGCTCTCAAGTTTTGGAATCATACCATCGGTAATATTTCCGTTTTCAATCCCCTTAATTATTTCCGCATCGGATATTTTGTTCATGGCTTTTCCTTCTATTTCGATGGCATCAACATCCGAAACGAAAAGCACGGTATCCGCTTTCAAGGCAATTGCTATTTCTTTTGTAAAAATATCCGCATTTACGTTCATCAAATTTCCCGATTCATCAACACTTACCGAGGAAAACACAGGTATTACATTTTCTTTTAATATTTTTATTATCCACTTTGTGCTGCCGGTTAATTTGGGTTTTCCGACATAACCTAATTCCTTATTAAAATATTCCGCTGTGAAAAAGCCCCTGTCAATACCTGTTAATCCAACTGCTTCAAGTCCGTTTGAATTCAAGAAACCGGTTAATTTATTATTTACCAAACCGCTTTGAACAGCAGCTACAACATCCATTACATCTTTAGTGGTTTTACGTTGACCGTTAATAAACTCTTTTTCCACATTCAGTTTTGCCGACCATTCACTAATAAGGTTTCCAGCCCCATGAACAATGACTACTCCGTCATAATATTTTTTTAACTTTTCAAGAAAATTTACATAGCGGATGTTCGTTGTGAACTCTTTCAATGCTTTTCCGCTTATTTTTAATACAACTATTTTCATTATAAACTACCTTTTGTTTTTAATTATTACGTTCTGTAAGAAGCGTTTATTTCAATGTACTTTTCAGTAAAATCGCAAGTCCACCAAGTAGTTGACGCTTTACCTTCGTTAAGATTAACTGTTATGGAAATTTCTTTCTTAGAAAGAACGGCGGTTGCTTCTTCTTCATCAAAATCATGAGTATAATCACGACCAAGAATAACTACATCATCAAACATTATTTCAATTTTTGCGGGATTGATATTCACCCCGCTTCTGCCAACAGCGGCGATAATTCTTCCCCAATTGGGATCACTCCCGTAAATTGCGGTTTTGAAAAGAGGCGAATTGGCAATTGTTTCGGCTATTTTATTTACATCATCTTCGCTTTTTCCTCCAATAACATTTAGTTCAATAAGTTTCGTAGCACCTTCCCCGTCTTTTACTATTTCTTTTGCCATTTGTACAGTCATTTGTTGAAGGGCTTCGCTGAAGATTTTTTCATTTTCCGAGCCTTCCGTTATTTTAACTCCCGAAACACCGTTAGCCATCATCACAACCATATCGTTTGTACTTGTGTCTCCGTCAACAGAAATTTTGTTAAACGAATTTCCAACTGAATCCAACAGCATTTTCCGTAAAACTTTATTTCCTATTTCCGCATCTGTTGCAATGAAAGCCAACATTGTTGCCATGTTCGGCATTATCATTCCACTGCCCTTAGCAATTCCCCCGAGAGTAACTTCCCCTTCTTTCAATCTTATTTTATATGCACAATGTTTTGCTTTCGTGTCCGTTGTCATAATTGCTTTTGCGGCATCTACTCCTCCATCCGGCGACACTTTATTAACTATCGTTTCGATTCCGTTCTTTAAAATATCCATAGGTAAATATTCTCCTATGACACCGGTGGAACTTATTATTACTTCGTTAGTGTCCATATTTAATTTTTGAGCACAAAGTTTTTGCATCTCAAGTGCATCTTTGTAACCGGTTTCTCCCGTGCAAGCATTAGCGTTTCCAGAATTAATCAATATTGCTCTAATCTTATTACCTCTATTTATAATTTTTTTTGATATTTGAAGAGGAGCGGCTTGAACTTTGTTTAACGTAAACGTTCCGGAAACACTGGCGGGAGTATCGGAAACAATTAACGCCAAATCTTTTCTTTTTCTTTTTAAACCCGCATGAATTCCGGCAGCTTTTATTCCTTTCACCGAAGTAATAGAACCTTTGTCAATAGGAACAAACATCTGAATAAATCCCTTTTTAATTACTATTTTAATCCTGTCGAGCTATTCCAACCGTAAATATTATTTAGATTTTGAACGGCTTGTCCGGCAGCGCCTTTTATAAGATTATCTAAGGCAGAGGTTATTATCACACTATTATTTCGTACTGAAACATTTATATCACAATAATTGGTTTCAACAACCCACTTTAATTCGGGTGGTGTTTTTCTAAGTCTGATAAATTCCGATTCATTATATTGTTTTTCATATTCGGATATAATCTCATCTTTATCGGCTTCGTTTTCCAAATAAACAGTTATTGTACTGTAGATGCCTCTTTCCACAGGTAAAAGATGCGTAGTAAAAGATAAATCCCCGTTAAAACCAATTTTTTTAAGCTCTTGTTCAATTTCCGGTTGATGTCTGTGTTTATTTACCGAATAAGCTTTTACATTACCGAACATTTCGGAAAATAATAAATCGGCTCTGGCTTTTTTCCCGGCGCCACTTGTTCCGGAATATGATACAACACTAATATTTTTTACTTGATCGTTGAAATTTTTTATAAGCGGGTAAAGTCCTAATAATACGGAAGTCGGATAACAACCGGGATTGGCAATAAAATCAGCTTCTTTTAGCAGTGAACCGTTAATGTCCGCCAAACCATATTGTTTTAATTTCAAATATTCCGGAAATTTATGTTCAAATCCGTACCATTTATCGTAAAGTTCCTTGTCATCCAAACGAAAATCGCCGCCCAAATCAATAACTTTTTTATTTTTATTCAATAACGCGGGGATTAAATTCATCGACTCTCCGTGCGGTAAGGAGACAAAATAAATTTGATGTTCAAACGATATATCATTGACCGGTAAAACTGTTTTATTTTCAACAAATCCTTGGAATGAAGGGAATAAATCATACAACTTCTTTCCGGCATTATTTTTACCGTAAACATCAAACGCATAAACATTTTTATGCTTTTGAAGAAATTTGATCAAATATTTACCTGTATAACCTGTACCGCCAATAATTCCAACTGAAATCAATTTAATATTTCCTGTATTAATTGTTAAAGTATAATGCTATGATTTTTTGAAAACAGTTATAATTTACCCCATAAGGGGGCGACGAAGATTATTTATTAGATGTACTTCGGTGGGTCCTTGGTGAAACGATATATTTGATAATAGTCCGTATTTCATGAGCCAAATATAAAAAGTCAGAAATATATTGTCAACATATTTATACAAAAAATATTCTATAAGTTTAGTTTTAATGCATATTTAGAAAAGTATAGTGCATATATATTCATTAATATTATAAAATTTATTTCTCCAAAAAATTTTGGCGTTTGAACAAAATAAGTAAAATATCTGATTTCAATTAATTTAGAAGGGAACGAACTTTGCAATTTGTGCCGGTTTGCAAGTCAATCTTTATAAAAATTTTTTAAAAAATTAACTTTACGTATGCTCAAAACATAAAAAATTCAACATTATAAGTTTAGGCTATAAATTAACCGAGGAAATCGAGTAACAAACTTATTTTATCTTTTAACTCTTTCCGGTTTACAATCATATCTACAAAACCTTTTTCCAATAAAAATTCGGATCTTTGAAAACCTTTTGGCAAGTCCCTTCCGATTGTTTGTTTAATTACTCTTGGCCCGGCAAAACCGATTAAAGCTTTTGGTTCGGCAATGTTAATATCGCCGAGCATTGCATAGCTTGCGGTTGTTCCGCCGGTAGTCGGATCGGTTAAAATGGAAATATATGGAATATGAGCATCGGCTAAACGCGTAAGTCTTGCACTTGTTTTCGCAAGCTGCATTAAGGAAAGCGCGCCTTCCATCATTCTTGCCCCGCCGCTTTGCGAGACAATAATCAACGGGATTTTATTTTCCAAAGCTTTATCTATAATCCGGGCTATTTTTTCACCCACAACTGAGCCCATGCTTCCACCGATAAACTTGAAGTCCATTGCGGCAAACGCAACTTTCTTACCGTTTATTTTTCCGATTCCGGTTCTTACGGCATCGTTTAATCCGGTTTTTTTCATAGATGTCTTAAGACGTTCGTTATAATCTTTGGTATCGACAAATTCAAGCGGATTAGCCGACCGCATTTTCTTTTCGGTTTCTTTAAAGGAATTTTCGTCCAACAAAATTTTTATATATTCTTCGCTGCCTATTCGAAAATGATGATTACATTTTAAACATACCCAAGAATTTACTTCCAATTGCTTAACGTGCAATAGTTCACCGCAATCATCACATTTAACCCATTGACCATCGGGAATAACTGTTTTTTTTGTAGTAGGAGCAATATGTTTCTTTTTACGATTAAACCAACCCATTCTCACTTACCCTTGATAATATTTGCAAAAAGAGTAATTACTTCAACAGGATGCCTGGGATCATTAGAATAAACGGAAACCGTCCGCGCAATTTTTCCATGCATTTTCTTGCTGTTGAATTTAACATTCAGCCAACCGGAACCACCCGGCATAATTGTTTTGTTTGTCATTAAAGCCGCAGTACATCCGCAGCTGGCAACAACTTTTTTTATCTGCAGAGGTTTTTTACCTTCGTTTATCACTTTGACTTTAAAATCCACTACTTTTCCTTCTTGAATATTCCCCAAATTAAACCTTTTACTTGAAAGTTTAATCTTGGGCGCAAGCTCTTTACTTTTATCTTCAATAACTTTTGCAGTAAACGTAAGTCTCAGTTCGGGCGTTTTCGGGTCGTTGGAAAAAATATAAACGTGTTTTCTCTGCAATCCTTTTCTTCTATCGGTGTTAAACGAAACTTTTATTTTAGCCGACTCTCCCGGTTTTAATAAATCCTTTGTAGGTTTTGCGGCAGTACAACCACAAGAAGCTTTAACCTTTTTTATTACCAAATCCGCATTACCGTTATTCATTATTGTAAATTCATGAGTAACTGTAGTATTCTGTTTTACTTCCCCAAAATCGTATTTATCGGATTGAGCGGAAATTTTAGGATTACCGAACTGCGCCAGTACCGGCAGCGAGGAAATTATTAACAAAAAGATTAATAATTTTTTCATTTCCCTTTCCTCGGAATAAATTTCTTTATATAATCTGGTTCCATATAATCGAAATTGTAAGTTAATAAATCTTTTCCAAAAAAATAAGCCCACATTGCCACAAATTTTGCAGTGGGACCGGAGTTAAAAAACTTGCCTTCTTTTTTATAATTTCCGTAAACAACACTTTTATTATCAATAAAATTCTCAAATTCTTCTTTTTTTATAATTTTTACGTCTTCAACTACATCAAACAACTTTTCGGAAGTTTTATATTTTGAAACAAACAGTTCCGTTGTGTTTACGTTATTTGCAATTACAAACGTAGTTTCAGCGGGTAAGTACTGTGATATTTCCAGCGCATGAGCGTAGTACGTTTTAACCGGAATAATCGGTAATCCGGCTCCAAAAGCCAATCCTTTTGCGGTCGACATTCCAATGCGTAAACCTGTAAACGAACCGGGACCGATTGACAGAGCAATTGCTTTCATGTCACTAATTTGTAAACCGCTAAAATTCGTTAGGTCGTCTATTGCCGACATTAATTTTTCGGAATGAATATTTTTTTCGGACAAGTTGATTTCAAAATAGTTGTTTTCCGATTTCAAAATTGCAACACTGCATAATTCTCCGCTTGTTTCTATAGATAATAAAGGTATCATAATCGAATAATTTCTATTTCACGTGAATTTTCATTTTTCGTTTTTATATTTACATCAAATCTATGTTGAGGAAGAATATCCGGAAATTTATCACTCCATTCAATAAATGTTATTGCTTCCGTATCGTTCAAATATTCGTAAAAACCGATTTCCATAAGTTCTTCTTCGTTTTTCAATCTGTAAAAATCGAAATGATAAATTTTTTTTTTACCAAAATATTCGTTTACTATTGCAAAAGTCGGACTGTTCACTTCATTTATTCCGAAGTTAACGCAAACGGCTTTTACAAAAAAAGTTTTTCCCGAACCCAAATCGCCGTTTAAGCAAACAACATCTCCCGGTTTTAGAAGTTTTGCAAATTCATCCGCAATCTTTTTTGTATTTTCTTTCGATCCGGAAATTTCTTTTAACGGAAATTCCACTAGGCTCTGCTCTCCATTTTAATAACCGGCAGAATCATTTCCTCCATCGAAATTCCGCCGTGCTGAAAAGTATCTTTATAATAACTTAAATATTTATGATAATCCGTGGGATAAACAAAATAATAATCTTCTTTTGCAATAATATAATTGATTGTTACTCCTCTTTCCGGAAGTTTGTATTGAAGCGGTTTTCTGATAAACAATGCATGTTTGTCATCGACTTTCAAATTCCTTCCGAACTTAAACCTAAGGTTTTTAGAAGCTTCCCTATCGCCCAGGACTTTAGCGCCGCGATGTACACGGATACTTCCGTGATCAGTAGTAATAATTACTTTTGCATTTTTCATTGCCGCAATTTTGCGGAACGTTCCGAAAAGGGAAGAATGTAAAAACCAACTGTTGGTAAGCGAACGGTATGCCGCTTCGTCCGGAGCTATTTCTTTTAATATATCTGAATCGGAACGTCCGTGCACAAGCATGTCTAAAAAATTCACCACAACCGCCATGAAATGTGTGTTTCTATGCGAACTGACATTCTGTTCAAAGGATCTTCCGACTGCAGGATCGATAATTTTCATATACTTCAAATCGGTACGTAATTTTATTCTATTACGGTCAAGTAAATGCTGCAACAGTTCTTTCTCATATTTATTTTGGCTGTGTTCGTCATCCTTACCGGTTCGCCAAAGCTCGGGATGTTGTTTTTCTATTTCCGAAGGGAAAAGTCCGCTAAACAATGCATTACGTGAATATGGCGTAGCCGTGGGAATAATCGAATAATAATAATCTTTTGTAATCAAGAAATAATCAAGCAAGTTTTTTTCAATTACTAACCATTGATCCATTCTCAGGCAATCGAGAACAAAAAAGAAAACGGGACCTTCCGCATTTTTAATTTCGTCGAAAACGTATTTGCTCATAATTTGCGGGGAAAGTATCGGCGCATCACCGGTTTCAAGCCAATCGAGATAATTTTTTTCAACAAATTTCGAAAATTCTTTGTTGCTTTCCTTCCGTTGTTCATTCAGCATTTGCCTCAGATTTTGGTCATTATTCATATCAAGTTCCAAATCCCAATTAACCAATTCGAGGTACAAATCTATCCATTCCCTATAATTCAAATTATCCATTAGCTTTCTTGAGATTTCGTTAAACGCCTGCAAATAATCTTTAGCAAGATGTTCACCCGATATTTTTTTCTTTTCGAGCAGTTTTTTACAAACAAGTAAAACTTGAGAAGGTAAAACAGGTTTGATTAAATAATCGGCAATTTTACTGCCGATTGCTTCGTTCATCAAAGATTCTTCCTCGCTTTTTGTAACCATTACAACCGGAACGTTCGGATTAATCTCTTTTATTTTGGAAAGTGTTTCCAAGCCGCCCATTCCCGGCATCATTTCATCAAGGAAAATCAAATCGTATTCTTTGTTTCCGATTTTCTCCAAAGCGTCATATCCGTTTGCCGATGTATCAACATCGTAACCTTTTTCAGTAAGAAAAATTATATGCGAACGCAAAAGTTCAATTTCGTCGTCAATCCATAAAATTTTATTTTTCATTTTGTTTCCTCATTGAATCGTTATGTGAACATCCAAACCCGCTTCGTTTGTTGTAGTTGGCGGAATTCTCGAAGCGCCTTCGGGTTCTACCGTAGTTCTTTTATAAAACAAAGACAAAGTAACTTTCGAACTTATGACATATTTAATTCTCGGTTCTATCGAAGTACGGATTGTTCCGTCTTGCGGTTTACCTTCTTCCGTAAAATTATCAAATTCATAAACAATTACCGAATTTCTGCTGCTGGAGTAAGAAAGAGAAATTTCCACGTCGTTTTTAAGCGATAAACCGAACATCGGAATGCTAAAACCCGATTTTGAAAAACTCGCTGTAAAGCTGATATCTCTCGTTAAAGATTCGTTAATATTTCTTGTCGATGCTCCCAAATCAAAACTCGATTTCGAAGAATATTTAACGGAAGCATTAAGATTTCCGTCCCAAATACGGTTGAATGAAAAATTAAGTCCGATTAACGGCGTAAAACCATAAGTAATTTTTTGTGTTTGAATTTGTTTCCTTCCGTCGGGGTCTATTTTCCAACCTTCCGTATAACCCGAGGTGTAAGCGTGATTTAAAGAAATATTAGAAGCAAGTCCTTTTAAGAAAGATAATTTTTCCAGTCCCCGCCATGTTATTCTCCAATTAGGTCGGGGAATAAATTTAGCAACGTCTTTTAGAACCGGTAAATTTGAAAGGAACGGAAAACTTTCCATCCCTTTTACAAACGCATCGGATAAATTTTTCTCGGGATCGGCGCTATAAATGTCGTATACTTCCTTCATCCCCACTTTTGAAAGAAACAAGGGGAAACTCAAAAACGAGCGGTTAATGTTTCCCGTAGAAGTAATATCGTTAATAAAAACATTACCCAATGAATCCGTTGTTAAGCGTGTTGTTTTATTTAATCCCCATCCCACTTTCCAATTAATATCGATATTAGCGCCTTCCCAGAGCGGTCGTGACGTTTTAAAATCCAATGAATTTTTTTGAGAAAATTTATCGGAAAGATTTCCGTTCGGAGCGCGGGGTCCAATATCATGGGAAAGGCCCAACATAAAAGCTCTGCTTGGTCCATTGGCATCACTCTGTGTAAAACCCCAAAAATTGGTAAAGCCTGCATTTTCCGAACGTATTCCCGAACCCGATTGAGAATTGTTCTGATTAAAATTTATGGAAATTTGCTCGTAATCGAATAACAACCATTTGGCAGCCAATTTTAAGAAATTGAGTGCTTTACCTACTGAAAAGGAGCTTTTTTTAACAATTACTGAGTCGGCATTTTCCAAATCTTCTAAATTATTTAACGAATCGATTTTACTAACATCGGTATTCCTCTCTTTCCCCTGTTTTATTTTAATATTTTCCGTTAAGTCTTTAATATTTTTCTTTTTAGATCGATCCCCTCTACCTCTGCGCGTTTTTCTCCCTTGTGAACGCCTTTTAACCGTATTTTTAGATGACGTATTTTTTTTCCGTGATTTAAAAAGAGGAGACATTAACGATTTAAGTTTAAGGTTAAGACTGGCACTAATACGGTTTGAGAACCCGGCACCTCGCCCAAGTTCTTTTTGATTAAAATTGTTTTGCCAATTGTAGTTTACACTATAATTAAATCTTAAAGTAAAAAATCTGTTCAAATTCCATAAAGATGGTAATTTGGGTTTGGTTTTAATTCCAAACGATTGAGTATAACGGAAATCTTTCCCGAAAAATTGTCCGCCGAAAATATCGTTCCAAATATCCCGTTCAGGTCTTTCTATATTATTTTTAGTTAGCAAATAAGCTAACGAGGAAGAAACATCAACATTATAATTCAGGCTAATATTAAAAAATCCGCCTTCGGTTAATTTCCAGTTAAATTTAAAATTTCTTTTAGCCGTAAAATCCCGCTGAATATTTTCCGTAGCACTTTCGGACCTACTTAAACTTGCGGCGCGTTTCCTCGAAGCTGCAAAACCACTGGAAAAATTACTCGGCGTATAATAAACTTTAACATTTCTATAATCTTTGAATATTTTTATAAGCTCGCCGATTACGGGAATATTCGCCGGATAAAAATAATTTTCCCTGCTGAAATTCAGCTGATATTTAGCGGATGCATTCCAAACCCAACTTGACGAAAACACTGTTGAAGGATTCCGGCTATACGTTTTATTAAAATTGAAGCCGAACGAAAGATTGTTAATAATATCTTTTACATACCAGCTTTTTGACGGAATCTTCAATCTAACTGATGGGACGGCCCAAGTATCGGATACGTTAAGAGTTTGAGCCGATGTTTTTAATTCGTTCGCTTCTTGTTCCGCTTCAGATCTCGGAACTCCTTCATTCACCCGCTTATCTACTAATTGCTTTACGGCTTCATCTACATTAATATCCGTTCCGGGCAAATAAAGAGGACGCGATACTGATTCGGTATGAGAGTAACTAACCCTTAAATTACTTCCGGAAAGATTGAATGGAATAAGTTTTAAAACATCAAAATCAACCGACGCATTCCATCTGCGTGTATCCACTCTGTTTCCAAACCGTTGGTTTAATTTATGAAAATACGGATCTGTCTGACTCATATTAAAATTCAAATTCATCAAGTCTGCCAATTTAAATGAGGCGGAACCGCTGTATGCCCAACCCTTAGTATCGTCGGCGTTTAACACCCTGAGCTCGTTCACCCAAAGATCCCCGGAAACGGTTTGGTTCCCAATATCCGGATTTTGCTTAGGATTTAAAATACCGAATATAAAAAAGTTTAATTTAGTAAGAGTAGGATTCCCTCTGATCCCGTAATGATGCCCTGGTTTGCCCGGCACGGGGATTTGGAAAAGAGAATCGGGATTATCGCGCAATTGTTTGATTGCCGTCAGCTCGGAAAACAAAATATCAATTTCGTGCCAGCCGGCTTTTACCGGTTGCCTGTATTCATAAAAGTTAGCCGTATCGGAACCAAACCGGAAATAAACCTCGGCGCCATAATTGTTTTCGTCCTCATAATTAGATATAGAACCCGGTCCTTGTTCCAAATCACCGTGAATAAACAGTTTCATTTCTTTGTAGCTAAATACGTCGAGGGGGCGAAAAAGGTATTTTACTATTTCCCTTGAATCACCATCTTCCAACTTATTTATTCTTAACAAAAGCGATTGTTCGTTTTTAAAAACTTCTTGGTCCGGCTTTGTTCTGTCCCTTTCCCTAAATACTCCGGGAGGAGATGAATATTCGGGATTATCTTCAAAATTGATTGTAGAAACAACAAGGGTTGTGTCGTCATCTTCAACTACGCCGGGTACAATTACTTTTTGCCATTGATTACCAACCAAATTCATTTCGGCGAATCGTAAATGTACCGATTCGCTAACTCCGGCAATCCAAAATCTGATTACTTCGATTTGCGTAAAGCTGGGATTTCCTATTTGTTCTTTAAATTCTTTCAAAGGTATTCTGAATTGATACCAATGATTATTTTTGCCCCCACCGCTTATAAACGGATTTGTTTCTTTATTCGTATCAATCGGAATTTCATAACGGTAATAACTGTTAATTTTATCAAGCGTAAAATTCCGGTTCATGTCCTCCGTATTGGGAACCCTTCCAGTATTATTATCCGTTATCGAAGCATTACCCTCCGTACCGTTTATGTTATAATAATTGAATGAACCCTCGGTAAACTGAAAATTATCGTTACTCGGGTCACTAAACTGGGTGCCATATTTAGCTCTTTCTTCGGCATCGGTCAATCCGTCAATACCGGTATCTTCGCCTTCATTAATCACATCGTTTTCATTTTTATCTTCCGTATCCAATTTATTATTAGGTATAACGTCTTCGCTAATTTGACCGAGATCTATATAAAATTTAGCGTTCGGAGGGGCTTTATCAACTTTTAACCAAAATTCTATAAATTCTATATTTTCCTCAACCAAGTTCCTTGCCGTCGAAGACAACGGACGCATCATTCCACCCCAAAGTAATGAGGGGTCTCCAAGCAGCGGATCATAATTATAAGTTCCTCTGTCTTCCGGATTAAAAACATAATCGAGCACAGCCACTCGGTCTTCTTCCCGCGCGGCTTTTTTTCTATTGCCCCAGATGTCTTTTACCGTAACACCGGATGGTGTAATGGAATACCAGTAACTTTTTGCTTTGTAGCGCATTTGTTCGGATTTATCCAAGTTGCCGATCACCGGAAGATTATTCGGGATACTCAAATCCCGCCAACCGGTGTAATGAATACCGATAGGAATAATCTTTTTTGCACCTTCAAAATCGTCGATATATGCAATACTTTTTCCTCCGTCACTGGAAATAGTGCTTTTCTTTGTATTCGGATCAGGATTTATGTATGCGAATTCCCCGCGTAATTTTAAAGACGACATTTCTTTTGTAGAAAGTAAGTAGTCCAATCCCTTTGTTATAAAGGGAAGGTCAACTCCTGTTTGAAAATCGACACCGAGAATAGAGTTATTAAGCGGTTCTTCCCCGATTCTTACTTTATCGCTTAATGTTTTTTGGTTAAGGTTTAAAAATGAAAAACCCAATTTTGTTTTTTTATCGAAATCGTATAAACCGCGTACCCCTAATAACGTTTTGGAAGCCAGTTGGAAAAGGTCGTTTTTTTCATATGTTATTTTCAGGTTGGCTCCGGGTGCAAGTGCCGCTTCATCTCTGATAATAACTTGTCCGATATTATAATCGACTATATAATCTTGACCTTCCTTAAGAGGCCTTCCATCTAAAGTTACTTTTACTGAATTTTCAACAACATTGAAACCGATATTGTACACCGAAGATGCTAAAGCGGAATATTCTCCCACAATAACAAATTTATCGTGTGCTTTATCTTGCTTGGCAAAAGTAACTGACGTATCATACACAGCATGATAAGCCAAATCTTTGTTTTGCAACGGGAAATCGTTCCCGAAAGGTTCCAACACCGGGAAAATAATTTCTCCGGTTTTCGGCAGAATTAAACGCCCGGGTTCCCAATCGAATTTGCCGTCGGGACCTCCGGCACCGGATTCGTCATGAGTATCGAGTTGAAACGCTTGCAATAAATTTTGTCCTTCAAAAACGTTTACCGGCTCACCACCTGCTGGTAAGTAATTAATATCAAGCTTGAAACCTTCTTTCTTTATGTCTCTTCCGCCAATAGGGTATATGTTTTTCAATTGAAGCCTCCAAGCCTGAGCATAATTTCCGCCCGGTTGCAGTTTGGGAGGTTTAACTAATTTCAATACGATGGTTGCCGATGTATCGGACCCAATCTCCCTTAAAAATTCACCGTAAAAAATATCTTGTTCGCCGGGCGGGCCTTCAATTCTGTATGCTACCGCAATAGCTTCATTATCTTGAATTTGGGTTCTGAAACTTATTACGCCGACATCCTGATTATATTCATAATCATCTTCCGTAAGAAGCACGAACCTGGAACCGATTAAAGACGTGCCCGGTTTTGTATCTTGATTAATATTTTTCCATGTCTGATCATAATCGGGTAGATTATCCGTTGTACCGTTCCGAGAAGGTAAGTTTATAAAAGCGTTTCCTTTCCTTTCTTTTTGCGGATCTACCCGGGCAGTGGTTGTTTTCCAAACTTCCAGTTCTTTAATTCTGTATTGTTTTTCGACATCAGGGGTTGCCCTTCCGTAATATCTGTTAAACAAATTCAGATTCGGCTTTGTCGATGCGTAAACCGTATCCACAAAAAAGTGATTTTGCGAATACTCATAAGGGTGAATTTCGAATTTTTGTTTTTGGGAACCCCCGGAAACAGAAACTTCTTCCACTTCGCTTTTTTTCTGCGAGGCAATTGTTGTAAGGGTTAAAGGACCGATTTGCATTTTTGCTTTGATTCCGAACAAGGCTTCGCTACCACCTACTAACGGCGATGTTTGGAGGGAAACATTTCCGGCTTCTATGCTTTGAATCACTTCATCCTCATATCCCGTATATTTAAGCTTTAATTGATTTTCATATTCAAAATCCCTTTCGGTATTCCAATCCGCCGAAATATTTAGTTTATCTCCAATTGTTCCGTTCACGTTAATTTGAACTTGCTGTTTAAAGTCGGGCTCGTTTCTTGTGTTACCAAGTAATGACGCTGTTATACCTTCGGTGGTTTCGTTTCGCCAAGCACCCCGGATATCCACTGCACCGCTTATCCGGATATTTATTCTCGGAGGTCCGAAAATACTGAGGAACGAAACGCTTGGTAAAGGTATATCTATATTCGTTATATCCGAAAGTAACTGCCCTAACTCCGTCTTACCCTTTTTCAGTTCGTATTTCCTGCCCAATTTTTCCCACAGTTCCGTATTAACCATACTTAATCTCATTTCGATATATTTTTTTATGGGAATTACTAAAGGGTTTCGGATTTCTTGATTTCCGTAATATTCTTTAATTATCACAAACTGACCCGTTGAATCGAGTTTCACTTCCCTTCTGTGGTATCTTTGCGAAGGATAAGCAAACAGACCGTATTGCCTTGGCGGGGAGAAAGGCGTATAAACCCTGTCTTTTAGTTTAAACTTAAAATGTTGAATCCTTGCCGAAGAATCGATGTATGTCGAATCGGTTAGGTATACGTTTTTAAGGCTGTCGCTTCTTAAAGAATCCGGGTTTAGAAACGAATTGGTGGAATCGCTATATTCTGCGGCAAAGACGTCCCCGCCGAATCGAGCTTCGGATGGATAATATAATCTTTTGCTAACCTTTGCTTCCCCATCTCGCCCGGAGTAAAGCAAAAAAGCGAATAAAATAAAAAAAGAAGGAATCAGATAATGCCCGCATTCCTTCAACTTGAATTTTTTCATTAATTTTGAGATGGCTTTTCTCTAAAAAATAAACATTAACTATAGTAAAATTCGTTCTATATTTCCTCCGTTTTTGTTTGTACCAAAATTATTTAATTAACTCATATAATGCAATGCATAAATGGATTATACCGGATTTTTGACTGTTTTACACCAAATCGTTCAGATTGGTTTTAACACTGAATTTTTCAATCATTTTGTTTTGTTCTATGATTACAGCGGATAACATTTTCCCCGCATAAGCACCGGTATCTATATAAATTGCATTTGCTTTTTTATCGTACCGTACATCTTTTTGCTTGGTATGCCCGACAATTTGAAGTTTACCTAAATCGAGTAATTTGGACCTGTTCCACATTACCCCGTGATCATCCGGGTAATCTTGCTCAATATATGGTTTTAGTACTTCCAAATTATTCTTGAAATCTTGCGGTAAAATTGATTTATAGTAGCTTGAAACACCTGCATGAGAGAGGAAACAATCGTCCAAATTATAATAAAGGGGTGCGGATTCAATAATTTCTATATGCTTGAAAACGGCTTCTTCGTGTTTTTCATAAGAGATCAACGTTGATTCGCTGCCGTTAAAAACCCATGAACGTGCAAAAATTGTGGTGGGATGTTTAAAAAAATGCGCAAACATATAATCATGGTTACCCGGAGCAAATTTTATTTTTTCGTTAATAATAAATTCTACGGTTTCGTAACTGTTTTTGCCTCTGTCCACCAAATCACCGACGGAGTATATTTCAATTCCCGGATAATTTTTTCTTACCAGCTCAACCAGTTCAACAAGCGTAAAAAAACATCCGTGAATATCTCCTATAACCGCAACCATCAGATATGATAAACTTCTTTGGCAAATTTTGTTAATTCGTCTCTGAATTTGGGATGCGCAATGTTAATTAACGCCCGCGCCCTTTCTTGAATGCTTTTCCCGAAAAGTTGAGCTACTCCGTATTCGGTAACAACATAATGAACATCTCCCCGGGTCGTAACCACGCCCGCACCTTGTTTCAATGTAGGTACTATTCTGGAAATACTGAAATCTTTTGTTGTGGAGGGTAATGCGATTATCGGTTTTCCGCCTTCCGAATGCGCGGCGCCTCTAATGAAATCAACTTGACCACCTATACCGCTGTAAAACTTGGTTCCGATAGAATCTGCGCATACCTGACCGGTCAAATCAATTTCAATTGCCGAATTAATTGCAACCATTTTTTTGTTTTGGGCAATAATGAAAGGATCGTTTACATATTCTTGCGGGTGAAATTCTATTATAGGATTGTTATCTATAAATTCGTAAGATTTTTTAGTTCCTAAAACAAAACCCGCAATTATTTTTCCAGGATGTAAAGTTTTTTGTTCGCCGTTTATCACGCCTTCTTGCACCAATTCAACTATCCCATCGGAAAACATTTCTGTGTGAACACCCAAATCTTTTTTATCCCGCAAATATTTCATAACGGAATCCGGTATTGCGCCGATACCCATCTGTAAAGTGGAACCGTCTTCAATCATTTCCGCAACGTACTGACCTATTTTATCATATACATTAATAACTTCGGGCGAAGTATGAGGATCGACTTGCGGAAGTTCCATCAACGGTTCATCATGCTCAACAATATAATCGATTTTATTAACATGAATAAAGCTGTTCCCTAAACCCCTTGGCATTTCCCTGTTAATCTGTGCAATTACAATTTTTGCTTTTTCTGCCGGAGTTTTAATATTCCCCACATCTATTCCGTAACTGCAGAACCCGTGTTCATCGGGAGGGGATACATTAATTAAAGCAATATCGGGAATTAGTATTCCCCTTTTGAAAAGTAAAGTCATTTCGGAAAGAAAAATCGGGATGAATTCGGCTCTACCTTCATTTACCGCTTGACGTGTATTTTGTCCGATAAAAAATGCTTTATGCTTAAAATGTTTTTCCATTCCGGGTTTAGTGTAAGGAAGATCGCCGACGATTAAGATATGATATATTTCCACACCCACAAGTTCATCTTTCTTACGAACCAACGCTCTGATTAATTCCATAGGAGCGGCGCAGCCGGGTTGTACAACAATCTTGTCACCCGATTTCACAACGTTCATCGCTTCATCGGAGGTGCATAGTTTGGCGTTATATTTTTTCAGCCAAACCGCTTCGCGCATTTTACCGGATTTTATATCGTCAAGTGTCATTATATTTTCTTAATTATTTGAGAAAAAATGTATTCTTCTGAACTCCAAATTAAACGTATCGGCAATAACTTCGTTTGTACAAGTTCCGTTATGGGTACAAATACCTTTTGCCAATCCGGTATCTCCCAATACTGCATTCATTAATCCATTATCGGCAATTTTCAATATATATTCAATAGAGGCATTTGTTAATCCGAAACTTGCCGTTCTTGAAACCAACGCCGGTAAATTAGGAACACAATAGTGAATTACACCGTGTTTAACGTAAACGGGATCGGAAATTGTAGTTGGATAGCTGGTTTCAACGCATCCGCCTTGATCAATAGCAACATCTACGATTACCGCACCTTTTTTCATGGTTTTAACCATTTCTTCTGTTACAAGGTGTGGGATTTTTTCCACTTTTTCTCCGATAGCTCCGATAAATAAATCGGCAAATTTCACACCGCGCGCAATTGTATATGGATTTGCGGCTACCGTTGTAATGTTTTTAGTCAATGTACTTTCAATTCTTCTTAACCTACGGATGTCTTTATCGAGTACAATAACTTGTGCACCCCTTCCGTATGCAGCACGTGCCGCATTCAAGCCTACCACACCGGCTCCGAGAATAACAACCGCAGCCGGAGCAACACCGGAAATTCCGCCAAGCAAAATTCCTCTTCCGCCAGGGAAATCACTTCCGAGATATTTTTCACCTACTTGCACCGCAAGCTGTCCGGCAATCTCACTGACGGAATGCAAAACAGGATATTGACCGTTTTTTTCGATTAACTCGTAACTTATCGAACTGATTTTCTTTTCTAAAAGTTTTTGAATTACTTTTTTCTGCCCAACACCCAATTGCAAAAAAGAGAATAAAATTTGATTCTCGTGCAATAATTCAGTTTCCTCTTCCGTTAAAGGCGAAACTTTGGCAATCAGCTCGGCTCTTTGATAAGCTTCTTCGGCAGTATAAACAATATTCGCACCTAATTTTCTGTATTCTTCATCCGTAAAATTACTGCCCAAACCGGCACCGCTTTGAATGTAAACCGTATGTCCGCTTTTAATCAAGGCATCTACACCTGCCGGGGCAAGTGCAATTCTTTTTTCTTCAAACAGTGTTTCTTTTGGTATTCCGATTCTCATATAACTTTTATTATTTTTATTTTAAAATTAAAAAGATATTCGGCGCTTTCAAAGGATAAAAGAATAAGCTTATTAAATAATCAACCTTACTCCTCCCAATTCTTCCAATTTGTATGGGAAACGGTCTCCCGGTGAACCGATAAACATAAAATTAATCGGTATTTTCCATTTTTCGGAAAGTTCTCTTACGAGTTTGGGACCGAATTTACCTTCAAGGGTTACGAACTCAATTTCGATCTCGGGATATTCCCTATTTAAAACATCCAAATCATTCTTGAAATTTTCCGGTATCTTTTGCCCTTTGTCCAATACGGTTACTATTTTCAATCTGTTTGTTTGTTCGTTTTCTTTGATATATAACATTACCTTATTTAACGTTGCTATATCATCTCCTTTGGTAAAGAAAACAAATTCTTGAGAATTTATCCGGTTAATCGTGTCGATTATTTTTTTATTCAAATTTAAAACGAATCTTCTAATCGGTTCGAAAATATAACGGATTAAGGACAGTAGAAATTTCAGAATCCAAATTCTCTTTAGCATTATAATAACAACCAACATCGTTGGGATAAAATATTGGAAAAATACGATGAGATATTTTGGATTCATTATCGCATTACCCACAATTGCAATGCCGACAGCAATGATGGCAAGCATAATAGCAATCCACGAAGCTTTTTCCGGGCGAGGAAGTTTAGAACGTTTGATTTTTAATAAAATATTTCCAATGGCAAACAAAACCATAACGGATAAAAATGAAATCGTATATACGCCGGCAAGTGCGCCTAAATGTCCTTCGGTAATGAAAAGCACTGAGATACTTAATAAGAAAAACATTATGATTATCCGGTACGAACTTCCTCTCTTATTTTTTTTCAATAAGAATTGCGGCATCACCCTGTCGAGAGTCATTCTTTCAATCAATCCGCTTACACCCACATACGAAGTAAGAACCGCACCGCTAAGAACCAAGGCGGCGTCAACCGAAATCAAAGTGGAAAGCCAGCCACCGCCGGCAAGATTTCCCAAATAAGAAAGTAACGCTTCTTTATGTGCGTGAACATCTTGAATTCTTATAATAGCCAATGCAAGAAAAGCCATCAACGGATTAAAAATGCTGACAACAATCCACATATTTCTTAAAGTTTTCGGGAAAACGCCGGGAGCTTGTTCCTCAACAAAATTTGCGGAACTTTCAAACCCCGAGATTCCGAGCATCGCGGCGGAGAATCCAAAAAACAAAGCCGTCATTATTCCGCCTTTAACGGGCATCTCATAATTTAAAAATAATGTATCAAGCCCGTTGTTAACTATAAACAAAATTGCAAAAAGGGCTAACGCCGTCAAAGAAGTCAAATGAAAAATGAAAATTACAACAGCGAACTTGGAGGATTCGCCTATACCCATAATTGTTAATCCCATAAAAAAAGCAAGTAATATTACTGTGGCTAAAATTACGGGCAGTTGATGCCATAAAGTATGAACATAATGCATAGCTTCGCTTGCGGAAATAACCGCCGTTGCCATATACGATAAAATTGTCAATGCCGCTGCCAAAGAAGCGGTGGATTTACTGGTCGTATTAAGCAGAGCGTTATAAGCGCCGCCGTTTAATGGTAACGCTCCAACAACTTCTCCATAAATTTTTCTGAAAAGGTATAAAACTCCGGCTACCACCAAAAGAGCCAACCAAGCATATTGACCCGCATAGATTATTGACAATGCGGAAACGTATAAACAAGACGAACTTATATCGTTACCGCAAATTGCAGTTGCAGGTAATTCCTTTAATTTTTTTGTTTTAATTTTCTCCAATTTTATTATCCTACTTTTATTACTAATTATTTACCGGCGTAAGCGGCTTTTTGCCTTTTAAAACGTTTATCACATTCTTTGCCGCCAATTCCGCCATTTCGTTTCTGGTCTCAATCGTTGCACTGCCAATATGGGGCAGCAAAACAACGTTTTTCAATTTGAAAAGCGATTTGTTTACTTCGGGTTCATTTTCGTAAACATCGAAACCGGCACAAAATATTTTTTTCTGCCGTAATAATTTTATCAAATATTTTTCATCGACCACTTCACCGCGTGCCGTATTTACAAAGATTGCTTGAGGTTTAAGTAATTCTAGTTTTTCTTTGTCCAACAGGTGAAAAGTTTCTTTTGTAAGCGGAAGGTGAACGGAAACCACATCTGCGGTTTTCATTAATTTATTCAGTGAAACCTTTTTAGCGCCGGTTTCCCGTTCAAATTCTGTTTTTCTTTTTCTACCGAAATAAACTATCTTCATACCGAAAGCTTTGGCACGGAAAGCCGTTGCCATTCCTATCCTTCCTGCGCCGACTATTCCCAAAGTTTTATTTTTTAATCCTGGTCCCAAAAACAAATCCGGTTTCCATCCTTTGAATTTCCCTTCCCTCATAAATTTATCTGCTTCACAAAATCTTCTGGAACATGCAAGTATCAAACCCATTGCAATATCGGCGGTAGCATCGGTTAAAACATCGGGAGTATTTGTAACGACAATTCCTTTTTCAGCGGCGTATTCGATATCGATGTTGTTAAACCCTACTGCGTAATTGGATATTACTTTTAAATTCGGAAGTTTGTCAATAACTTCACGTGTAATTCTGTTATTTAACAGAGTAATAATCCCACCGGCATTACGCGCTAGTTTTCCCAATTTTTCTGTAGTCAAAGGTGCGGACTTGGAGTAAGTCACACAATCGAAACCGTTTTTCTTTATCAATTTTTCCGCAATTTCGGGTATTTTATGAGTAATAAAAACTTTCATCCGATAATGAATTTAATTGGGAGAATTATGAACCAAAAAGAAGCTTAACAATGAACAAAGCGCCAAGAATTCCCGCCGCATCGGCAAGTAATCCCGCTACAAGCGCGTGGCGTGTTCTGCGAATATTAACCGCGCCGAAATAAACGGCTAATACATAAAAAGTTGTTTCCGTGCTTCCGAAAAAAGTTGAGACCAAAATTCCAAGAAAAGAATCGGGACCGTGAACTTTGATGATTTCTGTCATAATTCCAAGAGAACCGCTGCCTGATAAAGGTCGCATTAAAGCCATAGGTAAAGCTTCGGCAGGCATTCCTATAAAATCGGTAAACGGTTTAAGAATCATTACCAGAAAATCCATCGCCCCGCCTGCACGGAAAATGCCAATTGCAACAAGCATTGCAACCAAGTATGGAATAATCCTTACAGCAACGTCGAAACCTTCTTTAGCGCCTTCCACAAATTTTTCATAAACTTTAACTTTTTTAATTGCTCCGTAGCCGATAAAAATAAAAATCAACATCGGTATGGCAAGAATAGAAATAATTTGGATGACACTTTTAAATAAATCGGGAGTAACAAACCCGAATACAGCCGAGAATATTCCGGTTGATATTGCAAGTGCCAACAGTGCAATTATTGCCAATGTAATTAAAATGTTTTTAAGGTTTTGTTTTAGATAATCAATAAAATTGAAACCTTTTATGGAAAATTTCTCTAAAATTTTTGCTGCGGTAATTCCCGTTATCGTTGCACAGGATGCCCCGAAGATCGAAGTACCGATAATAATTGCCGGATCGCTGCTGCCGGCTGCCGCCCTGACGGCAATAGCCGTTGCGGGAATTAGAGTTAACCCGGCGGTGTTAACGGTCAGAAACGTACACATTGCATTGGTTGCCGTACCTTTCTCCGGATTTAATTTATCGAGTTCTTCCATTGCTTTTAATCCGAAAGGTGTTGCCGCATTACCCAATCCAAGCATATTTGCAGAAATGTTCATAATCATAGCGCCCATTGCGGGATGATCTTGGGGAACATCGGGAAATAAAAATTTTGTTACCGGTTTTACGGCATTTGCAATGATTTTAATTAATCCTGCTTCTTCGGCTACTTTCATAACTCCAAGCCAAAGCGCCATAATTCCGATTAAACCGAGAGAAATATCCACGGCAATACCGGCATAATCCAATGCAGCTTTTGTTACCGCTTTCATCTTGGCAAAACCTATTTTTTCAAAAACAACCGCTGCTTGAACGGTAGTCGAATCGGAAAAACCTAATATTTTTACTTCTCCGGTTAAATCATTTTCTTTTCCCGTAACTTTTGCCATTTCCCGCCAAATCGAAGGTGTATTTTCATCGGTCGTAAGAAATAAGCTTACTTTTTGATTTTCAGGATTAAATGAAAGCTTTGCCGGTTGGTTTATCAACTTCTTTTCGTTTGTACCGTAAAAGTTATTAAAATCGCTTGGTTTAATAATCAATTTAACTTTGTAGGATTTAGCCTCATTCTTATTAAAAGTTTCCGAAAAATTGATTTGCGTGTAAAGAGAGTCGTTGTTTCGGTATTTGTTAGTATTTTCATCAACAATATCGGTTGTAATTGCCAGACCGATTCCCAAAACAAGAAGTGCAAGCCATACATAATTTAACATACAACAGAACCGTATCTAATCAAGGGGAAATCCATATTAATTGAAATTAAAGTTATAAATTAAAAACAAAAAACGAAAGTAATATCTCGTATTGTTGTAAAACTTGACAAAAAGTACTTATTTACCTAATTTTATATGGGATAAAAAACTCCAATTAATCTATTTTAATTCTCGTTTCATTAATTTGAGGTAAAATTCAATGATTTACACAAAAACCGGAGAATATGCTATTAGGGCTATATTGTTTCTTGCCAGGCAACCAAAAGGTACTTTGGTAATGTCTTCGGATATCGCGGAAAAAGAAGATATTCCCTCTCATTATCTTGCAAAAATTTTACAAAGAATGGCTAAATTCGGCTACGTGGATTCTTACAAAGGAAGAGGAGGCGGATTTAAGATTACAAATTTGGCAAAGAAAAGTTCGATTTTGGAAATTGTAGAAAGAGTGGAAGGACCTGTTATTAACTTGAAATGTGTAACCGGACTAAAAGAATGTTCGGACGAATACCCTTGTCCGTTACATGAAGAATGGACGGAATTAAGGAACAGAATTTATAATCTTATTTCCAGTCGTTCCGTACAAGAGGTCGCTGAAAAATACGCCGAAACCTTACGCGGAGGAAAGTAAAAATACTTTTTACACCGGAAAAGTTTCTACGGCACAGTCAATGTGCCGTGTTTTTTTACCGTAAATTAATTTGACTTACTTATATTACTCCAATAAAATCATTTTTTTCGTTTGTGCAAATTCGCCAGCGCGTAAAGTATAAAAGTAAATTCCGGAAGGTAAATTTGACGCATCGAATTTAACGGAATAACTTCCCGGCGATTGTTTTCGATTAACCAAAGTTGCCACTTCACGACCGAGAACATCGTAAACTTTAAGCGTAACAAACCCTTCCTCGGTCCTCCCCTTTGTTAAAGGGGAAGAGGTTGGTATTGTATATTCAATTGTTGTTGATGGATTAAACGGATTCGGGAAGTTCTGTGATAAATAGAATTTATTTATAATTTGATTTTCCTCGGTCGATATGTCTGTGATAAAAAGCCCGTAAAAGGCATTGAGTTGAGAGCCATAAAATTCATGTAATCTTCCGAAAGAGTCATAGAATGAAATGTCGTCGTTATAAAGTTGCCAACTATTATTTTTCCACTTTGTTGAAAGAATTTCCATAGTATTCCCATCAGCATCATATGAAAATGTTTTTCTGAATAAATTTATCCAACTTGTTCCGTCCCATTCTTGAGATAAATCTTTCGTAAGGTTTCCATTTTGATCATATTCATAAGAGAATTGCAATGTATCTACCCACTCAGTCCCATCCCAAACTTTTTTCAAAACAGAAGTTTTTTGCCCGTCAGAATTATATTTGTAATAGTTGCGCCATTTAACATCCCAACTACCATCATTCCATTGGTAATAGAAAGAAGACGAAACGGCTTTACCTACGGAAGGAATGTTCACATACAAAAATGAAGATTTACTCGTATTTAACCAGTCGTTGTCTTGCCATTCTTGATCCACATAATAATCCACATTATTGTCATCGTTGTACGAATATATTCTTTTAGTTACATTTCTCCAATTAACATCTATCCATACTTGACGTAACTCAGCAACTTTATTTCCATTGATATCGTATGTAAAGCTTATTTTCGTTCCATTTACCCAATTATTACTTGACCCGTTTTGGTAGATTATGGTCGTCGTATCATTATTTGAGTTATATGTATATGTTATCCGGTATTGTTTTACCCAACTTTCATTCATCCAAATTTCTTCGATTCTTTCTATGTTATTTCCTTCTGAATCATAATCATAAAGATACCGTTCATAATTTAACCAATTGGTCCCATCATACTCTTGAATAAGAAGCATAACATTGTTATTAACCGAATCATATTCGGCAAATGTACGCAAATATAAATACCATGTATTATCAGTTTCGAAAATGTAAGCACTTGTACCAACAATATTACCATACGAGTCGTACGTATAAATAATTTTTCCATATGAATTACCAGAAACAGTAGCTATGGTATAGATAACACTATCGACTACGGTGGTAGAGTCAAATATTCCCAGTTTTAAGAATTTTGAAGGTGATTTTTCAACAAACGGCAAATTTTTCGTAATCGCATTCTTTTGATGTAAAGTAATTTGAATATCAAGTGTCGATTTCTGCAAAGTTTGGGCTTCAGTACTAGTTGATAAAAATAGTCCCAAAATCGCACTAAAAAGAAATAATTTGAAAGTTTTCATTATTCTCTCCGGTTAATTCGAAATCATTTATTGAGTTTTATTGCATTCAAATCATGAGACAGGACATTAAATTAAAGCATAATAGAAAAATCAAACTTTAGAATAACAATTTTCATTCCAAACTTTTTATAGGGTAAAATAATAATTTTTTATTCGAGAGGTAATTCAATAATATTGCTTTTCTTTAGATAAAAAATACAATTAGAAGGTCTTGAAACCAGAGCTCATTTCAATAAAATCATTTTGCGGGTTTCCACAAAACCGCCGGCTTTTAACCGATAAAAATAAATACCGCTGCTCAAATTTTGACCGGTGAAAGTAATTTTATGTGTTCCCACCTGCAGCCTACCGTTAAACAATTCAGCAACTTTCCTTCCCAAAATATCATACACTGATAATTTAACTTGAGCGTACCCGGTATTTTCATAATCCGGCAGACCGAATGTTATTGTTGTTGAATTATTAAACGGATTCGGATAATTTTGCTCTAATACAAAATCCTCAGGAATTTGGGGGATGTTGGGTGGAGTTAAATTCTTATAAATATTTTCATCACCGACAATCCATATATAAGAACCGTCTTCCGGATCCCGGTGTGCAATTCCGGAACTGTCTTCGAATTCAAACCAAAAGTCAGCCTTTCCCGCATTAAAAATTATTCCCGGGGTTTCGAAATAAAAATCTTTTTTAATCATTTCGATGGGAACAAGCATATCCGAATTTCCATATTGCGACACCAACCGCATTGTTTCGGGTTTTATTTTGAAAGTATCGATAAAAGCTTTTCTTATAACGAATTCATGATTAACAAAAATTACATTAGGGTATGAAATAGCTTTTGCCGCAGAGATCAGCCCGTAGCCCCTATCATTGTTGGGATTGCCCGAACTATCGGCGGTTTCGAGTAGAATATGTCTGATTTGTCTGTTGTTTAATTCGGGATAAGCGGAAAGCAACATTGCGGCAACGCCGGCTGCAATGGGCGAAGACATGGAAGTTCCCGAAGCCCAAGAATAGGAATTTCCGGAAACCGAAGCGCTATAAACCGATGTTCCCCTTGCAACCAAATCGGGTTTAATACGCCCGTCGTAAGACGGTCCGCGGGAACTAAACGATGCCACATTATTATTTGCATCTACTGCACCGATTGCCAAAGTGTTAATTCCGTCTGCCGGAGCGGTAATATAATGCCACGGTTTATTTCCTTCGTTGCCCGCCGAAGTCAAAGTGAGTATTCCTTTCGCGAAAGCCTTTTCAGCCGCTTTGGTAACTATTGTGGTTTTACCATCCATATCCGAATAAGTATAAGAAAAAACGGAATCGTCGAACGTGCTGTAACCAAGTGAAGAAGTTGTAATATCCACACCAATCGAATCCATCCATTCGAGCGCTGCGGCGTAATTATCTTCCTCTACGTGAGTTTCGCTTCTATTGTCTTCTGTTTTTGCTAGTAAAAACGAAGCATTGAATGCCGGTCCAACAATTTTCCCATCGTCGAACCCTCCGATAATTGAAAAAACCCGAGTTCCGTGTGAATCCTGATTTGAAACATCTTCAGGTTCGTTTGCCGTAACCGAATCATGAAATATGAAATCGTATTCGGCAATTACATTTGCATTCAGTGTTGCCGGATGAACTTTCCATCTGAAACCGTTATCCAAAATTCCGATAGTAACTCCTTCACCGGTTATTCCCAAATTATGAACCTCCGGAATTTGCGAAAGCTCGTACTGTTGGAATGATGGTCCATAATTGAAAACATATTCGTCTTGAGCATCAACTTTTGAAAATACTGGTTTGTTCTCCATCTTTACCTTACCTTTGCGGATTTTAAACTTTTGCACAGGTTTTATTTCTTTTACGAACGGTAAGTTTTTAATTTCATCTATTTGTTTACTGGTTAGATAAGCACTTACGGTATTGAACCACTTTAACCGATTTATTATTTTTATTCCTTTCCGATTAAGTGAATTAATATATTTTTCGGATATCGGTAAATCGTCGAAAGTGAGATAATTATTTCTTCCTAATGTTTTAATTCTCCTTTCGATTGCTTTGCGCGAAAGCTGTTTTTCGGCTACTTTTTTCAATTCAACTGATTTTAACAATCCGTTTTGGATTTCAAATCCCTTATCGGTTAAAAAAATCAAATATTTACTTTGGGATATACCGTTTGATGCAATCAATAATAAAAGTAAAAAGCCAAATATTATAATACGCATAACTCTCCGGAATTTATTCGGAAGTAAATTTACTGGAAAACTTTAAAATAAGGAAAGTAAAAATCAATACACTAATTTTGCAATCCGGTTTATTCTAACGGAGCCGAGCAACCGGAAAAAGTCGGAAAAAGGAATATTCGGATTCCACGACCAATAAATCATAAAAGCCTGACCAACAATTTTCTCGCGCGGTACGAATCCCCAATATCTGCTGTCTGCACTATCGTCGCGGTTATCGCCCATCATAAAATAGTAGTCTTGCGGAATCGTGTAAGTATCGGCGGGTTTTCCTTCGATATAAACTTTCCCGTTTTTAACTTTCACTACTTCCTTTCCGTAATTTCTGTTTATCAAAGTACGGTAAATTTCAATATTTTCCGGTGTTAGTTTTACCACATCCCCCTTTTTGGGAATTACAAGGGGTCCGTAATTGTCTTCGTTCCAGCCGCTGCCTTTCGGGAAAATGTCCATTCGTGCAACGCCTTTTGGTGTTATAACCGGATCGAGATATTGAATATGCGGAGGAATATGAGCCCGTTTCCCGTTAATGTAAACCACTTTATTAATAATTTCCAAAGTATCGCCGGGAATAGCGATGCAACGTTTTACGTAATTACTGATTTCTCTCGGTTTCAGTTCATCCCTTCCGCCGGGGTATTCGAAAACCACAATATCGCCCCGTTCGGGTTCGCGTATTGCCGGCAATTGAAAATAAGGCAATGCTATGTTTGTAAACGGAATGTTTCTGGGCGACGAAGAGCCGTAAATAAATTTATTTACGAAAAGAAAATCACCTACCAAAATGGTTTTCTCCATCGAGCCGGTTGGAACCCGCGAAGTTTCTATTAAAAATGTTTTAATTAACAAAGCCGCAATGGCTGCAAAAAATAAATTTTTTAGAAATTCCAGAAATTTCTGAGTAGGTGTTTTCGCTATGTTTTTCTTTTTAGTTTTGTCCGAAGTCATAAATTAGTTTACTCTCAATTTAATTGTCTGATTTTTTTGTTATTCCTTTATACTCTTAAAATCAAAAAATGTTTTCTTTTTTAATCTTCAATTTGAAGGACGGCAAGAAATGCTTCTTGGGGAATTTCAACATTTCCGACCTGCTTCATTCTTTTTTTGCCTTCTTTTTGTTTTTCAAGAAGCTTGCGTTTTCGGGTTATGTCGCCGCCGTAACATTTTGCCAATACGTTTTTTCTTAACGCTTTAATATTGGTTCGTGCAATTACTTTATTCCCGATTGCCGCTTGAACTGCTATTTCGAACATTTGCCGCGGGATAAGTTCTTTCAGTTTGGATGTAACTTTCCTTCCCCAATCGTATGCTTTTGATTTGTGAACAATTATTGAAAGTGCATCAACCTTTTCGCCGTTCAGCATGATATCCAGTTTAACCAAATCGGATTCTTTATATCCTATAAATTCATAATCGAAAGATGCATAACCCCTTGAAATGGATTTAAGTTTATCATAGAAATCAAAAATTATTTCCGAAAGCGGAAATTCGTATTGCACATCCGCGCGTGTAGGATCGAGATACGTAGTATTTTTATAAACACCGCGTTTATCCATTGCCAGTTTCATTATACTGCCAAGGTATTCGCTCGGAACAACTATCTGAGCTTTAACAAACGGTTCTTCAATATGATCGATCTCACCTACTTCCGGCATTTCCGCGGGATTATCTACAACAACTTTCTCTCCGTTTTTTTTATAAACATAATATTCCACGTTCGGCAAAGTTGTAACGATATTCTGATTATACTCGCGCTCTAATCTTTCCTGAACGATTTCCATGTGCAGCATGCCGAGAAATCCGCAGCGGAATCCAAATCCGAGAGCTGCCGAAGTTTCCGGTACAAAAATAAGTGCTGAATCGTTTAGTTGAAGTTTTTCTATAGCATCGCGCAGACTTTCGTAATCTTCGGAATTTGAAGGATACAATCCGCTGTAAACCATAGGTTTAATTTCTTTATATCCCGGCAGCGGTTCGGCGGCTCCGTTTTTAGCGTGAGTTATCGTATCGCCAACGCGTGTTTCTTTCACATCTTTAATTCCGGCAATCACATATCCTACGTCGCCGGCGCGCAGTTCACCGGTTTTAATTTTTTGCAAACCAAGAACCCCGACTTCTTCTGCCATATAAATATTTTGATTCGCAAAAAACTTAATTTGATCTTTCGTTTTCAGAACACCGTTAAAAACCCGTATGTATGCAATAGCTCCGCGATATGAATCGAAAACGGAATCGAAAATTAATGCTTGCAACGGTTTTGTGTCGTCGCCTTCGGGCGGCGGAATTCTTTCGATTATTGCATCCAAAATTTCTTCGTAGCCAATCCGCTGCTTTGCACTCGCTAATATAATTTCTTCTTCGTCGCATCCAATCAAATCAATAATTTGAGCTTTCACAGTATCAACCATTGCACTTGGCAAATCGATTTTGTTTATAACGGGAATAATTTCCAATCCGGCTTCAATTGCCAAATATACATTGCTGATTGTTTGCGCTTCAACACCCTGTGCGGCGTCCACAACCAACAAAGCTCCTTCGCAAGCGGCAAGCGAGCGGGATACTTCATAAGAAAAATCAACATGCCCGGGCGTATCGATTAAATTCAAATCATATTTCACGCCGTCTTTTGCAGTATATTGCATTTTAATTGCATGGGATTTAATCGTAATCCCACGCTCACGCTCCAGATCCATGTCATCCAGTAATTGCGACTTGGCTTCCCGCGGCGTAATCGTGCCCGTTTTTTCGAGCAGCATATCGGCAATAGTCGATTTACCGTGATCGATATGTGCAATTATGCTGAAATTTCTTATGTTTTTCATTTCTTAAAATTATTATTAGCTTCGAAATATAAATATTGATTACAGCAATATCAATTTTGAGAGATTATGGTTTTCCAACATTCTTTACATGTGCATAGTTCCTAGTTCCAGGCAGGTTTATATTTTGGCACTTTCGGAATACGATTCTATTTTAAAAGCAAGTCTTGAAATGTCTGGGAAATCTTATTTAATATGGAGAGGAATGGTCCTCTCCATCAGTGAATTTTGAGAGGATTAGAACTTTTCAACAATTGAATGATTTTCTCCAGCAATGAAATATCAATTTTGAGAGATTATGGTTTTCCAACATTCTTTTATATGTGCATAGTTCCCCGTTGCTGTGGGTTTACATTTCGACACTTTCGGAATATGATTCTATTTTAATGCAAGTCATGGGGTTTTAGGAAATCTTATTTAATATGGAGAGGAATGGTCCTCTCCATCAATAAAGTGCATAACAAGAAACTCATAAAGATAAAAATTCTGGATATCAAGCATTTGAATAAACTTAGTATTCACGAAATAAGTATATTTTAGAAATCGTTAATTTCGATTTGGGAAATAACATTTTCAAATTAAGAATTAGAGAATGAAGACTTACATCTGCTTATTAATATTTTTTCTGTTTTCCGTTTCTTCTTATCCGCAAAAATTGAATTTCATAATCATTAACGGAAACTTAAAGATTTCATCAGGGTCAAATTTCAATTTTGAAAATACCGATTTTGTTTTACTTAGCGGTAAACCGGATTCAAAAAATTTTGAAAACGCTCAAAAGATTTTTCAAAAAGAAATTCCCGATAGTATTCCGTTTTTTGTTTTCCCTAAAATTTCCTACCGGGAATATTTGATTGAGAATTTTGTTAACGATGAAACTAATTGGATTAGAAACTTTGCATTGTGGAAAAACAATTCCTTAATTTTTGGTCTGAACCAGATTGTAACCAACAACCCCAAAATTGAAGGGATGCCGGAAGAAGATAAAGCTAAAATTTCTTCCGTACTTTCCCAAGCCGGTTTTCCTGAGAATCTTTATATAATTTCTTTTACTTCTGAGTCAAACAATCTTAACGATTTTATCTCAACATTACCCGATTCGTTATTACCCGCGAAAATTTATTTTATTCCGTTAAATAAAATTTTTAATCTTTCCCGCAAAAGTCCTGTTATACGTGTGGAAATTAAGGGGAACAAACTGAAACTAAAAAAAGGAAAAAAATATTTTAAGAGTTTGACCATTACTGCACTACAAAAACGGAGCGGGAAGAAAAGCAAAAAGAACAGCTTCAAAATTTTATTTGAAAAAGAAAGCAATACTTTGTCATTTATACAACCCGTTTATAGAAATGGGAAATTCTATTTTGCAGGTATGAACGGTTTGGTTACTTGCATCGATTCAACGGGAAAAGAACTTTGGAAATATGACGCCGGTGCAACTCTCATTTCACCGATGCTTTACTTCCGTAACTATTTAATTTTTACAACACTCGAAGGTGATGTAATCATCTTGGATAATTCGACTGGAGAACAAATTGAATCGTTAGGGGTTGACGAAGCGATTGTAACATCACCGGTTTTGTTTACTTATAAGGGCGACAAAAACTTACTTTACGACATTCCAAAAAATAAACCTAATTCCATTGCATTCGGAACGGCTTCGGGGAAAATATTCGCCTACTCTATTCCCGCTTTTGAAGAATTATGGATTAATCCGGACAATACTTCCAACATTGCAGGCAAATTAATTTCGGCAAATAATAAACTTCTCTTTTTCAATTCGAATGGTATTTTATTTAATTTAGACCCATTCACAGGTTGGACAAATTGGAAATGGAAATCCGGCAAGCAGAAAAACGTTTTGGCATCTGATTTATTAAGCGATAATAAATCGGTTTACTTTGTTTTGACGGATGGTAAACTTTACAAAATCGATATTCTTTTAGGCAGTAAAATATTTGGAACAAAAACGGGTATAAAAAATGCGGCAATTTCATTCGGTAAAGGTGGAACAATTTTAGTCGGCGGGAACAAAGCGCTGAAAAAATTTTCAATTAGAAGCGGAAAAATCATCAAAACCTATAATATCGGAGAAAAACAAATTGCGTTCGGTAGTAAAGATTACGAAGGAGATGGAAAAATTTTCTTTGGAATACGGAGCGGAAATGTTTATCAATTTTCACATGGGAAAATTAATCTGTTATTTTATTCTCCGGTTAAACCTTTGCGATATGTACGACAGGCAGGAAAAAACAAATTTATAATTTTCGATATATACAATAATTACAAAATGCTGGAATTAACCGATGAGCAAATTCGAAGGATTCATTTTCGATATTGACGGAACACTCACATCTACCAACAAATTAATTTTCGCTTCATTCAACCATGTTACGAAAAAATATCTTGGTAAAACATTAACAGACGACGAAGTAATCGCGTTATTCGGTCCACCGGAAGATGTTATCTTAAAAGAATGGTTTGGCGAACAATTTGAAAATGCGAAAAAAGATTACTATGAATTTTACGAGAATATGCATAACAAGTATGCAAAAATTTTCCCCGGAATAAAAGAAATTTTGGAGAAAATAAAAAGTGCAGGTTTACCGATTTCCATATTTACCGGCAAGGGAAGAAAAACTACTGAGATAACGCTTAAACAGCTCGGGATATACGATTTTTTCGATTTGATTGTAACCGGTGACGATGTAAAAAATCACAAACCTTCCGCCGAAGGTATACGAATGTTTTTGAACAAATATAATTTACAACCGGAAAAAGTGTTAATGATAGGAGATTCTCCTGCCGATATAAAAGCTGCACATGAAGCCGGAGTTAAAATTGCATCGGTTCTGTGGGAGAGTTATGCAAAAGACGAAGTGTTAAAAATGCAAAGCGATTATGTTTTCCATTCTGTTGATGAACTAAAAAGGTTTATAGTTCATGAGATAAGTCACTCATCGTAAAAACATTCTCGCCAATATTTGGACGGTAACGACGGTACATCATTCACCTGCTGTCACCAACCTTTGCTGTCACCGACTACTCGGTGACAGGATTTAGTTTCGCCACCGTATGGACGGTGGCGACAGAGAACACAACGTTAATCTCAATTGTTATCACCAAGCAGTCAATAACTGAGTAGTGGTGATTTGCTGTCACCGACCATTCGGTGGACTTGGGAAAGCATGCAGTGTTTCCACCGTGTGGACGATGGCAACAAGTAATTACTCAATTATAACTCCTAGCATATCTGTATTTACTTTGATGATCGAATGATCCCCATTTACATAGTTTCGCGCACTGGAATAAAGATAATCTTCGGGGCGAGCTACTAGTCCGGCTCTTACGGGATTATTATGAATATACTGAACTTTCGTCCAAAACATTTTTTGATTTCTAATAACTTGGTCATCAAATCTTTTCATCCAAAGTTTTCTTTTTCTATCTTTATACTCGCTTGCATTCTTTTCAAATATCCGGATTAAATCTTTCCTTTTCAGTTGCTCTATTATTTCCATAATATCCCACGCACTATACTTTTTTATATCCCGCATAATGTTAGATATTGTACCTTTCGACCGATCAACTTGAACTATCCAATGGAAGTGACTTGGCATTATTACGTAAGCGAGAATTTCAAAATTATATTTCTTTTGATAATGCTTAACATTTAAAATAAGTGCGTCACAGCATTGCGGATATTTAAATACATTAACAAAATCAACAACGGTAGTTGTTACAAAGAAAAATGATTCATCTGTTAGTTTTGCTCTTCCTCGCAGTGCCATTGTATTTTTGATTTTTTGTCACCAACCACTCGGTGACAGGGAGTGCATTTTTCGTCCGCTTTTATTGACTACAATTTGAAAGAGCGGTTTTTCGCCACCGTATGGACGGTGGCGACAGTCTAATTGCCAATATCAAACGGATAAACGAAAGAAACCCTCGGTTCAATTTTTTTCTGCGGTATAAAATCAATTACATTATCTTGTTCATCTCTTAAAGGCGTAAACGTCCAATGATATACTAATGAAACAAGTAAATATGGCATCGGTTTGTAACCGAGTTCCGCAAACAAATATGAGCGGTCGTCCAAAGTAAAGATATCCGCTTCGTCTTGAATATTGATTTTATCATATCCGGCACGTGCCACGTAAGGGAAGCCTTCTGGCGAAACATCCGTTTCCAAATGCAAAATTCCGCTTTTCGGATGCTCATCCAAACGTTGGTAAGAGCCAAGGATATCGAAACTTCCCAAAACGCGGACGAGTAATTCGCCGTAGAATCCGTTCCCAACCGACTGAAGGGTTTCCAACTCTTTAACCTTGCTCGATACTGTTCCGGTTGTTTCGTCAAATTTAAATCTTTCTATTTCGTAAAATGAATTAAAATACGCGGGCAAATAATGATCGCCGTTTAACCTTCTTTCCAATTTAGCTTGAAGGTTCACTAAGCCCAGACCGTTTAATCTTAGCATGGCGCCAACGGTTTGCCCCTCACCGAAGTTGACAATTTTTGCATAATCAAAATACAGCTCCAATCTGGCCAACGATGTTTTAATAATCGGTAAACCCAAATCAAATCCGTATGCTTGAACCGTACCAAAATCTTGTGAAGGTTTAAACTCGTTTGTTGCCGGATCGATGCTTCCCGCAGTAACACCGGCATATTTGTTGAAATCGGTAATGTAGGTCGCCCCAATTTCAAAATTTCCTATGATTGGAATATCACCGGCATCCGTAAATTGCAGAGGGCGAACATAGCCACGGAATCCTACAACGCCGTCTTCCCCAAAGCTGGAATAAACTCCTTCAAAACCACCGACTCCCAAATCCAAATCGAGTTCCATTCCGACTTTACGCGTATCGTAGCTGGGACTATTATTATAAAGGTACATCAAACTTCCGTGTCCCAATGTAGCATAATCGAGAACTCCCAAGCGTGCATAAAACGGATCTCCTTTAACACCATATCGTACATATCGGATGATACTCAAATAATCGGAGAATTCATTAAAGTTTTCCGACCTGATTTTACCATTTTGATCAAATTCAAGATTCAGATCGAGTCCGACACCAAAATTGGCAAAAGCAAGTTCCGGGAAAAGATGAAATGTGTAATGAGGTTTATTATCAATCCACGTAACACCGAACCCACCGCCGAGAAATCCTTCGTAAGGATTCAGTCTTCTGTATTGCGCATTACTATTAACAGACAAAACGAAAAACAACAAAACCAAAAATGAGATTTTTGTTTTCATGACTATCCCCGATATTTTTGAATTATCTGACTACCGCAAGTTTTTGCGTAATTTCTTGGGTTTTTCCGTTAGCATACATAATAACTTTGTAAATATACACACCGTTTGCCAATAAATCACCATCTTCGTCTCTGCCGTCCCAATAAATTCTGTTAAAATCATAATCCAATTCATTACCACTCAAACGGATTTTTTTAACGAGTCTTCCCGCAATGGTATAAACTTTAATATCAATTTCATCTGGAATCTGCGTTAATTTAAAAGTAAAATACGTTTCAGATGAAAACGGATTAGGATAATTGTATAAATTCAGAAGTTTGGTTTCATTATCAACCACAAAGGTTTTTGAGATGCCATTGGAATCCGCAATATTACCGTTTGCGTCTTTACCAAATACGGTTAGCGTGTACTCACCGTCTTTTAAGGTTGGAGTGTAGTTTACCACGACTTTAGGATTGGAATTAGAGAAAGAGATTTTTAACTCTTCTTGATTCAACGAATAATAAATTTGTTCGTCGTTAAGAAAAATCGTAACCGCAGATGTATCGTTAATCGGGACTAACGAAGGATCGTTCAGTTCAATTTTAATACGCGGCGTAGCCGAAATATATTCGCCTTCGAAAATATCTTCACCGTCGAAAGTAACATTTAAGGATGGTTTTGTTGTATCACCTTTTACATAAAAAGGTATTGAGTAAAAATTGTTATCTTCGAAAAGTTCTTGAATTTTATTTCCGGAATCGATTGTAATATTAAATTGTCCTTCCCCTTTATAGTCAACGGTATTAAATACCACGTCAAATTTCTTTCGCTGTTCGGCTCCGATTGAATCCACTAACTGCTCAAAAATTTGTTGTGTGGAATTATCCGGTTTAACCAAATCGACTTTAACTTTGAAACTATCTGCAGTAGATTCGCCAACATTGTAAACATAAAACGACAGATTGATATTTTCGCCTTGATCAACCGAGTCCTTATCAATCGATACAACTTGATAATTCGTACCAAGTTCGGGCACGCCGACATAATCCACCCCTAACGAATATAACTTGGGTGATTGTAAATCCGCTGAAGCATTAAACTCGGCTAAAATTTTGATGTTACTATACGAAAGATTATTAAGAAATGACAAATCGGCTTCACCGTTAACGGGCTGAACATAATCGAGAGTGTCGATTGTTGTCTCATTCCTGATTCCTAAAATCCTGTAATTAATCTTACTATCCGATGGGAGGGAATCGGAGACGGTTAGTTTGTGCCATCTACTGCTATTTCTAATTGTAGGAGTTTCGATTTCTCCGGTATCAGCAAGATAAATCATAGATGTATCAATTGTTACAGGGCCCTCTCCTTGATTCGAAAATGCCTCAGGCATAGTTCCTATTGCAGCACCTTTGCGACCAATAAGAGCCCAAGAACTACGAAACCTCACACTATCAATATATTTACTTCCCAATGATCTTAATTGATTTTTTAGATCCTCATTTCTTGGAGTTCCTTCATCCGATATAGCGATTGCTACCAAATAATCCGAAGATAATGTATCTAAAAATTGAATATAATTATCAATATTTTCACCTCCAGCATACGTATTGAAATATTCATATTTCACAAAATTATAAGGTGGAACCGCGTTAAATAAAACAACATGGTGACCTACCCGAGGAGTTGGGACATAATCTACTCCGTTTTTGGAAATTATTGCAGCTTGACCATCATTAAAACCAGCGGAAAAAACTTCAATTTTAACTGATAATGAATCTATGGCTGCCCCTTTATTTGTTATAATGATGTTTTTTCTTTTTAGAAAGGAAAAACCAATACTGTCTTGAATAATGATTTTATTTTTATTAATGTAAAAAGAAAAGGGGGAGGAATAATTTACCGATCCCTTAGTCTTCAATCTACCCCAGTATAGTTGTTTGGTACTAGGGTTTGGCAATGGAAATTTTGTGTATAAGAGACCAAACTGTTTTGAATATTTAATAGGGGCTATGAAATTTGAATCTGTGGACATTTCCAAAATAATTTTATTAGATGCAGACAATGTCGATGGATTAAGTACTTTAATTGTATCTAAAATCCCATTAAGATTAGAATAAAATAGTAATGGACGAACTTCAGAACTTGAAACTATAAATGATATTTTAGCATTATTATCATTTTCATTGATTTCTTCATATTTATTATTTGGATCAAGAATAATTACCAGGTCATGTTTGCCCGCTTTATTTCTAATTGGGAGATTAATGGAGACAGTATCTTCGTAAAAAGGTACCGGAGTTTTCAAGAAAACCGAATCAGCGTGCTCTTTAAATGTATGAATAATCAATATATCTAAAGAATCATTTAATACGATACCAAAATTATTAAAAATAATTTCAAAGTTAGCGCTATCTTGTGAATCTGTTAGATAGTCTGATCGGTTATGTATATTAGGTGAACTAATCAAAAAATTAGGTTTATCTGGTATGGGCAAATTAATAATCGGATCACCAATAAAATTATTTGTTAAAACAAAAAGCTCGGAAGTTCCAGACCCATTTTGTAATAATTCTACTTTAGCTTGTTTATGTGCTTCAGAAACATTAAAAATTTTCTCATTCAATATATTTTTATAAAATAATTTCGGAGCAGATATAGCAGTCGATAAAAATCCTAAAGAAGAATTGCCCACATAGGCAATAGCTTGGCCGTTATCATCTAGAGTAAATAGCTCAGAAAAAGATGTTATATCAGGTTCTGCAAACTTACCAGTTGAACAACCAAAATCCGACACGATGGGGAAACGTTGTTTATCATTTCCCAATTGTTCGGGATTTACTATAGTATTATCCCAAATTTGTGTACCGCTATGCCCCAGATAAGAAATAAACACCCCACTTTTGTTGATCTCTTGTTCAATATATTCATGAGAATATGGTCCGAAATTTGTAGGCGGATCAATTGTCTTGTAAAAGTGAATTGCCTTCCCACCAATTGGCATGGGAGTTACATAATTGTCAATAACAAATTGATTGGCGTTATAAAGTGCTTCCAATTCAGATGGATTGGCAGCATCACCACTTGAAAAAAATAAGAATCTTTTATTCCATTCATCATAACCTTGACTGACATAGGTTTTGTGTTTTTCAATATACCAATCAAGTTGTTCGTTTGTTGCAACTGGGATCCTACCGATATTCATTTGCGGGATATATGCGCCGGTTGTATCCCAAATCACAAACCAACTATCACTAACAGGGGCCCCGAAAGATGGCACATAATTAATTACCCTTTTTTTCACTGAACTTATATTTTTATATTTATTTCCATAATAATCATAAGTCGCACTTCCTATTAGAACAACATATTTCGGTTTTGGTGATTGCCAATACGCATGTGTAGATTGTAGAAAACTTTTTATGGCTTCGGGATTAAAAAATCCATAAGAATATTCATCATAAATATCATTGATATTTACTACTTTAGTGTTAACATCGTAAGTTGTTGAAATAAAATCAACATAATCAGTAACCTTGTTGAGAAATTTATCATGTGTAATTGCAATATAATCCGCTTTATTTTGAGAGCTTCTTAAATTTTTAAACTGTTTAGAATAATATATTTTAGGTGATTGTATTTTAGAATTGTCAATAAAATAGAATTTGGATTTAGCGGAAATTGAATCGGCGAAAATAATATTATTATTATCCTTAGTTACAATATACTTGGTATATCTGTCGCCGTAACGCCAAAGTGAAAAATTATCCGTGGATACATTCGTTATTTTTATTTTTTCCGGCACTTCAGAACTATCTAAAAATGTAAAGGAAAAATTCAATGAATCGTCAAACGGAATTAGATAACGAGGATATTCAATTTCGTACCAGTCAAAAATGCAAGCGTTTACTGTTGCATCTGTTTGAATAGAATTTATATTCAGAATATTATTACCTTCATTTAACAAATTAGTACTTAATTCATTTTTTAATACCACTTTTTGATATTTATTTATATAAATTGAATCGCTCCAGTTTGAAGAATTTACCCCCAACGAAAGAAGATGTGCATTTTGGAAAATATTTGAGGCAAAATCTTGTAGCTTAGCAAATACCCAAAATTTTTTATCTTTCACAAAATCACTGACATTAAAGTTTTTATTATATATTCTTACACCCAAAATATGTTCATGCCAAGTTTTATTTTCTGTCCAGAAAGGTTTTTCCCTTTCCACTAAATTTGAAGATGAAAAATCGAATGCAACATTTCTTTCATAATGATCTATTTGATGGTAATAATTTAATGTATCAATGGCGTTGTTACTCGAATTATTTTTAATCTCTACTCTTTTTCCATTTTCACCGTTCCATGTAAGCCAATACACGGTTGTATCGGTATAACGCCCTAAATATTCGTTATATGGTTGACTGTATCCGCTTACTTCCCTGTGGTGTCCGCCCATGTTTCTAATTCCAACGAATTCGATATAATCATTATTATCGAAACTCAAATCATTTTCCCCGGAAACGTAAATCGGGATTTCTACTCCTTTTAAATATAATTTAAATGTTTTAGGATTTATCGAATTCGTAGGTATGTTGAAATTGTCCAAATCGGTTTTTGTCAAACGATATACTGCGTCTTTTGCTGTTCCAATTTTTAGATATTCCTGATCCGGATTTACCCAATTAAATGTAGTATCATTAATTAGAATTTTATTAGTTCTAAAATGAGTAGCATATTGGTAGTTGATAATAACATTGCTTGTTCCAGAATCCGTTTCTTTAAGATCAACTTTTTTTACCAGAGACGCATTATTGATTTTTAATAATAATTTGATTTTTTGTATCTCTTTTACTTTTTTTTCTTTACCGTTATAAGAGTATTGATTAATTCTTATATGCGCACAATAAAATTCATCAATCCACAAATAACCTATTAATTCTACAATTGGCCTGTTAGAAATATGCTTAAAATTGATTTTTTTATACGTGAAAGAGGTTGTTGAATCATTTAATAATATGGGTCTTGGATTAATTCCTAAGTCGAAATTAAATTCACGCTCTTTTAAAATTTTTTGTTGTATTATTACAGATGAACCAGGCGGTATTGCGATAAAAACATTTTTTGATGGTAACGCATATTCTCCAGGGTGGCTAACATCAAAATATTTTCCTAATACTCCTTGGTCCTTTTCTTTTTTTAGAGAAAGCAAATTTACTTTTCCTAAACTTACAACCATTGAGATTGAGTTATCATTTTCTATGTAATCCTCTAAACGAGTTTGTGCGTTAAGTGTTATAAACATTAAAATAGACGAGAGAATAAAATAAAGTTGTTTCATATTATTTAGGAATTATTATTAAATATTTATTTCGAGATAATTTTTTTTGTTAAATAAGCAACAGCATAAACCGGACGTATAATAATAGTTAAAAAGCTGTAGAAAAAAAATTCAATATATTTATTAGATAAAAAACCCAATAGGACTTTTTTGTAAAAAAATTTACTTAACAACAATTTTTTTTCGAACAATCTTGTACTTTTTCCCAAAGCAAAATGGTTATTAATAATCAAAATTTGTTTTTTAACTATTGAATTAAAGTTTTCTTGGGTAAAACTTTTTTCGGATAAACGGACACCTTGATAAATTTCGGAAAGATTAGATAACTGTCCTAAATTTGACATCCTTAAAAAAAAACCAAGGTCAGGAACAGGATAATCTTCTGCTGAATAGTAATTAGCTTTTTGGGCACATTCCTTTCTAAACATTATGGTAGGATTAAATATCATTTGCCCATACTTCCGAATACCGCTAAGAATTACATCATTGTCCGATGGTAATTTTATTTTCCATTTTTTTTTTGCACCGGTGAAATAGTAAATAGAAGTTCCTACCAAAACAATATTTTCATTATTTTCCAAAAACGAAATTTGTTTTTCGAATCTTTCATTTGGACAAATATCATCGCTATCCATTATCGCAATATATTTTGTGTTAGAATTTTTAATCCCAATATTCATTGCTTTTATAAGATCATTACTTTTCAAATAAATTAACCGAATGTTTTTATTTTCTCTTTCATATCTTTTCAATATTTTTTTTGACGAATCAGTGGAACCGTTTTCAATTATTATTATATCGAAATTTGAAAAAGAAGAATTCAAAACGGAATTTAAACTTGCTTCAATATATTTTTCAGCATTGTAAACAGGTATAACAACTGTCAAAAGTTTTCCTTCAGACATCCAGAATCTCAAAATTTATTTTTTTGAATACTACTCTATAGCAAAAAAACGGAAAACCAAATAAATAACGTTTCCAAACAGATTTAAACTCTTTGGTTAGTTTATAGAACCATTCCAAATGCATTCTGCGTAAGAATAATGGTGCTCTTTTCTTATTTTCAGCCAAATATTGAAACCAGCCACCAACACTTATAATCAATTTAACATTCAACTTTTTGTAATTATTAATTATCCATTTTTCCTGTCGTGTAGCACCGAGTCCCACAAATAATACATCCGAATTACTTTTATTAATCGTTTCAATTACTTCATATTCATTGTAAATATAACCGTTATGAAAACCTGCTAATTGTAAAGAGCCTTTTCTTTCAAGAAGAGTAATTTTTACCTTATTTAATATTTCATCCGAATCACCAAATAGAAAAATTCTTTTACCGGAATTTGCAAGAAAATTTAAGAGGTTATGTTGTAAATCAGTACTTACTATTTTAGCAACTTTATTGTCCACAAATAATTTTAAAATAAAATAAACAGCAGTTGAATCGGGATATAGTTTAAAATTAATTGGAATTTCCAATCTGCTTTCATAAATATGATTAATTACATTAAAATCAGCATACATTATTACACATGGTTCAGAACCGGAATTAAATAATCCTTTTTTTATTTTATCGATATCCAAATTAGTTAGTCTTATTATCATTTTAGCAACTTATTAACTTCGTTTATAACCATCTCCGGTGTAACATCAGTTAAACAATACTTTTCATTTTTAGAACATTCCCAATGACATAAAAAGCAATCCATTTCATGAAATAAAAACCGGACTTTTTCAGACTCCCGATATGGAAAAAATCTACCAAATTCACCTCCGCCTATAATAGCTATTAGAGGTATCCCTATTTTTAGAGCGATATGAGTAATCCCAGAATCTAAACCAATAAATAATTTCGAATTAGCCAATAATTTAGGGATCTCATTCAATTTTAAATTACCGGCTAAAACGGTAACGTTTTTATTTTTACCGGCTAGTAAAGTTAATCTCTTTTTTTGATTAAGAGAACCTATTAAAATTATTTTGAATCTTGAACTTAGTTGGTCAATTATTATTTTGAAATATTCCGGTTTCCAATCTCGGTTTCCTGCGGAAGAAAATGGTGCAATAATAATATTATTATCCTTAATCTCAATGTTTTTTTTAATATGACCGAATAGCTGGTTAGAGTTAAAATGAAATTTACATTTTTTTTTATTTAACCATTTCATCAAAGCATAATGTTTTGCATATTCATTTAATACTTCTTCTGCTAATATGTATGTATAATTTTTTAAAAAATATTTTCCCAAACGCGAACCTAAATATTTCACAAAATTATTAATTGTAATTAATTCTTTCGCACCGATTAAGTGAACTAATTCTTCATTTAAAATTCCTTTAGCCGCACTTAAGTGAATACATTTTTCATAACCCTTTTTTCTTAAGTTTCGAATCAAATTATATTTATATTTTATTGAATATTTATATTTAAGATAGTTATACCCAATAAAATCTATTTTACCGGAATAATTTTGGAACAATTGCAGATATTTTTCTTTAATTAAGAAATCAACTCTTGGATAACTTTCAAGAATTTGCGGATTTTCCAATAATATTGAAGAAACTATTAAATCACCAATTTCTCCGGTATTTACAAATAAAACAGTATTTTTTTTTATTTCCGCATTTGGTAAAATTTTTTTTAAAATAAAAAAAATACCGAATTCAAAATAATTTTTAATTTGTCTTATCGGTTTTATTAAAATCATGCTTGCTAGGTCTTATTTGCTTGGCGAAAGTAATTCCCGAAAGAATTGAAAGAATATATTTAACGGCAAAATCGAATCTCTTCTGTAAGAATACAAGACAAAATGTATCATAAATATATGTTTTTACTAATCGCCTGAATGAAAAATTTTGATGCAGAAACCAAATAGCCATTATGTTACGAGGAAAATATTTAATCGCCAATGCATCAAGATATTTATATTCATAAAAAAACTTTCCTTTTCCAATATATTTTTTTTCTTCTAAAGGATGATAAATAATTGCTTGTGGAATTGTAATAATATCAATACCATTTTCAATAATTCTCAAATAATAATCATATTCATCACCATAAATAAAAAAATCTGGATTAGGATAGCCAACAATCGAAATTATTTTACTCGGTAATAAAGTACCGTTAAAAAAACCAGCTCCGTATATAATTGATTGTTCAGCAAAATCATCCAAGCTTTTGTAAAATTTTTTACTTTTATAATCCATCAATCCAAATGCTAATTTTTCTTTTGTTATTTTATCAACAACAACAGAATTTAAAACCACTTCTTTATCCGTATCAAATGAAAGTAATGCTTCCAACGAATCATTTGCGGGCAAACCATCATCATCCATAACCCAAATCCAATCGTAACCCCTTTCGTATGCTGTCTTTATTCCTGTGTAAAACCCGCCGGCCCCTCCGAGATTTGCTTGGTGTATAACAGTTAAATCTTTTTGACTATCCAACCATTCTTTCGTACCGTCTTTACTATCATTATTAATTATAATTATTTCATCCAATTTTCTGGTCTGATTTCTTAACGCATGAACACACTCTTTTAATAGTTCCAGTCTATTATAAGTTACAACAACCGCCGCAATTTTTTCTTTTATATCTTCCATTATCAAATTTTCTAAGTTACTTTAAAAATTTTATAAGCAAAAAACACGGTAACGATTTTTTTAATAATTTAACTGCCGAAAATTTTTAACATCTTTCCTACCACAACATCCATATTGTAATACTTATACTCCGCAAGTCTTCCGCAGAAATAAACGTTCTTTAATTTTTCCGCTTCCCGTTTATATTGCAAATATAGTTTTTTATTTTCTTTTGTGGGAATTGGATAGAACGGGTCGCCGGTTTGCCGTGAATATTCTTTGCTGATCGTGGTTAAATTTTTTTTCTGTCCCGTAAGATATTTGTATTCGGTGATTCTTGTATATTTTGGTTCCGGTTCAACATAGTTAACAACCGCCGCTTCCTGGTATTTTTCTTGTTCTATTGTCTCCCATTCAAATTTGAGCGACCTGTACGGCAGTCTACCGAATTTGTAATCGAAAAAATAATCTACCGGACCGGTGTATATCATTTTTCCAAATTCAATATCATTCAAAATGTTTTTATAATCCGTGTTGAATATAATTTCTATATTCTTGTGATTCAACATCCGCTCAAACATTTTAGTATAACCGTCTTTGGGCATAAACTGGAATTTATCCGTAAAGTAACGGTCATCGCTATTGGTTCTGACCGGAATTCGTCCGGTTACTGCCGGCGATAGTTCCTTTGGTTCAAGATTCCACTGTTTTTTTGTATAGAATTTAAAGAACTTTTCAAAAAGGTCAATGCCAATCTGATTAACAATTATATCTTCCGAATTTAAAATGGGATGTCTTTTTTCTCGTACGCTCTCATAAAATTCCTCGATTTCCTTATCCGTAGTAAAATTTTTTCCGTAGAGTTTATTTATCGTGGTTCTGTTAATCGGAATAGGATAAAGCTTTCCGTTTAATTTAGCAAGAACACGATGTTCGTAAAATCTCCATTCCGTAAATCGTGAAAGGTAATCAAAAACCTTTTTACTGTTTGTATGAAAGATGTGCGGACCGTATTTATGTATTAAAACTCCGTGTTCGTTATATTCATCGTAAGCATTGCCGCCTATGTGCGAACGTTTTTCAACGAGCAAAATTTTATTTCCACGCGAAGCCAATCTTTCAGCGGCAACTGCGCCCGCAAATCCGGCACCAACTATCAGGTAATCGTATTTCATTATTTTAAATATCCCGCTAAAAACAAAGGTCTTTTAATACCGTCGAATCTATATCCGTCGACAAAAATTATGGATTTCTCCAAATCGATGCCTTTAAACTGTTTAATACCTTTCCCTTTACCTCCGACCTCAATTACATATTTAGAGCCTTTTTCATCAATAATGTAATCCGGTGTTTTCTTCCCTTTTTTTGTTTTTAGATAGTTGATTTTCTTATTAGAAATTTTAATACATTCTACAAAAAAATCCTCACGTAAACCACCTACCGCTTCTTGATATTCTTTATAAAGCAATCTGTAAGGTAAATTCATAACTATTTTAGGTTCTCTTAAAACATTTGTTCCTGCTGGAAAAAGTACATTTAATACAAAAGCTTTTTCTAAAAGATTTATATATTGTTCCGCTTTGTATTTTGTAATATTAAGATTATTTGCAATTGCCGAATAACTGATTCCCTCAATTTGGGATTTACCGATAAACATTACAATTTTTTTTATTATTTCCAGTTCATCTGTAGCAAGTTTGGCAACTACCGGAATATCCCGATAAATTATTTTTTCGAGAATATTTTTCTGCATAACCAAAACATCAGGTTCTTCAAGGGAAAAAGGCATCAATCCACCGGTAACATATTTGTTAAATAAACGACCTTCTCTAATGTGATTTTTGTTCCATCTTTTATCTTTTATATCCTTCAGAGTAATCGCCTTCAAATTAATATTTTCCTTAAAAAATAAATATTCACGATAACTGAACGGATAAATTTTGAATATCTTAATTCTCCTCGATAAATCGTAAACTGAATCAAATAACGATAGCGAAACCGAACTAGTGAAAAAAATTTTAACATTTAAAAAATCATAAATAGTTTTTAGTGCATTTTCATAATTTTTATAAAAATGAATTTCATCAAGGAAAAATATTTTGTATTTGTAAAATTCATTTAACGTTTTAATCAACTCAAACAAATCCTCAATCTCTACCGAATCAATTGAAATATAAATCGAATCTTCTGTTTGCGCGGCAATTTGTTTAAATAATATGGTCTTACCAACTCCTCGCGCTCCAATCAATCCAACAAAATGTTTCCCTTTATCTTTTATTAATCGTTCAGCTACATATCTCTTTCGGGAATACTCACGACTTTGTTCCATTGCATTTTGATGAAATTCTAAAATTTTACTTATTTCCATAACTTTCCCAATACGGTTATTTTGTCAAATCATTTTACAAAATAACAGGTATTTTGTCAAATATTTTTCCATAATGAACTTATTATACTATTCTTATTATTTTCAAGAACAGAATTTACTTTTACCAAAAAATCCGTATTTCCTGGTTTTATTCCTAACGTTAACTGAATTTTCTTGTAATGGATTCCGGGGAAATATTATCATTGCTGATATTTTTACAACTATACTTTGCAAATTATCGGATATTCTTACAAGTATACTTTACAAATCCTACCATTTTAGGTTTTCTTTAAGGGTTAACATCAAAATCCGAATGATTATATCTTTATCCCTTTTTTCTTAAGGAAAAAATACATTTGGGAAGTAACTAAAATTTCCGTGAGCAATACGGTTATTGCCGTGCCTATTTCATAAAAAACAGGGACAAGAATTAACGAAACGGCAACACTGAAAACTCCGCTTAAAAAAATTATCCGGGAAAATTCCTTTTTAAATCCCAAATTCAACATTAGTTGTATTCCGTAAATATTGCTTAATAAAATTACAAGAGGTAAAAACAATATTATTCTGAAAACGGTTATAGACGGAATATAGTTATTCCCCAATACCAAAAGAACAATATCTTCCGAAAATATAAACATAAAAAGCGTAAGGACTATTGCAACGGAAACCGTTAATCGCATATAATTTTTAACAAATTTAAATGCTTTAATTTTCGATTCGCTAAATAATTTACTGAGATACGGAAAAACCGTTTGCGCTGCATTATTGAATAACCCTTGAACGGCGTTTTTTATCTTGTCAGCTGCGGAAAAGTAACCCACAATTTCGTTTCCGGCAAACAATCCGAGTATAAAAGTGTTAGTAGTTGTGTAAAGAGTAATTGACGCCGTTGACATAAAAACATACCAGCCTTCCGTTAGTTGTCTCTTCAGTTCCGTTAACGAAGGTTTCCGGAATTTTACTCCATATCTGATTTTAACTACTATTAATCCGGCAATCCCGATTAAAACAAACGAAGTTCCGTTTAAGATTACTAATATTAAAATATCCGCCGGATTTTTGATCAATAAAAAAACAGCAATTACCCAAATTGCTTTAACGGTAACGGATATTACCGTAATGTAATTCATTTCTTCCATACCCTGGAAAAACCAAACCGGCGACAAAAGAGAACCGAATACGGCTAAAAAAGAAAAAATATAAACGGGTGCATCGACATAAAATTTTGGGATTCCAAAAACCAACGACAGAAAAACCAATAATCCGATTAAAAATAAAACGGTTTTAATAACAAAAACACTTGAAAAAATTTTGTTTATTTTATCTTGATTTTTTCGATTGACTGATATTTCTTGTGTTGCGGTAAGATTAAAACCGTAGTCGGTAAAAATTGTAAAATAGGTAACAAAGGCAGCGGCAAAATTTACCAATCCGAATTTCTCTGGACCGAGAACACGCACCAAATACGGAAATGTAATTAACGGAAAAAGATAGTTAGAAAATTGAAGAACGGAAAGCGAGGAAAAATTCCGTATTAAAATTTTGTTATTGTTGAATATTTGTCTCAGAGGCAGCAAAACCGTTTACCTCTTAACCAGCCATTCTTCCGGATTCTGATAATTCCGCTCATTCCAAATTTCAAAATGCAGAATGTTCCCCTCCAAATTCTCGTTAACTTTTCCTATTATGTCACCCGCCGAAACCTTATCGCCTTCTTCAACAATTATATCGGTTAAGTGACCGTAAACGGTTCGGAAATCATTTTTGTGGGTAAGAATAACAACGCTTCCGTAACCGGGAATCCATTCTATTGCGGAAACAATACCTTCGGCAACGGCATGAACAGCAGCGTCTTTCTTTGTTTCTATATCAATTCCGTAATTTAAAGTTACCGTTTTGGTTTTCTCGTTCTCGTTTTCCCCAAAATTCCTCACGATTTTTCCTTTAAGTACCGGCCAGGCAAGTTTCCCATTCAACTCGGCAAAATTCTCAAAATTGCTGTAGTCGTAAATTTCTTCCGGCGGGATTTCTTCTCCTTTCAGTCTTCTTTCATACAGTCTTTTTTTCCTTAAACGCTCTTTCTCGATTAAATCCGCAATCAAAGTTTTTATCTTAATTTCTGCACGTCTTTTTTTAACAATTTCCTCTTCCAAGGCTTTTTTGTCTTTTTTCAACTCCGCAATTAAATCCGATTTTTCTTTTTTTCTCAATTCCAGTTTGGCTTTATCTTTAATTTTCGAAGCAAGCAGATTCTCCTTTTCCCTTTTCTCCCTTTCGGCAACTTTTTTCATTTCTTCGTAACCGGCTTTTAATTCGTTGAGTTCGTTTAAAATTTTCTCATTCTTCTCGCTTATACTTTGCAAATATTTATATCTCAACAATGCTTGATTTACTGAATTTGCATTCGATAAAAGTTTTAAAGTTGAATTTTCCCCTTGTTTGTAAAGCCAAACGATATACTTTGAATAGTCGCTTTTAAGTCTGTTTATTTTTGCTCCCGTCTTTTCGATTTCTTTTTCCAGCGATTTGATTTTTCCCGTTTTTTCGGAAATTTGTTTATCGAGTTTTTTTATAAATTTTGCCAATAAAAGAATTTGGCGGTCGATTTGCCGCAATGTGGAAAGGGATTTTTTCTGCTCCTCGTTTTTTTTGTTGATTTCGGTTTCAAGTTTTTCGATTTGCCGCTTTATCGAATTCAGTTCGTTTTTCTTTTGAGAAATCTTTTTTTGAAACTGGGCAAACGTTATCCCGCTAAGAAGCAATGAAATTATGAAAATATTTAATAACGATTTTACCATTCCGTTATTTTAACATCTTCTGGAATCGGGAAAGTCATTTTATCTATTTTTTTATTTACTTCTATCCTGCGATAGCTAATATCCACGGTTTGGTTCTTATCCAAATTTACAAAATGTGTATTGCGTGGAATGGGAACATTTCTTAAATAGGTTTTAAAATCGGAAAATTTACTTTCGAAAATGTTTTTCCCGTCAAGCATCGCCAAGCGGTAACCGGTTATTGCGAGCGTATTTATCAAAACGTTGTAAATACTTTTTTTGTTGTTCAAAGAATCCAAAAACGTTAAAGTATAATATTCTTCGTTAAATGAATATTCATCCGGTTCACGCCTTAATTTATCCGTCAAGTTCACTGCGCCGGTAAAAGCATCCAACAAATCATCGAACGAAATATTAACATGAAATAATTTCCGGATTATCTCGTCGCGCAACGCACCTTTGTAAGCTTTACTTTTCAAAACATCGTAAAAAACATAATCGTTTTTGGTAACCAGCATATAAGCCAAATCAATTCCGAAAGGACCATAAATCGCAAATTGTAAAGAGTCGGGTTTTTTCAACTTCACTTCGAAACCGGCTTTGGCGTTCAGTTTAGGACTTTCCACACTGAATACGCCTGTTCCCTTGAAAGTTTTTACTTTCCTCCTTTTAGCTTCCAATTTTTTTATTAACCGGTCGGCGGGTAAAATTTCTTCTTCGTATGCTTCTTTCGAAGGCACACAGCTTTCAACTGCGAGCAGCGTTAGAACAAAAATCATTAAAAGAGAAATAAACTTTTTCATCAAATTTTATTACCTTCAATTTTAATTTTAATTTCCGTGTTAGTCGAATCACGTTCGTAAGCCGAACGCCACATTTCCAGCGCTTTATCTTTTTTATTCATCTTTTCGTAAATATCTCCCAAATGGTCGAGCAGTGTGGGATTGCTTTCATCCAGTTCCAATGCTTTTTTTACATACTTTTCCGCTTTTTCATAATTTCCCAATTTGAAAAAAATCCACCCGATTGTATCAAGGTATGAAGAATTATAAGGCTCCTTACTTACCGCGCTTTTAGCTAATTTAAGAGCTTCGTTAAGCTTGATTCCCCTTTCCGCTAAAGAATACGCATAGTTGTTTTGTATTAACGTGTTGGAAGAATCGATTTGTAATGCTCTTTGGTAAACGCTATCGCATTGCGCATATTTTTTTTGGGAATCGTAAATTAAGCCAAGCGTTCCGAGCGCTTGGACATTTTCGGGATCAACGTCCAAAACTTTATTTAAATGTTTAATTGCTTTAGTTTGTTGCTTCAGTTGATTATAACTGAAAGCTATTGCCAAATTCGCATTCAAATCCGCCGGTTGTAATTTTACCGCTCTTTCCAAATACTTCAGAGCGTCTTCATGCTTTCCGGTTTGGGCAAGCGATAATCCGAGAATCAAATTTATTCCGAAATGATGCGGAAAATTAGCCGCAATTTTTTCCAATTCTTCCGCCGCTTCTTTGTATTTACCTTGATCGAAAAGCAAACCGCCGAGTCTTGCCCAAATATCCGAATTCCACTGCGCTAATCTGGAAGCTTCGCGGAAATATTCGGTGGCAACGGAATCATTGTTTTGTTGAATTGCGATCTCGCCTAAATAAGCCTTAATCTGCCAATCGGAACTGTCGCTGTCAATTACTTCAAGCAATTCTTTTGCAACCGGAATTACACTGCTGTCTTTCATCGCTTGAGCAATAAACAAACTGCCGATACGAACCTTGGAAGCAAAAGGCATTTCCGGTTCCGTAATTAATTTTTTATACTCACCGGATGCTTCCTTCCAACGACCGGAATAAACCAAGGCATTCGCTTTTAATTCTATAAGCCGTAAATCATCGGGAAAGAGACGCATTGCATCTTCTAACATTGCAAAAGATTTATCGAAATCACCGTGTTTGTTGTAAGCATCGATTAATATTTTTTGAAGTTTCAAATCGGAAGGATTTAATTTAAGTAATTCTTCAACGGTGGAAATTGTCTCGTCAATTTTTCCAAGCCGTTCGTTCAACTCGGCTATTTTAAGAAGAACATTCCATTCCGGGCCGGTAATTTTCAACAGCTTTTTATAAACTTCAAGGGCTTTTAGGGGTTTATTCGCTTGATAAAGACGTCCCAAATTATAATGAGCTTGTAAATCCGTTGAGTCAATCTGGATAATCCGTTCGTACATTTTTTCCGCATCGTCGAAGTTTCTGCCGTAGGAATAAATATCGCCGAGAAGGAAATAATAATCCTTATTTGTGGAATCGAGTTCTACGGCTTTTTCGGCATATTTTTTTGCGAGCGCAAGTTTATTCAATCTGAAATAATTTTTCCCCAACGCAAAGTAAACACCCGCCGAAGAATCGTACTGGAGCGCTTCTTGAAAATCCAAAATCGCTTCGGCGTAATTCCCTTTCATTTCATTCATTGTTCCGTCAACGAAATGGGAAAGGGCAAGCTTTTCCGCTTCCTTAATTTTGGTGGTTTTCTCTTTTACTAATGAAAAATCGTCTTTCGATACTTTTGCCGAACAACCGGCGATTAATACCACTAAAAATATTTTTATAATCTTTTTCAACATAATTAATAAATATAAGTCCTATTTTTTATAAATGCACGGAATGAAAATGCGTTGAGTTTTTTACATTTCCAAAGAAGAACGGTTCCACTTAACAATCAGTTAATAACTCGGCTCATCTTCTATTGTTGCAAGAAGGTTCAAATAACTTTCGTAACGTTCAACCGAAATTTCGCCGTTTTCCACCGCTTTAACAACCGCGCAACCGGGTTCGTGGAAATGGGTGCACGAATTAAATTTACATTCATGAATAAAAGGCACAAATTCGATAAAATAATGTCCCAAATCCTGTTTTGTAATTCCGAACGGTTCGATTTCGCGAATGCCGGGAGTATCAATAATAAAAGTGTTGCCGTCTACTTTCTTCATAACGCTGGTTACCGTTGTATGTCTTCCCTTTTTCGATGCGTGACTTATTTCCCCTACTCTGAAATTTAATTCCGGGTACAACGCATTCAACAACGAAGATTTTCCCACACCGGATTGCCCCCAAAAGATGTTAACCTTTCCCGTAAGTTCGTTTTTTAGATTTTCTATTCCCAGTTTTTCAACAACGCTGGTAAGTAAAACTTTGTAACCTATGTTTTCGTATAAACGTTTCCATTCCGCTATTTCATTCTCCGCACTTACCAAATCCATTTTATTAATTACAATCACCGTCTCGATGCCTGCGCTTTCCGATGCGACAAGAATTCTATCGATCAAACGGTTATTAAATTTTGGTTTATCCGCACTTGAAATTAAATAAAGGACATCTAGATTTGCGGCAATAATTTGTTCGTAACGTTCCCCTTTGTGCATCAGTCCCTTTATTTTCGGGGCTTTCCGGGAAAGATAATTTGTCCTTTCGAAAATATTATTTATCACACCGGAACCGTCGGGAAGTAAATCGAATTCAACAAAATCACCTACAACGGCAAAATCGTATGTGTAAAGTTTATTCTTTTTTATTTCCAATAATTTTTTGAATTTTCCTCTCAGCACACAACGGACTTCCGAACCGTCATCGGTAAGAACGTAATAATTTTTACTTTCTACTCGAACTATTCTGCCTTTTATACGAACCTCCGAAAATTTATTGATTCCAAAATTAGCAATTAAAAGTTTTAGGATAAATAAAAATTTTTCTTCAATACGAAAACAACCGGATGATATAAATAAAAAAGAGAAACGGCTATCGACAAATCAAAGCCGTTTCTCCTCATCGTGGGTTAGGGTAAGCGGGTAAATTAATATTTCAACGCAAAAGAAACCAAGAACGTGTTTCTCGAAATATCTTGTATAGTTCTGGATTCATTCACTCCGTAGTTATCGTTAAATGTTTGCCACCAGCCGTGTGCATAAGCAATATCGATTGTAAAATCGCTTTGCGGCGCTATACCGACGCCGAAAGTGGTAAACTTTTTGTTGTATTCCGGTGGATCGTTTTTATAAGGTGATTGTAAAAACATATAACCGGCTCGCAAACTGATATTCAACACGGGCACAGTATATTCGAAACCGAGACTGTAATTAACAACCGAGCGGAATAATTGTCTGATATCTTTATTATTTTGCGTAACAACATCAAGCGGTAAGCCCTCTCCGAATTCCATTTGAGTATAATCAATAAATTTTACATCGGCAGTAATTACCATTTGATTTAAGTCAATCGCTCCGCCACCGGAAAATTCGTAAGGCGTTTTAATTTTATATTCAACTCGGTTATCTATTTTAGGATCGAGGAAATAAGTTTGCCCGGTTCCGAAATTACTTTCGCCATCTACAAAATATCTTTCTTGAATCGTGTAAAAACTCGGGAATTTTATCGCGGCACCCAATCTCATTATCGGATTCAGTTTATACAAAACTCCTAATTTCAAACCCCATCCGCTCAAATCCCAATCGAGTATATCGTTAATGTAGAACGACCGGAAATCGAATGTTGTGCTGTCTGCCGGATCGGTAAACCCTTCATAATTATTTTTTACATCTTCTTCCGTATATTCGCGCGAACGGTTATAAGAACCGCCCAAAATATCCAACGACGCACCTACAAAAACGTTCTTAGCCATCTCAACGGAACCGGCAAGGGAAAAGGTGCTGAGATTTCCTTTCTCGATTATATCGCCCGATTGTAACAATCCGCCGTTTATAATTGTGGTATCTCTCAAATATTTATCCGAATTATCATACAACGGGTAGCTTACGCCAAGTAAATAAGGGATATCATCGTTATTCGAGGTTAGATTACTTATCATGGAACTGTTCCGGTTAAATCCCGAAAATGAATATTCGTTTGAGAAATCTTTTGTTTTACTGTAACCTAATGAAAATACCAAACTTCCTCTTACTGTAGCAACCGGAAACGTAATACCAAAGTGACTGAGTTGGGTCTTGCTATTGTCGGTTTCCAAACCGTTACCGAAAAATTTCGTGTTATTATTTACCAAATTATAATTTAAGCCACCAAACAACGCTTTTTTCTTGACCAAACCTAAACCGGCCGGATTGAAAAAAGCTCCGGAATAATCATTGCTCAGCGCCGTATAACTTCCACCGAGCGATAAAGCCCTCGGACTTAATACCAATCCGGGTTCGGAAAGTCTTACCGCATCGTTAAAGTTTTGTGCATTTAATAAATCATAGATTAAAAATCCGAGTAATATCGCAATGTTAATAATATGCTTGAATCTCATGTTTTATCTCCTGTGCTTTCTTTCATGTCGGTCTAAACTGCGTCTTGTTGAAGTAGAAGTGGAATTTGAATTACTGTGTCTGCCGGACGAATTTCTTAAACTTGTGTTTTTTCCACTTCTGCTTTTTACACTCCCGCTGCTTTTTCTGATTTTTATTTTTGGGGGCGGAACCGGATCATCTACCACCGGCGGCGGATCATCAACTACAGGTGGTGGATCATTAATTATAACAGGCGGTGGGACATTGATATCTTCTTCGTCAGCAGAAGAATCGTCACCATAATTTACATATATATCAATATAACCAATGGATGATATTAAGTCTTTTACGAAGCATCCTTGTAAAGAAGAAAGAGATATAAAAATAATTCCAAGCATTAATTTCTTTTTTAACATTTTTTATCTTCTCCTGCTTCTTCCACTGCTTCTGCCACTACTTCTGCCGGAAGAACTTCCTCTCGAGGAACTTCGTGGAGTGGAGTAATTTCTCCACGAAGAACTCCTAGGAGCAGAATAGCTCCTGCTCGAAGATCGTCTGGGTGCAGAATAACTACGGGAAGAAGACCTGCTTTTAGGTTTTGAATAACTTTTGGAACTTCTACTCGATTTACTTCTCGGTTTATAACTTCGTGATTTCGAACGTGTTTTCGGTTTCGTATATCTTTTGGAGCTCGAAGATTCTTTACGTGGTTTATATTTACGTAAAGGCGACCTGAATGATTTATTTTTGACTTTATATTTTGTTTTTTTCTTATAAACCTTTTTAGGACTTTCGGTTTTTCTTTTCGGTGATTTGTATATTTCACGCGAATTTCTTTTAGTATTTTTGTTTATATATTTTTTTGAACTTCTGTCAGCTCTTTTTTTGTCCCTTTTAATTTCTTGTTTATTTCTTTTATTAATTACTTGATTTCTCGAATGTGATCTCCCGGAGTTTCTCAGTGTTTTTCCCGAACGGACTTCATTTCTGTTGGTTGCACGAATAGCTTTATCTTTGTTTAAATTTCTTCCCGCAGACCTTGTGTATGCAGAACTTTTTGACGCTCTATCCACATCCAGCGTTCCGTGACGAACTCTGCTTCTAGCGTAACTTCTACCACCGGTATTTCTTAAACTTGTGAAATAATTGGTTCTATACTTTGTTTTTCCGAAACCATAATAAACGTAAGGTCTCCAATATGGATTGTGAATTCCTGCCCACGGATAGTAAAAGTTATAACTAATAAAAGTTGGATACCAAGGGTTCCAATACCAAGCATAGTAAGGATCGTAGAAGTAATAATCCCACTCCCACGGATCATAAATTCCTACCGAGAAAAAGCCGCCGAAACTCGGATAATAACCGAAGTAAAATCTTCTATGGCTCGGGTAAAATCCGTAATTGTTATATTCATTTATATAAATATCGTAGTCCCTTACTCCGTCGTTTTCCTCTTCATCTCCGTCGTAGGCATATTCCGTTGTATCTCGATACGCATATTCTTCATATTCTTCGTTAGACGTATCGGCATATTCTATTTTTGTTTTCTCCACACGCTCCTTATATTCCGCGTAATCGTCATCGGTTGCCAATTGCGTATAGCAACCCGAAAGCGATACGCCCAGGATCAATGCCAATATCAAACTTTTTAATTTCATTTTTACACCTCCGCTGATTTCCAATTCTTTTTAATCAAATTGTATGCCCGGAAATAACAGCCCGTTTTCAACATTTTGGGTAATAAATCAAAAAATTATTGTATACAATACAATATTTACTGTTCAAATTAATATACACTAACGGAATGAGCCGGGTTCCCGGCGGAAAACCCGTATTTTTGGTTGGAAAATTTGTGGCGTGATTACTCCGGAGTTAAAAAATACCTTTTACATATTCGACAAATATCGCGCGGTCCACGGCTTTGAATTCCTTTAATTTCTTATTTCCCAAAATGTTTCTTAAATCCATTCCGATTGTAAACCCGCTGCCAACCGACCAACGGATTCCAACATTTAGATATCCGTTGCCTTCCCCGAATGCAACGCCGCTGTTATCGTTAGATGCCAAATCGTATTCGGCAATGAGGGAAATCTGCGGACCCAATGTTTTTTCGACGCCGACCGCCAAATCTATATCTTTATCGCCGTCTTCGTTTTCGAGTGAATAATTTAAAATTCCGTGCAAACTCAAGTAACCGAAAATCTCGAAATTCTTTGCAGCAGCAATGTAAAAACCGGGAGATTTTATTTCATAACGTTTCAAATCATCGAAATATAGACCTTTCCCTTGCGAATCGAATCCCAAAGTTATAGAAGGAACCGCAAGCTGCTCGTCAATCATTTTGAATTTAACGTTAATGCCGGGCAGTTTATACCATTGCGGATCGCCGGTACCGATTAAATTTGCCGCACCGTATGAAATTCCGAAACTGAAATTCTCGAAAACACCTACTTCAATTTTGGAAATGACAACTCCCATCGGAAGCATATCGAGCGAAACACCGACAAATCCCTTCTCCAAGATTCCTGCGGAAGGTTTATCGATTAACGTTCGGAATTCGTATTTTGCATTTGAACCTGCAGTGCCTTGAGCAAATGTAAAGCGTGCCGCTAAAGTCAGCATCAAAATTATGTATATTCCTTTTTTCATAGTAACCGGATTTTTATTATTAAACTTTCTTTTTAATTACGGTTCCGTCTTTTGTGTCTTGTAAAATATACCCGAGTTTGCCGAGCTCATCTCTGATTAAATCTGCAATTTCATAATTTTTGTTTTTCTTGGCTTCGCTTCTGATTTTTACAAATAGGTTCAGTAACTCATCGATTTTCCCGGTAGAAGATTCCGCCGGTGTTTCATCGACTTTTACGATTCCCAACACGCCTTCGGCTGTTTTATCCATAAACCCGATAACATCCCGGTAAAATTCCTTACTGTAATCGGTATTTTCGGAAATAAGTTTGTTTACTACTTTTATAAAATCATAAATTACCGCAACCGCTTTGGGTGTATTGAAATCGTCATCCATGGCATTTTCGAAATCGGCATAATATTTTTTGATATCGAAATCAGGATAACCCCCCGTTTCTTTTGTTTTTTCTTCGAGTCCGGTAACCGTTTGATAAAAGTTCGTAATTTTTTCCAAACCTTTGTTAACGGAATTAAGCAATTCTTCGCTAAAATTAAGCGGGCTTGCATAATGCGTTTGACTGAATAATAATCTTATTGTTTCCGGTGGATATTTTTTTAAGATTTCCCGCGCGGTGAAAAAATTACCGAGCGATTTGGACATTTTCTCGTCGCGGATATTCAAAAATCCGAAATGTATCCAATATTTTACAAACGGTTTTCCCGTAGCGCCTTCGCTTTGTGCAATTTCGTTTTCGTGATGCGGGAAAATCAAATCGTGTCCGCCCGCATGAATATCGAAAGTTTCGCCAAGGTGTTTCATGCTCATTGCCGAACATTCGATATGCCAACCCGGTCTTCCTTCGCCCCAAGGACTTTCCCAATGCGGTTCGGTAGGTTTGGCGCTTTTCCACAAAGCAAAATCGAGCGGGTTGTGTTTTTTTTCGTTTATTTCCACCCGCGCTCCGGATTCCAGCTCGTCGATTTTCTTTCCGCTCAGTTTACCGTATTCGTCGAATTTCAAAACATCGTAAAACACGTCTCCGTTTGTGCGATAAGCAATTCCCTTGTTTTCCAACTTTTTAATTAATTCAACTATCTCGGTAATGTGTTCCGTCGCTTTCGGATAAACATCGGCTTTCCGCACTTTTAATTTCCCGATATCTTCAAAAAACGCTTGCGAAAACCTTTCGGCTATTTCTTTTGCGTCAACGCCTTCTTCATTGGCTTTTTTGATTATCTTATCGTCCACATCGGTTAAATTCATTACAAACTTAACTTTGAAACCTTTGTATCTTAAATAACGCTGAATTATATCCGCCATAACAAAAGAACGGGCGTTTCCGATGTGGAAATAATCGTAAACCGTGGGACCGCAAACATAAATTCCGACATTCGGCGGATTTATCGGAACGAATTCTTCTTTTTTCTTTGTAAGCGTGTTGTAAATTTTCATCATTTTCCCGTTATTAAAACATCGAAAAATACAAAGAGGCATTACCATTAGCAAACTTTAAGCTTATACCGTATCTCATTTAGGAAGTTTCCGAAACCGAATTTTGTAAATAAACCCCTATGCGGGAAATATTTTAAGTATCTTTTCACAGAAAAGCTTAAATTTTGTTTATTAACTAATTCGATCTGAAGCATGCACGGCTCTGCGTTATCAAAAAACATAAAACTGACACTCTTATTAATCGCCTTAATTATTTCTGCGGGCACGGTAATTTATACCCAGAGTTTGGTAAAAGATTTGGAAAAACGCGAGCGGCAAGTGGTTGAACTGTTTGCTAAAGGACTTGAATTTATTGCCCAGGCATCACCGGATAAAAGTCAGGATTTCACCTTCATTTTCGAAAACATAGTTAAAAGAATTGATTTCCCACTGATTTTAACCGATTCGCTCGGACAAATCAATTATTACAAAGGCGGAATAGGCGTAAAAAACATCGAAATCGATTCCACTTTATCAACCGAACAAATTCAAAAATTCTTGGAAGAAAAAGTCCGGGAATTGGGGGAGTTACACGAGCCGATTCTTGTAATTATAAATAATAAAACATTAAATAAAATTTATTACGGAAATTCAGATTTAATAAACAGATTAAAATATTACCCTTATCTGCAAATATTGTTCGCAATGTTGTTCATATTGATTGCTTACGTGAGTTTTAGTTATTTGAAGAGGACGGAGCAATCCAACATTTGGGTTGGCATGGCAAAAGAAACAGCTCATCAATTGGGAACCCCAATTTCAAGTCTTATGGGCTGGGTGGAAATTCTGCGTCTTCATTACAAAGACCCAGATAAAGTTTTGGATGTGGCAGACGAAATGGAAAACGATCTTGAAAGGTTAAACAAAATAACCAAACGTTTTTCGAAAATCGGGTCCAAGCCCGAACTTAAAAAAACTAACGTTCGTGAAATAATTGAATCTGCGGTAAAATATTATCAAAAGAGGATTCCGCAAAAAGGAATGAATGTTGAAATCAATATTCAAGGCGATGCCAAACCGGAAGCGCGGATTAATCCCGAGCTATTTGAATGGGTAATAGAAAATCTGATTAAAAATGCTTTGGATGCCATCGGCACAAGGAACGGGAAAATTGATTTTAAAATTTCGCAAGACGAAGATGTAGTTAAAATTGAGGTAACGGATTCCGGCAAAGGAATTCACGCGAAAAAGAAAAAAGACGTTTTCCGCCCAGGATACAGCACTAAAAAAAGAGGCTGGGGACTCGGACTAAGTCTTTCCAAAAGAATAATAGAAAGTTACCACAAGGGTAAAATTTACGTTAAAAATACAACTGTGAATGTCGGGACGACATTCGAAATTATCTTGAAAAAATAAAATCTTTCTACCGGCTTGAATTTCACGTCTGTATTTTACATAATTGTTTAGAACTCAGGACACAAAAAAGCGGACAAATTTTACAAAAGTTCGTTATCTTTAAAGATAATATTCAACCGAACAAAAACGGAGCTTTAATGAGCAAAAGACCTGCTTGGGACCAATATTTTTTGAAAGTAGCAATGTTAGTTTCCGAACGGGCAACATGTCCGCGTATGCATGTGGGTTGTGTTCTTGTTAAAGACAAAAGAATTTTGGCTACGGGATACAACGGATCGATTCCCGGCGACGACCACTGCGAAGACGTAGGATGCATGATAGAAGATAACCATTGCATACGAACCATTCATGCCGAGATGAATGCATTGCTTCAGTGTGCAATTCATGGTGTAAGCACCAAAGGCGCAACTGCTTACGTTACAAATATGCCGTGCACAAACTGTGCGAAAGCCTTAATCGGTGCGGGAATTAAGGAAATTGTTATTTTTTCGGATTATCATAACACTCAAGCGGATTATTTTTTAGACAGAGCCGGAGTGAAGGTTCGCAGATTACCGATGCCTGAAAAGGATATAAATTACGATTTGGACAGTTACACTTCCGCAGTAAAAATAGAACATAAAACGGACGAATAAATGCTTAAACGGGCAACGCTTTCCAAATACTTTAAGCCGGAAAACTTTTTTAACCGGGAATTGAGCTGGCTGGAATTCAACCGCAGAGTTTTGGATGAAGCATTATCTCCCGATTTGCCTTTGCTCGACAGGGTTAAATTTATTTCCATTTTCTTTTCGAACTTAGATGAATTTTACATGATTCGCGTTGCCGGAATTAAGGAACAGTTACGTGCAAAAATTATCGAACCGAAAATAGACGGACTTACGCCTTACGAAGAACTCCGCTTGATTGAGAAAGAAGTAAAAGAAATGATGGATTTGGTTTATGATTTTTGGCATAAAACCATAGTTCCCCAGTTACACGAAAACAATATCAAACTGGTCAAGATGAACGATTTAACCGAAGAGGAAAAAGTTCATCTGAACAAATATTTTAAGAAAGAAATTTATCCGGTGCTTACCCCCCTAGCGTTCGATCCCGGCAGACCTTTCCCGTATATTTCCAATTTGAGTTTAAGTTTTGCGATATTGGTAAAGAAACCAAGCGGCGAGAAAAGCTTTGCCAGGGTTAAAATTCCGAGTATTCTTCCGCGATTGCTGCGCATCGAGAAAATCATCAATCCCAAATTGGATAAAGACAACGGTAAATTCTGCGCTAAATTTGTTTGGTTGGACGATTTAATTAAAAGCAACCTTTCGCGGTTATTCCCCGGTGTGGAAATTTTACAAGCCCATCAATTCCGGATCACGCGCGATACCGATTTGGAAATTCAAGAAGACGAAGCCGACGATTTGCTCGAGATAATCGAAGAAAATATTAAACGCCGCAGATTCGGCTCGGTTGTTAGATTGGAAGTTGAAAAAGACATGCCGCAGTTTATGATTAAAACTTTAACGGAAAATCTCGAGATCAAAGCGACGGACGTTCATGTTTTGGAAGGACCGCTAGGCTTGAGCGATGTAATGAGTTTATATTCGCTACCCCTTCATCACCTTAAAGAAAAACCTTTTCACCCGTTTAATCAAAATTTATTCAAAGAAGAAGAAGGCGTTTTTCCGCTTATCGCAAAAAACGATATTCTGCTTCATCATCCTTATGATTCATTTGCACCCGTAATCGATTTTATTAAAGAAGCATCGCGCGATCCAAATGTTCTTGCAATCAAACAAACTTTATACCGCGTTGGACCCAATTCGCCAATTGTTAAATATTTAATTGAAGCGGCAGAAAGAAAAAAACAAGTGGCAGTGCTCGTTGAACTTAAGGCAAGGTTCGATGAGGAGAATAATATTTTTTGGGCCCGCGAACTCGAAAAAGCCGGGGTTCATGTAGTTTACGGTCTTGTTGGATTGAAAACCCATGCTAAAATGACTTTGGTCGTCCGGAAAGAATCCAACAGCGTAAAGAGATATGTTCATTTGAGCACCGGAAACTATAACGCATCAACCGCAAAGCTTTATACGGACATCGGATTATTCACGGCGAATAAGAAAATCTGCGCCGATGTTTCGGAAATATTCAATTACCTTACCGGTTACTCCGAACAAAAGGAATTCAGGAAATTATTTGTTTCGCCAATCAACACACGTTCTAAATTTATTTCCCTTATCGAACGTGAAATTAAAAACAACAAGAAATATGGTAACGGAAGGCTAATCTTTAAATTCAATTCCCTTGTTGATCCGGATTTAATCGCCGCTCTTTACGAAGCATCGAACCAAGGAGTAAAAATCGATTTGATAGTAAGAGGAATAAGCTGCCTGATACCCCTTAAACCCGGATTGAGCGAAAATATTAAAGTTAAAAGTATTGTAGGAAGATTTTTAGAGCACAGCAGAATTTTCTATTTCTATAATAACGGAAAAGAAGATGTGTATTTGAGCAGCGCCGATTTAATGCAAAGAAATCTTGACAGACGAATAGAAGTTACATTCCCGATTGAAGATAAAAAAATTAAAGATGTTGTTGTAAATTATATTTTGAAGTATACTTTGAACGATAATTTGAAATCGAGGATATTGTTACCGAACGGTAATTATGTTTTGGACCACCCGGTTTACATTGAACCGAAAATTTCCGTGCAAGAATGGTTGATGAAACATAATCTGCATTCCGAAGAGAAAAAGATAATTCAAAAAACATACAAAGAAGTTTAACCTAAAGTAATAACCACAACTGAGTTACCAAAAAGCAAACCGTAAACCCCATTGCTATGGGTAACAATGCCGAAATTACAGTCCACTTTAAACTTCCGGTTTCTTTGTAGATTGTAAACAAAGTTGTTGAACACGGATTATGCAAAAGGCTGAAAAGCATAAGATTAATACCCGTAAGCACAGTCCATCCCCCGGCTTCCAGAATTTGTTTTGTTACTTCCATTGAACCGGTTTCGAACATAACTCCGGCTTGAGCACCGCTTATTTGCAACCCGAAATGTGTAACGGTCAACATTAAAATCGTAGGTATAACAATTTCGTTTGCGGGTATGGCAACAACATAAGCAAGAAGAATTATTCCGTTAAGTCCTACGAGCATAGCGAAAGGGTCGGTATAGTTAATAAAATAATCCGCCAGACTAACGCCTTCAATAGTAATGTTGGATATCGACCAGATTACCAAACCCGCGGGGAAAGCAAAAACCACGGCACGCCACAATACAATTAACGTCCTATCGATAAACGATGTGTAAAGCGTTTGCAATATTCTGGGCGGTCTGTAAGGAGGAAGTTCCAAATTGAACGTCGAGGCTTCGCCTTTTAAGATAGTTTTGGAAAGGAACCACGATGTAACAAGACTGAAAACAATTCCCAAAACCGCAATGCCCACAACCGCCCCGGCAGATACCAATCCAGCCAAATGCGCCGGGACTAAACTTCCTATAAAAATTGTGGCAATTAAAATTTGAGTGGGCCACCTTCCGTTGCACAATGAAAAATTATTCGTAATTATTGCGATTAACCTTTCGCGCGGACTATCGATTATTCTGGTAGCAACAACACCGGCGGCATTACATCCGAATCCCATGCTCATTGTTAACGCTTGCTTACCGTGAGCTCCCACTTTCCGGAATAAACTGTCCATGTTAAAAGCCACGCGCGGTAAATATCCGAAATCTTCCAACAAAGTAAAAAGCGGGAAAAATATTGCCATCGGCGGAAGCATCACGGAAATGACCCAAGCCATTGCCAAATAACCACCGTCTACAACCAAACCGGTTATCCAGCCGGGAATATTAAGAGAAATAAAAGCAGATTTAAGAAAGCCGTAAAGATCGCCGACTAATAAACCGGAGAGAAGTTCGGACGGATAATTTGCCCCTTGCACGGTAATCCAAAAAACCAGAGCCAACAGTATAAACATTATGGGAAAACCCGTCCATTTATTTGTAACGATTTTATCGATTTTCCGGTCGAGTGAAAAGGCAAATTCCCCGCCTTTTTTCCGGACGGTTTTCTTAACTATTTCCGATGCTTCCTTATACAACGATTCCATCAACGAATCGTGAAAATTTCCGCCCACTTCCCAGCGTAATCTGTTTGCAAGTGCAATTATTTCGTCGCGTTCGGTCATTGCTTGATTTCCCCGGAATAAGATTCACGATTAATGCTTGTTGCAGATGATTGAAGAATCTTTCCGATTTCACCGGACTTAACGGCTTTAATAATTTCTTGATCGCCTTCCAGCAACCGCAAAGCCACCCATTCCAAATTAGGCAAATCGGGAAAAACTTTATTCAATTTATATTTCAAAACTTCAATTGCCTGCCGTAGTTTTTTATCCCTTTTTTTAATTCTTCTCGGTTTGCATACATATTTTCCGGTTGCAACTTCGTCAATGTATTTTAACAATTCCGTAATTCCCTTTTTTTCCCTTGCAACGGTGGGCACAACCGGAACGCCCAATTCTTTCGATAAAGTTCTAACATCTATTTCGATGCCGTTTCTTTCTGCTTCGTCAATTAAATTCAAGCAAACTACCGCCCGGTCGGTTATTTCAAAAACTTGCAATACGAGATTGAGATTTCTTTCGAGCCTTGTTGCATCAACAACAATAACGGTTACGTCGGGTTGACCGAACAGAATGAAATTCCTTGCCACTTCTTCGTCTGTGCTGATTGACAGCAAAGAATAAGTTCCGGGTAAATCAACAATTTTATATTTATGAGAATTAAATTCGAATCCGCCTTCGGCACGTGTGACGGTTTTACCCGGCCAATTACCCGTATGTTGGTGAAGTCCGGTCAAAGCATTAAAAACAGTACTTTTTCCGGTATTCGGATTTCCGGCAAGAGCAATCACATAATCGTAACTGCTCATGTCTATACCGAGCTTTATCAGATTATTAACATTGTGAACGGGACAATTTTCGCAATCGGGAACAACTTTATTCATTATTTGTCTTCTCTACTTTTTTGATATAAATATGATCGGTCTGATTTTTTCGGAGAGCGATAACCGTATCTTTCACGCGGTAAGCCGTTAAATCCCCGAACGGATTTTCAAGTTCGGCTTTTATTTCCGCACCGGGCACAACTCCCAAATCCATTAACCTTCTTCGCTGCTGTCCTCTCAAAGCATTTGAGATTTTTATAACTTCGGCTTTTTCGCCGGGTTTTAAAACAGATAATGTTTTAAATTCTTCTCTGATTTCTTCCGGTGTAAAAATTTTCTTCACGGTAATGTTTGAAGCAATAACCGGGGCAAGAACCTTTTCGTCACCGTCCGCTTCGAAAACTATACGCGTCGGCGAATTTTCGAGTATTCTGATTTGCATTCCCGGGGACAATCCAAGCGCTACAATTTGTGCGTAAACCGTTTTCGGTTCGTCTTCTATATGAGTAATAACCGCAAAATCGTTTTCTTTCAGATTTGTTAGTATTACGCCTTCGCGCCCGGGCAAATCACCATCGACAGAAGGTATCGGATCTCCGTGCGGGTCAACAACCGGATTACCGATTTTAGCGGCAAGTTCGTCCGCTTGTGCGGGTGTTAATTCATGTTCCATTATTTCCGCTTGCGAATGCCAATCGGTTTCGGGGACACTCGTTTCATCGGCAAGATATTTTTCCCAAATTCTGTGAACCCGGATTACCCTTAACGCATAAGACCGGCCGCTTTTTGTCAAATGTAAATTTCCGTTTTCCGTTGTAATTAATCTGAGCGACTCCAACCTTTCAACCAATTCCGCAGCTTTATCCGAACCGATATCCAAATTTCCGGCAATGCTTTGAAGCGTGCAATTTACTTGGCGGTATTCGCAATCGTATAAATGTTTAAGTGCATCTTCAATCAACACGCGCTCGGTACTTTGCAAAGCTCTTTTCCAACGGTAGTATAAACCTTTTTCCGGTAGAAAGAAAACTACCAGTATTAAAGCGCCAACACCGAATAATATTAACGAAGTTAACGGATCCATAAATTCAATTCCGGCTTAAATTTATAGATGATTCGGAAACAAAAATAGATTCAGCTACTTTTTTGCTTAAATTAATTTGTTTTGATTTTAACATTATAATTACTGAATTATCGAATTTTAACTTATCTGCAACTTTAATCTTCTCATATAATTTCAATCCGATCTTTGTTAAATAATTCATCAGCTCGTTGCTGGAATCATCAACTTTAATTACAAAATATTCTTTCCCGATTTCAGTTTCGGAAAGTTTTATTGTTTTCGGTAAATTGGGCAGTTCACCGTTTTTATCGGGAATCGGTTCGCCGTGCGGATCGAATTTCGGGTAATTCAAAAACTCATCAATCTTATCGATTAATTTTTCGGAAGAAATATGTTCCAATTTTTCCGCTTCGTCATGGACTTCCGCCCAATTTAATTTCAATACTTTTAACAAAAACAATTCCCATAATCTGTGCCTTCTGATAACGTTAACCGCAATTCTCTCACCTTTCTTTGTTAACCGCAAACCTTTGTATTTTTCGTATTTGATTAGACCGGAATCCGCTAATTTCCTTGCCATTTCGCTGGTTGCCGCATTGGAAATTTCCAATCGCGAGGCAATCTCGGTTGTGGTTAAAGGCTTTTTATCGGCACGGTTCCCGATAAAAATTGCTTTCAAATAATTTTCTTTTGAAATACTTGGCATAATCTTTCGTTTTTTTACAAAGTTAAGCACACCTAAAATAATTATCAAGGTATACTTTAGTTTCTTTTACATTTAACATTCCATCCGGTTCCACGGAAATTTGAGATTTCCTTTCATTCGTGCTATTACTTCTGCATTGTAATCGAAACAGAATCTTGGTAAATTTGTGTTCAAAAATTTTTCAGAAAGGAAAGAACTATGAGTAATCTAAATGAAAGTCAGATTTTAAATTCGTTACGAAGGGTGGAAGACCCGGATCTGCATAAAGATTTAGTAACCCTTAACATGATAAAAAATCTAAAAATAGAAGGAAATAACGTTTCGTTCGATATAGAACTAACCACTCCCGCTTGCCCGTTGAAAGATTTAATGAAAAACAATGCCATAAAGGCAATAAAGGAAGATTTTCCGGAAGTTGGCAACGTTACGGTAAACATGACATCTAATGTCCGTTCGCATGTCGATAACGTTAAAGACGCAATGCTTCCCGGCGTGAAAAACACGATTGCCGTTGCCAGCGGAAAGGGCGGCGTTGGGAAAAGCACCGTTGCGGTTAATCTTGCGGTAGCACTTGCAAAAGACGGAGCAAAAGTCGGTTTGCTCGATGCAGATATTTACGGTCCGAGTATTCCGCTGATGTTAGGCATAGACAGTAAACCACAGATTTATCAAGATGCCGGTTCCACCAAAATGCTGCCTTTGGAAAATTACGGCATTAAACTTATGTCCATCGGTTTTCTGGTTGATGAAGACGCACCCGTAATTTGGCGTGGACCTATGGCAAGCGGGGCGATCAAACAATTTATGTCCGATGTAAATTGGGGTGATCTCGATTATCTCATTTACGATCTTCCGCCCGGAACAGGTGATATTCAACTTACGCTCGTGCAAACAATTCCGCTTACGGGCGCTGTGATTGTTACAACTCCGCAAGAAGTGGCTTTGATTGACGCGAGAAAAGGATTGAAAATGTTTGAACGCGTAAACGTCCCCGTGCTTGGCATTGTTGAAAACATGAGCTATTTCGTAGCTCCCGATACCGGAAAGAAATACGATATTTTCGGAATAGGAGGCGGTAAAAAATTAGCCGAAGAAAGCGATGTTCCGTTTTTAGGGGAAATTCCGATAAACACCAAAATACGCGAAGGCGGCGATACCGGTAAACCCATTATCACCAGCATGCCCGATTCCGAATATGCAAACCAAATTATGGAAATTGCAAGGAACCTGGCGGCACAAGTAAGTATTGCTAACAGCGGACAGAAAGAAAAGAAAATCCAAATTTTTCTAAATCCGCAAGGATAATTTTGTGAAGTTGGAAAGACAAAAAATTGAAGAAGCGTTGGAAAGTGTGAGACCGTTTCTTAAGGAAGACGGCGGCGACGTCGAACTTTTCGGAATAAACGAAGATACGCAAATTGTGCAAGTAAAACTTCTGGGTAATTGCCACGATTGCCCGCTTTCCCAAATGACTTTACGAGCCGGGATTGAGCGGATTTTAATGGCTAAAGTCCCCGCAATAAAAAGAGTTGAAGCTGTTAATTAATCTTAAATAAATTTTCAGAGGAGAAAATGCGTAAAAAAATTATTGCCGGAAACTGGAAGATGAATAAAAACCTTTCTGAATCGATCAATCTGGTTTCGGAAATAAAGAAAAACCTTCCGGAAAATTTAAATGCCGATGTGCTTGTATGTCCGCCGTTCACTTCACTGGAAACTGTCCACTCGATGATTAAAGATACCCCGGTAAAATTAGGCGCGCAAAATATGTATTTTGAAGACAGCGGTGCTTTCACAGGCGAGATTTCGGCAAATATGCTTAAAAGCGTTGGTTGCGAATTTGTTATTCTCGGTCATTCGGAAAGAAGACATATTTTCGGCGAGAGCGACGAAATGATAAACAAGAAAATTAAACAAGCTGTGAAAAACGGACTGAACCCGGTATTTTGTGTTGGTGAAACATTAAACGAACGCGAAAACGGAAGAGCATTCGAGGTAATCGAAGACCAAATAACCAAAGGTCTTACGGGCATTTCGGAAGATGAATTTTCAAATGTGGTTATTGCTTATGAACCGGTTTGGGCAATAGGCACCGGTAAAACCGCATCTCCGGAGCAGGCGCAAGAAATTCATAAATTCATCCGTGAATTAATTTCGAAAATGTATTCGACCTCTTCTGCGGAAAACGTTAGAATATTATACGGAGGAAGCGTAAAACCGAATAATGCGGCATCGCTACTTAACGAAAACGACATTGACGGAGCGCTTGTTGGCGGTGCTTGTCTGCAAGCCGAATCGTTCGTTCAGATTATTGAAGCGGCGGGATAATTTCATAATTTAATCGTTAAATCATTTTCTTAGCGATCCCTTTATTTCTTTGATATTTTTTTATAGTTTTATAAAAAATCTCAAGTTTTACACCATGATTGAAAAATATCTAAATAAAATTATCAACGGTGATTGCTTAACCGTTATGAAAGAATTACCTGATGCCAGTATTGATTTGGTAGTTACTTCACCCCCTTATAATTTGAAAAATTCCACCGGCAACGGATTAAAAAATGCCAATAAAGGTAAATGGACAAATGCCGAATTAGTGAATGGATATGCTACCTATGACGATAATATCCCTTACGACGAATATGTTAATTGGCAAAGGGATTGTATTAAAGAAATGCTTAGAGTGTTGAAGGAGAATGGGGCAATATTTTATAATCATAAATGGAGGGTTCAAAACGGATTACTTCAAGACCGTTATGAGATTGTTTCCGGTTTTCCCGTAAGACAAATTATTATTTGGAAAAGGAAAGGAGGAATAAATTTTAATCCTGGTTATTTCCTTCCTACTTATGAAGTGATTTATTTGATTGCTAAGAAAAAATTTAAATTAGCTCCCAAAGCAAATCGGTTTGGTGATGTTTGGGAATTCAAACAAGAAATGAATAATCCACATCCTGCTCCTTTTCCCGTTAGTTTAATCGAGCGAATTATAACTTCCACTACTGCGGAAATTATTCTCGACCCTTTTATCGGCTCCGGTACAACAGCAATAGCGGCTCTCAAATACAACCGTAAATACATTGGAATCGAAATAGCAAAAGAATATTGTGAAATGGCCGAAAAAAGGATCAGGCAATTCGAACAAGAACCGTATTTAAATCTTTCTGTAAGTAATGAATAACAGTTTCAACATCACGAAAAACAGATGGCAAAAGGTATATTGGTTCGCTCGGATGCTTATAAATACCGACAAATACGGAGGTATCGGTAAGGAAAATAAATTACTAACAACCGTCGCCAGCTCGCTAAGGTTACTCCAAGAAGAAAACATTAAAAAACCCCCCAACTATATTCTCTCGTTACAAAAAAGAGCATTAAAAAACATTTTATATGAACGTTTTAAGAATGCAAAAACAAAGAAGAAAAGAATTGAGAAGCTTATAGCAGATTTAGATTCTGAAATTTCCGATTTAAAGGATATGGAAGTTTTTATATTAACTTGCGAAAACGTGATGCTTCCGATTAACCAAGCTTTGGGAAATATACCGAATGACGACAAAGAATTTACGCTATCTATTGCAAAATCTTTCCTTGATGTTCAGCATGAAAAAGGATTGGCAACTGTAATAAAATTGTGGGATGATCTTGGGGTAAAAGGTTCTTTAACCGCTGAAAGAGTAGAAATAATAAAAGCTTTTGCAACTTTAAGAGTTTTACTTTCGCAAAAAAACGATTTGAGCCAACTTGATAAAGATGTTATTTTATCCGCTTTCGTTCAGGAATTTGAAAGAAGAGCAGCTCAAAAAAGAAAATCGCGGGCTGGCAGCAGTCTTGAAGATGCTACTTCTTTTATATTGGAGTATTTTAATATTCCAATGTATCATGAACCGGAGCATTTTAGAACCGATATTGAAGTCGATAAATGGATAAAAACTAAAGACGGATGGTTAATCGGGATTTCTTGTAAAAGAACCATACGGGAAAGATGGAAACAAGTTAGTAGTGCGGAAAGCCAAATTTTGAGTAATTATAAAATTAAACAGCTTTATCACATTTTTGTTTATGATGAAGACCTTTCGGACGAAAAACTGGTACAACTTGGCGGTCAACGGCATGTTTTTTATCTTCCCGATGAAAGCAGAATATTAGATTATGCTAAAAGTCATTTGGGATTAAAAGAATACGTCAGACCGATGTCTCAATTAATAAAAGATTTACGCAAACAACTTTAGTTTGAAAATATTTCGTAAAACAGTTTAATATCGGAAATTCATTCAAATTGATATGCCTTCCCTTTTTTAGTATATTTGGTGTTTATTATTTTAGAATAATTATAAATGCTTAAGAATACAAAATTATTCATACTCACAATTTTATTTTCTTTTTCAGTAAGCTTCGCTCAAATTAAAATTATCGAATTTCCCGTACCGGATTACGAGGATGCCGATTCCCTTTTTTTCGACATTACTTCAACGAGAAACATTATTTCTCTTAATAAAAACTGGCAGCTTTATTTACCCGAAAATCCGACAAACAAAATAAACGTGACAATTCCTTCGATTTTCACCAATGAAAATGCGGTAGTTTACAAGCGTGAATTCAACTTTTCACCGGAACAAATATTAAACTACAAATTCGAATTGGTTTCTTTCGGTACAAATTACTCGAGTGAAATTTTTATAAATAATGTTTCGCTCTATAAACATGCCGACGGAACATATCCTTTTAACGTTGAAATTCCCAAAGGCATATTGAATTATGATGTGCCGAACGTGATTCAAATTAAAGTTTATCATAAACTAGACGCTAAAAATACGATTCCCCTGAGACAAAGATTTTTATTTCCCGATTCCAAAGGCGGAGTTTTGGGCGATGTTTTCATCAAACTGATTCCCCTTAAAAGATTTGAAAATATTAACTATTCGTTTTCTACTACCAAACGTAAAAAACAAACAAAAGTAAAACTTAACTTGAAGTTTAATATTGTAAACGAATCCAACACAACGGAAAATGAACCGGTTAATTACAAATGTTACCTTCAATTTTACGAACCGGCAAGGGAAACGATTATATACTCAAAAGATTTCAATATTAAGTTCAAGAATTCCCGGCAAATTTCAAAAAGCGTAAACATTAAATTATCTTCACCGGAATTTTGGGATTTGCAAAACAGAAAGAATTATTTTCTCAGATTAGTTCTTTCCGACGGCGAAAATGTTATCGACGAATACAAGCAAAACATACCTATCCGGAAAATTCAGTTTAATAATAACGGTATAAAAATTAACGACAAAAAAATTGCGCTGAAAGGTGTGACATACATTTTATCCGGCGATATATTTTTTACCAACGATATGTATGAAGTCTTCAAGCGCGACATGAACTTAATAAAAAACGCCGGTTTCAATGCCGTTAGATTTGCTAAAGCAACACCACATCCTTATTTGTTAAAACTTTGCGAAGATTTAGGCTTACTGGCATTTGTGGAAATTCCGTTAAATTCAATACCCGAACAATTTCTAAGCAGTGAAGATTTTTTTACTCGTGCCGAAGCGTATATTGATCAATTGACGAATTATTACAAACGTTTTCCGATGGTAGCCGGAATAGGCGTCGGGAGCTCTTTTCTGCCGGATAACAAGAACAATGAAAATTTTATTACTAAACTTGCAACTCAAGTTAAACATAATTCGGATTTATTAACTTATGCGTCGTTCGTCGGAATTCAACAAAACAAAATCAATAATTTGGATTTGTACGGAATTGAACTTTATGCAAAAAAACTCCCGGATGATTTTAAGCCGACCGGCGAATTAAATTATTTTATCAGCGAAGCAACATATCCTACGTATAACGGCGAAACAAACGGATACTTGAACGATTTTTCTTTCGAAGCACAAGCAAAATATTTTAACGATATCATAACCCAAACAAAAAGACTTGGTTTGAAAGGATATTTCTTTAATTCAATGTTTGATTACAAAGGCGATTATGCCCCTATGTTTTCAGGTTACGATAACCAAAACATTTACAAAATCGGGCTTTTGGGAAAAGACAGAAAATCGGATAGAGCGTCATTCAACATCATAAAAGCAAGAGTAAAAGACGGAAAAAGAATTAATATCCCGCTCGGCGATAAATCGGATGACTCGCCTTTGTTTTTTATTATTGCCAGTCTTGTTTTGTCTCTTTTGCTCGGGATTTTAATTAACTCAAACAAAAAGTTCCGCGAAGACGCTATAAGAGCTTTATTGCGACCCTATAATTTTTACGCTGACATAAGAGACCAAAGAATACTTTCCGGATTTAACACCAATTTTTTGATGATTTTACTTTCCGGTTCGCATGCATTGTTTCTCACTAACTTATTGTTCTTTCTGAAGAATAACATATTAATTGAAAAATCGTTAATATCATTTGGTTCACCGGATTATATTTCATTCGTCGCTTCACTGGCATGGGACCCCATTGACGCTTTCATTATGTTTTTCGTGCTTTCAATATTAGGATTTTGGATACTTGCGATAATTTTCAAAATTTCTTCCTTCTTTATAAAAACGAAAGTGATTTTTTCAAGTATTTATTACGTTGTTATTTGGGCATTTCTTCCGTTAACCATTCTTCTGCCGATAGAACTTGTCCTTTACAGAATTTTAATGGCAGATATCATAAATTGGTATTTATATTTTTTCACAATAATTTTCGGTATCTGGTTATTGCAAAGGCTATTGAAAGGGATTTATGTTATTTTTGACGTTAGACCTTTCGTAGTTTATTTTTACGGTTTTTTATTAACTGTCTTTGTATTGGGTTCCGTCATTCTTTATTTCCAATTAAAAGAATTTACATTATTTTACATCCTGAATTCGATTAAACAATATCAATTTTTATAAAGGTTAAAATTTGTTTTTATCAAAATTAGAAATATTCGGATTTAAATCGTTTGCCGATAAAACAACCTTGAATTTCTCGCGGGAAATTACGGGCGTTGTAGGTCCTAACGGTTCGGGTAAAACAAATATTGTAGATGCAATCCGCTGGTGTTTGGGCGAACAAAAAAGCAGTACGCTCAGAAGCGATAAAATGGAAAATGTAATTTTTAACGGTACCCGTAACCGTAAGCCGATGGGAATGGCGGAAGTTTCGATGACATTTATAAATGATAAAGGCGTTTTACCTTCCGAATATTCCGAAGTTACAATTACCCGGCGAATCTTTCGTTCCGGTGAAAGCGAATATTTATTAAACAAAAATGTTTGCCGGCTTAAAGACATTACCAACCTTTTTATGGATACCGGAATGGGAACAAATGCTTATTCCGTTATCGAGCTCAAAATGGTTGAAAACATTCTGAGCAACAGAACCGACGAACGAAGGAAAATGTTCGAGGAAGCCGCCGGCGTAAACAAATACAAACTCCGCCGCAGATTGTCGTTAAAGAAACTCGATGAAGTTAAATCGGATTTAACCCGTGTGAACGACATAATTTCGGAAATTGAAAAAACCGTCCGCTCCCTTGAACGACAAACAAAAAAAGCCGAGAAATACAACAGGCTTCAAGCTGAGTTAAGGGAAAACGAACTGCAACTTGCGGAACGGGAATTTGCATTATATACAAATCAACGCAATCAATTTGCGGAAGAAAAGAATCAACTAATTGAAAAGAAAAATGAGATTGACGAAAAAATAAAAAGTCTCGAAGATAAATTAATTGAGTACCGGAATAAGATTTCGGAAAAGGAAGAACTTCTGCGTACCAAGTTTAGCGAGATTTCGGCTGTTTCCGAAAAAATACACACCAACAGAAAAAATATTTCCGTTGCGGAAGAAAGAATCAAATCGCTTACGGAAAATATTGAAAGTTATAAATCTGAAATTACGGAGTTAACAAAACAAAGCGAGGAAACGGAAGAAAAGGTTAACCAATATCTCCGCATGCGCGAAGAAAACGAGCGCTTGATTGACGAACTTTCCCAAGCTATCGAACAGCAGAATGAAATTGTTGAGAAAAAGAAACAAGAACTCGAAAACATTAAAAATACTCTTAAAACCAAAACCGAATCGTCGCTTGAATTACTGAAAAACTACAACGAGATTGAAACGCAAATAAGTTCTCTCAAAAAATACAAGGATAATGCTAACATCAAAATATCAGAGCTAAACGAAAGGATACAAAGTCTAACATCCGATATAGCAAAAAGCGTAGGATATCTTGAAAACCTTGAAAACGAAAAAGCAAAAGCAACAGAGGAATTAAAACAATCGGAAACCTTGTATTCCAAACGCTTAAACGAAAAAGAACGTTTGGAAAGAGAGTTGAAAAGCCTGAAGGAAAAAGAACTTGAAGAAAAAGGAAATCTGACAAACCTTAAAAACAAAATTGCATTTTACCAATCACTCATTACAAACTTAGAAGGAATAACGGGCGGTTCCAAAATACTTTTGGAAAGCGAAGGCTGGACGGACAAAGAGAAAACATTATTCGCCGATGTGGGAAACGCCGACGAAAAATACCGGCTTGCTTTGGAAGTTGCGCTCAAAAATGTTCTGAACAATTTGTTGATTGCCGATCTTGACGATCTAAAGAAAGCGGTTGAATACTTGAAGAAAAACGATTTGGGGAAAGCATCTTTCTTCTTACTTAGCAACGGAATTAATAAGAAAGGAATTGTCAAAAGGATTTTAAATTTCGCCGAAAAAAGAACGGCTTCCAAAATCGAAAAGATGAACGGCTTTGCGGGTTGGGCGTATTCCCTTGTTAAAGCAAGCGATAATTGGCTCCCATATTTCCGTAAGGTACTTTATAAAACCGCTGTAGTTGAATCTTTGGATCACGCAATTGAGTTTCATAAAAAATTTCCGGATTTTAATTTTGCTACTCTGGAAGGCGATATAATTGCCAATAACGGAATAGTTGAGGCGGGCTCGAAAGCCAAATTGGACGAAACTTTATTCGGAAGAAAAAAATTACTCGAACAACTCAAAGAAGAATATCCGAAACTCGAAGAGAATTTACGATATCTTCAAAATATGATTTCCGATAAAGAGCGGGAACTTTCCCAAATCGACCTTAAAGTTTTATCCGATCAAGGAAACATTATTCTTAACGATATTAACAATATCGAAAAGCAAATTGCAAAGTTCGAATTTGAGAAATCAAAGTCTTCCGAAGAGATTGAAAAAATCCAAAACGAAATTCAAGATTACATAAACCAGATTGGGCAATACGAATTCGAAATAACAAATCTCTCGGAAAAAATTAATTCCATTACCGAAGAAAAAAATCGTACGGAAGAGGAACTGCGAAATCTGGAAGCCGAAGTTAAAAGAATCGAAAACGATTACGAAGAAACAGTTGCCGGCTTTAATGCAAAACGTTTGCAACTGGAAAGACTGCGGGGCGAACTTCAAAACATAATTACGAATATAAACCGTTCGGAAGAAACAAAAAGAACCATTGCCGAAACAATTCAAAGAAGAAAGAAGGAAATAGGTATCGCTTACGAAGAAATCGGTCGCCTTAAAGAAAACATTTCCGTAAGCACCGAAATGTTCGATGAACTCGAGAACTCCAAATTAGAACTCGAGAAGGTTAAACTGCAATTGGATTCCGAAGTTTCCGGTATTAAAAATGAAACGGCGGAGCTTGAAACAAATCTAAGTGAATTACGAAAAGAACGTCAGGAAATCTCGGATAAAATTCACGACATTGACCTAAAAAACAATGAAATAGGCATCCGGCTGGAAAATCTGATTGACACAATCCGCGAAGAATATTCAATTGAACTCGAATATAAACACTTTGAAGATTTGGATGAATTTGATTTCGATTCCGTTTCCAATGAAGTCCACCGGTTAAAAGAAAGCATTAAGAATTTAGGGCAAATAAACTTGCTTGCTTTTGAAGAATATGAAACGGAAAAAGAGCGGCTGGAATTTTTATTGCGACAACGTAACGATTTAATCGAATCGGAAAAAGATTTGGTTAATACCATCAATGAAATTAACGAAACAGCCCAACAAATATTTCTGGATACGTTTGAAAAGATAAGGCAAAACTTTATAAAGATTTTCCGTACGCTTTTCAACCCTGGCGACGAAGCCGATTTACGTTTGGAAGAAGGTGTCGATCCGCTAGAAGCTAAAATAGAAATAATTGCCAAACCTAAAGGTAAACGTCCGACATCTATCGAATTACTTTCCGGAGGAGAAAAAACACTTACCGCAACAGCTTTGCTGTTTGCCATTTATCTGGTAAAACCAAGTCCGTTTTGTATTATGGACGAAGTCGACGCGCCCTTAGACGATGCAAATATCGACCGGTTTACAAACTTGTTAAAAGAATTTAGTAAAAACACTCAGTTTATTATCGTTACGCATAATAAACGCACCATGGAAGCTACCGAAACCATGTACGGAGTAACAATGCAAGAAGAAGGCGTTTCCAAACTTGTTGGCGTAAGATTTAACGAAGACATGAAAGTTTCGGCTTAATTTATATGAAAATAAATAATAATGGATTTAAAATATTTGTTGACTTCGACGGAACCATAACCCGGCAAGACATAGGCGAGGAAATGTTCCTTACCTTTGGCGACCCCGAAAAAGCCCACTCGATTATTAAACAATGGTTAAACAAAGAAATAACTTCTATTCAAACTTGGGAATATCTTTGCGATACGGTCGTTGATCTCGATTTGAAAAAATTTGACGCGTTTATAGACAACATGGAAATAGACCCGTATTTTTTGGAGTTTGTGGAATTCGCAAAAAGCAATGGGCATGAAATCCGTATTTTAAGCGACGGTTTGGATTATTACATAGAACGGATTTTGAAAAAATATAATTTACAACACATTGAACATTACACAAACAAAGTAAGCTTCGGAAAAAGGAACAAATTAATTTGTGAATTTCCTTACACCGACGAAGAATGCAATTTGTGTGCGAACTGTAAACGTAACCATATTATCAATAACAGCGCAGACGATGACTTTACGGTCTATATCGGTGACGGTTGGTCGGATACGTGTGCAGCACAACACTGCGACGTTATTTTCGCGAAACGTTCTCTGCTTAAATTTTGCGAAAAAAACCGTATCTCTTATTTTCCTTTTTCCACATTTAACGATGTTATTAAAAGACTGGAAGATTTAGGGAAAAAGAAAAGACTTAAAAAAAGACATCAGGCATTTTTGAAAAGAAGAGAAGTTTACATGCAAGGTTAGGAGAATATTTATTGATTAATTTAGAGAAAATATCCAAAACCGTTTTTAAGTACAGAAGCTACACTCCTATTCCATTTTTAATTGTAATGCTGATTTTCCAGCAAACCACATTACAAAGTTTAATAATTGGTTTTGTAGTTGCCTTAACCGGCGAAGCATTCAGACTGTGGGGTGTTTCTTATGCCGGGAGCGAGACAAGAACTACCGGCGATGTGGGTGGAACTTATTTGGTTATCAGCGGCGCTTTTGGTCATGTTAGAAACCCGCTTTACCTTGGGAATATCTTGCTATATCTTGGAATCGGAATAATGTCCAATGCTTTATTTCCCTATTTACAAATTGTAGCGCTCGTGTTTTTTTATATTCAGTACAGATTGATTATTATCGCGGAAGAAAAATATTTGAAAAGCGCTTTCGGTAAATCGTACGAAAAATATTATAATTCCGTACCCCGTTTAATTCCGCGTCCTACAAAATATGTGGATAAATCCGTTCCGCAACCCCCGCTTAACGTTAAAGCCGGTTTGCGTTCGGAAAAAAGAAGTTTACAAGCATTTACGATAATTACTGCAATTTTAATAATACAATACTTGATGAATTGAATTGGAAAAATCGATTATGATAATTGCCGGTGAAGATTCCGGTGACTTGCACGGTTCCGCTTTGATAAAGGAATTAACGAAAATAGATTCTGCTCTTAAGATTTACGGAATAGGCGGGCAAAGAATGATTAATGCCGGAATGAAAGCGCAGTATCACATTAAAGATATGGCATTCTTGGGATTTGCGGAAGTTGTTAAGCATATTCCGTTTATTAAAAAAGTACAAAGAAAATTATTCGAGACTGTAAAAAACAAAAATATACAAGAAGTCGTTTTAATCGATTATCCCGGTTTCAACTTAAACTTTGCGAAAAAACTGAAAACCCTTAACACAAAAATCATTTACTACATTTCCCCGCAAGTTTGGGCTTGGGGGAAAAACCGGATAAAAAAAATCAAACGGTTGGTCGATCTTATGATTGTCGTCTTCCCATTCGAGAAAGAATTTTACGAGAAAGCCGGAGTAAAAGTTGAGTATGTCGGTCACCCGTTAATCGAACTTTTAAGCTCATACAATTATCTGCCCAAAAATGAACTGTATTCCAAATTTGATCTCGATCCGGAAAAAGAAATTTTAATTCTTATGCCGGGCAGCAGAAAACAAGAAATCAAAAAAATATTTCCCGAATCGATAAAAGCCGCATTAAAAATTTCTAAGGAGTTTAATTTGCAAACTATAGTGGCTTGTTCGGATAATTTGGAAGAATCGGTTTTCAGAAATCTTTCTTCCGGAAATAATTTTACAATCGTAAAAGGTTATACTTACGACATACTCAAACACGCAAAGTTTGGTATTATAAAATCCGGCACATCAACATTGGAAGCGGCTTTGTTCGGTTTCCCTTTTGTTGTAGTTTACTCAACAAGTCCGGTTACATATCTAATCGGGAAATCATTAATTAAAATCGATTCCATTTCGATGGCGAACATAGTTATGGCTGAAAAAGTAATACCGGAATTAATTCAAAAAGATCTTAACCAAGAAAAGATTTATTCGGTATCGAGAAATATTTTGAGCAACCCGGAAAAATATAAGGGGATAAAATCTAAACTGAATAAAATTAAAGAGAAATTAGGTGCGTCCGGCGCTTCTAGAAAAGCGGCGGAATTAATCTACAAAGAATTGAATGTCAATTAAAACAGTAAAACAAAATTTGCTTAGAAAAGGCGGTAATTTTTTTTTGTTCGGAGCAGTTGACCTTCTTTGTAAATCACTGCGTATAAATGTTGAAGCTCCGGAAAAAACAAAAAAAATACTTACGTCGAACCAACAAATAGTAATTGCTTTTTGGCACGGCGTAATGCTTGTACCTTGGTACTTACACGGCGGTAAAAACTTCGGTGCATTGGTAAGCAAAAGTAAAGATGGTGAGTTATTGACTAAAGTACTGACAAAATGGAATTACAAAGTTATACGCGGCTCAAGCCATAAAGGCGGAAAAGAAGCACTGGAGAATATTTTAAATCTAATTAACGAAAAATATTCGGTTGCAATTACTCCGGACGGACCAACCGGACCGCCAAACAAAATGAAAGCGGGAGCGGTTGTTGCCGCAAAGAAAACCGGAATTCCCTTAATTTTATTGGGTGTGCATTACAACAATGCAAAAAAATTAAACAGTTGGGATTCTTTTCGTATTCCCAAACCGTTTTCGAAAGTTTGCGTTGTATATTCCGAACCCGTTTACATCGACGCAGGATTGACGTACGACGAAACTTCTACTGTCATGCAAGAAACCGAAACTAAATTAAACCGGTTACAATTGGAGGCGGAAAAACTTTGCTTAAACTGACAAGAATTATTTTATCTCCGTTTACTCTTTTGTACGGGTTGGTTGTTAAACTTAGAAACTTTTTCTTCGACAAGGAGATTTTTAAGGCTAAAGAAGTTCCGGCAAAAGTAATATCAATCGGCAACTTAACGGTTGGCGGTTCAGGGAAAACTCCTACTACAGATTTGGTTACGGAAATTTTAACCAAAAACCAAATACGCGCCGGTGTTCTTAGTCGGGGTTACAAAAGAAAATCAAAAGGTTACCGATTGGTTTGCGACGGCGAAAATATTTTTACGTCCGTTGAAGAAGCCGGCGATGAAATTATGATGATAGCAATGGAAAAGAAAATTCCCGCCGCTGTTGCCGAACGAAGGGTTGAAGGAGCAATTAAGTTTTTGAACGATGTCAATATTGATGTAATCGTTTTGGATGACGGATTCCAACACCGTTGGATTAAAAGGGATTTGGATATTTTGGTAATAGATCAAAGGTTCTTGCAAAAGGTGAATCAACGCGAACAATATCTTCTGCCGTTCGGAGATATGCGCGAACCGTTTTCTTCCATAGAACGGGCAGATATTATTTTGATTAACCGGAAGTTCAATAGTTCCGAACCCATTCCGCCAAAATTCCAAAAATATTTTAACGGGAAAAAAGTTTTCTTTGCCGAGTATAAACCCGTCGGCTTTTATGATGTTAAAAACAACCAGCACTTCCCTATCAAAGAATTTGAGGGACAAAAAAGTTTGGTTGTATGTGGAATAGCCCGTCCCTATTCGTTTTTGAGCATTTTGGAAAATAACAGTATTGACATCGGGAATAAACTTTTATTCAAAGATCATAAAGATTACAACTTGAAAGAAGTTCAATTGATAAGGAAAAAATTTTACGATACAAATTCCCATTCGGTTTTAACAACGGAAAAAGATGCAATTAAGCTTACAAACTTTGCAATAGAGCTAGATGATATCGATATTTACTATTTGAAAATAAAAATGTTTGTAAAAAACGCAGATGAGTTTGAGAAAAGCATTTTGGAAATTATAAATAAGTCATAAAATATATATTCAACGAAAAAAAATGAGGTAAGTAATGGCTACGAAAAAAACTAAAAAGTATGTCTATTTCTTCGGTGGCAAAAAAGCGGAAGGTAACGCAAAGATGAAAAATCTCCTCGGAGGAAAAGGTGCAAATTTAGCGGAGATGGTTAATATCGGTTTACCGGTTCCCGCCGGATTTACAATAACCACGGAAGTTTGTACTTATTATTACAAGCATAACAAAAAATACCCGAAAGAATTAAAGAAACAAGTTTTGGACTCTTTGAAAAAAGTAGAAAAAATTATGGGCGCCAAATTCGGAGATAAAAAAAATCCGCTTTTGGTTTCCGTAAGATCGGGCGCAAGAATTTCCATGCCCGGTATGATGGACACGATATTGAATTTAGGTTTGAACGACACAACGGTTCAAGGCTTAATTGAAAAAACAAATAACCCGCGTTTTGCATACGACTCTTACAGAAGATTTGTGCAAATGTACGGCGACGTGGTTTTGGGCTTACAACCACAAGACAAAAGAGAACTTGATCCGTTCGAAGTAATTATCGACAAAAAGAAAAAAGCAAGAAAAGTTGAACACGATACCGAATTAACAGCCGAAGATTTGAAGGAACTTGTGGCTGAATTCAAAGCGGAAATTAAAAAGAAAACCGGACACGAATTTCCCGATGACCCTATGGAACAACTCTGGGGCGCAATCGGGGCCGTCTTCGGTTCTTGGATGAACGAGAGAGCTATTGTTTACCGCAAAATAAACGAAATACCTTCCGAATGGGGAACGGCGGTTAACGTTCAATCCATGGTTTTTGGAAATATGGGCGAAGATTCCGGAACGGGCGTTGCATTTACAAGAGATCCCGCAACCGGTGAAAATGTATTTTACGGCGAATATCTTTTCAACGCTCAAGGCGAAGACGTCGTTGCCGGTGTTCGAACTCCGCACAAAATTGAAGAACTCAAAAAAGACAATCCGCGGATTTATAAGGAATTGAACAACATCCGCAAAATCCTAGAAAAACATTACAAAGATATGATGGATATCGAGTTTACCATTCAGCAAGGTAAACTTTGGATGCTTCAAGCCCGCGTTGGAAAACGCACCGGTTTTGCCGCTATTAGAATCGCGGTCGATATGGTACGCGAAAAACTGATTTCCAAGGAAGAAGCACTGTTGAGAATCGAACCGGATCAATTAAATCAATTGCTTCGTCCTATTTTCGATCCGGACGAAAAACGAAAGGCAATAGATGAAGGCAAGCTTTTGGCAAAAGGTCTAAACGCCGGACCGGGAGCTGCTTCGGGTAAAGTTGCGTTTACCGCTCAAGATGCCGAAAAAATGGCCGCCAACGGCGACCGTGTAATTTTGGTTAGAATAGAAACTTCGCCCGAAGATATTAAAGGTATGAGCGTTGCCGATGGAATATTAACCGCTAAAGGCGGTATGACTTCCCACGCTGCGCTGGTTGCCCGGCAAATGGGTAAGGTTTGCGTTGCCGGTTGCGGCGCTTTGAATATCGATTACAAAAAAGGAACAATAAAAGTCGAAGGCAGCAAACATGTAATCAAAGAAGGCGATTATATTTCCATCGACGGAACTACCGGCGAAGTGCTTGTTGGCGAAATTCACACCAAACCTTCGGAAGTAATTCAGGTACTCATTACTAAGGAGCTTGATCCTAAAAAATCGAAGATCTACCGAACTTATCGCGACTTGATGTCTTGGGCGGATAAATACAGAAGACTCGGAGTCCGTACAAATGCCGACCAACCCGATCAATCCAGAAACGCCATTGCATTTGGCGCAGAAGGTATCGGATTGTGCCGCACCGAGCATATGTTCTTCGGCGGAGATAGAATCCTTGCCGTCCGGGAAATGATTCTTGCCGATAACGAAGAAGGAAGAAAGAAAGCGCTTGCCAAACTGCTTCCGCTTCAAAGAAAAGACTTCGCCGGAATCTTTGAAGTAATGGACGGAAAACCGGTAACAATCAGAACCCTTGATCCGCCTTTACATGAATTTTTACCTCACACAGCGAAAGAACAAAAAGAATTAGCCAACGATTTGAAAATTCCGGTTTCCAAAGTTAAAGAAAAAATCGAATCCATGGCTGAATTCAATCCCATGTTAGGATTTCGCGGATGCCGTTTGGGCGTTAGTTATCCAGAAATTACCGAGATGCAAGCGCGGGCGATATTCGAAGCGGCAATCGAAATGAAAAAGAAAGGGGTTAAAGTAAAACCCGAAATTATGATTCCGCTTGTAAGCGTTAAGAAAGAGCTCGATATGCAAAAAGAAATTGTCGACCGGGTTGCAAAAGAAGTATTCAAAGAAAAAGGCATGAAAGTAAATTATCTGGTTGGCACAATGATCGAACTTCCCCGTGCCGCGGTTACCGCAGATAAAATTGCCGAAACAGCAGAGTTCTTCAGCTTCGGAACTAATGACTTAACCCAAACTACATTCGGGCTTTCGCGGGACGATGCCGGTAAATTCTTACCTCTTTACGTGGAAAATGAAATTCTGCCGCGCGATCCGTTTGAAAGTCTCGATCAAGAAGGCGTCGGTCAATTGGTTGAAATGGGAACTCAAAAAGGCCGCTCCACAAGACCTAATCTTAAAGTGGGAATTTGCGGTGAACACGGCGGGGAACCCGACTCGGTGGAATTCTGCCATAGAACCGGTTTGGATTACGTAAGCTGTTCTCCTTTCCGCGTACCGATTGCAAGACTTGCAGCAGCCAGAGCGGCATTGAGAGACGTAAAATCCAAATCAAAAAAAGGAACTAAAAAAAAGAAAAATAACTAGTTTAATTACGGGAGTGCAACATTTAACCGCTTAAGTTGTTAAATCGTTTGCACTTCCCTATTTTTCAAATGGTTTTTAAGAATATGTAGAGGAGTTATATGAAATTATCGGATTTTAGATATAATTTACCTAAAAATGCCATTGCAAAATTCCCGGTTCATCCGCGTGATAAAGCAAAATTAATGGTTTTAGACAGAAATACGGGTGAAATCGAACACAGAATTTTCTCTGACATTATCGAGTATCTGCACCGTGGCGATGTTCTCGTAATTAATGAAACAAAAGTGATGCAGGCAAGATTGTTCGGTCATAAAGAAAGAACAAACGCCAAAATTGAAGTGTTTGTTTTGAGAGAATTGAACAAAGAGGAAAATATTTGGGATGTGATAGTCGATCCGGCGAGAAAAGTAAGAATCGGGAACAGAATTTACTTTAACGATAAACTCTGGTGCGAAGTAATAGACAATACGACTTCGCGCGGCAGAACCGTAAGATTTAATTACGAAGGGAACGATATTTACAAAGCAATTGAAAAAATGGGTCGTACGCCTTTACCGCCCTACATTAAACGCGATCCCGTTCCCGAAGACCGTGAGGATTATCAAACGGTATTTGCAAAATACGACGGCTCGGTTGCCGCACCAACCGCGGGTCTTCATTTTACAAAGGAACTTTTACGTAAAATCAAAAAGAAAGGCGTTAAAGTAACTTCGGTATTGTTGCACATCGGTTTGGGTACGTTCCGGCCCGTGGAAGTTGAAGATCTTACCAAACACAAAATGGATTCCGAATATTTTGAAATATCCGAAAAAGCTGCCGAAACGATAAACGAAGCAATCCGTAACAAAAAAAGTGTTGTGGTAGTGGGAACCAGTGCAACACGTGCGCTAGAAAGCAGTGTGACATCTGAAGGATTCGTTAAGCCGAATCTAGGGTGGACGGATAAATTTATCTTCCCGCCCTATGAATTTAAGATTGTTAGAAAGTTAATTACAAATTTCCATCAACCCGAATCCACTTTGCTAATGCTCGCTTCGGCTTTCGGCGGATACGATAACATTAGAAAAGCATACCGGAAAGCTTTAAAAGAAGGTTACAGATTTTTAAGCTACGGCGATGCTATGCTTATCAAATAACAATTTAACGGGACCGGAGATATATCCGGTCTCTTTTTATTTTGTATGAGAACAATTGCAATCATACCGGCTGCCGGAATGGGGAAAAGGATTAATTCCCCGCTACCCAAACAATTCGTTAGAGTTAACGGCAAAGAAATTATTGCTCATACACTTTCCATTTTCCAAAACAACAAAGAAATTTCGGAAATAATCGTTTCCACGAGACCGGAATTTTTCGATTTGCTGGAAGATATAAAAAAGAACTACGGTTTTAACAAATTAACAAGAATCGTAAAAGGCGGAAAGGAACGGCAAGATTCGGTATTTGCTGCGCTATCTGCTTCCGGTGCAAATAATGATAATTTAATAGCCGTTCACGATGCGGCAAGACCGCTTTTATCCCAAAATTTACTATCGGAAACAATCGCCGCGGCTAAAAAATACGGTGCTGTGGTAACCGCAATTAAAGCTAAAGATACTTTGATAGAAGGAAATGACGAAGTCGAAAATTATTTGGACAGGAATAAAGTTTATTACGCTCAAACACCGCAAATTTTTAAATATGAAATTTTGTTTAATTCAATGAAAAAAGCCTACGAGGAAAAGTTTACAGGCACAGACGAATCGATGCTGGTAAAAAAATATTCGGGTTACGTTAAAATTGTAGAAGGTGAAACGGTTAATTTCAAAATTACCACCAATTCCGACCTGAAACTTTTTGAGAAAATAATCCAATCCGATTAACCAAATCAAATTAACTGCTTATTCCATATTAACATTTAAATTCAGTAGAAAATCACCAAAACCGTTATAAAAGTTACGATAAAATAAATACCCGAATATTTATGATAATCTATCCAATACTTTTTACTGTTTATCATTCGTAAAGCAATAATGTTTGCAAGGGAACCAATTACTAATCCGTTACCGCCTATATTCACGCCAAATGCAATTGCTTGCCAATTGTTGCTAAACTTCGACATCATAACTGCAGCCGGAACATTACTGATTATTTGTGAAATTAATCCAGATAGCCAAAATACATTAGCCGGTTTAGTCGGATTTAAAGCTTTAATATTTTCGGATATGAAGCTGATATTTGAGATTAGATGAAATTCAATAAAAATTATAACGAATAAAATTATCAATAACCAATCGACTTTTTTCATAATCTCTCGATATGCAACCAGATAGAAGATTAAAATAAAGGGCAGAACATATTCGGTAATTTTCAATTCAAGCGTTATTATAAATAAAATCAATATTAATAAAGACATATTAAACATCAATTTCTTATAATTTCCCCTTTTTTCAAAACTTCCTGATAATTGTAAATCGTTTGCTCGGAAAACAAAAAATATAAAGATCAAGAGAAAACCAAGTTGAATTAAACCGACCGGTAACATTTCCCAAACATAACCGGTGAATGAAATATTCCATTTATGCCATAAAAAAATATTTTGAGGATTACCGATTGGTGAAAATGTTGATCCGACGTTTACGGCAATCGCTTCAAAAATTACTAACTTGGAAATATTGTTTTTAACTCGCTTTTGAACGGCAAGTGTAACCGGAATAACAATAAAAAGCGCAATGTCATTCGTAAGAAACGTAGAAAGAACAACAGAAAGTAAAACGAGTAAAAAAGAAACTCCCCGCTCACTATTAACTTTTTTAAGCATCCGGATAGTAATTATTTCGAAGTAACCGCTTTCTTTCATACCGGTTGTTATAATAATCAAACCGCCCAATGCCCAAATGGTTTTCCACTCCACAAATTCCGAAAAATTTTTAATTTCGGTAGGGAAAATTGCAGATAGTACAAGCAGAATTGAGAAAAAAATAAAAAAAATAAATTCTTCTTGAACAAAACGAATAATTTTATGCATCCCTGTCGGCAAAATATTTTTTTTATTTTTAAAAGTACGAATAAATTTTGCGTTTTTTATTTTAGATTGTAAATTATTTGTCGGACTTGTAATATTATTTTTATGAAGTATAAGAAATAATTCGCTATTAAATTATTGTTAAGATTATTCGAAACTAATAAGTATATACAAAAATATGGTACTGTAACAGAAAATAACCGTTAAATTCTAAGGTGGCGATTAAACAATACTAAGATTCAATTAGTAAGTGCGACAAAATAATGTTTAATTATCTGGGGGTTAACCCCCAGATAATTAAAAAAAATATTTTTGTCGTATGGGAAATAAAAAATACAAACACGTAAGCAAAGAACAAAGATATCAAATATCGGTTCTACTAAAAACTGGACACAAAGTTAGTTTTATATCAGAACAATTAAATTTGCATCGTTCAACTGTTTATAGGGAGATAAAAAGAAACTCAAAACCGCGAGGCAGCTACGATGCTAATTATGCTAACTGGTGTGCAGAAATAAGAAAAGAAAGATTTGCCAAAAACAGAAAATTAAATCAAGCAATGATTAGCTTTATTAGAGATAAACTGGAAAACGAACAATGGTCTCCCGAACAGATTATGGGTTATTGTAAAATGAAAAATATCCCAATGGTATCTCACGAAAGAATATACCAATTTATTTATGAAGACAAGGCCCAAGGAGGTTCGTTATACAAACATCTAAGAACCGGTAATAAGAAATACAAGAAAAGATACGGAAAACATAAAAACAGAAGAGAAATTATAAAAAACAAAGTTTCAATTAATCAAAGACCGGAAATTATCAACAAAAAAGGACGTTTTGGTGATTGGGAAATTGATACAATCATCGGTAAAAACCATAAAGGGGTTATTGTTACTGCTGTTGAAAGAAAATCCAATTTTCTTCTATTGAGAAAACTCAAATCAAAAAATGCTAAAGAATTAGCTAAGCAAACTATTCGTATGCTTGCTCCTTATAAAGATTTAGTCCACTCTATTACTTCCGACAATGGTTTGGAGTTTGCCGAACATGAATATATCGCTAAGAAGTTAAATGCTTCTTTCTATTTCGCTGATCCTTATTCTTCTTGGCAAAGAGGATTAAATGAATATTCTAATAAACTCATTAGACAATATATCCCGAAAAATTCTGATTTTGACTCTTTTTCTGATAAGTATATTTTTGAAATTAATCTTAAACTAAATAACAGACCTAGAAAATTATTGAACTTTTCTAATCCTAATGACATTTTCTTCAATAATTTTCCTTAACTTTGTCGCACTTGGGGGTTGAATCTACGATAGAAACAAATTGAAATTTCGGTTGTATATTGGCAAGATTTTCAATAAATTTAAAAAATTAGTAAGTAGAGAGAGAAAAAATGTTAAACCTTTTGTTCATAATCTTATTGTCATATTTAGTCGGTTCCATTCCAAACAGTATCATAGTTGCAAAACTTGTTAAAGGAATCGACATAAGGCAGCACGGCAGCGGAAATGCCGGAGGGACAAATGTATCCAGAGTGCTGGGTAAACGTTATGGCTTGCTTGTAATTGTTTTGGATGCACTCAAGGGTGCTTTTGCGGTTGTTGTTATTGCCAGATTGTATTTCGGCAACTTCCCTTTTCCGAATCAAACTCCGTTCGATGATTTTACATTGGTTCAAATAATTGCCGGAATTTCGGCTGTATTAGGTCATGTTTGGACCGTCTTTGCGGGATTCAAAGGTGGAAAAGGTATTGCAACCGGTCTGGGCGTTCTAATTACCATTATAACTCTCGATATGCTTTTAGCGGTGGCGATATTTATCTTTGTGGTTTCCATTTCCCGGTATGTCTCTCTCGGTTCAATTTCGGCGGCTTTATCTATTCCAATTATAATGATTATCCGGGAAAATATTTTTGGTGTAGATATTCCGGGGTACCATACTATTTTACCTTTTGTTATTTTATTATCGCTCTTTGTGGTGTACACGCACAGAGCAAATATTGTAAGATTATTAAACGGACAAGAAAGCAGATTCAAGTTTTCCAAAAAACAACAAAATAAATAATGAACGTATCCGTTCTCGGTGCAGGCAGTTTCGGAACTGCCTTGTCTATTATTTTATCATTAAACGGTCATCAAGTTACGCTGTGGGAACATAAACGTAATTACGCAAGAACACTTAGAAAAACCCGCGAAAATAAAATTTACTTACCCAAAATTCCTATTCCGAAAGAGATAAATATTACTTCTTCACTGGAAGAAGCGGTTGAAAATCAACACATGATTGTGCTTGCTATTCCTTCACAATATATCAGAAGCGTAATTCAAAAGTTTAAGAAATATAATTTTAAGAATGCAACTTTGGTCAGCGTTGCAAAAGGAATTGAAAAGGAAACTCATTTTACGGTTACGCAAATTATCAAAGATGAAATTCCGGACATATCAGCTTCTAACATTGGAGTTTTGTCCGGACCGAGTCACGCAGAAGAAGTTGCGAGAAAAATTCCTACTGCAATTGTTGCTGCTTCGGAAGACGAAGCAACGGCTCAAGAAATTCAAGCCGCTTTTATAACTTCATATTTACGGGTTTACTATTCGACAGATGTAATCGGCGCGGAATTGGGCGGTGCGCTTAAAAACGTAATTGCCATCGGCGCGGGAATAATAGATGGTGCGAAATTCGGCGACAACACAAAAGCGGCAATAATGACCCGCGGAATTGCGGAAATCTCCCGCCTTGGCATTGCAATGGGCGCACGACCCGAAACATTTGCCGGATTAACGGGAATAGGTGATTTAATTGTAACTTGTATGAGTAAACATAGTAGAAACCGTTATGTAGGTGAACAAATCGGTAAAGGCAAAAAGTTAAAATCGATTATTAAATCCATGTCCATGGTTGCCGAGGGCGTTGTTACCGCACGCTCTGCCTACGAACTTGCACAAAAATACGAAATAGAAACCCCGATTATTAATGCCGTTTACGGCGCCCTTTATCTTGAGAAAGATCCGATTAAAGTTACTTACGAATTAATGTCCCGCGAGATGAAACCGGAAAACTAGCGATTTGTTTTGTGGCAACAATAGTGAAGAAATGGGCATTTGTCAACGGTCATTGGTCAATCGTCAATGGTCATTTGTCAATCGTCATTTGTCATTGGGAAATTGTCAATGGTCATTGGGATTTTGGAATTTGTTGTTTGGAATTTGGAATTTATGTATTGTCATCCCGTCCGCCTGCGGCGAACAGCATGACATGTTATTCTAATGTTTTGGGACAGGATAATACAGAATAGAACTTGTCATCCCGAATTAATTTCGGGATCTAAAATAGACTCTCCATTTCACCTCATAACGCTGTATGGCGTAACATATTTAATAGAACATGCATTAAACCAAAAAACAAAACTCCGTTAGAAATGGTATAAAATGTTCATTTCTTTTGTCTTGATACAAAAGAAACGAACCAAAGAAAAAATCAAGGCTGAAAACAATTTGCTAAAATTCTTAGCTACGTAGCTAAAAATAATGAACTCGTCCCGCTATATCTGCCGATATACCGGGACTCAGACAACATTATTTTTTTAACGCTACTCCGCACGAATTTTTTAACGCAAATTGTTTTAGGCCGTTTTGGTTCTAATACTTTCGGAACTGATGCGCTTTATTGGGATTTAGAACTTGGAATTTATGACTTGTCATTCTGTCCATCTTCGTCGGATTGAAGAGAACTCGTCATCCCGAACTGGTTTCGGGATCTAAAAAGAACTCATAATTTGAAATAGATGCTGATCCCGAGGGCATTCGGGATAGCATGACAGTATGATGAGCCTGTTCTAAAGAGAACTCTCTATTACATCCAGCAAACGCCGTAGGCGTGAAATGTTTATAGAACAAGCATTCTAACCTAAAACCAAAACTCCAAAGGAGTGACACATTTTATTATTTGGAACTTGGAATTTGTCATTTGGATTTTCTTTATTGTCTTCCGTCCGCTAACGAAACTGTCATCCCGAATTCATTTCGGGATCTAAAATGAATCAGTACTTTAACCCCCAAATAAACCCAAAAGGAATATCCGTTTTTTTGTTTGTATTTATTAATTCCACCACTTCGTGGGCGTTGGTAGCAATAAATTAGATGCTGAAACAATTCGCCTGCGGCGAACAGCATGACAACTGAGGTGAAATGAAATGAATCTTTTATTACATATATTTAAACTATCTGTTCATTTCTTTTGTCTTGATACAAAAGAAACGAACCAAAGAAAAAATCAAGGCCCCACTTCGTTGGGGGTAAACTGAAAACAATTTGCTAAAATTCTTAGCTTCGTAGCTAAAAATAATGAACTCGTCCCGCTATATCTGCCGATATACCGGGACTCAAACAGCATTATTTTTTTAATGCTACTCCGCACGAATTTTTTAACGCAAATTGTTTTAGGCCGTTTTGGTTCTAATACTTTCGGAACTGCTGCGCTTTATTGGGATTTGGAATTTATGACTTGTCATTCTGTCCATCTTCGTCGGATTGAAGAGAACCCGTCATCCCGAACTGGTTTCGGGATCTAAAATGAACTCGTAATTTGAAATAGATGCTGATCCCGAGGGCATTCGGGATAGCATGACAGTATGATAAGCCTGTCATCCCGAATTCATTTCGGGATCTAAAGAGAACTCTCTATTACATCCAGCAAACGCCGTAGGCGTGAAATGTTTATAGAACAAGCATTCTAACCTAAAACCAAAACTCCAAAGGAGTGACACATTTTATTATTTGGAACTTGGAATTTGTCATTTGGATTTTCTTTATTGTCTTCCGTCTGCTAACGAAACTGTCATCCCGAACTCGTTTCGGGATCTAAAAAGAACCCGCAATTTGAATTAGATGCTGAAATGAATTCAGCATGACATGTTTTTAGAACGGCATAAAAGTTAAAAAGACTCGTCATCCCGAATTTATTTCGGGATCTAAAAAAACAATATTCAAATATCAAAAGAAACATCAACGGAATTGTTATCCTTTTTGATTTGTTTTTATTCCAATATTATTCTGAAAAAATTCAGAATATAAATTTAGATGCTGATCCCGAAAGCTTTCGGGACAGCATGACAACAAGGAAGACTTGTCATCCCGAACTGGTTTGGGATCTAAAAAGAACTCCGCGAGATGCTGAAATAATTCGCCTGCGGCGAACAGCATTACACGCATTCACGACAGCATGACATTATAAAGGAATTGGGATTTGATTTTTTCCCTTTGTGTCCTTCGTGATTTTCCTTTGCGTTTTTTGTGGTTAAAAAGAAACCACAGATACCCACAGATTTAACACAGATTTTCACAGAATAATTGAAATTTGGGATTTGTTAAAATTGAGTTTTGCCACTGCATGGTCGTGGTTACAGTGAAATTTCCCGCCACTTTCAAAACACTTTCAAATAAGAATTTCTTATATTTCAACCGAATAATTGGTTTTGTAATATGACATCCCTTTCCGATTCTATTCAATATATTAAATCGGTCGGACCTAAAAGAGCCGAATCGTTTAAGAAAATCGGGCTTGAAACGGTTAAGGATTTGTTGTTTTATTTCCCCACAAGATATTTGGACAGAACAAATCTTTTAACATCAGCCAAGGTAATGCAATACGTGATTAACGGTTACGAGGGAGAAGTTACGGTAATCGGCGAAGTTGTAGATAAAGAACTGATGCGGTTCGGCAAAAAGCAAGTGCTAAAAGTTAAAATGCGGGATTCGGCAGGATTTTTCGAATGTGTTTGGTTCCAAGGAATAAAATATTTCAAAAACTATTTTAACACTCACGAAGTTTATGCAATATCCGCAAAACCTGTAATTACCCGTTACGGTCATTTACAGTTTGCTCATCCTGATTTTGACAGACTTGCCGACGCCGAATCAACGGAATTCCGTAATACAGGTAAAATCATTCCGTTTTACAGGTTACCAAAGGAATTAAAGTCCAAAAATATTGGCGAGTTGAGTCTAAGAAAAATTATTAACCTTGCCGTAGAGAATTACGCGCATCTAGCAAAAGAAACGCTCCCGCTAAGCTTGGTCAGAAAACATAAACTTCTCTCAATCGTCGAAGCGCTTAAAAACATTCACGACCCGGAAAACAAAAACAAATTACGCTCCGCTATTAAAAGATTTAAATTCGAAGAATTGTTTTACCTTGAAATTTTAATCGCTTTACGCCGGACAACCCTAAAACGGAAGCTAAAAGGTTATTCTTTCAAAATTCACACCAAACCGATTAAAAAATTTCTGGATTCCCTTCCGTTCGAATTAACCAAAGCACAATTGAAAGTTCTTTCCGAAATTAAAAAAGACATGATGAGCGAACAACCGATGAACCGTTTGCTGCAAGGTGATGTTGGAAGCGGGAAAACAATTGTTGCCGTTATTGCTATGCTAATGGCAATAAGCGACGGCGCGCAAGCGGCAATTATGGCGCCGACCGAAATTTTGGCTAACCAGCATTTTATTAACATCAACAGATTGCTAAAAGATTTAGGTATAAAAACCGGTTTGGTAATCGGCGGGCAAAAAAAATCGGAACGCAAACAAGTTTTAGATGATATTGCTTCGGGGGAAATTCAACTGATTGTAGGGACGCACGCTCTTTTCGAAGAATCGATAAAGTTTAAGAACTTAAGATTGGTGGTAATTGATGAGCAACACCGATTCGGTGTAATCCAACGCTCCAAATTGATTGAAAAAGGAATTGTTCCGGACGTGCTTGTAATGAGCGCCACGCCCATTCCCCGCACTTTAACGATGACAATTTACGGCGATCTCGATGTTTCGGTTATCGACGAAATGCCAGCTAACAGAAAAGAAATTAAAACCGTTTTAACCGGCGAGAAAAAACTTCCGGACATTTATAAATTCATTGTGGATAAAGCAAAAGAAGGTTACCAAACATTTATTGTTTATCCTTTGGTTGAAGACTCCGAAAAACTTACGCTTAAAGCCGCTACAAGTCACTTTGAAGATTTACGGAAAACTTATCTGAGAGAAGTAAGAGTAGGAATGATTCACGGTAAAATGAATTGGCGCGATAAAGAAGAAGTAATGAAAAAATTTGCCGCAAAAGAATTCGACGTACTCATCTCAACAACAGTGATTGAAGTCGGCATCGATATTCCGGACGCCAACATATTGGTGATAAACGATGCATTTCAATTCGGACTTGCACAGCTCCATCAACTGCGCGGAAGAGTCGGCAGAAGCGGAAAACAAGCTTATTGCATTCTCGTTGCCAAAGATGAAATGGCAACCAGAATCAACAAATTTAATTTCAATTTCGAATACATGTCCAAATCGGAAATAGAAAAATATAAAACTTTAATAAGATTAAATTCAATGGTTAAATATTCAAACGGATTTGACATTGCCGAAGTCGATTTGAAATTGCGCGGACCGGGCGATATATTCGGATTGCAGCAAAGCGGCTTCCCCGATTTGAAATACGCCGATATAATTCAAGATTCGGAAATTTTGTATTCGGCAAAAGACGAAGCATTTAACATTATCAAAAACGATCCGGATTTAATAAAAGCTGAAAATCAAATGATTAAAAACCACTTGCTTACCAACTACCGGCAAAATCTGAAATATTCTCAAGTGCCTTGATTATTCTTCTTTCTTTTTAAGAATATTCACCAAGTCAACTTCCAAAGTTTCTACCGGAGTTTCTATTATTCTTCCCAATTCTTTTCCGTTTTCGTAAACGATAATTGTCGGGACGTATTCAATTTTAAGCGAATCGGGATCGAAGCCGGGCGCTTTGCGTTTTCTGTCAACCGTAATAATTTTCAAATCCGATTCCGGAAATTTAGCTTCATCTAAAATTTTAATCACTCTCGGCACTTCCCTTCTGCTGTCGCTGCACCATGTGCCCATCACGATTAGAATCTTTTTACCTTTTAAATTTTCGCTAAGGAATTTAACTGCGGAGCTGTCAGGTTTGTAATCCGTGTATTGCGAATTAAACCATTGATAAAAATTCGAATCTTGAAAATCGACCGTTTTGGTTATACCGATTAACATCGGTTTGCCAGTTTTTTGATCAACCGTTAACTCACATTTATCTTGCGCATAAAGAGAGACGGAAACGAAAAGTAATATCAAAAAGAAAAATCTCATTTTATTCTCCGTTATTATTGGAATTTGCCCTGATATCGAGCCCCCAAAATAATTTTTTTCTCAGAATTTCGAAATAATTTTTTTCGCTCGTATGAACGAGCTTTAACATTTTATCGCTTTTATAAACGTGAACCGTGGCGGGTGATTTGAAAAAATTAACGCGTTGACCGTCGCAAATAACTTGAATGTTTTTATGGGGCGAACGCGCCGTTACCGTAATTTTTTGATAGCCCGCAAGCACAAGCGGACGCATTGTAAGAGTATGGGGTGAAACCGGACTAAGAGTAATCACATCGGTTTTGGGGCTCACAATCGGTCCGCCGGTTGAAAGTGAATATCCGGTAGAACCCGTTGGCGTTGCAATCACAATTCCGTCTGCGGAAAACGTTGACACGTATTCACCGTCGGCTTTCACCGTAAGTTCAATCATTTTGGGCCAACGTCCCCGATCTATCACAATATCGTTAATTGCGTAAAGTTCATTGTCTGCGTCGTCTTCGCAGTATCCTTCCAAAGCCATTCGTTCTTCGATGTAATATTTTTTATTCTTTATTCCGGTTATCAAATCATCGATGCTGTTAATATCGAACTCGGCTAAAAATCCGAGTTTTCCGTAATTAATTCCGATAAGCGGCGTTTGTGTTAACCGTGCGGAATAAGCGGTTGTAAGCATCGTTCCGTCTCCGCCTATCGATACAACAAAGTCGCTTACTTCGAATAGTTTTTCGTTATCTAAAAATTTTTCGTCCGGAAATTCTTTTGTATGCTTTGATCCACCACCTTTTATTTTTTTCCCGATAAAATACTCGATTTGTTCTTCTTCCAATTTTTTAATTAACGTTCGAACCACATCCCATATTTTGGGTTTGGAGATATTGGGAATAATTCCGATTACCATAATTTTTTATCCATTGTTTTTATTAATTTCCCAAAGCTTTGCATACTTTGTAAAAACATAAAGCGACGAAAAAACAGCTAAAATAAAACCGTGTAAGCCGTCGAGAAACCCCAATTTAATAATATACATTTTAATAAAAATAAAAACGGGACGAAATAGCAAATCGCTCAACGAAAATGTTTTGTTCCCTTTTGCCAATTCCGCAGCCGCCAGCGAAGTGTAACGGTTGAATTTTTCGAAATAATGCTTAATGTCGGGATCGGTGTAATGTTCCAAATCGCCTTTTAATATTCCGGTTCGACCTTTAACAATCAAGCCTTCGTGGACTTCGTTCATATTAAATCCGGCGGAATTCTTATTAAACAATCTTGTTACATAACCCGGATACCAACCGCTGTGCTTTATCCATTTTCCCAAAAAATATGCTTTGCGGGCTACTTTGTAAGCTTCGAAAGAAGGATTGGATTTTTTGAATCCGAGTAATTCCCTTTCCAATTCCGGGGTTATAACTTCGTCGGCGTCAATCCAGAATATCCAATCGTTTGTTGCTTTCCCGACGCCGTATTGTTTTGTTTTTCCGTATCCTTGCCATTTAACCGTTTCGTATTTAACGCCCGGAAAAGATTTAACAATCTCCAAAGTTTTATCTTCCGAATTTTCATCAACCAAAACAATAATTTCGTCGATGCAATTCAACTGGCTTTCGATGCACCGCGCAATATTGTTCTCTTCGTTCTTCGCTAAAACTACCGATGATATTTTAATCATGTTTCCCAATTTTCACCGATGTTTTGTAAAGTGCAATATTCAAACCGAGCGTAAACCAAATCATTGTAATTATTTCATGATCACCGAAATTCCATTCAGCCAAACCCGAAACGAGAAAAGCCGTAAACGCTCCGATGGTTCCCAAGGCAAACGCCGATTCGATTGTTCCCTTCTGCACCGCCCGGTAAACCCCGAAATCTTTGCCGAAAATTTTTGCGAGTAAAATCACAAAAACCACGAAACCAAACACACCCAATATTACTAAAATGTGTACATAATTGTTGTGTAAATGCCCGAAATTTTCTTTAAGGTAATACGGTTTATATTCCGAAAATATTTTTTGCAAATCTATATCGCCAACGCCGAAGAGCGGATGATCGCGCAGAATTTTCATTCCGGTTTCCCACTGAATCAGCCTTTGAATATTCGTTGTGTGATACATGTCGATTACAGATAAAAATCTGTTGCGCTTGTATGAAGTAACAGCAATACGTTTTCCTTCAATATCAAACGATGCCGGCTTAATTTCTAATGGATAAGTTTTATAAACGGAAATTCTGTCTGTTCCGGGTTTTATAAAGTTAATTTTACCATCCGCAGTAAGTATTGCAGCCGTGCCGTTAAGTTTAAGAAGCGTAATAACGCCGCCAATTCCTTCAACGGTTTTATGTTTTTTATTTTTTTCCTTTAAATCAAATGCGTATAAACCGTCTTCGTTATCGGCAAATAAATAATTTTTCCATAAAAACAGATTTACAAAATTTTTCTCCAATTTAACTGTTTGGGGAATTCCCGCAGGCAAAAAGAGAGAATCCAGTTTGTATATTTTGATAAGCTTATTTTTCAAATTATATATTGCGAGAAATTTTTCGTTAACGGTAATTATCCTTGCGCCGTTAATTTCCGGGAATCTTTTATACGCCTTAATATCATTGCTGTTTGTGTAAACTGTAACGCCGCTGTCCAAATCGTTAACGTAAAGATTATCGTTCACCAACGCGAAACTTCTCGTATCGCCCGGAGAAACAAACTCTGTTTTTTGTTCATACCGGTTTTCCCCTTTCTTTTCCCATAAAACAAATCTTCCGTCAACAAGTTTTGCAAACAGATTACCGTCCCAAAAAGAAATTTCAGTAACCGGAAAAGGAGCACGGATTGTGTGAGTTGAGTAAGCGCTGTCAATTATTAGAATTCCGTTTTCATAATCGGCAACAAAAGTTTTCCCGTTTTTAATCTTAACTCCGTAAGCTCTGCCTGGCGTATCCATCACTTTTTCCAAAACCGGTTTGTTCGGTTCGTCCTTGTAAAACAACACTTTACTTTCATTGGGAATTAAAAGAACGATAAGGAGTAACAACAACGCGCTGATTCCAATAAGCAAATATTTGCGCTTAAGCAACAACATGATTCCAATTCCCGCAATAGCGCCGAGCCATGCCGCACGCGTATAACTTGCGAGTAAAGCAAGCAAGGAAATTAAAAATCCGGCAAGATATATCAGTTTAATTTTGTATGTGCTCTTATTCTCAAGAAAAAATGCCAAGTAATAAATCGAGACTATACTTATCAATCCGCCTGCGGTCATTACATATTGGAACGGCGAAGGTCCTTTCGATTCAACGCGGTATAATTGCTGGATGAAATGTTCGTACGCAAAAATTATGTATGCAAGAATGGTTAACAACCCGGCACCCAAAAATATCTTTACAAACAAAACCGCTTTCTTATAATCGTCTGCTGCGACCACCATCGTATAAACAACGGGGATTAACAAAAACCTTTTCAATAAATTATGAAAGGCTTGCGCTTGATTAACGGAAACCGTTGTGGAAATAATTTCAGCGATTATAAAAAATAAAAACGGCAGTTCCAGACCGGTTTTACTAAACGGGTTTTTGCGGGTAACGGCAAACCGGATTAAAATAAAAAGCAAAGCCCCGAAATAACCGATTTGATTAAGGAATATTGAATTTGTAAGAGTGAGTAAAAATATTACGGTAAATACAAAAATTAATTTATCGAGAAAAGAAGTTATTTTGGCGGAACTGTTCATTATTGCTGGTCGCGAAATTGTAATTCGTATAAACGTTTATATATTCCGTTCACATCGGAAATTAATTCATCGTGTTTTCCGTCTTGAACAATTTTCCCGTTCTCCAAAACCAGAATCCTATCGGCATTACGTATTGTGCTCAATCTGTGGGCAATTACAAATGTGGTTCTATCAACCATTAAATTTTCTATCGCTTCTTGAACTAACACTTCTGATTCATTATCAAGAGCGGATGTGGCTTCGTCGAAAATCATAATCGGCGGATTTTTAAGCAATGCGCGGGCAATGGATATTCTCTGCCTTTGTCCGCCTGAAAGTTTCGAACCCCTTTCACCGATTACCGTATCGTAACTATTGGGTAATTTGACGATGAATTCGTGAGCATTAGCCGCTTTTGCCGCTTCCACAATTTTATCCATCGGATAATCGTCCAAACCGTATGCGATATTATTTCTAACGCTCTCGTTAAACAATATTGTTTCTTGAGTTACGATACCCATTAACCGGCGTAAACTTCTGATTTTAATATCCCGCAGATCAATTCCGTCCAAATAGATTGCGCCCTTGTATGGATCATAGAACCGTGGCACCAAATCGCACAAAGTTGATTTACCGGCGCCGCTGCTTCCGACAAGGGCAATAACTTCGCCTTTGTTAACTTTAAAGTTTATGTTTTCTAAAATGAGTTCGTCCGAATCGTCATATTTGAAAAAAACATTTTTAAATTCTATGCTTTCTTTAAATTCCTTAATTTCTTTTGCATCCGGGCGGTCAATAATGTTCGGTTTTGTATCAAGAATTTCAAAAATTCTTTCGCCCGCAGCGCTTGATTCTTGTATTCTGTTATTGATGCTTCCCAATTCTTTAATCGGCGGCATCAACTGAAAAATGGCAAGCAAAAAGCCCATAAACTCGCTTGCTTTTATTGTGTGGTCGATCAGCACAAGTTTTCCGCCGTAATAAACTATTACCACTCCGACTATCACACTGAGAAATTCCGTAACCGGACTGGCGGCGTTACGGATTCGCACCATTTTCAGAAACATCCTGAAAAACTTTTCGGTCTGCGAACGGAATTTTTTATTTTCGTATTCTTCCATTCCGAACGCTTTTACAATTTTTACTCCGCTTATCGTTTCGTGGAGAACCGAAGTAATATCGGCAAGCTTTTCTTGAATAACCGTGCTCTGCTTACGTAATTTCAATCCAATCCAAACAATAATCAATACCGATACGGGAACAATAATCAACGAAAATAAAGTCAATTTAGGACTAATCGATATTGCAATACCGAGAAACACCAATATCGTTAACGGTTCGCGAATAAGATTGAGAAATACAACCGATATACTTTGCTGAACAACATTAACATCATTTGTAATTCTGGAAATGAGATCGCCGGTTTTTTCTTTCTTAAAGAAGCTCATCGGTAATTTATGAAGATGCGAATACGCATCGTTGCGTATATCTTTTATAACGCCTTGTTCAACATAAGCGAGAAAATATGCTTGTAAATATGCAAAAACATTTTTACCGAAATAAGCCAACAGAATAAGAACAACAATTTTCAATAATATTTCTTCAACGCTTCCGTGAAAAATAAAATTATTGAATGAATCGGATAGATTTTGGAAAAAATTGCTTATCGAATCCGGGATAATACCGCCGTTTGTACTTTGAGTTTCGGTTATATTTTTTTCAACTCCGGAATTAGCTTGAATACCGTTTTCCTGGAATAAGGTACTGAGCAAAGGAATGGTAAGATACACCGAAGCGCCGTTCAGCAAAGCAAAAACTATTGTGCTTGCAATAGAAAGCGCAACATATTTTTTGTAAGGCTTAATATACGATATGATTCTTAAGTATGTACTCAAGTATTAAATATTTATAATGTTAAGTAAAAAACAATTCTATCAAAAAAGAAACCAAATTCATAAACATATTCCACAAGGGGCTGTAAATAAATGCAAACAATAATAATGTTCCGTACAAACCCAAATTTAAGTATTTAGCCGTAAGTTTTCCCGGGAACAAATCGTAAACAATGTGCGAACCATCGAGCGGCGGGATGGGCAGCAAATTAAAAGCGAAAAGGAAAACGTTAAAATAAACTCCCAACCATGTAACTTTTTTAATTAAATGTAAACCTTCAGGATTGATTCCGTTCAATGCGGTTAAAATAAAATAAAACACAAACGCCAAAACAAAATTTGAAACGGGTCCGGCAACCGTTACAATCAGATCGTTTTTCAAAGGGTTGCGAAAATTGTTCCGGTTTACGGGTACCGGCTTTGCCCATCCGATAATTAAATAGCCGGAGCTGAAAGCCAAGAGCGGCATTAAGATGCTTCCCACCAAATCGATATGTTTGATTGGATTTAAAGTTAATCTTCCCAGCTTCTTAGCCGTATCATCGCCGAACTTATTGGCAAAAAACGCATGCGCAAATTCGTGAACGGAAAGCGATATAAAAAACAAAGGTAAGAATATTAAAAAACTGATTAATTTTTCACTTACTTGGATTACGCCCACAATTTAACCCCGCGGATGGTAATCTTTGTGAACTTGACTTACATAATCTCGGTTTACATGCGTGTAAATCTGCGTGGTTGAAATATCGACGTGCCCCAACATTTCTTGCACGGCTCTAAGGTCTGCCCCGCCTTCCAATAAATGTGTGGCAAAAGAATGCCTGAAAGTGTGCGGATGAACTTCCTTTTTTATTCCGGCTTTTTCAACATATTTATTTACGATTTTCCATACAGCCATACGCGATAATTTTGTACCGCGCTTGCCTAAAAACAAATAATTACCGCTTTTATTTCTTTTAACAAGGAAAGGTCTTGAATGCTTTAAATATTTTCCAATCCACTCGAGCGCGCTGCTCCCCACGGGAACAATTCTCTGTTTGTCTCCTTTTCCCGTAACTCTAACAATCTCTTCGGAAAAATAAACATCGCTGACTTTTAAATTAATTAATTCGGAAACGCGTAAACCTGAAGAATAAAGCATTTCCAACAACGCTTTATCGCGGAGACCAAGTTTTTCGTTATCTCCGGTACCGGGTAAATTCAAAATTTTTTCCATTTCATCGAAGGAAAGAACAACGGGTAAAGAACGCGACGTATGTGTACGGGCTGCCTTTACAAACGGATTTTCTTCAAGATAATTATTTCTATCCAAATAATCGAAGAAACTTTTTAACGCTGACATATATCTGGCGGAAGTGGAATTTTTCAACCCTATTTTCTTTTGGTGTTCGAAAAACTTAGTTATCAGTTCTATTGTCACTTCGCTTAAATCGTTAATGTGATGCTTACTTAAAAAATCAATAAATTTATTGATATCCTTTTCATAAGACCGGATAGTGTTATCCGACTTGTTTTGCTCTATCTTCAGATTAACCAAATATTCTTGAACGAATTCGTTCATCAAGTTTCACTTTCGTTGTTGTTATCGTTTTCCATTTCGTCTTGTTTGGGGTAACGGATGCGCTTGTGATGCTGGCTTATTAAAATTTTAATAAATGTTTCTTTAATCTTCGATATATCGGAAATTGTGATTGGCGAATCGTCAAGTTGACCGTCGTTAACTCTCGACTTAATCAAATTTGTAACCATATTCTCAATCTTTTCTTCGTCAGCTTCATCCATCGAACGCACCGCCGATTCGCATGCATCCGCCAACATTAATAATGCGGTTTCTTTCGAGTTTGGTTTTGGTCCGGGATAACGGAAATTGTTTATATCGACTTTGTCTTCACCGTAAAGTTGCTTTGCTTTTTCGTAAAAATAGGTGACTACCATTGTTCCGTGGTGCATCGGGATGAAATCAATTATCTCTTTCGGCAAACGATGCTCTTCCGCTAATTTTATTCCGTTTCTCACGTGATCGATAATTATTCTGGCGCTCTCGCGGGGATCGAGTTTATCGTGAATATTTTCGTTATGCGTTTGATTCTCAATAAACGCTTCCGGATTTAAAGTCTTTCCGATATCATGATAATATGCGCCGACCCTTGCCAAAATCGGGTTTGCGCCGATTTCTTCCGCAGCGGCTTCAACCATATTCCCGATTGTCATGGAATGTGTAAAAGTACCGGGCGTGCTTTTTGCCAATTCGCGCAATAACGGACTGTTAAAATCCGTTAACTCAAGTAATGTAATTTCCGTTGTTATTTTGAAAATCCGTTCGAAGAAAATAATCAATCCATAAGTTAATGCCGGGCTCATAAGCGCGTTCGATGCCGCAAAGCCGCTTTGTATCAATATTTGCTCCGCCGAAGCAAACCTTTCCAAACCGAATGCTATAATTCCAACGAGATAACCGACCAAAATGTAAAGGAACGAACGGAAAATTTGACTTCTGTTTTTTATATCCCGAACAGTATAAGCCGAAAGTCCGCCGGCAAAAATATTCATTAAAGTAAAAACGTAATCGTTCCCGCGCAAACCGCCGGCTACAAATGCGGCAACTACAGTTCCGTAAAATCCCACCCTCGAATCGAAAATAATTGTAAGAAGCATTGAAGCAACCGGAATCAATACCAGAAGTTCAACGGGAGCTTTTACATTCATTTGATAGATTAGGTAAGTAAGAAAACTAATAAACAAAAGAATAATTGATATAATTAAAATCTTGGAATTATCGTGAAAAATCTTTTTCCTGAAGAGATAAATGTAAATGCTGAATAAACCAAAGATAATCAATACATGTAAAAACTTACCCAAAGCTTGGAAATAAACGAGTCCGGAATCTTTTTCTTCCCCTTTTGCAATACGGTAAGAATCGATTTTCAGTTTTATTTCAGGAGTAATCCTATCGTGTTTTGCAACGATGCGCTCGTTTTCCTCAACTATTCCGATATTTCTGGAAACTTTATCTTGAGCGATTTTTTTTGCTTTTTCGGTAAGCGACTCGCTGTATATCAAATTTGGGGAAAGGAAATGATTTAAATAATCGTAAACAGCATCTGCGAGTTCTTTATCCTTACCGAACCGCTTATCGATTTCCGTTCTCAATAATTTTTTAGCGGATTCAAAATCGTAAAAACTTGTTTTGGGAACTACCTTTTCGAATTTACCTTCACGAACCGCAATACTGTCTTTCTTTATATCCGCATAATTTCTATCGAGAAATTTATGTTTGTAAATCTTTGCAATTACTTTAACCGATCCGTTTAATATTCCGTTTAAAGATTTATTGAAGTTAATCGATAAAACATTTTCGTATTTTCGAATTAATTTGAATTTATCGTAAGAAGGCTTCGATAGAATCGTTTTACTTGCTCCCGCATCGGAATTTGCGGATAAATCCTCATCAATGGTTTTAATTAAAAATTTATTATAAGATTTAAGCGAATCTATGATTTTTTTTTCTATGTTTTTATCATATACGAATACCGGCGGTACTTTTTGTGCGGCTTGTATTAACTCGCGTTTATAAGTTTCGGGGTCTTTTAAAATTTCGAAAGGCATCGAAGCAATAAGATCGTCTTGAGTCCAAATGGAACCTACGGTAACCTCAGATTCCAGCGATTCCCCGCGCGGAAACATCAGCACAATCAAAACGACCGTAATAAATACAATCAGAAACTTAATTTTCGGATCGCTTTTGATTTTATTTTTCGTGTTTTCCGAAAACATCAGTTTTTCTTAGCCTCTAAAACCATTTCCAAAAATTCTGCGGCGCCGCCTTCGTCGTTTGTTCTTTTTGTTACGTAGTCTGCCATTTCTTTAATTTCATCAACGGCATTGGCAACGGCAATTTTCAGAGCTTTTGTTTCGAACAAAGATCTGTCGTTATACCAATCTCCCAAAACGGCGGTTCTTTTAACTTTTGTTTTTAAATGTTTTACAAGCCTTTTAAGACCTTTCCCTTTGGAATTGCCATGTTTTCTAATTTCCAAGTAGTAAACATTATCGTGATAATGCGATTTATAAAATGATGTAGCCAATCCGAAACTGTAAGGAAATTGCATCTGTTTGTAAAAAGTTTTCATAATTTTTTTGTTCTCGCCGGTTACCACAATTTCCAAGGTATGACGCAAATAATTTGCATAACTGTTAACTTCTTCATATTTCGCATCAACTTTTTCTATCAACTGCGGAATAAGAGAGTTCGATTCGGTATAATAAATCGCATCACCATGACAAAGAGCTATTTTAACAAGAAGCTCGTTAGCTAAATTTAACGCTTTCAGAACATATTTTTCTTTTACGTAAGATTCGTGAATAATTTTACCTTCAGGATAACTTTTAATTAACGAACCGTCAAGTGAAATTAAAGGTGATTTTAAGTTCAATCTAGCCGCATGCTTAACGATAGCACTATGCAATCTTCCCGAAGCGATTGAAAACTTCATCCCGTAATTATTCCGTAATTCGTTAACAAGCTCAACGGTTTCGTCGGATATTCTGTTATATTTATCGAGTAACGTGCCATCTAAATCGAAGACGATTAAATCAAGTTTTTTAAGTAATTTTTTATCCATAAAAATGCCGCAAAGTGAACAATAAAAAATTCGATAAATTAAAATAATGAATTAAAACAATATTACTCGTTTCTGCCCAACAATTATTCCACAAATTAATTTCTTTTAAATGCTAATCTGCTTATAAACGAACCGACCAAAATAGTTCCCAATACTCCGATAAAAGTAAACCACGTCCATCCGACTAATTGAAGCGAAATAACAGTAATCATTAAAAATATACCCGAAGTAAAACCCGCCAACGCATCTTCTTGAATTGCTTTCTTTATAAACAAACCGAGCATAAAAGTGCCCAACAAACCGCCGTACGTAAAAGATGCGATGCTTAAAGCCAGTTCCACAACCGTTTGGGAAGTATTCATGAAAAATATTGCCATGGAAATAAGAAGCACCGTCCAAATTACCGTAACCAGTCTTGAAATTCTCAACTCGAGTTTTTCGTTATTGTTGTGCTTCATAAACGGTTTATATAAATCGAGCATTGTTGAAGAGCTGAGCGAGCTTATGGAACCTGCCAGAGTTGACATTGCCGCCGCAAAAAGTCCCGCCACAATTATACCGGAATAAGGACTAGGTAAATGCTCGATAATGAATTTTGGGAAAATTTCGTCTGCGCGTACATTCAAATCTCCGTAAAACGCATATAATGCAACACCGATAAATAAAAATATTGCAAATTGAATAATTACCAGAACGCCGCTTCCGATAATAGCTTTTTGTGCCGCTCTCAAGTTTTTAGTAGTAAGTAAACGTTGAACTATTAACTGGTCTGTTCCGTGCGAAGCCATCGAAAGGAAAGCCCCGCCGATTATTCCGCCGAGCAATGTATACGGTTGTTTGAAAAATCCGGAAAATCCGCCGTCGAAACCGAGATTAAAAACGCTTAACTTTTGAGAAATTTGATCGCTTCCCAGAATCGATTCCATTCCATGCGGAAGGAATTCACTCAATAAAAAGTATCCGGCAATTATAGCGCCACCGAGATAAATAAACATTAAGAGAACATCGACCCAAATAACGCCCCTTACTCCGCCGGTGTATGTATAAATCAATGTGAATATCGCAATTATAACTATTGCCAAAGGATAACTTATATCCAGCATCAGTTTTAGGGGAATTGCCGTTGCAAACAAACGAACGCCGTCTGCTGCCGTACGGGTAAAAAGAAAAATAATCGAAGCAAAAGACCTGGTTTTCACCCCGAATCTTCTTTCCAGAAATTCGTATGCCGTACTCAAATCGCCGCGGAAATAAGCCGGCAAAAAGAAAGTTGCCACAATTATCCTTCCGATTAAATAACCGAAAGTAACTTGCAGAAAATTAAAATTTGTCAGGTATGCCAAACCCGGAATAGAGATAAAAGTAAGCGTGCTGGTCTCGGCAGCAACAATGGAAAAACACACTGCCCACCAAGGAACCGATTTAGCACCGAGAAAATAATCTTTAGCGGATTTTTGTTTTCCACCCGAAAGACTCCCCAATAATGCTGTTCCAATAAGGAAAAGAGCTATTACTACATAATCGAAAGTTCTATCCACAGATTACCTATATGTTTTTGAGTTCGTTAATTGCTTCTTTAACCGTATTTGTTACGGGTAAAACTCTATCGAGTTGCGAAATTTCAATTAATGTTTTTACGCTTTTTGTAGGAGAAGCGATGCGTATATGACCTTCTCTTGTTTGTAAAATCCGGAAAGCCAATAAAATTGCGCTTAACCCGGAGCTATCGCAATACTCAACTTCCGAAAGGTCGAAGATTAACTTATTTATATCGTCGGCAGTCAGAAGAATCGTCAATTCCCCTTTAACCAAACCGGCAATTTGCGCATCGAAATCTTTTTCCAGAAGTTTGAAAATGGCAATATCGTCTTCTTTCCTCAATTCAAAATTTACCGTTTCTTTCATTTTGACGTATTCCTCAGTTAATAAAACATCTTTAATGAATTTAATAAATTTCTGTATGTAATTTCGGCATTGATTTTTTTATTTACAAGTTGAACATTATAATGGGCATTGATATTTTCCCTTAAAAAACCAATCCGGTACTTTGCTTTAACCAAATGAGCAACGGCAATAAAAAACAAATTTTCCGATCTGTTTAAATCGACAACAACATCAAATGAAAGTTCTTTCAGGGTATTTATCAAAGATTTACTCGGCAAACCGAGTTTGTTGATATCTTTAACGCCGTAACCCAAAAATTTATACTTTCTGGAATCTATAATTAAGTTTATTGCATATTCCGGCAAAAATAACGTTACTTCTTTTTTATGAATTTGAAAATATTTCACAATGTCGAAAGCATATTTGAAATCTTTATCGTTTCCGGGCAGAAGGAAAAGAAAATTATTTGCATCTTCAAGAAAATTATTGAAAAGCCGCTTATCGTAAATTCCGGAAATATATTTTTTCTCAAAAATTATTTTCGCAAGATTTTTCTTAGCCTCTTGAATCATTATTTTTCCACGCCTTTGTTCAATAATTCCAAAAATTCTTTCTCATCCAAAATTTTAATTCCCAATTCTTTCGCCTTTGCGAATTTGGAACCTGGATTTTCCCCGGCAACAACAAAGTCGGTTTTCCCGCTAACGCTGGAACTGACTTTTCCGCCCCGATTTATAATTTCGTTTTTAGCCTCTTCCCTTGTCATCGATTCGAGAGTACCGGTTAACACAAACGTTTTTCCTTGCAATACTTGCGATTCGGGTTTTACAAGAGAAGATTCAAAATTCAATCCGGCATTTTTTAATCTTTCAATCATTTTAAGGTTTTCGGGATTCTCGAAATAAGCCCGTATGCTCTTACTCATTTGCGGTCCAACATCGTAAATCGTTTCCAGTTCTTCTTCCTTGGCAGTCATTAATCTTTCCAGACTTCCGAAATGCGAAGCAAGTTTTTGCGCAGCACCGGCGCCGACATATCGTATTCCCAAAGCGTAAAGCAGTCTTTCCAAAGGTTGACTTTTGCTTTTCTCAATTGCTTTCAAAATATTATTTACGCTTTTATGTCCCAATCCTTCAATATTCACTAACTCATCATAATGTTCTTTAAGTTTGTAAATATCATCAACCGATTTTAGCAATCCCAAATCAACAAGCATATCCACTAATGCGTCTCCCAAACCTTCAATATCCATTGCGCCACGGCTTACGAAGTGCTTTATTCTTCCTTTCACTTGGGCGGGACAATTAGTATTCGGGCAATAAATCGCAACTTCTCCGGGCGGGCGGTAAAGTTTTGAACCGCAAACGGGGCATGCGGAAGGAATTTCAACTTCCTTCGAATCCACAGGTCGTTCCGGCAAAACTACTGCCACAACTTTCGGAATTACGTCTCCTCCTTTTTCGATTATCACAGTGTCGCCTTCGCGGATATCTTTTCTTCTTATTTCATCGATGTTGTGCAGGGTTGCGCGACTAATTGTAGAACCGGCAAGAAATACAGGTTTCAGTTCCGCCACAGGGGTTAACGCTCCGGTTCTTCCCACTTGCCAAACAATTTTCTTTATTTTAGTCGTAGCTTGTTTTGCTTTAAATTTAAACGCAACCGCCCAACGTGGAGATTTTGCAATACTACCCAAAATTTTTTGTTGTTCAACAGAATTCACTTTTACGACCACACCGTCTATTTCATAAGGTAGCTCGTCCCTTTTTTCTTCCCAAGTTCTACAAAATTCAAGAACCTCTTTGATATTTTTACAAAGTTTAAAATGCGGATTTACCTTAAAGCCCAATTCCCTTAAAGTGATTAAACTTTCATATTGTGTTTTAACCAGTTCCTTTTCCGCAAGTAAATAATACACGAAAATGTCCAAGGGGCGTTCGGCAACAATTTTGGGGTCTTGCAATTTCAACGTTCCGGCGGCAGAGTTACGCGGATTTGCAAAAAGTTTTTCGCCGTTTTTTTCCCTTTCTTCGTTGAGTTTTCTGAATGCTTCCAATTCCATGAATATTTCACCGCGTACTTCGAAGTCGGATGTCCCTAATTTATTCAGTTTTTTTTCATCAATTTTTAAGGGAATCGATTTAATTGTTTTTACGTTGTTCGTAACTTCTTCCCCCGTAAATCCGTCCCCGCGCGTGGCAGCTTTAAAAAATATTCCATTACGGTAAATAACACTAACGGAAACTCCGTCAATCTTCAATTCCGTAACATATTCCACTTTTGAATTTCCGGGTAAGTTCTCTTTTACTCTGCGGTCAAAATCTATTAGCTCTTCCTCATTGTAGGTGTTTGACAAACTCAACATGGGAACTTTATGCTTAACCGGCGGAAATTCTTTTGTTAAATCGGAACCGACCCGCTGTGTAGGCGAATCCGGCGTTATTAAGTGGGGATTTTCGCGTTCAAGTTTTTCAAGTTCTTTATATAATTGATCATATTCATAATCGCTCACCAAACTTTCGGAAAGCACGTAATAGTGATAATCGTACTTTCTGATTTTTTCTCTCAGTTCTTCTATTCTTTTTTCAACGGACTCGTTACTCATTATTTTTTTTCTTGCTTATTCTCAGATATTTTACTCCGTCTTTATCCACGTATAAATTTCTCACTCTGCCCTTTTTCCCGCTAAAAGTTAAAACACTATCATTTAAAGTTAATTTTATTCCCCCCGAATTACCCGCCAAAACGGTAAAATATTTTTCCGCCCCGAAACTTTTTGTGACTCCGGGATAAATTAAGAATTCCCCTTTCAACTTTCCGTCGGCTGTTACTCTTACCCACGATGTATCCGTACCGCTAATAACCAAAGTTAAAGTTCCGAGTCTTTGCTGTTTTTTTGACTCTGCCGGTTGCTTGGTAGTCTTATTTGTTGTTTGTTGTTCAACCGCAGGTTTTTGTTTTTCGCCGGATTGATTTTTAATCACTTCTTTATAAGGGGTTTCCTTCACCAAAACCTTGGGTTTTTCCGGTTTGAATATAAAATAAGCAATTAGTAAAATCGCGATAACCGCAACACCGATAATAATTTTTTTATCATTCGAAAGAGAAGCGGATTTTGCCAAATCCTCCGCCTCGGCGTTCAACCCCAAAGCAGTTTCTTCAAAAACCTTTTTCGGCGTTTCTTTAGATTCCCCGGCTTGAACGGTCTCGCCTGACTGTGGTTGTTCTTCTTCCTGTTTATTTTCTTTTATCGCCACAAATTCTTCAACAACTTCATCGGGATTTAAGCCGAGTACATCCGCATATTCTTTCAGCAGGGCTTTCATATAAACTTCGGGCATAATATCGAAGTTACCTTGTTCAATAGCTTGTAAATATTTCAAATCGTTTCTGGTAATTTCAAAAATGCGATGAAGTGAAATATCCTTGGATTCTCTGATTTTTCTTAGTTTTTCACCGAATTCTTTTAATTGCTCTTTTTGATCCATATTTATTTCTATTATTTTTTTCTGATTAATTTTGCGGCAAAAGCGCCGTCCATTTGATGTACATTAGGAAAAGTTTGTAATGTTCCGGTATCTTCAACCAAATCATCGGGTAAAGTTCCCTTCAACGAAACCATCTCAAATTCGTCATGTTTTTCCAAAAACGCTCTTACTATTTCAATATTTTCTTCCGGTTCAAGCGTACAAGTGCTGTATACAATATAACCACCGGGTTTTAACAGACTTGCACCTTTTTCGAGTAACGCCAGTTGTGTATCCGTTAATTTTCGAATATCGAGTAAATCTTTTTTCCATTTTATATCCGGTTTTTTGGTTAAAGTACCTAAACCCGAACAAGGAGCATCAACCAAAATTCTATCGAAAAGGTGTTCGTCTTCGTATTCCAAAGCATCTACAGCAATTGTTTTACTGTTTTCAACACCAAGACGTTTCAGATTTTTATTGAGAATTTTCAATCTGCTTTCAAACTTATCTAGTGCAACTAATTCACCGGTATTATTCATTAACTCAGCCAAATAAGCCGTTTTACCTCCGGGTGCTGCACATAAATCCAACACTCTCATTTCAGGTTCTATATCCAAAATATTGCATGCAAATGCCGTACTTTCATCTTGAATTGTAAAATAACCTTTCCCGAAATATTCCCAGTCTTGAATATTTGTAAGTTTTGACAACTTGAAAAAATTAGGCAAATATTCCGAGACTTGATACTCGAGTTCTACGTTATGAAGCAGTTCGCCCATTTCTTCCGTTGTTGTTTTAAGCCGGTTCACCCTTAACGTCATTGAAGGTTTTCTATTGTTTGCAATTAACAATTCCCGAGTAAATTTTTCGCCGTATCTATTCAGCCATCTTTTTACAAGCCAAGTGGGATGTGAATAATAAACCGATAAATAAGAAATCAAATCTTCTTCGGGATCGGGATAGCGAATGTTTTCTTTATTTCTGATTATGTTTCTCAAAACTGCATTTGTTAAATCGGCTGATTTCTGTCCTTGGATTTTCTTTACAAATTCCACGGCTTCGTTAACCGCCGCATAATCGGGAATTTTATCCAAAAACAAAATTTGATAAAGCGCCACGCGCATTGCATTTTTAACATTCGGAATACATTTTGAGAATTGACCTTTGTAAAACCCGTTCAGAACCCAATCTATTCTTTTCAACCAACGAATAACTCCGTGAACAACTTCGAATAAAAGAGCTTTGTCGATTCCGCTAAGTTCCGAATTTTTAATTTCGATATCCAGAAGTTTATCGAGATATGCGTCTGTCCGGTCGATGCGGTTCAGCAGCTTGATTGCGGTTCCCCTGACGCCTTCGTAAAGGTTCAGATTTTTATATGCGCCTTCGGAACGTGTTGAATATTTCATAGGTTTCCTAATTTCGATACTTAAAAAAATTAGAAATATAAGATAAAAAAATATTAATAATTAGTTTAAAGCGCATCCATAAATCAATGCGAAAACACCATACCGAAGCATGACAATATTCTTCCTGGTTAACAATTACCGGAGTTAGGATTGAGAATTTTAATGGGTTCGATTTATTCATTATATTTGATAAGTCTTAAAAACAATCTTTTCGGTAAACGGATATGCAAGAAAACAACCAAACGGAGAAAATTAAAAATTTTTGGAAATGGTTTGCGGAAAACGAAGACAGATTATACAATTTTCAAGAAGACCAGATGAAAATATTCAACGAAACCGCAAAGGAATTGAATAAAATCAACAAATATTTGGTTTTCGAATTTGGTATTAAAGAAGGTGAAAAACGGGAATTTGTAATCAGCGCTAACGGAATGAAAGAAGCTTTTCCTTTAGTGGAAGCACTTTATTATTCGGCTCCCAAACTTGAAAGATGGAACTTCGTTAAATTCCGTCCGAGAAGAGAAGATATAATCGATATTCAAATTGCAGACGTAAAAATAAACGCCGACGAAGTATACTTCCGGCTTTTCCCCAATTACGAAACGCACAAGATAGACATTGTTTTATTTTTACCCGGTTTTAACGAAAAGAAAAAAATGATTTACGATAATATCGCGTTATTGTTTTTGGACGAAGCTTTGGGCGAATATGATGTTGAAACAAAAATCGGCACGATAGAAATCGATAGTATTAACGCTTGGGACTTCAAAAAAGCGGAGCCGTTGAAAAAATTACCCGCTGTATTCGATGAGCTGGTAAACGAATTTTTCATTCCGGAAGAAAATTAATAATTTTCCGCGAAGGCAATAAAAAAACCGCATCTGTTAAATGCGGTTAAAATTTTTATAAAATATTAGTCTTAATTAAATTACGATTTAATACCGTATTTCTTATTGAATCTATCAACTCTACCGGCGGAATCGACCATTTTTTGTTTACCGGTAAAGAACGGATGGCATTCCGAACAAATTTCCAATTTGATGGAGCTTACGGTTGCACGTGTTACAAAAGTATTGCCGCACACACACGTAACCACGCATTTTTGATATGTCGGGTGAATTCCTTTTTTCATCTTCCTAATCCTTTAAAATTTAGTCTACAAGTATAAAAACTTTTCCGGAAATATTCAAATTTACCCGAAAATTTATTCTCTCCGGTTCATCTTGAAATTTGTTTTTACTTCATCAGCAACATTTTCTTCCGTTGTATTTTTATTTTGCCGTTGCCGTCTTTTGTAATTAATTGATAAATATACATTCCGCTTGCGTAATTACCCGCGTTCCATGCCACTCTGTAAAAGCCGGGTTTTTGGTGTTGGTTTACTAATGTGGTTACTTCTCTGCCGAGAATGTCGTATATTTTCAGAGTAACTAACCCCTCCTCGGTCCTCCCCTTTGTTAAAGGGGAGGAAGTATTAGAAGGAATTGTGTATTCTATCGTTGTGCTCGGGTTGAACGGATTCGGGTAATTCTGGTATAGCTTGAATTCGGTCGGCGGACTTACTTCTATCGCTATTTCTTTTTCCCAGCTTTCTCCTTTGTCGTCGGTTATCTCGAATTTCAGTATCGTCTGTTCGCCTACCGGCGCTGTTTTATCTACGGAGAACTTGAATTCCACAGGCTTTTCTTCGCTTCCTTCCAAAACCTCCAAGCTTTTGATTTCTTCGTCGAATTTAACCCATGCGGGTTTATCCGTTATTTTTACGTTTATATCTTTTGTCTTTATTGCAGAACCGTTCCTTATCGTTAATTCTATGCTGTTGTCTTTTGACGAGAACGGTATTTTATATGCGTTCTGGGAATATGACAAACTTGTAATTAAAAATATAATTGCAAATATTAATCTCATTTCTTTATCTCCTTTTTTTCTTTGTGTTTCTTTGTGCCTTCTCCGGGATCTTTGTGGTAAAGACAAAAGCCCTAACCACAAAGAATCACAAAGACTGCACAGAGTTCACAAAGTTTTATTTATAAATTTCTTTTTATGTAATTTGCGTTTTGTCTTAACAAGATACGCGCTTCTTTCGTAATCTTGTCTTCGTCGTATTTATCTTGAACGTAATCCACAAAGTCTTGCAGTTTATCTTTTGCAGCATTCGTTTTTCCGTTCTCTATTTTCTTTCTTATCGTATTTACTTTGTCGAGCAATTTGTCATATACGTTTTCTTTCTTTATCCATCCCAAATCGTTTGCTTCTTCAACGTATTCGTATAAATTATCCGTTTGCTCCAAGCCGTCGAATTCTTCCGGTAAAGATTCGGCTCCAAGCGTAAATCCGGTTATCGAACCGTATAATATCGTATCGGTTTCCGTTGGTTGATCTTCTGTTAATATGTAATACGGCATTACAACCGGAAGCGATTCGCTATGATATTCATATCCGCCTTTCTTTTTATCCGGTTTTACCATTGCGGAACTTACCGTTGTAACAAAACCCGTCAAGTTTAACGAATCGATTGTTTCGGATGTCCAATCGCCGGGAGTTATAACACTAAAATTACCGGTTTCTTCTTCAACGTAGAATGCTTTGAGTTTCTTCGTATTATTCACATTGTTATGCAGTTTGTATTTATACTTTCTTGTTTCGCCGGATGTTCTTTCCACGCCTTTCAAACTTACCGCCGCAAGACTTTCTTCCGTATCCGGCGGTCCGATATGCCTTATTAAATATTGTGCGTTGAATTTAAGCAGCGCGAGTCCTTCGCTTGTTATTTTTCTTTTGCACCATTTTCTTCTTGTCAATTTTACATAGTTGCGTAATATTGTTTTCGCTTTTCTCTCTCTGCCGGCTTCGAGCTGCGACTTGGCTTTGTTCAGTTTATTTATCAAACGGTTGTAGATTTGCTCTTTCTTTATCCAGCCTAAATCGTAGGCTTTGGTTGTATAGCTTTTCAGAGTGTCTATAAATTCCGAAGCGTAAAACGGTGAAGGTGCAAGAGCCGGACTTAAAGTTACGCCCGTTGCCGAATTTCCGTAAACATCGTTTGTATCGATTGACTCGCGGAAAGATTGAATATAGTAATTAGCAATATACGGTAGTTCTTTTGCTTTTACGGTAAACCATTTCAGGTTTTCGCCGGGTTTTATTTCCGCACCGGTAGAATCTGCGCGGAAATACAGCATGTTGCTTGTTGCAATTTCCCCGCTGTTCCATCCTTCCGGTGCGTTTAGGGAAAGAGTATCGGAGCGTTCTTTCAAGTAGAAGCGGTTTATGTTTTGTCCGCTGCCGGATTTGTTTTTAAGTTTGTATTTATACTTCAGTTTACCGTCTTTTTTCTTTATTACTTTCGCTTTCACCTTCGCGTCTATGTCGTTTGGCGGGAAGGTTTCTTCAGGTAATCTATCCAAAATATAACCGGCGTAATAGTAAAGAAATTTATATCCTTCTTCGCTTACATACTTCGGGTAGCTTCCGGCGGAGTCCTGGTAAACTTGGTTTACGCTGTTTTGAAATGCTTCCACTTCCCTTCTGCAACCGAGCGAATCTCCGGCGGTTAAATTGTCTTTTGCGTTTGTAAGTTTGTTAAGTAATTCGTTTTTATAAGTTTCGTCTTTTAGCCATTCGTAACCGTAGCATTGGTTTGTGTAGGATGTTAGGGTGTCGAGCATAGTTAAAGGCGGGGTTTTTGTATCAGGTTCAAGATCATATGTTTTTACATCATATGGCATCAAACTTTCATAGAGTGGGTCGCCGCTATAAGAGTAAACATAATTTTTTATAAACATATAATTTTCTGGTGAAGGAAAACGACTTAGTATTATACGCATTGCTGAATATTTTATGGTACCGCTGGGTTCGTTTACCAATATATCTTTTAACACATCTAACGAAGCCTTATTAACTAATAAGTGATTCAACATTATCGATCTGTTATTCGCGTCTTTTTCAGCCCAATATCGCTCGATTACGTATGGCAGCATCTCGTCACCGTAATATTCATAAAGTTTTTCCACTGCATAATATCTTTCATTAGAATACAACTCCTTCTCAGTTTCTGCAATTCTCATTAGTTCTTCTTTTGCTCGTGTTCTATATTCAGGCACATTTTCCATTATTTTTGCCAGTAAAATTACAGCAGTCGGATCAATCATTTTATTCTGATATTCTATGTAATCAAAAACATAGTTCACTGTTGAATAATCACCTAAATTTATAAGAATTTCCGTAATATCAAATTTTGCATTAATAGTATCGAAAACAGTATTCTTAAATGGATTAGGATTATTATGAAGTGTGTCTAAAAAATCCAAAGCATATTGATGTGCATCTTCCGATCCTAATACCTGTAAAGCTTTAATAAATCTTACTTGTGTGTTTCTGTTTTTTTGTAACCATATTCGTTCTTTTATCTTTGGAATCGCTTCGTATATTTTATAATCCATTATTGCCCATATTGTACCAATAGCGTCACTGCTGTCTAATCTTGAAATTATAATTTCTTTCTGCTCTTGAGTAAAATTCTGAGAAAAGAAAGCTGTATTAGTCAGAACCAAAAGTAAAAGTAAAATTGATTTGAATTTATACATTTTTATTTATCCCCTTCATTATTAGTGTAATCTATTTCTCTAATTGAACACTGTTTTTCAAATTTATGTTTTAGATAATCTCTGTATTGGTCAATTACTCTTTGGACATCTTCATTTTTTTGAACCTTTATTTCGTTTCTTAGTTTTTTTTCTTTTTCGAAAGTATTCTTCACTAAGTCTAAAAAATCTCGCATTTTAGATTTATATAGATTTTCTGCTTTTTTTCTTGCTTTTTCTTCTGTTAATGCATCTTCACATTTAATTTTGGGATTTAAAAGAAATGCGCGAGTTGTTCTACCATTAATTTCTTGATCCAACATTTTATTTACTAATCTCTCAAAATCCTTTTGATGAACATCTTCATGAGCTTTTACTACATCCAGAATAAAGTAAAATTTTGATTCATATTGCATGTATTGATTAAATTCTGTTGAGTATTGAGGATCGTCTCGATACGGTCTATTATATTCAAAATCTTGAAGCGTTTTACAGACTTCATTTTCCGGAATATTATCCAGATGTATTTCACGCTCATCATTTAAAGACTCGCTATTGTTTTTAATAACAATTGTTTTTTCATCGCTTTTGATATTATCCATGCAAATTGATTTTATTGCCTTTAAATAAAATGCATCCCAACGACTATAAATAGTAGATTCTTCACCCTGAGAGATAATTGAAAATTTCCATGTTTTATCTTTTGCATCATAACATCCATTGTGTAATTTAAAAGGGACTAACAATGTCTTTAACAAATCATCTACGAATTTTCTATTATTATTTTCATCAAAATATGAGGTTATAGGCATAAAAATGCCAGCAGGAAGAGGTTCTCGATTAGAACATCCATCTATTCCTGAATATCCATTAGGTTTTATGTCCAAATTAAAATCAGGGAATTTTTTTTCTTCCATACAAAAGTAATCTTCACATCCACTTTTAATATCAACACTCCCCGTTCCATACTCATCATAAACAAAAGCATTAATGCTGCAATACGAAGCTGTTATGCCGTTAGCTTTTTTGTTTTTACTTTTTTGTTTTACGCTTGTTCCGGCTGCTGGAATTATTCCCACTCTCAATGACACTTTTGCGCTATCGGTTCCAACGCTATCGGCGGCAACGTATTTTATTGGTGCTGTTACATCGGTAAAATATACATCCAACGTATCGTTTACCAATAAATCCCCATACTCACAGCCTTCCATAATTCCTATCTCGTATTTTTGTCCGGCGGGAAATTCAACCAAATTTCCGTCGATGTCTTTTTTATATATTTTAACCAGAGCCGTGTCGCCAGGGCTTAACTCCGCCGGTTCAAATTGAACCACTATTTGTTTCCCTACCGCCGCTTTGCCTATTCCGAATATTTCTTTGCCCGTTGGAACCCCTATAAATGTAAGCGAATATTTATTTTTCTTTTTCTTTCGAGCACCGGAGGTTACTTTTTTACCGTTCGCTTTTTGTTTTCCCGTATTATTATTTACATCTGCAGATTGAAATTGATTTTCAATTATCTTTGTATCGACTCTTAAATGTATCTCTGCGTATGATGTATCTATATTATCGTTAATTTTCAATTTAAATCCTTCTTCTATTTGCGTGAATGAATCCCCGCTTCTACCGTCGCCGGGTAAATAAATATCGGCATATTCCGCTCCTTTTGTTATGCTTACGTCAAATAATTGACCGGAAGGAAAATCATCGTATGTAACCGGATCCATTCCATATTCACTGGTTTTTTGTTTAAGTATCACATTTGCCGTATCGCCAGGATTTAATTCGGCCGGTTCCACCGTTACTTGTATGGGATAATTATCATTCTTTACAATTTTAACAACTTTTTCCAGAGGATTTATGTTACTTTCTGTAGCGGAAAATCTGATTGTAACGGTTGCAAAACTATCGGGTTCGGCTCCGTTCATCCATAAATATACCGGATCGTTCGTATTTGTAAATGAAGTTCCGGTTTCTCTTATATTTGCAAAATTTTCTTCATCGAAATGTTCTTTAATTAATGTCGCATAATTACTACCTTGAACAATTTCATAATTATATGCTCCGTAATACCCGCCGCCGTTGTAGATTTCATCCCAACTGGGGCATTGGTCTCTGTTTGCCGCCAAATATATATTCTCTTGTTCTCCATGAGGGATTTCAGATGAGAGACTTTCACTTAACGTATAACTGTCCGGCTTTACTATTATTGTATGAAAATAATATATCTCGCTACTGCCGGTTTCGTTTATTGTAAATGTTACAGTTCCCACAGAATCGTAGTATAAAGTATATTTTTGAAAACCTCCTCTTACTCTATAACCGTCAGTATCATATGGTGCTAATTCACCGAGAAGATCCAAACCTTTTATATTTAATAATTCATATCCGGCATCTTTTGCTGCTTCCGCGTCTTCCGATCCATCGGGTTTTTTAAAATGTTCTATAATATGACATTTATCTCTCCCTTCAGTAACAATGAAATCATAATGTTTGGTCGAATCGATAAACCATAAATAAACCATTATATTTTTTTGATAGCTGAACGGTTGCTGACCCGGATCCAAATGATATGCCGAATGAAACCAAACTACCTGCCACGGATTATAAGGATCATCACTTTTTTCCACGGACCGCAAGGTAAATAATCGTTTGTGGCAGTAGAATTTTTAGTTCCTTTACCCTTGGTGAAATTTAATTTCGGTTTTATCTCCACTTTTTCCTTTATTTTTACTTGGGCATAAAGGTTTAAATTATTAAATATAAAAAAAGTGAAAACTAACAAAAAAGCAAATAACGGATAGAAGGATTGAGCTTCAAATCCTTTTCTTTTTAAAAGATGATTTTGCGTTGCGTTAAATTTTGTTTTTGGGCTGCATGGGTTTTGTTTAGCGGTAATCAGCGTTTGGCATTTAATTTGCTGGGGGGGGGTATTTTTCACCATAGATTGACTCCTGCTGTTACTAAATTTTATATGATTTAACTATCAGTATTGCGTTGATTATAAATTTAGTAAAATAGGTTTATTTTTGTCAAGTATAAAACTTATTAAATTTTTGTAACCGATTCCTTTACTTTATGAATGAATAAATTAAATTATTGAGACTGTTAACAAGGTTTCTTTTCAGGTATTTTTGTGGACAATGCGGGGAACATTGTGTAAAAAATAACTTTGTATATTAGTAAATCACATAAGGATGAAGTGAATAATACATGGGGTTATTACCGGAAGGCAATTTTTAAAAACCAGCCCCGGTTTTTAAAAAATTTCATAATCGCATTCGATTAAAATGGGGATTTTCCCCTAACAAAACATTCTACCGTTAATGATTAAATAGACGGTAAAGCTTATTTATTTCGTTTGATAATGCGCCCTTCTCGCGCGTTTAATCGAATCCAATTTTGCTTTCCAAGCTTGCAAATACTTCCGGTCGATTTTTTCACGGATATAAAATCCGTCGAACCCGAATCCGTTTGAAGTTCCACCGACAAGTTCGCTTCTTATGTTCGTGGAAGTGCGGTGCGATTTTTCTAATATTTTTTCATCAACGGATATGGATTTACTCGGATCAATCGGTAGTTCAACAACTTCCTTGGATATAACATCGTTAGGCTTAACGACTACGCGCAAAGCTTTTTTCTTCACCGTTTTTCTATTTTCAGCAATGGTTGGATTTTTGCGCTTACCGGTTGAAGGAACCGATTTTTGTGCTATAATAACGTCATTAACTATTTTGGGAGAACTTGCCGTTGCCACACTTAATTCATTTAATACAGGCGGTTCTTTAAGAAATGGATTTACTTCATCGGAATCAGGTTCGTAAAATACGAAAAACAAAACTACAAGCGTTACTGCAAGTCCGGTTGCAGGCAACAAATATTTTGAAAGAAAAAATCCGGAAGTTTGTGTATTCAAACCAAAATTTCCGTTATTAATTTTGGTCATTAAATTAAATTCAAAATTTTCCGGAGTGTCTACTTTAGGTAATCCTTTCAGCAGATCAATAATTTCGCGGTATTTTGATTCGTCATTGTAGAGATTTTCGTCCATAGGCTTACCCTTTGTATATGTCCTTTAATAATTTTTGAAGTTGTTTTCTTCCTCTGTTAATTCTCGATTTAACGGTACCGATTGACAAACCGGTAACTTCAGCAATTTCTTCGTACGATAAACCTTGAATATCCCGTAAAACAACCACCTCTCTGTAAACCGGTTTCACTTTTTGCAGAGCTTTCTGTATAATTTCGTGACTTATAGCGCTATCCGTTGCTCTGTCGGGCGACAAAAACGACTTATCTTCAATTTGAATACTTTGCTCGTCGTCGTTGTTATTATTGAGCGAAAAAATTTTACGCCGTTTTCGCCTTTTTAATTCGTTCCTTGCCAAATTTCCGGCAATGGTGTAAATCCATGTTGAGAACTTCGCAAACGATTTGTAGGAATCTTTATTCAAATAGAATTTAATCATCGTATCTTGAACAATATCACTCGAAACGTCCTTATTTCCTACAAATCTATAAACATAATTCATCAACGGGTCTTTGAACCGTTTTACAAGAATTTCGTATGCTTCTATAGTATTGTTTTTTTGAAATTCCTCAATCAGTTCTTCGTCCGTTAAGTCTTTTAATTCCTTTTTCAATGTTTTTTATACCTATTGTATCGGATATTTGTTTCAAAAATTAATTTTACTTTTACAATTTAACAAAGTATCGGCTTTTATACATAAAAAGAAACCTTGGATTTTCCGTTTTCTTAAAATTATTCCATCATCTCGGCAATTAACGCGGTTGCTATCGATTTCTGATCCGTTGAAGTTGTTTTGATTTTTAAATCCGCATTTAACAAAGCTTCCCCGGCTTTAAATAACCTTTTTTTGTTAAGAAAAAACCTCGCATTGCTGCATTTTGTATAGTAAAAACTTGAAAGTCCCAATGACTTTGCCGCATTTTGCGGCGGAACGCCTTTTTTTTTCAATTCCAACGAATGTGCAATAGTAGTGATATATTTAGTTAACATTGCAACTATGTATGTCATTTCGTTTCCGTGCTCAAGCAAATTGTAAATTATCTCTAATGCTTTGGATTTCTCCCCGGCGCTTAACGCATCTTGCAGATTGAAAATATTATACTCTTTTGTTGCCGCCGAAAGTTTCTTAATGGTTTCCAAAGTTAATTCTTCCCCGTCGTTAAGGAAATTAATAAATTTCTCCAATTGCATTTCCAAAAGGGATTTATCTTCGCCGACAATATCAATTAACGCATAAGCGTTTTCGGAGCTTAATTTGATTTTATTGGAATGCGCTTTTTTGATTAACCATTTTACCAAATCCGCGCCCTTCAGTTCTTTTGCTTCGAATAAAAATCCCCTTTCAAGCAATTGTTTATAGGGAATAGATTTCAAATTTGAGATTTTATTTTTGTGAACCAATATTAAAATTGTTGTTTCGGCGGGATTTTTTACATAATCGGAAAGTTGTTTTTTATCGGTAACTCTTTCAAAATTTTTAACGATTAAAATTTTTTTGCCTTCCCCGAACGGGAAAGCGTAAGCCAGATCGAGAATATCGGAGATTTTTTGTTTTTTTTCCGCCGTTATTATTTCTTTATCGAAATCGGATGAAATAAATCTCGACGTGGCTTTTTCCAAAACCTTTACGGTTTCATCCAATGCGAACGAATCGGAGCCGAACAAGTAATAAACCGGTAAAATTTTACCTTCGGATAAATAATCGTCAATCAAATATATCGATGGAGCTTTCATACAAATGGTACGAATGAAATTACAGACGTAATTTTATTTTCTCTTTTCCACTACGATCGATTCAATTATAACATCATTAATTGGTTTATCGTATGGTTTAATTGTTTTAACTTTACCGATTTTTTTTACAACATCCATTCCTTCTATTACTTTGCCGAATACCGAATGTTTCCCGTCGAGCCAAGGCGTTGGAACCAGCGTAATAAAAAATTGGCTGCCGTTTGTGTTGGGTCCCGCATTAGCCATAGAAAGAATTCCGGGAGAATCGTGTTTCAGTTCCGGATTAAATTCATCGGGGAAAGTACCGCCCCAATAACTTTCGCCACCGCTTCCGGTTCCCGTGGGGTCTCCGCCTTGAATCATAAAATCATCTATTACTCTGTGAAATGTAACCCCGTTGTAATATCCGGTGGTAGCCAGACCGACAAAATTCTCAACCGTTTTCGGAGCTTTACGGGGAAAAAGTTCCACTTCAAAATTTCCGAAGTTGGTTGTAAATTTTGCTACCAGTTTTTCACCTTCTTCGAGATTTAATAATTCTTTCACTTTTGCCTCATTTTTTGGTGGTTGCATATTTGTTTTTACGTCCTTACTAATTTTTTGATCGGTTGAACCGGTACAAGAAAATAAGAGCGTAATAATAAGTAAAATAGTTAAATATTTTACCATATTTCCCTCCTAAGCCTTGATAATGTTATTGTATAACAAGAACAGAATTCCGAGCCCTATCAGAATTCTGTAGAATACGAAAACGTACGTTGTATTGGTTTTTAAAAATCTTAATAAAAATCCGATTGCGAAATAACCGCTTACCGCTGAAGTTAAAGTTGCAACCATAAGGTTAATCATTCCCGAACCATCAATATAATCGAGCGCTTCGTAAAATTGCAGTAATCCGCTGCCAAGAATTGCCGGAACGCTAAGCAAAAAAGAAAATCTTGCTGCGGTTTCCCTTTTGAGACCCAGAAACAATCCGCCGGTAATTGTCGTACCTGAACGGGAAGAACCGGGAATTAAAGCAAAAGACTGAAAAACGCCGATGATTAACGCATCTTTCCAAGTAATGTCTTTCATTTCCTTTTTGAACTTTCCAACTTTTTCTGCGATTGCAAGAATGACTCCCAAAACAATCAAGCTTAAACTTATGACGTACAAGTTTTTGGTCAGAGTTCCTTCTATTATATCCTTGAAACCCAAACCAATAATTACAACCGGAATGGAGCCGATAATTATATACCAACCCATTTTCGAATTATAATTTTGCTCCGGAAATTTTTTCCGCTCAGTTAAATTCTCTTTGATAAAATCTATGAGAATGTTCCACAAATCTTTCCAGAAGTAAATAAAAATTGCCAAAAGCGTTCCCAGTTGAATTACCGCAATGAACGAAGTCCACCTTTCCGGATTTTCTGCGGAAATTAAATTCATAAGTTTTCCCGCAACCGTAAGATGTCCTGTACTTGATATCGGTAAAAATTCAGTTAGTCCTTGAATAATTCCAAGAAAAATCGCTTCAAAAATTGACAAATGAACCTCGTAAAAATTTAGAATAAATAAGAAACACCCAGTTTTACACCGAATGCGATGGAGTTAAGTTTAATATTATCCGTTTTATCCCTAGTTATCTCCGCCGGAAAATCCAATCTCATATCGCCGCCGATATACGCGTAAAGATTACCGCTGAGCAAAGTCAATCCTTTAGCCCGCAGCAACATTCCGAAACCCGTAGTGGAATAGGAAACGGATTTGATAATTTTTTCTTCCAACGATACGTACCGGAAACCAGCACCGCCGCCGAATTTGATTTTATATCCTTCGCCCTTAATTACGTAATACAATACTGCAGACGGCATATGTTGATTATATGAAATCTCGTAAATTCCCGTGCCAAAAATAGGCGTATTATAAGAAAAAATATTAACGGCATACTCGATTCCCAAATCCCAATTATTATTCAACGGAATATCGGTTTCCCCGAAAAATTCGACAACGCTGTTAAACGTGGCTAATTGGTTTCCTTGACCGAAATTATAATTTATATAATCACGTAAATCCGGCGCACTTACAAAACTTATTCCCATACCTGCGGAAACATCGAGTTGCGCAAAATTTATGGTTAAAGGCAACAAAATAATAAGTAATAATTTTTTCATTCTTTAATCTCTTTCATTTTAAATGCGCTTAAAAAATTTGTTGTAGGCATACCGTTTCTAATTTGCCTTTTATTAATAATCGTGCTGAGTATAACCGTAACAACAACAAACATAACAGAATTAACCAAATGCGTTACAATTGCAAATGCACTGCTAATATCATTATCGAAACCAAAGAGAACCGTCAACACGGAAATTGTAATCAAGTGATAAGAGCCGATTGAGCCGGGAGTGGGAATAATTATTCCGAAAGCGCTTATTGACATTACAATCCACGCCATTGCAAAAGTTACTTCTTGGATTTCATTCATTCTCATCATATAAAATGCAAAATACGATGTTGAAGCATACAGCAACATTATTACAACGCTCAGTATCATTGTTAAAGCGAAATCTTTCGGCGTTTTCAGGGTTGAAAATCCTTCGGTAAGTAAATCGAAAATCCTTGTTAATTTGGCGGCTAGCCCTTTTGAAAATTTACCCACAAGTTTCAGAATAACATCGTAAAATTTATGTTTTAATTTTACTAATAAAATCAGAAAGAAAATTATAGCGAAAATGCCTGCAAAACCGAGAACTATTGTAGTTTTCAACCATTCAAACTCTTCAAGCAAATTTCCCGGATAGATAACAACGCTGATCAAAACGGAAATCCCCAATACCAAAACATCGATAACTCTTTCCACAATGATGGTTCCAATCATGGAAGAGCGGGAAATATCTTCCCATCTTCCTAAAAAAAGCGGGCGGTACAACTCACCAAGCCGGGGAACAACGAGATTCACCGTATACCCTACAAATGTTGCTCCGAGCAGATTAATCAAAGAAGTGTCCGGTTTTACCGAATGAATCAGCACTTTCCAACGGTAAGCCCTAAAAACATGGGATAAAAACCAAATTACAATAAAAACAAACAACCAGAAAACCGAGATATGTTTAATTATCTTTAATACTTCGTTGAAATCAGTGTTTCTAAACGCAAAGTAAAGAAGCAAAAACATTAAAATAACCGGGAATAAAAATCCGAATATTTTCTTTAGCTTCGATTGTCCTTGACTATCTGAGATCGACAATTTTCACACCTTTTTTAGGTTCGAAAGTAAATTTATTTTTTGGGATATTTTGATTTATCTTGATATTTGTTAAATCCACATTGAATTTATTTCCGGAATAATCCGCTATTTGTATTTTCTTAATCAGTGAATCGGGTGTGATGGTAACCTTAGCCCAGTCAAATCCCAAATCATCATCCAACGGGATGAATTTAACTTCATAATTATTGTGTGACTTCCCGGTAATTTCCATCTTGCATTTGCCGGGAAAATCAAAAATAAATTTTTCGAATGAAAAAGCATCGGGGTTATCCGACAAATTTGTAATAACAACGCGATTAATTTTCTTATTAAAATTCCATATTGAATTTCCGTCGCTGACGATTAACATATTTTTAAATTCAATACGGTATTTATTTCCTTTTGCATAATAAAATTTTCCCGCATAATGTTTCCCATCCAGTTTGGTTTGGGCAATTCCGGCGGAAAAGTTTTCTATGGTATTAAACTTAGCTTGTACATTGTGTATAAGCTCTTGCGCCGATTGAGCCGAAACAACGTATCCCCACATTAAAAACAAACCGATTAATAATTTATTCATCAAAGCGACCTCAAAATGGTTTCGAGTTGTTCTTCATTTTCAACAAGTACTTCACGGGCTTTACTGCCATCGGGAGGTCCTACTATACCGGCTTCTTCCAGTTGATCCATAATTCTGGCTGCTCTCGAGTATCCAAGTTTCAGCCTTCTTTGTAATAGAGAAACCGAACCTTGTTGGTGCTGAACAATAACACGCGCAGCATCTTCGAACATCGGATCGAACTCCGCCAAAACTTTTTCTTTTGCGGTTTGTTTTTTCTCAACCAAAGACGGAAGTAAATACCGCTTGGAAAAACCCTTCTGGGTGTAAATAAAATTTGTTACCCTTTCCACTTCGTCTGTGGAAATAAATGCATTTTGCATTCTTATCGGTTTGGGAAGTCCGCCCGGTAAAAACAGCATATCACCTCTTCCAAGCAATTGCTCTGCACCGTTCATATCCAAAATTGTTCTGGAATCTATTTTCGTAGCCACTTGATAAGCAATTCTTGCGGGGAAGTTCGCTTTGATAACACCCGTAATAACATTAACCGAAGGTCTTTGAGTAGCAACAACCAAATGAATTCCAACCGCCCTGGCAAGTTGTGCAATCCTTGCAATCGGGGCTTCCACTTCTTTTCCGGAAGTCATCATTAAATCTGCCAATTCGTCTATCACTACAACGATATACGGCAATTTATAATGTTTCATCGAATCCGTATCAGCGGGTTTTGTTTTTTTATTGCTTACTTTTTTATTATAATCGACTATGTTTCTTACTCCTGCTTTTGCCAATTTATCGTAACGCTTTTCCATTTCGTATTCTATTGCCTTCAATACCAGCAGTGCATTATGCGGATTGGTAATAATTTCTTCATCTATATCGGGCGACACCGCAAGGTAATGTTTGTTCAATTTTTTATAAAACGAAAGTTCGATTTTTTTTGGATCAATAATTACAAATTTCAACTCCGACGGATGCTTCGCATATATTAAACTTGTAATTATCATATTGATACCGACGCTTTTACCGCTTCCCGTTGCGCCGGCTATTAACAAATGCGGCATCAATGTTAAATCGGTTATGTAAACATCCCCGATTATCGTTTTGCCCATTGCTATCGGTAATTCGTATTTACTTTTTTCAAGATGGGAAATTACCGAGCGCGCGCTTACTATTACGGAATGTTCGTTCGGGATTTCCACACCGATTGCACTTTTACCGGGAATAGGCGCTATAATTCGAATACCTCTTGCGGCAAGCGCCAAAGCAATGTCGTGTTCAAGACTTACAATTCTGCTGATTTTAACTCCCGGCGAAGGCACTATTTCGTATTGCGTTACTACGGGTCCGGGCGTTACGGAAATATCTTGAATTTCTATATCGAACAATGCCAATTTGGCTTTTAGCAGTTCCGCATTCCTCTTAAGTTCATTTTCTTCAACTTCTACAATTTCGTTTTCTCGTTTATCCAGAAGATCGAGATGCGGCGGAATAAAATTAATTTCTTCTTCCCATTGTTCGGGCAATTTATCTTCATCCAAAACACTGTCATGTGTTTCAACAGATTCTTTTTCGCTATCTTTTAATATTTGAGCTTGTTCAACGATGGTTTCGGGGTCGACTTGCGATTGCGAGATTGTTTCGACTTCATCTTTTCTTATTATCCGGATATTTGTTTCATCATCAAAATCATCTTCCGGCTCGTCAACTGAGTTGTTCTCTCCGGCGGCAAGTTTTTCCATAAGTTTTTTCTTTGCTTTTTCTTTTCTCAGTTTTTTGATTTCTTCCAGATTTTCCGATTCTTTCTTAACCGCCGTTTGTTTGGAAATTTTTACTTTTTTCTTTTCATCCGTGCCGAATTTATTCAGTAAATTTTTAATTCCCGCGTACATTTTTTCAAACGGAATATCGAAAACGAGCAAGACGGTAACCAAAAAAAGAGCAAAAAGAAATACCGAACTTCCAAGGGTGCCGAGCAACCTTCCGATTATCGTTCCGAAAAACGAGCCCAAATTTCCGGAAAGTTCAGGATAATCGGTTAATATGCCAGGTTGCGGAGTATGCTGCAGCATTCCGAAAAAAGTGGCAAATATTAAACCCAAAACAATAAAGAAATTAGAAAGGTATGTGGCAATTTTAAAATCAATCTTTCTGATTATCGAATAACCCCAAATAAACAGAATCAATGAAAAAACAATTGAAAAATAACCGATCGTCAAATTGATTAGAAAGTGGGAAAGATAAGCGCCCAAAAGCCCGAGCCAATTATGTGTTGTTTCCACGCGGTGAATAAATTCGGGATTTGAAGAAAATATATTGATAAAATCGGAGAAAAAATTATCGAGATTCGCTTCGTCGTATTTGGAAAAAGAGAGAATGCTCAAAAAAGAAATTAATGCCAATGCAATTAACAAAACTCCGATAATCTTCTTTTTTTGTTCTTCCGAAACGAAAAGATTTTCCGCTGAAACTTTCGATAATCTCTTCGCAGTATCTCTCGTACTATTTTTCTTTTTTTTAGCCATTCGTTTTTATTTTATCTTTACTTTTTATCACGCCGGAATTATACACCGGCACAATATGATGAATATCAACCCGGGAAGCAACATCCAAATCCTTCTCAAAGCCGTTGCTCATAAGTAATTTACCGTGCTCCGATTCTTTTAACATTTCAAGCAAATTTTCTTTGTATTTATCATAAAGCATGGCACTGCATTTAGAGGCGTCGCTGTACGAAATATTATCCGTATATTGTTCAATTCTATCTATTAAGCAACCGGCACAGACGGAATCTTCGAGACTGAACATACCGTGGGAGCCGGCACAAACTATTTCCACATCATTGTTGAGTTCAACCAATTCTCTTGCAATGGATTCGATATTATTAAAACTGCAAACAAAAAGGTTTTCGGAATATTTGGCGCGCACTATTGCTTTTGTACCGTTTGTTGTAAACAAGACAATCGATTTGTCTTTCACAATTTCCTCGGAATATTCGAGCGGAGAATTTCCGAGCGGGAACCCTTCAATTTTTTTTGCGTTCCGTTCCCCGCCCAGTAATGTTTTCCCGCCGAAAGCATTTCCTGAGACTTTCATCGCGAAGCCGATGGTATTAACAGGTATCACTTCTTTCGCTCCGTTTGCAATTGCGGTTACAATTGTTGTTGTAGCTCTCAAAACATCTACTACTACTGTTGTTTTTCCCGCAAAGTATAAATCTTCTACGCTAACCGGAGAAATTAGAGTATGGATTTTCATTTTATTTAGAAATAAATGGAAGTTTTACTATTCGGGCTTTGTGAGTTCTCTTCCTTATCGCAATTTCCACTTCTTCGCCTTCGTTCGCATAACCAATTTTAACATATCCTAAAGCAATAGGTTTTTCCAAAACGGGACTGACCGTTCCACTGGTAACTTTTCCTATTTCTTCACCGTTTTTAAGTATCGGATAGCCGTGCCGTGGAAAAGCTTTTTCGGTTAAAATCATCGGAACCAATTTTCTTTTTAAGCCCTCTTCTTTTACTTTCAACAATGCATCCCGACCAATAAAATCACCTTTTTTGAGTTTAGTTATCCAACCTAATCCGGCTTCGAGCGGATTTGTGGTTTCATCGATATCGTTTCCGTATAAACAATATCCCATTTCCAAGCGCAAGGAATCCCTTGCTCCGAGTCCAGCCGGTTGAATTTCAAATTCTTTCCCCGCTTCAAAAATTGAATTCCAAATACTTTCGGCTTCGGCTTCATCACCTTTGAAATAAATTTCATATCCCAACTCACCGGTATAACCTGTCCGGGATATTAAAACATCTTTGCCGTTAATTTTTGTGGTGTAAAAATGATAAAACTCAAGTTCAAGAGGATCAGCGGTAATTTTTTCCAAAGTTTTTTTTGAGTTTGGACCTTGGACGGCAATTAACGTATATTCATCGCTTTCATTTTTAACCACCGCATCAAATTTATTGTTTTGAGTTACCCAATTAAAATCTTTTTCAATATTGGAAGCATTTACCACCAACATGTATTTGTTATCGGCAAGTTTATACACAAGCAAATCGTCAACTATGCCGCCGTTTTCGTAGCACATTGCAGAATACTGTGCTCTGCCGATCGTTAATTTTGCAGCATTGTTAACGGTAACGTATTGCACCAAATCAAGAGCTTCGTTTACTTCTATAATAAATTCCCCCATGTGGGAAACATCGAAAACGCCTACAGAATTACGCACCGCTTTGTGTTCGTTGATAATTGAGGAATATTGAACAGGCATTAAATATCCCGCAAATTCAATAAGTTTAGCGCCTAATTTTTGATGCACATTATAAAGTTTAGTTTTTTTCATTACGTTTTCCGAGTTAATTCCATACAAATTTAATTAAAACCGTTGTATTTTTCCGAATTTTATAAATCTATGTTATTACTTCATTGGTTTTTGTGACTATAAATTCGAACTTTTGCGGACTCATATCTTCGTCTTCAACCAGTTTTATTCTTATAAAATATTTGAATTGGATTTTAGTCAAAGTGCTAATGGTTCCCTCTTTAAGTTTCCTCCCGAGCGAAGGATGAACTTTAAGCGTAAGACTTTTATGTCTGCCTTCGTTTTTATACCGTTTCAACCAATCTTCTATTTCGTGTATCAAGTTTGAGCGTTTTGTTAAAAGTCCGGTACCGTTACAATAAGGACACGGTTCGTACATCGATTGAACAATATTATGTCCTATTCTCTGCCGTGTAATCTGCATTAATCCGAAATCGGTCATTGGCAGCATTGCAATTTTCGCCCGGTCTTTTTTAAATTCTTTTTTAAGCTCATCGAATATTTTTTTACGGTTTTTTTCATCTTCCAAATCGATAAAATCCACAACTATTAATCCGCCGATATCCCGCAACCGGAGTTGTCTTACAATCTCCCTCGAAGCTTCCAAATCTGTTTTCAAAGAGTTTAATTCTTGTTCTTTCTTCGCTGCGTATCTACCGCTGTTTACGTCTATAACGGTCATTGCCTCGGTATGTTCTATAATTATATAACCTCCGCTTGGCAGGGGAACTCGTCTACCGAGAAGAGTTTTAATTTGTTCTTCTATTTTAAAAGTATCGAAAATTGGCTGGTTACCTTTGTAATACTCTATTTTATCGAGTAATTCCGGCTGTATAAACGAAATGTAATCCCGTATTTCTTTATATAATTTTTTAGAATCGACAAATACTCTTGAAACATCGGGAGTAAATAGATCTCTTATTACGCGAATTGTTGTTGTCAAATCACTGTACAAAAGCGCGGGCGGCTTTTTGGTTTTTACCGCTTCTTCAATTTTATTCCACGTGTTTAACAAATATTTCAGATCACCCATAAGGGCTTTTTCGTCTTGCTCTTTGGCAGCTGTGCGGATAATAAGTCCGTATTTATCAGGAATAATACTTTTAGCCAGATTACGTAAGCGTCTTCTTTCTTTATAGTCGGAGATTTTTTTTGAAATACCGATTTTATTATCGAAAGGTAAAAGGACACAAAAACGGCCGGGGATTGAGATTGAAGAAGATATCCTTACCCCTTTGTTTTTTATCGGTTCTTTAATTATCTGAACGATAATTTCCTGACCTTTACGAAGTTTAGGAACTTGACGATTTCCGGTGTAACCGCTTCTTTTTTTGTACTTTGATTGTTGAGTTTCCGGTTCTTCGTCTTCGTCAACACTTACTTCGTCGTCTTCGTCATCATCCAAAACACTCTGAATTTCTTTGAATCTGTCGCCGATATCGGAAAAATGCAAAAACGCATCGTGTTTTTGACCGATATCTACAAAAGCGGCACGAATACCCGGCAGGACCCGGGCAATTCTACCCAAGTAGATATTGCCGACCATTCTCCGTTTTTCCGGATTATCTACGAAAAAATCAACCAAATTACCGTTTTCCGTAATGGCAACCCGGTTTTGAAGCGAAGAAGAGTTTATGATTATTTCTTTAGACATAGTAAAACCCTCTTGGCGGTACTGCATTTTGAGGGCGAAGAGAATGATTTGAAGAAAATTACAACGAAACGTTCATTAACTCATTGAGCAAAACCTTAAAAACTGTTCAATGTTAACTGTTGAGCGTATATTCATATTATTTTCTGTAATTTTATGCCACGTTGGCATTTAAAAACTTTGTAAATCTTTCATCCTCTTCTAACCAAAAGAGTACCTTATTTTGAAATTTTTTGAAAAAATAATCCACATCGTCTCCGGTGTGGAGGTTATTTTTTATTAAAACACTATGATTTATAACAATTTCTTCCAGTTCAATTCTTGTTTTAGCTTTGAAAATTTTCATTAACAGCTCGGTTATTCCGCCAAACATTCTAAAATACCAAATAATATTTTTTTTCGCTTTATCGAGGCTGTTAATATTACCGTATTCATCGGCAAGCATTTTAATATGTCTCAAAGCCAAATTTTTAATTTCATCAATATCAGGTTGCGGAGGTTGAATATTTTTTTCATACAAATTGTTAAAATCTCTGAAAATAAACGGGTTCCCCAATGCACCCCGCGCAACCATCACCGAATCGCACCCGGTTTGTTCCAACATTCTTACAGCATCGAAAGGCGTAAACACGGAACCGTTTCCGATAACAGGTATCGATACATTTTTTTTAACTTTTTCAATCCATTCCCACGCAGGTTCAACGTCATATTTATCTTTTCTTGATCTTGCATGAATTGTGACAAAAGCAGCGCCGTTGTCTTCGGCGACTTTTGCATTTTCAACAACGGTAACTTTATTCGGGTTCATTCCCAATCTCAACTTAACCGAAACGGGAATACCGTTGCTGCCTTCTACCAGAGCCTTAACCAACCGCCCTAGTTTTTTAGTATCGTTCAACAACCAAGCGCCCATTTTGTTAGATATAACTTTATTTACCGGGCAACCGCAATTCAAATCGATTACATCGGGTTTTAATTCCGACAGTTTACGGGCGGCTTCCCGCAAAATCGCTTCATCGTTTCCTAAAATTTGAATTCCAATCGGTTTTTCCGATTTGTGAAACGTTGCGAACCTAAGCGTATTGAAATTTCCTTTTACAATCCCATCGGCGCTTACCATTTGAGTAAAAGTTAAACCGGCACCGAATTCTTTCGCGATTTTCCGGAACGGCGCGTCGGAAATTTCCGCCATTGGTGCCAGAATTAATTTACTGCCGATATTTAAGTTTCCGATTTTCATTATCAATAAAAAAGGAACAACCCTGCGTTGTAAATTTTAACGCAGAATTGTTCCTAATAAATTATTTTTTTTCCGAGTTTTCTTTATTGTCTTCCAACAATGCTTTTCTGGAAAGACTGTACTTTCCGTTTTCAATCCGGATTAATTTTACTCCGACTTTTTCCCCTTCTTTCAAAAAGTCGGATACTTTGTTCACGCGGGAATTATCGATTTGCGAAATGTGCAACAAACCTTGAACACCCGGCAAGAACTCGATAAATGCACCATAATCCGTAATCTTAACAACTTTACCTTCGTAAACCATTCCTACTTCGGGTTCTGCAGTTAAACCAACGATGTAATCTCTGGCTTGGTTTACTTTGTCAAGCTGCGCTCCGGAGATATGAACCGTTCCGTCTTCATCGATATAAACTTCCACACCGTAATCTTTCTGTATGCCTTGAATCACTTTACCGGCCGGACCGATAACCGCACCGATTTTATCCTGATTAATTTTAAAAGCCAATTGTTTCGGAGCGTATACCGAAATTTGCTCTTTTGGTTTAGAAAGTACGGCATTCATTTTTTCTAGAATATGCAATCTGCCTTCTTTTGCTTGGGCAAGCGCTTTTTCCATAATCTCGAATGAAATGCCTTGAATTTTTATATCCATTTGAATTGCGGTAATTCCTTCGGAAGAACCGGCAACTTTAAAATCCATATCGCCAAGATGGTCTTCGTTTCCGGAAATATCTGATAGAATTGCATATTGTTCGCCTTCTTTAATCAATCCCATTGCTATTCCGCTTATTGCTTTGGAAACCGGCACACCGCCATCCATAAGCGCAAGCGAACCGGCGCAAACCGTTGCCATGGACGAAGAACCGTTTGATTCCAAAATATCGGAATTCAAGCGTAAGGAATAGGCAAAATCCTTTTCCGGAGGAATGATATTTTTCAAAGCCCGTTCCGCTAAATTTCCGTGACCGATTTCTCTTCTGCCCGGCCCGGAAAATCTTCCGGTTTCCCCGACGCTAAACGGCGGGAAATTATAATGCAGAATGAATCTTTTGGTGTATTCTTCAAGCAAGCCGTCTATAATTTGTTCGTCTGCTTTTGTACCCAAAGTTAATGTTGTTAAACTTTGGGTTTCCCCACGAGTGAACAATGCTGAACCATGCGTACGGGCAAGAATCCCGGTTTCGATTGATATCGGACGGATATCTTTGGTCCCTCTTCCATCGAGTCGTTTTCCTTGCTCAAGTATTTGCTTGCGCATTAATTCTTTCTCGATATCGTGGAGAATTTCCTTAATTACTTTTTCTTGCTCGGGATATTTTTCCGCCAGAGCTTCAAGTACCGATTCGTTTAATTCTTTGTTCTTTTTAGCGCGTTCTTTTTTTGCGAGAACCGTACCGACAAGTTCCGCATATTTATCGTAAGCCAATTCGTAAACATCTTTTTTCAGCTCTTCGTCAATTTCCACTTCGGGAACTTCCATTTTGGGAATTCCGCATAATTCGCGCAGCTCATTTTGTACTTCAACGAGCTTTTTAATACTTTCGTGCGCCACTTTCAACGCTTCGAGGAAATCTTCTTCGCTTACCTCTTTCGCTTCACCTTCCACCATCATAATCGAATCTTCGTTACCGGCCACAATTAATTCCAAATCGCTGTTTTGAATTTCTTCGATAGTGGGATTAATTACATACTCGCCGTTAACTCTGCACACTCTTACTTCCCCGATAGGTCCTTCGAACGGAATATCGGATATTGTTAAAGCGGCGGAAGCGCCGATTGCACCGAGCACATCGCCTTCGTTCATTCCGTCGAACGAATAAACGAATCCGATAATTTGGGTTTCGTTTTTAAATTGCTTTGGGAAAAGCGGACGTATTGGACGGTCGATTAATCTGGAAGTGAGTATTTCTTTTTCCGTCGGTCTTCCTTCCCGTTTAAAAAAACCGCCCGGGTATTTTCCGGCGGCAAATGCTTTTTCACGGTATTCAACCGATAGCGGGAAAAAGTCTTGGTCTTCCTTTGCAGTATCGGATGCCGAAGCCGCGACGAAAACCATCGTATCGCCCAGGCGCACCATTACCGCGCCGTTTGCCTGACGGGCATAGCGACCGGTTTCAATAATTATTTTTTTACCGCCAATTTCTACTTCTTTAGTGTAAATCATTTAATTTCCTTATTTTCTAATTCCTAATTCTTTAATTATTTTTCTGTATCGTTCGATGTCCCGTGCTTTAAGATAATCCAACAATCTTCTTCTTTTACCAACCATTTTCATCAAACCGCGACGGGACGCATGGTCTTTTTTATGATTTGCAAAATGGTCTCTCAAAGTGTTAATTCTTCCGGTAAGAATCGCAATTTGAACTTCCGCAGTTCCGGTATCTTTTTCGTTTTTACCGAACTTCGAAATCAACTCTTGTTTTTGTTCTTTTGTTAATGGCATTTTATCACCTCATTTAGTTATACAATGTAACCCCAGAATTAACCGGGATTAATTAATTACTTTCTGTTTTAAAACTTCTTTTGTCCGGCGGATATCTTCTTCTATTTGTTTGATAAGTTCGTTTTTCCCGCCGAATTTTTTTTCGTCCCTTAATCTTTTTATGAACTCTACTTTTATGTTTTCGCCGTATATTTTTTTATTAAAATTTAAAATATGAACTTCGGTAATCGCGTGGGGAGTTTGATTAAACGTAGGGCGAAAACCGATATTCATAACCCCGAAATATACTTTATTTTCAACTTTTACGGAAACAGCATAAACACCGTTAGCGGGAATTAATTTTTGTTTATCTTCGGGTTGAATATTCGCCGTAGGGAAACCCAGAACTATTCCTCTACCGGCGCCGGGAACAACTTTGCCCGACAAGCAATAATTTCTGCCTAAATAGTTATTCGCCTCTTCAATCTTGCCATCCAACAATAAATTACGAATCAAAGTACTGCTTATAACAACCCCGTTTTCTTTCATCGGCGGAACACGGGTAACTTCAAATCCATATTCTTTTCCCATTTCCCGCAAAGCGTTTTCATCACCTTCCCTATCCCTTCCGAATTTATGGTCGTACCCGATTACAACATGCCGCGCGCCAATTTTATCGCAAATATATTGTTTGATGAATTCCACCGAAGTTAATTTTGAAAACTCTTCGGTGAATTTTATTATCATAAGATTTTCTATTCCAAAACTTTTAAATATTTCTTTTTTTTCGCTTAATGTAGTTAACAACCGGATATCGAATTTTTTGGAAACAACCGTTCTCGGATGAGGCTCAAAAGTTATCACAAAATTTCTGAAGCCTTTCTCACGGGAAATTTTCAGCATTTCGTTTAATATTTGTTGGTGACCGCGATGAACGCCGTCGAACGTACCAATGGTGACAACCGTATTTTTAGACTTTTCTATATTTGAGTTTCCGTCGAATATTTCCATTTAGTTCTCTACTTTCGCAATTTCCCGTTTACCGAAAATTTCTTTAATTTCATTAATGCTAAAAGCATCGGAAACTTTGAATTCGCCGATCTCAGTTCTTCTCAATTCTTTCAAGTAACCGCCGCATCCCAACTTTTCTCCGAAATCGTTAGCAATTACTCTGATGTAAGTTCCCTTGGAACATTTAATACGAAAATAAATATCAGGTAAATTAATTTTCTTAATTTCAAAATTATAAATTGTAACTTTTCTCGGTTTCCTTTCGATATCAATCCCTTTGCGTGCATATTTGTAAAGGGATTTACCCTTATGTTTTACCGCCGAGTACATCGGTGGAATTTGTTCTATTTCACCCAAAAATTCTTTACGCACTCTTTCAATATCCCCGTCAGTTACGTACGAATAATCTTTTTCTTCCACTGCATCGGTTTCGGCATCCATCGAAGGAGTGCTTTTCCCCAGCGATATTATGCCTTCGTAAGTTTTAGGTTTGTCCTGGAACTTTCTTATTTCTTTTGTCTTTTTTCCCGTACATAATATCAACAATCCGGTTGCCGCCGGATCCAAAGTGCCGGCATGCCCGATTTTCTTAATGTTTAAGATTTTTCTTAATTGCCTAATTACGTCGAAAGAGCTTATGCCTTCCGGTTTATCAATAAGAATCACTTCACCGGCCGAAAAATCCGGTGTTATATTTTTAATTGTGCTCTTTGCTATCATCTTTACGAATTTTGTTAAACAATTCCTCCATCTTTTCAACGTAATCGAGCGTATCGTCCAAATAAAAATTTAATTCCGGTGTATTTTTTATTCTCACTCTGTGAGCCAATTCCGTTCTTAAAAAACCTTTCAGCGATTCGATATGATTCATCACATATTCGCGTTTGCTTTTATCGAGAATCGAAATATAGACTTTTGCGATTTTCAAATCGGGTGTAACTTTAACGTTGGTAATCGTAACAAGTCCCAATTCCGGATCTTGAACTTTATGTAAAAAAATCAGACTTAATTCTTCTTGAATCAATGCCGATATTTTTTTTAGTCTTACGGACATCTTTTATTCCAAATATTGTTTGGTTTCCACGGTTCTATAAGCTTCTATAATATCACCGACTTTTATATCATTAAAGTTTTGAATGCTAAGTCCGCATTCGTAACCCGCATCAACTTCTTTAACGTCGTCTTTAAATCTCTTTAGCGAAGCCAATTGTCCTTCGTAAATTACCACGCCGTCTCTGAACAGTCTGATTTTTTGATTTCTCGTTATTTTTCCTTCTTGAACATAACAACCTGCAACGGTACCGACCTTGGGTACTTTAAAGATTTCGCGCACTTCCACAACAGCGGCAACTTCTTCGGTAATTACCGGGGAAAGCATACCTTCGAGTGCAGATTTTATTTCGTTCACGCAATCGTAAATTACATTATAAAGTCTGATATCTACTTTTTCTTTCTCCGCAAGTTTTCTTGCGTTAGAATTCGGTCGAACATGAAAACCAACGATAATAGCATTGGAAACACTCGCCAGCAACACATCGCTTTCCGAAATTGCACCGACACCTTTATGAATTACATTTACTTTAACATCTTTGGTAGAAAGTTTAATTAATGCATCGGAGAGAGCTTCAACGGAACCATCGACGTCGCCCTTAATAATAACGCCCAATTCTTTTGCCTTACCTTCGCTGATTTGCGATGCGATTTCATCCAACGTTATATGTCTTTTTTGTCTGCGTTCTTGTTCGCGTTGAATTTGCTGACGTTTAACGCTTATTTCTCTTGCTTCACGTTCGGATTCAACAACAACAAAAACGTCACCGGCTTGAGGCGATCCTTCAAATCCAAGAACCAGAACAGGAGTAGAAGGCGGGGCTTCTTTCACTTTCTTGTTTCTTTCATCGAACATCGCCCGTACTCTTCCGTATTGATTTCCCGCCACGAAAGGTTCGCCGATTTTAAGAGTTCCTTTTTGGACTAACACCGTGGCTGTAATACCTCTACCCTTTTCAAGTGTTGTTTCAATAATAGCTCCTCTTGCCCTTCTATCGGGATTTGCTTTAAGTTCAAGAATTTCAGCTTCCAAAAGAATCTTTTCCAAAAGCAAATCAACATTTTCACCGGTCTTTGCCGAAATTTCCACCGACTGATATTTTCCTCCCCAATCTTCCACCAAAACATTTCTTTCGGCTAATTGCTGTTTAATCTTCTCAACGTTTGCATTCGGTTTATCGATTTTGTTGATAGCAACAATAATCGGTACACCCGCAGCTTGCGCATGGTTGATTGCTTCAACGGTCTGCGGCATAACCGCATCGTCTGCGGCAACAATCAACACAACAATATCCGTAACGCTGGCGCCTCTTGCACGCATCGCGGTAAATGCCTCGTGACCCGGCGTATCGAGAAAAGTTATGTAATGGTCTTCATCCACTTTGACTTTATATGCACCAATGTGCTGTGTTATACCTCCGGCTTCACCGGCAACAACGTTGGATTTACGGATGTAATCGAGCAAAGAAGTTTTACCGTGATCTACGTGTCCCATTATCGTTACAACCGGAGGTCTTGGTTTCAATGATTCCGGCGGGTCTTCGAAATCGGCTAATTTGTCTAATGCTACTTCTTCCTCGAAGACTACTTCGTAACCAAATTCTTCCGCAACAAGACTTATCGTTTCAACATCCAATCGTTGGTTAACCGTTACCATCAATCCGAGAGACATAAATTTCTGTATTACTTCACTTGCGGGGATTCCCATTAAATTTGCCAATTCCCCGACAGCGATAAATTCGGTAACATGAATTTTTTTCTTTTCAAGTTGTTTTTGTTCTTCGATAATTTCAAGCTGTTCTTGTTTCTCTTTTCTTTTCTTTTTTCTCTTGCTTGCTCTATCGCCAATACCCGATTCTTCCAAGCTCAAAAGAGTTTGTTTGACCGCTTTATCTATTTCTTTTTTATCGATTTCGAACCGCTTAGCTTTTTTCTTTTTCTTCGATTTTTTAAGTTCGTCGCCGTCTATTGCCATTGCTTTCTTTTTAGCTTTCAGCACTTTTTTCTTCTTCTTTTTCTTACCCGGACGTTCATCCGCTTCGACGGCCGGTTCCCCTTTCTTAGCTTTCGATTCCGATTTTTCCTCCTCTTCGGCAATAGAATCTATTTTTCCGACAATTTTCAAACCGCCTTGTTTTAATTCTTTTTCCGAATCGGTTAAATAAACTTCAGGTTCTTCCGTGGTTGGCGATCCTTCGACTTCAACCTTCTGCTCTTCTTCTACTTTTGTTTCACTTTCGGCCGGTTCGGTATCCTCTGCTACCGGTTCTTCGGTAACAACTGCAGGTTCGGTTTCTTCTTCCGCTACGGGTTCAGGTTCTTTAGCTTCTTCCTTTTGTTTTTCTTCTTCAACCACTTCGCCGTGAGCTTTTTTGAAGTCGAGAATCTTTTTATAATGTTTTTCAGCTAATTCAATATCTTTTTTAAACTTATCGTAGATTGCGGCAAGCATTTCGTCGGTTAAAACAGACATATGCGATTTAACCTTAAAATCTTTTCCTTTCAGAAACTCGAGCAATGTTTCCGTGGAAAGATTATACTCCGCGGCAAATTTGTACAACCTAATTTTTTCAGCTTTTTTTGTTTCGGGCATTTTAATCTCTTATAATTTTATTCTTCTTCTTCAAATTGATTTTTTATGATTTCAATAATCTCATTTGCTTTTTCTTCGTCTATACCTTCAATTTTCTTCAATTCGTCCGCACCGGCAGTAAGAACTTCCACAGCGGTATCGAAACGGGCATGTATAAGAAGGTTAACAATTTCGGCGCCTAATTCATCTTTCAGATCAACTAATTCAATATCATCTTCGTATTCTTCGAACGGTTTTTCTTCTCTGATAACGTCTATGTGATATCCTGTCAGTTTCATTGCAAGGCGGATATTAACACCGTTTCTTCCGACAATTAAAGATACTTGATCGCTATCGGCATAAACCGTGCATGTTTTTTCGTCTTCGTTAATTTCTATTTGTTTTAATTTAGCCGGAGCCAAAGCACGTTGAATGTACTCGACCGGATCATCGGAATAATTTATCACATCGATGTTCTCATTGTTAAGTTCGCGAACAATCGAGTGAATCCTGATACCTTTCATTCCCACGCAAGCTCCAACGGCATCGATGCGGGCATCGTTAGATTCTACAGCAACCTTGGCTCTTTCGCCGGGTTCACGTGCGATACCTTTAATCTCAATAATACCATCGTAAATTTCGGGGATTTCAATTTCGAATAATCTTTTCAAGAATTCGTTATCTGCACGGGAAACTATAATTACAGGTCTGTTTCCGGATTTTTCCACCTTTTTTACAACGGCGCGGATTGTATCACCTTTTCGATAACGTTCACGTGGAATTTGTTCGGAGCGCGGCAGAATTAATTCGTTTTTGTTATGATTTATCAATACATCATTCTTTCTTACTTGATAGATATCGCCGACAATTATCTCACCAATCATTTCGCTGTATTCTTTAACAACAATTTCTTTCTCTATTTCTCTGATTCTCTGATTCAAGCTTTGTCGGGCTAAATTAATTAATCTACGACCGAACGAGGAAAGCTCTATTTTCTCAATATAATCGTCACCGACTTCAAGCTCTTCTTCGTTGCCGCGTTCGTTTACCTCGTCAATACTTATTTCTGTATTCGGATCGGTTACTTCTTCCACGATTTTTCTTTCGAGGAAAATTTCTATATCGCCTCTGTCCATATTTACAACAACTTCGTAAGACGCATCGGGACCATATTTTTTCTTTACCAGCACACCGAATACCTCTTCGATAATACCGGCAAGTATATCTTTATCTAAACCTTTTTCTCTTACCATTTGAGAAAAGGATTCAACAATAGTTGGGTTCATTTGGATTGCCTCCCTGTCAAAATCTAATTATTACTTTTGCTTTTTGTATTTGGTTAAAACTCAGTTTTTTTTCGCCTTTGTTTGTTTGGAACGTTAACTCGTCACCTTCGACTTTTATCAATTCGCCTTCAAATTTTTTGACGGTATCGTCTTCAAGATATTTTACTTCAAAATTTCTGTTAACGTGTTTCGGATATTGTCTGAGAAACTTCAAAGGTTTATCGATTCCCGGCGAAGAAACATCCAATCTGTAATTTCCGCTTAACAGTTCTTCTTCTTCGATTACGGTAGTTAATTTTCTGCTCAATTTTGAGCAATCATTAGCGGTAACCGGTTTGTCTCCGTCGATGTAAATTTCCACTATCGGGTTTCTCTCGTTACCGCGTATTACCAAATCCACAAGTAGAAAACCGTTGTTTTCTACTATTTCCGTTATTTTTTCCCTGATATATTTTTTATTCCGTTCCATACAAACAAAAATCGCCCTCAAGGGGCGAAATTAGAATTAACAAATTTACAAACTTATTCTTGATTTAGCAAGATATTACTTATAAATACAATTTAACTGATATGTTCCCGATCTACTTTAACTAAGCTCCACACTCTGTAAAGTTAGTATAAAATTAATTCTTCAATTCCGGTAAGATACGGATATTGCAAGTGGTAACCGGTGGAACGGACCGGTCCTTTCCACCAGGGAAAAGGAATGGTACTTCCACTAAGTAATCTTTTGAAGAGGAATGGTCCTCTCCAACAGTGTTTTTTAATATCGGTAAGGTTTTTCCGGTTAAAAATGTCGAGGCATGAGCCTCGACATCAGTGAAACCGGTGGAAATGAGTGGTCCTTTCCACCAGGAAATTTTTTGGAGAGGAATGGTCCTCTCCAACAGTGTTTTAGTTTTTATACAGTTAAAAATGTCGAGGCATGGGCCTCGACATCAGGGCAACAATAATTTTTCAGGCAGAAATCTTGTGGAAATGAAAGGTTTACTCCATAAGTGAAATCTTATGCTTATTCTCTCTTCACAAAAAACTATTTTCCAAAAACCTTGCTTAACGTTTTATCCAAATTCTTGCCTCTTAAATCTACTCCGGTCGCAATTATTTTTCCTTCTTCATTGACTAATACAGGTTTTGGAATTCCGAGCACTTCGAATTCTTTGGCAAGTTTACTCGATAAACCTCCTTTAACAAACGAGTGCAACCACGGCATCTTCCATTTTTTTGTCCTGAATTTTTGAACATCTTTGGGCGAAAGATCGAACGACAAACTAAGAATCGTGAAGTTTTTATCCTTATATTTTTCATAAGCTCTGTGTAAACTTTTCATTTCCATTATACACGGTGCACACCAAGTAGCCCAAAAATCTATCAAATAAACTTTACCGAGTAAACTTTTATCCGAATAAACCTTATTCGAATCTTCGAGCGATTTCACGGAAAAAGAAGGAACTTTTACGCCTACTTTTATTTTCTTATCTGTAAAAAACCGCCTTTCAATAGCTTTTGTAATCGCAGTATTGCCGTATTCGCTCTTTAATCTTTCAAAAATTTTCTTCGCTTCCTTTTCATTTTTTGCTTTTTTAGCATCATAGAAACTTTGCGCCAGTATCTTAGCCTTATCATCATCGCTTAGAAATTTATTTTTCAAAACTTTTTCGAGATATTCATCTTTATCCGGATAAAAAGAAACAGCGTTGATAAATGGCCCGTATGTAAGTCCCCATAAAAACGATTCCGGTGCAATTTCGTCGAAAACAGAGACGGCCAAACTCGTATCGATATTATTTACCGGATAATTTAGCAACTCGGCATAATATAACAGAGCTAATTTTTTTCTGAGTTTGTTTTTGCCTTCTTTAATTTCATTTTCCAAAAGGGTTTTAAAATCACCGAAATCGAAAGTAAAACCCTTCACATCTTCAAATTCACTCCTATAAGCCACGAATTTCTCTCTAAGTTCGTTAAGTTTATTGTAATATTGTTTGGTGAGTTGATAAAGAAAAGAATCGATGGAATTAGCGTTTTTAAATTCAACCATTTCGTCTTTCCCGCTTTTAATCAATTTCGAAGGATCAAAAACAATTTTTACTTTACCGTCTTTAACTTTAACAACCGAAATAAAATCGCCGCCGTTATCGTATTCGTAATCATCGGATTGCGTACCATTGATGCTTCTTGACTTATGAACGCCGAGCAATTGGTATTTGAAAAACTGTTTATCGGTTTTCATTTCGAATGAAAATGTACCGTCATTTTCCTTTTTCATCGGAACGGCTGTGTCAAAATTAAATTTATTAAATTCACCTATAATTCTAACATCATCCAATTTATCTTTATAGTCATAAGTTTTTAATTTAACATTTATAACAGATTTTCTATCCCCGTTATTAACAACCGGAAAGTTTAATGATTCATGGGAAACACCCGTAAATTGTAAAGTGTAGATTCCTTTTCCCTCTATTTTAAAATTAAAGTTACCGTCTGATGAAACTGTATACGATTTGATAGGCGGACCGTTTAAACTTTTTTGGACATGAACCATTCCTTTTATTAAGGGACCATCGACACCTTGAAGGTTGCCGGAAATTTCCAATGTTTGAGCGTTAAGTGCATAAATAGCAAATAGAAAAGTTATTAAAAATATTAATTTTTTCATGACATTCTCCTTGCTAAGTAAGTATACTCATTAAAATATAAATGATTTTAGTAAAAATCAAATAATTAAATATGAAACCATATTAATAAATGGTAAATTTTTGTAATGAGTAATTTAAGGTTACGAATTACGGAAAATATATTTACGCGAATAGACGGAGAGTGTAATACCCCGCGCGAGCATAAACATTATCATTGCAAACCATAGTGCGTGGTTGCCCCAATACGGATAGAGCAAGTAAAACAAAGGCAGAAAAACAACGGCTGCAGAAAAAACCATGGAATTCCGCATCGGTTTGGCGGCTGTGGCGCCTATGAATATTCCGTCCCAAATGAAACTAACTGCATTAATAAGCGGAGCAATAATCGTCCAACCGGCGAATTGCATTGCGGTTGTAATCACTTGGTATTGGTTTGTATATAAAGAGATGATCCCCTTAATCCAAATGAGAAAAATTAAAGAAAGCGCCACACCTTGTCCCAATCCCCAACCGAAAATATATTTAACGGTTTTAACGAGCATCGGTTTATTCTGTTTACCGATGTATTTCCCGACGAGACTCTCCGCGGCAAATGCGAATCCGTCAACTCCGTAAGAAAGAATCAACCAAAGTTGGAGCAAAATAGAGTTAGCCGAAAGAACCGTATCGCCGAACTCAGCCGATTTTGCGGTAAAGAAACTGAAAACGAAAATCAAGAACAACGTTCGAATAAACAGATCGAAGTTAATTCCGAAGAACTTTTTAATTTTATCGAACTCGAGCAATTTAGTTTTATCGTAAAACCGGAAAACCGAGGGATAATATTTTACAATTAGCAACATTCCGAAGCCCAAACCGGCGTACTGCGAAATAACCGTTGCCCAAGCAATGCCGTCCACCGTCATTCCGAACCGGTAGACGAACAAAAAATTTAATAAGATGTTCAGCAAATTAACAAACAGACCGAGATAAAGCGGGAATCTGGAATTTTGCATTCCGAGGTACCAACCGTGCAATGCATAAAGGGAAAGCGTTGCCGGTGCTGCAAAAATCCGTATTTGGAAATAAACTCTCGCATGACTTTCCACTTCCTCCGAACCGTTGATAAGTTTGAATGCTATCAAATCAATTATATCTTTGGCGGCAATTAAAAACGCGGCGATTCCAAGAGCGACCAAAACCGCACGGGCAAGGGTAAGAATAATTTCGCGGTTGTTTTTTCCTCCGTAAGCTTGAGCGGTCAGACCGGTAGTACCCATCCGCAGAAAGCCAACTCCCCAGTAAATGAAATTGAAAATCATTGAACCCACGGCAATTGCACCGATGTAAACGGGACCGGGCAAATGTCCCATTATTGCCGTATCGACGGAACTTAAAAGCGGAACGGTAAGATTGCTGAGAATATTCGGAATTGCAAGCCGGAGTATTTTTCTATTCACTTACTTATCTTTCTCATAAAGTTTAAAGTCTCATGACAACTTTGCGCACTTTTCCGCAGAAGTAACAATTCCTTTAATCAAAGAAGAACTGAAACCGTTATGCTCCATTTCGTTCAGTCCGGCAATTGTGCATCCTTGGGGAGTTGTAACTTTATCCACTTCCCTTTCGGGATGACTGTTATTGTTCAACAAAATCGAAGCGGCGCCTTTAGCCGTTTGAGCCGCAATAAACAAAGCCTCTTCGGCATGAAAACCGATTTCTATTCCGCCTTGGGATGCGGCGCGGATTGCACGCAAGAAGAAAGCAATTCCGCAAGCGCCCAAAACAGTTGCGGCAACCATCAATTCTTCTTTAATTATTAAAGTCTTACCCAAATGATTGAAAAGCTCTTGTGCCAGCTGTAAATATTCATCTTCTTTCTTTTGCATACTCAAACATGTCATTGATTCACCGATTGCAATCGCCGTATTAGGCATTACGCGTACTACCGGAATATTTTCCCCGATTTGTTTTTTGATTGCGGATATTTCAAGACCGGAAACAACCGAAAAAACAACATGCCGTTTGGGTTGAAGTACATCCTTAATTTCAGCGAGTAAATCATTTGCTTGTTGCGGTGTAACTGTAATAATAATCAAATCGGATTTTTCCACAGCTGATTTGTTATTTGAAGTAGCCTCAAATCCTTGTTCCTTCAATGATTTAAGGGCACCGTGGTTTCTTCTGGTAAGAATCAGATTTTTCTTTTTCAACACTTTCGATTCTATAAGTCCTTTTGCAATAGCGTAACCGATGTTACCGCAACCAAGAATTGCAATTTTTTGTGCAGCAAGGGATTTCATTTTTGTTCCTCTATTTTTAATTTTTCACCTTCGGTTTTAGCAATTACGGCCGCACCGCAGCTGTCGCTCCACACATTAATTACTGTTCTCATCATATCCAAAATTCTATCCACTGCTAAGATTAAACCTATACCTTCCAGAGGCAATCCTACAGCGGAAAGAATTATGGTCATCATAACCAAGCCAGCCATAGGAACGCCGGCAGCGCCTATTGATGCCAGTAATGCGGTAATTACAACTACAACTTGTTGCGTAATAGAGAGATCAATTCCGTAAGCTTGAGCAATAAACATTGCCGCTACGCATTCGTAAAGCGCTGTTCCGTCCATATTTACTGTTGCACCAAGCGGCAACGTGAAACTTGTAATTTTATTGGATACTCCGGCTTCGTGTTCAACCGCTTCCATTGTTAAAGGCAGCGTTGCATTTGAGGAAGACGTGGAGAAAGCGGTAAGCAAAGGAGTCGTCATCACCCGCGCATATTTAATGGGATTTAATTTCCCGACAAATCTTAATATTGCAGGTAACGTAAAGGTTCCGTGAATCAAAAGAGCCAGGGCAACGGTAATCATGTATAGGCCTAATTTCCCAACAATATTAAGTAAACCGCCCGCATCAGCTTGTTCCGCAACAACTTTCGCAACGATACCGAGAATACCGAGCGGCGTAAATTTAATAACGAACATTGTTATTGCCATCATCACATTGAATATACCATTGAAAAAATCGGTTAGTTGGGTTGTATATTTTTTTTCAACTTTCATTATGAAATAACCGAACAGTATGGCAAAAAAAATCAACGCCAGCATTTCCCCTTTTGCCATCGATTCGACTATGTTTGTCGGAACGATACTGTACAATGTATCGGCAAAGGAGCGTTTGGTAATTTCCAAATGTTCAACGTTTTGCGCCAGTCCCAAATCGGCTCCCACTCCGGGTCTGATTATATTTACAACAAACAATCCCGTAACGATTGCCAGTGTGCTTGTGGAAACGTAATAGGCAAAAGTTTTCAAACCTAAACGGCCCAAATTTTCGGCTGTCCCGATATTTGCCACTCCGGAAATGATTGAGCTAAGAATTAAAGGAACGATAACCATTTTCAAAGCTCTGAGAAAAAGCGTTCCCATCCAACTAACGTAATTTACGTATTCGGTTAAATAGAGCCCGTAAAATACCGCCACTATTAGTGCAATTAAAATCTGCCAGTGTAGTTTAAGTTTTAACATTGTTTATCCTTATTTAACATTATATAATTTTTAATAAAATTTCATCGCAGAGCGAATAACCTTTTTTTGTCAATTTAATAAAATCACCGGTAAAATAAATCATCCCGCCCGATTTTAATTCATCGAGAATCTTTTTTTTCTTTTCCAACCACGAGTTCCCAAATTTACTTTTGAATACATTCAAATTCAATCCTTTACTGCGGAGCGCAAGCATAACGAATTCTTCAAGCATTTCGTTCCCGCTTAATTTTTCTTCCCCTCTAACCGCATTGCCGGACTTTTCAATTTTATCGATATACATTTTCAAACTGGAAAAATTCCACCACCGTTTTCCTTGCAAGAAAGAATGAGCCGATGGTCCCAATCCAACATATTCGCGATGGTCCCAATAAGCTAGATTATGTTTACATTCGTATCCTTCTTTGCAAAAATTGGAGACTTCGTATTGCCGGAACCCCGATTGAGTAAGAAAATCAATCGTAGTTTCATACAAATCCGCATCGTAATCATCGTCGCCTATTTTTACTTTTCCGTCCAATACCAATTTGTTCAGTATCGTTCCCCTTTCAAGTATTAAGCTATAAGCCGAAATATGTTTAACGGGAAGCGAAACCGCTGTTTTCAAATTTTCAATCCATTCTTTTTTAGTTTGACCGGGCAGATTAAAAATCAAATCCAAATTAACATTTTCGAAACCGCTTTCAGCAGCTTGCCGGATGGAATTGATTGCCGTTTGTCTGTCGTGAATCCGCGTTAGAAATTTCAAATCTTTATCATGAAAAGATTGGACTCCAATACTTATGCGGTTAATTCCCAAGTTCTTAAATTCTTTAAAATCTTCTTTGGTAACAGTGCCCGGATTAGTCTCGAGCGTTATTTCCGCACTTTCCGTCACATTAAAATTTTTGTGAATGTAATTTAAAATTTCCCCGATAAACTTTGGACCCATTAACGAAGGCGTTCCGCCTCCGAAGAATATTGTTGAAATCTTTCGCTGTACGGCAAGCAAACTTTTAACGTAATGAATTTCTTTTTCTAAGGCGGAAATATACGAGTTACGATTTTCCTGAGTGATAATGGAATAAAAATCGCAATAGATACATTTATGATCGCAAAAAGGAATGTGAACGTATAAAGAAATTTCTTTTCCCAATTGAATTCTGTATTAATTTCACAAACAAAATCCAATTTAGGCAAGTTTGTAAAAAAAGGAAAATAAAATCAGAAAGGAGCCGCACTTTGCCATACGGCTCCGTAAAGTGAAAATTATAGAGTTGTTTTAGCTTCGAACGCTATATCCAAAGCGCCTTCGAAAGAATAAGGAGCCGAACCTTGTGTAATATTCATCGAAAATTCCGCTGTCATGCAAATATCTCCTCCGCTTTCCAAAGCTTGTTGTAAATAGCTGTTTAATGTATTGAATTCATCGGTATTAAGCGTAATTACATATGGCGTATTCATATAATCGCCGGGGGAAACATCTTCAAGAACTTCTTTGAATAGAACATTCCCGAGCGGATCGTAAACTTTCAAAACAATATCGCCACGCACATCCGAAGGAGAATATGATATTGTTCTGATTGCCGCTTCAACGTATGTGAGTTCGCTTATATCGTCTTTATATTGCAAATAGGTTTCGTTTTGGTTTACGCAGAAGGTGGAAGATTGAACCATCGAACTGTTTGAACCCGAAGTTGAAAATGTTACCGACATGGGTATATTTACGGGAAAGGTTTTAATGGTATCGAGAACATCGCAGGCGGAAGAAAAGATTAAAACCGCGAGCAATAAAAAACCGTTTAATAATAATTTGTTTTTTTTCATTTTTTACTCCTTAAAATTCAAAAGAAATTCCAGTTGTTACAACACTTTGAGAACCAATACTGTAGTCTGCATTAATTACAAAAAATGCCGCCGAGAAAGCCGCACCGACGGTCATCCTGATATTGTTATCACCGTCGATTGTAGCTTTAATTTCCTGTCCGTCCAACGTGGAAACATTATTGGGATCTTCGAAAACATAAGTAAAATCAATCGTCGAAGTTTCGTATTGAAGTCCGCCGTACAACGTTAATAATCCGAAAGATTTACTGGCGTGAACGTTAAAAGCTATGTTTTTCGATTCCATTACATTTGTGACGGAAAGTTTATTATACAAAAACTGAACGGCAATATTAACCGGTATTAAAGGAATATATTGACTTATGCTATGTTTTATACCGAATCCGAAAAGGCTTAAACTCTCTCCGCTGTCACCCAAATCGATATCGGGCAGATACCTTACCATCAATTCCGTTCCCATAAAACTCACAGCAGCTTGCGGATAAGCCAACGGCACGGTGGAAACATTTAAACCTCCTGGATAAGTGACGTAACCGAGCGGTCCGGCATACACGGCACCTTTATCACCCCAAATTGTTGCGGTTTCTTTATTTGCGTTGTAGCCTTCCGGCAAACCGGCAGGTGTAAAAGTAAGTTGAGCGTCGGGGACAAATATAAACATTGCCCTAACTCCGACCGAAAAACCGAATAATTTTGAGACATATGCATCATGATAACCGGCCGAGTTTAATCCCACACCAAGCGATGTAACCGCCGGTTTGGCGTATTCAGTAAAGTCTTTTTCCAAAAGATAACTGAAACGGTCTTCCAATTGAGCCGAAACTTGAAGCGAAAAAGTTAACATAAGAAGTATTGCAAATGCAGTTTTTCTCATTTTGCTCCTCTTTTTTAGGTGAGTAAAAGTTATTTTATTACTATCGAACTTTTTCCGAATTTTTCAATTACCGGAATAATGAATAACCGGATAAAACAATAGAACAAAATATATGCCACAAGATTAAAAATTCATTAATTCCCTTGCGCCTTTCAAGCTCGATTCCGTTACTTCCTCCCCGCTGATAAGTTTTGCAACTTCTTTAATTCTTTCTTCACCGGAAAGTTTACGCAACCTGCTTATTACTCTGCCGTCTTTTTTAATTTTTTCCACAACAAAATGAGTATCTGCCAATCCGGCAATTTGAGGTAAGTGTGTAATTGAGATAATTTGGTGATATGCAGCCAAATCTTTCAGCGCTTTCCCTACTTTTTGAGCTATTCTGCCGCTTATTCCGGTATCGATTTCATCGAAAATAAGCAAAGGTAATTTGTCGTTTTTAGCCAAAATTGATTTCAACGCGAGCATGATTCGCGAGATTTCTCCGCCCGAAGCAACTTTTGCAAGTGGTTTGGGTTCCTCACCGATATTTGTGGAAATGAAAAATTCAATTTCGTCAATTCCCGTTGTGCCGAATTTTACTTTGCGGTCCCCGATTTTAACATAGTGTTCATCATCCGCCGTTGCATAAACACGGTTGAATTTCACTTCGAATTCGGCGTCGTTAATTCCCAAATTTTTCAGTTCCCGCTCAACACCTTTTTTAATTTTAAGAGCTGTTTTTTGCCGGTTTTCCGATAACCCGGAAGCGACTTTTGCCAAACGGTCTCTTATTTCTTCTATCTCTTTTTCCATCTCGGAAATTCTATCCGAAAAGTTTTCCGCCAGGTTTAATTCCTCTTCGATTTTATTCCTGTATTCCAAAATTTTATCAATTGTCTTGCCGTATTTTTTCTTCAAAAGCGTAAGTTCACCAAGTCTTTCCCGGATAAAATTTATCCTTTCAGGTTCAACATCGAGCTTATCTTTATAATCCCGGAAAAAATCAGCCAAATCGTTTACGGAAGCTAAGATTTCTTCGAGTTGCTTGTTTCTTTCGGAAAAGGATTTATCTATACGGGCAAGGTCATCCAACATATTCCGTACGGAAACCAAACTATCGAAAACCGAATTATCGGCTTCGTATAATTGATAGTAAATGTTTGTGGTGTTTGTAAGTAATTTTTCCGAATTTTCGAGAATGTTAAGCTCTTCTTCCAGTTTTTCGTCTTCGTTTTCTTCAGGCGCGATTTTATCTATTTCTTCCAACTGAAACGAATAAAATTCTTTTTTTTCAATTAGACTTTGCTCTTTACTTTTCAACTCACGCAATTCGGATAATTTTTCATTAAAATCTCTGCGAAGTGTGGAAAATTCATCCAGTGAATTTTGATAGTTACCGAATTCATCAAGCATCGCAAGTTGGAAATCGGTGCGCAAAAGAGTTTGATGATCGTGTTGCCCGTGCAAATCCACCAAAAGTCTGCCGATCTCTTTGATGATGCTCAATTGTGCGGGCGTATCGTTTATAAAACTTCTGCTTGTGGATTTTAGTGAAATTTCCCTTCGTAAAATCAGATCCGGTTCATAATCCAAATCGTATTTCTCAAACAAAGTTTTGATTTTCTTATTATCGGAAACGTCGAAAATCCCTTCGACGATTGCTTTGTTCGCGCCTTTGCGAACAATATCGGAAGATGCGCGTTCTCCGAGAAGAAGGTTCATAGCCCCGATAATTATGGATTTCCCTGCTCCCGTTTCGCCGGTAATGATATTTAAACCTTTATCAAACTCGACTTCTATATTTTCGATTAATGCGTAATTCTTTATGAGAAGTGATTTTAACATAAATCCGGCAACATAATTGGTGAAAAGTTGTATAAATTTAACAAAAAATAATCATTTTGGTTGCTCTTTTTCAATTTACTTTATATATTTGTGTCCCTTAAAAATTAGGGTTGGGTAGGCAGTTATTTGACAAATAAATTTTACATCGCGGGGTAGAGCAATTGGTAGCTCGTCGGGCTCATAACCCGGAGGTTGCAGGTTCAAGTCCTGTCCCCGCTACTAGAAAAAGCCAATTACATTTGTGATAGGCTTTTTTTGTTCAATTAATTTTTACAAATGGAGTTGGCAGGGAATTCCTTAAGAAGAATGTTCCCGAATATTAAAGCGGAGGTTACAGGTTCAATCCGCCGCAGGCGGACTGTCCCCGCTACAAAGAAAAATCCTCAACGAAAGTTGGGGATTTTTTTGTTTAAGACTTTTAATCACCTTTCCAAAATATAATTTTTTAGTCTGATTGTTTTAATTCACTGAGCAAAGAATTAATTAGCGAAGAAATTATCGTCGGGCTCATATCCCGAAAATTTTCGGGATGCAGGTTTAAGTCCATCTAAAAACTTAAAATTGTCATTCCGAACTTGTTTCGGAATCTATTGTTGAACTGTTTGAAAGTTTTAGATGCTGAAACAATTCGCCTGCGGCGAACAGCATGACACTTTTAGATCGTCCTACATGCTGACCACAAAGAGAAAGCAAATTACATTTGTGATTGGCTTTTTTTATTCCTAAAGTTTAACAAATGGCGTTGGCAGGGAATTTCTTAAGAAGAATGTTCCTGAATATTAAAGCGGAGGTTACAGGTTCAATCCGCCGCAGGCGGACTGTCCCCGCTACAAAGAAAATCCTCAACGAAAGTTGGGGATTTTTTTGTTTAAAACTTTTAATCACCTTTCCAAAATATAATTTTTTAGTCTGATTGTTTTAATTCACTGAGCAAAGAATTAATTAACGAAGAAATGATCGTCGTGCTCATATCCCGAAAATTTTCGGGATGCAGGTTCAAGTCCATCTAAAAACTTAAAATTGTCATTCCGAACTTGTTTCGGAATCTATTGTTGAACTGTTTGAAAGTTTTAGATGCTGAAACAATTCGCCTGCGGCGAACAGCATGACACTTTTAGATCGTCCTACATGCTGACCACAAAGAGAAAGCAAATTACATTTGTGATTGGCTTTTTTTATTCCATAAAGTTTAACAAATGGCGTTGGCAGGGAATTCCTTAAGAAGAATGTTCCCGAATATTAAAGCGGAGGTTGCAGGTTCAATCCGCCGCAGGCGGACTGTCCCCGCTACAAAAAAAATCCTCAACAAATGTTGGGGATTTTTTTATCTAGTTAACTAATCTTATCTTCAAAAAAATTATTTGTTAACCGATTCACATCTTTAAGGTGGGCTTCGTATTTTAAGAAAAACTCGTCGAAACAATGTCTCGAAGATTGAAGGGCTAGGTGCTATTAGAACGAATTATCTCCAGAAATTGCCCAAATGGATTTCCAAAATATAAAATTTCTATACAGCAACGCCATTACTGTGAAAAAATGTTTGATTCATTTAATTTTTTAAAGTATATTTGCAATAACGTTATTATTGTATAGAATTATGAAGACAAAGTTAAAATATATCGCCAATATTCAATCGGGTTATTCTTTCCGTTCAAAAATATCGAAAAAAGATAACGGGAATATCCAATTAATTCAAATGAAAGATTTAAACGAACAATTCAAAGTGAATACAAAAGATTTGGATAAAATCGAAATTTCCAATATGAGAAACAATTATTTGATGAAAAAAAACGATTTGATTTTTAAATCGAGGGGTTTGGATACAAAAGCTTCTATTTTAGATAAAGATATAGACAATACAATTTTAGCTGCGCCTCTTATAAGAATTAGAATTAAAAACACAAATGTTTTACCTGAATATGTTCTTTGGTATATTAATGAATTACCTGCGCAAACGTTTATAAATAGAAGAGCGAAAGGGACTTTCCAAAAAATGATTACAAAACAAGATTTGGAAGATCTTGAAATAGAAATCCCGGAAATTGAAAAACAAAGGAAAATTTTAGAAATATTTTATTTGGCAAATAAAGAATCTTCATTACTGGCAGAACTGTCGAAAAAGAAAAAGAGATACATTTCAAAAATTTTATTGGATAAAATTAAGGAGAATCAAAATGGCAACTAATCCCCCAACCGGAGACGGTCATCGTAACGGAGCTGTAAGAAAACGTTCTCAAATTTTCAATCCTAAAACAAAAAGATGGGTAAAAAGAGATACGGAAACGGGAAAATTCATCGATCAAAAAGCTGATAAAAAACCCTTCAAAGGCGTAAGGAAAGAAAAATGAGTGAAAATAAAATAAGTCAAAAAAATATTAACAATGCGGCGTGGGCGGCATGCGATACTTTCCGGGGCGTTGTCGATCCGGCTCAATACAAAGATTACATTCTTGTGATGCTTTTTTTAAAATACATTTCCGATGTTTGGAAAGACCACTACGAAAATTACAAAAAACAATATGGTAACGACGAAACCAGAATAAGAAGAAAACTTGAAAGAGAACGGTTTACTTTACCGGAAATAGAATTGAAAGATGAGAAAACCGGAGAAATTATTGATAAATTTTTAGCTGATTTTTACAGCTTGTACAAAAGACGCGATTATCCTAATATCGGCGATTTGATAAATATCGTTTTAGCCGATATCGAAGAGAAAAACAAATCGAAATTAGAAGGTGTATTCAGAAATATTGATTTCAACAGCGAAGCAAATTTGGGAAAGACCAAAGATAGAAACCGGAGATTAAAATTACTACTCGAAGATTTTAATAAACCGGAATTGGACATGCGCCCCAGCAAGGTATCGGAAGACGTAATCGGGAATACATATATTTATTTAATAGAAAGGTTTGCTTCGGACGCCGGCAAAAAAGCAGGCGAATTTTATACACCGCACAAGGTATCGGAATTGGTAGCAAAGCTTGCGCAACCGAAATCGGGCGATAAAATATGCGACCCTGCTTGCGGTTCCGGAGGATTGTTAATTGAAGCAGCCAAAGAAGTTGGAGATAAAAATTTTGCTCTGTTCGGAATGGAAGTAAACGGTAGCACCTGGGCTTTAGCAAGAATGAACATGTTTCTTCATCAAATAGACGGAGCAAGAATTGAATGGTGCAACACTTTAACCGCGCCGGCGCTTGTAGAAAACGATAAACTAATGAAATTTAACGTTGTTGTTGCAAATCCGCCTTTTTCTTTGGATAAATGGGGAGCCGAAGAAGCCGAAAGCGATATTTATAACAGATTCTGGAGAGGAATACCGCCGAAGAGTAAAGGCGATTGGGCTTTTATAACCCACATGGTAGAGGCGGCCATTGAAAAAGAAGGAAGGGTTGTAGTTGTTGTTCCTCACGGTGTTTTGTTCAGAGGCGGGGCAGAAGGAAGAATAAGACAAAAAATGATTGAAGAAAATATTCTTGATGCGGTTATAGGTTTGCCGGGAAACCTTTTCCCAACCACGTCAATCCCTGTGGCAATTTTGGTATTCGATAAAAAAAGGGAAAAAGGCGGATTAAACGAGAACCGCAAAGATGTAATTTTTATCGATGCAAGCCGGGAATTTATTCAAGGGAAAAACCAAAACGAACTTTCCGAAGAACATATTAACAAAATAGTTGAAACATATCGTAAAAGAAAAACAGTTGATAAATATTCATACGTAGCAACTTTTGATGAAATCAAAGAAAACGAATTTAACCTGAACATTCCCAGGTATGTAGATACATTTGAAGAGGAAGAAGAAATTGATATCGACGAAGTGCAAAAAGAAATTGAAGAATTGGAAAAAGAACTTGACGAAATTCGTAAACAAATGAATGCTAAACTAAAAGAGATTTTAAGAGATTAAATAAGTGTGGTTGAGAGCTAGATTAAAACGCCCAAGCGCGAAATTGTTATAACTGCAAGTTTTAACCCGCAGAAAAAAAACATTAAAGGTTTTGGCATAAGTTTTTGCAACGAAGTAAGCAAAAATTATGACAAAACCGGAAACTATATACTAATAAAACATGAATATCAATCAAATACTTGAAGAAATATCGAACGGTGAAGGTCTGCATACGGAATTCAAAGAATCGAAGAACAAACTTCCCTCGGATTTATTTGAAACCGTTTGCGCATTTTTAAATACTGACGGAGGAATGATTTTACTCGGAGTGGACGATAACGGAACGATAACCGGGATTGAACAAAATGCAGTTACAAAACTTAAAACCGATTTGACAAATCTTTCGAACAATCCCCAAAAGATAGATCCGCCTTATCTTTTGTTTCCGCACGAATTTGAAATTGAAGGGGAAATAATTATTGCCGTTCAAGTTCCGCTTAGCTCACAGCTGCATAAAACCGGCGGAGAAATATTTATGCGCAGCGAAGACGGAGATTACAAAATTAAAGGCACTCATCAATTGGCGGGTATTATTAACCGTAAATTGGGACTTTTTACCGAGCAAAGAACTTTCCCGTACTTTAGTATTGATGATTTGCGACTCGAACTTTTTGACAAAGCAAGACGTTTGATGCGATCTTATAATTCACAACATCCGTGGTTAAATTATTCCAACGAAGAATTACTTCAAATAGGCGGGTTTTATAATGTTGATTACAAAACCGGTAAATCGTCTCTTTCGCTTGCCGCTATTTTAATGTTTGGAAACGATCTTGCTATTCAACAAGCGGTTCCTGCTTATAAAATTGATTGCCTTTTAAGACGAGAAAACACAGACCGCTACGACGACCGTTTGATTATTAGAACAAACTTGATTGATGCTTACGACTTAATGATGGAATTTATAAGAAAGCACATGAACGATCCCTTCTACCTCGAAGGGGACCAGCGCGTAAGTCTGCGGGATAAAATTTTCCGCGAAGCTGTTTCCAATATCATTTCGCACAGGGAATATACAAGTCCGGCTCCGGCAAGACTGATGATTTACAAAGATAAAGTTATTTTGGATAATCCTTCCGTGCCTCACCACTTCGGAGAAATTACACCGGAAAATCTTAAACCGTTTTCCAAAAATCCTACTATTTGTAAGTTTATGATTCAGCTCGGAAGATTCGACGAACTCGGTTCCGGAGTTACAAACATCAACAAATATCTTCCGCTTTATGCAAAAGGAGCAAAACCTGTATTCAAAGAAACCGGTTCCGGTTTTGAATTGATTTTACCTATGGATGAAACAGCCTATGTTACAATACATGATACAGTCTATGTCGCCACCCAAGTAAATACTCATGTCGAACGTCTTTTACTTGCTTTGGAAGGTGAAATGTCCCGCGCCGAACTGATGAATAAATTAGGAGTGGCAAGCGTCAGATATTTCCGAAAAGGCTATTTACAGCCCGCATTGAAAGAAAATTTAATAGAAATGACAATTCCGGATAAGCCGAGAAGCGTTAAGCAAAAATACAGACTTACGGAAAAAGGGATTGAACGCCTTAAATCTTCCGATAACATAGGCTCTAAAAACAGAGCCTATGTTAGAGCCCATGTTACCCCTTATGTTGAACGGCTTTTGCAAGTCATCGAGGGGGAAATATCGGCGGAAGAATTGCAAAAGAAATTGGGCGTCACAGATTCGAAAAACTTTAAAAAAGTGTATTTAAAGCCCGCATTACAAGAAAATTTAATTGAAATGACGATTCCGGATAAACCGAACAGCCGCTTTCAGAAATATAGAATATCGGAAAAAGGAAGGGAATTTTTAAAAGGTAACGTTATTAAAGAAAAGAAAATTAAATACGCTACCACCCAAGTCACCACCCAAGTCGCCACCCAAGTCGACCATCATGACGCCCAACATGTAACCCAGCAAGTTAGGGCTTTATTAAAATCATTAAAAGGCGAAATGACGCGCGCGGAATTAATGAACAATTTAAAACTGAAAGACAGAGTTAATTTTTATGAAAAATACTTGCAGCCCGCTTTGGCTCTTGATTTAATTGAAATGACAATTCCCGATAAACCCAAAAGCAAAAACCAAAAATATAGATTGACTGCTAAAGGGAAAGAAATTTTGGAGAAACATGACTATACATAGTTTTTATTTGGAAATGAAAAATATTGGGGTGAAATAAGTGATTAGAAAAATTAAATTAGGCGATATTGCTGATATTTGTTCAGGGGGTACTCCAACACGTACCAAATCAAGTTATTGGAATGGCAAAATTCCGTGGGTTAAAACAACGCAGATTCAAAATTGTCTAATTTCTGAAAATGATATTGATGAATGGATTACAGAAGAAGGACTAAAAAAATCTTCAGCCAAAATTATTTCTAAAGGAACAATTTTAATGGCTATGTATGGCCAAGGTAAAACGCGCGGGCAAGTGGCGATCCTTAATATAGATGCAGCTATCAATCAAGCATGTGCTGCGATAAAAATAAACTCAACTGCAAATAAATATTTTGTTTATCAATATTTATTATTTAAGTATTATTCTATAAGAAATCTTAGTAATTCCGGTAGCCAAAAAAATCTTAGCTTAAGTTTAATAAAACGAATTCCGATTCATTTACCTCCCCTCCCCGAACAAAAAGCCATTGCATCGCTTCTCTCCGTTTGGGACGAAGCAATTGAGAAAACCGAACGACTGATTGAGGCGAAGGAGAGACAATTGAAATACACGAGAAGAAGCATATTTGCTAAATTAAATAATAATTCAAATATGAATTTACTTAGATTAAAAAAATTATGTAAAATTAAAAAAGGAGAACAAATTAATAAAATAGCTATGGTAGAAAACGGCAAATATTATGTTTTAAACGGCGGAGTTCTACCTTCAGGTTTTTTAAATAAATGGAATACACCCGAGAATACAATATCTATTAGCGAAGGTGGTAATTCTTGTGGTTTTGTAAATTTTAATACTGAAAAATTTTGGGCCGGAGGACATTGTTATACTCTAAGGAACTTATCAAATAAAATTTACAAGGAATATTTATATCACTATCTTAAAAACAATCAAGAACAGCTAATGAAATTACGTGTTGGCTCTGGTTTACCCAATATTCAAAAAAAGGATATAGAAAATTTTAAAGTTGCTGTCCCTAATCTAAAAAAACAAAAACTCATTGCAAATTTGTTAAATGAAATCATAGAAGAAATAAATTTACTTAAACAACTGAACGACAAATACAAAACCCAAAAACGCGGCTTGATGCAAAAGTTGTTAACGGGGAAATGGAGAGTGAAAATCAATGAGGAAATAGAAAATGAGTGAGAAAACTTTTAAAATACTAGCTATTGATGGTGGTGGAATTAGAGGAGTATTTCCAGCTCATATTCTAAATTGTTTACAAAAGAGATTAGGAATAGATGTTAATAATTATTTTGATATGATTGCTGGAACAAGTACCGGTTCGATAATAGCTTCTGCAATAGCTTGTAAAATATCCCCGGAAAAAATAATAAAGCTTTATAAAGAAAAAGGGAGAAAGATATTTGTTGGTAAAAATGTGTTATTGCCAAAATTTATTAAACCGGCTTTTATCAGTCTTTATAAAAACGAAGGATTAATTAAAATCCTTAAAGAAGAGTTTGGTGATATAAAACTTGGCGATATAAAAATACCATTACTTTTACCTGCAACTGATATAGGCAATGGCAGTGTGCATGTGTTCAAATCTGGCTATTCTAGTGATTTCTCTCGTGACATTGAACGATTTGTTTACGAAGCAGTATCTGCATCTTGTTCAGCACCAATTTATTTTGACCCAATTAGAATAGACAAATACTTATTAGCTGATGGTGGTGTTTGGGCAAATAATCCATCATTAGCTGCTGTAATAGATGCAAAAAAAAGACTTAATATTGATTTTGATAAGATAAAGATTTTTAGTCTTGGGACTGGACATTCAAGAATAGCTTATAATATTTCAACACATAAATATTGGGGATTTTTAACAGGGTTAAATGGGAAAGAGTTTGTTAGCTTTATTTTATCTCTTCAATCCCAATCAATAAATAACTATTTGCATTTATTATTAAATAAAGAGCAAATACTTCGGATAGATTTTGAATCTGACAAACAGCTTCCATTAGATGATTTATCACAAATTGATAATTTAATATCAAGAGCTGACCACGAATTTACTCACAGAACTGTGGAAATTAAAAAGTTTTTTGAAATAACCTAAAGGAGTCTATTATGTTATCAGTAGAGAAAAAGAACATTGTTCTCAATGAAATTTTGAGAAATTTAGAATTACCCGAGATTGCTTACAAAAAAGCAAAAGAGCGTTATGAAGATCTTGGTGAAGAGTTAAGTAAACCCAAATCTAAAATACACAAATATAAACCTCATGTTTACTCACAAGGGTCTTTCAGATTAGGGACAGCAATAAAACCAATCAATGAGGATGACGCATACGATTTAGATCTAGCATGTGAATTGGAAGAAGGAATAACAAAAAAGGATTCAACACAAAAGCATGTTAAAGAACTGGTTGGGGAAGAACTTGAAAAATACAGAATATCTAGAGGAATAAAAGAACAATTAGAAGCTAAGCATCGATGTTGGCGCTTGGAATATCAAGACGAATTAAATTTCCATATAGATATAGTCCCTTGTATTCCGGAAGAAGAAGAAAAAAGAAATCTTATTAAAGAAGCAATGTTGCGTGAAGGAATAGATACTTTGTTATCTGAATCAGTAGCAAATCTAACGGTTGCAATTACAGACGATAGACATAAAAAGTATGATAAAATTAGTGATGATTGGAAAATTAGCAATCCTCAAGGGTATGCTAAATGGTTTGAGTCGAGAATGAAGTTAGCACCACCGGAATTTCTTCAACAAAGGGCACTATTTTTAGAGAAAGCAAACATAGATGAATTGCCTGTTTTTGAATGGAAGACTCCTTTACAGCAAGCTATACAACTATTGAAAAGGCATAGAGATATAATGTTCAAAGACAATTCAGATAGTAAACCAATTTCAATAATAATTACAACATTAGCTGCAAAAGCTTATAATGGTGAAACAGAAATTTCCGAAACAGTCTTAAATATATTAAATAGAATGGGCAATTTTGTTAATGCAAATAAGCCCAAAGTCCCTAATCCAGTAGATCCGAGTGAGGATTTTGCGGATAAATGGTATGATGAAAAATATCAAAAATATGAACTTGAAAAAAACTTTTATTTATGGTTAAACGGGGCAAAAGTTAATTTTGATTTATTATTCGCCACTGATGATCCTTCAATAATTTCAGAAAGAATTGAACAAAAATTCAAAATTTCTTTAGACAAAAAGATATTAAGTAATAAACTAGGAATTATTACACCTTCTTTGAATATAAAGCCTCAAAAAGAACATTTTGAAACATCTCAAAAACCTTGGCTTGATATTTAAATTATGCAATTAAGTAATAGAGAAATACAAGAATTTTTATTCAGATATCCAAAAATGAATTTGTTACCTATAACAAATGGAAAAGTAGTATTTGAAGGTATATTTGAATGCATTGCTCAATATAAAGATTTAGAAGAACTTATAATTTCTTATGAATTGAGAATTGAAATTCCTAAAGAATTTCCAAAAATACTACCAAAATATTTTCTCAAAGATAGCAAAGTCAAACAAGATATTGATTTACATTTAATCGGAGATAATAAAGAAATTTGTTTAGGTATAGAACTAAGTCTGATGATTGAATTAAATAAATCCAAATCCTTTTTAGTATATACAAAAAATGTTTTGATTCCTTATCTATATGGTTTGACCTATAAATTAAAACATGGTGAATTTCCATTTCCGGAAGTTGATCATGGCATTAAAGGTAAAATAAATGAATATAAAATTATCTTAAAACTTGATAGTAATTATAAAGTTTATAATGCATTAAGGTTACTGAGTATGAAACCGGATTTTGCAAATTTTGAAAAATGTCCTTGTGGTTGTTCAAACCCATATCTTGCTTGTACATACAGAAAAACACTTGAGAAATATAGATATGTTGCAACACCCTCTTGGTTTAGTGAAGAAGCGATTAAAATTTTTATAGAAATAATGAAAAATAAAGTAATATGAATTTATCTAATTCTTTCCAATTCAACGAAAAATATCTCTCTCAGATTCCGGCTTTGCAACTGCTTATCAATCTGGGTTATAGCTATCTAACTCCCACCGAAGCCCTGAAAGAAAGAGGCGGGAAATTAAGCAATGTTCTCTTGGAAAATATTTTAAGGGAACAGTTAAAAAAACTGAATAGAATTTATTTCAGAGGTAAGGAATATCTTTTCAGCGAAGAGAATATTCAATCGGCAATACAGAAACTAAAAAATGTAAGATACGACGGTCTGCAAAAAACCAACGAAGCCGTTTATGATTTGCTTACTTTGGGAACTTCGCTCGAGCAAAACGTTGACGGCTATTCAAAAAGTTTCGATATTAAATTTATCGATTGGAATAATTGGGATAGAAATGTTTTTCACGTAACAGCGGAATTCGGCGTTGAACGAACCGGAAGCGGAGAAACATCGCGCCCCGATATTGTTTTATTCGTAAACGGAATTCCCTTTGGCGTAATCGAATGCAAATCTCCGAAAAATGAAATCAGCGAAGCGATTCATCAATTCATCAGAAATCAAAACTTCAAATACATTCCCAAGTTGTTTATCTATTCCCAATTATTGGTTGCCGTTAATAAAAACGAAGCGAAATACGCAACCGCCGGAACAATCGAGAAATTTTGGAGCATTTGGAAAGAACTCGAATTTTCCGAAAAAGAAATATCGGAAACGGTAAATAAAAAATTAACTGAAGAACAAAAGAATAAACTTTTCTCCCATGATTTTAAATATGCCCAATCGTATTTTGATAAACTTGAAGAGCAAGGAGACAGAATAATTACCGGACAAGACAAAGTTTTATATAGCTTATGCAAACCGGAACGGCTACTTGAACTGGCATATAAGTTCATTGTGTTTGAATCGGGCATAAAAAAGATTGCACGCTACCAGCAATATTTTGTTGTTAAGGAAACAATGAAACGGATTAAACAAGTTGACGCTAACGGCGTAAGAAAAGGGGGAATTGTTTTTCATACTCAAGGTTCCGGTAAATCTTTAACAATGGTTATGCTTACAAGAAACCTCGCGCTCGATAAAAGTTTAAGAAATCCGAGAATTGTTTTGGTTACCGACAGAACCGATTTGGATAAACAACTCGGAAATACATTTACCGATTGCGGTTTCGCTCCGAAAAGAGCAAAATCGGGAAGAGATTTACTTGAATTGGTTTCCGTAAAAAAAGCAACAATTATAACAACACTCATACACAAATTCGATAAAGCTCTTAACGTTCGGAAATTTAAAGAAGATTCTTCCGACGTTTTTATGTTAGTGGACGAGAGTCACCGGACAAATTACAAATCGCTTGCTGCAAGAATGCGCCAAATGTTTCCAAAAGCTTGTTATATCGGTTTCACCGGCACTCCGCTAATGAAAAAGGAGAAGAACAGCTTTGCAAAATTCGGCGGATTAATAGAACCCCATTATTCGATAAGAGAAGCCGTTGAAGATAAGGCGGTTGTTCCGTTACTTTACGAAGGACGCGATGTAACGATAACACAAAACAAAAACGCAATCGATTTATGGTTTGAAAGGCACACTAAAAATTTAAGCGAAAAACAAAAAGCCGATTTGAAAAGAAAATACGCGCGGGCGGAAATGCTGAACAAAGCCGATCGCGTAATTTACATGAGAGCTTTCGATATAAGCGAACATTACAGAATTAATTGGAAAGGTACGGGGTTTAAAGCTCAGTTAGTTGCCCCAAGTAAACCGGCTGCTATTAAATATCATCAATATCTTAACGAGTTTGGTTACGTTTCTTCGGAGGTTATCATTTCTCCTCCGGATATGCGGGAAGGTTATGAAGAAGTTGAAGACGAAGCAACCGACGACGTTATAAGATTTTGGCAAAAAATGATGAGAAGATACGGGAGCGAAGAAGAATATAATAAAAATATAATCAACCAATTTAAATTCGGTGAAGACCCCGAAATACTAATTGTCGTTAGTAAACTATTAACCGGTTTCGATGCGCCGCGAAACACGGTTTTATATTTAACCGCAACTTTGAGAGAACACAATTTACTTCAGGCAATTGCACGAGTTAACCGGTTACACGAAAACAAAGACTACGGTTACATAATTGATTATGCAAATATTTTGGGCGAGTTGGATAAAGCTCTTACTATGTACGATGCATTTAAAGAATACGACGAAGAAGATTTGATAGGAACGGTTACATCCATCAAACAGGAAATCGAGAAACTGCCGCAAAAACATTCCGAATTATGGGATATTTTCAAACCGGTGAAAAATACTTACGACGAAGAAGAATACGAAAGATTATTAGCAGACGAAGAATTACGAAATGAATTTTATGAAAAACTAACCGAGTATGGTAAAACGTTAAGTATTGCATTATCATCTTACGAATTTCTTATAAATACGGATGATAAAAAATTAATTGCTTATAAAAATGACTTGAAAAAGTTTTACAATTTAAGAAATTCGGTTAAGTATAGATATGCGGAAACGATACGATATAAAGAATACGAACCTAAAATTAAAAAATTGTTGGATACGCATATTAACGCGAATGATGTAATAAAACTAAACGAACCTGTAAATATTTTCAATGAAAAATTATTTCAAGGTGTAAAAGAAGAACAAGGAATATACAAAACCGGATCGACTGCTTCACAAGCGGATTCGATTGCTTATGCTACAAAAAAAGTAATTTCCGAAAAAATGGAAGAAGACCCCGCGTTTTATCAAAAATTTTCAGCGCTCATTCAGCAGGCAATAGACGATTGGAAAGCCAAACGTATTTCGGATATTGAATATTTGAAGAAAATCCTGGATTTAAGAAAAAAAGTTGTAACCAAACAACACGAGGATATACCGTCAAAGCTTAAAAATAACGACGAAGCAATTGCATTTTACGGAGTAATTAAACCCGTTTTGGATATGGACGGTTTAACAAATGAAATACAGGAAAACGCTGCCGCAGAAATAGCGTTAAAGATTAAAGAAATTCTGAACAATCATTTTAAAGTTAATTTTTGGCAAGACGAAGACGCACAAAACGCAGCTAAAAACAATATAGACGATTATCTTTTCGATGTGATTAAAGGCGAAAAAAAAATTAATCTGAGTACGAAACAAATGGACGAAATAATAGAAAAAACTTTTTCTATTGCAAAATTCAGAAGTTTACAATGAAGAAAGAATACCGTAAAATAAAGTACGGAAAAAAAGTAATAAATTATTCCGTTGTTTATAGCAAAAGAAAAACACTTCAAATTGCTGTTCATCCCGATTATTCGGTAGTAATTACAGCGCCCCAAAATACGGAAGATTACTTAATCAAAACTAAAATACAAAAAAGAGCTAAATGGATAAATAAACAACTAAACTATTTCAAACAATTTGAGCCCCGTACGACGCGCAAATATTTTCTTAACGGCGAAACTCATTTATATCTCGGTAAACGTTATCGGTTGAAAATCATTTCCGGTCTAAATGAAGGGGTAATATTGAAAAACGGATATTTTATAGTAGTTCAACGTGATAAAGAAAATCAAAAGAGAACATCCGAATTGCTAAATAATTGGTATTTACGAAAAGCCGGAGAAAAATTTACCGAATACTTCGATATATGTTGGGAAAACTTTTCAGATATTACCGCAATAAAACCGTTATTAAGAATCCGAAAAATGAAAACAAGATGGGGTAGTCTTTCTAAGAAAGGAACTTTAACATTAAATCCTGAACTTATTAAAGCGCCAAAAGAATGTATAGAATACGTAATAACGCATGAGCTTTGTCATACCGTTTACCACAATCATAGTTCACAATTTTATTCATTACTCGAGAGAATCATTCCGGATTGGAAAAGAATTAAGCACAAACTTGAAATAAACTTAAGTTGATTTTTATTTGATATAATTTATTTGAGAAGTAATAATGGTATAAAATGTATTAGATGGGTCCCCTATTTAATTTTTATGAGAAGTAATAAATAGCATACATTAATAATGCAAAATGTAAAAACGCTAAAATACCTCCGGCTAATTTTTTCTTAAACATTCTTCTTTTATATAATCTTTCTTCTTCCAATGCTTTCTCGCTATAATAATCCCCTTTACTGGGATTCCAACTAGGATGAGTAAGCGGTTGGTCGATATAGTTTTCCATATTTATACCCCTTTGTTTTTCCTGACAACTAATTTATCTGTTGCGAAAAATAGTGAATGGCATATTTCAATCAGTGACTTTAATCACATTGTAGGGAAATTTTTTGGAGATTTAAATTGTTGGATATTTCAGTCCGATTATTTATTTTACAATCGTAAATAATAAACAATATTGAAAAATCTATTTTTTAAGGTCTTGAACTAATCTTTTTTTTACTTTATTTTAGTAAATAAAATATTACGGAACATGCTATGAAAAAAAATATGACTTCTCGCGAAATTGCCCGCGAAATGGCGGTATTAACTTGTGAATTGGCTAAAGCTTGCAATCAGAAAGAAAAAGCTTTTGCGGCTAAATTTAATTTGACTCCGGCTGAATTCAGATGTTTGAGATTATTTTCAAACCACGATTCGCTTTCAATTAAATTTATTACGCGTGCCATGAATATAACACCAGGCAGAACAACTCACATTTTAACTTCTTTGGAAGATAAAAAATTGGTTAAACGTAAAGCCGACCCCAAAGATAAACGGAACATGATTGTTTACTTAACCAATAAAAGCAAACCGTTTATTAAAAATCTCACCGAAAATCATATCAAAATACATGAAGAGATTTTGGGTCATATTAAAAAAAGCAACCAACCGATGATTGTTAATGTTATGCGCGATGTGATAGATGCGCTTTACAAATGGACAGATAAAAAATAACCGGTTGCTTCGTTAATCAGTAAAACTGTTTGTTTTTAAAAATTCATTCTTTAGTAAATTATATTTTGGGTTGAGCGATTCGGTTATGAAAAGGATTATTACCGGAATGTGCTCAATCCAAATTAAGAATTCCCATCTATACTTAAGTTGAAATAAAGGGAGTAAAACCGGATAAATCAGAAACAAAAGACGGAGTGAAAAAACAAGAAAGATTCCCGTCCAACTGCAATATCAACGGAATCCGGTTGGGCAAAAAAAACTAAGTTAGTTCACCACCGCAGCTCGATCCGGCACCCGCTGTACATCCGAAACAGTGCTGACCCGTAATAATTTCCCTTCCTTCCAAAATCTGCTGGTTGAAATCTTTTATATGGCGCGAGTTTTCTGTTTTTACTTTTAACTCCAACATCTGATTAAAATCGCAATCATAAAGATAGCCGTTCCAACCGACCGACAAAGTATATTTACACATTACGTTTTTAGCCGCTTCGGGATTAAAAGCATTTACCAATTTTTCCATGTACTCTTCGTAATTGCCGGATGCGATTAGGTATTCCAAATATCTGCTGATTGGCATATTGGTAATTGTGTAAAGATTATTGAAAACAATTCCGAAGTTCTTTGCCAATTCCCTTTTATAATCTTTTTCCAAACATTCCTGACCGGGAGGCAAAAAAGCGCCGACGGGATTGTAAACCAAATTGAAAATCAAACCGGAATCTTCTTTTCCGTAACCAAGACCGTTGAGTATTTTCATTGCTTTAATCGATTTTTCAAATACGCCGCTTCCCCTTTGCCTGTCGGTAAACGAAGCTTTGTAATACGGAAGCGACGAAACTATTTCAACTTGGTTCTCTGCGAGGAATTCGGGATAATCTTCAAACCCGTTTGTTACAAGGATTGTTAAATTGGAGCGAACGATTATATGCTTATCCAATTTTTTAATTTCCGTAACGAACCATTTGAAGTCGGGATTCATCTCCGGCGCCCCGCCGGTAAGATCAACGGTTTCAATATCCGAGTTTTTCAATGCGGTCAAACATTGCTCCATCGTTTCTCGGGACATTATCTCTTTTCTGTCCGGACCCGCATCAACGTGGCAATGTTTGCAAACCTGGTTACACATTTTCCCCAGATTGATCTGTAAAATTTCTATTTTCCCCGCCCGTAGTTTATCTTCCCCGGTATCTTTGTATTTAGAATCAAACGCGGGGAAACCGTTTTTGCGGTTAATAATTTCCAATTGAACTTCCGGGGCGGCCAATTCATTCCCGAAAGCTTTCATGCTTTTATGTCTTGCTTCCAATTTTTCTCCTGACTACATTGTTAATTTTTTATTTACGTTTTTCATTTGAACTCCGTGGACCAAAGATGCGCCTCCGCGTATTGCGCTTGCAACATGTACCGCTTCTGTCATTTGTTCCAGATCGGCGCCTTTCTCCAAACACGCTTGTGTGTATGCATCAATGCAATACGGACATTGAACGGCATGCGCCACCGCCAATGCGATCAGAGCTTTTTCTCTTTCGGAAAGAGCGCCTTCTTTGAAAACCTCGGAATACCAATCGTTAAATTTTTTCCAGAGTTCCGGTGCGCCTTCTCCTATTTCGGAAAATTTTTTCAAATCTTTCGGGTCGTAATAAGTTTCCATTATTTATCCTTTATGAATTTATTAATTTCGGTTTAAGGAATTTAAAAATTCGCGGTTAATAAAAATAATTTCTTTAAATTTTCGTTGACTTATAATCTTTTAAGAAAATCCGACATATAAGATAACATTTCGGGAATTAAAGATTAAGTAAGAAATTAATAAAAAAATGTAACCCCGGCGACTTTTCTAAACAAATATTTAAAAATAAAAAACCGGACAAAAGTCCGGCTTGGGGAAAGTTATGAAAAAAGGATGTTTATAAGTTATATGTAAGTCCGATGCTGAAAGCAAGAACATCCAAGTGATGAACGCCGGGCATGTTTTCCGGCTGAAGCGGATTAGGATAAGCATCAACGTCTCTGTCCGCACCAAGCAAATACTCAAGCGAACCTTCGAGAGTTACGTTATTCATAAAATAACTGAATCCACCGGTAACAACGTGATTTGTGGAAGACGGGAAAAGGAAATTCAAAGTTTCGTCCGGCGCCGGAGCTGGGTCGTAATAATAACCTACACGAACGGCATACATTCCGCAAGGGGCATATTCCGCACCGAAGCGGATTTGTGTTGCGTCTTTCCAGTTAAGCGTAAATTCGGATTCCTGGTTCCATTGTTTATATTTTGCAGTCAATTTATCAAGCGCTTTCCAATTGCTGTATTGCGCGTCCAAAGTTAACGTTACCGATTTTGAAGGATGATAAGCCAAACCACCGGCAATCCACATCGGCCAAGTCACATCCCTGTCGAAGTCGCTTTTCATTTCCATCGGTAAATCCAATAATTCGCCTGTTCCGCTCATCGTTACCTTCGTAGCTGTTCTAAATGTTGCGCCTACCGATAATTTTTTTGAAGCGTCATATTTCAAACCGATTGTTACGCCGTAGCCCAATCCGGTTGATTCTTCCGAATATTGAGGTAAAGTTTCCGGTGTTCCGTCTTGATTCAAATCTAAAAGTTGCGAATGAGGTCTTTTTAAATCGAACATTGCGTAATAAATATTAGCGGCAACACCAATGGAAAATTGTTCTGTAACTTGATAGGCGATTCCGGGTGAGAAGTTAATTACCCCGATTTTCGACATCCAATCGAATGGCCCGAGTCCTTGGGTTAATGCAATCACTTCTCTTCCGTTCCATTCTGCGCCCAAACCGGCCGGCACGTAAACACCGAACGATAACGCCAAATTGTTCATTCTGTAATTAAAGAAGAAATTAGGACTGATATAATGGTTTGTTACGGTTTTTGCATCGATTCCCGCAGCTTTATATTTGTACGTTCCGAAAGGAATAACATCGGTACCGAAAACGAGAATGGAAGAATTCAATTTTGCCAAACCTGCGGGATTCCAATATAATGCCGTTCCGTCGTTTGCCAACCCAACGAACGCGCCGCCCATACCTAATGCTCTGGTTCCGATACTGTTTAAACTTAGACCGTTTGCAAATAACGAAGAACCGAAAGCGAGAATAGTTAATAATGCTGTAAGAGATAGTAGCTTTTTCATACGCCCCTCATTTTGTTTAGTTTAATTAATTTATTCCGGTTTATACATATTTCCCAATAATGCTCGTTTTATTGCTTCATCTAAAATTCCGGGCATACTCATGTGATTCATAAACGCCGACATTCCGGCATCCCAGAAATACATATCCATTCTGAACATTTCGCGCGGAGTGTAAATGTTTATTTTTCCGTTCTCTTTTATTATCAATACTTCGATAGGATATGCCGCGGCGTGATCTATACCCGGACAAAGATTTTCGTCGCTTTCCCTCGAACTTCCGGCAATATGAAACGACAACCCTTCCGTTCTTGGTCGTGAAATTCCAAGCAGCACAGCGTTCTTATCGGGCGATTCAACTTCACCGATTATTTTCCATTTCAAAACGTCTTTCGATTTGGTATAGCGGTATTCGATATCGTCTTGGGTAGGAGAAAAATGTTTCATGTTTTCTTTTAATGTTTTAACTAATCCGGAAACCGAGTTTTTCGAAGCATCTGCGGAAAATATTTGGGGGAATTGGTCTTCGTCGGTGAAGAATGTTAAAGGTCCCACCATCATAAACATATCTTTTGAAGCTTCGGCCAAATCGTCGTCGTCGCGTATGGGTTCCATCATAACATTTAATTTTTCACCGAATTTACAACCGTAAATCGTGCTCAAAATATCGTTCTTAAACGAAACGGTCTTATTAATAACTTCATTATATTTTGCTTCGTCATCCTCAGCCAAATCGTTAAAAATTATTCTGTTTATTGTTTCCGGATCGGCTAAAACAATTTGCACACCTTCCGGATTTTCGTAAACCGCAATTCTGAAAAACGCGGCAACCAAATATTTGTTTCCGTAGGAAGTAAGCATTTTAATGTAATCGTCAGAAGTAAATACAATTTCCTTTACTCTAAACTTACACTTATCTTCATCTTTTTCCCGGACAATATCCGGTGTAGCCAATTCGTAATAATTTAGAACTTTAAAATTATTACTTTCAACGTTTTCCAATAATTTTGCACCGACGGAATCGATATCCTGACGAATATTTTTACCCGCCAGAACATACATTCCGTGTTGCGATGCGGGCAATATGCCGGCAAAGCTTAATACAACTAAAACAATTAGTTTCTTTAACATAAATAATCTCCGGTTACTCGATTTGTACTAAGAACAAAATTTAACGATAATAATATACGAATATCTTTTTTAATAAATAAAACCGCTAAGTAAAAATAATTTGCGCGCCCGCTGATTTTTCGTAAAATTCGCCAACGGTAAGAATTTCTTCTACTTGCGGACACAAATCGTCTTTTGTTAAATGAAACATATCCATAGCGGCTTTGCATGCGTATATTTTACCGCCCGCATCGCTAATCATTTCAATAAATTCACGCACCGGCGGTATATCGAGCGCTTCCATTTCCTTTTTCATCATGTAAGTAGCGAATGCCGACATTCCGGGAATCATTCCCAAAATCGTAGGCATTTTCATTCCGCCGGGCATTCTCATAGCGGAATTTCCTACGGTTGCCACGCTGAGTTTATCCATTCTTTTATCTACAATTGCATCCAACCCGAAAAATGTAAAGAACAGCATCGCTTCTATTCCTTCCATCAAAGCGCCGTTGCCCATAATCAATCCGGGATAAACTCCGTCAAGCGAACCTTTCGATACTACGATTGATACTTTTGTTATTTCATCCGACATTTCATATCTCCTTAAATTTATTAAACACAACCTTTGGGTTTAGGTAATCCGGCAATTTTAGCCGCTTTTTTCGCGGGTCCTTTCGGAAACAGTTGATATAATTCTTTTGTATTTACACCGCTTTGTTTGGTTAATTTTCTTATGGACGGAACACTTCCGGTTTCTTGATATTCTTTACGGAGAAAATTAATCACCATCCAGTGTTTCTCAGTTAGTTCTTCTATACCTTCTTGTTTGGCTAATTCTTTTGCAAGGTCTTCCGACCAATCTTCCATGTTAGCCAAGTGTCCGTCTGCGTCCAGTTCAATGGTTTTACCTAATAATTCTACAGCTGCCATTTTTTTCTCTCCTTTATTTAGTTGTTAATAAATTGTTCTTTATTATTTTCGGTTTGCTCTGCTAAACTTTTCAAAAATGTAATTCCGAACGCCAAACCGCGTCTCATTTCCGGAGTATTAAATTGTCTCAAGAGTTTCATGTATGAAATATCCCCTTCAACTTCGATATCCAATTTTTTATAAACGTTAACCGCATTGTTTATGGCGTGGAGCATATCGGGTTGGGTCAGGTTTTTAATGGTGTTAAGAATAGTTACAATATTATCTCCCAACGCTTTAACGTCTTCCACGGTGAACGATGTTACTATGTTATCCAGAATGGTGCCGAATTCTTTAAAGAATTGGAAATAACCTTTCCTGTCGAATTCATCCAATTTGTGCATAAAGTCGATTACTGATTCGCGCGAAATAGGTCCGAAATCCTGCAGAAAATCCTTTAAGCTTTCGAGCTGATCGAGAGTTTTACTGATGTTGTTTACGTTTCTCAAAAGCTTTTTGGCAAAAGCGAGAATATCGCCGGTGTTAAGCGAGTCGTGAACTTCTTCCAATTCAACAACGGCGGTTTGGAATAAATCTTTGCCAACGCGCGTGAAATCTTCTTTCAGGTCTTCCATCTCACGTCTGTGACGTCTTTGAAGATCGATTTCTTCAAGAATTATATCAAGCTTTTTGTTAATATCGTTTATCTGATTTTGAATATTTTTTTCTTCCATAGCTAAACCCTCTTTCCTGCCATGGTCATTTGAGATTCTATCGGTAATTCTTGACCTTTAAGCAATAAATGCCAATACATCCAACGGAACATTACTTTTCCGTAATGATTCATCTTCGTTTCTTCCAACAGCGAAAAAGGTCCTATTCCGGGAAGCGGGAATTTCCCGGGAAGCGGTTCGGTGTCGTAATTAAAATCTATCAATATTCCTTTACCGAATCCTGATTCTATGTAGCAATTGGCGTGACCGTCGAATTTAGCTTTCGGTTCCAAACCGTCTATCACATCGAGAAAGTTTTCGAACAAAATATCCGATTCGAAATGGGCTACCGAACCGGCTTTGGAGCTTGGCAAATCAGTTGCATCGCCGATAACGAAAATATTATCGAACCCTTTTGCCATCAGAGTATGTTTGTCGGTCGGTATGAAATTAAGCTCGTCTCCCATTCCGCTGCGTTCAATTGCTTCATCACCCATATTTGTCGGAATTGTTACAAGAACATCGAACGGGATTTCTTGCTCATCCCAAGAAACGATTTTTTTATTTTCATTATCCACACGTGCAATGTTAAATTCGGTTGTAAGCTTAATGTTTTTCTTGTCTAAGAAGTCACCCAAAATAGAAGCGGCGCGGGGTTTTGTAAATGCACCGGGAAGCGGGGTTACAAAATGAATTTCCACTTTGTCCCTTATTCCCTTTTCGGTAAAAAACCAATCGGCGAGAAAAACAAATTCCAACGGAGCTACCGGGCATTTTATCGGCATTTCCGTAATGTTTAATACCAGTTTACCGCCTTCCCAGTGTTTGAAGAAATTTCTCAATGCCAAAGCGCCGTCGATTGTATAAAAATCGAAAATATTCTTATACCAGAGTTCTCCTTTCATTCCTTCCGTTTCTTCCGGGCGGATTTTCGAACCGGTTGCAATTATTAAGTAATCGTAAGACAACACTTGATTGTTTTTCAGCAACACCCGGTTTTTATCCGGTTCAATTCTATCTATTTCGGACATTACAACGTTTACGCCCGTCGGGAAGAAATCCCTTTTAGGTTTTATTACATCTTTCTTTGTATATATATCGAATGGTATAAACAAAAATCCGGGTTGGTAATAATGCGTTTCGTATTGATCAACTATTGTTATTTGCCATTCGTTTTTATCGAGAACGTTATGTAACTTATTTAGCATCATTGTTCCGGCCGTACCGGCACCGAGTATAAGCAGTTTTCTCATTTTTTCATCTCCTTTTTACGGTAATAATTCTTTTAATTTTTCTTTGATTGATGCACAATTGCCGAAGCTTCTGTAAACTTCGCAAGTTCTGCATTCCCTGTCTTTGCATACGTTTTTTTTGTGGTTAATCATCCAGCAAGGTTTAGTGTGTCCGCTGTAAAATTCGCAGTGAGCCCTGTCTTCCGCACTGCATTTAACAATTGCCCAACAAGGGATTAAGGCAAGCACCCTTCTCATTCCTTCAATATTGATTTTGTCTTCGTTGATGGTTTTCCTAATGCACATCACCCTTTCGATATCGCGATCGGAGTAAAGTCTTTGGTTACTTGTTTTCTTGAACGGAATAATCAATCCTTCGCGTTCGTACATTCTGAGCGTGGGAACCGAGATTCCCATTAATTTTGCTGCGGTGCTAATCGTATATTTGGGTTCGTCCATTTTATTTTCCTTTCCGTTCAAACTTGATACCCGATAGTATCAACTTTCTTGCCAATGATTGATATCAATTTTTGTTTCATTTTCGAAGGATTTTGAAATTAAATTCCCAATCTCAAGAAAACCGGCAGTGGGATTTTTCCAAACTTCGGGAAATAAAGGAGCAAATAACTTTTTATAAATCGAAAGAGGAGGAAACAAAAAAGGGCTGAATATCAGCCCTTTCATACAAAATTAGTAACCTTCCCGTTTTCTTTTGTGGCGTGTCTTTTTCAATTTTATTTTAACGGGAGCTTTTAATTTAGGAAGCTCGATGTTTTGTTGAGTTGCTTTAGCGCCGGTTTGTGGTTGCCCGCCGAAATATTTATTTCCCCTATCTTTTCGAATTCAAGTTTTTCTTGTGGCGTTGCATTAACGCTAAGTTTGGGGAAGAGGATTTTATCTCTCCAACAATTCAAGTTATCTTCCAAAACATTTATACCTTAATAACCGTTTACGTTTAGGTTATAGCATTCCGTATTATATTTATAGTATAAAATATTTTTTTGCTAAAGAGTCATTTTGTAAAAAATTTTAAGGTATTGCCCCTCTTTAATACTAAATTTTGCAAACACTAATTCCCACATATATTTACCGGGTATAAGTACGTTGGAAAGTATTTAACAGTTGAAAGTAATAACCAACATACGAAATAAGATACCAATATCCTTTTAGTCTATAAAACAATAAATTTTCCATTTTTTTTCTTGATGTTAATAACCGAATAATTAAAATCAACGAATTTAACCGAAAAACCAATAAACCAGAATTGGCAAGAAACTTGCTAATTGCAGTTATCAAGTTTATAAATTATGAAAGATTATATAAACATACCGTCCAACGAACCTATTTTTTCAATTAGTACTGCAGCTAAATTAGTCGGGGTTTCGGTACAAACTTTACGATTATATGAAAAAGAAGGTTTAATTATTCCGTTTAGAAAAAAATCAAATCAAAGATTATTCTCGCAAGATGACTTAAAAAGAATCCGTTGTATTCGCTCTACAATCAACGAGAAAAAAATTAGTATAAATGGAATAAAGTCTCTCTATGCACTCCTTCCTTGCTGGGAAATAGTTAAATGCTCTGACGAGGAACGGAACGTTTGCCCGGCATATTTAGAAAGTTCTCAACCCTGCTGGAGTTATTCTCATAGCTCAAATGTTTGCAGTACGAGAGAATGCAGAGAATGTGAAGTATACAAAGGAATAGGAAACTGTATTGATGTTAAAAATCTTATAAAAAAAATCGGCAAAAATTAGGAATTAATGATTAACGGAGAATTTATGGGACAAAAAGAACGTGAAATAATTTATAAAACCTTTTCGAAATTATGTTATTACCCGGATGAAGAATTAGCCGGTCTGCTAAAGAATGGCGTAATAACCGAATTTTTAATGAGTCTGGACCCTGAGAATAAAGAAATTCAAAAACTTGAGGAATGGGTTGATTCGTTTAATTCAACAGAAAAGTTGCTTGAAGAACTCCAGGTTGAATATACAAGTTTATTTATCACCAACTTCCCTTCCGTTCCCGCTCCCATGTTCAAATCATACTATTTCGAAAACGAAATACTTGGTGAGTCGACGGAAAAAATAATGGACATTTATGAACAATATAATTTTAAGGTTTCCGACTTGATGAAGGAACCTGCCGACCATTTAGCTATTCTGTTGGAATTTATTTATCGAATTATTCAAATCGACAATACTTACTATTTCCAAATAAAATTTATAAAAGATGAAATACTCAGTTGGATGACCCCCTTCAAGGAAAGCGTGGACTCGGCATCTACAAATGTATTTTATCCGACCACAATCGAAACAATTATTAACTATCTCAAAAATGAAGTAACACAATACGAGACTAAATTTGCGGGAGCTGAATTATGAGTATCTCAAGGCGTGAATTTATAAAGCGCGGTGCGTTAACGGCTGGAGCTTTAACAATATTATCCGGAACAACCGTTAAAGGATTAAATAAAAAAAATTTTCCTAAGGGTTGGAAGGGTCGCCAACGCGTTAAAGAAATTCCATCAATCTGCGAAATGTGTTTTTGGCGATGCGGAATTTTAGGAAACGTTGACAAACACGGCAAGTTATTAAAAATTGACGGCAATCCCAATCACCCGCTAACCGAAGGCAGACTTTGCGCCAGAGGAAATGCAGGTCACAAACTGGCTTATGACCCCGATAGATTGAAATATCCGCTAATGAGAGTAGGTAAAAGAGGCGAAGGGAAATTTAAAAGAGTTTCCTGGGATGAAGCTTTGGATTTTATGGCAGAAAAACTGAAAAAAATTAAAGCAGAATACGGCGCAGAAGCCGTAGGATTCTTCCCGCACGGAATTCAAGCCAGATTCTTTGAACATTTGATGAAAGGTTTCGGCACTCCAAATATTGTGGAACCCGCTTTTGCTCAATGCCGTGGTTCAAGAGACGTGGGATATAAATTAACTTTTGGTAATTCCGTAGGCTCACCAGAACCTTTGGATTTTGAAAACACTGATTTAATGGTATTCATCGGTACGCATATAGGTGAAAATGTGTTTACGGGTCAGAATTTACAATTCGCTAACGCAATTGAAAGAGGCGCAAAATTAATTGTAGTTGACCCGCGTTTTTCTGTAGCTGCCGCAAAAGCCGATTATTGGCTACCGATAAAACCGGGTACCGATACCGCTTTGTTGTTAGCTTGGATGCATGTATTAATCTATGAAAATCGATATGATAAAGAATATATCAGAAAATATGCGATTGGTTTCGATCAATTAAAAAAACACGTGAAAGATTTTACGCCGGAATGGGCTTCAAAAATAACAGGCTTGCCTGCTTCGTTAATTTTGGATACCGCCCGTGAGATGGGCAAATACTATCCGAAAGTAGGTATTCATCCCGGTAGACATGTTGCCTGGTACGGGAATGATAGCCAACGTGCAAGAGCAATGGCAATTCTCACGGCGTTGCTGGGAAGTTACGGAAGACCCGGAGGTATTTATCTATCAAGTAAAATTCCGGCACCTAAATATCCTTCGGGGAAAAATCCCAAACCCGGACCCCGCGCGGACGGTGCCGGAACAGTTTATCCATTCGGATCCAGAGGACTGGGAATAACAAACGGATTAATTGATGCTACTTATGACGAAGACCCTTATCCAATTAAAGCATGGATAGTTTACAGTCAGAACGTATTACAAAGCATTCCGGATCCTTGGAAAACAAAGGAGGCAATAGACAAACTCGATTTGTTTGTTGTTGTTGATATTATGCCTATGGAACAGTATTTATATGCCGATCTTGTTTTACCCGAAGCAACTTATTTGGAAAGGTACGACGACCTTTATACCGTGAAAAATGCTAAAAAGCCATTTGCGGCAATCAGACAACCAATTATCGATCCTCTATACGAAGCAAAACCAGGCTGGTGGATCGCTAAAGAAACAGCAAAACGTTTAGGTTTGGAAGAACATTTTCAATGGGAAACAATAGAAGAATATTTAGATTATAGATTATCCGGACTCGGAAAGACTTTACAACAAGTACAAGCAAAAGGAATTGTAGTTTACGATAAGGGAACACCGTATTATGACTTTTCCAAACCGATTCATTTTAAAACAAGAAGCGGTAAAATTGAACTTTATTCCCAAACTCTGAAAGATTATGGATTCGACCCGATGCCGGTTTATGAACCGGTTGAGGAAGTACCAAAAGGATATTTCAGATTAACTTACGGACGTTCACCCGTTCACTCTTTCGCCCGCTCTCAAAACAACGAGATACTTCACGGTTATATGCCCGAAAACGAATTATGGATAAACAGCACTGTAGCAAATCAATTGGGATTATCGGACGGGGAATATGTTAGATTAGAAAATCAAGACGGAATTTTAAGTAACAACATCAGATTAAAAGTAACCCCCGGAATTCATCCGGAAGCGGTATTTATGGTTCACGGGTTCGATCAGAAATCGCCCGCTTTACGTTTGGCATATAAACACGGAGCTTCCGATAATTACTTGATGAGCCGGGTAAATATCGATCCGCTTTCAGGAGGTACCGGAATGAGAGTAAACTTTGTAAGGATTATTAAAAACGGTCAACCTGTTATGGTAAGCGGAGCCGAAAGCATAGTTCCAAAATTCAAAAAAAATACAAAAACCAGAACACCGAAAAAACGCATTGTAGTTCCCCAAGCTGCAACGGAAGCCGGTGAATCGGAAGAAGGATGCTAAAAATGAAACTTAAAATAAATAGTAATTGCATAATCAGATTAATAACGGAGGTGAAATGGCTCGATATGCTATGGTGATCGATTTACGTAAATGTGTTGGATGCGACGCTTGTACGGTAGCCTGCCGCACCGAATGGGATGTTCCTATTGGTCACGCAAGGACGTGGGTCGAGCAATCCGTAACGGTTGGAGAATTTCCAAACGTTTCAGGAACAAATTGGGTTGCTCAATGTAACCATTGCGACGAACCGTCGTGCATCGAACCTTGTCCTACAGGCGCTACCTTTCAACTAAAAAACGGAATAGTCAAAGTTGATACCGATCTTTGTATCGGTTGCGGTTATTGCGTAGAGGCTTGTCCGTACGATGCAAGATATATAAATCCATTAACAAATAAAGTAGATAAGTGCGACTTCTGTGAAGCCCGACTGGAAGAAGGATTACAACCTGCATGCGTTACAACTTGCACCGGCGATGCAAAATTCTTCGGCGATTTGGAAGATCCGAACAGTGAAGTATACAAAAAAGTATACGAAGAAGGTGCATGGAGAAACGAAAACGATAACGCTGCAATTGGTCCAAATGTTTATTACTTGGGAACGCCCGAACAGTTGGAGATTGTCAAAGAAAAATTTGGACCTCGGGAACCACGGTTGTTACCTCCTGCACAAGCATGGAAAAATATTCTTAAACCTGTGGTTTTAACCGCTATTGGAGCTACTTTTGCGGGACAAGCAGTAGCCTTTTTTAATCAGTTAAGAAAAGGGGAGGAACCGATAGATGACTAATATTACTGTATGCCAGCTTGAAAAGGCGCTAAACTATTTCGACCACCCACCGGAACTTACTGCATCCGAAAAAGATGTGATGCGTCAACGTAAAATGAAAAAGCACGATGTTGCCATAATATTAGTCCATTGGTTTAACGCCATCACCTGGATTTTTATGTTAATTACGGGAGCTGCTTTAATCGTTTCGGGATTGTACAAATTTGCTCCCGACTTTTTCATTAATATAGTCAGAGGAATGTTTGAAACTCCCGGCAATTTGATAGAATTTCATATTTGGCTGGGTGTTATTTGGATTGTGGTTTTTATGGCTTATACGATATTCGGTTATAGAAAATATCTACGAAAACAAAGTCTTAAAGAAATACCAATTAACAAATCCAAAGATATCTTTGATAAACTCAAAGCTGTACAGTGTGTATTGTTCGGTAATCCGGCATTATGTTTAGATAAAAAAGATTTTCTATGGCTGAAAATAAGACTACTGGGAATACTCGGCTTATCCGACGAACCTTTACCACCGCAAGGTTCATTCAACGCGGGACAAAAATTATACGGGTTATTAGTTGCCTTAATGACACCGGTTATAATGTTAACCGGCGTAATAATGGCTTTTCATATTGGACCTTTGTGGCTAATACAATGGTCAATACCAATTCACTTCACTGCAGTCGGATTAGTAGTATCCGGTTTATTGATTCATGTTTACATGGGTGCGGTTTTCCCCGAAGAAAAACCTGCTTTCTTTTCTATGATAACCGGAAATGTGAGTGAATTGTTTTTATATAAACATCACTTTGAATATTGGAAGGAACGAATAGTTAAACAATGTGAGTGGCGTAAGAAAACCGACCCGGATGTAACTTTAACCGACATTCTACCAAATTCCCTCGCCGAAAAAGTACTGAAAAAAGTTGAAGAACTAGGCGACTTGGGAAAGGAATCCGAGAAACCAAAAGAAATACAACCGGAAAAATTTTGGAACCCTTATTTTGCGGGGTTTATGCTTGGTTTATTATTCCTGTTTACATATTTCGTTTATGGTAGAGGTTTGGGAGCTTCAAGCTTTCTCTCAAGAACAGGCACTTATTTATGGAATTTAGTTGCACCTGAATATGTTCATTCTCATCCTTATTGGTCAAGATATTTCCACAACGGACATACTCCTTTAGGTAATTTTATGATATTCGAAGTACTCGGGGTAATTATCGGTGCATATTGGTCAAGTAAAAAAGCCAGAAGAGCAAAAATAGAAATTCATAAAGGTCCGGGAATATCTAATAAAGTTAGAATATTTATGGCATTTGCGGGCGGTATTTTAATGGGACTCGGTGCAAGAATTGCCCGGGGTTGTACCAGTGGTCAAGGACTTACGGGAGGTATCACCCTTTCGGTAGGAGCATGGTTATTTGTCTTTGTGGCTATTGGTATCGGTTATTTTAGTGCATACATTTTTAGGAGGTACTGGTTATGATTGCACCTATTTTTAAGCAAATTTCAGTTAGTATAGAATTTCAATACTTTTTGGCAATTCTTATTGGTATCGCATTCGGTTACATATTGGAGAGAGCAGGATTCGGAAACGCAAGAAAAATTGCAGCGGAATTTTATTTTGATGATTTCACGATGATAAAAGTGTTTTTCACAACTTTAATTGTGGGGAGCGCAGGTTTATTATTTCTCAATTGGTTCGGGTGGTTAGACTTAGATAAAATCTTTATACCAAGGACGTATATTTGGGGACAGTTTGTCGGTGGCATCGTTTTGGGTGCAGGATTCGGCGTCGGGGGTTATTGTCCGGGAACCAGTATGGTTTCGGCTGCTTCCGGCAAGTTGGACGGAATGGCGTTTGTTGCGGGCGCTTTTGTCGGTACAATGTCCTTCGGTGATATATTTTACGATTGGCTTAAAGATATTTATATGGGCGGTGCAATGGGTAGAATTACATTACCGGAATTCTTAGGATTAAATCCCGGAGTTGTAGTATTTCTGGTTATTTTAATGGCGTTAGGTACTTTTTGGATTGCCGAGAAAATTGAAAACGGTAAATGGGACCCGTATAAAAAATTCAGAAAGGAACCCAGAAAAATCATCGAAAGGTAAAACTTAGATAGTTTACCTTTCAACATTTATTTAACGGAGAACTAAAATGCATAACGATAGTAATAATTCAAAACTCAAACAAATTTCGGCTATTGTTGCTTTGGTTTTGGGATTAATTTTAGCAATCGGTTACCCAACCGGCGGTGTAAAAGCCGATAAAGAAGTTAATGAACAAATTGTTACCCATAAAAATTTTGTAACGCATCCTCAAAATAACAACGTAAAAAAACCAATCGTAAAAAAAGAGAAACCCAAAAAGAAGAGGGTTATACCTATTGCTCCACAACCCGGAAATGCTGAAGAATCGCAAGACGAAGGCTGTTGACTATTAATTTATCTAATAGGCTTTTAATAAAAAAGTGTAATCCGACCATGTACGGATTACACTTTTTAAATATTCAAAAACAAATCTAGGTCAACAACCCTCACGTTTTCTTTTGTGGCGTGTCTTTTTCAATTTGATTTTAACGGGAGCTTTTAACTTTGGAAGCTCAACATTTCTTTGGGTTGCTTTAGCGCCGGTTTGAGGCTGACCGCCGAAGTATTTACTTATTTCCGCAATCTTTTCGAATTCAAGTTTTTCTTGAGGCGTTGCATTAACGCTAAGTTTGGGAAATAAAATTTTATCCCTCCAACTATTCAAACCACCTTCCAAAACATGAACACTTTTATAATCATCGGCTTTTAGAATAAACCATCCTTGAGCTGCGGTAAATTCGTCGTTATCGTACAAAATAATTTTTTCATTACGCATCAAATCCGAATCCAACAATTTGGAAATGGGAATACATTCCGATGTGGGAATATTATATTTATCGAATTCTTCCGGCTTACGTAAATCAACCAATCTGTAATCATATTTTCCGTCTATAATCCACCGGGCTAAATCTTTTACATCTATTTTATCATTATTTGTAGAAGCAGTAATGGCAAGGTCTTTCAAGTTAACGTGTCTATAAACTCCGCCTGCCGGATCACCGATAAATGCAGCAAGGAACCCTAATAAGATTGCAAGAATTCCAACTCTCTTACGCGGAGGATATTCCGCAAATTTCTTTAGCATCATTTTATTTTCCCTCCGATCTTTTTTTGGCAACTACTTTTTCGCCCCATTCTACCAATGTAAAACCGGCAATAGCGATAAGAATTACAACCGAAAGTACAAAACCGTAACTGACATCAAAGAATTGCGGCAAATTAACTTTTCCCATGTGTGTGGAATAGAAGAAATCTTTAATTGCGGGAAACATTTCCCCGAATACGAAAATTCCGAAAAACCCGCCTAAAGCATAAAATATAGCATCGATTTTTCCCGTAGCTATTGCAACTCCGGAAGTTCCCGGGCAGTACCCGCCAATTACAAATCCGATACCCAAAATCAAACCGCCGAGAGCTTGCGGCAGCAAATAAGTATCTCCGTAATAAACAAGGGATAAATCCAAAAATCCAAACCAAGCAAGGTAAAATAATCCGATCATTGCGGTTACTATTGCGGTAAACATCACTTTGAATACGCGCATATCGGTGAAATAGAATTGAGCGGCTAACATTCTTCCGCTGCCGAAACCGCCCCTTTCCAATACGAAGCCGAAAAACAATCCGATAACAAAAGCAATAATTAAACTGACTTCGTCATTAAAAAAACCGAATTTATAAAATGGTGCTGTCATATCCATTGCCTCCTTACAAAATAAGCTGTTGCGTAAGCGCCGGCGAAAACCATCAGCATAAATGCCCATCCGCCCAGACTTAAAGCGGCTCCGCCGGTAAGACCTTGTCCGCTGGTACATCCGCGAGCCATTTTTGCCCCGAAGCCCATCAAGGTTCCACCGATGAAGGCAAATAAAAATCTTTTTTTGTTTGTAAATCGCGGACCCTTTTCTACAATTAGTTTATTTCTTCCGGCTATAGCACCGGAAATAAATCCGCCGACGACCAATCCTATAACTTCAAATACAAGCCAATCTTTAAATGGGCTTTGTGTTCCGTCTCCCAAATAACCTTTGTAAAAATCATTATTTTCTACCGTGGAAGGCGAAACCGTATCTACTCCTACAGCTACAACCGTACTCAGCGCGCCCGAAGCGCCCAATCCCCTTCCCATAATCACAAACGTTGCGAGGAGAACAATGCCAAGTAAAAGTCCGATAAGATACGGATTCGTATAGTGATACGGTGTAAGTTCTCCTTCCCTAACGTTATCTTCGAGATGATGAGTAAACCATTCTTTAAATTTGAACATTTTTATACTCCGTTAATTAGTTAAAACATACCAATGGCTGTATTGACCTGCGGCAACAATTACAAATCTTAAAATTAAGCCGCCTATAATCACCATAATAGGCGCAATTGGTGTATGGTGAATTTTATGGTTTACGGCCAACAATTGTATAAAAAGCGGAATCACTATTCCCATTCCGATAACAAAAACCCAAAAAACAGCAGCATATTTCCCTGTCATTAACAAATCTAAAGCTTTAGCGTGTACATCGGAATTGCTTGATAGCCCGATTAAAAAAACCGTAATGATAAATAATTCCAAAATTAAAAATGCGTTATCCGATTTTGCGAGGAGCTCTCTTTCGTAAACGTTCTTTGCAATTAAGTGGACAAAAGCCGCTGCGCTCGAAAGTCCGGAGACCAAAAATAAAAGCCATAAAATTGATGAACTCCAGAGCGGTCGTGCACCGAGGGAACTCAACAGAACGCCGGTATACATACCGATAGCGGCACCGAAAAACATCGAAACAACGCCAAGATATTTTATTAGCATCGGTTTACTGTGTAAATACTCATGCCATTTTTTTACATGCGGAATCTTTTCCAATAAAAGCCGGTGAGGTCTCATTAACATACTGGCAAATAAAATAGGATAAACCAAAACCAAGATCCATGAGCCCCACGACATTGGTGAAGTAATTTGAAATGTTGTATAAAGTCGCCAGACATAAGGTTTATGTTCCAAATCCAAAAACAATGCAAACATTCCAAGCGAAAGTAAAAGGAAACTCATTATCGGCAAATAGTAGCATGAACAGTTAGTTTCCTTGTATCTGCCGCTGAAGAGGAAATACCCGGAAATTAACATCATTCCGGCTACCATACCGCCCAAGAAAAGGTAGACCGGTATTTCCCAACCCCAGATATGCAATGACGGATCGATCAAATGATTATGCCGTGTTGTTGTAATTTCAATCATCATCAACTCCTAAATTAAATAAAATATATTGGGCTTCGTTCCCGCTTCCGGTAATAACGAATGATGTTTGCGGGAATTCAATAATTTACTTACTTCACTGTTTGGATCATCCAAATCACCGAAGTGCATGCAATGCGTCGGGCATACAGATACGCAAGCCGGATCCAAACCTTCTTCAACTCTGTGAACGCAGAATGTACATTTATCAACGTAACCTTCCGGGTGAACAAATCTGGCATCATACGGACAAGAAGCAATGCAAGCTTTACACCCAATACATTCGTTATGATCAACCAAGACAATACCACCGACATCATGAAAATGACTTGCGCCGGTCGGGCATGCCGTTACGCACGGGGCATCCGAACAATGGTTACATCTTTCCGATCGTATTTCAAGTTGCGTATTTGGAAATTTCCCGGTGGCTACTTGTTTTATCCAGTCTCTGGCATAACCTTCCGGTACGTTGTTTTCCGTTTCGCACGCCACTACGCAATCTGCACAGCCAACGCATTTTGCGGTATCTATCACCATTCCGAATCTTGCCATTTTATGCCTCCGTCTCGAATGTTACAAAATTTACGTTCATTCCAGTTCCTCCCATTAAAGGATCGACTTTGTATTTTGTAATCAATTGCGAATCGCTTGCACCTTTTAAGTAAGCGCCTTTCAGCATCCTTGCATTGTGTCCGAATCCGTGAACAATATATACACAATCCGTTCTGATTCTCTCTGTTGCTTTAATTCTCACTTTGTTGCTCAATACCCCGTCTTGATTTTTTAATCTAACATACTCACCGGGTTTTAAGCCTAATCTTTTAACAACATCGGCGTTAACCCAAACTTCATTTTCATCCATAACATTATTTAACAATCTATTTGTTTGAGTTCGACTGAACGAGTGCATCGGGGCACGACCGAATAATAATCTGAAGTATCCCGGAGGCGGGTCTTCGTGTTTGGTAAATTTCGGAATCGGGTCGAATCCCTTTTCGGCTAAAATTGTCGAATACAATTCGATTTTACCTGTCGGTGTTTCAAATTCCGGCTCAAACCCTTCTTCGATGTATAGAGGAATTTTGGGACCTTTAATAACGCCTTTCTTTTTCAATTCAGCTAAACTTAGTCCGGCTAATTTTAACCTTGTATCAAGATATTCTTCAATATTTTTCCACGGGAAATATTTTTGCAATCCTAATTTTTCCCCTAATTTTTTAGCGATCCACCAACCAGGTTTTTGATCGTGTGGCGGATCAACTACCGGTTGCCTTATGGAAACAAATGGTTGTTTAAAATATGGAGCAAATAAATCGTCGTACCTTTCTAGATAGACCGCTTCGGGCAAAACCACATCGGCGTACCCGGCAATTTCGCTCGGTACAACATCAATTACAACCAACAAATCAAGCTTTTGGATTGCATCTATTGTTTCTTGTGTATTAGGCAACGAATAAAGAATATTAGTACCGTAAACAAACCAACCTTTAATCGGGTAAGGATTTTCCGTAAGAGTTGCTTCTCTTAATCCGGTAGTATAACCTTCCGCACCTCCGAAAGGATATTTTCCTCCGGGATTATCGGCTCTTTCCCGTTCCGGTTTGGGATAAGGAGGATACGGATAAGACGGTATATCAAAAACATCTTGGTTGGTTAAACCGCCTTTTCTGCCCCAGCTTCCGATTAAAGCATTGATTATAGCAAGGGCTCTACCCCTTTGTGTATCATCACCGTACCAAACGGAATGTCTTCCCGGATGAACTAACGTATGGGGGATATATCTTGCAATTTCGTGCGCGGTTTCTCTGATTAATTCCGGCTCAATACCCGTAATCGGATAAGCCCATTCGGGTGTGTATCCGCTAACTGCGGCTTTCAGTTGTTCAAATCCGAATGTATATTTTTCTACGTAATCTTTATCGTACAGATTTTCCGAAATCAATATGTTAATCCACGTAAGCAGCAATGCCAAATCCGTTCCGGGTTTAATAGGCAGATAATATTTTGCTTTTGTAGCTGCGGTTGACATACGCGGATCAACAACAATAATCGATGCACCCCTTTCGACCGCTTTGGAAAATTCTTGCACTTGTGTGTTGTGCATGTTTTCGCCGATGTGGGAACCGAACAAAACAATGCACTCGGCATTTTCTATATCCGTACGTTCCGGTCCGCCTACAACATCGCCGTAGGTAATTTCGAATGCTGTGTCTCTCGGTCCCAGACATTGATCGAACGAAGGAGCCGCAATATTTCTCGTTCCATAAGCTTTTAAGAGATGCTTGAAAAATCCACCGCCGATACCATGACTGAAGAACCCAATGGATTCCGGCCCGTATTCATTCTTAATTTTATTCATTTTTTTAGCGATGTAATCCAGAGCTTCATCCCAAGTAACTTGAACCCATTTTTCTTCGCCCCTTTCGCTTTTACGGATAAGCGGAGCTTTCAATCTATCGGGATCGTAATGGGCGCCAACGCCGCCCGTACCGCGCGGGCAAAGTCTTCCGTTGCTTAACGGATCTTCCGGATTACCTTCTATTTTCCACAATTTACCGTCTTTAACATAAGCTATCGCGCTGCATTTCCAGAAACACATACTGCAATACGTCGGGATTTTTTGAATCCCCTTAACTTGCTTTCCGGTTTTTTCTTCGATTTTTTTAGCACCTTTCACAATTCCGCTTGCAGAAGAAAGAGCTGCAGTGGCAACTATCGAAGCTCCGGAAATTTTTAAGAATCTCCTTCTGGATAAATATGCCATTTTTCTATTCCGTAATTTTTTGTACTAAAGATTTAATTTTACCGCATTGGGTATAGTTCAGATAAACTTCACATTCACGGCAATCCCGATTTTCGCAAATCGTATTCGGATGATTATATGTCCAACAAGGATTTTCGCCACCGTTATAGGCACCGCAATTCTTTCTGTCCTCAATTGAACAATTTATAACTTCCCAACAAGGAATCAGAGAATAGATAACCTTAATCCCGTTAATGCTAATACCCTTGTCTTTCATTGCCTTGCGGATACATTGAATTCTATCTATATCCTTTTTCGAATATACTCTTTGATTTGATTCGGTTTTATGAGGAATTATTAACCCTTCGTTTTCGTACATCCTTAGTGTAGGAACCGATATTCCCAATAATTTAGCGGCAGCGCTAATCGAAAAAATCGGTTTATCATCGGGTAGAACTACTGAATTATCCATTTTTTCTTAATATGAATGTTGATATAAATTTCTATCAACTATCTTGCCATGAATAAAAACAGCGTTTTAGCGTTTTTTTAAGTTCAATATCAAGCGGTTATTATTAAATTTGAGAATAGCAAATCGGATTATCTTTAGTTTTAAGATTTTACAGATATCTTGTCTTAAAAATTTCTGCTAATTTACTACCAGAGAATAAAATTCTATTTAGTTTATCAAAGCCCAATTAAATGACATCTAATGGTAACAAAATAAAACCGGCAAAGCTCCTTTAGATTTTTTTTACCTATTTTCGTTAACTTTAGTATTCAAATATGAATAATAACAGCAAAATACCACGCAGAAAATTTTTAAAGTCAATAGCAGGATTGCTGGTTATTCCTTCAATTGCGGTCTGGATTGAATCAATTAAAACCCGGCTGAAAATAAATTTAAAATCAAAAAAAATTGTTTTGCCCCCCGATTTGAATGAGGGAATTGTATTTTACGATGGATTGATTGTTAAAAAAAACGGAGAAAATATTAAAATTTTCTCATCTACATGTACCCATCTTGGTTGTAAAATAAATCAAGAAAAGAATAACAGATTCGTATGTCCTTGCCATGGTTCCCAATTTACATTGAGCGGTGAAGTTGTAAAAGGACCGGCGACAAAAAATCTGATGCAACTTAATTTCACAAAAGATAAAAAAACAGGAAAAATTATTGTTTATGCCGGATAAACAAAAAAACAATTCGACCGATAAACTTTATTCTAAACTATTCGGTTCAACGTTTGGACATATAGCTTTTGCTTCTTTTTTCATTGCGGCAATTTCCGGTATATTGTTGGCAATCCCTTTCGATGTGAAAGATCCGTTTAATTCCATTGCTTTAATGTTAATTGCTAATCCGGCAGCCGAATTTATAAGATCCGTCCATTATTGGAGCGCTCAATTTTTCTTGGTTTTTGCAGTTTTACATATTTGGGATCATTTAAGAAAATCGACAGAAAAGAAAGTGAAAAAAGGAGTCTGGCTTAGACTTACAATTTCTCTACTCGCGGTTTTTTTCGTAATGATAAGCGGATTCATACTAAAAGGTGACGCCGATAGTATTCAAGCAAAGCGTATTTTATCTTCTCTCCTTTTTGAAATTCCTTACTTCGGAAAGTACATCTCATATTCTCTGCTTGGAAATGAAAACAGTTATCAATTGATATATGTAAATCATATAGCAACCACAACTATATTTTTATGGTTAATAATTATTGAACATGTGAAATTGGTTTGGTCTAACTTACGATCGACATTATATTTTCTGACTTTTATTCTAATTGCCTCCTTCTTTTTTCCGGCAGGATTGCACAATAATTCCGATCCGGTAATGAAAGGACCTTGGTATTTTTTAGGCTTGCAAGAGTTGTTTCATTATTTCAGTTATCCTTCACTTGTTTTAATCTTTTTTACACTGTTGATAATTTTAATTTGGCGGTTGCCAAAACTTCCGGGAAAAATTGGAAACTATTCAAAACAATTTATAATCTATACAGCTATTGCTTACATTATTCTAATTGTCATCGGATATTTTTTCAGAGGAGAAAATTGGGAATTTACTTCACCTTTGAAAAACCCTTATTTTACCACCTTCACAACGCCGCTTTTAACCAAATTCCAAAATTATTTTACCGATTTTGATTCCAACAAAGAAATAAAAACGGTTTTAGGGCAAAAAGAAGGATGCGTTTATTGCCATACGAATTCAAAGGGTTTTACCGTTTCACATTCTCCTGAAATCATCGGATGTGCTTCTTGTCATTTAGGAAATCCCTTTACAATCGATAAGGAGCTTGCACATTATGATATGGTATTAATTCCCGGGAACCTTGGCAACGCTAAATTAACTTGTGGAAACACAAATTGTCACCCCGATATTACCGACCGGGTAAACAATTCAATCATGACAACAATGAGCGGAGTTGTCAGCGTCGATAAATTCGTATTCGGCGAATCGGATAGTTTGAATAAACTTTATCGAGTAGATGAAATCGGAAACAGTGCAGCAGATATTCATTTGAAAAATTTGTGCGCTTCTTGTCATTTGAGTAAGGAAAAAGAAAAATTCGAGCCTGTAAATCAACTTTCGCGCGGTGGCGGTTGTATTGCTTGCCATCTCACTTATTCCGGTCAGGCAAAACAGGATTTGAAAGAGTATCTCACGGTCAATAAAATCAAGGGAATTAATGGTGATACTTTATTTCATCCTGGCATATCGTTAAAAGTTACCAACGAACATTGTTTCGGATGTCATAGCCGTTCTGGTAGAATTTCCACCAACTACGAAGGTTGGCATGAAACTCAGCTCGATAAATCGGAAGTCAACTCTGATGGTTACAGAGTTTTGCAAGACGAGCGGGTATTTAAATTTATCACGCCGGATATTCATCACCAAAAAGGATTGGAATGTATTGATTGCCATAATTCATACGAGTTAATGGGCGACGGGAAAATGTATGCGCACGAGGAAAATCAAACAAAAATCCGGTGTGAAGATTGTCATTTTTCAAATAAGCCTGAAACCATAACTTTCGATAAAATGGATTATGAATCATTAAAAATTGTGCGACTGAGAAACTTAGAAATTAATAACCGAAAATTTTTAATTACGAAGAAAGACAGTATTCCTTTGATAAATACTTATGTGGTGCAAAACGATTCAATTTATCTGATAGGGAAAAATACCAAGAAAGTATTTCCGCTTAAAACTCCCAAGCCGGTTTGTCAGACCGTAGGGGCACACAATAATTTATCATGTAACAGCTGTCACACGAGTTGGTCACCGCAATGCGTTGGCTGTCATACTGAATTTATTCCCAATGAAGAAGGAATAAACCACTTAACCGGAAATAAAACGGAAGGAAGATGGGCGGAAGCATCGGGTGTTTTCTTTGCCGAACCTCCAACTCTTGGAATTGTTGAAAAGGAAACGGCAAGCGGAACGAAAAAGAAAGTGGAAACTTTCATACCCGGTATGATATTGACGGTTGATAAAAGTGAGTTTACGAAAAAGAAAGATGATGTAATTTTCAAACGGTTATTCGCTCCTGCCGTTTCCCACACAACGGCGGCAAAAGGCAGAACTTGCAAATCATGCCATAACAATCCTGTGGCAATTGGTTACGGTCGCGGTAAATTAATTTACAAGACTGTTAACGGAAAAGGGGTTTGGGCTTTTGAGTCAACATACGCAAACGATGAAAACGACGGACTTCCGCAAGATGCATGGATTGGATTTTTAGATGCAACAAAGTTGGGAAAATCCACGAGAACAAATGCACGGTCATTTAACTTAACCGAACAAAAAAGAATACTTACCGTTGGGGCTTGCTTGACTTGCCACAAAGAGAATTCGGAAATAATGAAAAAATCGCTGATAGATTTTGATGCTTTACTTAAACAAGTATCGGAAAAATGCATATTGCCGGAATGGAACCCCGGTCTTCAGCAGAAATAAAAATTAAATGTGTAGAAAAAACTATTAAGCCGGATTATTTTCCAAGAACTATCTTATTATTCCGATGCTTAATCCTTCGCCGTACATTTGGTCTTTTACTTTTCTTACGCTTTCTTTAAATAATGCACCGTTGGAGATTATGGTTTTCAATTCTTCTTCGGTAAATTTACCGGATTTTTCCAAAGCCTTATACAATTCGTTCATGTACCCGCGAATGATGTAAAAATTACCGAGCTCAAAATAATTATTAATCACACTTACAAATTCAAGCGCATCTACGGCATTTAGTTTTCCGGTGATTTCTTCTTTATCAACCACAAAGCTCCATAACACTTTTTTCTCGAGATATAAAGCGTAATAAATTTCACTCAGCGGAAAACCTTCGTTAATTCTTTCCACGCCAACTTGTTGAAAATACTTAGCCGCATCGTCGTTCGAGGCACCGGTTTGTAACCAATGAAGCAGATTTTCGAATAAGATTTTTCCTTTTGTGCGCAAATCTTCATCGGACAGGGAGCGGTACGTTTCGAGATATTCGCATTTCTTAACTTCTTGCTCCCACGATTCCGTTAATTTGTCAATGTTTTCTTCTACTATTGCCATTAAGCTCTCGTAAACCATAACACCTCCTTTTTAATCCTATAATAAGATACTTTTTTCCGTTGATTATTTCAATAGAATAAACTTCACATATTTTGAAAAACAGTGCGTTAATTTTGTTTCAAATCGGATAAAAAATTCTTTTTATTTTCCGGGAAAAACATTAAATTTTATAAAAACATTTTCATCCAATGTTTAAGAAAATTTTTTCCATATCGATAATTTTTGCCTACACGTTAATCATCGGTGCGAATACTTTTGCGTTTTTATACTTTAAGATAAACCAACATTATATTGCGGAAAATCTTTGTATTCAAAAAGACGAAGCTGAGAACTTATGTATGGGAAGCTGTTACCTCAAAGCAATCCAGAAACGGTTACACGAGGATGAGAAAAGCGAAAAAGGCACACAAGCCCCAACCTACAAAGCTCCCGTTCAATTCGAAACCACGTTGAATCATAAAATTAACTTAAGCACGATAGCGAAAAAAGGATTTTTAATTTTAATAAAAAACGATACCCCCCTCGAGAGAGCTGTTGAACCTCTCACACCTCCGCCGAAAAGCGTTTAAGTTCAATCTGTTTATTTGTTATTAATTGCAGCATACAGTGTTATGAATGTGATAAAAAACAAACAAGTATGCCAGTGAAATTTGTTATCAATTTAATTAATTCAATATATTACTATAATAACTTATAGCAATATACGTTATTATTCGGAGGTGTGATGAAAAATAAATTTATTTATATACTATTTGCTTTGGGATTGGTTTTATTAACATCGCGGTGTGTTCTTGCACAGAAAGACAGTATTATGATTTATTGGCTAAGCCCAGTGGAAGTTACGGCAAAACAGCAGTTGTTGGGAGATAAAAATATTCCGGTTGAAAAAGATAATCTTTCCAACATATTGGATAGAAACGGTTTTACTCTGATAAGAAAAGGTGTATTTTTTGCGCAAGATATTTTTGCCGACGGATTCAAGCGCAGTGATATAAATGTTGTTATTGACGGGGAAAGATATCATAGCGCTTGCCCTAACAGAATGGATTCGCCGTTAACGCGAATCAATCCGCTGGAACTGAAAGAAATTGTTCTGCAAAAAACTTCAGCGGCGTTGCAAGCAGGTTTAGCGGGAATGGTACAATTCAAACGTCCGTTTCCCAATCAACAGCTAAAAGTTAAAGCCGGACTATCAAAATCGCTCGGCGCGTTGAACAGTCAGGATATTGCTTTTTCAATAGAAAAATCCCACCATAGAATCAATCTGCGTTATGCTTCGGGTAAGCCGTACAAAAATGCCGAGGGTAAGAATTTCAACGAACTTTATCCTTACAAAGATAATTTTACTTACACGCTGGCAGAAGGTTCTTTCTACGGCGGTTCGGGAAATTGGAAATATACGGCTTCGTTTACTTATACGGAAAACGTTTCATTCCCTTATTTATTAATGGACGAAAGATTAAACAGGGTATTCAACGGTTCGGTAAGTTATAAAGGGAATAAAATCTATTTCAATTATACCCGGCATATAATGGATAACGGTCTAAGAAAAAGTCCGACAAATTTATTCATGCAGACGGATGCAAAAAATCTTACGATAGGCGCCGTTGGTACCAATTACGAAATTTACTACAGAAAATGGGATGATGATAATTTCCTAACTGTTCCCGGTAAATTTCTGATAAAGAATCACTTAATTCCGGCGGTATCATATTTTTCCGCAGCCGGTTTTCATCAAATGAGTTTGGGCGGATTAAACTTATCCGCAAAACTGGGAGTCGTATATGAAAACTTAGGCGACAAAAACAGACTCGATTTCTATAAAGCAATTTATCCGGATGCAAAAGATTCCAGATATTTCCTTACTTTTTCGGCAGCCGCCAATTATATGAAAGCATTCAACGGCGATCTTGCCGGCGGTGTAATTCTTGAAGCGGCTTCGGATGCGCCGGATATTGAAACTTTATTTATATCGGTTAAAAAACCGGCGATGAAACCGCAATGGAGCGGAAACCCGGATTTGAAACAACCCGTAAGGGCAACATTCAGAACAATGGTTAAATATAAATCCGGTGAGATTGAATTGTTTGCCACGAAAGTATGGAACTACGTTAACCTAACATCGATGAAAACTTCTTCTCTCAAATATTTGACATACAGAAATATTGATGCATACATGTTGGGCATTAATGCTTCGATGACGCTAAAATATTTTAACACGGAACTGAATTACATTTACGCTCAAAATAATTCCACGGGAAATCCGCTTTCGGAAATTCCGCCGTTGAGAATAACCACGGTTCTTAATTCACCGGAGTTATATGGATTTACCGGTTTCATACGTCATACTTATAACGATGCACAAACGCGGATTGACGAAAACTTGCACGAAACTCCCACTCCGCAGTGGAACAAATTAGATCTCGGCATTTCGGCCAACTACCGTTATTTAACTTTCACGGTTACGGTCGAAAATATTACCAACGAAAACTATTATCAACATTTGTCGTTTGCACGCGACCCGTTTGCATCGAAGATGAAAGTGTTTGAACCCGGAAGAACGGTAAGGTTGAATTTAAGAATAAACAAAATGTTCGAATAATAAAAAAGCGGAAGTTACACTTCCGCTTTTTGCTTTAATTAACTATTCAGATTTAACCTTTCTATTTCGATTTGTAGTTCTTCGGTATTTTTATTAATTATACTATCGGGTGAAGTGTTTGTATTTCTTGCGCCAACGTTTACCAAATATCTAAACAACATTATTAGAGCAACCAAAAACAGAAAAGCAATTATAACTTGAACGGTATGATTATCGGAAAAGAATTGAGGCCAATAATATGTTTCAACCATAACGGTGTTCTTTAAGAAAGACTTGTGTGCATCATAAAAGAGTGTAAACGGTAAATATCCCACAGCGAAACCCATAAAACCGACCCAAGTATTCAGATACCCCATTCCGAGTCTCATGTAGGAACGTATTTCACAACCTATAAGCAATACCGCACCGGCTCCTAACAGAAAACCTCCGATAGGAACACCGGCGGTTAACTGGTATTTTACCGAGCCGCTGAAACCATGTTTATAGCCAAGCAATCCCCAGAAAACCAAAATTCCGAATAATGTAATTATCCATGCAGCAACAACGCCTTGTAAAGGTAATAACCCTTTAAATAAAGTTCTGGTAATTCTGGGCAATCCCCATTTCGCAAATTTCGATTCGTCTTTTTTAATCATTCCCGCAGCTTCTGCCGAAACAAGTGCACACTCCGTTCCGAAACCGGATTTGGCCATTCCGAATCCTGCAATGATACCGGCTATCAAAGTTACCAAAACATAACCGAGACCTTCGTGCGCAATACTTTTGTTGTGAGGTATGATCTTACCGCCTTTAACGTGATCGAAAAATTCCGGTGAGAATAATCCACCGTAAACAGCCACGCCGAAAAAGAGAATCAGAAAAGCCAAACTAATCCAAAAAATCGGTCGCTTTGTCGGTTTGTAATCAGGATCGTAATTCGGAGCTTCTTCTTTATCTCCTCTTTCATAAGCTGCTTTGGAATATGACAGTGTGTTTTGATGTTTAAAATTTGATGCTAACCCTATTTTTCCCATCATAAAAAAAGCAACCAAACCTCCGATTGACATAAACACCAAAGCTACCAGGGAATGAATGCTCATCATCGGCACGCCCCCCAAAAGATGATTTAAGGTACAACCTCCGGCTAAGCGTGTTCCGTAACTAAAAAGTATTCCGCCGATAAATGAAACAAGTAACATTTTCTTTGAGTATTTTACCCATATTCTTGAATCCCTTTCGGCTCTGGTTGCTATCCAACCTCCCAGCATCATACCGAAAATGATCCAACCGATACCGGGCACGAACGCACCACCGCCGTTAACTAATTTTCCGCCCACTTCTTTTATGTGCCCGTAAATTTGTGGGTCGGAAAACCCGAAAGTATGCGAAAGCCAGACTTCCACACCCCGAAACATTTTGCCCAAATCCGTTGTTACCGTCATAGGCTTAACTTTTGGTACCTTACCTGCGCTCCATTTCGGTATCATTGTTCCAACCATGTAAATTATTTGAGCGATACCGAATGCTACTCCCGCCCAAATGAAAGACCATTGTCTTGTAAAATATTTTTTCATAACTTTACCTCCCTAAAATGTTAGAAGTGACCGTATATAATTTATTCAGGTTGTTTTGGAAGGTAAAATTCAAAAAAATTATAAATTATAACTTTTCGTTATAATGTCTTTTGGCAAAAGACATAAACTTTTTAGCCAAACCGCGTTGCCCGCCTTGATTACAAACAAACCGGAAATTTCTTTTGAATTTTATCCCCTTCAACTTTACGGTTTTAAGGATACCCGCTTCAACTTCTTTTTTGATGGCGGGACACGAAATAATTGCCATGGCATCGGAGTGATGTAAGTATGTTTTTATACTTTCAGTAGAGCCGAGGTGCATTAAAACATTAAGATCGGAAAGATTAATTTTCGCTTTCTCATGAAGTGTTTTCAAGATAACATCGAGTGTGCCCGAGCCGTGTTCCCTTAACAATAACGGTATTTTAAGTAACTCCTTAACGGAAATTGTATCCAAGCCGGAGTATTTACTTTTAGAACTTACAACGGGCTTTAGAATATCATTTTTGAAAAAAGTATACCTTAATCCTTTTCTTCTACGATTGCCTTCAACAATTCCCAAATCTATTTTGCCTTCGAAAAGTGCATTTTCAATCTGCGTCGAGTTCCCGTTAACAAGGGAAATTTTAATTGAAGGATAAGCTTCTTTGAATTTAGAAAGTACTACCGGAATAACCCATTGGGCAATTGTGGAGCTCGCTCCGATTACAAGATTCCCTGTATATTGCTTACGCAATGTTCCAATTTCATATTCCAGCTCTTTATAAATCTCAAAAATTTTCTTTGTTTTTTCGTATAATATTTTCCCTGCAGGCGTCAAAGCAATTCTTGTCCCTTTCCTTTCAAAAATTCTTATTGCTAACTTTGTTTCGATTTCCTTGATATGTTTGGTTATTGCCGGTTGGGATATCAACAATTCGTTGGAAGCCTTAGTAAAACTTAAATGTTTGGCAACAGTAAAAAAAACTTTTAATCGAAAATCGAACATTTTGTAACCCTTGGCTGTTATAACTCTAAATTATAAAAAAATTTTATTTTTTAATAATCTGCCGGTCATCCTTTTCTTATTAAATTAATCTTGACATTTTAACATTAATATTTTACTTTAATAAAAGAATGTTCTTCCGATTAATGTTTTGTTTATCCCCTTTTCGAATATCCGGTAATTTTTAAAATAAATTTCCACTTCGCAGTATCATTCTTTTTTAACAAAATTGGGGGGATAAAAAATGAAAGTTCCTACCGAAGTTTGGAAGCGCAAAAACAAAACAACCGGTAAAACCGAGTACATAGCCGCATACAAGTATTATTCCGGCAAATCGAAAAAGCGGGAGCTTGCTTTAATTACAAAGTCCACCTACAATTTTTATAAAAAACATGCTAATTTTAGCGGGAAAGAATTATTGAAAAACCAAAGAAGAAAAATTCTGAATCGTTCGTAATGAAAAAATTCCGGATAATCGAACATACGGCGGATATTGCCGTTGAAGTCTCAGCACCCAGTTTGGAAAAATTGTTCGAGTATTCCGTTTATGCATGGCTTCAATCCGTTGCGGAAATTAACGGCGCCGATAATATTGAAGATAAATCGATTGAATTAAGTTCGGCATCCCGCGAAGTTTTACTCGTGGATTTTTTGAGCGAGCTGAATTACTTACTGAATGTGAAAAGATGGCTGTTTATAAATGTCAAAAGCTTGGCAATCGAAGAAAATTCCAAATACATTTTAAAAGCAATTGTGGCGGGAACAAATTTGGAAAATGCGGATGTAAAACTTAAAACCGAAATTAAAGCCGTAACGTTTCACCAGATGAATATCGAAGAGACCGGGAAAGAATTTAAAACAAAAATAATTTTCGACATTTAAAAATGATCATACAAGGCATCGAAATAAAAAAAATAAACGACACTCTTTGGGAAATTCCCAAACACGGCGGAATGCTTGTGCCGGGCAGAATTTATACTTCGCAAAATCTATTGGAAAGCACTCTACAAAACGATGAAGCAATTAAGCAAGTTATTAACGTAGCGCATCTTCCGGGAATACAAAAGTACAGTTTGGCGATGCCCGATATTCATTGGGGATACGGCTTTCCCATCGGCGGGGTTGCCGCAACCGATTTGGACGAAGGAGTGATTTCTCCGGGCGGAGTAGGTTACGATATTAATTGCGGTGTCCGGCTTGCACGGACTTCCCTTGAATACAAAACGATTCAAAAAAGAATTCCCATACTGGTGGAAAACCTGTTTAAAAATATTCCTACGGGCGTTGGAGCAAGCGGCGCAATACGTAAACTTTCCACAAAAGAAATCAGAAAAATTTTAACCCACGGTTCCCAATGGGCGGTTGAGCAAGGTTTCGGTTCGGATGAAGATATAATTTTCACGGAAGAACACGGAAAACTGAAAGGCGCAAATCCCGATGCCGTAAGCGAAAGGGCTATAGAACGTGGAACCGACCAAGCCGGAACTCTCGGTTCGGGAAATCATTTTTTGGAAGTTGATGTTGTGGAAGAAATATTCGACCGGGAAAAAGCGGAAGTTTTCGGATTGTTCGAAGGGCAAGTCGTAATTTTAATTCATACCGGCTCACGCGGTTTGGGTTATCAAGTCTGCGACGATTACCTTAAAGTTCTGGTGGAAGCTGGAAATAAATACGGTTTTAAATTGCCCGATAAACAACTTGCCTGCGCTCCGTTAAAATCCGGAGAAGGACAAAATTATTTGGGAGCAATGCAAGCCGCGGCAAATTTCGCGTGGAATAACAGACAAATAATTATGCACCTCGCCAAAAAAACTTTAATGCAAACTTTAAGCATTTCCGAAAGTGAATTGGATTTCCACTTGGTTCACGATGTTTGCCATAATATCGCAAAGATTGAAGAACACCAAATTAACGGGGAAAGGAAAAAGGTTTGCGTTCACAGAAAGGGAGCAACACGGGCTTTCCCGCCGGGTAGCGAACAGATTCCGGAAAAATATTTTTCCACCGGGCAACCTGTTTTAATTCCGGGTGATATGGGCAGGTATTCTTACGTTCTTGCCGGTACGGAAAAAGCGATGGAAGAAACTTTCGGAAGCTCTTGCCACGGAGCCGGAAGAGTTAAAAGCAGACACAAAGCGCTCAAAATGGGAAAAGGTAGGGATTTGATAGCCGAATTGAAAAAAGAAGGAATTGAAATTCAGGCAAAAGGTTTCAGAACCATTGCCGAAGAGATGTCTTATGCATACAAAGATGTTTCCGATGTTGTTGACGTTATGGCTAAGTCCGGTATTAGCAAAAAAGTAGCAAAATTGAGACCCGTGGGAGTTATAAAAGGTTAGTACTGCCACCGTGTGAACGGTGGCAGTAATGGTATGGATTAAAGGCGACAGCAATTAAAAATACCGATAGTTGTGTTAATGGAATTGGGGTAAAAATATTATAAGGAGAAAAAAGGACTTTTGACGAGCCCTCTTTTCTCCCTTCCATTATTTCGTTAATAACATTTTCTTACTTTCTACATAATTATTTGCTTGCAGTCTGTAAATATATAAACCACTCGGCAATTTACTTCCATCGAAATTTACACTGTAATACCCTGCGCTTTTTCGCTCATTTACCAACTCCGCTACTTCTTTTCCCAACACGTCATAAACGCGCAATATAACGTGTGCCGGTTCTTTTAGCTGATACTTTATTACTGTTGTTGGATTAAACGGATTCGGGTAGTTATTCATTAATCTCGTTGCTGTTGGTATTTCTTCAGCTACGCCGGTTTTTTCAAAATTATTTCTCTCTTGCATATTCCCTTCGCCTACAGTAACCGTTTTATATGCTACAGCCGTAGAGTTATTTGCATCGGTAACTGTAACCTTTACCTTAAAACTTCTCCAATCCGATCGAGAAGCAGTTGGGCTATCTCCTCCAAAATCAAACCAATAACCGCACGGAACATTGTCCGGATTTATATCTCCAAAATTCTCAATCCCATCGCAAAAAACATAATATTCCCAATGATAATGATATGGGGTTCTGCCTCCAGAAGGATGTGCGGTCCACGTACCGGTTTGTCCTCCATTTAAATATGAAGGCCCAGTAATATAAACTGATAACGGTTCATTCTTTCCTAAAACAGTATATTCAAAATGTACATTTGAAGGAGTCGTAGGATAATATCCTAAATATTCACCTGCTACATTCCATACCTGATAAACGTATGTACGTAAAGTAGCACTTGAATTATTATAAGAAACGACATCGCAATACCCCATTCCGTAATTGGGGGATGCTTTAGAAAAACCGTTTGTACCGACTCCCCTACCCCAAACATGCGTATCGGTAGTATAACCGAAACTAACGGATTTTCGAACTTCGTATCTTTTTACAATATAATAACCATCTGCAAGCCCGGATACACCGTAAAACGTAATACCAAATGAGCCGGTACTACTGTATACACTGCCGCCATTGGCTGATTTATGACTTAAAATATAAGGTGACCGCAATAAATCCAACGCTTTACGGGCATTTACACGACCGGTACCATAGTATTGATCCCATCCAGGTGCCCCTTTATCATCAGCTGAAATTTTAATTATATTTTCGATATCATCATTATCTAAGTAAGATTTGTATCCTTTCAATAATGATGCTATCCCAGTTACAATAGGTGCTGCCATAGAAGTACCAGCTAAATAATCATAATATCCATTATATGCTGATTTATAATATGCAACAGTTGAAAAAATATCATGTGGATCCCCTTGACCTGAACCACCTGGAGCTGACACATCTATCCATGGAGCGATTTGCGAATAACCGGCATGTTGATCTTTATCGGTTGTAGCGCCAACAGCAATAATACCTTGACCATAATCAGCAGGATATGTTGGACCTGTTGCACCATGGTCATCCATAGCTGCAACGGCAACACGATTCATTTTATATGCATAAGCAAATGCTGATCTTATTGTTACGCTATAATCTGGACCTCCCCAACTATTATTCAAAACGTTACAGCCATGATCAACTGCATCTACAATAGCATTATAAATAAATACATCATCATCTTGATGATCTTGTGAATCAAATATTCGACGAGAATATATTTGGGCATTCCAATCAACGCCCTTTATACCTTTATTATTGTTAGTTTTTGCCGCAGCAATACCAGCAACATGAGTCCCGTGTGCATAGCTATAGTACCAATCAGGATCATGCCAATTATAATCGGGGTTGTCTCCTGTAGTTTTCCCACTCAAATCTTCATGGTTAGTTTTTACTCCTGAATCAATAATACCTATTTTGATATTTGAGCTTCCTTTAAATATTTGCCATGCATCTTCTGCTTTAATGTCTGCGCCAACATAACCTCCTGATTGCCCAGTGTTTTTTAAATACCATTGTTTATGATAATAAGGATCATTAATTGAATAAAGCTTCCAACCTCCATTTTTTTCAGCATATATTACCTCAGGAACTCGACTTAAAGATTTAATGAGAGAATCAACAATAATTCCTTTAGGTATTTTAAGTTTATACAATCTTGCAAGATTAAGCATTTTAATAGGTTTTCCCTCTTTCGTAAATCTTAACGTATCTTCTAAATTAAAATTTACATATGCTCTTTTAATATTCTTTATTTTATATTTTTTTAATGTTATTAATAATCGTTGTGATTTAATTGAATTCGTATTTATTTCAAATTCTCCGCTGTAACTCAAAGGAACATCAACAGTTTTTGACTTTACATAAAAAAGTATTTCATTAGTTACTTTTTGTTGTGCGTAAAGTGTACTAACACTCGTAAAAATTATTGCAATGATTATAAATATTTTGAGAACTATTTTAAATAATTTACTTTTCATGATTGTTCTCCTTTGTAAAAATGTTTTTAAAATCCTATATTTATTATAAATTTTAACAAAAAACCCCTGTATGACTATTTGTCATAAAAAATCATTTCTTCTGGCGGAAGAGTGTTTTTATCCTACATCCGTAGGATCAGGGGTTTTATAAATAACTTTTCATTTTATATCACCTCCTTCCAAAATCTTAATTATATGTTGGTTTAGGATTAAACGTTAGTTGCTTTTTATTACCTGTATTAACATTCAGAATCCATAAAGTTCCATTTTGCGCGGGCCATTTATCAGACCGGTATTGCGAATAAACTATAAAATTTCCCGTAGGACTCCAAGAAAATGGAACGGCATCTGCGTAAATCCCTTCATTTGTCATTTGTTTTATATCCGAACCATCAAAATTCATTACCAAAAGTTGTGGTGGACCACCTATACCCTGTGAAGAGAATGCAATCTTTGTCCCATCAAATGAATATTTTGGAAAATAATCCATAAAATCATTAAATGTTAAACGTTTTACATTATTTCCGTTTGTATCCATTATGCAAATTTCCGAAGCATCTGTGTTAAAATCTTCCGAATACCTTATATGAACGATTTTACTACCGTCCGGTGACCAACTTGGGTCTCTTATTTCTCCTTTTTCAGGTTCATACGCAATTCTTGTTTTGTCACTTCCGTCACTCTTCATTTTCCAAATAAAGTTCATTCCGTTAGGACTGTCTTTATTTGAATCATAAACAATCCATTTGCCATCGGGGCTCCATGACGGGAAAAAGTTCCTGCCTTCCGTTGTTAACTGTACTAGCGTTGTAGTATCAAAAGTCTCACCCGTAAATCTCATCTTATATATTTGAGCACCTGCATCAAATACAATCCATTTCCCATCCGGAGACCATTCGGGATCGGATATAGGATATGGGAATATTCTATGCATATTTGTCCCGTCTGAATTTATTAACCAAAATCCTGCGGAATCCGGCTCAAATTCATACTTATCTGGGTAGTCTGCGCCACTATTATAGTGAATGTTTTTTAACGGTATATGGTTGAATCCTACAATTTTCCCATTAGGATGCCATACCGGACTATAATAAATTATCGGCGGAATAGGTAATGGCGGTTTAATTCCGCCTCCGTCAACCGGGTTGCTGTCATTGCAGCTTGTAAAAATAAAAATTAAAACTATGATAATAAAAAACATGTATTTATAAGATAACATTTTACAATTACTTAGTTTTATCATCTCAACTCCTTTTATATTAAACTTTAACTTATTATTTTTCAAATTTTCTGTTCTCATACTATTATTTTCTTTTTAAAAAAGAAACCTTTAGTTTTAAAAGAATAGAAAAGAATATAATTAAGATTTCGAAACATTGATATGTTAAAAGTTTGCTGTCGATAAAACTTTTGTCGACGTAACTTGATAGATATAAGAATAGAAGTGAAAAACAGAAATTTCCAGAGAGAGAGAGAGAGAGAGAGTAAAAATCGTGCCAACTTATTTGCTCCTTATATTTAAGAAAGCAAAATCTTTTTATTTAAAATCGTAAATTTTTATTTAAATGTCAAGGTTGTTTTTTATGCCTATTAAACTATTATTACTTTATTATTATGTATGCTGATTATAACAGTATATTTCTCCCCCTATTCTGTCGGTGGCAGTAATAGTATGTGTTAGGGGCGGCAGTAATAGTAAGTGTTGACGGTAGAATAACTCAGTACCGGTGTTGCCACCGTCCACACGGTGGCAACTAAGCCAAGCGTTTACTTCGCTAATTTCAAATTAACTTGTTCTATTTTCTTTTCCAATATTTTTCGTTGGGCATCGGTCATCGGTTCTTTTTTAATACTCGCATATTCGCTTGCCGCTTCTTGGTATAAACCCAAATCCGCTAAAATATCCGCAAAGTAAATGCGGTCTGCAATTCTCTTTTTAGTAGCGGGATATTTACGGTATGTTTCTTTTGCCACAATTACGGAAGATTCTTTATATCCGTTTTCCGCAAGCAGTTTTGCACCGTTCAATTTTTTTTCGCCGAGCGTATTTTCCAGAACCGCAATATCGTCTTCGTTCGTCACATCCGCGCCGTAAACAGCGGTGCTTTTAACTTCCCCGCTCTTTTTAATTTTCGGAACGTTTCTTATTTCTTCCATCGCCAAAGCGAGCAAGAGATCATTAATGGAAATCTTTTTAATGTAATTGAGACCGAGCGCGGAATTTCCGTCGATGACGAATCTTGTACCGTTTTTATTCAACCTTACGAAAGAATTCTCTTCCGTAACAATCAATGCATCGCCGTTAAGTTTATCGCCTGCTTGCACGGTTTCCCATTTTTCACTTGTTCCTTTTTGCACAAGCACTTTGCCCTTTACTTTTTCAACAACATATTCCTGCGCAAATAACGTGCTTGCCAAAAACAGAATCAATAATATCTTTTTCATTTTTTCCTCCGGTTTATAATCTTTTTAAATTTTTCAAAAAACATCGATAATTTCAACCGTTCCTTTTGCCAATCCGAAATTTTCTATGGCAGTTTTATAAAACTTTTCCGCTCCGATTTCCCATGCGGTTTCAAAATTTGTCAGCGAAGTAGTTTCCAAAGGAATCCATACTTCGTCTTTACCATCTGTATTTTTTCTTATGAAAATCTTCTTATCGTTCGATGTAATTAATCCGGCTTGTTCCGGTTTAAGTTTTGTATTAACCAATAAATTCACGTGACCGATATTGTTCCCTTCCGGTTTGTAATCGACAAATGCGGTTTGGATTCCTATACTTTCCAAAACCGCTGCAAAGCTGACGCTTAAATCGTCGCAATCGCCGCCTTTCAATTCAATTGTTTCGGAAGGAAACTGAACATTTTCCACACTTGCCCTTCTATCGGCAACGTATTGCATATTCTTTACAAAATTATCGAATAATATTTTCACTTTGTAAAAATTCTTTAGCGGCGGTTTAACATTTACCAACGAATCGTATGCGTTTTTAAGCACAGCTTTTGCATATTGATTAGCGAAATCGTAATCGCGTTCAACGAAAAACTTAAGATTTTTTACATTACCGTCCCAACTGTTTTTATCGTTAATCAAAATCGGTTTTTGAATTATGTCGTCCGGTTCGCCGTTTCCGGTCTTAACAATAAAATCAACCGATTCTATTTTTCTTCTTTTCAAATTAAACTTTTCATCCACAATCGTATAAAAATTAACTTCGGCGGTATCGTGTGGTATAAGTTCAACCGCGGGAGATTGTACCTCTTCTTTATTCACTTCCGAAATAAAGCTGAAAGGCTTTACCGTAATTTTCTTATCGGATAAATTGACTATCTTCCCTCTTGCAAAGGGTTTCGTCACATAAACATCGGCAAGCGTAGGATAAATCTCCGTTAATATTTCCACGTCGAGTATCTTCACATACTTTTCGGGTTGAAACGAGAGCGCAAAATTTACGGTTAAGAAAACTTCGTCGTTTACAAAATAGTTATTTACAATATTGGAAATTTTTTTCTCTTTGAATTCCGCAACACTGCGGGGTGTTAATCGGTTCGACAGATATTTTATTCCGCTAAGAGTAACACTGTAAAATTGATTGGCAACATTTACGACCGGAACAATTCCCGCAATAAACGGTTGTTGATATCTATCGTGTAAAGCGGTAACACCAACAGTGAATTCCTTTTCCATGAATTTGAAATGAGTGGATAAATCCGCAGAAAAAGAACCGTTGGTTTCAATTTTAGAGTTAAGCGCTAAAGCTTCAAAGGGTGAAAAATTAATTCCGAGTACACCGGTTCTTTGCTTTCTTAAATCAAATACATCTTTCTTTATTTCAAAATCGCTTTCCTCAACGTTTTGGTAATTCCGCCCGAAGATAATAAAGTTATTAGTCGAAAGATTCAAACTTAAATTCTTCATAATTGAATATGAAATTCCGAAATCGGCTTGCCAAAAATCTTTACTAACAATTTCTTTTTCTTTGATTAATACTTGGGGTTCCGTACCGGCAATAAACGAAGGAAACTCTTCGCTGAATTCCTGTTGAAAAAACCTGAACGAAATGCCTGCAGTTAGAACAGGCGAAATATTATAAGAATAGCCGAACCCGAATTTTTCTTTATAAATTAAATCCGTTTCGAACACTGTAAGGGAATCGTCTATGTTACTTTTGGAAGCGGTAAACTTAAACTCTTTGGAAATCCCGGGCGTGTATCTGGCGTATAAATAATGATCTTTTATCCTTTTCCCCAACGAAACGAAAAACAAGTTGGTAGAATATTGCCTTGCAAAAACAGTATTAAACGAAATGGCGAATTCCCAATCCTTGGTGAGCGCATAGTTCCCCGGGTTCGATTCCAAACTGTTCAACCTGAAATTAATCCGGTCGGACGGAATAAAATTTCCGTAAACGTCATACGAAATCTGACTATATGTAATAGTAGTTAAACTCATCATAAAAATTAAAATTGTATAAATTATTCTCATATTACGGAATATTAATTAGAATATTATGAATACTCTGGGACGCAATATAAATATCTCCCAACCGGATAGTATTAACCGAAGCTCTGAATTTACGAATAACGGAAAACACCACGCTGTCATACTTTTCGAAAGGTATTTTCTGGATCAACGAATTTCTGATCACAATTCTGTTTCCTTTAAATGATTTTAATCTGAGTAACGGAATTATTTCCCTTCTACCTTCCAACAGCCCGCCGATAATAACCTCAACTTCCCCGCCGTCTATCTTATTCCAAGAAAGTTCCGCCCGCAAATTTTTATCTTTTTTGGTACCGGTTAATTTAAGTTTTGCCGAAATCTCCTGCGGCACTTTAATTGTGGTTAAAAATGGCATTTGTCCGAAAAAATCGAAATGGAAGCGCACACTTTTACCATACGGGAAATTAGACCGAGCGGGTGCGATTCGTTTTTTATAAAAAAGAACATGTTTAACGCCAACCAAAGTGTCTTTTATAACGTTTCCGTCCCTGTAAAAAATCCGGTGCGGAACCACTCTTGCAGAATCATCATCGAATCTTACTCTTCCGAATAAAAGTGTTTTGTACCCGATGATTATTCCCGAAGAAGTTTTAATCGGTTGATCGGTATCGTAGAAAACCGCCTCGGCATAACCTTTATTTACCGTAACGTTTTTATTGTAGAATGTATTTTTAATTCCGCTTAAACTTATTACCGAACTGTTGACGGGAATAGGACTTGTAATTCCGGTGGAATCGTAACCGGTGAACACTACCGTATTGGGTTTTGGAGTAATCACCTCAACATCATAATCTTCTTCGGGATTTTCTTTGTTCACCAATTCGATAGGCAAAGGGTCTTGACAAGCAAAGAAAACCGCAAAGATAAAAATCAGTGCGATATATAAGTTTTTTACTTTCATCTTGATAATAATAAACTCTTTAAATTAAATGAATATTTTCACAAAGTAAATAAATAAGAAGACCCCTTTTTTCAAAGAGGTCTTCATGATTTTTTATTTTTATTTTACAACGTAAGGCATTCCCCACGAATTCGATTCAACCGGAGCTTCATCGTCGTAAATTACAACTCTCGGGAAAGCATTAACAACCGCATGTCTTACTCCCGGGAACGGATTAACTTTCCAATTTCCTTCGTAAACTCTGTTGTAAAATGTTCCGTCGAATTCTTCGGATACCAATTCGAATTTTTTCTTTGTTCTATGTTTAGCTCTTATGCCTAACATTCTATCTTTCCATGCTCCCCAAGTTAACGTAACAAAATCCGGATCGGGATAAACACTTGCAATTTCAACTTTCACGCGAACGTCTTTAGAAGGACCGAATATAGGAATCAAGTGTCTCAAACCGGGTTCGCGCGAGAGATAATAATCATTCGGCGAATCTACATAAATCGAATCTCCGTTTTCCAGATAAACAGTCATAGATTTTATACTAATATTATCGGTAAGAGTTCCGCCTTCGGGTAACGAAACCGCAACCAATTTCCAATTGTCAAGCGGATTATCGGAATTACCGATTCGTTGGAAAATTACGTTTCTTGTAATTGTGGTTGTAAACGGTTTTTGTATTAAGACCAAATTAGTATCGAAGAAACTCGCGTTCGAATCGTAAGAAGCGATAATAAACAACATTCCTTCGAAAGTACGAGTGATTGTTCCGTATGCGGAATCGCCTTCAATTGTTGCATTGAAATCAAAATTTATCGGGCGCATTCTTTGTCCGACCTTTACCGGGAAGATTTCGGTTGAAATTTTACCGAATACAAAACCCATTGCTTCGTCTTCGTTATAATTTGCTTCGAAAGATTGAATAAGTTCGTCTTCTTCGGCAATTTTTTTCAACGTTTCTATTTCATCGTTTGTGTTATTCGGATCTACAATGGAATTTTCCTGGTTACATCCGAAAAACAAAAACGATAACAAGAATAATGTAAGCAACGTTGTTAAGATTGATTTGTTGGTTTTCATTTTTACCTCCTGTTTGTGATTTTTGCGAAAACTTCTGCCCCCGAAGTATCAGAAAGCGTGCCAATATCCGCCGGTTTTGCTAAGTTGTTGTAATTCAAAGCATTAGCTACACTCAACTTCATTAACTATTTGCCTGAAGTTCACAAAATAATGCCTGACCTGTAACTCCTCAGGCTAACTTTCGAGAATTTTCCGGATTACTTTATCGAGATAGGTGTGATATTTTTGAGGTAAATTTTTGTATTTGGAAACGAATGCTATTTTTACTTCGGCAAAATCTTTAGTGGAAAGCTTCTCCACATCCCTTTCAATATTTTTCAAATATGTGGAAGCTTTTGTTCTGACTTTTTCAAGAACTTCCGGCTCTTCGGTTTGTGCAATTTCCCGTACGGCTTTTTCCAAATCGAAATTGAAATTACAGTAAAATTTGAAAAATATTCCTCTGAAATTTTCCGAAACTACCGTACGATTCAGGTCGCCCAATTCCCGTGCGGTTTCATTTATCGAAGAGTGGGAAAATTTCTTTTCCCTTAAAAGTTCGAGAATATTCGCTTCGAGATTGGATTTATCGTATTTGGCTAGCTGCTCGGGTAAATCTTTAAGTTTTATTATTGTTCTGTTTTCCGATTTTGCAAATATCGCGGCGCGTTTCATAACCGATTCTAGCTCACGCACATTTCCTTTCCAATTGTAATCGATAAGTTGCTGAAGAACGGAACGCGAAAGCGTAAGTCCGGGAGATTCCTTTTTAATAAAATAATCGGCAAGAACTTCTATATCTTCTTTTCTTTCTTTTAAAGAAGGCACTTTTATTGTAAACACGTTCAGTCTGTAAAACAAATCTTCGCGGAATTTACCTTCGCGCACAAGTTTTTCCAAATCCTTGTTTGTTGCCGCTACTATCCGCACATCCGCATGAAGAGTTTCGGAAGAACCTACGCGCTGAAAATCACCCGTCTGCAAAACTCTTAACAACTTAACTTGGAAATTTTCCGAAGTTTCGCCTATTTCATCCAAAAATAAAGTTCCTTTATCAGCTAACTCAAACCTGCCTTTCTTATCCTTTATTGCATCGGTAAAAGCGCCTTTTACATGCCCGAACAATTCACTTTCCAGCAAAGTATCGCTTAACGCCGCACAATTAACCACAACAAATTCTTTATCGTTTCTCGGACTTAATTTATGAATCGCTTGAGCTACAAGTTCCTTTCCGCTTCCGCTTTCCCCAAGAATTAAAACAGTGGCGTCTTCCGGTGCAACTTTACGTATAAGTTCCACAACGGAATTCATTTTTTTACTTTTGTAAATTATTCCCTCAAAGTTTTTCACGGATGCGGAATCACTTTCGATTTCGGCCGGAATTTCATCTTCCTCTTGCTTTTTAAGCCTGGCTATTTCTTCGTTTAATTTTTCTATTTGAGCGGTAAGTTCCGCGCTTTGATTCTGAGCGGAGTTTTTATATTGTTCCTCCAATATCTTTAATTCTTCCTCTTTTTGAAGAAGCGTTTTCTTTAAATTTTCCGCTTCGTCCAGAGTTTCGGTTAGAATTTCTTCCCTTTCTGTTAAATCGATAAAAGAATCGACCAAAAACAAAACCGCGAAAGGCAAAACGATTGAAAGGTAATCCAATTCAATATATTGAAAAACAAAAAGAATATAAGCCAAAACCAAAAACACTATAATTGCCAGAAGATAAATGCTTTTCTTTTTAAACCCCGTATATCCAACGACCAAAGACAAAAGAAGGAAAATAAATGTGGAAATATTTTTTAAGCGGTAATCTATACTCCTACCGGTTAAAATATTATCGAGAGCAATTGCATGAAACCCGATTCCCGGAAGTTCTTTATCAAATACCGTTGCAACCGACGGTGCTATTAACGGATCGCTTACACCGATAATTAAAATTTTTCCTTCGAGAGTTTTTAGTTTGTTTTTGTCGTTTAACACGGAAGAAAAGAAATCCAAGAAAGAATATTTCTTAAAAGATTTCCAAGTAGTGTAAAAATTTACTTTCATTAATTTTTGATCTGTCAATTCCTTTCCCGAAAGTGCCAAAGAAAATGCCGGTTCAATTCCTTTACCTGCTTTAACGTTAAGCGGAATATACAATCCGTCTTCGGTTAGAAAATTTATGTGTCCTGTTTGCAACTCCGGTATCACCCGTTTCGGAGCGGGATAAATAACGGAATCCGTAAAAATTTCTTCCCCGTTTCTGTTAATGGAATTAAGCAAAGATGAAAGCACAATGCCTTTTGTGGTTTTAATTTCTTTGTTAAGGACACTGTCGTAAATACTTTGGAAAGACAGCTTTTCCGAAAGGAAAATTTCTATTCCAATTTTTTTCAAATTTTGTTTTTGTAAATGACTGAGCAGAGTAGCATAATAACTTCTTTTGAAAGGCCATCCCAAACTTTCTATATCTTTCGGTGAAATGTGAATGAGAACGATATTCGAGTCAATTCCCTTTTGCCCGCTTACCGAATTGAAAAATCCGGTTAGATTATAATCAGCTTCGTAAAAAAGAGATTTAAAAGAAAGAATAATCAGAGCCGAAATTAAAGCAAACGCAAACCGGAGATATTGTTTGAAACCCGATATTTTTTTTATCTTGCCCATTCACAAAATTTTGTAGTTTTGAATAACGGAATTTACTAAAAAAAATTAATTAAAGAATAAAGAAATGGTGATGTTAAAATGCAAAAAACAATAAACGGTCTTTACGTAACTGCTAAAGGAAATCCGGATAATCAATCAATTATTTTCGTTCACGGCTTTCCTTACGACCACAACATGTGGAATTTCCAAACGGACGAATTGAGCAAAAATTATTATTGCGTAACATACGATGTAAGGGGTTTAGGTAAAAGTTACGTCGGCGACGGTCAATACACCATGGAAGCTTTCGTATGGGATTTGTTCTCAGTTATAGACGGAATGAAATTGAATAAACCGGTATTGTGCGGACTTTCCATGGGCGGTTACGTTTCCTTGCGGGCGGTGGAAAAAGACCAGAACAGATTTAAAGCTTTAATCCTTTGCGATACAAGATCGCAAGCCGACGATAACGAAGGCAAACTGAAACGCGCTATGGCAATTAATCAAATTAATACGGAAGGACTTGCGGCTTTTGTCGAACCGTTCGTTTCAAATTGTTTTTGGAAACAGACAATCAAAAAGAAACCGGATTTCTTCAAAGGGATTTTGGAATCCACCAAGAAACACAATCCTGTTGGAGTTAAAGGCGGATTGATTGCAATGCTAAGCAGAACCGATACCACAAAAGCTCTTAAAAAATTCAAGTTGCCTACTCTTGTTCTTGTGGGGAAATACGATGCATTAACTCCGCCGGAAGTAATGGAAAAGATGGCAAAGAAAATTAAGAAATCGGATTTTTACATTGTGCCGAAAGCCGGTCACATGGCGCCGTTGGAAAATCCGGAATATGTAAACGCAAAAATTTTGAAATTTTTGGCGAAACTGGATTAAGCAAAAACGTTTAGGGAAATTTTATTGTTTCCAAGTATTTGCTTATAAATTCATGGAGCCTTTTTCTGCGGTATTGCATAATAAAGCGGGGATGTTCAACAACTTTGATTTCGCAGAAATAATTTAATTCCGTATTTATTTCTTCAAGATATTTAGCGTTCTTTTTACCAAGCGAGACGGCGAAAGACTTCTCCGCCCCGAATTTTATTTGCTCCCGTACGGAATCAATCAGAAGCGGTTTCATAATTTCGTAAAGCTCTTTGCTGTCGTAATAATTATGATTTTTACCGTCTTTAATTATTGCCAGCGGATAGAGTGCGGTAAGAAAATATTTGCGAAAGAATTTTCCGGCTCCGCCAAACTGTTCAACAACTTTATAAATAAAATCGCTTGAAAGCTCACGCCGGTTACCCAGTCTGTTTTCGATACCACAGAATAAACGCAAAGCAACCGGATCGGTAAAAGAAATTCCGGTAAGTCCGCCGCCGAATCTTCCGGGATTTATACCGAAAATAAAAACCCGCTTGTTGTTATCGTTATAAAATTTACGGTAGAATTCTTTAACAACTTTCCGCACACTTTTGTTTTCGTAAGGATTGAGAAATTCAACACCTTGCGGCAGGTTTACTGGTTTTTTAAGAGAAAGAAAATACTCAACCGCTTTTTCCGCAAATGTATTTGATTTAATTCCGTTCAATAAAATTCCACTTCGTAATCGATAAATTTGCCGTTATTATAATTAAATTTTGCGCTGAAAAATTTTTCTTGAAACAACCACGGAATAAAAATTTGATCGCCTTCCCAAAGATTCAAATCAAGTAACTTTACATTCGGAATCCATTCCAATTTACCTTCAGGCGAATCGATTAAACTGCCTTCGAATTTATCGATGACAAAAATAAAAACATACCAATCATCTTTACCGTCGAACATCGGGAAGGTAATGAATCCTTTCAGCTTCAGGCTTTTGACTATCAAGCCGGCTTCTTCTTTAATTTCCCGGATTGCGCAATCTTCCGGGGATTCGCCCGGTTCGAACTTTCCGCCTAATCCGTTCCACTTCCCTTCGTGGTAATCGTTTTCTTTTTTGTTGCGGTAAAGCATTAAAGTTTTACCGTCTTTTTGGATGTAGCAAAGTGTTGCGAGTTTCATAAAATTCCTACAACGGATATTCTTCTAATTTTGTCTGCCAAGCCCAGTAATTACAAGTCGGACACAACGGTAATTCACCGGTTTTGTTTTCAATATGTAATTTCCTAATTCTTCTTAGCGGTTCACCTTTCCAAATACTTTCCAAACTTTGCTCATTTGCATTTCCGGTTTGTAATTTTTGTAACCAATCCATACAACAAGCGGAAACTATTCCGTCGGAATTAATTACCATAGATTCCCACAAAGAATAACACGGGTATCGGTTCTTTTCCGATTCTTTATAGTCGAAAACCCCCCAAGTTAAATTTTCCCATTCTTGTATTTCCACATCGTAATTTTTCCAAAATTTCCTGAATAATTTTAATTCGGTCTTCATTTCCGGGAACTGTTTCAAATCTATTATTTGAACAATTACCCTTGGTTTCCAAGAATTCTTATTCCTTAATTCTAAAAATGTTAAAATATTATTAATCACTTTATCAAAATTTTTACCTCTGACTTTCTTATAAAACTCTTCCGTTGCCGCACCGATACTGAAGTTTACTATGTCGATCTTATTTTCTAAAATCGACATGCTTATTTCTTTTGTTAAACGGTGACCGTTTGTAGTTAAATAAACAATATGATTGTTTTTCTTCTTAACTCTTTCAAGTATATAATTAATATCCGGATGTAAAAGGGGTTCGCCGTCTTTATGCAATGCTATCCTTCTAATACCGTAATTATCTATTTCGTTCATTATTTTTTCAAACAAACCAATTTTTATTATACCGAATTTTCTTACGTCATTCCGGAATTCTTTCATGTGCGGGGGACAATGAACACAAGAAAGGTTGCAAGAGCTTACAATCTCTACATTAATCAATTCCGGAAATTGCATATCGGGCTTAGGTAAAAGGTTTGCGGTTTTCTTAAACCGGAAAATCAATTCCTTGCCCAAATCATTAGATTTGATTTTATTTATAACAATTCTTTTTACGTTCATCATTTAATATAAACTTATTCTATTAATTTTTGGATTATCTTAATTAAAACTACCATGCTAAGGTTTTATCCTTTAGCAAATAGTTTTTCACGTAATCTTCCACGCCTTTTTCCAAAGGGGTTATTTCGTTTTCGTATCCGGCTTCGCGAAGTTTTGTCAGATCGGCTTGAGTAAAGTATTGGTATTTTTCCCTAAGGTTCTCCGGCATCTCGATATATTCGATGTTAACAGGTTTATCCATTGCATTGAAAATTGCAGTAACCAAATCATTCCAAGTTCTGGCATTACCCGTTCCAACGTTAAACAAACCGTTAACATTTTTATTCCGCATAAAAAACAAAGTAATATCAACCGCATCTTTCACATAAATAAAATCGCGGAGTTGTTCCCCGTCTTTATAATCTTTTTTGTATGATTTGAATAATCTCACCTTTCCGCTCTCTTTAATTTGATAAAACGCTTTATGCACAACGCTTCTCATATCGCCTTTGTGATACTCGTTGGGACCGTAAACATTAAAATATTTAAGTCCAACAATTTTATCAAAGTAATTATTTTTTTTCGCGTAAAGATCGAACAAATGTTTTGAATAGCCATACATGTTAAGCGGTCGAAGTTTTTCCAAACTTTCCTCATCGTCTTTATATCCTTGTGAACCGTCGCCGTAAGTTGCCGCGGAAGAAGCGTAAATAAACCTTATGTTTTTCTCAACGCAATAATCCGCTAGCACTTGAGTATAAGCAAAGTTATTTTCCATAAGGTAATCGGCATCTTTTTCCGTGGTGGACGAACAAGCGCCGAGATGAAAAATCACATCGATATCATATTCAAATTCATCGGTGTATATCCATTTAATGAAATCGTCTTTGTGGTAAAAGTCGTGATAATCCAATCCCACTAAATTTTTCCACTTTTCGGCTGTTCCAAGATGATCAACGATAATAATATCGTTTCTGCCAATCCGGTTTAATTTCCAAACCAACGCGCTGCCGATAAATCCGGCTCCTCCGGTTACTACGATCATTTTTTTACTCCAATCAATTTTATTTGAATCCCAAAATGCAAAATTAGAAACGCCAATGCAAAAATATCTTAATTGATTTTATTTATTAAATTTATGGTTGACGATAATTTTATTAAAAATTGAATTCAAAGTGAAAGCAATGTATAACAAATTAAAAAAAATACTCGATAACCGCATCATGGTTTTAGACGGTGCAATGGGAACAATGATTCAGCGGCACACTTTATCTGAAGAAGATTTCCGCGGCGAACGATTTAAGAACCATCCGCAACAACTTAAAGGAAATAACGATATTCTTTGCTTAACTCAACCGGAAATAATCAAAAACATTCATTTGGAATATTTGAAAGCAGGCGCCGATATTATCGAAACAAACACTTTTAACGGAACATCCATTTCTCAATCAGATTACGGAACTCAAGATTTAGCTTATGAAATTAACTTTAACGCTGCCAAATTAGCAAAGCAGGCAATAGAAGAATTAAACGATCCGGGCAAACCGAGATTCGTTGCCGGAGCTGTTGGGCCTACAAACAAAACTGCATCGATGTCTCCAAAAGTTACCGACCCGGGATTTAGAGCGGTAACGTTCGATGATCTTTATGAAGCATACTACGAACAAATCAACGGATTGATTGACGGCAGAGCGGATATAATTTTAATCGAGACAATTTTCGATACACTTAACGCAAAGGCTGCAATTTATGCCGCCGGAGAATTAAGCGACAAATTGGGAAAGGACATTCCGGTAATGATTTCGGGAACGATAACCGACGCAAGCGGAAGAACGCTTTCGGGACAAACGTTGGAAGCATTTTGGATTTCCGTTTCCCACACAAAAAATTTGCTATCCGTAGGTTTAAACTGTGCAATGGGCCCGCAACAATTAAGACCTTACATAGAAGAACTTTCGGGAATTGCCGATTGTTATGTGAGCCTTTATCCTAACGCGGGGTTGCCGAACGAGTTCGGAGAATATGATGAAACTCCGGAAATGATGAAAAAAGTTTTGGAAGACTATGCGAAACACGGATTCTTCAATATCGTCGGGGGTTGCTGCGGAACAACCCCGGACCACATCAAAGCGTTTGCGGAAATGGTAAAGGACCTTTCGCCGAGAAAAATTCCTGATGTTGAACCGTATCTGAGACTCAGCGGTTTGGAAGCGCTTGTAGTGCGTCCCGATTCGAACTTCATTAACATCGGAGAAAGAACAAACGTTGCCGGTTCAAGAAAATTTGCCCGCTTAATCCGGAACGAAGATTACGAAGAAGCGTTATCAGTTGCGAAAGAGCAAGTGGAAAACGGTGCGCAAATACTCGACGTAAGTATGGATGACGCAATGATCGACGCCGAAAAAGCAATGATCAAATTCCTTAACCTGTTATCCGCCGAACCGGAAATTGCCAAAGTTCCGGTAATGCTTGATTCATCGAAGTGGAATGTTATTGAGTCAGGATTAAAACGTTTGCAAGGCAAAGGAATTGTTAATTCAATCAGCTTAAAAGAAGGGGAAGAAAATTTTAAAAAATACGCACGCAAAATAAAAAAATACGGAGCCGCCGTTATCGTTATGGCTTTCGACGAGAAAGGGCAAGCCGATTCTTTCGAACGGAAAATCGAAATTTGCAAAAGGGCTTACGATATTTTGGTAAACGAAGTCGGCTTTCCGCCGCAAGATATAATTTTGGACCCGAATATTTTTGCGATTGGAACCGGAATAAAAGAACACAGAAATTATGCAGTCGATTATTTCGAAGCAACGCGTTGGATTAAACAGAACTTACCTTATGCAAAAGTATCGGGAGGAGTCAGCAATGTATCGTTTTCGTTCCGCGGAAACAACACTGTAAGAAGGGCTATTAATTCCGCATTCCTTTATCATGCAATAGAAGCGGGAATGGATATGGGAATTGTCAATCCTTCGCAACTTGATGTTTACGAAGACATTCCGCGCGATCTGCTCTCACTTGTGGAAGATGTTCTTTTCAACCGGAGGGAAGACGCAACCGACCGTTTAATCGATTACGCTCAAAAAGTTAAGGATACCGTTGTTACGGAAAAACAAAAACTCGAATGGAGGGAGAAACCGGTTGAAGAACGCTTGGAATACGCTTTGATAAAAGGAATAACAGACTTCATCGAAGAAGATATAGAAGAAGCACGCAAGAAATACCCTTCGGCTTTGGACGTAATTGAACAACCATTAATGAAAGGAATGAACAAAGTGGGAGACTTGTTCGGCTCCGGGAAAATGTTTTTGCCGCAAGTTGTTAAAAGCGCAAGGGTAATGAAAAAAGCGGTTTCATATTTGATTCCCTACATTGAGAAAGAGAAAGAAAAAGCGGGCGAAATATCTCATCAAGGAACGGTTTTATTGGCAACGGTAAAAGGTGACGTGCACGATATCGGGAAAAACATTGTATCTGTTGTTTTAGGTTGTAACAATTACAATGTAATCGATTTGGGAGTAATGGTTCCTTCCGATAAAATTTTATCCACCGCTATCGAAAAGGATGTTGATATCATAGGTCTAAGCGGACTTATCACTCCGTCGTTGGATGAAATGGTGCACATCGCCAAAGAAATGAAACGGCTGAATATGGATAAACCGTTGCTCATCGGCGGTGCAACAACATCCAAAATACACACTGCGGTTAAAATTGCTCAAAACTATAACGGTCCGGTAATTCACGTTCTCGACGCTTCCCAATCTGTTCCGGTAGTTAGTAATTTACTTAACAGTGAAATTAAAGAAGAGTTTTTATCGGACATTGAAAACGAATACGAAGAAATAAGAAAACGGCATACCGCCAAAACCGCAAGCAAAAAGTTTGTATCGATTGAGGAAGCAAGAGCAAATAAATTAAAAATCAATTGGGATGAAACCGGTATTAAAACTCCTAATTTTTTAGGTATAAAATTATTTGATGATTATTCTTTGAGGGAAATAAAAGAATACATCGATTGGACTCCCTTTTTCCGGGCTTGGGAATTAAAAGGCAAGTTTCCTGAATTACTTAACGATTCCATCCACGGAAAAGAAGCGGAAAAGTTATTCACGGATGCAAATGAAATTTTAAGCGAAATAATAAATTCCAAATTATTAACGGCTAAAGCCGTAATCGGAATATTTCCCGCAAATACCGTTGGTTGCGACGATATAGAAATTTACAAAGACGAATCGAGAAACGGACTGCTTGGAATTTTACACACCTTGCGTCAACAATCGAAAAAAGCAAAATCATCTTCCAACTTGGCGCTGGCGGATTTCATAGCACCGAAAGATTCCGGGGTAAACGATTACATCGGAATGTTTGCGTTAACTACAGGATTGGGAATTGAAAAATTGATAGACAAATACGAAAAAGATTCGGACGATTACAAAGCCATTTTGATAAAATCATTAGCCGACCGGCTAGCCGAAGCTTTCGCCGAACTTCTTCACCTTAAAGTTAGAAAAGAAATTTGGGGATACGCTCCGGACGAAAACTTATCGTTAAACGAATTGATAGAAGAAAAATACAGAGGCATAAGACCGGCGCCCGGTTACCCCGCCCAACCCGACCACACCGAGAAAATTACAATATTTAATATTTTAAATACTACTGAATCTACCGGTATTGAACTTACCGAAAGTATGGCGATGTATCCCGCTGCATCGATTTGCGGCATCTATTTCGGTCACCCCCAATCAAGATATTTTAATGTGGGTAAATTAGGTAAAGATCAAATTCTAGATTATAAAAAAAGAAAAGGGATGAGCTTGGAAGAAGTAGAAAAATGGCTTGCACCTTACTTGAATTATAAATAACCGAATGATGCAATATATTTTTACATAAAAATGTTTTTGTAAAATTATGTTGCTTTTCTTTACACTTGTCTTAAAATATTTATTTCCGCTGCTTCTCGGAAAATCATCTTTGCGTGCAAAAATTGATAAATCGCACAAAACCAAATATTCCGTTTCTTCGGGTAAACTGGCATAAAATTGGACTATAAATAATATTGTATATTACGATTATCCTTGGATTTTCGGCTCCTTATACCGAAAGCGTTAAACGAATTTCATATACTATTGTTTTATAATATAAATTTTCTTGCATTTCCTTTTCCGGTAAACTGTTGAAATCAATACTTACAATACATAAAGAAATCCAAGGGAGCTGAAAATGAAAACCATATTATTTGGTGGTTTGATTTTGTTAATGAATTTACTAATGCTTAATCAATCTTCATATTCTCAACCTGTTATTGTCGATCACTCATGCACAGACATTACACTTATTCCGCAAGATGCAATTCAACAAGCAAAAGAAACGCTTCACATCGGTTACGGGCACACTTCCCACGGAAGTCAACTAACAACCGGGATGAATGGATTGATAAACTTTGCCAATGACGGAGGTCTTGGTTTATCCCTTCCGCAAGATATTTTCGAATGGAACAATGGAGGCGCAGACGGGGCACTCGATTTGGAAGAGGGAGACGGATACGGCTCCGGTTGGTTGGACCACGATTGCGGATACTACCCAAACTGGATTGACGAGACAAGACAGTATTTGGACGATCCTTCCCATTCAGACGTTAACGTAATTATTTGGTCGTGGTGCGGACAAGTAAGCGGTATGAGTGAACAGGATATGATTGATAAATACCTGGCGCCCATGACACAATTGGAAAATGATTTCCCGAATGTAAAATTTGTTTATATGACCGGGCATGCGGACGGCAGCGGCGAAACGGGAAACTTACATATCAGGAATCAGCAAATTAGGGATTATTGTATTGCCAACAACAAAATTTTGTTTGACTTTTACGACATTGAATGTTACGATCCCGACGGAAATTATTATGGCGACAAATTAGTAAACGATAACTGCGATTACGACTCTAACGGTGACGGTTCGCGGGATGCCAATTGGGCAATTGATTGGCAAAACAATCACACCGAAGGAGTTGATTGGTATCAATGTCCCGCCGCCCACTCACAACCGTTAAACGCTAACAGGAAAGCTTATGCGGCTTGGTGGCTTTGGGCACGCTTGGCAGGTTGGGACGGAATTACATCAATAAATTCTCATAATGAAAAATTAAACGCTAATTTCGTTTTGTATCAGAATTATCCTAATCCATTTAACCCGGCAACTACAATTAAATATTTAATTGCAACCTCCTCCCCTTTGACAAAGGGGAGGACCGAGGAGGGGTTTGTTACCTTGAAAATTTATGATGTCTTGGGACGTGAAGTTGCAACACTCGTCAACGGATTACAAACACCCGGAAGTTATAAAATAGAATTTGATGCCGGTAGTCTTCCGAGCGGTATTTATTATTACCGGCTGACAATTAATAATTTCTCTCAAACAAAATGGATGATACTGCAAAAATAATGACAAATACAATTATCCTGTTACACTGCTAAATGCATGATTTTGTTTTAGAGAATTATTTTACTTGATTCTAAAGATTTAATAATTATCTTAAACTTTAGAACATTAGAATTTTATATTCTCTAAAAAACCAGAAAGGGAAACAAAATGAAAAAAATATATATACCGGTGTTCTTAATTTTAGCCGTTTCAATAACTTTTCTCACGGGAAGAAGTTTCCGGGTTCAACAAGTACCTTATGGGTCCAAATACAGTTGTAATACTTGTCATACCGAAGGAGGCGGAACACCGAGAAATCCGTTCGGACTCGATGTTGAATCGAGAGTTACCCCTGGCGGGAACGAAACGTTTTGGGGACCTGATCTTGCGGCATTGGATTCGGACGGCGACGGTTTCACAAACGGCGAAGAATTGCAAGACCCAAACGGAACTTGGAAACAAGGCGATGCCGATCCAGGCGACCCCACCGCGGTAACTCATCCCGGCGATCCTAACGACCATCCGCCTATCGTTTCGGTTGAAGAGGAACTACCCGTTTCAAACAAATTTATTTTGTTTAACAATTATCCGAATCCTTTTAATCCAAGTACTAAAATATCATTCAATGTTCCGGTTAACTCAAAGGTTAAGCTCGCGATATACAATATTAAAGGTGAGCTTGTTAATATTTTAGCAGACCGCGAATACGCTCCGGGCAAATACGAAGCTTTTTGGAGCGGAAGAGACGATTCCGGTCGTAAAGTTAGTTCGGGCATTTATTTGTACAGGCTAACTGCCGGAAATTTTGTCCAAACCAAAAGAATGATTTTGTTAAAATAATTTTATTGAACCCCGGGGAACCCCCGTTTATCAACGGGGTTTCCTTCCAACAAATAATGCTTTGTTTACTTTTACATTATTTTTACCGGTGGTTATAAATTCTTTGTACTCGATTAATTCCAAATCGTTGAATGCCTGCAGCAACTCCCCTTCCTTAACAAGAAAATCGGGATTGCGCTTTAACTTTTCCGTTTCTTTACCATGCATCAATGTTTCATAAATCAAAACACCACCGGGTTTTAATGCATTTATAATTTGGGGAAATAATTTTCTGCTCAGATAATTTATACAAATAATTAAATCGTATTTGTTTTGCGGTAAAGTATATTCGTCCAAATCAACTTGAAACACTTTAACGCCTTTAATCGATTTTAACTTCTTAACGGCAACATCGCTCAATTCCAATGCATCAACGTCAAAACCTTGACTAACCAAATATTCTGAATTCCTTCCCATTCCGGCGGCGATATCCAATGCTTTTTTACCTTTAGCCAAAGTAGAAAATTCAATCACCGAACCGGAAGGTTTTGTGATATAAATTCCTTCCGCAAATTTTTTATTCCATCTTTTTCTATCAGCATCCATTGTTTTCTTTAAATTTTTACAGTCAAAATTTATTTCCCGAATTTCTTTATATTAGGGTTTAATCGTTCAAAAAATACAGAGACAAATTATGAATAACTTAATCAACGAACAAGATTTAAGAACATGGGCATCTTATTTGCTCGATTATTCGCTTGGCGGCGTTCAACCTGATGATGTAATAATGATAAAGGGAGAAAATATTTGTTGGCCTTTAATTTCCGTTCTTCAAGACAAAATATTTGAAGCAGGCGGTATTGCCGACGTTAATATTGTTGCACCCGACAATGACCGCGGAAAAGTCTGGGGAGCTTCGATGGCGAAATACGGTTCGATCGAACAAATTAATAAAGTGCCGGGATGGCATAAACAAAGATACGAAGCAATGACAAAGTACATTGAAATACTCGGTGCGGAAAACCCTAAATTGTTTACCGGCGTTAAAGAAGATTTAGCACAAGAAATAATGAAAGTTGATGAACCCATTAAAAACATTAGGCTTGCCAAACCTTGGGTGCTTACTCTCTTCCCAACTCAAGGATTTGCCGACTTGGAAGGAATGACTTTGGAAGAATACACCCGCGTGATAGTAAACGCATCTACGGTTGATCCGCGATATTTGGAGGAAGTTGAAGAAGATATTTACCGCTTGATGGATAAAAGCGAAACTATAAAAATTCAAACCGAACATCCAAAAACCGGAAAACTTTTGGAATTAAAGATGAACATTGGCAACAAAAACATTATTAAATGTACGGGCAAAAGAAATTTTCCGGACGGTGAAGTGTTTACAAGTCCCAACGCTAATACCGTTGAAGGAGAAATTTTCGTTGATCTTCCCGTATATCAAGGCGGCGGAGACATTCAAGGAATATACCTGAAATTTGAAAATGGAATGATTACTGAATACAGTGCAGAACAAGGCGGTGATATTTTACAAAAAATCATTGAAACCGATCGAGGTTCACACCGCTTAGGTGAAGTAGCTTTAGGAATGAATAACGGAATCGAAAAAGTATTAAAACATCCTCTGTTTGTTGAAAAGGTCGGTGGTACATTACACATTGCAATCGGCGCCAGTTATCCCGAATGTTTCGTTGGCGACGAAGTTACGGGCGAGAAACGCTCAAGCAGAATAAACGAATTATTCGAAGAAGGAATTCTGAATAAATCCGCTCAACATGTTGATATAGTAACTGATTTCAGACCGGGCGGAAGCGGCAGAGCCGTTTACCTCGATGACGTAAAACTTGAAATTGAAAACAACATTTGGGTTGTACCGAAAACATAAATTATTTAACTTTTTTTTATTATTATTTTTGATTCTATGAAAGTTAACATCACATCCGAAATCGGAAAATTAAACGCTGTCATTATTCATACGCCGGGGAAAGAAGTGGAAAATATGACTCCGGAAAGCGCGGAACGGGCTTTATACAGTGACATTCTTAATCTTTCCGTTGCGTTAAAAGAATACAACGAATTTAAAAACGTACTTCAACAAACCACGGAAGTTTTAGAAGTTAAAGATTTGTTAAATTTCGTCTTGCAAATTGGAGATGCGAAATCGTATTTACTACAACACGTTTGTAAATATGAAAAAACGGAAGATATTAAAAATGTGTTGGGTGATCTTCCAACGGAAGAATTAACGAGACAATTAATAGAAGGCGTACCGTTACTAAAAAATAACTTTACTGCTTTTCTTAGTCGGGAGCGATACTCCCTTCAACCCTTGCACAATTTGTTTTTTACCCGGGATAGTTCAATCGGTTTATACGACAATATACTTATCGGTAAATTGGCAAACCGAGTACGTGAACGGGAAGCAATGATTATGGATACAATTTTCAAGTTTCACCCAAAATTTAAAAACAAATCTATTAATCCTTTTTACGATCCGAAAACCGAGAAGATAACTATAGAAGGCGGAGACATCATTGTTGCAAGGGAAGATATAATACTAATCGGTATTGGAAACAGAACTACAACGTACGGTGTAGATTACATAATCAATCATTTTAAAAAGTTAGGAGAAAGAAAAAATATAATTGTTCAGGAACTACCCAACACTCTTGAATCTTTCATACATCTCGATATGGTTTTTACATTTTTGGATAATGATAAATGTATGGTTTACGCTCCCGTAATTTTCAAGCATTATCATTTGCGAACGGTGCATATTGTTGTTGATAACGGTGAAGTAAAATCCATTAACGAAGTTCCGAACATTCTGGAAATATTAAAGACTCTTGGAATTGATTTAAAACCTATCCATTGCGGCGGGAATTCGGACGAATGGACACAAGAACGCGAGCAATGGCACAGTGGAGCAAACTTTTTCGCTATTGCACCGGGTAAAATTTTAGGATATGCACGGAACGTTTACACAATAGAAGAGCTTAACAAAAACGGATTCGAAATTATCAAAGCAACAGAATTCGATGCGTCAAAGATTAATCTTTTTGACGATAAGAACATCGTAATAACAATCGATGGGGACGAATTGGCAAGGGGCGGCGGCGGTTGCCGTTGCATGACAATGCCATTAAACAGGGAACCGGCATTTTAACGATCGATTATAAACCATGACAGAACAAATTTTAATCAGCTTTGCAATAATAATCGTTGCGGGAACGTTTGCACAATGGCTTTCGTGGAAATTTAATTTACCTTCCATTCTTTTATTAATGATTATCGGAATTTTTATCGGACCTGTTTCAGGATACATTAATCCGGATCAGTTTTTCGGCGACATTCTCTTCCCTTTCGTTTCCATTTCCGTTGCGATCATTTTATTCGAGGGTGGTTTAAGTCTCCATTTTAATGAGTTCAAACAAATATCGTCAATAGTAAGAAACCTTATAACAATCGGTAACGTCGTAACTTGGGGCTTGACAACATTAATCTCTTTTTATGTTTTGAAACTCCCGCTAGGACTTGCGCTATTGATTTCCGCTATTCTTGTTGTTACTGGTCCCACGGTAATTATTCCTATGTTGCGCCAAATAAAACCTAAAGGAAAAGTCAATTCCATATTAAAATGGGAGGGAATAGTAAACGATCCAATCGGTGCAATCCTTGCGGTACTGGTTTTTGAAATTCTTATTTCTTCCGGGCCTAAAGAAGCAACTGCCGTTGTAATTCTAACAATTATTAAAAGTTTGCTGATTGGTTTGGTTTTAGGTTCGTTGATAAGCATAGTGATTGTTTACCTTCTGAAACGGGAGCTCGTTCCTGATTATTTACAAAGTCCGTTTATGCTTGCGATGGTAATCGGCGCTTTTGCGTTGTCAAATACGCTACAAAGCGAAAGCGGTTTATTAACCGTAACCATCATGGGAATGATACTTGCAAATCAAAAATACGTTATTATCAACCATATCATTGAATTCAAAGAAAACCTAAGGGTATTGTTGATTTCCTTTTTGTTTATAGTTTTGTCAGCCCGGCTTCAACTTAGCGATTTACAGCAACTGGATTGGAGCAGTTTTGTTTTCACAGGCTTACTTATTTTGTTGGTGCGACCCGCTAGTATTTTTGTTTCTACTATCAGGTCAGGTTTATCTTTAAAAGAAAAATTGTTTTTATCCGGAATGGCTCCGCGCGGGATAGTGGCCGCCGCCATCACTTCCCTTTTCGCACTCGAGTTAACGGAAAATCATATTACAGGAGCGGAATCGCTTGTACCTGTAATGTTTTTGGTAATTATCGTTACTATTACCGTTTACGGTTTAACAGCATCAACATTGGCTAAAAAGCTCGATCTATCCGAAGCCAACCCGCAAGGTTGTTTAATTGTTGGCGCTCATCAATTAGGCAGATCGTTAGCTAAAGCATTGAACGATGAACATTTCAAAACTTTGCTGGTCGATACAAACAGATCGAATGTTATGCAAGCGAAAATGGAAGGATTAAGTGCCGTAGTAGGCAACATTCTTTCCGAATCGATTATCGAAGAAATCGATTTAGACGGTATCGGCAAGTTAATAGCATTAACTACAAACAACGAAGTGAATTCGCTTGCCGCCTTGCAGTTTGCGCGTATTTTCGGCTCGTCAAATGTTTTTCAAATCGGAATGGACAGAAACAAAGACGGAAAACTGGACGAAGTTTCACGGGAATTACGCGGTAAAATTTTATTCAGTGATTCGGCATTGATGTGTACATTGGAAGAATTGATAGTTGATGATTCGGTCATCAGCTCAACTAAAATTACCGAAGAATTTAGCTTCGATAAAATGAAAGAAAAATACGGCGAACAAAATATTATTCCGTTATTTTTAATTACTCCCGATCACGAGCTGGTGGTTTATTCGGTCGACAACAAACCGGAACCAAAACCCGGCGATATTTTGATGAGCATCGTCACCAAAAAACATAAAGATTAAAAGTGAGGTAGCCATGAAAAAAATATATTCCCTGTTGATTTTATTTTTAATTCTTGTTCAGCTAAACGCCCAAACCCCAAACAAAGAAAACACATTGGTTCATACATACTCAATTGTTGCGCGAGATACTGTTACCGGAGAAATGGGCGTGGCTGTTCAGTCTCATTGGTTTTCGGTCGGTTCGCTTGTTGCATGGGGCGAAGCCGGAGTTGGAGTTGTTGCCACCCAATCGTTTATCAACCCTTCGTTCGGTCCTCGCGGACTCGCATTGTTAAAACAAGGACTTTCACCGGAACAGGCAATCAAATATTTGATTGAATCCGACGAAGGCAGAGACGTAAGACAACTTGCAATACTCGATTTCAAGGGAAGAGTGGCGGCATACACCGGGAAAAATTGTATACCCGAAGCAGGACACATTGTGGGGAATAACTTTTCCGTTCAAGCAAACTTGATGTTGAAAAATACAGTTTGGCAAGCAATGGCAAAAGCTTTCGAAAATACTAAGGCGCCTTTAGCCGAAAGAATGATTGCCGCTTTGGAAGCCGCGCAAAATGAGGGTGGTGATATTAGAGGCAAGCAATCCGCCGCGATCTTGGTCGTAAGCGGGAAATCTACCGGGAAAGTTTGGGCGGACCGCTTAATCGACTTACGCGTTGAAGATAATCCCGAACCCGTCAAAGAATTAAAAAGATTATTAAAAATCCACCGGGCATACGAACACATGAATAACGGCGACCACGCAGTGGAAACCGGAAATATGGAATTAGCCATGAAAGAATATTCCGCCGCCGAAAATATGTTTCCGCAAAACGAAGAAATGAAATTTTGGCATGCCGTAACTTTGGTTAATATAAACAAAACCGATGAAGCTTTACCGTTATTTAAGAAAGTATTTTCGAAAAACAAAGATTGGAAAACTTTACTTCCACGTTTAACGAAAGTCGGTTTGCTGAATGCCGATAAAGAAACGATTGATAAAATATTATCTCAATGAACAAGAACTTTTATAAAAGTAAAAAGTTTGTAGCAAAAACTTTATACGGACTTGAAAACATTCTTGCCCGGGAATTGGAAAAATTAGGCGCGGAAAAAATTAATATTCTCAACCGTGCGGTCGAGTTCGAAGGCACTAAAGATTTAATGTACCGGGCAAATATTAGCTTAAGAACAGCTCTGAGGATATTAGTTCCAGTAACAAATTTTAAGTTTCAAAACACGAAAGAATTTTACACCCGCGCAAAAAAAATAGACTGGCTTGATTACATTAAACCTAATCAAACATTTGCAATTGATTCCGTGGTCAACTCCAAATTGTTCAAGCATAACAAATATCCCGCGCTTAAATTAAAAGATGCAATAGTCGACAAAATAAGAGACATAACCGCGAAACGCCCCGATGTAAATACTGAAAATCCGGATATCAAAATTCATCTTCATATTCAAAATAATTTTGCCAAAATTTATTTGGACAGCTCAGGCGAATCGCTTCACATGCGCGGTTACAGATTGGAAGGCGCCGCCGCACCGTTAAACGAAGCTCTTGCCGCCGGTATGATTCTGTTGACCGGCTGGAAAGGCGATACAGATTTTATTGATCCTATGTGCGGTTCGGGCACGCTTGTTGCCGAAGCCGCAATGATTGCGAAAAACTTACCGCCTAATTTGTACAGAAACCATTTTGGCTTTATGAAATGGGATGATTTCGATAAGGAACTGTTTACAAAAATCAAAAAAGAATTGTCCGGCAAAGTCCGTAACCCTGGTATTACAATTTACGGAAGCGATGTTTCAGCAAAAGCAATTGAGGTTGCACGGAAAAATATTGCCCGTGCAAAACTTGAAAACGATGTAATTTTGGAAGTGAAAGATTTCACGGAAGTAAATAAAACCGGGGAACGTGGAATTATTGTAACCAATCCACCGTACGGCACCCGTATCAAAAATAAGAATCTTATTCAATTGTATAAATCGTTCGGCGATATCCTGAAAAAGAAATTCGACGGATACGAAGCATGGATTCTTAGCGGTGATAAAACCGCGATTAAAAATATCGGGTTGAGAACTTCAAAAAAATTAACTCTTTATAACGGACCAATTGAATGTAAATTTCATAAGTTTGAACTTTACAAAGGTTCGCGAAAAACCAAAAATAAAATTGAATCTCTGTCATGACCGAAGAATTACAAGGCTCGATAACCAAAATAATTTTTCGTAACAACGAAAATCACTACACGATTGCATCGGTGAAAACCAAAGATAAAGGACAGATGACCGTTGTCGGCTACTTTTACAACATTAACGAAGGAGATAATCTTAAGTTTACCGGAAGTTTTTACGAACATCCAAAATACGGCAATCAGTTTAAAGTTGATAATTATGAAGTGATAATGCCGGAAACGGAAAACGAAATAGAAAAATATCTCGAATCAACACTCTTAAACGGAATAGGTCCGCAGCTTGCAAAAGCTATTGTTGATAGATTCGGTCAAGATACTTTTAATGTTCTCGACAACAGAATAGAAGAGTTGAAACAAATCAAAGGCATCGGTAAAAAGAGGTTCGAATCGATTAAAAAAGCCTGGAACGAAATTAAAGACTCCCGGGAAACAATTTTTTACTTACAAAAACTCGGGCTGACCGTAAACACTGCACTTAAAATTTATCAAAGGTTCGGCAAAGAAACCGTTGATATAATTCAACAAAATCCTTATTTGGTCGCAAAAGAAATAGACGGCATAGGATTTTTAACTGCTGATAAAATCGCTTATAAAATCGGCATATCGGAAGATTCGCAAGTTAGAATTGAAGCGGCGGTATTATATAAACTTTATCTTCTCTCAAATGAGGGGCATTCGTTTTTCCCAAAATCAGATTTGGTAAAAGAAGTATCCGGCATGTTAAGATTAAATCCGGAATTAATTTCCGATGCGTTATATTCACTTGAACAAAACGGTGAAATCCACATAGAACGCGATTTTAATTTGAACAATTCTGAATCCGAAGAGTATGTTTATTTATATTCACTTTATTTAACGGAAACGGAAATTGCAAACAAACTATTGGGAATTAAGAACTCCCCGTTGTTTTTACCAGACGGACAATCGAATAACGTTTTGCTCGATGAAATATTTTCATCCCAACAATACGAATTAACCGAAGAGCAAAAAGATGCGCTTCGTTCAGCAACAGAAAACAAAATTCTAATAATTACAGGCGGGCCCGGAACAGGCAAAACCTTTATTGTTAAAACTCTAATCGATTATTACAATTCGAACGGTTTCAAAACAGCGCTTTGCGCACCGACCGGACGAGCGGCTAAACGTTTAAGTGAAAGTACCGGACAAGAAGCAAAAACGATTCACCGTTTGCTCGAGTACAATCCTTTGGAAATGAGATTTGCCGTTAACAGCGAAAACCCGTTGGATACAGACGTCGTAATTGTAGACGAAGCTTCTATGATTGATCAATCTTTGTTTTTTAATCTTCTGGACGGCATGCCGGAACACGCCGGTTTGATTTTAGTAGGCGATGTCGATCAAATTCCGCCTATCGGTCCCGGTAACATTTTACGCGATATAATTGATTCGGGAATTTTCAAAACAATCCAACTTACTAAAATTCACCGTCAGGAAATCGGCAGCGGAATAATACTTAATGCTCATAGAATTAACAATGGCAAATTTCCGGTGGTTGAAAACACAAACGGCGATTTTTCCCTTTTTATAAATTCATCCGAAACGGAAGTGGTAAACAAAATAATAGAATTATGCAGCAAAACATTGCCCAAAGAATTCGGTTATAATCCGTTTACCGATATCCAGGTTATTTCGCCGATGTATAAGGGTAATACCGGAATCGATAATTTAAATTTGAAACTTCAAAACATACTTAATCCCGATGCGCAAACCGTTGAGCTTCTTGGCAAAAAATTTAAAGTGGGCGACAAGGTAATGCAAACAAAAAACAATTACGAAAAAGATGTTTTTAACGGCGATATCGGAATGATTTATAATTACGACCGTATAGAGCAAACGGTAATAATAAACTTTGACGGAAGACTGGTTGAATACACTTCCGGAGAACTGGATGAAATCTCATTAGCTTACGCAATCTCGATTCATAAATCGCAAGGCAGCGAATATCCGGTAGTGATTGTTCCCATACTAAAATCCCATTCGAGAATGCTTCAGAGAAACTTACTTTATACTGCTGTTACAAGGGGAAAAGAGCGCGTCTATCTTCTCGGAGATAAATTCGCAATTGAAAAAGCAATAAGAACCAATCGCGCAATTAAACGCAATACTTTACTGAAAGAAAGGCTGCAAAGACTGGAAGCAATAAGTAATTAAGCTCCGTTTTGTTTTGAGGGTTGCAATGTTTTAAACTTTCGGATAATGTAAAGAGCCACAACCAGCACAAAAACAATTCCCGTATTCAAAATTAATTCAATCACATAATGCTGAAAAGCTTGTTCAGCCATTACGGCTTGAGATTCGGAAATAGACATTTGTGCTCCGATCGTTAAAAGTTTTCTTAAACTTGAAATAATACCGATTACAATAAACGGTTCAAGTGGAATAGTATGCTCTTTTAAAAAAGTGATAATAGTATAAACCAACTCGAGCAAAATCATAATCATTAAAAGCTCGTGAATGAACATTATCAATGCATAGGAAAAATCATCTCTGAAGTGCATTATGAAGTGAATACCGGCTACTACCAGTACTATTCCGGCTACGGCAAAAATAATGACGGCTACTGTTATTTGGATGATGTCGTCAAATTTTTCTAATATTTGAATCGACTGTTTCATCATTTTTAAATGTATAAGAAAAATCTTTAATTTTCAAAAATATTTTATGCTCTAAAAATTTCCGGATTATTTGATAAACAGCCTTCGGATTATTATCAAAAGGATTGAGTAAATTGAAAACCCGTAAATAAAAATATCTAAAGTATAAATATGCGAATTGAACGATACAAGAACCGCAATAACAAGAAGTTGAAATCCCAAACCGACAAACGATACCATGGTTAAAAACCAATTGGGCAACTCTTTCCCCGCTAATGCCATGCTGTCGGATTTATAAATCAAGTAATCCTGCCAACCGTAAATAAGCAAATATATTTTGTGAAGTGCTTTCAATAATTTAACGTTATCCATCGGATAAGGAGCGGGAAGTTTGAACTCCAGTATTCTGCTTGTTTGATCGCCTTTAGCTTGGTAACGTTTTACCAGATAATAATAATTGTAAACGCTTCCTTGCAACTCAAATAAAACCACTGCCAACAGAATTTTGCTTAGTTCGATATTATAAAAACTTCCGATAGCCCAAAACAAAAAGAAGTTTACGATAAAATCACAAATCGAATCGTAATATCTTCCGACAAGGGAAGGTGTTTTACGCCGGCGTGCAATCTCGCCGTCGGCCGCATCCAACATGCTTTTAACTAAAATAAGGAGACCGGCAACCGGAAGAAATTTATTGATGTAAATTAAATAGGAAGCGGCAAGACCAACAATCAGAAACAAAGTTGTAAGTGAGTAAGCTCCGATTTTCGTAGGCAATAAAAATTTAACAAGCCTGACCGCCAACGGTCTCGCATAATCCGAAACATCAACAAACTGTTTATTTTCTGGTAATTTGGTCGACATAAATTTCTCTGAATAAGAAACTCGGTTTTCCCGAAAATGTAATCATTAATTGGAATAAAATAATATATTGTAAAACAAAATATTTTACTTTTCATGCAATATCAACAACAATGAAGATTTTAGCTGTTAATTGGCGGTGTATAAAAAATCCCGAAATGGGCGGAGCGGAAATTCACTTTCACGAAATTTTCAAACGAATAGCGGCAAAGGGTCACAGCGTTACACTTGTTGCACATAAATTCAAAGGAGCCCCGGAAAAGGAAGCCGTTGACGGAATAGAGATAATTAGAATCGGGAATAAATTTTTATTCGATAAACAATTCAAAAAATTTTACAAAACGCTAAACGGCAAATACGATTTGATCGTAGACGACATTTCGAAAATTCCGCTTTTTACTCCGTCGTATGTAAAGGAACCGGTCGTAGGAATTTTACATCACATTCACGGAAACTCTTTGTATAAAGAAATTCCCGCACCTTTGGCTTATTACATAATCAGAAAAGAAAAGCAGATTCCAAAATATTACGGTAACACCCCGATTTTTACCGTATCGGAAAGCACAAGGAAAGAATTAATTGAATTAGGACAACCTGAAAAATACACGGATATTCTTTACAATGCTATCAATCAAGAATTATTTTACAATACGGAAATTAAAAAATCGGATATACCTTTAATCACATACGTCGGCAGAATCAAAAAATATAAAAACCTGGAAACGGTGATAGATGCAGTTTATCTTTTGGTTAAAAAAATACCGGATTTGGAATTCATTATTGCCGGCACGGGAGATAACGAAAGTTCGTTGAAAAATTATGTGCATACAAAAAATCTGGAGAAAAACGTAAAATTTCTCGGTTACGTAACGGAGAAAGAAAAAGCCGAATTATTAGGTAAAGCGTGGTTGTTTGTTACCATGCCGTTAAAGGAAGGCTGGGGAATAACAATAATAGAAGCCAATGCAATGGGAACTCCGGCAATCGGAGCAGATGTGCCCGGTTTGCGCGATTCGATCAAAGATAACGAAACGGGTTTACTCACACCATACAACAACGCGGAATTGCTCTCGGAAAAAATTTTCCGGTTGATAAAAGACGGGAAAGAAAGGGAAAGGCTTTCACAAAACGCCAAAAATTGGGCTTCGAAATTTTCATGGGATTCATCGGCGGAACATTTTTTAAGAAAAGTGCCGGAATGGTATCCGCAGTTGAAAGAAAAAACTGTCTGATTTTCTTCGTAGAATAATTAATTTCCACCCGTTTGAAAGTCTTAATTAATCAAGATATTTTCTTATATTTTGTGCTTGAACTAAAATATTTTTGTAATATGAGTTACAGGGAACAAAAAAATTATTTTGAAAAATTAAAACGGTTCGAAAGAAAATTCTCTTCGAAAGATAAAGAAGTATATTCAATGCTTCTGAAGCGCCACAAAGACGACGAAGATTTGGACAGGCTTTCGATGGAAAAATTAAAAGACTTATACACAAGATACTATGTGAACCGCGAAAAGAAAAATTTTGATCATCTATTTAAAAAACCTGACGCTGACAAAGACAATTAAGTTTAACCGAATTTAAGAGGAACTAATGGACGAAAAAAAATTACACAAACTAATGGGATTTTTTGTTTTTCTCATTGCATTCTTTACTTATTTCTCAACCGTTCAACCTTCCGTTTCGTTTTGGGATTGCGGTGAATTTATTGCATCTGCATATCATTTGCAAGTTCCGCATCCCCCGGGAACACCATTATTTCTCTTAGTCGGCAGATTATTTTCAATGATTCCTTTTGTCGGTAACGTTGGTCTCAGAGTAAATACAATTTCCGTTCTTACAAGCTCATTTACAAGTTTGTTTTTATACCTTGTTGGCGTTAAAGTTATTCTAAATTGGAAAGGCAGAAATCACGAAAATTTCTTTGATGCTATTCTCACTTATTCTGCCGCTGCCATCGGCGCTTTGTCTTTGGCATTCGCCGATACTTTTTGGTTTAACGCAGTTGAAGCAGAGGTTTATGCTTCCGCAACATTTTTTATTGCAATTGTAACTTGGTTGTTAATGACTTGGAACGAAAAAGCCGATGAGCCGGATAACGAAAAATATTTAATAATGATTGCGTACTTAATCGGACTTTCAACCGGTGTGCATTTGATGTCCTTGCTCGGCATTGTTACGATTGTTATGGTTGTATATTACAGAAAATACTTAAGCGACGAAGAAACATATCTTAAAACATCATACATTTTTCTCGGGCATATTGCTTTGGTCGGTGTAATTGCCGCGGCTTTGTGGTCATCAACCCCAAACCATCCGCTTTCACCACAAGAAAATAAAGCTTTCGACTCAAGATTTTTAATGATTGTAGGCGCCGCAAGTTTGATTTACATGGGCGCATTTTTCAAAAAGATATTCCAGAAAAATTCCATTTACATACCTATTATCATTGGTGGAATAATTTTGATGGGGGTTTATCCCGGGGTAATTAAATACACAACAATCTTAATCTCTTCCCTTTCCGGTGCGGATTTTGTAATGAATACTGTTGTATTGCTTGCCATATTTGCTGTTTTCGGATATTTGATTCATTGGACAAATAAAAACAATAAAGCAACATACAACTTAATCGTCAAAGCGTTTTTGTTTGTGTTGCTCGGTTTTACAACTTATACGATGATTATTATTCGCGCAAATCAAGAACCGCCGATCAATCTCAACAATCCGAATACAGTACCCGGTTTGGTTTCTTATCTAAACCGCGAGCAATACGGCGATCAACCGATGTTCAAAAGAAGATTTTCGCAAGAACCCCATCAACAAGGCATTTACAAAAATTACGGCAGCGATTTGGATTTCCTTATCCGTTACCAAATGGATCACATGTTCAACCGTTATTTAATGTGGAATTATGTTGGAAGAAAATCCACCGTTCAAGATGCCGGTGTTGATTTCACCCAACTTTTCGCAATTCCGTTTTTGTTAGGATTATTCGGTCTCTATTATCATTTCAAAAAAGATTGGAAAATCGCTTCGGCGTTTTTAATACTATTTATTTTCCTTGGATATCTTACGGCTTATTATCAAAATCAACAGCAACCCCAGCCAAGGGAACGCGACTACTTCTACGTCGGGGCTTTCTTTGTTTATTCTTTATGGATTGCTCTGGGTATGCGCGGAATTTTTGATATTATTCTAGAATACATTAAAGATTTCAAAACTTCTAAAATAGTTTCAATCGTTGCGATTGCTCTTGGTTTTGTTTTCGTTCCCGTTAATATGCTGCAAGCAAATTATTTCACACACGACAGATCGAGAAACTTCGTTCCGTGGGATTATTCGTACAATCTTTTACAAAGCGCTGCACCGAATTCCATTTTGTTCACTAACGGAGATAACGATACATTCCCCGTTTGGTATTTGCAAGACGTTGAAGGCGTGCGCCGCGACGTTAGAATAGTTAACTTGAGTTTATTGAACACACCATGGTACATAAAACAATTGAAAAACACTACGCCCTACGGAACCGATAAAGTTGCACTAAGTCTTTCGGATGCGGAGATAGACAGAATCGGGCCTTCGCAATGGAAAACAAGAACAATTACTATTCCTGTTCCGAAAGAAGTTTACAAACAATTCGGCGTTACGGATACTTCAATTATTAATCAAGGTAAGATTAGCTGGAAGATGGAAAACACGGTTCAATTCGGAAAAATTAAAGCCGTACGCGTGCAAGATTTGGTGGTTCTGGATATCATCAAATCAAACAAATGGAAACGACCGATTTATTTTGCAATTACAACCGGAACGAAAGGAAACATCGGTCTCGATGATTATCTGGTAATGGAAGGAATGTCTTACAAGGTTACACCCATCAAACAAAAGAACTTCTTCAAATCGATAAATGAAAAAGCAATGCGCCAGCAATTACTGGAAGAACCGGAAGGTTTTTACAGGGATTATCATCCGGGATTTAAATTCCGCGGCTTACGAGATTCCACAATCTTTTTCGATGATAACCATCGAAGATTGGCTCTGAATTACAGAAATCCGTTTTTGCGGTTGGCATTTTACTATTTGAATACAAACAATGAAAAAGAAGCCGTTGCGGTTCTCGATACGATGGAAGCTAAAATCCCGAGAAAACTATTCCCAATGGATTACAGAATATTAAACGATGTAGGCAATTTATATTACAGCGCAGGCGCAAAAGACAAATATGAACCGATAGCGCGCGATCTTGAAAAAACGTTGCTAAGACAAATCAAGAAAAATCCGTTGGGTAATTTGCAATCGCAATACAATCCGTATTTTATGCTTGGCGAAATTTACAGCAGACTAAACGAAATGGATAAATTCGACAGTGCTTTGCAAATATTGGAAAACGCACTGCCCAACGATCCGAGAGCAAAAGATTTGGTGAAGCAATACAAAGCGATTTTTAATAAGAAATTAAACAAAACCGAAAAGAAATAATCCGGTTTTTAATTTAATAAAAGCGGTCTGCTTTTGCCGGCCGCTTTTTTTTATTCAGACTAAATGTAATTTAATAACAATTAATTTAAACTTTCTTTTATAAACTCTACCGCTTCAGCAATTCCGTTAAATATTTTTACCAAACCGGTTTCCCTACCTTCGAGTTTCATTCTGTTTTCAATCGTTTCGATAATCGGATTCCAATATTCACCGATGCAGACCACGGGTTTTTTACTCATCATTTTTTTATTGATGTATTCCCAAACAACGGAAAGCTCAACTAATGTTCCGGTTCCGCCGGGTAAAATCACATAACCGTCACCCGTGTTAATCAATTTTTCGATTCTTTCGAATAATGACTCGCACCTAATTTCTTCGCTCAAATAAAGACTGGGTTTAGCATTATACAAATTGACCGTAACTCCGATTGCCCTTCCTCCGGCTTCGGTTACGCCTTTGGAAACCGCATCCATTATTCCTTGAAAACCTCCCGAGCAAACGTCAAAATTATTTTGCCCCAACAATTTTCCCAATTCGTAAGCAGTATTATATTCTTCGTCGCCGGGTCGCGGAAAGGAACTTCCGAAAACTGTGATAATTTTCTTCAAAATTATTCTCCTTGAATTTGAACAATTACCCTTCTGTTTCTGCCTCTGTTATCAAAATCGATTAAGATAATTTGCTGCCAAGTTCCCAACAAAAGATTGGCGTTTGTAAAAGGAACAACAAATGACGCGCCTTGCAATGCAGCGCGAACATGTGAATGCCCGTTTCCGTCGTGCCACGTATCGTCATGATGATAACGGATTCCGGAAGGAATTATTTTCTCCATAAACTCGGGATAATCTTTAAGCAAACCGGGTTCATACTCGATTGTAGTAATTCCGGCAGTAGATCCGGGCACAAATACTAAAGCGTGACCTTCTTTTATTCCGCTATCATTCACAATGTTTTGAACCTGACCGGTAATATCAATAATATCCGTACCGGCTTTTGTGGAAACTGAGAACTCAAAAGTCTTTACTCCCATTTTTCCTCCGAAAAAATTGATTTCCAAACGTTAAATATAATTAATTCAACCGCTCAAATAATAAAACAAATTACTCGGAACTGATTGTTAAATTTCATAAATTTTCGGGAATGATTTTTTAACCAAATTAAGGAATATTTATGAAAACACAAGATTATATAGCGCTCGAAGAAAAATACGGAGCGCATAATTATCATCCGTTGGATGTAGTTATTGAAAAAGCAAAAGGAGTTTGGGTCTACGATGTGGAAGGGAAAAAATATCTTGATTGCCTTGCGGCTTACTCTGCCGTAAATCAAGGTCATTGTCATCCAAGAATTGTGAACGCTATGAAAGAACAAGCCGGAAAAGTAACGCTAACTTCCCGTGCTTTTAGGAATAATCAACTGCCTTTGCTCTACAAGGAACTTTGCGAGTTAACTGGTTTCGAAATGGTTTTACCAATGAATTCGGGAGCAGAAGCCGTTGAAACCGTATTGAAAGCTGCAAGGAAATGGGGTTATAAAGTTAAAGGTGTAGAAGAAAACAAAGCTGAAATTATCGCGTGCACAAACAATTTTGCCGGAAGAACAATCACGATCATCAGCTTTTCGACCGAAGAACAATACAAAGACGGATTCGGTCCTTTAACTCCCGGTTTTAAAATTGTTGAATACGGAAACGTTGAAGACCTTAAAAATGCAATTACTCCGAATACCGTTGCGTTTCTTGTCGAACCGATACAAGGCGAAGGCGGCGTTGTTGTTCCGCCGGAAGGTTATTTGAAAGAAGTGTACGAAGTTTGCAAAAACAATAACGTTTTGTTCATTACCGATGAAATTCAAACCGGTCTGGGAAGAACCGGTAAACTGTTTGCTTTCGAACACGAAGGGATAAAACCCGATGCGGTCACAATCGGGAAAGCTCTTTCGGGTGGTTTGTATCCCGTTTCGGCGGTACTTTCCCGTAAGGAAGTTTTGGGCGTATTCAACCCGGGCGATCACGGTTCGACCTTCGGCGGAAACCCGCTGGGAGCTGCAGTAGCGCGCGAAGCTCTTAAGGTGATAATGGATGAAGACTTAATTTCTAAATCGGCTCAACTCGGCGAATATTTTATGAGCGAATTGAGAAAAATAGATTCGCCCCACGTAAAAGAAATCCGTGGTAAAGGATTGTTTATCGGAGTGGAATTGAAAGACGAAGCCGGCGGCGCAAGAAGATTTTGCGAAGCGCTAAAAGACAAAGGAATTCTTGCAAAAGAAACTCACGAAAACGTAATCCGGTTTGCACCACCGTTAGTAATCAAGAAAGAAGAAATCGATTGGGCTTTGGGGCATATCCGCGAAGTTCTGATGATGCAATAAATTTAATGATCAACGGTTGAGTGACGTTAATCGTCATTCAGCCATTGATCTATTGTCATTTTAAGGAAATTAATATTTATCGGTTTGGCGATGTAATCATTCATTCCCGCGGCCAAACATTTTTCGCGGTCTTTCATACTCGAGTGGGCGGTTACCGCAATTATCGGCACATTATTTACAGGCGGCGTTAAACTTCTAATTCTTTTTGTAGCTTCAAGTCCGTCCATGTCTTTCATTTCTATATCCATCAATACCAAATCGAATTTCCCGGATTTGATTGCTTCTATCGCATCATACCCGTTTGTTACCGCTTCCACTTCGTAACCCGCATCCCTTAAAAGTTTAAGCTCTACTTTTTGACTTATGGGATTATCTTCCACGAGCAACAGATGTTTTCTTTTCCCACCGGTTTTAACGGGTTTTGCCAGCGGAATAAAATCACCTTCGAACATACTTTCAACAAGCGCAGGTTCTTCATGGTCAGTATAAACTTCTTTTACGGAATCTTCTGTTTCCACTTCCGGCGGTTCCGGTTCGTCTTCTACATCATTTTCCGCCCCCAGTTCAGCGGGATCGAATTTTTCGTAGAGACTGAAAACTACCGTAAAAGTAAACTTAGTTCCCTTCCCTACTTCGCTTTCCACATTAATTTCGCCGCCCATGAGCTTAACAAATTCCCTGCATATCATTAATCCCAAACCGGTTCCTTCTTTTTGAAGGGAATTTTGTAATTGTTGGAAAGGTTTGAACAACAACGGAATTTTTTCTTCCGGTATTCCTTTTCCGGTATCGATTACCGACGTGCGTATTTTTATTATTGCTTCGGTTTGGGTATCAATCCCGACATTAATTTCAACAAATCCCGTATCGGTAAATTTGACCGCATTGTTCAGAAGATTTACTACCACTTGACGGTATTTGGTGGCATCGCCATATAAAACTTCCGGTATTTCTGGCGAGACATCTATTTTTAAATCCAATTTTTTATCGTTTAATAAAGGAGTTACAATGGAGACGGCTTTGTTTATTTCTTCTACCACACTTAATTCCATTACGTCAACATCCATTTTACCGGCTTCTATTTTGGAAAGGTCAAGGATATTATTAATAATATCAAGCAAAGATTCAGCGGATGTTTTCGCATTTCTGGCAAAGTCTTTTAATTCTTTTTCACTTTCGAACAATCCGTTTTCAATCAACGTAAGAAAGCCTAAAACGGAATTCATCGGTGTTCGTATTTCATGTGACATGTTTGCCAGAAATTGAGTTTTTACGTTACTTGCATATTCGGCGGTTGTTGCCGTTAAGCTCGCATTGTTAACTTCTTTTTTAAGCCTTTTCAATTCATTATTAAGTTTTTCTATTTCCTTTTCGTAAAGGGAGATATCTAAAAACATTCCCGTAAAAACATCATTTTTTTCTTCAAAAGATTTTTGAATAGTCAGAAATACCGTTATATCTTTTCCGGTTTTTGTTTTCAACTTTGTTTTCCGGAGTTTACCGAACCCATTGTTTTTCGCTCTGTTAATCAAATCGGAAAATTCGGCGGGACTCGAAAAAATATCTTTATCAAACTTCTTTTTTAATAACTCGTTTTTGTCGTTGTATTTTAATAATTCTATGAAACCTTTATTGACATATTTAAGCTTTCCGTTTTTATCAACTTTGAAAAATCCCAGAGCGTCATTATCTTCGAAAATATTTACGGACTTTGTTCCTTGCTGTATTTGCGAAACGTCGTCATCATCCAAATCGTTTAACTCGCGTACCATTGAATTAAAATTATCGATCAGTTTTAATTTGTTCTTGTAAGTCAACTTGTTTATGAAGACCGAAAGTACGGAAAGAAAAACGACCGTTAACAAAACCGGCAAATTGACTGAATTTGTCAAATCAATATCAGCCAAATAAACAACCAAGCCGAATACCAGATAAAAGAGAGAAAGAACCATAATCTGGTTGACACTTTTCCACCCGAGAAATAGAGAAAGAGTGAAAATAAGGAAGATAACAATTAACCCGTTCAACAGAAAATGTTCAGGTAACTTGTAAACTACTAATCCGAACGAAACAATTACACCGCCAAGATAAAAATGTAAAAGTCCGGTGGAATGCTTTTTTCCGAATTGAGTTTGTGAAAGAACCAGCGAAACAAAAGCAATTACGGTAAGAAAAAGTCGCGCAAGATAAATCTCGAAAGAGTAAGAAATGTAAGCTTTTACTTCAAAAACGAGAGCCAGAACTCCGGCGATTGCGGTTATGATAGCCGCAACTTTAAGGGGCAACAGAATAGACGGAACAACATCATTTTTATCAATTTCACGGGAATAATTATCGTCATGTTTTATCTTTTGTTCTTTGGGCTCAAATTTTAAAATTTTTAACGGTTGAGACATCTAGCGGTTCGAATTATATTTTTGAATCATCATTTGTTATATTTGCACAATTGGTATTATCGAATACTTATTTTATTTATTAAGAGTTTTTTAATAAGGAAAAATTTTTATGATCCAAATCACACCGGATGAGTGTAATGGTTGATTTTTTATACTCGCTAGACGTGCAGTTGTTCTATTTCATTAACCATTCGCTTGCAAATCCGGTTTTCGATAAATTCTTCGTATTTATAACCGATGTTTCACATTGGTACATCGCTTGGTTAATTTTACTGGGAATTTTATTTTTTCAAGGCGGGAAAGCGGGTAAATTTGCGGCGGTTACAGCATTGATTTTAATTGCCGTATCCGATCAATTCAGCAGTTCGTTTTTGAAAAATTTGATTGCGCGCCCGCGTCCATGTAATGTTTTGGAAGGCGTGAGATTGTTGGTCACTTGTGGCGGGACTTATTCAATGCCTTCGTCCCATGCACTAAATAATTTTTCCATCGCAGTTTTTTTCTCCAAATTATATCCGAAATATAAATGGATTCTCTTAACCGTAGCATTCTTGGTAGCTTTTTCCCGTCCGTATATCGGTGTTCACTATCCTTCGGATATGATTGTGGGAATGATTCTCGGCTCGCTTTTGGGCTATTTGTTTGCTCTAATTTTACTGAAAGTTGAAAATAATTTATTAAATTCGACACATAAATCTTAAAGCATAAGGAAAATTATGAAAACAAAACTTGATATTGCTAAAAATTGGTTACCACGTTACACGGGAACACAAATCGATGAATTTGGCGATTATATGTTATTGACAAATTTTTATAATTACGTTGAAAATTTTGCGGAAAGGTTCGGTTGCGACGTAAAAGGAATAGGCCGTCCGATGCAAACCGCAACAAACACTAACGGACTTTCAATAATTAATTTCGGAATCGGCTCGGCAAATGCGGCAACGATTATGGATTTGCTAATCGCAAGGCAGCCCAAGGGTATTTTGTTTCTCGGAAAATGCGGCGGGTTAAAGCGTTCAACCGAAATAGGTCATTTTATTTTACCGATCGCCGCCATTCGCGGAGAAGGAACAAGCAACGATTACGCTCCGCCCGAAGTTCCCGCTTTGCCTTCGTTTAAACTCCACAAATTTGTTTCGGAAAAGATAGTCGAAAGGAATTTGGAATACAGAACCGGCGTTGTTTATACTACTAACCGGAGATTGTGGGAATGGGACGAAGACTTCAAATCGTATCTTCGTCACCTGGGAGCAATAGGAATCGATATGGAAACCGCTACCGTTTTTGTGGTCGGATATGCAAATCAAATTGCGCGCGGCGCCCTTCTGTTAGTATCCGATTTACCTATGATTCCCGAAGGTATTAAAACCGAAGAACTGGATAAAGAAGTAACGCAAAATTTCGTTGATATTCATCTCTCAATCGGCATAGATGCAATGACGCAAATTGGCGAACGGGGAGAAAAAATTAAACATTTTACATATTAAGTATTTTTTAACGCCGATAATTTTCGTATTTTATCTTGGTATTTAAGCAACAAATTCCAACTCGGCTTGTTAAATAGATAACAATCGGAAGGTGAAAAATGATAAATTACGTAAAATATATTGGAATATTTTTAATTATTGCTGCATTACAAACCGCAGCAGTAGCGCAAAAAGCAAAACCGCTCGATGAAGTAAAAACCGCGCTTTCGAAAATTTTCGATTTGAGCAAAAACAATAAATACAAAGATGCCGCCGGTTATTTTGCGTATACAGGCGATGATAAAGAACGTTACTTAGCATCTACTCTAAATTACAAGGTTCGCGAAGAAAAAAGTTTGGTAAGAAGGAATTGCAAAAAAATTAAGGCTTACATAGAATTAAGTGATTCTTACGAATACGGAAAATTCGAGACAAAAAAAATCGACGGTATCAATCATTATATTTTGCAAGTGATTTTCAAAAGCGGGAGTCAAAATCTTAACATTTCTTTCGATTTTGTAAAAATCAATAACAAATTTGTTCTTGCTTCGTTCGGATAAATAACCCGTTCCGGTTGAAATTAAGGATATTGATGTTATATTAGTTTTCGGGGACGCAAAATTTGCGTTCCTACAATAATTCTACCACCATGTGGACAGTGGTAGCAATAAAATGAAATTCCCTTCTGTGAAAATCTCTGCCGAAATCCGTGCTAATCCGCCACGGCGGATTGTTTCGGGATCTAAGAAGAACAAATAGATGCTGAAACAATTCGCCTGCGGCGAACAGCATGACAGTAAGACGAACCTGTCATTCCGAACTTGTTTCGGAATCTACAAAGAAACTCTCCATTTCAAACCGCAAACGCCATCGGCGTGAAACATTTATAGAACATGCATTCTAACACAAAACCAAAACTCCGCTAGGAGTGACACAGATTAATCGCAACACAAATTAAAGGTGCACCCCGTTGGGGTTTTAACATTAGAGGGGATCAGGATTATTATAAATATTGAACCCCTACGAGGTTCGGTCGGTTTAACTCTACCATTGTGTAGACGGTGGGAGCAATGCAATCAAATTAAATTCCTTTCTGTGATAATCTGTGTCGAAATCTGAGAAAATTCGTGGTTAAAAAATAAACCACAGATTAAACACAGATTGGTCACAGAATAATTGGAATTTAGGATTTCTTTTCATCAACCAATCAATCTCCACAAAGGGTAGCGTATGAACATTGCAAATAAAATCAGCCTATTCTTTTATTCTTAATCCATTCACCGAAAAAAGGATCTTCAATCTCATATCCGCCGGATGTCTTTAATACAAAGCCGTGCAAAATTAATTTTTTCAATGCGCTAAACACAGTGCTTGTGGCGCCAAGATTATACTTGGTTCTAATTTCATCTTTCAAAGGAGAATCATTACTTTCAGCTAAAGAAATCATTACTTTCATTTCAGTCTTGGTTAGCATTCCCCACAATCTCTCAAAATCATTATCATGCGATTGAACAATTTTCTTTACAACTTTGTCGATAGATTCAAATCTTTTATTAACAATTTCTTCCCAAACATAAAAAGCAAATTGTTGAGTATAATACGGATGACCTTTCGTAAATTCCAAAATTTTCTTACAAACTTCATCTGAATTTTTGGAAATAAGAGAAAAATTTCTATTCAAATAATCAAAAAAATCTTCTTCTTGTATTTTTTTTAACGACAACAAATAGCCGAAATGATAAAACGGGGATTTTTTATTTTCGAAAATTTCTTTCATTAAGGATTCCTGGCTACCGGAAAGAATATAATTCACTTTTTTCTGATGTTGAAAAATCGACCGGAGTTTTTTATCCAGGTTTTTATCGATTCTTATTATTTCCTGAAATTCGTCGAAAACTATTATCAATTTGTTTCTTTTTGTACTTATACGTTCAACCATTTCTAATACATCGGATAAAATTACATCGGACGAAGAAACGGGATTAAACGAAACTTCAATCTCGTTTGTCAGTGGATTAACCGATACTGCAGGAATAAATTTGAAATTTTTAATCAATCGTTTCAGTTTTTCGAAAGGATATATTCTGTTGATCCTCTTTAATATTTGGGAAGCCAAATCATTAACAGTAGTTATTAATTGCAAATCAATAAAAATAAAGGGTCTGCCGGATTCTTTAACTACTTTGTAAATCAGACTTGTTTTACCGTAGCGACGCGGACTTATCACAATCAAATGGTTTTCGCTGTTAAGAACCGAATTTACTATTTTTATTTCTTCTGTTCTGTCCGTAAAATATTGGTCATCGACAACAGTACCGAATTTAAAAGGATTGGGTTTCATTGTTATTCCGATTTTTTTCGTTGCGATACTTTTCGCAATAATAATAAAATTAATTTTAAATTGCTAAAAATATGAGTTAAATACAAGTAAATTGGCTCACAAGGTTTGCGTCTTTTACAATTTCTGGTTTGGGATTTGTAATTTGTTATTTGTTAGCCGCGAATTCACGAATAAGAAATCATTTTCGGAACACAAGGTTTGTGCCCCTTACGTCTCACGTTTATTCTTTTCTTAGTGTGCTTTGTGATTTTTTCTTTGTGTGCTTTGCGGTTTAAAAATGAACCACAAATAACACAGATTGGTCACAGACTAAAACATGTCACTTTGTCCGCTACGGCGGATCGTTTCTGGATCTAAAATAAAATGTCATTCCGAACTTGTTTCGGAATCTACAAAGAACTCGTTGATACAATAAGATGCTGAAATAAATTCAGCATGACAACTAGAAGTAATAGTTATCCCATTCACCGTCGGCGGATTGTTTCTGGATCTAAAATAAAATGTCATCCCGAACTGGTTTCGGGATCTAAAAAGAACTCTCTATTTCCTCCTGCAAACGCCGTATGGCGTGAAACATTTATAGAACAAGCATTCTAACATAAAATCAAAACTCCGTAGGAGTGGCACAGAATGTTCATTTCTTTTGTCTTGATACAAAAGAAACGAACCAAAGAAAAAATCAAGGCTGAAAACAATTTGCTAAAATTCTTAACTACGTAGCTAAAAATAATGAACTCGTCCCGCTATATCTTCCGATATACCGGAACTCAAACAGCATTATTTTTTTAACGCTACTCCGCACGAATTTTTTAACGCAAATTGTTTTAGGCCGTTTTGGGTTCTAATACTACTTCGTTTGATTGGGTTTATTAGAATTTGGGATTTGATATTTGGAATTTGCTATTTGGGATTTCCGATTTAAATTATTTCCCATGCTTGGATAAATAATCAATTCCTTTCTGTACAATTTCCCAATAACCTTCTTTTTTTTCGTTGGTTATTAAACCTTCTTCTATCATCCTTTCGCTTTCGATTAACAAACTTTCATGCCATTTTTCCAGACCGTCGTCGTTTATTATTTCAGTATCCTTTCCCGTTAATTTGTTTTTCATATCTTTCTTAACAAATCCGATTACTTCATCTATCGCTGCGCTGCCGCCCAAATATATCAATCCTTTTAGCATCGGTATTCTGAATTCGCTTTCGGGGGTTAACACATCATTTCCGGTTTCTTCTTCCAAAGCTTGGGGGTCAAAAAATTCGTCGCTATCATTTTCGTCATTTTGCTCGTTTTTCTCTTCAACTTTACCGCTTTCCCCATTTTGTCCCTTGTTAATTTGGTCGAACAATTCTTTTGCTTCCGTCAGCTTTTTCACAACATTTTCGTATGGCACAAGTTCGTTCAACAGTTTTTGTGCTTTTTCCAAACTGCCGTTTAATATCTCATCGGAACTTTGTTGTTTCAGACCGGAAACATAGTCGTTTATTTTGTCGTATACATTTTCGAACGCATGTAATATTTCGTTTTTGTCAAGGGATTTATTTTCAGCTGACATTTCAACCTGCCATTTAATTTTGAAAATACAATTTGTTAGAGTATCTTATTATCGGTATGGTTGTGGTTTTGTTAATAGTAAGCTTATTTACAGTTCGTTGTTTTTTACTTGATTACTGAAACTAATTTTATCATATTGCATCAAACGCAGAAAAAACGAGGTGAGTGATGTATCAGATAATAATCATTGGAGCAGGTCCCGCCGGTATAAGCATGGGCGTGGAAGCCAGAAATTTCGGTGTGAGTAAAGATCAAGTATTAATCATAGAAAAAGCTAACGAACACTCGTTCACTATCAAAAAATATTATCCCGACAATAAATTGGTTACCGCAAATTACAAAGGATTTACTCCGGTTTGTACAGGCGTTATGTGTTTATCCGATTCAACCAAACACGAAACAATATCTTATCTCGACAAAGCAATAGAGGATTATCAGCTTAACGTTCATTACAACGAAACTGTCTATAAAATTGAGAAAATAGATGCCGATCAAATATTCAAGGTTTACACCGATAAAAATGTTTACGAATCGAAAGTGGTTGCCATTGCAGTTGGAATTTTAGGTAAACCTAACAAACCGGATTATCCGTTACCGAGAAGTTTAAAAAACCGTATTCTTTTTGATATCACAAGTTTCGAGATCAAAAATTCCAAAGTGCTTGTTGTCGGAGGCGGAGATTCGGCATCGGAATACTGCCAATTTTTAGCCGAGGAAAATAACGATGTTACTTTGAGTTACCGTCGTTCGGAATTCAACAGAATGAATGACATTAACCGTGAAAGTCTTTTGGCTCTGGCAAAAACCGGAAAAGTCCGTTTACTTCTTAATTCAAATATTACGGAAGTTGTAGATAACAATGGAAAACCTGAAGTCCGCTTCAAAGAAGAACATCTTAAACCGGAGATATTTGATTATGTTATTTATGCTTTAGGTGGAAGCACTCCGGAAAACTTTTTACGAACCATCGGAATAGAATTTAACGGTCCGCAGCCGGTATTAAAAGAAGGTTACGAAACAAACATTCCCGGACTTTTCCTTATCGGTGATTTAAGCGCAGGTAAAAAGGGCGGTTCGATTATTTGGGCATTCAATTCCGCAAATTCCGCAATGAGAAAAATTTGCGAAACGTATATTCAATGCCGGATTGATAATTAAATCGCATACTTGTAGATTTATATCCGAAATAACGTTAAATTGTTTAACGGTTCTAATCTATTTCCGGATATTCATGCGATGTTATCTGAAGAAACATATAATCAATTACTTGAGTCCAAACTTTCTTTTCTCAAATCATCGAATGATAACGTCAAAAACAAAATCCTACGCCACGGAGCAATTTCAAAAATTTCCAAAGGAACGATAATTTTCGATGAAGGCGCAGAATGTAACACTCTGGCGGTCATTCTTTCGGGAAAAGTAAGGGTGTTCAAACTCGGGGACTCCGGAAAAGAAATAACAATTTACAGAATTCTCGAAGGCGAAAGTTGCATTCTTACAATCTCTTCAATCCTGAGTCATCTTAAATTTCCCGCCACGGCAATTGTAGAAGAAGACACGGAAGCTTTGGTAATTCCCGCCGATGTTTTTCAAGAATTGGTAAACAAAGACGAAGCTTGGAGGAATTACACATTCGGACTTGTAAACAAAAGATTGGCAAACATAATTACCGTAGTGGAGAAAGTCGCTTTCAAAAGAATGGATGAAAGAATAGCGGAATTTCTTCTGAAAAAAACCGGCTCAAATTCACATAGCATAAATATCACTCACCAAGAAATTGCAGACGAACTAGGAACTCACCGCGAAGTTGTGAGTAGAATTTTGAAGGAATTCGAAAAGTTCGGATTCATCAAGTTATCCAGAAATAAAATAGAGATTTTAGATAAAGAAGAACTAAACTCAAAAGCAAAAAAATTTTCATAGTTTTGTAACATTATCACTGAATGTAACAAAGATAAAAGTTATTTTAACATTGAAAATTTCTTCACAAAAAGCATGGGAGGTTAGGTATGAAAAAGAATGTAGGTTCTGTAGATAAGATTATCAGAATAATTTTAGGATTGGTTATTATTGCATACGGAATCGTCGAATCATCTTGGTGGGGATTAATCGGTTTGGTTCCGTTGCTCACAGCTTTTATGGGATTTTGCCCGTTGTATGCACCGTTTAAAATCTCTACAAATAAAGAATCTAAATGATTCTTTGAATTTAATTTTATAAATGAGGCTGTCTCAAAATTAAAAAAATCGTCATCCCGTCCGCTTGGGGCGGATTATTTCGGGATCTAAGAAGAACAAATAGATGCTGAACCAATTCGCCTGCGGCGAACAGCATGACACAGAAAAGAACTTGTCATCCCGAACTGGTTTCGGGATCTAAAATGAACTCATAATTTGAAATAGATGCTGAAATGATTCGCCTGCGGAGAACAGCATGACATTCTTGAGACAGCCTTATTTTTTATACTGCCTTTGTTAAAATTGTTTCCTAATTTGTAAATTTAACATACCGGTTTACAAATTGGAGAAATTATGGAATCCGCTTCCGCACTTTCCGTTCATGCAAATATCTATACGCTTCTTTCTTTCATTGCTTATATATTATTGATATTGGGCATTGGAATTTACAGCGCTAAATTTTCATCGAAGGGATTAGGCGAGTTTTTTCTTGGCGGAAGGAGCATGAACAAATTCGTAGTTGCTCTTAGCGCCGTTGCGTCGGGAAGAAGCAGTTGGTTGTTAATCGGTTTTACGGGAATGGCATTCGTAAAAGGCGCTTCGGCAATTTGGGCTGCTGCGGGTTACGTAACGGTGGAATTTTTGATGTTTCTCTATGCGGCACCAAAACTCCGCAAGCAAACCGAAGTTAAAAATGATATTACCATTCCGGATTATTTCGAATCGAGATTTAACGACAAATCCCACATTCTCCGTTTAATTTCTTCAATTATAATTATTGTTTTTATGACTGCATACATCAGCGCTCAGTTCGTCGGAGGAGGAAAAGCTTTTGCTTCAAGTTTCGGAACATCCAATTCAACGGGAATAATTTTAACCGCACTCATCGTTTTAATCTATACGATGCTCGGCGGATTCCTTGCGGTTTCCCTTACCGATGTTATTCAAGCTTTCTTCATGCTGTTCGCTTTGTTTGTTCTGCCCGTAATTACAATTATCAATTTCGGCGGATGGGAAAAAGTTATGCAAGCGGTTAGTAATATAAATCCGGAGTTGCTTGACCCTTTTGCGATCGGAACCGGTGCATTAATCGGTTTTCTTGGAATTGGATTGGGTTCACCGGGAAATCCGCATATTTTGGTTAGATATATGTCAATCAAAGACCCTTCCGAATTAAAATTCAGCGCTTACGTCGGAACCTTCTGGAATGCAACAATGGCTTTTGCGGCGGTAATAATCGGAATAGCCGGAAGAGCATACTTCCCTACTGCAGCTTCCCTTCCGGGCGGCGATGCGGAAAATCTTTATCCTTTTTTGGCTCAAACGCATTTACACCCCGTTTTGTTCGGAATTGTTATCGCTTCAATTTTAGCGGCAATTATGTCAACCGCCGATTCTATGCTACTGGTAAGTGCTTCTGCGGTTATTAGGGATATTTATCAAAAAATTATAAATCCGCACCGTAAATTTTCTCAAAACGAACTTGTGTTTTATAGCCGCATAATTATTTTGTTAATTGTTATTTTCGCTTTGGCGTTCGGGTATTTTGCATCCGATTTGGTATTTTGGCTTGTTCTGTTTGCTTGGGGCGGACTCGGTGCGGCATTCGGTCCTACAATTTTACTTTCACTTTTCTGGGATAAAACAACCAAACAAGGAGTGCTCACCGGCTTCATAGTCGGCGTTTTAACAATAATCATCTGGAAACAAACACCGGAATTAAAATCTATTATTTATGAATTGGTTCCGGGCTTTTTCTTGTCATTAATTTTTACGGTAATTGTTAGTCTGCTTACCGCAAAAGATAAGCAAACGGAAGCTTAAAGCGAATTATTTTTTAAGGATTCTTTACTATACTTTTTAAGGATTAATCGTTCCACGCTTTTAAGCGGATAGTTTTCTTTGTCGAGAAGATAATCGATGGAAACACCGTCGAACAATGCGCCGAGTAAATACGCTTCGGCTTTTGCGTTTTTAATTCCGATTTTACGGAAAAGCTTTTCTACTTTATCAATATAACCTTTCTCCAAATCTTTAAAAATTTTACTCATTTTCGGAGTAATTTCCGCTTGGAAACTGAACGAAACGTATAACCGCCAGAATTCTTCGTTTCTTCGTAAATGATTAAACGTTTCCTTTATCAGAATTTCCATGATTTTGTAAGGGTCTTCTTCCATCTTAAAAAGCGCGTCGAATTCATCAAGAAATTCAAGCGCCATTAATAAGATTGCTTCGGCGAGTTCGTCTTTGCTTTTAAAATAGTTATATGCCAGACCCTTGCTTATTCCCGCTTCTTTGGCAATATCGGCTATTGAAGTTCCGTGATATCCTTTCCTGGCAAATAATTTCAAGCCTGCATTAAGGATATTCCTTTTGGTCTTTTCCCTTATTTCTTTAAACTGTTCTTTGGTTCTGGGCATATTTATTGATTAAATGTTCAGTCATAAATATATTGCTTTGAGAATCTTTTTTCAAGTTTGGGGTGTATCATAAATGTGAATAAAAATTAACTTGACAAAGAATTTTAATTGTGTTATTTTTTGACTGACCGTTTAGTCAATTATAAAGGCTAAAAAATGAAAAATATCAAACTGCTTGCCGTCTTCTTTTTCTTATTCACCATGTTACGCGCTCAAACCGCTGAGGAAATTGTCCGTAAAGCGGAAAATACTTTAAAAGGGAAAACAGCTTACGGCATTGTGGAAATGACCGTTATTACACCCGATTACGAAAGAACTTTGAAAATGGAAAGCTGGTGGGTCGGGAACGAAAAAGCTCTTATAATTATCAAATCGCCGAGACGGGAACGGGGTAATAAAACTCTTAAAATCGGCAACGAAATGTGGAATTATCTTAAAAACACCGAAACCGTTATTAAAATTCCCCCTTCGATGATGCTTCAATCGTGGAACGGCTCGGATTTCACCAACGACGATTTGGTAAGGGAATCGAATCTTGTAAAAGATTACACGCAAAAAATTGTTGCCGAAGAAAAAATAAGCGGCGCCGACTGTTGGAAAATCGAATTGACGCCAAAACCCGACGCGCCCGTTGTTTGGGGTAAAATTTATTATTGGGTACGCAAATCGGATTACCTTCCCGCACTCGTTCAATATTACGACGAAAACGGAAAGCTAATCAGATATATGGAATTCTCCGATATAAAAAAAATGAACGGAAGAAAAATTCCTACAAAATGGAAAATGGTAAGCGTTGTTAACGAAGGTCATTCGACCGAATTGAAAATAATAGATATGAAATTTGACATAAAAATCGACGACAGTATCTTTTCGTTCGAAGAACTTGAGCGCGGTGATTAAAGTATGAAACTTTTGGTAAAATTGGCATGGAGAAATATTTGGAGAAATAAACGGCGGTCGTTTCTTACCCTTTTGGCAATTGTATTTGCCACCACTGCCGCAATTGCAACACGTGGAATGCAATTGGGAACATACGCCGTAAATATTAACTACGCTGTTCAAATGTTTACGGGTTATCTGCAAATCCAAAAAGAAGGTTTTCAAGAAAACCCTTCGCTAAATAAAGCTTTCAAAATAAACAACAAACTTAAAACCGCCCTTAGTTCTATTGACGAAATTAAAAGTTGGGCGCCGCGAGTTCAAGCCGACGGATTAATTAGTTTCAAAGATAACTCACAAGGTGCGGCAATTTTCGGTTTAAGTCCACAAAAAGAAAAAACAACAACCAGAATTTTCTCCCGGCTTAAACAAGGAAATTTTTTCGAAAGCGATACTTCGGATAAAATCGTTCTTGGACATAAACTTCTTCAAAACTTAAAAGCGGAAATCGGTGATACAGTTGTTATTCTTTCACAGGGGTTCGACGGTTCGCTCGGCAATAATAAATATGTAATCTCCGGAATCATCAAATTCGGCTCTCCCGATTTGGACGGAATGGGCGTTTTCATGCCGGTTAAATCCGCCCAAGAACTTCTTGCGCTTTACGGCGGCAGAATCCACTCTATTGCAATAAACCTTAAAAGCTCATACAAGATTGAGGAAACCAAAAAAATTCTTCAAGAAAAGCTGAAAGGAACCGGCTTGGCTGTTTTGGATTGGGGTGAAATTATGCCAGACTTCAAACAAGCAATTGAGTTGGATAATATAAGCGGAATTTTGATGTTGTTGATTTTAATGGTAATTGTCGCCTTCGGAATACTCAACACGGTTTTAATGTCCGTCACCGAAAGATTCAAAGAGTTCGGAGTTGCGCTGGCAATCGGTATGTCTCACACAAAACTTGTTTTGCTCGTAATTATCGAAACCGTTTTCCTTTCACTTACCGGAATATTTACCGGCAATATTTTAGGATATTTAACGAATTGGTATTTCGTAAACAACCCGATACACTTTTCGGGAGACATAAGTAATTTATATGAAGAATACGGTTTTCTGCCGGTTATCCGCTCAACACTTGAACCAATGATTTTCGTAAATATTTCGCTTGCCGTGTTATTGATTTCTTTATTTGTGAGCCTTTACCCCGTTTACAAAGTTTATAAACTCGAGCCGCTCAAAGGAATCAGATATACATAAAACTCGGAGATAACAATATGGAAATTTTATATAGAGAATTTAACGAAAGTAAAATTAATAACAATTACAAGAGAGTAGCTTTCTTTTATGATATATGGAGTTGGCTGACAGAAAGTAAAGCCGCCAAGAAGGTAATTGAATTAGCCGGAGTTAAAAACGGTGAATCGGTTTTGGAAGTTGCGTGCGGCACCGGAGTTCTCTTCGAAAAAATAGTTAAGCAAAATCCGGACGGCATTAACGTCGGCGTGGATTTAACCCCGGCAATGCTTGAGAAAGCAAAACAAAGATTACAAAAATTAAAAAACCATAATTTCGAATTGAAAAGAGGTAACGCACTAAATCTTGAATTCGATGATAATTCTTTCGACTTGGTGACAAATAATTTTATGATAGATCTTATGCCGGAAAATACTTTTGACACAATAGCCAAAGAATTTTACAGGGTTCTCAAACCAGGTGGCAGATTGGTAATTTCGGTTTTTTCCTTCGGAACAAAAAAAGTAAATAAAATTTGGCATTGGGTTGCCAAAAACTTTCCGGAACTTTTAACCGGATGCCGTCCGGTTTCCTTTACACAAAATTTAATTAATGCGGGATTTAAAATCGACAAGGATATTCATGTAAGTCAAAATACTTTTCCCGCGGAAGTAATAAGAGCAATAAAATAAATTAAGCAGAATAATTATTAAAATTTTAAATCATACGGGAAAACCAAATTGCTTCTGAAACTTGCTTGGCGAAATATCTGGCGGAATAAAAGACGTTCGATGATAGTTATCGGTTCGGTGATGGTTGGTGTAATTGCATTAATTATCATCGACGGATTAAACAACGGTTTTCTTTCGCAAATGCTTTTCAATCAAGTTGACTTAAATATATCCCATGTTCAAATTCACAAACGCGGCTTCCACGATAACAAAGTCGTGCAAAGTTTCATCCCCGATAAAAAAAAGGTGGAAAAGATTCTCAGAAAAAACGGCAAAATAAAACATTTCAGCGAACGTGTGGTTTCTTTCGGATTAGTCAGTTCCGCCGTTAGTTCTTCGGGCGTTTTTATACTGGGAATTAATCCCGAGGACGAATCCAAAATTACGACAGTTTCCAAATCGATAATTAAAGGAAAATATTTTAACGGGAAAGGAAGGGAAATTGTAATCGGTAGTAAACTTGCAGAAAAACTTAAAGTGGATTTGGGCGGAAAAGTAATTGCTTTGGCAAACAGACCGGACGGCTCAATTGGCTCGGAAGTTTTCCGCATTGTAGGAATATTCCGGTCTCCAAGTTCAAATTTTGACAAAACATATATTTTTGTACCGATTAAAACCCTTCAGCGAATGTTGGGAATCGGGAATAATATTCACGAGTTCGCAATCGTTACACAAAATTACAATCTTGCGGAAACCGTTAGAGATGAAATAAAACAAGAACTAAGCGATAAATATGAAGTTTTGTCTTATCATGATATACTTCCCCTTCTCATAATGCAAATGGATTTGTACAAGGAAACAATGTATATTATCAACATGATAATCGGTCTGGCACTTATTTTCGGAATTATCAATTCAATGCTGATGGCGGTTTTCGAACGTGTTAATGAAATCGGGGTATTAATGGCAATCGGTATGAAAAACGGGAAGATTTTCTCCATGATTTTATTAGAATCTTTATTAATTGGAATTGTCGGTACCGTATTCGGTGTGTTTATCGGTTTGGGATTGAATGAAATTTTATCGGTGCAAGGCATAGATTTCAGCTTGTTTTCTAAGAGTCTTGAATCGTGGGGAATCGGGGCGGTTATTTATCCGCATTTATCATTAGAAAACTTGATAACCACGTTTCTGATGATTCCGTTTATCACAATGTTGGGAGCAATCTATCCCGCATGGAAAGCAATTAAACTCGAGCCGGTTGCTGCAATTCGTTATGTATAACAAAAGTATAAGAAGAAAATGGAAATTTTAAGAACCGAAAACGTAAACAAAATTTACCGGGATAACGGAGTTCCCGTTCAAGCGCTGAAAGATATCAACTTAAAAATATCCAAAGGCGAATATTTAGTAATCGCCGGTCCTTCGGGCTCCGGTAAAACCACTTTGCTCAATTTACTCGGCACTTTGGATAAACCTACATCCGGAAAAATATTTTTTGAAAATTCAGATTACACTTCTAAAAACAGAAAAGAGCTTTCGGAATTCCGTTTGCGAAAACTCGGATTCGTTTTCCAGGCTTATAATTTAATTCCCGTACTAACGGCATTGGAAAACATAGAATTCAGCATGATGCTGTTGGGCATTCCCGAAAAAGAAAGACGGGAAAGAGCAATGAACCTAATGGCGGAATTAGGAATCGATGATCTTGCGGATAAGAAACCGAACGAAATGAGCGGTGGTCAACAACAACGCGTAGCCGTTGCAAGAGCTATCGTGAATAATCCGTTAATAGTTTTAGCCGATGAACCGACTGCAAATCTCGATTCTGCCAACGGAAGCAAGTTATTGGATTTAATGGAAAAAATGAACGAAGAGAAAAACATTACGTTTATATTTTCTTCCCACGATAAGCAAGTAATTGAACGGGCGAAGAGACTAATTATTTTGAAAGACGGGCAAATAGTAAATGAAAATTAAACTTTTCATCATTCCGGTTTTGTTTGCCATTGTTTTCAATTGCGAAACACCCGCCCAGCCCGGTTTCGATTTTTCCGGTTATGCTCAAAACTTTACCGTTTATCAAACCATACCACAAAGTCTGAGCGAAATTTTTCATAGTGATAAATCTTTTATTACGGACTTGTTAAGAATAAGACTTAAGCCCGTTATATTTTTGTGGCACGGAGGAAGACTAAACATCGATTATGAATTAAACGTAAATTATTTCAACCGGAAATTTATTTACGAAAATTTAAGCGTGACAACCAATAGACGGACTGTTACTTCTTTATTTTGGTCGCCCGTTAACGAAGATAAAATTAAAATCAATCATTTTATAGACAGGTTATATTTTAGGCAAAAACTCGCCTTCGGAAATATCAAAATAGGAAGACAGCGCATAGCTTGGGGAACCGGAAGAATTTGGAATTCGACAGATCTGTTTAACCCGATAAATCCCGCCGCATATTACCTGATAGAAAAACCCGGCGCCGATGCGGTTTCGGCAAAAATCCGTTTCGGAAATTTTACCGACTTGAACATTGTTTACAATCCCGTTGATAATTTTAACAAGTATAATTTTGGCGGAAGATTCAGAACAAACTTTTTGGGATACGACTTTTCAATAATGGGCGGGCGATTCGACGAAAAGACGATTGTTGGATTAGATTTTGCCGGAAACATTTTCGATGCCGGATTTCGGGGCGAAGGGATTTACTCAATTGATCCCGATAATTCCGGAAATAATTTCCTGAAGTTCATAGTAGGAATAGATTATCAATTTACACCCAAATTATACATGCTTGCCGAATACCATTTTAACGGGGAAGGTAAAACGGATAAATACCATTACGAATTCTCACGCTTGCTTCACGGAGAAATTCAAAACGTGAGCAGAAATTATCTTGCCGTAAGCGGAATGTACGAACTTACTCCATTGCTTTTATTAAACGCTCTGTCAATTTTTAACTTGAATGATAACAGCGGTTTCATTAGTGTAAGCGGAAATTATTCCGTTACGGAAAACTTTTATGTAAACTTAGGCACTCAAATTTTTTGGGGCGAAAAATTGTCCGAATATTGGTTTTTCCCCGATTCCTATTACATTCAGACCGAATATTATTTCTGACATTGTGTCTTCAGAACTTTTCTCCCTTTGAGTTGTTAAAAATAATATAAGGGTGAGAGGGTTGCCATGAGACAAGAAGAAATTAATATGAATGCATTGCAGTATGAACTTCCGAGAATTAAAAAACTTTTGAAGAACGGGAATGAAATAATTATCAAAGATTCCAACAAACCGATTGCAATTATTTCGCCCGTTAACAAAAGTAAATTGCTAAACAAACAAAACAAAGACAAAGTAAATTTACCCTACGGAAGTTATGAAAACACTGCAAGCGAAATTTGGTTCGGTTAATAAAAAACCGGAAAATCGAATTATACTTTCAACAAAAAGAGAAGATATATCTTTTAAATTTCAGCGGTTGTACTTACGGTAAAGCCCACGTTTTTTAATTCCACCCTTTATACGAAAATCTAACTTGAGGGAAATTCGCACGCCAATAATTATTTCAATACTTTTCAATCAGACAAAAGACTTGCATGAGCAAACCTTCACTAAAATACAATTTAATTTTAATACTTGATTAATTTTACAAATGTAAACAAAAAGATTTTACTTAACCTTAAATTGTATTATCTATCTAATCGAAAAATATTGTAAATTTGATTTGTCATTTTTCTACACCAATTTTACTCTATGGAAAAATTCATAATACGAAAAGCTACTAAAGACGATACCGGAACCGTATTAAGCTTTATTAAAAAATTAGCCGGATACGAAAAACTGGAAAACGAAGTTAAAGCCACCCGCGATTTGCTAGAAAAAAACTTATTCGGAGAAAAGGCGGTAGCAAAGTGCCTGTTGGGTTTTTACGACGGAGTTCCCGTTTGCTTTTCAATATACTTTTATAATTTTTCTACGTTTTTAGGTAAACCCGGACTTTACCTGGAAGATTTGTTCGTATTACCGGAATACCGCGGGCGTGGTTTCGGAAAAGCGATGTTGGTTCATCTTGCGCGCACGGCTGTGGAAGAAGATTGCGGCAGATTCGAATGGGCGGTTCTCGATTGGAACGAACCGGCTCTGAAATTTTACGAAAGCCTTGGCGCGGAAAAATTAGACGATTGGATAATTCACAGAGTCACCGGCGAAGCTTTACAAAAATTAGCTAAAGAAACCGTTGAAATAAAAGATAAAACGCTATGAAAGAAATACTGAAGTGGTTCGAACAATATCCCGTTTGGGAAAATCTCGCTAAATTTTTAGCGATTGTTATTATTGCATATTTGGCTTACTTGATTACAAAAAAAATATTAATTAGCGGCGTAAATAAACTTGTAAAAAAAACAAAAACACACATAGACGATATTATACTTAACGAAAAACTCTTAAGCCGCATAGCTCTAATCCTACCTATTTTAATTATCTATCAATTTATTTATTTGCTTCCGTACGGTTCACAGATTCTCGGTAATATTCTCGAATCGATATTAATTATAATCTTAGTAATTATAATCGGTTTAGTAATTGATGCCGGAAATGAACTTTACGAAAAATCGAAACGTTATGACAGAAAACCGATTAAAGGTTATCTGCAAGTAATCAAAATTGTGGTTTACATTTTCGGCGGTATTGCGATAATCGGAATTCTTACCGGACAGCAACCGTGGACTATTTTAACAGGCTTAGGCGCACTTACCGCTATCTTAATTTTGGTTTTCAAAGATACAATATTGTCTTTCGTTGCCAGCATACATATTTCCGCTTACGATTTAATCAGAATTGGCGATTGGATTGAAGTTCCGCAATACGGAGCCGACGGCGATGTTATCGATATCGCACTTCACACAATTAAAGTGCAGAATTTTGATAAAACGATTGTTGTTATCCCGACTTACAAAATACTCGAAGGTTCATTTAAAAACTGGCGTGGAATGCAACAAGCGGGCGCAAGGCGTATCAAGCGTGCGGTCTATATCGATTTGGCAAGCGTAAAATTTTTAGACGAACGTTTGCTAAATAAATTCAGAAAATTCCAATTGATTACCGATTACATCGAAAGGAAAGAAAAAGAAATTGCCGAATACAACAAAAAACATAACATAGACGATTCGGTTTTGGTTAACGGTCGAAGACTGACTAACATCGGAACGTTCCGGGAATACTTAAAAGCTTACCTGAAAAGCCGCGAAGATATTCATCCGGGATTTACATTTTTAGTCCGGCAACTCACTCCCGGTCCTAGCGGAATACCGATAGAAATTTATGTGTTCGCAAAAACAACGGTCTGGACAAAATACGAAGAAATCCAAGCCGATATTTTCGATCATATTTTTGCGGTGATTAATGAATTTGAACTTAACATTTTCCAAAACCCAACGGGTAAAGATTTCAGAGTTGTAGCGGAGTTTGAGAAAAAATTGTTAAAATAATTTTCAAAATGAAAGGGATGGGGTAAAATGAAAACTACTGTTGCCGATGCAATTGGAATTGCACTAAAAAATCTTAATGTTTCTGTTGTAACAAACGTACCCGGTTACGGCGCAAGCGAAGCTTATAAAAGTTACGCTTTACATAATCAAAAAATGCCGGTCTTATCTTTTCACGAAGAAGTAGCTTTTTCCGTTGCTCATGGTGCGGCACTTACCGGTAAACGTTCGGCTTCATTAATGAAAGCGCAAGGTTTTGTAAAAGCCGGTAATGCGGCTGTAGATTCATTGTATACGTCGATCTCAGCAGGAATGGTAATATTAATTTTCGAAGATCTTACAGGCAGACATTCCGACAACATAATGGAAATCGAACCGATTCTACACGGCATGTCATTTCCGTATAAAAGGGCAAAACCGGATACCCTTTATGATGATTTGGTAAACTGTTTCCGGGAATCGGAAACCAGAAAACTGCCTTACGCTTTGTTGATAAATGCAGACGAGATAAATACGGAAATTGAGTTTAACCCTAAAACTTTTCCGGAAGAAAAAAAGAGATTCACACGCAATATTTTCGATCAAGTAGTTCATCCCCTTTTGGCGGATTATCAATACAAAGTTTTCACTACAAAAAAAATAACATCGGATTTTTCAAATATTGCTTTGCCTAAAACTCCTGTTTTCCCTGACGATTTTCCTTTAAGATATAAACAAGGAGCGCAAAAATATACCGTGCTTTTCGACGCATTCAAAAACATACGCGGAGATATTGTAACCGGGGATACAAGCGTTTCCAGCAGTTTTGCTTTCCCGCCGTATAACTCAATCGATTTGGTCACACATTTAGGTGGAAGCATACCGCTTGCAATTGGCGCTTACCTTGCCGGCTATAAAGATGTTTGGGCTATAACCGGAGATTTCAGTTTTTTAGCTGCTGGCAATCTTGGTCTAATAGAAGCTTTAGAACGCGAAGTTCCAATTAAAGTGATAATACTGTATAACAAAGAAGCCGGCGCAACGGGCGGACAGAAAATCCACAAGAAAATTATGCTCAGGATATTAGCCGGTTATGAAAATTTCATCAAGCATATATCCGACCCGCAAGACATTATGGAAGTTGTTTCCGTATTGGAAGAAGCCAAAAACGCGGATGAATTGAGAATAATTATTGCGGATTATTAATAATGGTTTCCGAAGTAAAAAACTTTTTCGAAACTACGTCGGATAAACTGCCCGAAGAGTTAATTGAAATTATCTCTCACAACGATTCGGTAAAAATTGAACGCATTATTTCCGAAGGGCATTCTTCACCGCCCGGTTTTTGGTACGATCAAGAAACTAATGAGTTTGTTATTTTGCTGGAAGGTTCGGCAATATTGAAATTTGAAAACGGTCAAACCATAAATTTAAAGAAAGGTGATTATTTAACAATTCCGGCACATGTTAAACACCGTGTGGAATACACGCCTTCGGATAGAAAAACTTTTTGGCTTGCCGTTCATTTTAAGAATGAATAAATTGCGAGTGAGATGGCACAGTTAACAAGATCTAAAAATGCAATGATCGGCGGAGTATGCGCCGGTATAGCGGAATGGTTGGGATGGGATCCCACAATTGTACGAATCGGCTATGTATTACTTTCTGTACTAAGCGCCGCATTCCCGGGAATTTTGGTCTATTTGATACTTTGGATGGTAATTCCTTCACCTAAAAATAAGAGCGATTAAAACTATCATGTTCAGTAAAATTTTTCATACGCCTAAACCGGTTATTGGAATGATTCACCTGGATGCGTTGCCGGGTACGCCGAATTACCAAGGGAATGTTCCGGCGATTATCGGGAAAGCTCTTGGCGAAGCGGAAATTTACCATACCAACGGCATCGATGCAATAATGATTGAGAACATGCACGACGTTCCTTATTTGAAAAAGAAAGTGGGAGCGGAAATCTCAACATTAATGAGCATAATAGGCTACGAAATTAAAAACAAAACGGGACTGCCGGTCGGGATACAAATTTTAGCCGGAGCAAACAAAGAAGCGCTTGCCGCGGCAAATTCCGCAGGCTTGGATTTCATTCGTGCCGAAGGTTTTGTTTTTGCTCATGTTGCAGATGAAGGGATTTTCGAATCGGATGCAGCGGAACTTTTACGTTACAGAAAATTAATCGGCGCGGAAAACATTGCCGTTTTTACCGACATTAAGAAAAAACACAGCTCTCATGCTATTACTTCGGATATTAGTATTGCCGAAACCGCTAAAGCAGCCGAATTTTTCTTAAGCGACGGTATAATTTTGACCGGCAAATCAACTTCGGAAGAAACAGATATCACCGAAATAGAAGAAGCAAAAAAAGCGGTTAATATTCCCGTGATAATTGGTTCGGGAATTACATTTGATAACATAGATAAATATTTCCATTCGGCAGACGGATTTATCGTCGGTTCGTATTTTAAGGAAAATGGATTTTGGAAAAACCAAGTTGAAAAAGAAAGAGTTTCCGCGTTTATGGAGAAAATCAATTCATTACGAAATTAATGTTTTTATAATGCTTAAATTAAAACTTTCTGTTTTTATATTATTTATTTTTTTAATGTCCGGCGTCGTTTACTCCCAATCTTCCGGTATTGAAATTGGCGTTGGAGCCGGAATAGGTTCAATCAAAGGTAATTCGCCTTCCGTTACTTCCCTTTCCGGAAATATTGTTTTGGGTTACAATCCGGATTTTTTAAATGCTGTAACTTTCCGTACAAGTTTTTTAATAGCAAGAAAAGTGGAATATTTTCTTCCTGAAGACAGACGCGGAAGATACTATCCTTTTGTAAAAGCTTTTTCTTTATCGGGATTTATTTATCAACCGTTAACCGCTAAATTCAGACTTGAAGAAGGGCTTGGGTTCGTAATTGTAAATGACAGAACCTTCAGCGACACAGACGATTGGGATTTCGGTTTAACAGCTTCCATATTGATTCGCTATAAAATTATACATTCCGGTAAAAATAATTTTTCAATTGCACTCGGGACGGAGTTTGGGAATACTTTTACCAACAGCGCCGCAAGTTATTTTGTCTTCTTTTTGCAAGGGCTTTACCGTTTTACGTTATAAACTAATAAACAAAGTTTTTAACGGTTTGTCTCTTCCGGATTCTAATTTTTCAGATACAAATCCTTATTAGCAAATGACCAATTCCCAATGACAAAATGTATTACTCCGATGGGTTACAGGTTTTATATTGTTATATTGTTTTATAGATTTGTCACGCCGCTGGCGTTATCGAGATAGAATAGCAGGTTCTTTTTATATCCCGAAACCAGTTCGGGATGACACGTCTTCTTCAATCCACCGTGGCGGACGGGATGACAGTTTCTATTATGTGTCATGCTGTTCGCTGCAGGCGAATTGGTTCAGCATCTATTTGTTCTTCTTGGATCCCGAAACCAGTTCGGGATGACATTTTTATTTTAGATTCCGAAACGATCCGCCGGTGGCGGACGGAGTGAATGTTTTATTCTGTGATCAATTTGTGTTTAATCTGTGTTATCTGTGGTTATTTTTAAATCGCAAAGAACGCTAAGGAAAGAATAAACGTGAGATGCGAGACATAAGACGTAGAGGTCGCAAACCTTTCGTCCCAAAAATTATTTTTCATTCAAAAATTCGTGGCTATTTTTCAAACATCAAAGAACGACCGAACCCCAGAGGGGTGGAATATTTATAATAATCGTAATCCACATCAACATTAAAACCCCAGCGGGGTGACACCTTAAATTTGTGTTGCGATTAATCTGTGTCACTCCTAGCGGAGTTTGGGTTTTATGTTAGAATACTTGTTCTATAAATGTTTCACGCCTACGGCGTTTCTGGGATGAAATGGAGAGTTTCTTTTTAGATCCCGAAACCAGTTCGGGATGACAACTTCTATTATGTGTCATGCTGTTCGCTGCAGGCGAATTGTTTCAGCATCTCATTGTAACAAAGGATTCTTTTTAGATTCCGAAACAAGTTCGGAATGACATTTTTATTTTAGATTCCGAAACAATCCGCCGAAGACGGACGGGATGACAGTTTCATTGGCTGACGGAATGAGAATAAAGAAATCCCAAATAACAAATTCCAATGACTAATGACAATTGACCAGTGACTAATAAGAAAGTACAAAAATAAACCTGCAAACCGCGCATAACAAAACACTAAACTAAAGGAGAGAAAAACAAATGATATAAAATTAAATAATAAAGAATCAATTATTATTCATTATTACCGTTAGAGTATTTCTCGTACGCATTTATAATATCTTTAACCAACTTATGCCTTACAACATCGCTTTTGGTAAAGTAAACAAATCCGACTCCTTCCAAACCTTGCAAAATATTTTTGGCTTGGATAAGTCCGCTTACGGCATGCGGCGGAAGATCAATTTGTGTTATATCGCCGGTGATAATCGCTTTTGAGTTGGGGCCTAATCTCGTAAGAAACATTTTCATTTGAAGAGCCGTAGCATTTTGAGCTTCGTCTAGAATTACATAAGAATTATTCAACGTTCTTCCGCGCATGTATGCCAACGGCACAATTTCGATTGTTCCCCTTTCCATATAATTCTTTAATTGTTCTGCAGGCAACATGTCTTGCAAAGCATCGAACAACGGACGTAAATACGGATCAATTTTTTCCTTGAAATCACCCGGTAAAAATCCCAAACTTTCTCCGGCTTCAACTGCCGGACGGGCAAGAATAATTCTTTCCACAATTCCCTTTTTTAATGCGGAAAGTGCAAATGCCACCGCAAGATAAGTTTTACCTGTTCCCGCGGGACCTATGGCAAAACAAATATCATTTTCCTTCATTATCTTGAGATATTTTACTTGGGTAGGCGTTTTTGCCTTAATTGCATCTTTTTTAGTATATAAAATAATGTTGTTGTATTCGTTTCCGTTAATTATTTCTTTGCCTTCCAAGGTAAGATCGATTATGGTAGAAACATCCCGGGGCGAAAGTTTGCCGGAAGTATTTAAGACGTAAGCCATTTCCTTAAAAATTTTCTCAATCGTCTCTACTTCTTCTTTGTTTCCTTTCAGATATAAAATGTCTCCCCGGATACTGACTGAAGTATTAAATCTTTTTTCTATAGGTTCCAAATTTACATCCGAAAAACCTATGAGCGATTGAATATCTACATTCTCTAATTTTATTCTTTTTTCTATTTCCGTAACACCTCCTTAAATACAAAAAGGCTGACCCGGATTTGAAATCCGGAGTCAACCTTTAAAAATTGTTGAAAAATTAATTTCAATCTGCAACCGACCTTACATTATTGTGAAGGAGCCGGTTTGTAATTTCTTCTTAATTTATCGTAATGAGCTTTTTCGTCCTCGGTTAAGCTCGGAATTTTGAATACTTGTTTCGGATAAATTAAATCCGGATTTTTAATTTGGTCTCTGTTAGCCTTGTAAATTTTTGGCCATGCAAAACCGTTTCCGTAATGTTTCGGATTTTTAGCAATTTTCCAAAGGTAATCGCCTTTAACAACAGTATACATGATTTCTTTTGGTTTTTCTTGCCATGCATCCAAAAGTCTTTGCAATCTCATGTGAACCGTTGTATAAAATTCAGGTAAAGCACTGATTTTGCTTGCTTTCAAAGCATCCAATTCTGCTTGTCTGTCCTCTTTCGGTGATTCTTTTCTTTGGATTTTACCTTGAAGATCGTTTACTTTTTTTCTGAAAGCATCTACATCTGCTCTGGAAGCTCCTACCAACGCATATGCTTCGTCCATGCATTCGTCGTAAGGTTGCATTCCGTCGATTTTCGATTTAAGATCGTTCACGGATCCTTGCAGTGATTCCAATTCTTTCGATAAATCTGCTTTTTCTTGGGTCAATCTGTTTATTTCGTTTTGCCATTCTTCTTCAGTCATCTCTTTTTCTTCTTGAGCAAAAACACCCGAAGAGAGAAACGCTAAAAGAGCAAACAAAACGAAAAGATATTTAATATGCTTCATTATTAAATCCTCCTAATTTTTAATTACTTCCGATTTTTTCTAAATTCTTCTTAGTAGCAGCTTTGTCGTTTGCGCATTGCTCTAATTTAGATTGCTTTTCAGCTAATTCTCTCTCTAATTTGGTTTTTTCGCTCTTGAGAGAGTTGACTTCTTTTTCGAGTGAACTTACTTCACTTCTCAAAGCGTCCAACTGTGCTAATTGCTCTTCGCTAACACCTCCGCAACCGGTAAGCCCTATTGTTCCGGCTACCAATAAAACAGCTACAGATGTGCTTAAAAGAGATTTGATTTTAGTCATTGATATCCTCCTTTAATGATGTTGTTAACTAATTTTCAAAATTAAGTATAAGAATATAAAGAAAATCGTATTAAAAATATATACTAATCTTCGGAATCTTAAATTTCCGAAATTAAACTCCTATACGAATTACCCGCAATTATGAGATGATCGAAAACATTTATATCCATTATTTTGCCCGCTTCAACCAATTTCCCGGTTATTCGGATATCTTCTTTGCTCGGCTCGGGATTACCACTAGGATGATTATGCAACACTATAATATTAGCAGAATTATTTTCAATTGCAACTTTAAAAACTTCCCGCGGATGAACAATACTCGAATTTAAGTTACCGACCGAAATTACTTCGTACTTAATAATTTTATTGGCGGAATTAAGACAAACCACAATGAATTTTTCTTTTACTTCGTCCCGGAGCAAAGGTATAAATATTTCGGCAACATCCGCAGGCGTTGTAATTTTTTTATCCGAAAACCACTTACTTTGAGATTCGATTCTCCTCCCAATTTCAAAAGCCGCTGCAAGCGTTGCCGCTTTGTCTTTTCCTATGCCCAAATTTTTAATGAACGACTCCACGGAATTAGTTGCGGCTATTGCCAAGTTTCCGTGTTTATTTATAAATTCTTGTGCAATTTCGATGACCGATTTACCTTTTGTACCGGTTCTTAATAAAATGGCTATCAGTTCCGCATCGCTTAAGTTTTGTGCTCCTTTAATCAACAATTTTTCGCGCGGTCTGTCGTCTAACGGTAATTCTTTTACTTTCAGAGTAATCTCCGTTATTAACTTTGATTTTTACTCACTTGATTTAATTCATGCACAATGTTTTCGGATGAATTTACAATCAAATTATTTTTACCTTGCTTTTTAATACAAGTTCCAAGTAGTTCGATTGCTTTTCTATCGTTTTCATATTCTTCCAAATATTTTCTCAAATGTTTTTCGGCTTTACCAAATTCACCGAGTTCGAATAAAATTTTTCCGGCACAAAAATGGGTTGAAATTTCTTTTGCATTTATTTTCAGAGCGGTTCTTATTGCTTCGTAGGCATGATAAAACATTTTCTTTTGGTAGTAAATATTTGCAAGGGTTTTATGTAATTCGTGATTTTGATAAAACAACTCCGATGATTTTTTTGCGCTCTCCAACGCTTCGTCTAATTTGTTTCTATAGAGTTTCGCCTTCGCCAAAAACAAATATGCTTCAGGCACCAAATCGGCATCGACACTTCGTGAGATAAATTCGGTGAAGTTCAGTTCGGCTATTTCATATTCCTTTAAATTATAATTTGCCACACCCATTAAAAAATAAACTTCCGGATGCCTGTCTCTTGAAATTCCCGATAACATATCGACTGCCAATTCGAAAAATGAATTTCTGATTAAAAAGTGACTGTATATTTTTCTAATTTCCTCGTCATCCGGATTTTTTTCCAAATAAGAATCGAGTACTTTTTTTGCCAAGTGCGGCTTTTTTAATTTTTCGTATGCGTTTGCCAATTTAACATTGGCAATACGCGAGCATTCCTTTTTATCTTTTAATACATTGTATAATTGAATTGCGTGAAGATATTTTCCGTTTTCTTCAAAAATTTGTGCTTGGCGTAAAACGTTTTCCCAATTAGTCATTTAACTTACTCCCATTCAATAGTTGCAGGTGGTTTCGAGCTTATATCATAAACAACGCGGTTTATCCCGCGCAAGTTTCTGATTATTTTGTTCGATACTTTTTCCAGAAATTCAGGTTCAAATTTATACCAATCCGCCGTCATACCGTCAATTGAAGTTACAGCCCGTAACACTAACGCATTTTCGTACGTTCGTGCATCGCCCATTACTCCCACTGTTTGAATCGGCAGTAACACCGCAAACGCCTGCCAAATTTTGTTATACAATCCCGATTCAATTAGTTCGGTGATAAAAATATTATCCGCTTCGCGCAGAACCGAAAGACGTTCGGCTGTTACTTCGCCTAAAATTCTAACCGCAAGACCCGGTCCCGGAAACGGATGACGGTTAATAAAATCATCCGGCAAGTTTAATGCTTTGCCAATCGCTCTTACTTCGTCTTTAAATAATTCGCGAAACGGTTCGATTAATTTCAAGTTCATTTTTTCGGGCAATCCGCCCACGTTATGATGAGTTTTAATCGTTACCGACTTCCCTTTTACCGAAACGGATTCAATTACATCGGGATAAAGCGTTCCTTGAACCAGAAATTTTACGTTTTCAATTTGCGAAGCTTCTTCTTCAAAAATTTCTATAAATGTATTCCCGATAATTTTTCTCTTTTTTTCCGGATCGATTACGTTTTTCAATCTTTCTAAAAAGATTCCGGAAGCGTCAATATGCTTAAGATTTAAATTATAATTATTCTTAAACATTTTCACCACATTTTCGCTTTCGTTTTTTCGCATCAAACCGGAATCTACATGGATACAATAAAGTTGCTTTCCTATTGCCTTATCAAGTAAAACGGCTGCAACAGAAGAATCCACGCCACCGCTAAGTGCAAGAATAACGTTTGAATCACCTACGGTCGATTTTATTTCTTCAATTTTTTCTTCAATAAAATTCGCGGGTTCCCAATCCGGTTGAACATCGCAAATATCAAAAATAAAGTTATCAATTATTTTGCTTCCTTCTTCGGTGTGATGTACTTCGGGATGGAATTGTAATCCGTAAATGTTTTTGTCTCTGTTTTCGAAAGCTGCAATGGGAGTATCTTCCGTGGAAGCAATCACCGTAAAATTCTCAGGCGCTTCGGTGATAATATCTCCGTGACTCATCCAGACAATCGAGCCGTTTCGCACTCCGTTTAAAATTTTATTTTCCCTTTTAATTTCAATTTTCGCTTTTCCGTACTCCCTATTATCCGAAGGAATAACTTTTCCCCCTAACTTTTTAGCTATCAGTTGCATTCCGTAGCAAATACCGAGTATAGGAATTCCGAGTTTAAATAATCCGGAATCAATTTCCAATGCATCTTCATCATAAACGCTAAGGGGACCGCCCGAAAGAATTATGCCTTTCGGATTCATCGTTTTAATTTTTTCCAATGGGAACGAGTTGGGATGAATTTCAGAATAGACGTTCTTTTCGCGGATTCTTCGAGTAATAAGTTGAGTATACTGCGAACCGAAATCCAAAATTAAAATCGAATTCGATTTATTCATACGGAACTATTTCCCAAACTGAATGCATGAGAATAAGAGACAAAATATCTTTAATTTCAATACGGATCTTTATCAACCGGAATTTCCGGGAAATTTTTATTGACCGATTAAATTTTTATATGCCGCGCTATCGAGTAATTCGCTTACCGAATCGGGATTTTCAACTTCCACTTTTAAAATCCAACCTTCGCCGTAAGGATCGGAATTAATCAATTCCGGCTCGTCTTCCAATTTCGGATTAATTTCCAAAACTTTTCCCGAAACCGGCGCATATAAATCGCTTACGGTTTTAACCGCTTCGATTGTACCGAACGATTCACCCGCGGTAATTTCACTAAGGTCGGGATCAATATCAACGTAAACAATATCGCCCAATTCACTTTGTGCAAAATCTGTTATACCGATTGTGCCGGTATTGCCTTCCAGTTTAATCCATTCGTGTTCTTTGGTATACCTTAAATTTTCCGGAAAGTTCATATTTACCCCTTGTTATTTAAAAGTTGATCGATAAATGAAGTATCGTATTCGGCATTTATGAATGCCTCGTTTTCCAAAACTTGAAGATGAAACGGAATTGTAGTTTCAATTCCTTCGATTAAAAATTCTTCCAAAGCTCTTTTTGCCCGTTTAATTACTTCGTTACGGTTTTCCGCCCAAATAATTAACTTGGCTACCATCGAATCATAAAACGGGGGAATTACATATCCGTTGTAAATGTGGGAATCGATTCTGACACCAAAACCGCCCGGGAAATGCAGATTGTTGATTTTACCCGGAGAAGGTCTAAAACCTTTATTCGGATCTTCCGCATTAATTCTAAATTCCATGCTATGCCCATAAGCGGCGCGGTGCGGCTTTTTAATCTTTTCTCCCGCTGCAACCCTAATTTGTTCTTTAATCAAGTCCACTTCGTTTACCATTTCGGTAACGGGATGTTCAACTTGAATTCTCGTATTCATTTCGATAAAGTAGAAGTTTTGATCTTTGTCCACAATAAATTCTACCGTACCGGCACCCTCGTAATTAACACTTTTAGCACCCAAAACCGCAGCTTCAGCCATTTTTTTTCTTGTCTCATTTGAAATTATCGGCGAAGGCGATTCTTCTATAAGCTTTTGATGTCTTCGCTGAATTGTACAATCCCTTTCCCCGTATTGTACAACGTTGCCGTGCTGATCACCAATGATTTGAATTTCAACATGATGCGGTTTTTCAATAAATTTTTCGAGATACAATTCCCCGTTATTAAATGCAGAAAGTGCTTCGTTGCTTGCGGTTTGAAAAGCATTTTCCAATTCACTTTCGCTCATTACAATTCTCATTCCTTTCCCTCCACCACCGGCCGAAGCTTTCAACATTACCGGATAACCGATTTCAGCGGCAATCTTTTTTGCCTCCGCAACGTTTTTAACCGCTCCGTCGCTACCCGGAACAACCGGTACGCCAACTTTTTTCATCGTTTCTTTGGCAAACGCTTTGTCTCCCATTTTATTTATCATATCGGGACCGGGACCAATAAACTTAATTCCCGAATCCGCACAAATCTCGGAGAATTCAGCATTCTCCGCCAGAAAACCGTAACCCGGATGTATGGCATCGGCTCCGGTAACTTCGGCTGCTGCCATTAAGCTGGGAATTTTTAAATAGCTGTCTTGACTACTCGGGGGACCTATGCAAACCGCTTCATCGGCAAACAATACATGAAGTGAATCTTTATCCGCTTCGGAAAATACCGCTACGGTATTAATTCCGAGTTCTTTACATGTTCTTATTATTCTAAGAGCAATTTCGCCTCTGTTGGCAATTAGGATTTTATTAAACAATGTAACCTCGCTTATTTAAAATTGAATCTAATCTTTTTCTATTAGGAACAGCGGTTGGTTGTATTCAACGGGTGTGGCGTTTTCAACCAGAATTTTAACAATTTTACCGCTAACATCAGATTCAATTTCATTCATAAGTTTCATCGCTTCTACAATACAAAGCACGGTGCCCTCGGAAACATGATCTCCGACTTGGACATAAGGATCGGCATCGGGCGCGGGAGCTCTATAAAAAGTGCCAACAATTGGCGATCGAACTTCGTGAAGATTTTCGCTTTTCGGTTCTTCTTTGCTTTCTTCCTTTACGGATGATTCTTGTGTTTGTTGCACCGCTTGCGGTATTTGTGTGTTTTGGGGAGCAACATTCGTAGGCGCTGTAAAATTAACCACTGAACCGCTTCCGTTTTTAGATATTTTAACTTTTAAATCACCTTCTTGAACGGAAAACTCGGTGATCTCGCTTTTTTCTACAAGTTTAATCAATCTTCTTAATAAATTTAAATCCATTTTTTACCCTTTTACTCTTTCTAAGTATTCACCTTTTCTGGTGTCTATTTTTAATATATCGCCTTCATTAATAAAAAGCGGAACTTGCACGGTTGTGCCCGTTTCCAACTTAGCCGGTTTTAGAGCATTGGTTGCCGTATTTCCTTTAAATCCCGGTTCGGTTTCAACTACCTTAAGTTGTACGGTAATAGGAATTTCAACTGTAACGATTTGTTCGTTATCATCCACTAAAATATCAACTTCTTCTCCTTCTTTAAGAAATTTTTCACCGCCGTCAAATAATTCCACAGGTACGTTAATTTGTTCGTAAGTCTCGTTATCCATAACCACCAAACTATCACCATCGCGGTATAAATATTGGTATTTGCGTCTTTCCACCCTTACGGTTTCTACTTTTTCGCCGGCGCGAAATGTATTATCAAGAACCCTTCCGGTTCTTAGATTTTTAAGTGTCGTTCTAACGAACGCACCGCCTTTACCCGGTTTAACGTGTTGGAATTCTACAATAGAATATAAATCACCTTTGAACTTAATAATTAAGCCATTTCTGAAATCGGATGTATCAGCCATTTTACCCTTTAATCTAATTGATAAAAATTAATATACTTAGTGCCGGTTCAAAAATCAAACGGAAGGAACCCGAAGGGGTTCCTTCCAATAATTTATTTAAGTAAAGTCATTTTCATTGTTTTGCTAAAGTTTCCATATTTTAAAGTGTACAGATAAGTACCGCTGGCAACTTTATGTCCGAAATTATCCGTTCCGTCCCACTGAACTTTATGATTTCCGGCTTTCATCATTTTATTGTTAATCAGCGTTTTAACTTCCCTTCCCAACATATCGTAAACCGTTAGCGAAATTTCTTTATCCAAAGGTAATGTAAAGCTTATAGTTGTTGTGGGGTTAAACGGATTCGGATAGTTTTGTTCCAATTTATAATCATCCGGAACAATAATGGTTAAATCTTTTTCCTCAATGCCAGTAGGCGTGGTGGCTTCTATTACTCTCAATCCCCAAATTTTCGGGTTTCTTACATAGGATGTATCAAGATCGAATGCCGAACCGTTCCATGTTTTTGTTATAACTTCCACACTATCCGGAACTTTTTGATAAGGTAAAATCAAATCTTCGAAACCATCTTTATCGAAGTCAGTGTTCCTTGCCCAAATTTTAGAAGCAAAAGAGTGATCAATTGTATAAGCAGTATCAACAACTCCGGCTGAATCCGTAATCGTCATGCTTGAATAAATCGTGGAATCGCCGGGATAAAGAACACTGATATCCCAATTTGCCATGTCGGTTTTATCACCGCCTTGAAATTCGGCTGAAACAACATTATAAGGATAAGAACTGCTGAAGTAAAGATTCGGTTTTCCGTCTGCGTCTATATCGCCGTAACCGTAACCGAAACTGGCGCCGGGTAATGTATCGGTTCCCATAATTAATTCGAGATTAAATACGTTATTTTCGGTAATCTCGCGAATGTTATCGCCAGCTTCATAATGAATTGCATTTACGATATAACCATGGCTGTAGGTAGGCATATAAAGTTCTTCCCTTCCGTCTTTATCCACATCATAAGCAATAGCACCGAACAAAGCAACTTGATCTATATCGAATAACATCAGATTTTGTTTACCATTGGTAGTGTCTGCCAATTCGTAAGTATCGGGACCGGTAACAACCATCGGAGAAACGTTTTTATTGTTCCAGTTGTGCAAAAGAATCTCTTTATTTCCTTCGCCGTCGAATTGAACGGAAAACATTCCGTAAGGTGTACCGCCGCTAAAACCGTAATCGGGATAGTCTCTGCGAAGAATCTCTTTTTCTACAACAAAACCTGAAAATCCGGGATTACCTGTTGTCCAGTTACCGTCCCCGCTAATGATATAAAATCCGTCATCACTACTTCCGGAGCCTGCATCATGGCATGTAATTAATTCGTTTTGCCCGTCACCATCGATATCCAAAATTTCCATATATTCGTTTTTTCCCGGAGTTCCTTCAAAAATAGCACTTCCGATTAATTGCGCATAATGGTCACCGAAATTGTAAGAACCGGCTTGGCCGTCCCATTCGTAAATATAAATTCCGTTTCCGTTACTGTAGAACAAAATTTCTATCAATCCGTCATTATCCAGATCTCCCATTAACGGATATCGAGGAGTAGAACCGCCTCCGTTTTCAGCCACGAAAGGAGAAGTCCATACCAATTCCAAAGAATCGTTCCCAACATTAACAAATAAATGTACAAGACCGTCTTGATTGTAGTTAGTTGCCACAATTGCAGATTGCCCGGTTCCGAACGGATCGGGATGATAATAAATTCCCCGGATGCTGTTTAATCCCGATAAAACGGAATCTTCATCTCTTGCGGGAACGTTATACGCCGTTGACAACCTTATTTGAGATATTGCTAAACTTGAAGTCAACAAAAACACAATGATAAATAATATACTTTTACGCATATCCTACCCTCCCAGGTTATTAAAAAATTATACTAATGTTGAAAGATATCTGTCCACTTCCCTAACAATAAAAGATTTTTTGTACTCCTTTTTGATTTTTTCAAACAGTTCCTTAGCTTTTTCTTTGTTATCCGATTCCATAAAATTAATTCCGGCATTTAATAAATATTCGGGATTATGGGGATTAAATTTGGAAACATTTGCAGCCTTTTCGTAATACTCGGCTGCCTCTTCATTTTTCCCCATTGCTTCGTAACAAGCCGCTATACCCGCATAAGCGGTAGCTTTAAATATTTCGTTGTCCCCCGAGTAATCGTCGTAATATTTCAGCGCTTCGTCATATTTTCCTAAATAGTAATAGCTGTTGGCAAGGTAAATTTTTGCGTAGTTTCCTTGTTCCGTGCTTCCGTATTCTTCTACAATTTTTTTCAAACCAAGTATATCCGTGCCCGGTTTACCATCGATTGCTTCTTGGTAAGAGCCGGAATTGTATAAAGGCATAACCTTCGCTAAAGCAATGGTAGCTTCCGTATTTTTTTCTTTAACGTTATTTACATACCAAAAAACAGCAAGTAGGATTATTGCTACAGCACCGACACCTATTAAGATTTGTTGTTTGTAGGTATTGAAATATTCAATGCTTTTGTAATAAGTTGTAACAAGTTTATCTTCTTTGATTTGTTTTTTTGTGATTTTCTTCTTTTTAGCAATCATAATTTTCTCTTGTTTCTTCGTAGAATAACAAATTTATCTTAGAAATTTAACAAATATTTAACTTACAATCCTAATATGATTAGAGAATATCCACGCCCGGTTTTCTGTGTAAACTTCCACCCGATAAGCGCCGGTTTTTCTTACAATGAAGGCAGCTTCGTTGGTGTCAACCGTGTCGATTGTTTTTCCGTTCCGGATTAGTTTAACTGTTCCGCTGACATTGGGTAAAATTACTCTTAATTTAACTTTTCCGTTAAGCTTAAATTCATCACCCATTTGGAAAATATTGTTCCCGGTTTCCGCAAAAAAACGGAATCCCGATGCATCGCCGTGATAGTAGTTAGCTATATAACATTTTCCGTTTTTAAGTGCGCTATAAATCAACTCCTTTGCTTGCCGAACCGCGGATTTCGATTTTCCTTTTGGCAATTTCTTTTCGGTTAGAACATAAGTACGAATTGATTTGAAAAGTATTTTATACGGGAAAACCTCCACTTCGAAAAATCCGAGAAGATTTACTTTATGTGCATGCGCATCAACTCCGCCTATTCCAACTACACGGCGTTTCATATTTAATTTATCCCAAACTTTTAATGTTTCGGCAGGGGGAGCTTTTATGGAACTCAACGGGTGGATAAAGTAATTATATTTGTTTTTATCGTTAAGTCCTTCCATCCATTCCGACATGTGATTCCAAATTTCGATTCCGGTAAAATCGTCAGTATCCCATTCCGTCCAAGGATATGGCGGATGTTCTTTCATCGATTTCCTTTTTTCGTGCGGATGCGCCAAAAATCCTATTCCACCGGCATCTTTAACTATTTTAACATATTCTTTTGCTGATTGACGAGTAGACGGGGTTTCATCAATTCCGAAAGCAAGATAATGGTTTTGGTTTTTTCTATCGTTTATTTCAACACCGACAAGAAGCAGCGTGTTACCGTGCCAACCTTCATAACCTTCTTTTAATGCCCGTAAAGTGTTATGATCGGTAAGAATAATATAGTCAAGACCGACTTCATTCGCGGCTTTGGCAATATCTTTAACCGAGCCGGAACCATCGGAAAATTTAGAGTGCATATGTATGGCGCCGCTATATTCATACATAATCGGATTGTCTTTGTTTCAAACTTTTAACTTTCAACTTCAAATAAAGTTGTGTAATGGGTCGATTTGTCTTTAATCATATCCGAAACTTTTGTCATTAAAATGTCGATTCGCTCATTATCGATGTCATCTGCATTTTCCCATGCTTCTTTGGATTCGTAAACATACATTTCTTCGAAACAATTTGGTTTTCCTTTTACTTCGTAAACCGAATAACTTTCAAGTCCGTCACCTTTTACTAGACTCTTTAATTCTTTAATAACAGTTAAATAATCTTCTCTTTTTTCCGGATAAATATCATAACGGATTGAAAAAATAACTTTGCTCATCTATCTCCTCTTTAATTTAGAATAAATTTACCATGAAAAACAATTTTAGCATTACCCTTAAGGGTTATATTTGTAAATATATTATTTTCATACTTAAAATTAACTACTAATTTTTCGCCGCTTTTAGTTAAAATATTAACTGGCGGTTTAATATCTCTATGCAAAAAAGCAGAAATCGCTGAGGCAACGGAACCGGTTCCGCATGAAAGAGTTTCGTATTCCACTCCCCTCTCGTAAGTTCTCACCGAAATATTCTCATCACCGGGATCAATAAAATTAACGTTTACTCCTACAGGCGCAAATTCCTTGGCAAATCTGATTTTACGACCGATTCTTAAAACATCCACATTATCAATGTTAGTATTTGAGCTAAAGAGCCCGGAATTTTCATTAATATTAATTACAAAATGCGGCACATTCAAATCGATAAAATCCCCCGTTACATGTATACCGTCGAATTCGATTACTTTATTCAAATCAATTTTTAATGGTTTTTGCAAATTAAAAACCGGCGTACCCGAATCATCTATGAATCCGTGATATTGTTTTCCGTTAAAAACAAAATACACTTTCCCTTTATTTAGAGACCGTTTATCCCTTATATATTTAATTACACAACGTGAACCGTTACCGCACAAAGCGCCGTAACTTCCATCGGAATTATAAAATTCAATATTTAATTCTTCGCCGGAATGGGATTGTAAAATCATTAATCCGTCAGCACCTACCCCTGTTTTTCTATCGCAAATTTTTTGGATTAACTCTTTCGAAAATCTCGTATTGTTATTTTCCGCCCGGTCAATAAGAACAAAATCATTACCGGCAGCCACCATTTTTATAAAAGAAATAAAATTCATAGCGAATTGAAATTTACTTTAATTCACTTTTGTTTGCAATAGAATTCATTATAATTTTTATTCGGATGTGAATCTAAGTTGGTCTCAGTCATTCCCACAATACTTTTCGAGTAAGCTACCTGCGCGGGTTAAACCCAAATCGAACGCTTTTCTTAAATGCAGACAAGCTTCGGGGATTTCGTTCTTTTTGATTTTTAATTTGCCTAAATGAAAATATGCCTCTGCATAGTCCGGCTTAATTTCAATAGCTTTCTTAAAATCTTCCAGCGCACCGAAGTAATCCTTATTTGCTTCTTTCAAAGCACCTCTCATAACGTAAGCAATAGCATTTTGCGGGTTTTTTCGGATGGCTTTATTATAATTTTCCAACTCTTCTTTATATCTTTTTAGTTCTTCATCTTCTTCATGCAACTCTTCAACTATCTGTTTTTTGATCTCTTGCATGCCGTAATTAGGATCGATTTTCTCCAAATATATTTCTGCATCTTTATTACCTAATTTTAACGCCTTTCTAAAATCTGAAATCGCATTTTTATTCTTTCCGATTTTCATATAGTACTTTCCTCTTTCGAAGTAAGCCAGATCGTCTTCCGGATTAAATTGTATTGCAATGGTTAATTCCTCGAGTCGGCTTTTAGGGGAAGGCAAAGGTTTATTTGAACCGGAGAGAACTATTTTTATAAACACAAAAAGAATAATTATTCCCGCGGCTATGACCAATATTACAACGGTATTTGAATCACCGGTTATCATTTTCAAAGAAAATTTAAAAGTTTTACTTCATCTTCGAACACAAGATGAAAAAATTTATATTAATTCCCCCGAATATGATTTTTAGCCCTACCCAAAAGGAGAAAATTTATAGCGGCATTTTAATTTAACATTTTTTCGATTAAAATGAAAATTATTTTTCTGTGAATTACTAATCAGTTATAATTAATATTATACTTTCTTTTATTAAATTATTATTTTATTAATTATCAATACACATATGTTTGTCAACATGTTTAATCAAACATGTAAGCCGCTAAGCAAAAAGATTGAATCGCCTTTAGGAATTGATTTTTAGCAGGGATATGGTGGAGGTGGCGGGAGTCGAACCCGCGTCCGAGGATACCCTTCAGTGAACGTCTACGTACATAGTCTGTTTTTTAAGTTTCGCTTAACCGTCCCCAACAGACAGGGTCCGGTTAAACTATCCCGGTAAAAGTTTCGCCTCCTCTACCCGGGAGCTCGATTCGGCTAGCATACCTAAACGGCGTTCATCCGGTTCCCGGTATGCGAAGACCCGGAGAACGGGCTACTTAGTTAATTAAGCAGCCATTGCATAGTTATAGTCGCCATTTAGACGATTTTCCGACGTTTAACGTGTCTTCGGAAACACGGTACGCAGTTCAAAGAACAAATATCCCCGTCGAAGCCAATTTCACCCCCTTAATTTGTGGGTTGCATTCACGGAGATTTTATTTGTTTTCCCAATTTAAATCGGGAACATTATTTTCAAAATTTTCATAACGTGCAAGAACAAAAAGTAAATCGGATAATCTGTTCAGATATTTAACAACAAAATCGTTTATCTGTTCCCTTGTTGCCAGTTCAACAACCTTTCTTTCCGCTCGGCGGCATACCGTTCTTGCAAAATGCAAATATGCCGCTCCGGGAGTTCCGCCAGGAAGTATGAACACTTTCAATTCAGGTAATTCTTCATCCAATTCGTCAATCCACTTTTCCAATTGCTCAACTAATGCTTGGTCTGCTCTCTGTATTTCAATTTTTATTTTTTGTTCATCCAACGGAGTAGCAAGATCGGAACCGATAAAGAACAATTGGTTTTGTAATTGAGCAAGTATTTCATTTGCTTTACCGCTTTTACAGTTTGTACGCGCAATGCCTATAACAGAGTTTAATTCGTCAACCGTACCGTATGCTTCAAGTCGAGCAGAATTTTTATCTACCCGCTTTCCACCGAAAAGCGATGTTTTTCCTGCGTCGCCGGTTTTTGTATAAATCTTCATTTTGAAAAAGGTAAATCCTTAATTACAATGCTTAATTTTTCTTTTTCATTTTTCGCAACAAATTTATTCCCTGGGTTTACAAAATTCTTCCTAATTAATCCCAAGCCAATATTTTTATTAAATTTGTGCGAATAAGCAACACTCGTTACTTCACCTATAATTTCGCCCGAGTTTAATATATCATATTCATTTTCATTAGGTTTCCCATCGAAAACCAGACCGACCAGTTTTCTTTGAACTTTATCGTACGAATCGAGCCGCATAATTACTTCCTGACCAATGAAACAACCTTTTTTAAAATCCACATAGTCCATTAAACCAAGTTCGTGAGGATTATAATTATCGTTTATTTCATTGGGGAAAACGGGTATTCCGTTTTCTATTCTGAATATGTTATGAGCAATTTCCCCAACCATTTGAACATCGAAGACACTTACATGATTCAGCAGATATTCAATCAATTTTTTCCCAACGGATGTTTCTCCGAAAAGCCAATAATTGGAAATTCCGCCGGGCAACTCATTCTTCACAACTTTAAATATCAAACCTTCGATATTTACATTTACAATTCTTTTGTTATCCAAAGCATCGATAAACTTTCCGCATATCAGGGTTAAATACGATTCGGCTTGAGGGCCGCAGACTTCAAATAAAAACAAATCTTTTTCTTGTTCCACCTTTATATCTTCATTTATAATATACCTGTCAATCCATCGATGCAACCTGTAATTTTCATCGGGACTGCCGATTAACATATAATCGTAATCAAATCTCATCATTGTGGCTTTGTCAATCATTCTGCCTTTATCGTTAGTAAACAACGTCTCTATTTTTTCATTTACATTCAATCCGGTAATATTATTAGTCGATATACGATGAATAAAATCGAGAACATCTTTACCGTATAACTTCAAAAATAATTTTCCGGACGAGTTTTTAATTCCCACACCGTTTTTAAGTGTGAAGTATTCTTTTTCAATATCCGAATAAACGAGTATTTCACCGTTGCCGTTTAATTCAGCATCGACAAATCTGTCTTTGAGAAAATTGTTTATGATTTTATTTTCCAATTTACTTTCCAATCTTCACCGGTTATGTTTGTTAAAAATTATTTCCTTTTGATTTTCGAAAATTCATCGAAAAAGTAAATAGAACTTATGATACCTAAATGAAAAGTATCCAAACTAAAATGCTCGTTGGGTGAATGGATATTATCGGTATCCAAACCGAATCCCATTAGTACTGCAGGAGCATTCAATTGTTGAACAAAATCCACAACAATAGGTATGGAACCGCCTTCCCTTGTGAAAACGGTTTTCTTCCCGAATGCTTTTGAAGTAGCTTTTGCCGCAGCTACAATTGCCGGATCTTCCAACGGAATAACCACCGGATAGGCTCCGTGCATTGCTTTAACTTTAATTTTTATACTCTTCGGAGCTAATGATTTTACATATTTAGTAAATTCCCTGGCAATTTCGTTCGGGTCTTGATCGGGTACCAAGCGCATACTTATTTTTGCGGATGCTTTGGATGGAAGAACAGTTTTTGCTCCTTCTTCCGTAAAGCCGCCAACAATCCCGTTACAATCAAGAGTAGGTCGAGCCCACAATCTTTCCAAAGTGGAATATCCTTTTTCGCCGTAAAGTTCTTTAACGCCAAGTTCTTTTGCAAATTTTTTATCGGAAAATCTAAGTCTTTTAATATTTTCTTTTTCCTTCTTAGTCAGTTTTTTCACTTTTGAGTAAAAATTGGGGATGGTAACTTTTCCGTCTTTGTTGTGAAGCTTAGCAATGATTTTTGCCAATTCGTTTATCGGATTTGCTACGGCGCCGCCAAAACTTCCGGAATGTAAATCCCGGTTTGGACCGGTCACTTCAACTTCCATATATGTTAAACCGCGCAGACCGTAATTAATTGTAGGTATTCCGGGCGCATACATGCTTGTATCGGAAATAAGCACCGCATCGCATTTCAATAATTTTTTGTTTTTCTTCAAAAACAGTTCTATGTTTTCGCCACCAACTTCTTCCTCGCCTTCAATCAAAAATTTTACGTTTAACGGCAGTTTCTTTTCTGTTTTCATATAAGCTTCAACACTTTTGATATGGACAAAATTTTGTCCTTTATTGTCATCCGCACCGCGCGCCCAAATTTTACCGTCTTTTATCACCGGTTCAAAGGGATCGGAATCCCATTCCTCCAATGGATCGACAGGTTGAACATCGTAATGCCCGTATATCAAAACTGTAGGTTTACCCGGCGCACCTAACCATTCACCGTACACCAAAGGATTGCCTTTTGTGGGGATTAGTTTTACGTTTTTCATACCGGCTTCTTTTAGCTTTTTCGCAACAAAGTTGGCACATGTTTTCATATCTTTTTTATGCGCCGGCAAAGTACTGATACTCGGAATCCGTAAATAATCTTTAAGTTCCTCGATATAACGGTTATTGTTTGCTTTAACAAAATCAATGACTTTTTTCATTTTGTGCCTCCGTAAAAAAATCCGGCACGCAAAATTAAGCGTTCCGGGTAAATTATAAAAACTTTGTAAATGAATAATATTATCATCAAATTTAAGTAATAAAATTAAATTTTAACAGAAATATAATGACGTTCCTAAAAATTGTTTGCAAAAATAAGATTAAATATTATATAATATAAATTTATGATTTTATTCCGTTACATATTAAGAAACATATTTCTTCCGTTCTTGTTTGCCCTTTTTACGTTAATGTCCGTATTCATGTTACAATTTTTCATGAAGATTGCGGATAAGCTTATCGGCAAAGGGTTAAGCTTTTTCGTTATTGCGAAATTAATAACTTATAGTTTGTCGTGGATGTTCGTGTTGGCAGTGCCCATGGCTGTTTTGGTTGCAACTCTAATGGCGTTCGGAACAATGGCGCAAAATAACGAAATTGCCATAATGAAAGCGAGCGGAATAAGTCTTTACAAAATTATGATTCCTCCATTATTCTTTAGTATTGTGGTCGGTTCCCTTCTTGTTCAATTCAACAACAGAGTTTATCCCGATGCCAACCATGAGTTGAGAATTTTATTGGAAGATATTTCAAGACAGAAACCGATGCTTTCTTTAGTGCCCGGCGTTTTTTCACAAGAAATAAGACATTATTCCATTCTGGCAAGGGAAATTGATGCTAAAACAAACTTGTTAAAAAACCTTGTCATTTACGATCAATCCAAACCTCCGGAACTAAATATTATCACGGCAAAACGGGGGAAAATATATCTTTCGAAAGATCAAAAGAAAATGATTTTCGATTTGTTCAACGGAGAAATACATACTTCCGACAGAACCGAAGAGAAAAAGTACAGAAAAATTATTTTCTCAAGACATAAAATAGCTTTGGATGCATCGCAATTTGTTTTTCGAGAAACCACATTCGATAAACAAAGAGGAGACCGGGAATTAAGCGCTCAAGCTATGCTTGTGATTGTAGACAGTTTAGAAAAAGAAGTTAATAGACTATACGAGGAAATGACAAGTCGTGTTCTCCAAGCAAGTCCGCATACATATCTTTCATCGGTAAAACCAAAAAAATCTTCGAAGTTGAGATTAAAACTTGCTTATCTGCGCGCTCAAGATATTATAAAGTCTTCGCAAAATACTGTGAATTCCATTTTAAGAAGGATTAAATCCAAGAAAATAAGAATCAGTTCTTACCGGGTAGAAATTCATAAAAAATATGCAATACCGTTTGCTTGCATTGTTTTTATTTTAATCGGCGTACCTTTGGGAACCATGACTCGGAAAAGCGGCGCGGGCGTTGCCGCAACCATAAGTCTTCTTTTCTTTCTTGTATATTGGGCTTTTTTACTCGGTGGGGAAAAATTAGCCGACCGGGGAATTCTTTCTCCTTTCTGGGGGATTTGGAGCGCTAATATAGTTCTTGGGTTCTTAGGTTTAATTTTATTAATTAAATCAGCACGAGAAAGAATTACGCTTAATTTAGAAGTATTTCAGAAACTTATCCCAAAACAATGGAGAGTTAACCCTGAAAATTCTCGATAAATATATCGTTAAGCAATTTATTCAAATTATCCTTTTCGGGTTGTTAACCTTCCTGCTTATTTTCGTTATTATCGATTTAATGGAAAACCTCGATGATTTTATTGATCAAAATGTACCGTTAAGAATAGTTCTCCAATACTATCTCAATTTCATTCCCGAAATAATCAGATTGATGCTTCCGGTAAGTGTTTTGCTAGGCGGATTGTTTACCGCCGGAAAAATGTCTAACTTAAACGAGCTTACTGCAATCAAAGCGAGCGGGGTTAGTTTATACAGATTTGTAATTCCTTTTCTTACAACTTCATTCCTGATAAGTTTACTTGCTATTTATTTCGGAGGATACGTAGTTCCCCAAGCAAATAAACACAAAGTTGATATTGAACGATCATACATGAAAAAAGGATTTGTACGTTCGGGAAGCAACATATTTTTTCAGGACAGTCCTAACCGGATAGTTACGATTTCTTATTATGACATTATCAATCAAAAAGCTAACAGAGTAAGCATTCAGGAATTTGCGAAATCGGACTTGGTAAAAATGGTTTTAAGGATTGATGCCAGAAGAATGCGATACGATTCCACAAAAGCGAGTTGGGTTTTATACAACGGAATTAAACGCACTTTTAATAATTCCGGGGTTTCGGTAAATAAATTTGATTCACTAGTTGTGTCTTATCTTAATTTTACTCCAGAACAAATTATCAAGAAACAACGAAAACCGGAAGAAATGACATTAACCGAGCTGGAAGAATATGCAAATGAATTATATAAGACGGGCACGGATCCTACTAGAATTTATATAGAATATAATTCCCGTTTGGCATTTGCTTTTGCCAGCTTTATAGTTATTTTATTTGGTGTTACAATTTCTGCAAACAAACGCAGCGGAAGTCTTGCCATACAGTTTGGTATAAGTATTCTTTTAACTTTTGTTTATTTAGTTTTAATGAAAATCAGTCAGGCTTTCGGCAAAAACGGATTACTCGATCCTTTCATTACAGCTTGGAGCGCCAACATTCTGTTCTTTCTTGCCGGGGTTGTAAATTTATTCCGCGTCGAAAAATAAAAACAATTAATCCATGTTCCGGTTTGTTTACTTCCGGTTTTTTACACTGAATAATTAAGGTTGTAAAAAAATTAAAATCGCCAACGTGAGCTCATTGCCACACTTAGCCGTTTTGCTGTTTCCGGTGCGACAATCGATTGAAAATCGGAAACCGCAAAATTAAATTCGTAAATACCCGCATTTAATCCGAAGCCGAAGCTCCATTTAAAGAAATCTCTTCCGCCGAAGAGCACACCCGATCTTATTGGGAACCACGCAACCGGAGCCCACTCAAATCCAAGTGTACCCACGGGTTTAACGGAATTTCCCGGTTGGTTATTAAATCCTTGATGGTAATCAGCCAAAATAAGCATTTGACCGGGGAAATTATTGTTTAAGAATTTATCAAGCCGGAATTCAATTCCGAAATGAAGAGCGGTAGGTAAATCGGTATAAAATCCGTCGTAAATATATTTTCCTTCCCCTTGAAATGCATTTGCAAGTGAATCGCCCAGATTTTCTTGAGTAATATCGCTTAGAACATAAGAACCGTTTGCCTTGAATTCTGCTGTTTCCCTATCCCATTTAATTTTACCAATATCCGTAACCGATAAACCGAATGACCAAACGTCATCGGGTGAAAACGAAATGCCAAAATCGAAACCTAAACCTTTTCCCGCGGGAGTATTAAAAAATCCTATATTCGATTCTTTGGTGGAAAGTGAATCGAAATTATATTGTAGTCCGAAACTCGGAGAAAACGCCATATTAAAAACGTTATCACTGTTCACTTCAATTGAGTGGTCTTCATAAGTTGTAATTGAAGTAAAATCCCTGCTCAGTCCCGCATAAGCAAATCCGTGAACCAATTTAACCGAGAAACCCGCACTGAAAAATTTCATAAATCCATTAAAATACTTTGTAAAGTCATGGGAATAACTAAACGAATATTCCCTAAGGTACCAAGCTCTGAAATCAGCACCGGATAAATCGTATTTCTTATTTATCGTATTTCCGTATAACCCCAAATCGATTAAATCTAAAGGCAAACTTGCATGTACGCCTACAACTTCGTTCACGGAAAATCCTATTGCTCCGAGGTCTTGACCGGCATTCACCGAAAGAGCAAATAAAACCGTAGAAAAGTTAGAAGCAATTCCGGTACCGTTTTCAAAAAGAGCTTTAAATTTTTCCTTTTCCTTTGAATTTAAATATTTACCGACAATATCCCCGAATTGATTAGTTTCACCGGTGAAAAAGTATTTATAATCATTCAGCGAAAGGAAATCGTTACCGACCGAAAAGTTAAAGCTTGGTAACGGAAAAACAGTTGCAAACTCTACGGCATATTCTTCCGGGAAAGATAAATTTGCCGGATTGACCCACATACTGTAAATTCCTCTGGAGGAAACCGTGTGCGATTTAGCTAACGCGGCCGTCCTGGCATCGGTCGCAAAATAAGACCCAACACTTTGAGCAAACAAAAATCCTTGAATTAAGAAGAAGAATATTACGGTTTTTATGATTTTCATTTATTTCTCCAAACTTATAAATCTACTTTATAACCTGCTTCTGCTTTTATAGAAAATGATATTTTTTCGGATATTTTAAATTTAACAGGTTGATTGTTTTCTCCGGGCGTTTCCACACCAAAATTTACTATGATATACGGATTACGCAAAAATGCTTTCATATCTTCACCTTTTAACTCGAGTTCTTCCGTAATTTCACCTGCTTTTAATACATCGCCTTGGTTGTTAACTTGCGGAGCCGGAATTGTTATTTCAGTAATGGAATTATATTCCGGGGGAAGTTTCAATACTTTATTATAGTTTGCATCTACCACTTCACCGCTAAAAGAAACGGATATAGGAATTTCATTTGTTAATGTAAGATAAATTTTGCCGTAGTTAATTTTATCAATATCTTCATCCGAAATATCGCCTAAATCAACTTCTACAGTATCAAGAAACGAACCGCCTTTTATACTAACGCTTAGCGGAATTTCAAAACTAACATCACCGTAAACCGAATCGGTTACACTTACGCTTCCTATTTTGTAATCCGGATTAACCAAAGCCGAACCGCTTACTGTAAAAAGGTTAGGAAGATTACTTGAGAATCCGTTTAATAACGGTGCCAAATCAAGAAGTACAGGTTCATCTGAAGGAATGAGAACATTTTCCAAAGCCATATTGTTCGTTTGAACACCGTTGGAAGACGAAATGGAACCATCAATTTTTACTTCCAAATTTGCTGAAGTATTAAGTTTAAGCGATAGTTCCGCTTTTTCGAAATTAATTTGATTGAATAAAAAGCTATTTTTCAAATCACCCAAATCAAATTCGAACTCACTCGGGTCAAGTGTGAACAATGTCGGTTTAAGTTGACCCGATATCGATTCGAAAGCCAACCGGTCAAATTCGAAACTAAACGATATACTGTCGTTTTCGGAAACGGTTACAGGTTCATTGGTTGCAACCGTTGATACTACCACCGAATAGCTTAATTCATTGGTTAAATCTCCGTTTACCGATCTAATTTTCCAGCCCGATAAATCTGGTATTTCAATTAATTTGTTTTGTTCGTATTTTCCCAAAGTTACATTCAGATGATATGGATTATTATTCGGATCAAACAAATTTGAGATTGACAAATCGGCATTTAAATCCACGCCGATGTTATTATTGACCAAAATTCTTACCGAACCTTCCTTTATTACCGCTTGTTCCAATTTGGTTGAGTCGTCGAAAACAATAGAGTTAGCAAAAGAAAATGTTTGTTGTGGCAAAGGAGCGGTTGCACTGTTAATAACAAGATTGTTAAACACCGCTGCAACTTGGGTGCCGGCTTGGTTTGGAATAACAACATCTTCCCCGCCGCTGCCCGGTGTATAAATAACTCCGGCAAACTCCAGCGAATCGCTTAGTGTCTTACCTGAAAGATCGAACGGAGTTTCCACAGTCCATTGTGTTAAAGGCGGAATATCCACCCAATCTCCTAAAGCGTTAGATCTAGAGGCAATGACGGATTTGTCATCTGCATTTCTAATTTCAAAACCCCGGATAGTGATTGTTACCGGAAGATTATTATATATTGAAATAAATAAATCCCCTTGATCAAATGTAGCTTGCTTTATAGATTCATAACCTTTAAATCCTATTGCAACATTCCCTTCTTGTTCTGGAAATACCTGGGTTGAACCAGTGGTAACATTCGTAGTCCAATCTTCTACATAAATTCCAGTTTGAATTTGAGTTGGGAAGTCAAGATGAACTGGTCCTATTACTTGAGAAAATGATGACGAAAAACTATCAACCGCTAAATTATTATCCAGATTTATAGTTTGAATAGGTTGATCTTTGGTAAAATAAAGAAGTCCCGCATCTTGACCGTTCGTATACCATTTTACAAACGTAGTATCTTTCTCGATGGCTTCTTTCAATGTATATTCTTTTTTGGTAACCGGAATATGAATTTGAACATCCCATGTAGGGGCAACAAAATCATCCGGAAGTTCCACACAACTTACCGCAAATAACATAAAGAATGTTACTGATAGAATTGTTGTTAATTTCATTAGTTTCCTTTGTGTTTTGTACGCTATAATCGACTTTGTTTACTCAAATTTAAATATTTTTTATTTTATTAGAATCATTTTTCTGGTTTTTGAAAAATTACCCGCTTTCAAATTATAGAAATAAATTCCGCTCTGTAACTCGGCAGCATCAAAAGTTACCGAATAATTTCCGGTAGTTTGTTTTTTGTCTACCAGTACCGCTACTTCCTTTCCTAAAACATCATAAATTTTTAACTGAACCGGTATTGCATTACCGTTATTGTTAGGAATCGAATACCGTATTGTTGTAGACGGATTGAAAGGATTCGGATAATTTTGGTATAATTCGAAATCATTGGAAATACCACCCAAGTTTTCAAGTTTAATTCCTGTAATCGAATAGATATTACCTCTTCCTCCTCCTACCTTGGATAAATGAATTCCTTCGAAACAAACCGAGTCTCCGTTATCGATTGTTTGGATTCCCGAAGCAGTCCAATCATCATCTTCAAAATATGCGAAACCGAGTGAATCGGATGCATCTATTCCAATAATATTTAAAAAGTTATAAAATGCTTGCGTTTTCGGAATACATAATCTCGCTTTATATCCATCGTTAAAATAATAATTTGAATCTTCGGGAATAAAATTGGAGTCGGGTAATTCCCAAATTCTCATTTCGAAATAAGCAAATAAGGTATCGTTATCTTTTCCTTTAACAAGGTATTTGTTTGAATTGGGATCGAGATTTCTAATGAATATTTTAAGAATTATATCATTGTTCAACGCGCCGTAGTCGATTGAAAATTTACCTCCGACCAAAGCATCGTAAAGTTCTTGATATTTGGAAAAATCTACCGGGGAAGAAGGCAATACGGCTTCGGGAATAATAAAATGTTCACCTTCCTTGAAAGAGCCGCTATCGATTCTGGTATCGACCGTACCAAATTGATATGATTGTTCCATAAACAAACTATAGTAAACTTTGTTTGAGTCTTGCGCTAACGTCAAATTTGCCCAAACAACGAAAGTCATTATCGTTAAAATTATTAATTTTCTCATCTGTACCCCGATTTTGTATGTAAAAAATTTTCCCGTAAAATACGGGATGTCTCATTATGCGTCAATGATTAAAATATTCTAATGTATATGTGACAATAATCATACCACAGATAACTTTTATTCTTTGGTTGATAAATAACCAAAAAAAATGATTATTAACGTAAATTTATGATTTATTAATCGAATAAAAGGGGTATTTGTTTAGCTGTTTTGGTGTGAATAAATAAAACGGTGTAATGTCTCATCTTTAGAATCTTTTACGGATTTGACGAAATACATATCAATAAATCCTTTGCCTTTAGCATCAATTTTTCCGCGATATTCACAATCAAAATATTCCCGGACTAACATATAAGTATAACCTGAAATATTTATTTCTCCCGGTTCGCTCGAACTTTCCATTCTGCTGGCAATATTAACCGTATCTCCCCAAATATCATAGGTGAATTTTTTTGTTCCTACAACTCCTGCTATAACGCTGCCCGAATGGATTCCGAGCCTCATTTCCCATTTGATTGCCGAAGTTTCGTTTCTTGCATTAATTAAATTTCTCATTTCCATAGCCGCCAGTACAACCCGAATCGCATGGTCTTGGGTTTCCTTTGGCAAACCGGATGCAGCCATATAAGAATCGCCGATAGTTTTTAATTTTTCCAAACCGTATTTGGTAACTATCTGATCAAATTCTCTGAATATATCGTTTAATTCATCTACCAGACTTTCTGCAGGCAATACGGATGCGGTATAGGTAAAATCTTTAAAATCCGTAAACAGAATCGTTACATGTTTAAATTCCCGCGGTTGAACTTTTCCGTTGGTTTTTAATTCCTCCACCAACGTTGCCGGTAAAATATTATGCAAAAGTTCATCCGATTTGTTTTTCTCTTGTTCCAGTTCCTTCGTTCTTGCTTTTACCATTTCGCCCAACTCGATATTTCTTCGCCGGACTTGCTGGGTTTTGTAGTAATAGACGTTGTAAATTAATAAGAGTACAAAAAGTACGGTCAACGTTATAAACCACCATGTTAAATAATACGGCGGATCGATAGTAAATGTACTTAAAATAAATTCCGGACTAACCACACCGTCGCTACTTCTTACACGCACATGAAATGCATAACGACCGGGAGGTAATGCTCTGTACGAAACTTTATGTTCCCGTGTTTTTGCCCACGAATCTTCAATTCCGTCGAGCCTAATTTCGTAAATTATTTGTTCCGGTTGGTTAAATGCGATTGTAAAAAAGTCGAAAGTGACATTGTTTTGATTATATTTTAACTTCTGATTTAAGAATTCCGAAAAAATACTCTCGTTTTCCCCGTCGGATATTTTAATACTTTTAAGTAATATCTTTTGTGAAGTTTTTCGCGGTTTCCGGTTGGGATTAATTTTAACCACTCCTTTTTGCGTACCAAACCAAAGCATTCCGTTCCGGTCTTTGTAATAGGCTCCTTGGTTAAATTCCTTAAATGGCAAACCGTCGGATTTACTGTAATATCTAAAAGCAGATTTACCTTTTTTCTTGTAGTTTTTATAATCGAAAAGCGTCAATCCGTTTGTTGTTCCAATGTATAGAATCCCTTTATTTTCAACGACAAAGTAACAAATATCTGCAGAAAGTCCGTTTTTAGATGTGATGTTTTCGAAATTTTTCCCGTCGTATTTAACTATTCCTTTTCCGTTTGTTGCAAACCAAAAATTATTTTGTTGGTCTTGTGTAATATTAAAAATATCGTTTGTAGGAAGTCCTTTGGAAGTATCTATTGTTACAAAATTTTTTCCGTCATATTTGATTATTCCGTTGGTTTCCGAAGCAAACCATAGATTATTATCGTTATCCAAATAAATGGAATTAACCCAACCTTCGCCAAAAATTTTTTCATCGGAAACGGACATGATAATGTTTCGCGAAACCGGATTATATTGGCTTATTCCACCTTCGCTTCCAAACCATACATTACCGCGGTTGTCTTTTGTGATAGAGAGGACTTTATTGTTAACCAACCCGTTATCGGTGGTGAAATGCATTACCTCATCATTCAAAAACGAAACGCCATCAAAAGTACCGACCCAAAGACCGTTTTGTTCGTCAATTAAAATCGATGTGACTTTATTACTAATTAATCCGTTTTTAGGAGATAAATATTCAACGCGGTTTTTCATTAATTTAGTGATACCGCTTCCGTAATGACCGAAATACATGTTTTGTTCGTTATCCATACTTATTGCAAATACAGCTTCGTCGGCTAATCCGTCTTTAACAGTATAAATTTCGAACCAATCGGCCGGTAATCTTCCAACTCCGCCCAGAAAAGTACCGAACCATAAATCTCCTCTTTTATCAAGGAAGGAAGTTTGTATATGATTACTTTCCATTCCACTGTGTTTGTAAAACTTAAATTCTCTTCCGTCGTATTTACACAATCCTTTCCCGTAAAATCCGAACCACAAATTTCCGTGAATATCTTCGATAATTGTTCTCACTTCTGAGCGTGGGATTCCGTCTTTGGAAGTAAAATTGTAAAACTTTTCGCCGTCAAATTTCGAAATACCGTTTTTTGTACCTATCCATAAATCGCCGCGTGAGTCTTCAAAAATTGACAACACATAATTATTAACCAAACCATCTTTCATTTTGTAAGTTTTAAATTCGCTTCCGTTGAAAACCGCCAATCCGCCGCCGAGTGTTCCAATCCAAATATTTCCCGCAGCATCTTTTAACAAACTTCTTGTTCGGCTGGAAGGAAGTCCTTCTTTTTTTCCATAGTTTGTAAATTCACCTTTGTAATATTTGCTTAAGCCGTTAGACCTTGTTGAAAACCAAATAGCCCCGTTATTGTCTTGAACAATCGAATAAATAAAATCCCCTGCTAAACCGTCTCTTTTAGTAAAATTTTTGAATTTACCTTTGCTGAATTTAGAGACACCGTTTTTAGTCCCCATCCAAATATTGCTTTCATCGTCTTGATATAAAGCTAGAACATCGGTATCTACCAAACCGTCAACAATGCTATAAATTTTGAATTCAAAACCGTCGAACCGCGCCACACCGGCTTCGGTTCCTATCCAAATGAAACCCGTTGTATCTTGAAGAATTGAAAAAACCGTATTTTGAGGTAAACCGTCGTCAACGGTATAGTTGTGAAATGATAGCGATTGGGCTAACGAGAAAGAGACATTAAAATAAAAAAATGCCAAAACCAAGAGGATATTTTTAGCTTTTGCCTTCAAAACAAGTCAAAAATTTATAAGAGAAAGTTAAAATATTTTATAACTCCAATTAGAAGAACATTCGAAAAAAAGCAAAAAAAATTTAATTAATTTTCTCGTCGTCCTTCTTGTTAATAAAGCCGAACTGCGGTGATAATTTCCCTTCGATTTTAATTTCACCGAATCTTTTCTCGTATTTTTCGATATTATCTTGTAAAGCTTTCAGTAACATTTTGGCATGTTGAGGAGTGGTAATGATTCTCGCATGAACTTTTGCTTTCGGAGTTCCCGGTACAACCCTAGTGAAATCGATAATGAACTCGCCCATAGAATGGGTAATAATTGCCAAATTGGAGTAGATTCCTTCGGCTTCTTTTTCACCGAGTTCTATATTTATTTGTTGCGGATTTGGTTCATTTAGTTTTGACATTGTAAACCCCGTGAAATGAAAAACGGGGATGTTAAATCCATCCCCGTACTTTTATAAATTATTTAAGCTCATCTGCTTTTTTAAATGCCTCTTGAGATTTATCCATTATACCCAAATTTGCATAAACTCGCCCTAACAAATCCCACACAACTCCATCATCGGGATGAAGTTCAACATATTTTTCCAAATAGGGTAAAGCTTTTTCAAATTTTTCTTTATAACCTGTGTCTTCTTCTTTTTCACTTTCTGCTGCTTTCTCTTGTAGTTTTGCTCCCCATTTTACGTAAGCAATGGCCAAATTATAAAGAGCCTTTTCATCGTTCGGATCTAATTCGTATGCTTTTTCCAATTGTTTAGTTGCTTCCTCAAATTCGTTTGCTCCGAGTAATATTGTTCCGTAACCAAATCTGTAAAATTTATTATCCGGTTCTTTTTCAACTCCTTCTTTAAAAGCATCTTTTGCCACGTCTATTTTATTAGCGGCAATATAAGCATTTGTTAACTGTAATAAAATATCGGAATCATCGGGATATTTTTTCCGTCCTTCTTCCAAAACGGAAACGGCTTTGTCGAAATATTCCATTGCTTTTACACTGTCTTCTTTATTGCCATCTACAGCAAATTTATCTTTAAATTCCGCACCTTTACGGGTATAAAGATCGCCAAGTAATTTATACGATTGCGCGGAGCCCGATTTTTCATTTAATTTTTCCACTGTTTTTATTGCCGAATCCATATCACCGTAGTTGATATAGGCATAAGCCAAATTCATGTAGGAATCCAGTGAATCGGGTTCTAAAAGGATAGCATTTTCAAACTGTTTGATTGATTCCGAAAGCATTTCCTTTACGCTATCTGGAGTGGTAACTTTAACCGACTTATTGAAAAAATTAACACCTTTGTTAAATGCTTGTGCCCAGTAAAATAATTTCGATTTATTGATTTTATCTTCGAACTTATTACTGATACTAAGTGACTTTTCATAATTTTCGACCATGCCGATAATATCACCTTCTTCGCCCAAAATCGAGCCTAATAAAAAATATCCTTCATCACTTTTAGGGTTTTTCTTAATTTCTTTCAATAGAGCTTCTTTGGCTTTTTTATAATTTTTTTGTTGAATATAAAGTCTGGCGCTTGTCAATTCCGTTGATGAACATTGAAAAGCTACAACTCCGAATAACATCGCCAAAATAACCAGCGAATTAATAACACGTTTCATGGATACTCCATTTTTTTTTGAACTTATTAATTAAACTGTTAAAAATAACCATAAAAAATATCCATAGTCAAGCATTATTTTATTCAAAACGAAATTGGACTTAACTTGCACATTGATCATTAATATCCGGGAGTGAAGTTAAATAAACCGATTGCTTTTACAAACCAAAAAGAATATTTTTAATTTTAAAAATCGAGGGAAAATGAAAACCGAAGAAATTATCCGCAATGTACCAAAAGTATTATTACATGATCATCTCGATGGCGGTTTAAGACCTTCAACAATTATCGAACTTGCAAAGGAAATTAATTACAAAAAATTACCTACGGAAGATCCGGAGGAATTAGCCCGGTGGTTTCACAGAGGAGCAAATAAAGGTAACTTGGTTGAATTTTTACAAGGCTTTGAACATACTGTTGCCGTAATGCAAACCAAAGAAGCTCTGGAACGTGTCGCTTACGAAATGATGGAAGATATGAAAAACGACGGCGTCTGTTACGTTGAAACACGTTTTGCACCGGTTCTGCATTTGGAAAACGGACTTCATTACGAAGAAGTTGTAAATGCCGTATTAAACGGTTTGGAACGGGGAAAAAAAGATTTTGGCGTTGGCTACGGCCTCATTTTGTGCGCAATGAGAAATATGACGAACTCGCTTGAAATAGCAGAATTGGCAGCTGACTTCCGGTTCAAAGGTGTTGTCGGGTTCGACCTTGCGGGCGAAGAAGGCGGATATCCGCCTAAAGATCATCTTGAAGCATTTCAATATATTAAACGTATAAATTTTAATATTACAATTCACGCCGGAGAAGCGTTCGGTAAAGAATCGATTTGGCAAGCCATTCAATATTGCGGAGCACACAGAATCGGTCACGCAACAAGATTAAAAGAAGATATTGTTTTCGATTCTGATGGCGAAATTGTTGCCTTGGGAGAATTAGCGCAATACATTCTCGATCACCGTTTGCCGTTGGAAATCTGTTTGTTGAGTAATGTTCACACCGGTGCAATAGATAAATTGGAAAATCATCCGTTTATTAAACTTTTCCGTAAAAAATTCAGAGTGTTTTTGAATACGGACGACAGGCTGATGAGTGATACAACATTAACAAAAGAATATCTGATAGCCCAAGAAACTTTCGGAATTACCTTGGATGATATCGAAAAACTCAATATAAATGCGATGAAATCTGCATTTATTCATTACGAAGACAGATTACATTACATTTACAATGTAATTAAACCTGGTTACCAAAAAATGAGAGAAAAGTTACTTTCACTTCAAAATGTTTAACGGGAAATTATGAAGAAAAAATTATTCCAAAATTATTCGTTCGAATTCGATAAAAACGAAAGAAAAGTATTAACCAGCTTTTGTAACCAAGCAATTAAACAAATGCAAGGCGACGAACGCTTTTTTAAAGACATCCGTGCGTTCGAATCTATAATCAAAAAACTTGAAGGGGATGCGAATCCCGTAAAACTAACAAAAGAAGAGAAAACCAAATTGGTTTTCCAGCTTAAAGAAAATGTAAAATATTTTCAAAAAGAAATGGACAAAAGTTGGTTTTTAAAAAAATGGCTAATGAAAAACATGTTCAAACAATATAATAATTTATTAACAAAACACTTTGAAAATTAAAATGAGAACAGTAAAAGCACCACGAGGGACGGAATTAACTTGCAAGGGTTGGATTCAGGAAGCTGCAATGCGAATGTTGATGAACAATCTGGATCCGGAAGTTGCGGAAAAACCCGAAGAGTTAATTGTTTACGGCGGATCAGGTAAAGCCGCCAGAAACTGGGATGCATTCGAAGCAATAATCGACTCTTTAAAAAATTTGGAGAACGACGAAACCCTTCTAATTCAATCCGGTAAACCGGTCGGCATCTTCAAAACACACGAAAATGCGCCAAGAGTTATTATCTCAAATGCCATGCTTGTACCCGATTGGGCAAATTGGGATGAATTCCGGAGACTGGAAAAAATGGGTTTAACTATGTACGGACAAATGACAGCGGGCAGTTGGATTTACATCGGAACGCAAGGAATTTTGCAAGGCACGTACGAAACGTTTGCCGAAGTTGCACGCCAACATTTTGGAGGCAGTTTGGAAGGTAAATTCTTGTTAACCGCAGGCATTGGCGGTATGGGCGGTGCGCAACCTTTGGCAGCTACAATGAACGGAGCCGCATTTTTAGGTATAGACGTTGACATAAAACGGTTGGAAAAAAGAATCGAAACAAAATACTTGGATGTTATTACAAAAGATTTGGACGAAGCACTTGAATTAGTGCTCAAAGCCAAAGCAGATAAAAAAGCCTTGTCGGTAGGTTTGGTCGGGAACGCCGGTGAAGTTTTACCGGAAATTCTGAGAAGAGGAATCATTCCCGATGTTCTAACCGATCAAACTTCGGCACACGATACTTTGAACGGCTACGTTCCCATGGGAATGACATTCGAAGAGGCATTGAAATTAAGAAAGGAAAATCCCGCCGAATACATTAAACGTGCGAAAGAAACAATTGTGGTTCACGTTAAAACAATGCTAGAATTCCAAAAAAGGGGCGCGGTTACGTTTGATTACGGAAACAATATTCGCGGCGAAGCCAAAGAAAACGGAGTAGAAAATGCATTTGATTTTCCGGGTTTTGTTCCGGCATTTATCCGCCCATTGTTCAACGACGGGAAAGGACCTTTCCGCTGGGCAGCACTTTCCGGTGACCCGAACGATATTTACGAAACCGACAAAGCGGTTATAGAAACATTCCCCGAAGACGAAGCGCTTGTAAGATGGATTAAAATGGCGCAGAAAAAAGTGGCATTCCAAGGATTACCGGCACGGATTTGCTGGTTGGGTTACGGAGCCCGAGCTAAAATGGGAAAAATCTTTAACGATCTCGTTGCATCGGGTAAAGTTAAAGCTCCTATTGTTATCGGCAGAGATCATCTCGATTGCGGTTCAGTTGCTTCGCCTTACAGAGAAACCGAAGGAATGAAAGACGGCAGCGATGCCATAGCCGATTGGCCTATACTTAATATTCTAATGAATACGATCGGCGGCGCTAGTTGGGTTTCATTCCATCACGGCGGAGGCGTGGGCATCGGGAAATCCCTTCATGCCGGAATGGTCATAGTTGCAGACGGTACCAAGGAAGCGGAACAAAGATTAGAAAGGGTTTTAACATACGATCCCGGTACAGGAATTATGCGACACGCAGACGCTGGCTACAAACGGGCTATAGAAAACGCCAAAAAATTCGGAATAAAAATTCCCATGCTAAAATAAATTTTTATTTTTTTTGGAAGTGACACAAGTGTAATATATTTTTGGATTAGTAAAAGAAAATTAATTTGCGAGGAAAATCAAATGAAAGTGTTAATTGCCGATAAGCTACCCGAACAATACATACAAAAATTAAGAGATCATAATCTGGAGGTAGTTTTTGATCCTTCCCTAGGCGAAAACGATTTGCCCGAAGCCGCTAAAGATGCTGATATTCTTGTTGTACGCTCAACCGTTGTTAATGCAAAAACAATAGAAGAAAGTAAAAATTTGAATTTGATTGTCCGTGCCGGAGCCGGTTACAACAACATAGATTTACCTGCGGCAAATAAAAAAGGTGTTTACGTTGCGAATTGTCCGGGCAAAAACGCTATTGCAGTTGCGGAGTTGGCAATCGGATTAATGATATCGCTCGATAGAAAAATTCCCGATAACGTAATCGATTTTAGAAACGGTGTTTGGAACAAAGCAAAATATTCAAAAGCAAAAGGATTGTTCGGTCGTACAATTGCCATCGTTGGTATGGGAAATATCGGTAAGGAAGTTGCCAAACGGGCAAACGCGCTCGGTATGAATGTTTACGGAAAGGATATATCAAGAATCGAAGGGGTTGCTTATAAAGATTTTTCCGAATTCGATAAAGTTCTGCCCATTGCCGATGTTGTAACCTTGCACTTACCCGTTACGCCACAAACGAAAAATTTATTTAACGAAGAGATGTTCAGTTATATGAAAGACGGTGCAATTTTTATCAATACTTCCCGGGCGGGCGTGGTTGACGAAGATGCACTTATCAAAGCGGTTAAAGAAAAAAATCTCCGTGTGGGATTGGATGTTTTCAACGACGAACCGGAAAGCAAAACCGGCAGCGTAAGCTCAAAATTACAAGAATTGGAAAATGTTTATGTAACGCATCACATTGGAGCTTCTACCGAACAAGCACAAAATGCAGTTGCGGCGGAAACCGTAAAAATCATTTTGGATTATATTAACAGTGGAGTAATTGCTCATTGGGTTAACAAAGCTCATTCCACCGATGCCGCTTATCAATTAGCGGTTAAACATTACGACAAGCCGGGCGTACTTGCATCAATATTAGATGTAATCCGGGAAGGTGAAATTAACATCGAAGAAATGGAAAATATGATTTTCGAAGGCGGACTTGTTGCTCTTTGTACGATGAAGTTGAAAAAACCTGCTACAGAGGAAATGCTTGAGGCAATTAGAGAAAATCCGAACGTAATAACAGTTTCGCACACTGTAGCAAATTAAAAGAGTTAAAAACGTTATTAAGTTAAATTAATCTCTGTTATTTCTTTTACAATACCGTGATAATAAGCCAGACGAAGAAGTTCGCTTAATCCGGTAATTTCGTTTCCCGTAATCTCGAAGTAAACGGAATCAAAGTTTTCCGTAATAAAATTTTTTGCATTTTGTGATAAATCCAAACCGGATAAATACTCCGCTAAATTATCTTCTATTGTTTCGTCAACTTTTTTCTCGAAATTCGAAATTTCTTCGAGAAGCATTTTGTTTTTACTGACCAATACAAAATTCACATAAGGATAATCAATATATTCCGCTATAATTTCCGAGAAGCTGACTCCTTTTTCGAGCAACATATCTTGAAAATTTTCATTACCAACTACCAAATAATTTTCCTTATCGAATTCTTTAATCTCGGCAGTAAGTTGGGGAGATATGTTCACGCCGAATTTTTCCAGTAATATTATTTTGCTGAGAATAATTTCGTTTGTAGAAACATCGCCGGTTAAAAATAATTTATCGATATTACGTTGCGAAGGTTTAAAATAAAGATAAGAATTTGAAAGCGGACCGTCGAACGATATTCCGATTTTATTCGAAACGAAAAGTTCGGAATGTTGAAGTAAATCGAATGCCGGTATTATGCCCAATTCGCTTTCCCCCTTTTCCACCGCTTGAACTATCATCGCAGATTGAGTCGGTTCAACTTCGAACCTTTCGAAAGCGGGCAGAGAATTTACTAACAACCGGGCAAAAATATTTTGAGGTATACTTATTTTCATAATAAAAAAAGCCGCCATAAAAGGCGACTTCCGAAAAAAATATGTTCAGCTAAATTATCTAATATTTTTACTTTTAATTCTGGCTGCTTTACCTGAAAGATTTCTTAAGTAATAAAGCTTGGCTCTTCTTACTTTTCCTTCGCGTACAACATCAATTTTTGCAATTTTAGGCGAATTGTATGGGAATATTCTTTCAACACCAACACCGCTGGAAATTTTTCTAACGGTAAAGGTTTTATTTATTCCACCGCCTTTTATACTGATAACATCGCCTTCGAACGGTTGGATTCTTTCCTTATCCCCTTCGATAACTCTTACATGTACACGAATTCTATCTCCCACGTTAAATTGTGGTAAATCAGTTCTTAGTTGATCTTTAACTAATTCATTTAAAGTATTCATCACTTCTCCAATCTATTTATTTTTTTCCAAATTTCGGTATTCTTTTTTGATTGTTTTTCTTTCCACTTCTTTATTTCCGCCGCATTACCCGAAAGCAAAACATCCGGAACTTTCATTCCTTCGTATTCCGGTGGCCTTGTGTAATAAGGCGGTTCCATTATATCGCCGTCCATCAACGAATCGTTTAATGCGGATTCGCTGTCTCCGAGCACTCCTGGAATCAGTCTTACAACCGAATCGACAATTATCAATGCCGGAAGTTCGCCGCCGCTTAAAATAAAATTGCCAATAGAAATTTCATCGGTCGCAAATTTTTCCCGCACCCGGTCGTCAATTCCTTTATAGTGTCCCGCAATTATCAAAATATTTTCGGCCAAAGAGAATTTGTTAGCCATCGACTGATTGTAAATCTTCCCTTTCGGCGTACAAAATATAACGTGATCGTATTTCCTTTCTTTTTGCAACTTCTTTATGCATTCGAAAAAAGGCTCAGGTTTTAATAGCATTCCCGGTCCGCCGCCGTAAGGTTTATCATCAATCTGTTTATGTTTATCATAAGCATAGTCTCTCAAATTATGCACAACAATTTCAACTAATTTTTTATCTTGTGCTCTTTTTACTATGCTTGTTTCCAACGGGCTTTTAAGTAAATCCGGCACAGCCGATATAATATCAATCCTCATCATTTTCGTACTCAAAGTTGTCTGTCAAATCAATTTTTTTATTTTTCACATCAACATTTTTTACGAAAGATGTTACTGCCGGAACTAAGATTTCTTCACCCTTTTCGTTTTGTACAACATAAACATCATTTGCGGGAAGTGAAAGAACATCAATCAAATTTCCAAAGAACTTTCCGTCTTTATAAACTTTACATCCAACCAAATCATGGATGTAAAAAGAATTTTCCGGAAGATTGGTTAATTCGTCTTCCGTAATAAAAATTTTCTTTCCAACTAAAAAGGAAACATCTTCTGCAGTATTAAAATTTTTAAACTTTAGAAGAAGCTTCCCTTTTTCATAAATCGATTTTTCTACGATAAAGGGATTCTTATCGTTAAAAACATCGATAAAAACTTTCAACCCGCTGTAAAACCTTTCCGGAAAATCCGTAAAGGGTAAAACGGACAAAAATCCTTCTTTCTTTTTTGATACTTCTTTAATTTCCGCTACTAAAAAGAAATCACTCAATTAAATAACTTAATCAAGTATTTTTAGTATAGCTCTTTTACCTTCCTTAGCTGCAATAGCCGTTAATAGAGTTCTCATCGCTTGAGCAGTCTTACCCTGTTTACCGATTACTTTCCCAACATCATCAGCACCGACTTTAAGGGTAAGTTCTATTGTTTTCTCGTTGGGAACAGACTCCTCGATAACAACACTATCTGGATTGTCCACAAGATGTTTTGCAATAAATTCAACAAATTCTTTCATGAGACTCCCTGTAATATGTTAAAAGAAAGAGGGCACAACAACTATATGCGCAAAGAAAAAGCTTATTCCGTTTTACCGTCTTCTGCTTTTACTTCTTCGGAAGCAGTACCCTGTGCTTCCTCTGCGCTAATTTCCTCTTTTTCAACTTTTTCTTCAGGCTCTGCTTTAGGCTCTTCTTTAGCCACAGGTTTTGCTTTTGCCTTTGCTTTCTCCTCAGCCTTTTTTGCTAATTTAGCTTCATGCAGCTTTTTGAGCTCTTCTACTTTAGCATTAATCTCTTCTTCGCTTTTACCTCTCTTGGTCATATCGAATTTAAGTAAAATTCCTTCTTTCGAAAGGATATTTCTAACCGTAGTAGTGGGTTGCGCACCTACATTCAGCCAATAAAGAGCTCTTTCTTCACTGATTTCAATAGTAGCGGGATCGGTTTTGGGATTATATAAACCAATTGCTTCTATAAACCTTCCGTCGCGCGGAGCTCTTGCATCCGCAGCAACTACTTTATAGACAGGTTGCCTTTTCTTACCCATTCTTCTTAATCTTAACTTAACAGCCAAATTGCTATTTCCTCCTATTTATACATTACTAATTAAATTTAAAATTTCTAAAATTACCAATCATTTTTTTACCGCTTTTTGATGTAAATCGCTTCATCATTTTCTGCATTTCGTTATATTGTTTGATAAGGCGATTAACATCTTGAATCGATGTTCCGCTTCCGCGTGCGATTCTTTTCCGTCTGCTTCCGTTCAGAATCTTTGGTTTCGCCCGTTCTTGTTTGGTCATTGATTGAATAATAGCTTCTACCTTAACCAATTGCTTTTCGTCAACATCGGCATTTTTTATTGATGTTGATAATCCGGGAATCATACTCATCAACGATTTCAACGAGCCCATTTTCTTAATCATTTTTATTTGTTTCAAGAAATCGTTAAAATCGAATTTGTTGCTCAGAAGTTTCTTTTCCAGATCTTCGGCTTCTTTTTCGTCTATTTGTTGCTGGGCTTTTTCAACAAACGAAACTATATCGCCTTTGCCCAAAATTCTTGAAGCCAATCGGTCGGAATGAAAAACTTCGATCGAATCGAGCTTTTCCCCTAAGCTAACAAATTTAATAGGCTTTTGTACAATTGCCCGGATCGAAAGGGCGCACCCGCCTCTCGAATCGCCATCCAATTTTGTAAGAACAATTCCGTCAAATTCCACATTATCGTGAAACGCTTTTGCGGAATTTACGGCATCTTGACCCGTCATTGAGTCAACTACAAATAAAGTTTCGGTCGGATTAACTTTTTTCTTAATCGCGACCACTTCTTCCATCAATTCGTCGTCTACGTGTAAACGACCGGCAGTATCGATAATAATTGTATTCAGTCCATTTTCTTTTGCGTAAGCCAAAGATTTTCCGGAAATTTCAACCGCATCTTTTGTATCGGGAATTGTAAAAACATCAATCCCAATCTGCTTACCCAAAAGTTTTAACTGTTCCCTTGCCGCGGGTCTGTAAACATCCGCCGCAACAAGTAAAACGTTTCTTTTCCGTTCTTTTAAATATTTTGCCAGTTTTGCGCTAAAGGTAGTTTTACCCGAACCTTGTAAACCAACCAGCAAAATAACCGTTGGACCCGAAGGATTTAATTTTAACTCGTTCCCTTCGCGCCCCATTAATTCGGTTAACTCATCATGAATAATTTTTGTGATGAGCTGACCGGGCGTAACGGAAGCCAGAACTTCCTTGCCAAGAGCTTTTTCTTTTACTTCTTCGATAAAATTCTTGGCTACCTTGTAATTTACATCGGCATCTAAAAGAACTCTTCTTATTTCTCTTAACGTATCAGAGATATTTTTTTCGGTGATTCTTCCCTGACCCGTTACTTTTTTTAGAGCTTTATCAAATTTTAGTGTCAGATCCTCGAGCATAATATCCAATATTTATAAAAAATAACAAATTCTGTATAATTTTCAAACAATTTTATGATTCTTTCAGCGCATTTGCACCGGAAACAATTTCTATAATTTCTTTGGTTATGGAAGCTTGTCTTTCCTTGTTGTATGTAATCTGCAATGTTCTTATCATTTCTTTTGCGTTTTCGGTTGCCATATCCATTGCCGTCATTCTGGCGCCCAATTCCGCCGCATACGATTCAAGCAATATTTTCCACATCGAAGCATTTAAATATTTCGGCAACAGCGAATGAATAATGCTTGCTTTATCGGGCTCGTATATAAACTCAACATGCTTTTTGTTTTCTTTATCTGTTTCTTCTTCCCTTTTGATTGGCAACAATTGTTCTACAACTACATTTTGTTGAATTACCGATTTGAATTCGTTATAGACCACAATCACTCTATCAACTTCCCCGTTTTCAAATTTACTAACCATTTTTTTCATAAAACCCGATACAAAATCGAACTTAAGAGAAGAGAAGATTCCGTTGTATCTTTCGGCAATGTTATAAGAGAGCCGGCTGAAATAATCGCCGCCTTTTTTACCAATGCAATATAGGTCGATGTCTGAACTTTCCAGCAAATTGGAATATTCGGTTTCCAGCATTTCTTCAACGGTACGAATAACATTCATATTAAAAGCGCCGCACAACCCGCGATCCGAAGTTACGACAACCACGGCTAACTTTTTAAGTTCCCTTTCTTCAAGCAAAATATTGGAGAAATCTTTTTCAGCGCTCAACAAATGATGTAACACTTCGGAAATTTTTCTTGAATAAGGTCGTGCATTAATAATATTCTCTTGTGCTCTTCGTAATCTGGCAGCCGCAACCATTTTCATCGCTTTGGTAATTTGTTGCGTATTCTGCACACCAACAATTCTTCTTTTAATTTCTCTTAGTGTTGCCATATTATTTTCATTATTTTAACAAAATAATACCGGAACAGCCGGTTCCGGTATAAATTATACATTCATTTGAAAAAACCTACTTGCTCGGTTTAAATTTAGCCAAAAATTCGTCGGCTGCTTTTTTCAGCAAGTTTTCCGTTTCTTCGCTAATTACTTTTTCTTTTTTAATATTCTCATAGATTTGAGGATATTTCAAATCTATGTATTCGTGTATTTCTTTTTCGAAACGTTTAACGTCTTCTACAGCAATGTTTTCGAAATAGTCGTTCGTTCCCAAGAAAATACTGACTACTTGTTTTTCAACCGGAACCGGAGCAAACTGTCCTTGTTTGAGCAATTCGACCAATCTTGCGCCTTTAGCAAGCGTTCTTTGTGTAGCTTTATCCAAATCGGAACCGAACTTGGCAAAAGCTTCGAGTTCACGGTATTGAGCCAAATCTAATTTTAACGTTCCGGCCACTTTTTTCATTGCTTTAATTTGAGCGTTACCGCCCACACGGGATACGCTTATACCAACGTTAATTGCGGGGCGCACACCGGCGTTAAACAGGTTCGGTTCAAGATAAATCTGACCGTCCGTAATGGAAATAACGTTTGTGGGAATGTAAGCCGATACGTCGCCTTGTTGTGTTTCGATAATCGGTAATGCGGTTAAACTTCCGCCACCCAGTTCATCGCTCAGTTTGGAAGCTCTTTCAAGCAATCTGGAATGCAAATAGAATATATCACCAGGATAAGCTTCGCGTCCAGGCGGTCTTCTTAACAAAAGCGAAAGTTCCCTGTATGCAACCGCTTGTTTGGAAAGATCGTCATAAACCACCAGTGCATGTTTTCCGTTGTCTCTAAAATATTCGCCCAAAGTTGCACCGGCATAAGGCGCGATATATTGTAGCGGCGCCGGATCCGAAGATGAAGCAGAAATAACGGTTGTAAATTCCATCGCTCCTTCTTCTTCCAGTTTTGCTACCACTTGGGCAACAGTCGAATTCTTTTGACCAACTGCAACATACACACAATACACAGGTTCAATTCCTAATTCTTTTGCTTCTTCTGTATGAGTATATTTTTGATTTATAATCGTATCGATAGCAACAGCCGTTTTACCGGTTTGACGGTCGCCAATTATCAATTCCCTTTGTCCGCGTCCTATCGGAATCATTGCATCGATAGCCGTAATACCGGTCTGCAAAGGCTCTTTAACAGGTTGGCGTTGAATAACACCCAAAGCTTTTCTTTCAATAGGCATGTATTTTTCCGATTGAATAGGACCCTTCCCATCCAAAGGTTCACCTAAAGGATTTATAACCCTGCCTAAGAAATTCTCGCCTACCGGAAGTGAAGCTACCCGTTTAGTACGTTTTACGGTATCGCCTTCTTTAATAAGATTACTGTCTCCGAACAAAACGCAACCGACACTATCTTCTTCCAAGTTAAGAACCATACCGATAACATTATTCGGGAATTCAACCAGCTCACTTGCCATAACTTGGGAAAGTCCGTAGACGCGTGCAATACCGTCACCGACAGATAAAACAGTACCGACGTCATAAACGTCTACTTTACTATCGAAACCGGTTAGTTGTTTTCTTAAAATGGATGAAACTTCCTCTGGTCTAACTTCGGTCATTTCGTTTTCCTTAAGTTTTTATTTTAATTAAATGTAAAATCTTCTTTTAAAAATTTATTTCTCAAAAGCTCCAATTGATGAACAACGGAAGCATCCAGTACAGTATCCCCTACTCTAACGGTAAACCCGCCAATTAAAGAAGGATTAACTTTGTATTGCATTCTAACATCTTTTTGCAAATACTCGGTTAACTTTTTCTTTATTTCCTCTTTTTGATTTTCGTCGAGACTAAACGCGCTGGTAATCAACACTTTTACAACACCAAGTTTTTCATCTCTCAACTCAATAAATCTTTTAAGGATATCGTACATCGCTTCATCACGACCTTTCCTAACGACAAAAATCAAAAATTCAAGGGCATCTTCACCTACTTTATCACCGAACAATTCACGCAAAATATCGATTTTCTTATTTTCCGTTAGAATTGGATTAGCAATTGCCACTCTTAACTCTTTCGATGCATCGAAAGTATTAAAAATAAGTTCCATATCCTTTGCAACTTCATCGAAAGTATTTTTCTCTTCTGTTGCTTCCAAAAGAGCGTTAGCATATCTAGTTGCAATAGTAAAATTACCCATATTAACCTTTTGCTAAATCCTCAATATATTTTTCTACTAATTTTGCGTTAGTTTGTTCATCCAATTTTTCGCGGATAATTTTTTCCGCTGCGCCGACAGCAATTTCCGCAATTTGAGTTTTAAGATTATTAAATGCTTCTTGGTTCTTTCTTTCAATTTCGGCAGATGCATCTTGAATTAATTTTTTGGCTTCCGCTTTACTTTCTTCAAGAATTTGTTTCTTCAGGTTTTCAGCATATTCTCTGCCTTGTTCAATTATTTTCTGAGCTTCTTCTTCGGCACGGGCCAAATTTTGTTTGTTCTTTTCATAAAGCTCTTCAGCTTCTTTTCTGGCTTTTTCCGCTTTTTCGAGGGAATCTTTAATAAAGTTTTCCCTTTCGTTAAGCGAATTAAGAATAGGTTTCCAAGCCATTTTTTTCAGCACGAGGAAAAGGAAGATGAACGTTATGGTAGTCCAAATAATAACACCCGGATTAATATCCAACGGGCTACCGCCTTCTCCCCCACTGGAAAAAGCTAAAAGGGCAAAATTTAAAATTGAAGCCATTTATCAATTCCTTACTATTAAATAATTAATCGTAAAACTATGTTTTACTTTAATGCTAATAGAATACAGATCACCAAAGCAAAAAGTGCAATACCTTCAATAAGTGCAGCGGCAATAATCATGGAAGTTCTGATATCGCCGGATGCCTCGGGTTGACGACCGCTGGCATCCATTGCCGAACTTGCTAATTTTCCGATACCCAAACCAGCACCAATTACCGCCAAACCGGCGCCAAAACCAGCTGCTAAAAATGCGTAATCCATTTAATTTCCTCCTTAATGATATTTTGTTTTATTTTACATTTTTATTAATTAATGTTCTTGATGAATCGCCATTCCTATGAAAAGGGATGACAAAATTGTAAAGATATAAGCTTGAATTAAAGCAACCAAAACTTCGAGTAAATTTATAAACAGTGCGAATCCGATGGAAACGGGTGCAACCGCATAAGATTTCAAAATAAATATCAATCCGATTAAAGCCATTATCACAACGTGTCCCGCCGTCATATTGGCAAAAAGCCTTACAGCCAAAGCAAAGGGCTTTGTAAAAAGCCCGAGAATTTCTACTACAAACATAATGGGTAAAAGCCACATCGGAATTCCGTGAGGCATTAATCCTTTAAAATAACCGATAAACCCGTTTTTGATAATCCCACCGATTTGTATAACAAAAAACGAAAATGTAGCTAATGTAGCAGTTACCGAAATATTGCTGGTAGCCGTTGAACCGTACGGAAACAAACCAAGAAAATTACAGGTAAGAATAAAGAAAAATACGGTTAAAAGATACGGCAAAAATTTCTCGTAACCCGAACCTATTGTGGGTTTAACAATATCGTCTCTCACAAATACCACGAGGATTTCCACCAGATTTGCAAGGCCTTTGGGCACCATTGATTTTTTATAAGATTTTGCAACAGCCGAGAAAATAAGTATTAGAATAACGGCTGCAATCCACATAAAAACTACGTGTTTGGTAATCGAAATATCGATGCCGAAAAGATGGATTTGCGGTAAATGAATAACCCCAAACGGGGAAAGGTCTAACTCTTTTCCATCTAAAACATGATGCATCATCCAACCGGCATCGCCACCGCTTTTAGCTGCGTTGTGCACCGAATCCGCAATTACTTCTTCAACGTTATAAGCCATTTTTATCTGTTTGGTTTTTAATAACTTTTTTATTTACAATAATATATGCTACTTCCAGAGAAAGTAGAATAAAATAAATTAAAAAGAATACTAATATAAAGGCATATTTATCAATTTTCAAGAATTTTATTATGAGGGCAATTGATATTAGCAAAAAAATCATCCTTATTCCGATCCCGCCCAAATTGAAAGCAACAAATGTATTACCCGATTTCCCAACAGAATTCTTAAAAAGAAAATAGGCTATGAAAAGATTAATTAAATTTAACAGACCTGCATACAAAGCAGCTTCTACGGAATAAGATGAAATTATTTTGAAAAAATACAAAACGGCAACAGCTAAATAGACAATCACAAACGTTAATATCATTCCGTTTTTAATTCTTTTCACTTTTCTTTTTTTTGTTTAATTCCAGAGTGGTTTTAATAAAATTATATATTCCTGCCGCACCTCCGAAAAAGGAGAATAAAATTGTTAGAACTGGATATAAATCGAATTTTTCGTCCAGCCACTTACCCAAAAAGAACATTAATACGATGGTTGCGGCTAATTGCGAACCTAACCCGAGGTACGGCCCTACATCTCTGTAAGTTTTATATAGATTACTTTTTGTTTTCCGGATCATTCTTTTCCGGCTGTTTTACTGCCGTATTGAATTGCGGAGCGTTTGAACCCATAGAGCTCTTTCCGTTAAATTTGGCACCTTCTTCAATAACCAATACTTTGGTATAAATATCCCCTTTTACGTTGGAGTTCGATTCTAACACCAATTTCGAATCGGCATTAATCGTTCCTTCAACTTTACCGCTAACAACCATGTTATTAGCTTTAACTTGACCTTTGACTTCAGAGCCTTCACCGAGCGTTAAATTACCGTTGATAATAACATCTCCAACAACTTTACCATCTATTCTTACATTCCCTTCACTTGTAATTTTACCCTCGATTTTAACACCACTACTTAAAATGCTAACATCTTCGGTGTGAGATGAATTCATTTCTTTTCTTAACGCCATAATTTACTCCTTTTTTATTAATAAAAAATTTTCCGGATTAACAATTTTCCCGTTTTTCCATATCTCAAAGTGCAAATGGGGTCCCGTTGTATTAAAACCTGTATTGCCGCTCAATGCAATAATTTCTCCTTGTGAAACAAAATCCCTTTCATTTTTCAGTAAAACCGAACAATGCTTATATACAGTGATATATCCTTTAGAATGTTGAACAATTATTTTTTTGCCGTCCCCCGCAGTATAATCAGAAAAAATTACTAATCCACCCGCACTGGCGTAAACAGGCGTGCCGGTCTTAACGGCAAAATCAATTCCAAAATGTCCCTTTGAAGGTTTGAAATCATTTATTATAAATCCTTTTGCCGGTGGTATGAAAAATAAATTTGGATCTTCTTGCTTATTATCGAAAATTTTATTGATAAGATGACCAAAAACTTTAAAAACATTTCCTTCAGTTGGAATTTTACCATCGTCGGTTTTTCTAAGCGAATCCAACACCGCTTTACTTGAATCCGTGGTATCAATTCCGGCTAAAATTATTGCATAGCGAAGTTTTTGATTTGTTGAAGATATTCTTTCTAATTCTTTGGTTAATAAAACCAATTTTTTTTCCAAAACTTTTATTTGTTCAGCTTGTTTTTTCAATTCTTTGCTTTCGTATAACAGGGCAAGCTTTCTTACTGGCGTAAATATGAACAGCAAAGAAATAATTAAAATCAATAGGACAGAATAAAGAAAAGCAACAGAAAAAATTTGTTTGAAAGTATATTTATACTGTTTCGTAGAACCGGATACATCCAATCGTGTGATAAAAAACTTTGTTTTAAATATGTCTTTTAATTTTTTTTTCTTCATTGCGGTAAAATTTTATTTTTAAATATAATAAGAATCTGAATAGATTTTTCGGCGAGATATCAGTTTTTTTCGAGCAACATTTTTACTTCATTATAAACCGTTTCCGGGGTCAACTTAAAACCGCAGTCAAATGTATTCACGGGACATTTTTGATGCCCATGAATTCCGCAAGGTTTACATTCAAGTTTATCGTAACTAACAAAAGAACTTTTAGAATTATAAGGATAGAATCCGAAATCGGGAACCGTTGAACAATAAATAGTGAGGACGGGAATATTGGCACACATTCCCATATGAGTCGGTGCGCTATCGTTACAAATTAATAACCTACATTTTTTCAATACCGAAATTGATTCGGAAATTTTTAGTTTTCCGGCCAAATTAATTATATTGTTAGTGTTATCCGCGGAATTTTTTATTTCCGCACATAAATTTTCATCTTCTTTCCCACCGATTAACAAGATAGTATACTTTTCGGATGCCAGTTTCGATACTAATTGAATAAAATACTCTTTCGGGTATTTTTTAGTTTCCCATACCGAACCCGGCGCCACAGCGATTAAGTTATCCGTACTATTCAATGGTAAATTTTCTAAAATATTTTTTTCCGGTAAATTGCATTCGGGTAAAATTTTCCAATTTCTTAACAGCTCCGGGTCTTTTAACAAAGAAAGGTTTCTGGCAACCTCGTGCAATTTCTTTTCATATTTAATTTTATGTGAATAAACAAATGATAGAGTGGCATTATCAAATCCTGTTTTATGATTTGCTCCGGAGAACAGAGCTATAATCGAACTTCTGAAAGAACGGTGGGGAGAAAAAAGATATTCGTATTTTTGATTACGAAGACGTAAAGCAAATTTTATGGTGGAAATCAAAGATTTATGTTTGTTTTTTTTATCCAACACAATTACCGATTCAACATAAGGCGAAAGCAAAAAAATCTCTTTTGTAGCCGGCGTACAAACAACATCAATCTTTGAATAACCGAATTTCCGTTTGATTTCCTGAATTTGAGGAAGGGTTAATATCGCATCCCCCAGAAAAGCTGTTTGAATTACTAACACGCGACTGTTCATCAGTATTTCCAAATATTATGCATCCAAAACCACTGTTCGGGGTATTGCCTTATATAGTTTTCCAGTTTACCCATATAAATTTGGTTAATTTGCTGAATTTTTTCGTCAAGGTTACCTTCAATTTCTTTGTAATTTATTTCTTCAAAAAACATAGTATAACGACCCTTTTCATCTCTAACCGTTATCGTAAAAATAATTGGTGTTTTGAGTTTTAGTGCAATTGCGGCTGTACCGGGATAAACCGCCGTATCACGGTTAAAAAATTTAATTCTTAATCCTTCTTTGGGACCTCTTTGATCGCCTACAACACCAACGACTTCTTTATCGGAAAGGGCTTTATAAATATTTCTCACCGAAGCGCCGAGAGGAATTGCGGTATTGCCAAACCTTGTTCGCATTTTGTTTAACCATTTAGTAACATAAGGATTACGCTGCTGTTTAACAAGAACATTTAAATTTTTATTTTTTAATGATAAACCTACAGCCAAAGCGGCTAATTCCCAATTGCCAAAATGTGCGGTCAATAATATAATACCTTTATCTTCTTTTAGTTTTTCCTCTACAATATTAAAGTTTCTAAACTCTATTAAATTCCAGACGTCACTTTCTTTATATTTTCTTAAAAATATTACTTCCGTTAATGTTTTGGCGGAACTCCGGTATACTTCTTTTAACAGTTTATTTATTTTTTCTTGGGAATAATCCGGGAAAGCTATTTTAAGATTCTTTAATATTACATCTTTTCTTAATGGGATAAAATAAATTAAAAGGAAGCTTAAAAATTTTGAAGGAAGTCGAGTATTAAATTTTCTCAAAACAAAAAATAAATTGGAAAGACCTAACAGTAACCAATACTCGACTTTGTTCTGAAAATCCATAATAATTATCTGGATCTAATTCTTCGTTCCCAATTATCATCTCTCAGCTCGCCTCTTTTTGTCGAATGAAGCAATTCATAATCAGAGTATCCGGTAATATCCCCGAAAACAAAAACAACGCCACCTTCAATCGCTTGGTATTGCCATATTTCGTAAGGTTTTAAATCGATTTCATTGGGATGCCTGTCAATTTGGTCGGGAGGTCCATATTGCAAATAAATTCTTCCGCGGTCAGTTTTATATCCTTCTTTATTAAACGCTTTGAAATGCGAATTAACGTAATTAATTCTTTTTATATATTCGTTCTTAAATTCGTTTACTTCCGTTTCCGGAATCGGATCTCTTTTTTTCCAAAATTTATATAAAAAATCCCTTTTTGCATTCAATGAATTCAACTTTTTGTAATGTCCTATTTCACTATCCGTTGCAATATATTTCGATTCGTCGAACAGTCTATCGCATTCTTTTTCTGTATAAACTCCAAATTCGCTTCCGATATATTTTTCTTCTGCGGAATATTTCCCGGAATCGGGTTTTACACCAGGATTATAAAAAAAGAATTTTTTAGAAGATATAAATTGTCTATTCTCCACTGAATCCCTAAGTGCTAAAGCCAATATGTAAGCATCCGTTGGCAAATGACTCATATTAACTAAACCAACTTCAACTATTGAGTTATTTTTACATGGGATTGCTTTATTTTTTTTATAAACTACTTCACCAATACTATTAATAACTTCACTAACCAGTTCTATATTATCATTTTTTTCATTTTTCAGATTATATAATTCGGCATAATAGAATACAACCGGAGAAGCGTTGGAATATAAAATTGCCGGATTTGGAATAACCTCGAACGTATTTTTATAAAAAAGGGATGTTGTATCTTCAGAATGGACAATAATATTACTAGCCAATTGAATATCACTTATTTTGAATTTTTTACCGACGAATGGCGTGCATGTTAATTTTTCCGAGCTAAAGGATTTGATGCTATCGTTTTCAGCATCAGTAATTGAAACCGATAGGTCATAAATACCGGCGGGAATAATGAATCCAAGAACACCAAGCGTACTTTTTGGTTTTTCATTATCCGTACTATCATTTACAATATCTTTGAATCTCCAATTTTTATCAAGTAAATTTTCACCATTATCGATATTCTTTACAGTAACATGAAGCAGAGCTGATACATAAAACATACCGTTCGCTTTGAACCGAGAAAGTTTATTCTTGTCGAATGAGTAATATAATTCAACATAATTTGATGTTGAGTCGTAACTAAATTGCGCATAGTCAAAATTAAAGCTTAAATCATCTTGAGCATAAATATTAAGAGCTAGACCCAATATAAAAATTAATAAGACTCTCATTTTTGCCTCACAAACCTTTTTATAAATAACAAAGATAAATGTATAGATTTTTAAACATTTTCATAACTTGAATCCAGGGTTTGATTCAACCAATCCAGAATAATTTTAAGTGCTTCCTTTGAAAAAGTTTGTTTGTTTTTTTTATATTCAGCAGGTAAACCAGTATTACTTTCTTGAAATAAATGATTCATTTCTTTTAATATAATATTTTTAACATTCTTATTCCCGGCTTGTTTCAATATTTCATTCAACAAATTTTTATTGGAAACGGGATCAATTTGAAAATCGTTTTCGCCGTAAAGTGCAAGAACTGGGCATCTTACTTTAGCGTAATAATCACGCGGGTCTTCTTTTAGGTATGCCAAAAACCATGGCGTTAACATATAATCCAATTGTTTGTTAAATGCTCTTAAATTAAACCGCCTACGTGCACGTTCTTTTTCCGGCATTTCTTTCATTTGTTTATTAAAAAGTGCAATTAGTTTTTTACGCATAACAGACGTATCTTTTACGGTAGTTATAACATCCAACATCTTTTTATTAAATTCCAGGTCCTTCCTAATTTCTTTTGGTGGAATATTTAGTTTTTCCCCCATTCTTTTAGTTTGATTTACCAAAATACTGTCCCCCGGTTTTGCGGGAGCCGAAAGCATAATTAAAAATTTTACATTTTTGTCCATATCCGAAAGTTTTGCGCCTATTATCGAACCTTCGCTAAAACCCAAAATTCCTGTTCTAGTAGAATCTACAAAGCTTTGTTTTTTCAAAAATTCAAGCGCAGCATAGGCGTCTTCAATTAAATCTTCACGTTTAGCAGCATTAAAATCACCGGAAGACTTTCCAACTCCCCGTTCATCGAATCTAAACACAGCGAAACCGTTCCGTGTTAAAAAATCGGAAATAACGAGAAAAGGTTTATGAAAATACATCGTGGCATCTCTATCATGAGGTCCTAAACCACTTAAAAGTAAAACTGCCGGGAATTTCCTGCTTTCGTTTTTCGGATATGTTATGGTTCCGGCTAAAAGAGTACTATCCGAAGTATTATAAAATTCCACTGAATCACTAGCATACGGGAAAGGTTTGAAGGGATGTTGGGGTCTGTTTACTCTGTACAATTCATCATTCGGAAAAAAAACAAACCTCCTTTTAAATCCAGGTTGTTGCCATAAACCTACAATTTTATTGCTATCTTCAAGAAATTTACCGCGGAAATGTACCTTGTATTTTTTTACAAAAAATTCCAATGAGTCATCGTTAACAATCAAGCTATCGATATCCGAAAACAGATCGTATTTTTTGGGATGAGATATTTTTCCTGTTATTTTACCCGTACTATCTTTTTTTATGATTGTGAAAACCATAACATTGTGAGTACGCCCGTTGAGCAATCCGCCCCATTTACCTAATAATTTGTCTTGACTTGTAAATTTAAAAATAGAGGTATTTTGCGAAATCAGATAGAGTAATGCAGCTAATATTACTAAAATTAAAATAGATATTTTTACTTTATTATAATTCACTTGAACACTGTAAATTTATTAAATCGAATAATAAGTATTGCCATATTTTACGAGAAAATCAACTGGAAGGTTAAACAAATATGCATTATTGAGCAACAGCTAATTTTAGAAGTTTACTTTTTTGCAAAGAAGGCATATCTATAAGGACTATATAAATTCCGCTTGCCACTTTCAGTCCGTTTTCATTCCGTAAATCCCAATTTTCAAACTGTCCGGCTTTATTATGATAAATCGTTTTTATAATTACACCGCTTAAATCGAAAATACGTATTATCGCTTTTTCAGGCAGGTGTGAAATGATTACGTAATTATTCCTTTCCCCGGCAAATTCTTGTTCTCCGGCAATGTAAGGATTCGGAAAAATATTTATTTTCTCCACGTCTTTTTTTGCCAACTCAGGATCAATAATTTTTCCGGGCGAAGTATATTCGAATTTATCGCCGGGCAAATTGATTTTATTAGGAATTATCTTCAGAGTGAATTTGGAATTTAAATAAGGTACACCACCCCGTTTTTTGGGCCAAAGAAAATACATACTTCCGTTTTTAATTGCGCTGTTAACATCATTATAAAAAAGCGGATCATATTTTGAGTTGCTGATCAATAAAAATTCATTACCTCCTTGTAAAGCAAATTGTTGACCATCCCAGCCCAAATCCCAAATCATATTATTATTTCCGTTTATTGAGTCCTCGACGAAAGAAACATTTAACTGAACCGGATTCAATTCGTCGCTCACATCCCAAGCCGTAAGCGGCAACCAACCGGTACCTGCGTACATATAATTTTTATCTTTTCTGTAAACTGCTCCTTTCGACCACCCGTTTTCTTCGGAAGGTGTTTGGGAACCTTGGCCACCGGTAAACCTCAATTCTACGGGAATGTAATTGTACATCACTTTCGATGAAGTCCAGAATTTACCGCCTATATCCAGTCCGCCGTAAAATTGGGAACCACCCCAGTCATAACCTGAAATCCAACGTATTCCATGGCTTTCAACTTCTTTAATTCCCTTGGGCGGACTAATTACTTTGGGTAAAATTCCCCTGACGATGGGATAATTATTATCGCCGGTTTGATTTTTCTGTTTTTCAACCAAAATATTTCCACTATATTTTTCTTTTAAATTCCAAACCACGTTATTATTTAAGGTATCGAAAGTAATAACAAAAGTTTTCCCGTCGGTTGCGTTGGGATCAATTACAATTGGAAGAACCCTGCCCTCGCTTCTTCCGGTGTGAATGGTAAAGAGCGTATCACCAAACGATGCGTTTAATCTTTCTCCGGGCGGTTCTGTCTGCGGAATAACAGCTTTGGATTTGTAAGCGGATCGAATTATGTGAAAGGGAAAAAGCGGATTATCATTATAAGCATAGGACACTATTGCAAAATAATATTCTTTGCCGTTATATAATTTCTTGTGATTAAGGGAATCCCGTTCGACTAAAAGGAACCTCGAAATTCCGTTATCTTTACCGCTTAACCTGAGTTTGGGAATTTCATGGAAATTTTTATCCCTTACGGTATCGTAAACCGCTGTTATGCCATTTATTAAATCGAAGTTAGCAATTTTAATTCCTTCTTCAAGTGTGGAATTAGCGGACGGAAGTTGATAAACCTCGTAACCTTCAAATTTATACCCGTCTTCAGAGAAATTTTCTATTGCGTTTCTTTCTTTGTTTGACAATCCCCATTTCAAAATAATTTTTCGATTAAGAGGGCCTAATTCTAAAGATGGCTCGGGAATTTCCGGCAGTTTGAATTCGCTATTTATCAATTCACGAATTTTTTTTACGTTACCTTTCAACACGGTTATACTATTTAACGGGGATAACCCTTGCCCAACTACAAGTGCAATAGTAGTTTCAACCGTATCGCCAATATTTAATTGAAATGGTCCGCTAACAGCATGGAAACGTCTATCAGACGGAGATTCCATCACACCATCGATAATTCCACTTCCGGAAACCGGATCGCCCGGGAAAAGATAAACGCCGTATGGAGTGGTAACCCCGTAACTTCCGGGAAATTTAATTTCTTTGGGATATGCCGGATCCGGCATCCTTCCACGTAAAATGTTGTAATATTCGAGAGCTCCTTCATAAGTAAACGGAGGAACAACAATGACATCATTTGCTGCATCGGAAACGAATGTAGTCATGGGTTTAGGCGAAACATATTTATACCCTTTTCTCCAACGCAAATTAACAAATGCACTATCGAGAGGGTTACCCGAATATTTTGCGACTCCGCTTAAAAACGCATATCCCACAGCAGGCGGCGCCATATTAAACTGCGAATAAACTTCATCGTTATCATTACCGTTGTAAACATATCCCAAATTAAGCGTTGTATCGCACCCTGCCAAATCATCCGCCCAATGCCCCAAATCAATATCTGTCCATTGGCAAATATACATACTATCAATAAAGGAGTTTTCCCGGGATTTAGACGTTCCCGTATAAGTGATATCCACTTTTTTAAAAATCACGTTACCCAGCACACCGTAGTAATCATATCCCCAATAAGTTTCCATTATCTGTAAACCAACCGGAATGGATTCATAAAGCGATTCGGAATAGGAATCATCGTATTTAATAAAGATTGTTTGAGTTGCACCGGGTACTCCTGGTATATCAATCTCCGGATTATATTTTCCGTCTTTATCCACATCTTCGAAAATTGCACCTTCTTCCCACGGCCATTCATTCCAATCAGTTTCATACATTTTTTTAAGTTGCCGGAGATCTTCACTTGTTATTTTTTCTATGGGTTTCATAAAATAATCGGATGCGTCCAACTCGAGATTAGCGGTTTTGTAATCACTCCTTACCCTGAATATTCTTGTAACAGGTCTACAACCGGTACTGTATATATTACCGTTTACCCTTACTTTTTGTTCTTGTCCGTCGTAAACCAAACAGCCCCAAATAATCCCTTCGCTAAAAACAACCCCCGCATTTTGCCCGTTAGGATAATTTCCGTTCCAAGAGCCGTTGTTTACTTTTGAATCATGAAATCCGTTACTGCCTACCCAGGAAGTAATATTGCCCACATCAATTATACTTTCTTCCACGTTACCGGTATCTTTTTTAGGTATTAGTTTATTATACTTGGCTAAATACTGAGGAATGACTGTGCTGTTGAAAATGATTTGAAAAAAAATAAAGATGCAAAGTAAGGGAAATTTTTTTATCATTTTTCCCCCAAAACCATATCATTTACAATAAGTTAAATATTAAAATTAATATACAATTTAATATAATTATATTCAATAAAATAATCGGGAAATTAAAACAGACAAAAACATGTAAAAAAACAAAACGGTTTTACCCGTTCAGGGTAAAACCGTTATTAGAAAGAATAGAGGAGAGGAATCAACTATTATTTTAGAAACCTACATTTAAAGAAAATACATGGTTCGAATCGAAGTATTTTACCGGAACATAGGCATAATCCACGGATAAATCAATACCGGTAATTTCTTTGAAGTTCAAACCAGCACCTAAAGAATAATCTTCGAAAATGTTAGGTGCATTTTCCGAAGCTTGAGGCGAGAAAATATATCCTCCTCTTACATAGAAAATTGAATTATATGAGTATTCCATTCCAAATTTATAGTCATCATAAGTATAGTTGTTATTGAAATAAGCTGTAGAGAATGTAATATCATTTAATTCATCAATTTGCGCCTTATAGGAAAGTCCGATTGAGAGTTCGGAAGGCAAAGGATTTTCTGCAGTAGCAAATTGATAAAAAGTAGTTCCCCTTGAGCTGTTCGGGTCGGTTGCTTCAACCCATGTAGCATTTCCTTCGTATTTCATAGAACCGCCTAGGTTTTTATAAACTATACCCAAATCTAAGCCTTTAGTATCAAAAAGGTCACGATATTGTACACCGAAATCGAAACTGAAACCAGTTGCTTCGGCTCGATGGAAGCTTTCGTTAATCACATTAAAGTTCAAGCCAATTGCAATTCTGTCAGTTAAAGTTTTCGAGTAGGTAAGTCCAACAACAAAAAAGTTAGGGTTAATAACTTGGCCGGTTCCATCTGGTTGATCCATGGTTGTCACATTAATCTCACCAATATTAAGATATTTAAAAGAGAAACCAACACTACCTAAGTCACCGAATTTTCCACTAACGGCAACATAATTAATGTTCATATCTGCGATATAAGAACGATATGAAAACATTGCGTTAGCAGCATTTTGGTTGAAGTCGACACCAGAGGGGTTCCAAAATATTGCATCTAACCCACTAACATTTGCTACTTGCGAACCACCCATAGCTAAATACCGGGCACCGATGGGAATCCTTAACTGTGCTGCTGCCGAAGTACCAGCACGATTCTGACCGCTACCGAAGGTAACCACAGTAGATGCGCCAAGTAGAAGAAAAATAAGCAACAACTTGTTTAATTTCGTCATAGTTTCCTCCATAATAAAATTTTAATAGCGCCGGTTATTTTCCCGGCGCCAATTTATTAAAATTAATAGACTTTCAATATTTGTTGTTCTTGAACAACAGCCAATTTCAGAATTTTGGTTTTACCGAGCTTAGGCATATCGATATGTACTATGTATATACCGCTAGCCACAGGATAACCACTTTCATTTTGTAAATCCCATGTATCAAATTGGCCTTTTGTTGCATCATGTTTAATCATTTTAACCATAACACCACTTAAGTCGAATATTCTGATAGTTGCTTCTTCCGGCAAATGATTGAACGTAACATAATGTTCATCTCTGGAATTTTCCCTGCTATGGAATCCATAATAAGGATTCGGGAAAACATTGATTTTTTCAACGTCTGCTTTTTCTAAAGCCAGACTTGATTCTACCTTTGGAGCAGTAAACTCGAAAACATCCGAAGGAAGATTGACAAAATTAGGTATAATATCCATAGTAAAGGGTGCTTCCAAATACGGATGGTTTCCTCTAGCACTAGGCCAAATTGCATATAATACATTAGTAATCGGAGCCCAATTATTGTCGTCGTAAAAAGTACCAGGGCTATAAGAAGTATTATGTATAAATATATACTCTCTACCGCCAAGGTCTGCGAATGATGTGCCATTCCAACCCATATCCCAGAGATGGTTTGCGTTTCCATTAGCAGAATCTTCTATAAAGCTTATGTCTAATTGTCGCGGATTATCAGGATCACTCATATCCCACGCTGTGAATGGCAACCAACCTAATCCGGCATAAACATAACCTAAATCGCGTCTATAAGTTGCACCTCTTGACCATCCATTAGCTTCAGAAGTATCTGCAACCGTTCCACCAACAAATCGTAATTGAACTGGTACGTAATCTGCTGCTGTTAAATTGGAGCCAAAGAAATTGATACCGAGATCCATTCCACCAAAGAATTGAGATCCACCCCAATTTGTTCCGCTGACCCATCTTTGACCAGCGTAATCCCAGCTTTTAATTGCAACAGGGGGACCGACAACTTTTACCATTAAACCGTCAACGATTGAGTAAGAGTTATCACCACTTTGGTTGGTTTGATTTTCAAGTACCGTTTTTTGAATAGTTACGTCAGTTAGATTCCAAACATAACCGCCGGCAAGTGTATCAAAAGTAACTTGATATTTATGTCCAGTTGTTTTACTAGGATCGATTACTAAGGGGATAACCGAACCGTCACTTTTTCCTGAAATATGTTTTGCTTCTAATGTATCGCCCGGCATAGAAGAATACTTTACACCCGGCTTAGGATATTGAGGAGTTACCTGCAAAGTAACGGGCGAAGATAATAATGCATGGAAAGGTAGAAGCGGGTTAGGATTGTAAGCATAAGAAATTACGGTAAAGTAATAAGATTGCCCATCTTTTAATGATGTTTTATGTACAGCATCTTTATCAATTACGAGGAACCGTTGAAGCCCATTATCCTTTCCACTTGCTACTAAAGTAGGAATATCGGTACCATTTACATCTTTTACGGTATCGTAAATCGCTGTTATCCCATTTTCGATATCCCATGTACCTAATAATACTCCGTCTTTAAGCTTTGATGAAGGACCTGGCAATTGATAAACCATGTATCCTTCAAAATTATATCCTTGATCAGAAAAGTTTTCTATTTTCTTTACGCTGTTTTCATCGCTTCCCCAATTAAGAACAATTTTATTATGCAAAGGAGTTACGGAAACTGATGGAGGATCAATTGACGGTAGCTTAAACAATTGATCAAATACTATCTGTGCCGTATTGTCGTTAGATTTCAACTTGGCAACACTATTCAAGTTATCCGTTCCTAATCCACCTACAAGAGCCAATACAACTTGCGCTGTATCGCCTAAATTCATAGTAATCGGTCCGTTTATAACCATTATTCTTCTATCACTCGGTCCTTCGTAAACACCGTCAATCTTACCCGTACCGGCAACCGGATCGCCATCCAACAAATAAGTTCCGTAAGGAGTAAAAGTGGCTACATCATCGGGGAAAGGTTTTGCATCCGGGTAAGGCGGATCGGGTAATTTACCTCTCATCAAATTATAAAATTCGAGAGTTCCATTATAATCAAAACCCGGATCGCTCCATGCACCACCGGCTGAGAAGTAAATAAAAGAACTCATCGGTTTCGGGTTTACATATTTATAACCTTTTCTCCATTTCAAATCAAATATTGCGCTGTCCGCGGGATTTCCGGTATAAACAGAAACACCTTGCAAGAAATCATATCCAACTGCAGGTGGAGCCAAACCTAACGGGGTAAAAACAGCGTCATCTGGTGAAGAGCTATAAGCATAGCCCATATTCAATACTGTATCGCAGCCTGCAAAGTCGTCTCCGTAATTACCAACGTCCGGATCAACCCACTGAACAATATACATACTGTCGATTCTCGAATTTGCCGCCGAGGTCGGTAATCCTTTGTAAACCATATCCATTTTTTTGTAAATAACGTTTCCGAGAGCGCCGGTATAAGCATAAGCCCAATAGGTTTCGGAAACTTCCAAACCGATTGGAGGCGAACCGTATAACGAAGCAGAATACGCATCATTATATTTAATAAACATGGTTTGGGCTGCGCCCGGGACACCTGGAATATCAACGTCAGGATCATATTGACCGTCTCCATCAACATCTTTATAAATTGCGCCCTCATCCGCAGGCCATTCCATCCAGTCTTTTTCGTACTGATCCCTTAATTGTTGAATATCACTTTCAGTTACGGCACCCAAACTCTTACCAAAGAAGGTAGCCGCATCCCTTGTTAAATCACCGGTTTTGTAATCCGGTCTTACTCTGTATACTCTATCTAATAATGCTTTACATCCGGTGTCGTAAGTATTTCCGTTAACACGGACAAGGGGAGTAGATCCATCATTAACTTTACCTCCCCAAACAACACCTTCAGCAAAAACCGCTCCAACGTTCAATCCGTTGGGGAATGCACCGTTCCACGATTGAGCAACAACCCAATCATGAAAACCATCTTTTCTGACCCATGTAGAAATATTGTTGATATTTATAAGACTTAAATCAGGGTCAATTGTACTGACTTTGCCTAATTTGTTATTCCCACTTTTCCTTTTCCCTTTATATTTTGCAGGGGATTCGGTTAGAAAAGCGAACAATAACATTAGTACGATTAATCCATAAACTTTTATTTTTTTCATATACAAAAACCTCCACAAGTTTAAATTTATGAGGTAATATTATTCTTAATTAAAAATTAACCAGAACACCTAAACGAATTTGCCTTGGACTGCCGAATAAGTCATAACCATAAGTCGAAAATACATGTTGTCTATTTCCTAAATTAATAGCTTCATACAAATCAGCAAATCTTTCAGTAAACCTTTTACTTGCCAATATTTTTTCGGCATCGGGAGAATGCAAGAAACCATCGTCGTATGCATTACCCGTTTTTTGATAAACGTTTATTACATTCTTTGTATTGAATAAATTTTGAACATAGAAATAAAAATTGAAATCGAATCCACCGATATTAACTGTTTTATCGACTCTTAAATCTACGTTAAATTGCCATGGTGTAGTGGAAGAATTAGGCGGACCAATCGGACGTCTGCCTCTTGTATCCGATGAAGGAATCAAACCACCCGTCCATGCTTGAGCTTGTCCAAGTCCTAATTGCTTTGCCACAGTATATGGGTGACCACTATTGAAATTAATTAAGACGTTAAATCCAAGTCTTTCTAAAATCGGTCCTCCGTCGTTCTCTCCAAATCTGTAATCGAAGAAAATACTTCCGGAATGTGTGAAATTATAAGTCAATGGAAGTAGAATAGTCGGAACTTCATTATTCACATTAACAGAACCAACGCCACTACCAATAAAAGAGTTAGTTCCTTTTGCATCCGAGTAAGTATAGTTTACTTGAGCGGATACTCTTTCGACTCTTCTTAATTTAAGGCTTACTTCTAAACCTTTTGTAGTTGCAAAGTCTTGGTTAATATAAGCAACATATCTACTTGTAAAAGCACCCGGATCGGTTACAATACTTGCATACTGAATTTGTCCTTTAATATCCTTATAAAATGCTGTTATATCAACCGCTGCATAGTCACTGAATTGTTGGGCAAATCCAACTTCGTAAGAAGTGGTTCTTATCGGTTGAGGATCGTATGCAACGGGATCGGGGAACATATTAGCTCCTTGTAATATTTCTACCGCCCTGTACATTCCTTTGTATGCAATATCAAGACTCGGTGATTGAACAAATTTTCCGTATTGCAAATGGAAAACCGTTCTGTCGGTAACAGGGAAAGATAAACCAAGACGCGGTGAAATATAACTATATGTACTTGATTCACTTAATGCCGAATCCGGTAAAATATGTTTCTCCTCATCAATAACAGGTCTCTTAGGATTAGCTAGTGCGTAACTGTCCATATTAATATAATCATATCTTAAACCTAAATTCAAAATGAGATCTTTTACTTCCAATCTATCCTCGATATAAGCAGAAGCCAAAACCGGGTGTTTTGGAGCAAACAAACCGTCATCGACTTCATTGCCAAAAACATCGTAACCATAATTATTAAATGAACGATACATTTTATTACCAATTAAAAATTCCAACGAATCTCTATTCGATGCTAGTTCGGGATTATCCCGTATTGTTCTAACCACACTGTTTAATCTTCCAACGAAATAACTTCTAACCGTCCAACGTTGATAAGAAGCCCCAGCTTTAAGAGCATGTTTTTTCAATTGCGTAGTATACGCAATTGAACCACCAATATAACTATTATCAAATTTGGAATAATTACTTAATCTAGTACCAGGCCTATTGAATGGAAATCCGTAAAAATCAAATGTAGCAGGCCCGTTTGTATATGTTCTGTATTGGAATCCGTATTTCGAATTTTCCAAACTATCGCTGTATGCCATTACATCATCTTTGAACACCGGATCATAACTTTTGCCTCTGCCGTTATAGTAATTGACATGAGCATCCAAATATGAATTCGAACCTAATAAGTATGTAAGTTTAAGATTAAGCAATAAGTTCGAGTTATCAGCTAAACCAATTCGTTCTTGATTAAACAAATTAAACAAATTTGGGCCACCTCTTTGACGCCTTTGCCAAGTAAAAGCAGCTGCCAATCTAATTAGCAAAGGATTTCCGTCATAAAGCAAGGTACCATTTAAAGTATATCTATTTCTCATTCTTCCTGGAATATTACCGGGTTGCCATTTTAATATTCTATAATCCTCTTTGTTTCCACCAAGAGCACCGGTATCATATACTTTAGTAGTATCGAAAAGTGCTCCGTCGGAATAGGCAACAGGATTTCCGTAAAAGAAATGAGGGTTAAAATCCCGTGTAAAATTATTTTCACCTGATACGAAAAGTTTCAATTTGTTTTTAATAATGGGTCCGCTTGCGGTAACTACATAATCCGAGTATCCGTAAGAATAAGTTCCCAAAAATTCCTCTCCCGGATAATTACCGAAATTATCGGTTTCGGCTCTTAACGAAAAGTGATATTCATCCGTTCCGGTTCTAAAATCTTGCGAAACAATACCTGCATTAGCGTTTCCATATTGTGCTGTATATCCACCCGCTTGAACTAAAACTTCTTGCAATGCATCGGGGGTAACGGTTACCAACGAACCACCGCTGCTATTTAAAATGTTTTTTACATCTGCGCCTTCCAATGTATAACCTGTTTCATCCGCCCTACTACCCCGGATATAAGTAACACCGTTCAATTGAACGACACCGGGCTGCAGAGCAACAATAGCGTCTATACTTCTGGTAGGCAATGAATTAATATCTTCAGAACTTATAATTCTAATAGCATTGGTAGCAGTTTTTTCAACCAATGGTTTTTGAGCAACAATAACAACGGTTTTGGTTGCCACCTCTTGAGAGGGTAGTTCAAAATTAACCTCGGAAGTTAATCCGGAAACAACCCTAACATTATCAACAACAACATCTTGATACCCAATATACGAGGCTCGTACAGAATACGTACCCGGGGGCAAATGTGTAATTAGGAATTCCCCGTTAGCATCCGTAGCGGCACCGAAATTAGTACCTTTCACAATCACATTTGCGCCTATTAAAGCTTCTCCCGTCTGTTTATCGATAACTTTCCCGGCAATTCTACCAGAACCGGTTTGTGCCAAAGAAAGTGAGAAGCTGATTAGCGCAAAAAATAATATGGTATAGAATTTTCGGATCATAATTTTTCCTCCAAAATAATTAAACTTTTTTTTAGTCATCTGTAAAGACCTTGCTTTTTATGTTTGCAGTAGCATCATAAATTACCGCAGTATATCTTTTTTGCTGATCCAATTTAGCAGTAAAAGTAGTTAAAGTATCGGAACCCGATATAACATAAAACCTATAATCAGCTGCTTTAATTTGAGAATAAGCTGCGCCTTTTCCCATGCCTATAGTTTTAGGGAATGCAACGGTAGTATCGATACCCGAAGCTACAGCGATAAATCCATCAATAGTAGCATCGGACGAACCGTTGAAGAAAGCAATTTGGCATGAATCTTTCGGGAAAAACTTCTCACTGTTTGGAGAACCCTTGGTTTGAAAAGTATATCTCTGAACAAAATTAAAAACATCTCGCTCCCCAGCGGGTCCGAAAACAAAATATCTGATTTTTCTGTCTGTATCGGCAGTAATTTTAAATTCCTCGGTTCCGCCACTGTGTTTGAAAATCATAGTCTTTGAGCCAGCAGCTACTTCGGTGAAAGACCCAGCGGGTGATTCTGCACCGAACGCTATGTTCCCAAAAGACACTGTGCTACCGTCTTTAGAGACTAAAGAAACCTCGGCTTGAGAAACTCCTTCGGCTACATTGACTATATTAACCTGGCTCCGAAAATCGAAATGATCCGGAATCGGTTGAACACTTGTATCAACGCACCCGGTTAAATATAGTACAATACCGACGCCGAGAGTAAACAAGATTCGTACTTTCCTATTTTTTAGCATAATCCCTCCTTGAGTATTGGATTTAATTAATTTTTCTGATAAGCCCATATTTCACGAACAATCAGATTCAGGAAATCGTTGTTCAACTAATGGGTATAACTTTTGAATTTTAATAATTTAGATGTGAATAGTAAATATTTTATCATAAATCCTCTCCTTTTGAATGTATAAAAAATTAAACTTCCTAATCTTAACTAGGAAGCATTATCAAACCCACCTCTTTCAGATGCTAATAATATCAATTTTTTATTGATAATTCAACTAATTTTTTAAAACCCACACTATACTCTGATAATCAAAAATTTATTTGAATCACTTGAATTCCAGGTAAGAACTGTAAAATTATATTGATAAATATAAATCCTTATCGAATTTAACATAACCATTTTTTTTTGTCAAGGGATATTTTAGTATAGAGAAAAATTTTATTTAACCGGCTATTTCCCTAAAATATTTTTATGCAAATTTTAATTAGTTAACCACTACGAAAAATCAGATTAGCTTTTCTATTTTTTCCACAAACATTGCTTTGGGAACTGCGCCGATTATCACATCTTTCACCTCACCGTCTTTAAACATTAGAACGGTCGGGATGCTTCTAACCCCGTATTTTATTGCAGTTTGTTGATTAACGTCAACATCGAGTTTACCCACTTTAATTTTGCCTTCGTAATCGTTAGCCAGTTCTTCAATTATCGGTGCGATAAGCCGGCACGGGCTGCACCATTCCGCCCAAAAATCTATTATTACGGGCAAATCCGATTTTAATACTTCTGTTTCGAAATTATCATCGGTAATCGTAATAGGTTTCATGTCTTCTCCTTTTTTTCATTTTGTCTGAATTTTCGAGTAAAATTACATTACTCCATTCTTCTTTAAAATATCTTTTGCGATGATTATTCTTTGTATTTCGTTTGTACCTTCAAAAATTCTGTTTATTCTGGAATCCCTGTAAAATCTTTCAATTGGCAATTCCTTCGAGTAACCCATTCCACCATGGATTTGAACCGCATAATCGGCTATTTTATCCAGCGCTTCCGAACAATAATATTTCACCATCGCTGCTTGCCTTGAAATATTTTTTCCTTTATCGTAATCAACGGCAGTACGGTACACAATCGATTCCATATTAAAAATCATTGTTGCCATATCCGCAAGCATAAACTGAATAGCTTGAAAGTGGCTGATTGTTTGATTAAACTGCTCACGTTGTTTTGCATAACGCGTTGACATTTCGAGCAATTCTTTTGCCGCACCCAAGCATGCAGCACCCAAACCCAAACGTCCGGCATCAAGAGTTTTCATAGCGATAATGAAACCTCTACCATCCCGTCCTATCAAGTTCTCTTTCGGGATTCTAACGTTATCGAACGTAATTGCATTTGTTTTGCTTCCTCTAATTCCCATTTTCTTTTCGTGCGGTCCCGGTTGAAATCCTTCATTGTCGGTTTCGACTATAAATCCGCTTATACCTTTTTCCGTCCGTGCAAAAACGGATGCAATATCGGCAATTTCACCGTTTGTAATCCAAAGTTTTTCTCCGTTAAGAACCCACTCGTCCCCGTCAAGCGTGGCGCGTGTTTTAAGATGAAAAGAATCGGAACCGGCTTGAGCTTCGGTTAAACAGAAAGCCGCAATTTTTTCACCGGAAGCCAACGGCACTAAATATTTTTCTTTTTGTTCTTCGGTTCCGCCGATATAAATTGCATTAGCGCCGATTGATTGATGGGCTCCGATAAAGGTTGCTGTGGACATACAACCACGAGCAATTTCTTCTTGGGTAATGCAATACCCTACTTCCCCGAAACCGCCGCCTCCATACTTTTCGGGAAAGGCGACACCTAAAATTCCCAACTCGCCTATCTGTTTTATCAATTCCGGGGGTATGGCTTCTTGCTCGTCAATCTGTGCAGCGATCGGTTTAATTTCATTGTTGGTAAAATCCCTTACCATATCGCGCAACATTTGTTGCTCTTCGGTAAAACCAAATTCGAACATTTTTACACCTATATTTATATGATTAGAAAGTAATCTAATCCTGACCGCAAGTTATTTTATAGGCTTGCAAACTACTTCGCCCGTAAAATTAACATTATATTCGCCGCCGTCCACACCAATCACGTTTCCGGAAATCCAATCGGCTTCTTTTCTGCATAAAAGAACAATAGCTCGCGCAACTTCTTCAGGAGTGGTTAATTTCCCCATCGGGTTTTTCTTTTTAGCAGCTTCAATCATTCTTTCGTTACCCGGAATTTTTCTTAAAGCCGGGGTATCGGTAACGCCAGCCATAATTGCATTGGCAGTAATTTTCATCGAGCCGAGCTCAACGGAAAGTTGTCTGATATGAGCTTCCAAAGCAGCTTTAGCGGCAGAGACCGCTCCGTAATACGGAATAACGGTATGCGAGCCTGCACTGGTCAAAGCAAATATCCTTCCGTTTTTAGCGAACAAATCGCGTTGAATTAATCCTTGAGTCCAGTATACCAACGAGTGAGCCATAACATCCAATGTCATTTCCATTTGAGCTTTGGTTATAGCATCGTTAGCTGATTTTGCAATGAAAGGTTTCAACGTTCCGAACGCTAAAGAATGAACCAACACATGAACAAAGGGATGATCTTTTGTAGCAAATCTTTCTTTAATTTCGTCAAGTGTATCGTTCCGTTTTATTTGGTCGGCGGCATTCATATTGAAAAACACCGCTTTGTGACCGGTATGTTGAATTTTCTTTATTACATTTTTCACTTTCGGCATAGTGCTTTGCCTATCCAAATGAATGCCGAAGATGTTGTAACCTTCTTTAGCCAATGCAATTGCAGTTGCGCCTCCGAAACCGCTGGATGCGCCTAAAATTAATGCCCATTTGTCTGCCATTTATCAACCTCTTTTTTATAAATTGGGATACAAATTAAAAAATATTAGCGGTTTTATCAATATCCGGTTTATTATTAGGGGATTTCTAATACGTTATAAACCGTAAAGAATTTTCGCCGAGTAAATCATTTAATTTTTCAATCAGTTCATCTGAAAGTTTTACTTTCATCTCCGTAAGAAAATTTCTGCGTGTACCGTTTTCCGCCAGCAAAATGTAGAACGGAATATTGCCGGGATGTTCCGCTACAATTTCATATAGTTTGCCTACTATTTCTTTCCCATGCAATTCTTTATGAATAATTGCAACAAGTTTTTTGGTTAACTGCTCCCTTGCTTCTCTCAGGCTCATTACATCTTCGGCGTTAAGTTTAATACTATCGCCGCTGCTTTCTATTTTTCCCCGCACCAGTACGGTCGCTTCTGTTTTGAGCAAATCTTCTTTATCTTGAAAAGCCCTCGCGAACATTATGCATTCGCACGAACCGGAGAAATCATCCAATTTAAAAAACGCCATTTTTCTTCCGGATTTGTCAATCCGTGTACGGACTTCGGTAACCACACCGCATGCACGTACATTATCGGAATTTCCGAATGTTTCGGGTTCGCCCAAATGAACCGAAGAGAACGACGTATATTCGTTTATGTATTTCCTTAAAGGATGATCCGACAAGTAAAAACCTAGAACCTCCCGTTCTTTTGCAAGTCTTTCGTTGGTTTCCCATGCTGGAATATCCGGAAGTTCCGGCTCTTCGATTTCGAAAGATTCATCCACGGCACCGAACAAACTGGAAGAATGATTTGCCAAGGCAGTGCGTGCTTTACTTCCGAAGGATAAGGCTGTTTCAATCGCTTTGAATTGTTGTGCCCTGTTTCCTTCCAAAGAATCGAGAGCGCCGGCTAAAACCAAACTTTCCAGCGCCCGCTTGTTTACAATGCGGGTATCCACATGTCTGCAGAAATCAAAAATTGTTTTAAAATCACGTCCCAGTTCTTTGTGCGCACGTTGAATTTCTTTCACGGCATTAACTCCAACATTTTTAATCGCAGACATACCGAAAATAATTTCATTGTTTTTAACCGTAAAGGAAACGGAAGGACGGTTTACATCGGGAGTTAATACTTTAACCTTTAATTTTCTGCAATCTTCCAACAAGGTTGTTACTTTTTCCGGTTTCCCGAATTCAACGGTAAGGTTAGCCGCTAGAAATTCCGGTAAATAATGCGCTTTAAGATAAGCCGTCTGATATGCAACAATACTGTATGCGACAGCATGACTTTTGTTAAACCCGTAATTAGCAAACTTATCAATATTTTCAAAAATTGCGACGGCTACTTTTTTGGGAATCTTATTTTTAACCGCTCCGTCAATAAATTTTTTCCTCTGCTCTTTCATAGCAACGGGATCTTTTTTACCCATCGCGCGCCTTAAAATATCTGCTTCGGCAAGAGACATACCGGCAATCTTGTTTGCAATTTGAATAACCTGCTCCTGGTAAACCATAATACCGTACGTTTCTTTCAGAATAGGTTCGAGCGAAGGATGTAAATATTCGAAAGTTTTTCTACCGTGTTTCCTTGCAATAAATTCGTCGATATATTCCATTGGTCCCGGGCGGTAAAGAGCATTCATCGCAGCCAAATCTTTAATACTGGTCGGTTTCAATTTTTTCAAATACTCTCTCATCGGCGCGGATTCAAATTGGAATACCGCAGTAGTTTGACCTTTCGCAAAAAGCTGGTATGTTTTTTTATCGTCGAGCGGAATATTTTCAATATCTATTTCAATGCCGCGATTTTCTTTTACGAGTTGAATCGTATTTCTAATAACGGATAAAGTACTTAATCCGAGAAAATCCATTTTAAGCAGACCGGCGGAATCGAGTTCCTTCATGTTGTATTGGGTTACAAGGTCTCCATTGTTTCCGGCAACGGCAAGCGGAACGTAATCGCTAACGGGACCGGGCGTAATAACAACACCCGCCGCATGCTTGGATGCATTGCGGTTCATTCCTTCGAGAAGTTTGGAGTATTTAATTAAATCTTGAATTTGCGGATCGTTAGAATCACGTACCCATTTTAGTTCGGGCACTTCATTCAATGCTTTTTCTATTGAATATACTTTTCCGAATTTCGAAGGAATCCATTTGGTAATATTGTTTACCGTCGGGATTGGAATTTTCAAAACGCGAGCAACATCCCGGATAACAGCCTTGGAAGATAAGCGGTTAAACGTAATAATTTGAGTAACAGATTCTTCACCGTATTTTTCTTTTACATAATCGATAACAACGCTTCGTTGATCATCGGCAAAATCCACATCGATATCGGGCATTGATTTTCTTTCGGGATTCAAAAATCTTTCGAAGAGCAAACCGTAATCGAGCGGATTAACATTTGTAATTCCCAAAGCATAAGCGACCAAACTTCCGGCAGCGCTACCGCGACCGGGACCGACGGGAACGCCCCGTTTCTTTGCGGCGTTTATAAAATCTTGCGTGATTAAAAAATATCCCGAATATCCCATGCTCTTGATTATTTCAACTTCGTACTTAAACCGCTCTTCAACTTCACTTGTAATTTTATCAATCTTTTTTTCCAGACCTTCGCGCGCCAATAATTCAAAGTACTCGTCTAAATTTTTTGCTTTGGAATCTTCCGGAATCGGGAAAACGGGATAATGGAATTTTTCGAAATCGAGATTAAGATCTATCTTCTCCGCGATTTCCAATGTGCTATCTATTGCATTTTTATATTTCCCGAAAAGCTTTTTCATTTCATCGGCGGATTTGAAATAAATCTGATCCGTTTGATAACGGAGATCGCGGTAATCCCTTCCTGTTTTATCGGAAAGCAGAAGCAAAATATTGTGCGCAACGGAATGCTCTCTATCGATATAATGAATATCGTTTGTAGCAACAATCGGTGTTCCTATTTCCTTGGCAAGTTTGGGAATCCCTTCCAAAATCGGCAAGTCTTTTTCCAAGCCGTGATCTTGTATTTCCAAATAAAAGTCTTTGTCAAAAATTTCTTTTAAGATTATCGCATTTTCTTTGGCTTTATCATAATCGCCGTTCAACAGATGTGCCGAAACCGGTCCCGCCAAGCAAGCGCTTGTACAAATCAAACCTTCGCTTAATTCTTTAAGTATTTCGAGATCGATTCTCGGTTTGTAATAGAATCCTTCGGTAAATCCAATCGTTGAAAGCTTCACCAAGTTTTTGTAACCGGTTTTATTTTTTGCAAGCAAAACGAGATGGTTATAATCGCGTTGCTTTTTATTACCGGTTTTAGCGTTACCGTTTCCTCTATCGAAACGGCTGCCTTCCATTACGATATACGCTTCCATTCCGACAATCGGTTTAATGCCGGCTTTTTTGGCTTTTTTGTAAAATTCGGAGATACCATACATTACACCGTGATCGGTCAGCGCAAGCGCGTTCATCTCATTCTTCTTAGCCGCTTCTATTAAAGCATCTATTGTACAAGCAGCATCTTGCAAACTGTAATGCGAATGATTGTGTAAATGAATAAAATCGCTCATAATTCTTTATATTAAAATTTCAATTATTTAATTCCGGTATGGCCGAATCCCCCGCTGCCGCGTTTTGTGTCTTCAAGTTCATCTGTTTCGATTAATTCGGCGCGGTAAACTTTACTTAAAATCAATTGTGCTATCCGGTCGCCACGTTTAATTATAAAATCACTTTTGCCAAAGTTAAAGAGAATTATTTTAACTTCCCCGCGGTAATCCGAATCGATTGTTCCCGGAGAATTCAATATCCCGATTCCGTGTTTTATAGCCAGTCCGCTTCTGGGTCTTACTTGAATTTCATATCCTTCGGGAATTTCGATGCTTAGGTTTGTGGGAACAAGAACAATCCCGCCGGGTTTTACAATCATCTCGTCTTCCAATGCTGCACGAATATCCATTCCGGCGCTGTGTTCGGTCGAGTAAGACGGAACCGGAATGTCGTTGAATTGTTTATCAAGCCTTTTAAATTTTACAATAATTTTTTCCACTTGAGCGGTTTGGTTTTAATGAATAGAAAACTATCGGCGTCCCAAAAATAAGCGTAATTTTTATCTTTTGCTTTGAATTATCAGGAATGCCCGTAAAATTTCTTTTTTTCTCAATATACCTAAAGCAAATGCAAGCACTAAAAACGATACAAGCATTAATATTTTAACTCCAAAGGTAAGAAAACCTTCGAAATAAAGATAATAATAAACAACTAAAATCGCCGAAATTAAAATAAGATTCGGTATAACCCTGTTAAATTCGTATTTAATTTTATAGAATTTCTGTGAAACGAAATATATAAATATTGCCATTGCAAAATAACTTACGAAGGTCGCCATTGCGGCTCCGAACATTCCCCAAACCGGGATTAATAAAAAATTGGTCGCAACGTTTAACAAAGCACCGGTTCCGGTGATATACGGAAAATATTTTGTTTTTTCCTCGATATAAATTCCCGCTTGGAAGTTCACATACATTCCGTGAAATATGTATGCGAACAAAATCAGCGGAACAATGTAAATTCCGCTCAAATAACTTTTCCCGATAAGCGATTTACCGTTGAAAAATTCTATTGCCGCCAAATTATCTATAAATAAACTTACCACAATCCAGATGATTGAAGCAACAAGAACAAATAAAGTTAATACTTTCGAAAAAATTTCCTTCGCGTTTTTCTCTTTAGCGTTATTTAAAAAGAAAGGCTGCCACGCATACTGGAACATCGAAACGAAAAGAAGCATGAAAATTCCTAATTTGTAATTTGCACGGTAGACCCCAACCGTGGAATCGTTAGTTAATTCGCGTAAGATTGGAACGTCTATCATCTGCACCATTATTGCAGCCATGCTTGCCGGCAGATACGGGATTCCGAATTTTATCATTCTTTTTAAAATACCGGTCTGCAAAGTAATTTTCATCTTTTCTTTTATTTCCGGGAGTAACGCAATCAGTGAAAAACCGGAAGCGATAATGTTACTGATGAATATAGCCTCAATCCCCATTTTATAATACAGAATCAATAAAATATTCAAGGAAAGATTAATTATGATATTTATAATTTTAATAGTTGCAAATTTAACTGCTTTTCTTTCCAATCTTAAACTTGCAAACGGAATTAATGCGAGAGTGTCTAAAACCAAAATTCCCAAAATGTAATAGAGCAAAAACGAATAACGTTCCGGAACATTCAGAAAATGAATAACCGGATCGCGGAAAATTAAAATCACGCTGCTGATTAAAAACGAAGTGACCGTAAGAAAAATCAACGGGGTTGAAAAAACATTCTTTTTACCTTCGTTTTCGCTTAACGAAGCATATTTCATATAAGCCGCATCCATGCCGTAAATGTAAACGACATTAAGAAAAGCTATAATTGTATAAAGGTAAGTATAAATTCCGTATTCGGCGGTGGGAAAAATGTTAGTGTAAAACGGAACAAGCAAAAAACCCAAGAACCTTCCGAGAATTGTACTGATACCGTAAATAACGGTATCTTTAGAAAGTTCTTTAAGTTTTTCTATCATTCTGCAGTGTTTACGGATTTATTAAAATAAGGTTCCAAAGCCTTAATATATTTTGCCGGGGGTTTAACGGGTTTTTTATTACTTGCGTTTATAAACATGTGTTCCGTAAATCCGGTTGCAATTAACTCGCCCGAACCGTTATGCGTTAATTCGTAATCTATATGAACTTTAGCGGAATATAATTCCGTTACAACAGCTTTGATATCGATCAAATCGTCATACAGAGCAGGTTTTTTGTAATTAACATGGGCTTGAATTAACGGTAATTGATATCCGGCTTTCTCCAATTCGCTGTATGGCAAACCTGTGCTTCTTAACAATTCGGTTCTGCCCACTTCAAAATATTCGAGATATTTTCCGTTGTAAACAATTCCCATTTTATCGGTATCCGCATAGCGCACTCTGATTGTAGTTGTGTGGGTTATCATTATATTTTTAATTTAAACTATTCGATATAAACACCCATTGCGCCGAATTTTTCAATTCTGTCTTCAACGAGTTTTTCCGGTTTCATTTTTTTCAAAGCTGCTAGTTCTTCCAACAAAACTTCTTTCAGAATTTTAGCCATTTCCTCTTGGTTTTTATGTGCGCCGCCGAGCGGTTCGGGAATAATTCTATCGATAATTTTAAGTTCCAATAAATCCTTAGCAGTGAGTTTTAAGGCTTCGGCAGCTTGCTCTTTGTATTCCCAACTTCTCCAAAGGATACTCGAACACGATTCCGGACTGATAACCGAATACCAAGTGTTTTCCAACATCAAAACCCTGTTGCCCACGCCGATACCGAGAGCGCCGCCGCTGGCACCTTCACCGATGATAACAACGATAATGGGAACACGCATCTTACTCATTTCGAAAAGGTTACGCGCTATTGCTTCGGCTTGCCCGCGTTCTTCCGCTTCCAATCCGGGATAAGCGCCCGGAGTATCGAGCATCGTAATTATCGGGATATTAAATTTCTCTGCCATTTTCATCAACCGTAAAGCTTTACGGTAGCCTTCGGGATTGGGCATTCCGAAATTTCTGTACAGGTTTGATTTTGTATCCCTACCTTTTTGATGACCGATAATCATTACTTTCTCGTTACCTAATTTTGCCAATCCGCCCACAATTGCTTTATCATCGCGGAATAATCTATCGCCATGAAGTTCAACGAAATCTTCCGTCATATTGTAAATATAATCAAGCGTGTAAGGTCTTTGCGGATGCCTTGCCAGTTGAACCCTTTGCCATCTAGTAAGGTTTTCGTAAACGCTTTTTTTCAAATGGTTGATTTTTTCTTCGAGTGTTTTAATTTCTTCTTTAATATCGAGGTTATCATCGAGTTTTTTCATTTCCTCGATTTTTTGTTCGAGTTCAACAATCGGTTTTTCGAAATCAAGAATATTGTTAATCATTTTTTCTCCTTGCTGTAAAACATTTTTCCGAAAGTTCTGCCGAGTATTTCCAAATCGAGCCAAAGATTTTGATTTTTTGCATAATATAAATCCAGTTTAATTGCTTCCGGTTCATCTTCAACATTTTCCAAATACCATAAACCCGTTAGCCCCGGTTTGCCCAAATATAATTCTTCATAATAACTTTTTGATTTGGGCCCGACAAAACTCTTCTTACCGGAAAATACTTTGGGTGTTCCGAGCACAAATTTAACAAAATCGGAATTACTCCCGCTCACTTTCCGGATGAAATATACCAAAGGATAAAGTAAAAGCAAAATTACGGAAGAAAAGATTAAATCGAAAATGCGTTTTATAAATTTGTGAGTCGGAGCAGAAATATTGTAAAACACTTTTAACAGCGGAACATCGTCAATTTTTCCCGCCATTGATTTACCCACAAGATAATCGACTTCGCTGCCTGAAACGAGAAAATCCACGTTTTCATCCTGGCACATGGAAACGACCTTGAACATTTTTTCGAACGACATATCTTGAGCTGAAAAAATAACTTTATCCACTTTGTACGAAGAAATTATTTTCTCGATATTTTCAACACTTCCGATTACTTTGAATCCATTAATCTCTTCCCCCAATTGGCGCATATCCGGTGAAATCAATCCCAACACATTGTTTATCGAACGGAAATCGGATTTTAACTTTGCGGCAAGCTCGGTTGCCTTGTTTCCGGTCCCAACTATTAAAGTTTTAACGCTTTCCGCTCCTTCGCCGAGACCTTGCCTTGTAATAAATTTATAAATGATGCGCCAGAAAGGATAAGCGACAAAAAGCATTAAATATGTAATTAAAACAACAGCCCGGCTGAACGCAAATTGTTTAAGGAAAAAAGTAAGAGCGCTGAGAATTATTAGACCGAACAAAAGTGAAAGCCAGCTTTTAAGCACCGATATGGAATTCTTCCGGTAAGCACCGAACGAAGCGGAAATTACAACTTGCAGAATTGCGGGAAGGATATAAATCCACGGCTTCACAAAATCCGGGAAACCGAGCCAGTGTTCCGATTTATAAATCTGTTCCGCAAGAATGATGGCACCGGTAAAAAACAAAAAATCGAACAAAACAGCAAGAAGTACCAAACGGTAAACACTTGCAAAGGCAACAATTTTCCTAAGAATAATAGCAAATTGAAGAATCACTCCGACCAAAAAAGAAGAAGACAAATGTTTTTTTACAAACAAGTGCATTGCGTCGTAAAATATTTTTGTTTCGTCTATTTTACTTCTTTTGGTACTTTCACCTTTGAAATGAATTACTTCCGTTTCATGAAAATAAAAGACTTTGAAACCTGCTTGCTGTGTGCGGTAACAAAAATCGAGGTCTTCGCCATACATAAAGAATGCCGGATCGAAACCGCCGATTTTTTTGTATACTTCAGCTCTCATCATCATAAAAGCGCCGGAAATTGCGTCCACCTCATAAGTTTGGTTTTCGTCGAGATAAGTCAAATTATACTTTGCAAAAAGTTTACTTTTCGGGAACAATGCGCTTAAACCGAAAACTTTGGTAAACGACGTCCACGGACCCGGGAAACTTCTTCTGCAAGCCAATTGTAGTGAACCATCGGGGTTTAATATTTTGCATCCCACCAAACCGGCTAGAGGAGTCCGGTTGAAAAAATCAACAAGTTTAACAAAAGTATCCTCTTTTACTATCGTGTCCGGGTTAATTAAAACTATAAATTTTCCTTTTGCAATTTTCAAAGCTTGATTATTAGCTTTGCCAAAACCGAGATTCTCTTTATTTTCGATAAGAATAACTTGGGGGAATCTTTTTTTAATAATTTCCGGACTTCCGTCGTCCGATGCATTATCGACAACTATAATTTCCGTTGAAAAATTTTGTGTAGCTTTAAAGATAGATTCGAGAAGATTCTGTAAGAATTCCTTTACGTTATAATTTACGATGATAATTGATATGTCGATCATTTATTTAATCAAGAATTCCTAAAATACTTCTTATACGCAACTCCCATACCCGGAAGATAGCTTCCCGCACAATTTTTTTCGACATTTTGGAAGTTCCTTCAACTCTATCCAGAAAAATTATTGGGATTTCACCAAGCTTAAAACCTTTTTTCCAAGCTTTAAAGTTCATCTCAATTTGGAAAGCGTAACCGTTTGATTTTATGGCATCCAAATTAATAGCTTGCAGTACTTCGCGCCTAAAACATTTATAGCCTCCGGTGCAATCGTGTATGGGAAGACCCGTGATAAACTTAGTATACTTGTTCGCAAAGTAAGAAAGTAATAATCTTTGCATCGGCCAGTTGATTACGTTTACCCCGTTTAGATAACGGCTTCCGATTATCAAATCGTACTTGTCAATTAATTTCAGAAAGTTTTTAATTTCCCGGGGGTCGTGCGAATAATCGGCATCCATCTGAAATGCAATATCGTAATTATGCTCGAGCATATATTTATACCCGGCAACATAAGCCGTACCCAAGCCTAACTTCCCTTCCCTTTCTATGATATGAATCTTCTCATCTTTCTTACCCAGCTCTTTTATATAGTCGCCGGTACCGTCCGGAGAATTATCATCCACGATTAGTATATCCAAATCGGGATAAAGTTCACGCAGTTCAGGAACCAGTTTCTGAACATTATTTAATTCATTATACGTCGGAATAATTACAATTGCTTTAATATCTTTCATATAAGTGGGTTCAATATTATTCAAAATGACCTCTTCCGGTTATTACTACAAAAATTGTTCGGAAAAGTATTTTTAAATCCATACGTAAAGACATATTTTCGATATAAAATAAATCGTATCTTAATTTTGTTTTAACATCCTCGATTGTTTCATCGTATTTATGTTTTACTTGCGCCCAACCTGTAACTCCCGGGCGAACTTTTAATCTTCTTTTGTAGAGGGGAATTTCCTTTGAAAGTTTTTCAACGAAATACGGTCTTTCCGGTCGGGGTCCGACCAAACTCATTTCACCTTTAAGAACATTAATCATCTGTGGAATTTCATCTATTCTGGTTTTACGTATAAATTTACCGACACGGGTAATTCTCGGATCATCTTTCGTCGACCACATCGGTCCCGTATAAGCTTCGGCGTTATCTATCATTGAACGAAATTTAATAACTTTAAATATTTTTCCGTTTTGCCCCATTCTTTCTTGAAGGAAAAAAACCGGTCCTTTACTGTCGAACTTTATTGCTATTGCCACAAGTAAAGTAACGGGCAAAGTTAATGTTAAAATTAAAAAAGAAATTACAATATCCATTAACCTTTTTATTTTCTTTTCCCATTCGGGCATAAGCTGGGGCATAATATCTATAAGCGGGAAACCGTATATTTGATTTGTTCTGGCTTGACCGCTTATTATTTCGTAAAGGTCGGGGACAATTTTAATACTTACTTCCTCGCCTTCACATTTACTAAGCACTTCCATAACAATATTATCTTCGTTTTTTTCCAATGCTATTATTATTTCGGATATCTCAAATTCATTAATAACCGACCTGATATTCTCAACCGTATCAACAACTTTAACCCCTTCATATTCTTTTCCTATATTTTCTTTGTTCACGGCAACGTAAGCAATTATATCTATTCCGAGTCCCCGCGCTTTATTAACCGTTTGATGGATATTGTGAGCTTTGGGATTATAACCAACAATTAATGCATTTTTCCTTCCGATTCCCCTGATTAACAAATTTCTCTGAAAACTTCGAACAAAAAGTCTTCCGCTTCCGACAATAAAAAGAAACAACCCCCAATAAATAAAAATCAAATACCTTCCGGTTGTTGCCGATTCACCTTTTACCATATCATCATAAAAAATCAAGAAGAAAAGAATAAAAATTCCTACGAAGGAAGCTTTAAATAAAGAAGTTAATTCATCGAATCTCGAGCGGGCAAACCACGTGCGGTACAACCCGATAAACGTAAAAATGAGAAGCCAATAAATGTAAATTACAATTGCCGTTAATAAAAAATCGGGACTGGAAAAAATTTCGAACAAGCCGGATTTTACACGCAAAAAATAATACACCAACCACGTAAGGTTGATGGTAATAAAATCGACAACGAGAACAAAAATTTTTTCTACTTTTTTATTCAATTAACGTTTCTTTATAATTTTGAAATAAACCAATGAATTGAAAATGCAATATACAAATTTACGCTTTTGCCGATAATATTTTTTTCGCCAGAAAATCTCCTATTGCCAAGGAAGCCGTTGCGGCAGGTGAAGGAGCATTTAAAACATGAATCACATTCTGATTTTCTATAATGTAAAAATCATCTATCAGACCGCCGGTTTTACTACACGCTTGAGCCCTTACGCCGGCGCCCCCTTTTTCCAAATCTTCTTCGTCAATAACCGGAACTAATTTTTGTAATTCTTTCACAAACGCTTTTTTATTAAAAGAACGATAAAATTCACCAATTCCCATTCGCCAATATTTTCTAACGACTTTATAAAATCCGGGCCAAGTAATTGTTTCTATAAAATCCATAAAATTAAAACTCAATTTTGAATATCCTTCCCGTTTGAATGACAAGACCGCATTCGGTCCCACTTCAATACCGCCGTCAATTTGCTTTGTAAAATGAACTCCGAGAAAAGGGAATCGAATATCGGGAACCGGATAGATTAACCCTTTTATTAAATTTCCTCTGGAAGGTTTTAGCTTGTAATATTCACCGCGGAATGGAATTATTCTTATTTCTACTGCGGGATTGGTCATTTTAGCAATTCTATCGGAAAACAAACCGGCACACGAAATTAATTTTGCCGATGAAAATTTATCGTTTACGGTAGATACTTCTACAGAACTCCCCGAAATATTAATTGCTTTCACCTCTTGACCGAATTTTATTTCACCGCCATATTTCTCAATGAGTTGAGCATATTTCGAAGCAACATTTTTGAAATCAATTATTCCCGTCTGGGGTACATAGATTGCTTTGTAACCGGTTGCGTTTGTTTCGAAGTTTTTTATTTCTTCTTGACCGATTAATTCCAAACCTTCCAATCCGTTTTCTTTTCCTCGTCCGTAAATTTCATTTAACGATGCTTCTTCACCCGGATTTTTTGCAATAATCAGTTTTCCGCAAATTTCGTAATTGATTTTATGTTCGGTACAGAAGTCCAAAAGCATTTTATAACCTTTTCTGCAATTTTTCGCTTTCAGACTTCCGGGTTTATAATAAATTCCCGAATGTATAACACCGCTGTTGTTTCCCGTTTGGTGTTTCGCAATATTGTCTTCTTTTTCGAGAATTAAAATTTTTAAGGAAGGATTGTGTTCTAATATACGCAAGCCGGTTGCCAATCCAACAATCCCCGCGCCAATTATTGTAATGTCGAAAGTGCTTTTCAATTTCGTTTAATAAAATGATTAATAAGCCCAATTAAAAATCCCAAACCCCAGCTAACATGCATTAAAAAAACCAAAATGGGTAACAACGGGAAATATTTTAACTTTTTTGGAAATGTGTGCAATAAGGATGAAATTATATTTACGGCAAAATACACCGCAAGAAAAAATAAAGTTATTTTCGTCCAAAATTCTGAAAAAATACTCAGAATCAATAAAGTTATTAATGTAATAACAAATAGTGGCGGAATAAAATGTAATAATTTCAATGCGTTTTTATGTTTCAATAATACATTCACTCTCAATATGCCATATCTAAAAATCTGATAAATAAAATCTTTAATTGATGAACGCGGAAAATAGTATGTTTTTATTTTGGGTGAGAAATAAATTTTATAGCCGGCTTTACGTATTCGCCAGTTAAATTCGGCATCTTCCGAAATAATTTGATTTTCTTCAAATAGACCAAGTTCGTCGAAAAGTTCTTTCCTGTAAGCAGCATAAACAACGGTATCAACAAATTGATCGGATTTACTCCAGCGGTATTTCGCGCTTGCCATAGCAAACGGCATTTCCATTGCCAGTCCAATCAGATTTTGGGTATACGTCTTACCAATATTTAGCTGTGTACCTCCTGTAACCTTAACATTTTTTTCTTGCAAAAATTTATTGTTGTAAAAGAGGAAATTTTCATCAACTTTTGTATGAGCCCCAAGAATAACTATGACTTCACCGGTAGAATTTTTAACACCTATATTTAATGCGTGCGGGGTTTTTTTTGCAGGATTATCAAGAAGTTTTATATTCTTATAAGTATCAATATATTTTTTAACAATTGTTCTGGTTTTATCAGTTGATTCTCCATCCACAATCAGAATTTCTATTAAGCTTTGATCATAGTTTTGATTTAAAATAGAATCGATACACTGACCGATATAATTTTCCTCGTTTCTGCAAGGAATTACGATTGAAAAACTTAATTTTTCTTTTGCGTTCAAAATATCAGTGCTAATTTGAAATGATAAAAATAAAGGGTTGTTCCATATAAATAAAACAACCCTCAAATTTACTAAATATTTTACTTACTTAAGAATTTTCAATCTTTTTAATTACTTTGGCGGGAACACCGGCAACCACTGTATTTGGCGGAACATCTTTCGTAACAACCGCGCCGGCGCCAACTATGGCATTTTCTCCGATTGTAACCCCGGCAAGAATTGTAGCCGAAGAACCTATTGACGCACCTTTTTTTACGAAAGTTTCCACTAACTCCCAATCGTCTTCGGTTTGCATCGAACCGTCGGGATTTGTTGCTCGAGGATATAAATCGTTTATAAAGGTTACGTTATGACCCACAAAAACATTATCTTCTATATGAACGCCTTCGCAAATAAAAGTATGCGAGGATATTTTACAATTTTTACCGATGAATGCGCCTTTCTGAATTTCAACGAATGTCCCGACTTTCGTTCCGTCATCGATGGAACATCCGTATAAATTTACGAAATCGAAAATTTTTACGTCTTTGCCTAATTTTACATTGTTGATATTTTTCTTATCCATAGTTTTTTCCATTTTAGTTAATCTTTTAGTGGAACGAATTTTCCTCTGTTTTTAATCGATTCGTCGCTAGCTTCCAATATTTTCACTACCTTGAGACCATCGTAACCGCTTGTAAGAGGTACTCTGTCTTCTTTAATTGCATTAATAAATTCTTTTGCTCCCAGGTTTAATGCTTCGGTTTGCACTACTTTCGGAGAGTACATATCGCCAATTCTGTATTGAATTAAAGCTTCATGTATCTTTTCTTTACTTTCCATCTCAATCCCGCTGTCGTAAACCTTAATTTTCTCAAAGTTTTCCATATCATTAAACACCAACATTTTCTTATCGCCGCCAAGGATCATTCTTCGTATTTTAACCGGCGAAGTCCAATTTACATGAAAATGTGCAAAGCAATTATTTTCAAAATAAACCGATAAATGAGCTACGTTTTCCAAATCATAATAATTGGCTATTCCGTTTGCGGCAACGCCCACAACTTTTTCGTTTTCGAGCAAGTATTGCATAATCGAAAGATCGTGCGGGGCAAGATCCCAAATAACATTTACGTCGTGTTGAAATAATCCGAGATTTATTCTTACGGAATCAAAATATTTTATTTCCCCTAATTCGCCGGCACGAATTAAGTCTTTTATCTTTCTTACGGCTCCTGTATAAATAAAAGTGTGGTCGACAAATATTTTCAGATTTTTGGATTCGGCAATATCAATCAACTCTTTTGCTTGATCGGATGTGGCAGTAAACGGTTTCTCAACCCAAATATGTTTACCGGCTTCTAGCGATTCCTTTGCGAATTTGTAATGAGTATCAACCGGTGTTGCTATAACAACCGCATCGATATCGGTTTTTAACATTGCTTTATAGTCGTTTGTGGTTTCCGCGCTCGGAAATCTTTTTTTAATCATTTCAAGTCTGGATTCTTGCAGATCACAACCTATAACTTTTTCAACTTCAGGTTGGGTTAAAAAATTCCGCACGAGATTAGGTCCCCAATAACCTAATCCTATAACTCCTACTTTCATATTAACCTCAAATTATATCGACAAATTATTTCTTAAAAAATTCGTGAATTTTATCCGATACATATTTAATTTGTTCATCGGTCAGCTCAGGAAACATCGGCAATGACAAACCTTGTTCGGCTAATTCTTCCGTAACCGGGAAATCACCTTTATTATATCCCAAATCGGAGAAACAAGGTTGCAAATGTAACGGGATAGGATAATGTAACCCCGATGCGATTCCGTTTTCCCCAAGAAATTTCTGAAGTTCGTTTCTTTTTTCGCTTCTATTTTCAGAATTATTGCTTTTAACTTGAATTACAAATAGATGATAAACATGTTTCGCATAATCCATTTCTTTCGGCAGACGGATTTCTTCCAAATCGGATAAGAGCTCATTATATTTTTTAGCAACTCTCCTTCTTCCTTCCGTCCATTTATCCAAATATTTTAATTTTACGCCCAAAACCGCTCCTTGAATTCCTTCCATTCTATAATTATGTCCGTAGATTTCATGATTATATTTTTCAACAGCGCCGTGATCACGTATCATTTTAAATTTTTTTGCTAATTCTTCGTCGTTGGTTGTAACCGCTCCACCTTCACCGTAAGCTCCCAGATTTTTACCCGGATAAAAACTGAACGAGGCAGCTTTTGCCAAACCTCCTATTTTTTGACCTTTGTATTCGGCTAAGTGAGCTTGTGCGGCATCTTCCACTAAGTAAATATTGTGCTCTTGGGCTATTTCTCTCAGAGGATCCATATCGGCCGGCTGACCGTAAAGATGCACGGCAACTATTGCTTTGGTTTTATCAGTAATTGCCGCTTCTACTTTATCCGGATCAATATTATAACTTTCCGGGTGACAATCAACAAAAACAGGTTTTGCACCGTTCAGGGTTGCACCCCAGGCAGTTGCAATAAACGTATTGGCGGGAATAATTACTTCGTCGCCCGGGCCAACATCCAAACCCCAAAGAACTATGTGATTCCCATCCGTGCCGGCGCTAACGCCGTGGCAAAATTTCACGTTATGTGTTTCGGCAAATGCTTTCTCAAAATCGAACACAGATTTTCCCAAAACAAAAGCAGTATTTTCAATAACGTTATGAATTGCCGGCAGTACTTCGTCTTTAATCGATTGATATTGTGCTTTCAGGTCTAAAAAAGGGACTTTCATCTAATAATTTCCTCCATACAATAAAAAAATTAATTTGTGTACCAAAAAGAAAAAGAATTTTTCATTTTGCAAGAAATATTTAAAATATTTTTACTACTAATGAGTAGTATCGAACCAAATTAATTTTGATTTAGCGCACTTTTTTTATTTCGAAATTTTCATACATTGATATTAAGTTTCTTCCATCATTTTCCCAATTATATTTTTTCTTGACAGCATCATATCCGTTTTTACCATAATCCATATGTGAATTTGCAATTTGCAGAACTTTATCGGCAAAATCTTTAGGATTTTCAGAAATGAAAGATAATCCCGCACTAGTTTCTTCTATTATTCTTTTTAAAGGAACGGCATCCGAAACAAGAATTGGTTTAGACAAAGCCATATACTCAAATAATTTATGCGGCACCGTCGTATTAATAAATTCATTATTGGGTTGAGGAATTATACAAATATCCGCTGCCATTATATAATGTCCTAAATTTTCATGACCTACCCAAGGTATTAATTTAACAAATTGCCGGATGTTTCTTTTTTTAATCAACTCCGTTAATTCAGGTACTGATTTCCCGTCACCGATAATCAACAACAAGATGTTCGGAATTTTTTCTTTTATTATTGTAATTGCTTCAACAGGTGTTTCCAAACCTCTCTCAGGACTTACCGTGCCGGTATAAAGTAGAATAAATTTATCCGGGAAATCATTAATCTTGTTTTGCGGTAAAAATTTAAAAGTTTTCAAATCAACCGTATTCGATACAATAACAATCTTATTCTCATTTACTTTTTCTTGTATTAACCGTTCCTTATTTTCTTCGACAACTACAATAATTTGATCCGAATATTTTAAACTAAATTTTTCAATTCGATCGGCCAGCAAAGGATTTTTAAATAAAAAATTTATTACCCCCTTTTTCTTAAAAGCCCTTAAAGCTTGCGGATAATTTTCATGCATATCAAAAATTACCGGCTTATTAAAAATAAATTTTAAGATTAAAGCCAACGGCATCATCGGTAAATCATGTGCATGAAGAAAGTCCGGTTTATATTTTACAAATGTAATAATTGTAGTAAATAAAAATCTCGGGTTAAAAAAAATTGGAAAATTTAAAATTTTATTTAATTTAATTGATTTGAAATGTGCTTTTATACGAATAATTTTTGCGTGCGGAAATTGTGGAGCTTTTCCCTTTTCATATTGATTGCAAAGAACAATTACTTCGTAACCTGCGGCATGCAATGATCTAATCTCTTTTTCTAACCGGATATCAGGCGGGAATGGGGCTTGAAGAAGCATTAGGATTGTTTTCATTTGATTCTATAGGGATATAATTATTTATTAAAGATAGGTAAAATAAAAATTTGTTTTATATAATAATACGACTTTTTTATCATCTTGAAATTCAGTGAGAAGACACCGCTAAAAAAATACAAAGGGACCCTAAAAAGTAAACCCGTATAATGTAAAGAAAGAGCAATAATTAATTTATAACCTTTGAATTGTTTACGGTACATTCTAAGTTTAGAAAGAGATTGATTTTTAAATTTGAACCAACTTATATCGCCGGTGCTTGCTCCTCCTGTATGGATTATACTGGTTTCCGGGAAATAAATTACTTTTCCACCTGATTTTTTAAATCTATAACATAATTCGGTTTCTTCGCCATAGAAGAAAAAAGATTCGTCAAAGCCGTTTAACTTTAAAAATTCATCTCTGGAAATAAATAAAAAAGCCCCTTTCACATAATCCACCGGAGTTATTTTTTTAAGATCGATGTAATTATAAAAATACTTATTGATTTTTTCGTTCCTAGGGAACAACTTGTACAGAAAAAAATTGGTGAAAAACAAATATGATAATGTATCAAATTTACCGACGGAAATTTGAACCGTCCCGTCTTCATTTAATAACTTGCAACCTACAATCAATTTATCTTTTTGAGACTCAACATAATTATAAATGGCAAGTAAACTATTTTCCGTAAAAACCGTATCGTTATTTAGTAATAATATGTATTTCCCCCTGGCAATTCTTACACCTTGGTTGTTTGCCGCTGCGAAACCGGTATTATTGCGATTATTTAAAAATTTTATCTCCGAACGTTGTTTATATTTGTTCAGTAAACGGTTAATATCCTCTTCAGCAATTTCATTGTTTACCACAATAATTTCATAGTTTATATTTTGAGTATGTTCTGTTAAAGAATCTATACATTCGATTAATTTGGAAATCCCTCCGTAATTTACGATAATTATTGAAACTTGTACGGAATTCATTTTTAGAAGAAACCTTTCAGTTTGCTAAAGAGTTTTTCTTGATTCATAGCTTTAAATATCATTTCCCATTCTTCTTTTGATAGTAATTTGAATACCAAAATGGTGAAAAGAATGAAAATAAACTCGATGAATAAAGATAATATTAAATTCCCCGTGTCAAAAAGATAAAAGAATGCTAAATTGGCTAAAGCCCATCCCATAAATCTAAGTAGGCTGATTTTTAATTTGACAAATCTTAATAAGAAGAGAACCAAAAAGATTGTTCCCACAACAACTGAAATCAGTTTAACAGCCCCGGCACCAACATACGAATAAACAGGCAGAACAAAAATATAAGCAGGGAGGGAAATTAAATTCAGCAGAATACCATAAACGAAATTTAATTTCTGCTTTCCCACGGCAGTAAAAAGATCGATCAGAAAAAAATTTAAAAACGAAAAAATCAACGATACAGATAAAAACCTCAATGCTTTGGAAGCAAATAAAAATTTACTGCCAAAAACAAGCAAAATAATTTCTTGGGAGTGAAAAAATAGGAAAATAAATATTATGAAAGAAAGCATAATCAACAACGAAACAATGAAACTTATATTTGCATCAATATTCTGCCTATCTTCTTTTTTCTTCACTATTATAGGGAAAAATGTTGAAGTGATTGCCGATGCAAAAATGATAAAAGGATTGGTAAGCCTTACAGCCGAGCTGTAAAGTCCTACTGCGTAATTGTTGTTTATGGTTCTTAACAAAATAATATCCGATTGCCCGAAAATAATCATTAAAATCACATAACCGTAAACGGGCAACGACATTTTTATTACTTTTAATAGAACGCCTGAATTAAAAACGAATTTTATTTTTTGTTTGGCTTTCAATAAATACAACAAAATAAAAGTCGAAGGGATGTTCGAGGCTACATAGATAACGGTAAATTGAATAAGCGCATATCGATTGGCTCGAAGTAATGCAGTGAATCCTAAGAGTAAAACGGAATCGAGCAAAATTAACAACATAGGGATATTCATGTTTATCGTGGCTTTATAAGGAGTTATAAGCAACTCTCTTATATTCGTATATTTCCCGGAAAAAAATATATTCAAAGTGAATAAATTAAAAAGAACTTTTTCTTCTATCCCAATGTTATCCAACCATAAATATACATTAAGAATTACGAAAAACAATCCGATCAATGTGGTTTTCAGGTAAAAGGCAGAGCCTACATATTCATTATAATTTTTGTTTTTTGTCGTTTCCCTTAAAATTATGGGGTTCAAGCCAAGATCTATTATCTTAGCGGAAAACCCGATTATAGCCAACGCATAATTAAACTTACCGAAAGCTTCTACTTCCAATACACGCGCTACAATACCAAAAGTAATAATATTCAATAAGAATGAAATAACTTGTCCGAATGAAATAAAAAAGATATTATTGCGGATTTTTGTTTTACTTACCATTGTAGCGGAGAACCAAATTATGGGAAGGATTTTCGAACTTTTGGATTATTTTGCAAATAATAATAATAAACAAAAAACTCATGTACCAGTTTGCCATTCTGGTAACTATCATTAAGAAAGAAAAAAAGATAATAAGAGTGAAGAAAACCAAAACAATAAGGTAAGTAATATTAAAAGCGGAAAAGTAATTATACCAAGCCAATGAAATAAATATACCTAAAAAATACAGAAATAAAAGCAGACCGGACACACCGAAGTCGGCTAACAATTCCCTTATAAATGTTCCCGTATTCATCCAAATCGGGATATAATATCCTTTTTGGTAAATTTTTGGTTTATAGGTCACACCGAATTTGCTGAGTATATTGTAAACTACTTGGAATGTACTTTCCCCGAATCTTTTTTCTTCGTTATTTTTCTCCAAAAATTTATTTAATACTCCAATATGCCCGCTTAAATAAAGGTAAATGGAGGGTGTTAAAAAAACGGAATTCTCAAGTTTTTTCATACTCCGTGTTTTACCGGTAAAAAGATCGGTTGTACCTCTAAGATTTTTTATAAGCGTAACGGAAGTGACAAACAAACCGACTGCCAACAAAACGGAGATAGCTAACTTATAATTAAAGCGTGTCTTATCCTTTTTCTTTTTGGAAAGTATTAAAAAAAAGACCAATCCGTATTCTGCAAAACCGAATAAAATACCGGCTCGTCCGACCTCTGCAACTTCTTTAATTATCAAGGCTGCCAACGGTAAAACGGAAATAAGGGTAATTCTTCCTTTAACTCCGCTGTTTATGCCAGCAAAAAAAATTGAAATGTATAAAAAAACGGTGGTATAAGGAATGATGCCTTTCAATTCGCCGTGGACCCTCATCTGATATAATGCGCCTAAATTTAATAAAGCATTTACTACACTTCCGTAAATTGATAAAACAACCGACCAAGCTTGTAATGCCCCTAAAAGTCCTAAAACACCAAATCCCAAAGTCAAATAAGCGGAAACGGAGGATTTCCTGAACAACAACGGTTCATTATTGAGTGAATTCTGTTCCGAAAGGATAAATTTTTTACCGGAAGATGCTTTGGCCAAAAAAAACGTTATAATTCCAAATAAAAACGAGAGATAGGAAATAGCAACAACATACCATGTTGTATAACTCAAATCGCTGTAATTAATTAATTTAATATGATAAAAAGAAATGAGAAGATACCAAATGATAACATACAGCGAAAGCGGATTTATCCATTTTTTAAAAAAATATTTTCCAAGAAGAACGGACGGGATACTAATAATATTAAGAATTAATATTGCCACTGTCACACGGTTTTAATTTTGTAAATCCTTCTTATCAAGTCGAATATTTTAAATTCTATTTTTTCGAAATCGTTTTCCGGCGGATTGCTTAATATATAATGCGCCCTGAAAACAAAGGGGATATGAAAAAATAAAGCAAGAAAGAAAATAGAAAGCACTATAAAAGCTCTTTTGGGCGAGTATTTTATTTCCGGGGGAACCGCTTCATCGATAACAGTTATAGCAGGTAAAGTTTTTTGCTCTTCCATTACCGCTTGTTCATACATGGGCAAAGTAAATTCCAATAATTTAGTTTGAATTTCCAAATCCCGTTTTATTTCAAGAAATTTCTTTTGCATTAAAGGTAAACGCTTTATATCCAAAAAAACCAATTTCTTACTTTTTTCCGATTTCCCTCTCATCAAATCTTTAATTTTTTTATTTAGAAGATTCAATTGGTTTTCAATATTTTGATAATATGCGTTATCGGTTCCGTATGTTTCCTTAATTAAATCTTTTTGAAGTTCCTTAACCGAAATTTCCTTCTCAAGTTCCGCATAGGCTTTGAAAGCAACTTCCAATTGTTCGGGGATTGCGTAGATACCATATTTTTTTTGGAATTTTTCCAAACTGTCTTGGGCAGCTTGTAAATCATCAAGATTTTTTAAATATCTTTTTTCAACAAATTCTCTGTATTTTTTTGCAAAAGCTACAGCGTATTTCAGATTCATGTTGTTCAGTTCTTCTATCGCATAATTAACAATCTCGGCGCTTATTTGGGGATTTTTATGAATCATACTGATTTCTATAAAACCATTGTCATCCAAATCGTATTGAAAATCATCCTTGAAAGCCTTTAGTGTTTTTTCCCTTTTATATTTTTTAAATTCGTAATAGTCATCGAGTTTGAATTTGGAAATTATTTTCTCTGCCAATTGATTGCTTCCTAAAAATCCGAATAGTTTATCCTCACTCGTTCCGCCGCCGCCGAATGCTTTTGAAAATACACCTCCCAAATCTTGAATCATGCCTCCAAACAATCCGCTACTCTGAGACTCTTGAATCATTAGAGTAGCAGTAGATTTAAATTTTTCCGGTATCAAAAATGTTATACCAATCGTAATTAAGCTGACTAAAATCAAATTAATAATCAGCATCTTCTTCCAATTCAACAAAATACTTAAATAGTCGGAAAGTTTTACATTTTCTTTTTGTTTTGATTCCATATAAATCGTTTACTAATTTAATATTTTAATTACTTAGTTAAATTTAGAATTAAAATTGCAACGGTTGCAAGAGCGCTTGCAATAGAAGTTATATAAGATGCCGTTCTTAAATAATACAGAAAAGATCTGCTGGGATCTTTAGGGACATAAATATAATCACCTGGCAAAATTTCGGTACTTTCTTCGGCAGTTATCCATGTTTTTGCTTTTCCACGAATGACTTTTATATTATCAAGGTAATCTTCTCCAAGACCACCGGCATGGTTTATGTAATAATGGAAATTTTTCCCTTTTTTGAAAGGTATATAGCCGGGCGAATTAACTTGACCGAATATGAAAACATCATTCGATTGTTGGGGTATTAAAATAACATCGCCGTCCTTTACCCGAAAAGAAACAGATAAAGAATCTTTTCCGGCAAAAACTTTTGTGAAATCGACTGCTCCGTAATCAAAAAATTGTTTCAATTTCATATCTATAAGAAAATATAGGGAATCTTCTAATACTTCATCAGACATTCTCATGAAAGACAAATATTCGAATTGAGAAAGAAAATTATTTTCGTTAAATTTTTTAATATCAATATTCTTAGAATCTTTATATAGCTCTGTAAAGGCTTTAATCAAAAGCAGATTTTCTTTGTTAGTTCCCCTTAATACGGTACTCCTTTCCAATGAAGCCGATGAGGTAAATCCCCCCGAAAGTTTAATCACATCTTTAATGTCCATCCCATTTTTAGCTATATAAACGTAACCAGGTTGTTTTACTTCGCCCAAAACCAGAACTTTATAATCTTTCTTTTGATTTTCACCGGCTAAAATTCTAATTCTATCTCCTCTTTTTAAATATGGATTGTCTTTTATTAACACCCTTTCCACGGTTTGCTCATTACCTTTTTCGTCCAACCTATATATTTCAGCATATTCAACATTGCTGTATGCGGGATTAATTCCATTCGCCAACAAAATTGCATCGGAGAGCCTGTCTCCTTCAACAAACTGGAATTTTTTGGCTTTGTTTACGGCTCCGCTTATATCAATAAAATTTCTCTCCAAATCCAAGACAGGAAAAATTAATACGTCGTTATTTTTCAAATATGGATTGAACTTAAAATCCCCTGTCAACCTGAACTTTTCCAAATCGACAGTAATTTGGGACCCGTCGTATCTCTTAAGTAGTATTCCCCTTTTTGAATAATTATTCAATTCAGATTTTATAATTTTAAATAAATTTTGCTCAGTTGTTCTTTTTAATATTCGATTAGAGTATTCAGAGAATATTCTGGTAACAAATTGATCGACTGTTTCGGTTCCCGCAGCAATGAATGTTCCGTTTACAACGAAATCGCCGCCAAGCGTAACACTTATTGTATTTAAATCAGTTGCATCGCCTTTATTTTGGTTCCCTACGAGAAAATCCATGGACTGTCCAACAATCTGTATCTGGACACAAATAAAAATCAAACTACTTAAAAATATTATTTCGATATAATTTGAAATATATTTAACCTTTTCCATATTGTTTCTCGTAATAATTTAAATATTCCTTGTTAATTATTTTCTCCCACCAGTTTTTATTTTCAATATACCAATTTATTGTTCTAACTATCGCTTCTTCAAAATCGAATTCTGGTTTCCAACCCAACTCGTTTTGTATTTTGGAAGAATCTATGGCGTAACGTCTATCGTGGCCAGGTCTGTCTTTTACAAATTCTATCAGACTTTCATCTTTTTTCAATTCGGCAAGAATGAGTTTTACAATTTCTATGTTCGTCATCTCATGGTCTGCGCCGATATTATAAACTTCTCCAACTCTTCCTTCTTCAAACACTTTTTCAATTGCTTTGTTATGATCAATCACATAAATCCAATCTCTCACATTTAAGCCGTCGCCGTATACCGGCAGTTTTTTATTGTTTAAAGTATTAATTATCATTAACGGGATTAATTTTTCGGGAAATTGGTAAGGTCCGTAATTATTGGAACAACGGGTAACTACCACGGGCGTTCCGTAAGTATGATGAAACGACAATGCCATCATATCGGCAGAAGCTTTGCTGGATGAATACGGACTGTTAGGCGCTAGCGGTGTTTGTTCGGTGAACTTTCCGGTTTTGCCCAAACTACCGTAAACCTCGTCGGTTGAAACTTGTAAGAACTTTTTAATTTCATAGCGCTTTGCGGCTTCCAACAATACGTTAGTTCCGATTACATTCGTGCGGAAAAAAACTTCGGAACCGAGAATACTTCTATCCACGTGGGATTCCGCGGCAAAATTAATAATGTACTCAATTTTATTTTCGCGGATTATGTAATCGACCAATTCGGAATTACAAATATCACCTTTCACAAATTTGTAATTCGGTAAAGATTCCACATCTTTCAGGTTTTCCAAATTACCGGCATAAGTCAGCTTATCGAGATTGACGATAAATACGTCATCCCTCTCTTTAAGCATGTAGTTCACAAAATTACTGCCGATAAAACCTGCCCCGCCGGTTACCAAAATATTTTTCATATTTCTTAAAAAGCGAATAATCCTATAAAAAGTCCGGTTTGAATAAAAAACGAATTAGCATTCAAATTATCCGGAACGTTAATTAATGTTTGTCCGTTATCTGCTTCCCAATTGTTACCGAGAGAAAACAAATAACCAGCGCCCACCCTGAAAGCCAAGAATCTGTTAAACGGTATATCCACATTTAATGTAGGCGCAAATGTGAAATAATTATTTTTTAATTTATGCGATACTTTTCTACTTGGGGAGTTATTATCATCAAGGTCTTTCCAGATTCCTTCCCAAGTAAATTCACCCTTATTTTTATACATTTCTATTTCCAATGCTCCGCCGCCAATAATTCCACCTACCGAAACAGCAATATTTTTAATAAACGGGAAAGTATATTCAACCGTTAATCCACCGCCACCAATAAAATATTTTACTTCTTTTTGAGAGCCGTTAGAAACAAAGGATTTTGTTCTTGAACCGCCGAAACCGATTCCGCCAATCCTCAAATTATCCACAAGCATAATGTAAGCGTATCCGCCGCCGCCCCACGTAATAACCGGACCCTCAAAAGCTTCGAACCCGTAAGCGCCCGTCATTTCGTTCAAAGTGCTGTAATCCGGAAACATTAAATTCGGAATAAATCCGCCCGCCGCACCGAATTTTGCAATCCATTTAATAGACTTGGAATCTTGAGCGGAAACTACCGTGAAAATTCCTATAAAAAACAGTACAAAAATTTTTGTTTTCATAAAAAGTTATCTATTTTAAAAAAAGAAAGTTAGTGAATATTGGGATAAGATAAAACTCAAATAAAATTTTATATTTGCGTTTCAGAATGAATAAAGGCTGGAAGATTTCGGTATTTCCGCCGTACCACAACAAGGAAAGAAATCTTCGCAGCCTTAAGTTTTATATAGATAATTAATCCATCATCATTCGCAAGAACGACGAACCTTCGTCGTCATCCCGTTTTTTTGTTTCATCCGATTTTTTTGTTTCCACCTTTTCAAACGCATCGAGTTGATCCAGTTTGAAACCGCTCGACGGGATCGGATCGTCGTTTGGTAAAATATTTTTAGAACCCTTTACTCTGAAAATAGTCGGTTCGTCCAAATCAATAGTTTCTTGTTGTTCCCTTACTTTATCAAAATTAAAACCGCTAAATGTTTTTGAAGCTTTTGGTTCTGTTTTTTCGTGTTCATCTTCAATCTTTGCTCTCAATTTGGTTTCTTTCTCTCCAAAACCGGTTGCAATAACCGTATAGGAAACGTATTCGTTCATATCTTCTTTGCTAACCCAACCGAAAATAACGTTAGCTTCTTCTCCGGCGGCTTCGTAAATAATTCTATTGCCTTCGTCTATTTCTTGCATTGTCAGGTCATCCGAGCCGGTAACATTGAGCAAAATATTTTTTGCTCCTTTAATACTAACACCTTCCAGCAGAGGAGACGAAATTGCATTCTGTGCCGCTTCTATTGCACGGTTTTCACCCGAAGCCACGCCGCATCCCATAATAGCTTCTCCGCTTGAATTCATTACCGCCCGCACATCGGCAAAATCAACATTAATTATACCCGGTACAGTAATAATATCGGCAATGCCTCTGGTTGCTTCGTAAAGGACTTCGTTCGGTTTATCGAAAGCGGTTTTAGCAGAAACGGTATCGTCTAAAATGTTCAAAAGGCGGTCGTTAGGGATAACAATTAAACTGTCCACGTTTCTTCTTAATTCGTGGATACCCTCTTCTGCATTCATCATTCTGCGTTTACCTTCCCATTTGAAAGGTTTCGTAACTATACCGATAACCAAAGCACCTACGCTTTTGGCTATTGATGCAACGATAGGCGCACCGCCCGTACCGGTTCCCCCGCCCATTCCGGCGGTCACGAATACCATATCGGTTCCTTCTAATATTTTGGCTATTTTATCTCTATCTTCTTCGATTGCTTTTCTTCCTACGTTTGGATCGGCACCGGCTCCTAAACCTCTTGTTACATTCAGACCAATTTGTATTTTATGATTTGCGTGACTAAGGTTAAGCACTTGTGCGTCGGTATTAATCGCGACATATTCCACTCCGCTTAAACCTCTTTTCATCATACTTTCTATGGCGTTGCATCCGCCTCCGCCAACACCAATTACTTTGAGTTTTGCTCTCAACGGCTCTTCTTTATCGAGCATGAAGAATTTTGACATTTTGTCCTCCTTGTTGTGGTATTTTATAATTCATCAAAAAATTCTTGTATTTTTTTAAATAGTACTGAAACTTTTAAATTCTTTTTTGCTTTAGAAGATTTCAACGAGATAACATTTTCGGACGAAGTAGAACCGGGAATGCCTTTGATTAAACCGGCAACGGTTGCAAATTCCGGACTTTCAATTTCATTGGAAAGTCCGTTCCCCAATTCCAACGGAACGCCTATTCTTGTAGGCAAACCGAAAACCTCTTCGGCAAGATCTACAATGCCGCGTAACAACGAACCTCCGCCTGTTAATACAACTCCCGCTTTTATTTTATTTTTGAAATTCGTCTGTCTCAATTCATTATCAATTATTGTAAACAATTCTTTCATTCTAACATGAATAATTTGAGTTAAAAGTGAAACGGGAATTTTAATTGTTCCGCGCGCGCCAACTCCCTTTATATAAATATCCTCGTCCTTGATAATCGCTTCTTCCGAAGCATAACCATATTCTTTTTTAAGTTTTTCGGCTTCTGCCGTTACAATTCCCAACGATTCTCTTATATCGTTTGTAACTTGATTGCCTGCTACGCCTATTACTTTAGTGTGTTTTATGCTCTTATCATGATAAATTGCAATATCCGTAGTACCTCCGCCGATATCTATTAAAACAACGCCCAAATCTTGTTCATGTTCATCGAGAACCGAAACGCTTGATGCAATCGGTTGAAGAATATAATTTTCAACAGTGAAGCCGGCTCTTTCAACCGATTTACGGATATTCTGAATTGCGGGTATGGAAGCAAGCACAACATGATTTAATGCTTCCAGTCTGGAGCCGCTCATTCCGATCGGATTTTCTATTCCGCCTTGATGATCGATATAAAATTCCTCGGGAATAATGTGCAATATTTGTCTATCTGAAGGAATTCTTATGGTTCTCACATCGGCTTTTAATCTGTCGATATCGGACTGGGTAATTTCTCTATCCGGGTTATTAATTGTAACATAATTTCTATGCCTCAAACTTGTTATATGCTCTCCGGCAACCCCAACATTAACGCTGCGAACTTCGATATCTGCCCGGTTAGAAGCAATCTCCATAGCTCTTTTAATTGCTTCGGCAGTCTTTCCGATATTGGCTACAAGTCCCCTGTTCAAACCGTTTGAAGGCGCTACACCGAAACCGAGAATGGTAATTTTGTCAGCTTGGCGTTCGGCAATTACCGCACCTACTTTAGTTGTACCCAAATCGAGACCGGCTAAAATATTTCTTCTCATAATAATTCTTTTACTCCCATTGCATTAACTTTTTGCGTTCCGATAAAAACATGATTGTTAAATCTTAAATCGATATATGTTATTGATTTATCTTCTTTATTTTTAAGTGACGAATACAAATTGCAAAATGCTAAAACGTTATCGAGAATTTTATTTCTATCCAGAATTACGGGATAATCGGTATCCGACATAGTTAAAATAACGCTCTCGCTCTTAGTTAAATCTATACTTGATATTTCACCGTACAATTCAGAATTATAAAGCTCCGAAGCTTTTAGAACTTTTAAAGCATCGGTCAATTGTTTTTTCATCTTTTTCGGGTTCTTTGTATTTTCTACCAAAATAACCGGCAGATTTAAATATTTAGTTCCTTCTATTTTAGGCAACAGTTCTCCGTCTTCCGTAAGGATTTTTTCTTTCCCGTTTTGCATTAACAAAGCATAAAACGGAACTTCGAAAATCTCTACTTCAACAATACCTTTACCTTTATAAAGCACGTCGCATTTTTCGATGTACGGATGTTTTTCCAGCTTATCTTTGATTAGTAAAAGCGTAAGCCCTTCGTATTTTGTTTTGTCATCCAACATTGCAAAACTCAAATAATTTTCGGCGTTTAAACGGATGTTATTTTTCAATACAATCTTCTCAATTTTCTTTTTTGAACTACCGCCAATTATTGCAGTAAGAGCAATAAGCGCAATTAATAAAAAAATAAACCCTTTAACGTTTGAAATAATTTTCGTCATGTTACACTTACTTTGTTTTTATACAGCTCAATAAATTTTTCACCGTACTTCCAAATATCCCCCGCACCCATAGTTACAATAATATCCCCGGGTTTAACTATTTTCATTAGCAATTCCGGAACGTCATTTTTATCCGGTTCGTAAATAACATTTTTATGTCCGTAATCTTTTGCCGCTTGAGCTATTAATTCTCCGGTCACTCCTTCAATCGGTTTTTCCCTTGCGGGATAAACATCCGTGCAAATGAAAACATCGGAATCGAGAAACTCCCTACCGAATTCTTTATAAAAATCTCTTGTTCTTGAATATAAATGCGGTTGAAAAACAACCACAAGTCTTCTCTTCCAGCCTTTTCGCACACCTGAAAGCGTTGCATTAATTTCCGTAGGATGATGCGCGTAATCATCAATAACAAGAATGTCATTACTGTATTTGGTTTCGAATCTTCTGTACACACCGGAAAAAGATTCGAGCGCTTTTTTTATTATTTCGAAATTAATACCAAGTTCCACCCCAATTATGACGGCAACCAGCGAATTCTTCACATAGTGAATTCCGGGAAGTTGCAGTGTTATGCGTCCGAGTTCTTCCCCCTTATACTCAACAGTGTAACTGCTATTATATTCGTTAAACTCTACATCAACGGCTCTCACATCGGCTTGCGATGTTAAACCGTATGTGATAATCTTTTTATTTATCAGCGGTATTATATCTTGCAGTGCGGGTTCATCAAGACATAAAACAACAAATCCGAAAAAAGGCACTTTATTGGCAAACTGCACAAAGGCATTTTTTATATCGTCCAAATCCTTATATGTATCGAGATGCTCTTGTTCCAAAGTGGTAATTGCCGCTATGGTGGGTGTAAGTTTCAAAAATGTCCTATCAAACTCATCGGCTTCAACAACAATATATTCGCTGTGTCCCAGCCGCGCATTGGTTCCTCCCAATCCGCTTAATTTTCCGCCCACGATTATGGTCGGATCTATTCCGCCTTCGGTTAGAACCAGTCCCACCATTGAAGTTGTGGTTGTCTTACCATGTGTTCCGGCAATTCCTATTCCGTATTTCATTCTCATCGTTTCGGCAAGCATTTCGGCTCTTTTAATAACCGGTATTTTTCTTTCCAACGCAGCTTTAACTTCAGGATTGTCAGTATTAACCGCCGAAGAATAAACAACTACATCCGCGTCATTAAGGTTATCGGCTGAATGCCCGATTGAAATCTTACAACCCAAATCCCTAAGCCGTTTTGTTATTTCAGTTTCATTTAAATCCGAACCAGAAACTTCAAAACCTTCGCTCAGCATTATTTCCGCAAGTCCGCTCATTCCAATACCGCCGATACCTACAAAATGTATTTTTTTAATAATCTGTCTAAACATTATTTTCTTCCGCTAATTTTATCGCTTCTTGTGCAATTTCCACTGCAGCATTCGGTCTGGAAAATTTTTTTATATTTTGTTTTAGTTGAAGCAATTTGTTTTCGTCAAAAATCAATTCCGTTACCACACTGTAAAGTTTATCTTTTAATTCTTCGTCTTTTACTATTACTGCAGCATCGTTTTCCACAAGTGCCTTGGCATTCATCAACTGGTGGTTAGCCGCAACGATAGTAGACGGAATAAAAATAACGGGCAAACCAAGGGCAGCAACCTCTGCAATTGTAGTAGCACCCGCGCGAGCCACAACCAAATCGGCAGCAGAATATGCTACATTCATATCTTCAATAAAAGGAAAAACTTTAACCGTATCACTTAGATGTTTCTTATACTTTTCAAAATATTGTTTTCCCGTTTGCCAAATTATCTGTATCCCTTTATCCAGCAGACGGGTTAAGTTTTTTTCCAAAGCTTCATTAACGGTACCGGCACCGAGACTACCTCCGATGACAAGTAATGTTTTTTTAGTTTTATCCAACCCGAGTTTACTCAATGCCTCGTCTTTCGGTATTAATTGCAAATCTATTCTTATCGGATTACCCGTTACTCTCAATTTGGATTTTTCCCTAAAGTATTTTTTCGTTTCTTCAAAACAAATATGAATTTGGTGCGCTTTTTTTTCCAAAAGTCTGTTTGTAATACCGGGATAACTGTTTTGTTCCAAAAGAATAATCTTTGCGCCCATCACCGAAGCTCCAATTGCAACAGGTCCGGATACATAAGCGCCGGCGCCAATCATCACCTTCGGTTTGAATTTGATATTTATTATTAAAGATTGTATCATCGCAATTAAAAGTTTAAAGGGAAATATCAAATTTTCTAATTTAAATTTCCTCGAAAATCCGCTCACCCAAATTGTTTTAAAGTTAAATCCTTTTTCCGGGACAACTTTAGCTTCAATTTTATCTTTAGTACCAACGAACAAAATTTTAGCTTCCGGTTTTAGTTTTTTAATTTGTTCGGCAACCGCGATTGCCGGAAATAAATGTCCGCCCGTTCCTCCTCCTGCTAATAAAAATCTATATTCCGTTTTGCTCATCATTTAATTTTCTTAAACCGCAGCTTTTTATCTTTGCTTTGCAACCCTATATTAATCAAGATACCCACCGACGTACAAAAGACAATAATCGACGTACCGCCGAAGCTGATAAACGGTAAAGTAATTCCCGTAGTCGGAACTATTCCGATACCAACCGCTGCGTGTAAAAATGCGCTAATAACAATCATGAACGAAATACCAAAAGCCAATAGTTGACCGAATTCATCTTTGGTTTTTTTGGCAATTATCAATCCCAAAAAGAAAATCAACAAATAAGCAACCAGGATAAGTAATGTGCCTAAAAATCCGAATTCCTCGCCTAATACCGAGAAAATAAAATCGTTGTGCGGTTCGGGTAAAAACAAATTACTCTGCCTGCTTTGCCCTAGTCCCAATCCCACAATTCCTCCGCTGCCAAGTGCAATCTTTGATTGTACCACTTGAAAATTTGCGCTTGTACCTTTTATCAATCCGTCAACGAATGTCAGCACTCTTTCTCTTGAGTGATGGAAACTCATCATAGCTGCAAGTCCGGCAAAGCCCGCCGTTCCGGTGATTGAAGCCAGATGTTTAATTCTCGCTCCCCCGACAAACAACATGGTAAACGAAGTAAACAACACAATCATGCTTGTGCTAACATTAGGTTGAACCAAAATCAAAACGCTGATTATAAAAATCCAAAACAACGGAAAGACCAAACCGTTTTTGTAATCTTCAATCTTTTTCCCTTTTACGGAAATCATAACCGCCAAATGTATTATCAGAAACAGTTTTGCCAACTCCGAAGGTTGAAAACGTATTACTTTTAAGTTAATCCATCGCGATGCTCCTTTTATATCCGGAGCAAATATTAAAGTGGCTATTAACAAAACCGTCGCGATTATCATAAAAATTTTACTGTAATCCTTATAATATTTATACGGCACCGCCGAAGCTATAATCATTCCGACAAAAGCCGCAATTACTTTCCACAAATGCGACATGAATACATTCAAGCCTTTAGCGCTGAATATCAGAAAGCTGCCCAATATAACCAACCCCAACGTAAGCGTAAAAAGCATTCTGATTACTGTTTTCATTTTAATCCGTTTACTGCTTGTTTGAAAATTTTTCCTCTTTCTTCAAAATTACGGAACATATCGAAACTGGCACAAGCGGGCGATAGCAAAACAATGCTGCCGGGTTGCGCTTCCGTTCTTGCTTTAGCAACTGTTTCTTCAAGTGTTCCGGTAATTTCCACAGGAACAATATTTTTAAAAAATTCATTTATCTTTTGCGCAGAACTTCCTATCGCATAGATTTTCTTTACTTTGCTCTCAACTAAGTTTTTGATTTTATTATAATCGTTTCCCTTATCTTGACCGCCGAGTATGAGATAAATATCCGAATCAAAACTACGCAACGCATACCAAACAGAATCAATATTTGTTGCTTTGGAATCGTTAATGTATTTCACACCGTTTAATTCTCTTACAAATTCAAGTCTGTGTTCAACCCCCTCAAAATTCCCGAGAGAGTTTTTAATAGTTTCAGCGGAAATATCAAATACTTTTGCCGCAGCTATAACCGCCATGGAGTTCATCAAATTATGTTCGCCTTTCAAACTCAAATCGCCAACAGCACAAATTTCAGTGGTTTCGTTGTTTCTCGCGTAAATTATATTCTCTCCATCCAAATACACACCGTTTTCCAATTTCTTTTCAAGCGAAAAAGGCAGTAATACCGTTTTGCTTGATGACACAACACGACTTACAACTGCATCATCCAAGTTATATATCAAATAATCATCAACCGTTTGATTTTTGAAAATATTCATCTTCGATTCGACATATTGATTAAAATCATTATTATATCTATTTAAATGATCCGGAGTAATGTTAAGAATTACCGAAACCTCCGGTTTGAAATCTTTAATAAAATCAAGCTGAAAACTCGAAACCTCAAGCGCGACAAATTCATCGTCTCCCACTTCAAGAGCAATTTCGGAAAACGCACGCCCGATGTTACCAGCCAAATAACATTTTTTTCCCGCCGAGTTAAAAACATACGCGCACAAAGTAGTTGTTGTTGTTTTACCGTTAGTTCCGGTAATAGCAATTATTTTTCCATTGCAGAACCACGACGCAAACTCAATTTCGCTAATTACTTCCAGCCCTTTACTCTTGGCGTTTCTCAAAACTTCTGAATCCGACGGAATGCCCGGGCTTGTAACAATCAAATCGCAATCGTAAACTTTTGCGCTATGTCCTCCGGTTTCGAATTCAATATTTTCATCTATCAATACGGAAAGAACATCTTTTAATTTTTCTTCGTCCGCAATATCGCTGACAAACGGAACAGCTCCAATTTTTTTAGCCAGCTTTGCAGCTCCAATTCCACTTCTAACGGCACCTAAAATCGATATTTTCTTACCGCGTAAATTTTTCATCTAATCTTGAACGACGCCAAACTGATAATTGCAAATATGATCGAGATAATATAGAACCTGACCACTATTTTCGGTTCCGCCCATCCGAGCAATTCAAAATGATGATGAATAGGTGCCATTTTGAAAACCCTTTTGCCTTCACCGAATTTTTTCTTTGTATACTTGAAGTACAGCCGCTGAATAATAACCGATAGGGCTTCGATGAAAAATATTCCGCCCAAAATAGGAATTAACAATTCCTTTTTAATTAAAATGGCAATTATTCCGAATGCTCCGCCGAGCGCCAGGGAACCGGTATCGCCCATAAATACTTCGGCGGGATAAAAATTAAACCACAAAAATCCCAAACCGGCGCCAATAAACGCCGCTATGTAAATTGTAAGTTCACCCGAACCGGGTAAATACATTACATTCAAATAATCCGCATAAATTTTATTTCCCGAAACGTAACTGATAACCGCCAATGCAAGCATAACAATCAGCATAGAACCTATTGCCAAACCATCTAATCCGTCGGTTAAATTTACCGCGTTAGATGTTGCCGTTATAATGAAAATGACCGACGGGATATACAAATACGAAAAATCCCAATTCAGATTTTTAAAGAACGGCATTGTTGTTTGAGTGTTATACGGCGCAAATTCGGGGAAAGTATAAATTACCCATCCTACCGCAAGACCGATTAAAATTTGTCCTATAAGTTTATATCTTGCTATCAAACCCTTCGAGTACTTTTTGACCACCTTCAAATAATCATCCACAAACCCGACAAAGCCCAACCAAATTGTTCCGATTAAAACCAAGATTATATAAATACTTTTTATATCCCCCCACAATAATACCGGCACAACAACTGAAAGAATGATAATTATTCCGCCCATTGTAGGGGTTCCGGCTTTTGCTTTGTGAGTTTGCGGTCCTACTTCCCTTATTGTTTCGCCAATTTGTTTTAATTTTAAATAGTTTATTATTTTCGGTCCAACATAAAATGCAATGAACAAAGCCGTAATCGCCGAAAGCGATGACCTAAACGATAAAAACCTGAACACATCGAAACCAGGCGGATTAAAAACTTTATTTATGTAATCGAACAAATAATAAAACATCAAGCTTCTCTCTCAATAAGTTTTCCGGCAAATTCTTCCATTCTCATTCCGCGGGAACCTTTAAATAGTATAATACTGTTGCTTACGTCCAGCTTTTCCAAATATTTTTCCAACGATTTTCTCATCCGGAAATGTTTTGCATTTATTCCGGTTTTAGTTAATTCGCCGTTCAAAAATTTCATATACTTACCAATTGTTAAAACTAATTCCGGTCGTAATTTTCTTATTTGGGTTTTTATTTTTTTATGGAACTCAACGCTTTTTTCTCCTAATTCCAGCATATCGCCAAACACAACAATTTTATTTTTGTACAGTTTAATTCTTCCCAAAACATCCAAAGCTTCTTTAACGGATTGCGGATTGGAATTATAAGTATCGTCAATAATGGCGAAACCGTTTTTCAGAACCAAGTTCAACCTTCCCTTAACCGGTTCGATACGTCTTGTTCCTGCTATTATTTCTTTTTTTGTTAAACCGAGTTTAAGAGCAATGGTTACTGCAGCCAAGTAATTCAAGGCATTCGAGTTCCCCAAAAGCGGTAAAACGGTCGATATATTCTTACCGAAACCTTTAACATTAATTTTACTTTTTCCATCTTTCCTAAAACCCACGATGCTTCCTTTAACATGCGGCGAACCTTCGAATCCATAACAAACAGCGTTAACATATTTATGTTTTTTAGAAGCTAAAAATTTATCGTCGGTATTAATAAATATTGTTCCACCCAAATTTTCGGTAACATTCAACAAAGCCTCTTTTTCTTTGAATACGCCGCTTCTGTTCCGCAAATATTGAATATGGGAATCACCGATATTGGTAATAGCCGCATAATCCGGTTCGGCAATTTTAGCCGTATATTCAATTTCCCCGAAGTGGTTGGTGCCGTGCTCCAATACCAAAACCTCGGTTTTATCATTTGCGGATAATATTGTTAAAGGCACGCCTATTTGGTTATTGTTATTACCTTCGCTTTTTGTAACCTTAAACCGTTCGCTTAACAATGTTGCAAGTATTTCTTTGGTTGTAGTTTTACCGTTACTGCCGGTAATCGATATAACCGTAGGATTTAATTTTCGTCTCCAAATTCGCGCAATACTTCCGTAAGCCGTAAGTGTATTTTTCACCGTAACGATTGGAACATTTATATCATCGAAATATTTCAATTTTCTTCTGTTGATCACAACTATTCCGGCACCTTTATTTACGGCTTCTTTCACAAAATCGTGACCGTCAAAATTCTGTCCTTTAATAGCAACAAACATTGAATTTTTTGTAATTTTTCTTGAATCTATAAACACTTTTTTCACCGGTTTAAATTCATTGGGATTAAAAATCTCCGCAGTCTCAATCTCGAATATGTCTTTTAATGTTAATCTCAATATTTTATTTCAAATATTTTAGTACCGTTTCTTTATCGGAGAAATATTTCCGTACTCCTTTTATTTCCTGATAATCTTCGTGACCTTTACCGGCAACCAATATAACCGCATCGGAAGGAGAATTTAGTATTGCTTCTTTAATTGCCGTTTCCCTGTCTTCTATCACTTTATAATTTTCACCCTTCATTCCATCGAGTATTTCGTTAATAATATCGAAAGGGTCTTCCGAACGCGGATTATCGGATGTAACGATTACCATATCACTCAACTCTTCGGCTATTTTGCCCATTACGGGTCTTTTTTCTTTATCCCTGTCTCCCCCGCAACCGAAGACCGTATAAATTTTTCTTTCGCCCTTAACTATATGGTGAATTGCCAGAAGCGCTTCTTTAAGACTGTCAGCCGTGTGAGAATAATCGACAATAACTTTTTTCTTTCCTTCGCCCAGCACTTCGAATCTTCCGGGAACTTGCGGCGTTTGATTAATTCCTTCCACTATCTTCTCTGCATCCAATCCGGAAAGCGACAGCACAGAAAAAGCTGCGGTAGCATTATACGCATTAAATTTTCCAATCAATTTTGTGTTAACCGAGTATGTCCGTTTTCCGTATTCAATTTCAAACCTTGTTCCGTCCAAGTCGTATTCAACATTTTTAATTTGGAAATCGGACGGTTCGTTTATTCCGTATGTGAAATATTTTGCTTTTGTTTCGTTTACAAGATTTTTCCAATTTTTATCATCCGCATTAACTATAGCCGTGGCATCGGGTTTTAAGAAATCGAAAAAAGTCTTTTTTGTTTGAAAATAATCTTCAAACGTTTTGTGAAAATCCATGTGATCGGAAGTAATATTTGTAAACACTCCGAAATCAAAATCCAAGTAATCGATTCTATGCAGTGCAATCGAATGGGAAGAAACTTCCATAATGCAATATTCACATCCCTCTGTTACCATTTCTTTCATCAACCAATTGATTTTATTGGCTTCCGGCGTTGTTAATTTCGAAGGAAATTGTTTTTCCCCAACCAAATATTTATTTGTACCGATTAAACCGCTTTTAATATTCAGAAAATCCAATACGCTTCTAATAAAATAGGATGTGGTTGTTTTCCCTTTTGTGCCCGTAATCCCAATCAGTTTTAGTTTTTCGGACGGACGGCCGTAAAAGTAATGCGAAATTTCCGCCAAAGATAATCTTGAATTTTCAACAACAATCTCTGCCGATTTTTCCGGATCGATTAATCCCACGGGAACCGCATCGGGATTTTCTACTACAATTACCGAAGCGCCTTTTGCCACTGCATCGTTGATAAATTTATGTCCGTCTACCTTAAATCCTTTAACGGCAACAAACATCGAGTTTTTCTTAACTTCCCTCGAATCTATCGTAATGTCGTCAACCTCAACATCGACTGCTCCGGTTACTTGTATTGTTTTAATATTATTTAACAATTCACTCATTTTCATTAATTAACAGATACTCCTTCAGGTACGTTTATCATTTTGCATTTTATGACGCACGTTGTCTTTTCATTAATTCTAGCTCCGGGCTTAACACTTTGACTAACAACTTTGCCGTTACCGACGATTTTATATTTTATTTTCAGCTTGCTTAAAATTGATATTGCTTCGCGCATAGATTTGTTTTTCAGTTCCGGCATAACACCTGCCGGCAGATTATCATACTTGCTGTTAACTATATTTTCTTTTTTCGAAGAAGGGTTAAAAAATCCTTCTTGATTATCGTTTTCGTTTTGTGTAATAAGTTTTGTTATTGGTGAATTATTTCTTCTGATTTCTTTTTTCTCAAGATCAAGATTCAAATCTATATCGATAATTCTTTGCATTACGTTTTTAAAAATCGGCGCTGCTACTTGTCCGCCGTACCTGCCAACTTCGGGTGAATCCACCAAAATAAAACACAAAAGTTTAGGATTGTCGGCAGGCAGAAATCCGATGAAAGAAGAATTGTAATATTTATTAGAATACCTTCCGTTTATTAATTTTTGCGATGTTCCGGTTTTACCGCCCACCAATACATCTTTGAGTTGAGCCAATTGGGCAGTTCCGTTTTCAACCACACCGATCATCATATTTCTAATTTGCTCGGAAGTTCTATCACTTATCACTCTTCTGATTTCTTTTTTTCCGTTTGACAAAATCGTTCTGTCTTCTTCGTCCACAATTTTCTTTACTGTATACGGGCGCAATAAATGTCCGCCGTTTACCAAAGCGGCATAAGCCATTGTAATTTGGATAGGTGTAACCGAAATCTCGTATCCGTGCGAGATAAACGCTTTAGATATTGCGGAATAAGAAGACGGTTTTTTTAACATTCCCTTGGCTTCGCCGGGAAGATCTATTTCGGTGTAATTACCGAATCCGAAATCGCGTAATCCTTTATAGAATATTCTGTCGTTTAATCTCCCGCTAAGCTTAACAATTCCGATGTTACTCGAATGTTCAATAATCTCGGAGACCGTAAGCTTTTTGTATTTATGCGTATCGTGAATTGTAGCGCCTTTAATTCTGTATTTTCCGTTTTCGGTATTAATAACTTCATAAGGTTTTGCCAAGCCGTTTTCCAGAAGCATTGCAACAACAATGGATTTAATCGTGGAACCAGGTTCATAAGTATCACTAATAGCTCTGTTCCGTCTGTTCTTTTGCGGGTTCTTTCCGTATTTCTCCGGGGTGAAGTCGGGCAAGCTGACAAGCGAAAGAATCTCCCCGGTATTCGGATCGACAATTATTCCAACTGCCGATTTACCTTTATATTTCGCCAATCCTTTTTCTAACTCTTCCCTCAATATTTTCTGGTAACTTTTATTGATTGTCAATACAATGTTATATCCCGGCATCGGATTCATTGATTGTTCGTATAAGACAGTTACCTTTTTTCCGCGAGCGTCTTGTTCGGCAACCAAAAATCCGTCTTTTCCTACCAGGTATTTATTATAGACTTTCTCGATTCCGTCCAAACCCCGCAGTTGTCTATCGACCGCTCCGATAACATGAGCGGTAATTTTACCGTAAGGATAAATTCTGGTATAATCCTGGGTTTTATAATATCCGCTTGCCGTAAAGTCCTCCAACAACCGGGCTTTTTCCTGACTTATTTTTTTCTCTAAAATAATATTCCCTTTTCCGCGTTTAATTTTGTTTATATAATAAGACGGTTTTTTATTAAATATCTTTGCCAACTTACGTGCGATTTTCGTCCTATCTTTTTTGTATTTTCCGTTCAACATTCTGCAATCGGCATATAAAGTATTGTCTTGTTTCGTATATGCCAATATCTCACCGTTTCTATCCAGTATTAATCCCCTTTCGGCTTTAAGCGTAATTATTTTGTTTTGTTGTTTATCCGCTTGAGATTTATACTTTTCGTGACTTGAAATTTGAATAATGAAAAGCCGGATTACCAACAAACCGAAAAGAAAAATCACAAACGCACTTAACAATAATACGCGGGAATTACTCATATTTTTTTTCGACAATACTTTTAATTAAGTTGACCTTACTCTTATTTATATGAATTTTTTTCAGGTTGTTTATTTTGATCAACCCGAGCTTGAAAGCTTTCGGAATAATTACTTCTTCCGATGAAAGTTTTTGTACTTCAACCCTACTGGCTTCCAAACGATCGTTCAAATCATTTAATAACGAAAGCTTTTCGTTTTTTATCGAATTCAATTTTTCAATTTCGCTAATCGAGTATAAATGAATAAATAATAACGGAGTAATTGTCAGAATAGAAAAAAGTAGTTTTTTCAAAAAAGCTTTATTATTACCTTTCACTTAAATTCTCTCCGCAACTCTTAATTTTGCGCTTCTGGCGCGCTTGTTAATTTTTATTTCCTCCTCCGACGGCGTAACCGGTTTTTTAGTTAATATTTTCAACCTCTTTTGCTTGTCACAAACACACACGGGTGTTTCAGGCGGACAAACACATGAGAGAGTTTCGTATTTAAAGGTCTCTTTAACAATACGGTCTTCTAGTGAATGATAAGATATTACTACTAACCTTCCACCGGGTTTCAACATATCGACCGCATCGGTTAAGAATTGTTTTAATTCGTCAAGCTCGTTATTCACGTATATTCTAAAAGCTTGAAATATTTTAGATAAAATTTTATATGATTTGTATTTAGGAATTATTTCTTCGATAATTGCACGGAGTTGTAAAGTGGAAGTTATTTTTTTACTCGCTCTTGCTTCTACTATTTTTGCGGCTATTCTGTGTGCATTCCGGACTTCACCGAATTTCTTCAATATTTCGGTTAATTTTTCAAGGGGATAGTTATTTATGACGTATGATGCCGGTTTACCTTTGGTTTTGTCCATTCTTAAATCGAGCGGACTATCGGTTCTGTAAGAAAACCCGGAAAGCCCGTCATCGAGTTGAACCGATGAAACTCCGAGGTCGGCGAAAATACCATCGTAAGCATTAATAAATTGGATCATGGATACTCTTTTAATTTCGGTAAAACCGGTATTGAAAATTTTTACTCTGGAATCATTCTTAAATTTTTCTTTGCAATGCTTATATGCTTTTTCATCCTTGTCGGTGCCGACCAAGGTAGCATTGCTATTTAATGTTTTGAGTATTTCTGCAGCGTGACCTCCATAACCTATTGTTGCGTCAAAATAAATTCCGGACTTATCGGTAATTAAATATTTCAAACTTTCATTCAGTAAGACCGGAACATGTAAGCTCATTGTTCTCTTATTTTCATAACTTCGCGTGCAATTTCGGCATACGGAATTTCATTTTCCTGAATATACTTTTCGTAAATTTCGGGATTCCAAATTTCGATTTTCTTAATTGCTCCGAGAATCAAAACTTCTTTTTCGATTCCGGCAAATTCAATCAAAGATTTTGGAATAAGAATTCTTGACTGAGAATCGAGCTTGTCTTCGGCTGCTTCTTGCAGAAACATTCGTAAGAACATTGCTTCCTTCGGATCGAACGTATTTAATTGATTTAACTTATGCGCTACCAATTCTTTCCACTGATCCAAAGGATAAAGGTCGATGCATTGTGCCGTACCCCTGGTCATAACAAAGGAATCGTTTGCTTCCGGATTAATAAATTTGCGTAATTTAGCCGGAATGCTAACTCTTCCTTTTGAATCGATCGAATATTTAAAACTTCCTATAAACATATTTTGACATTTTTTGGGATAATTCAACACAATTCCCCACGGGATAGCAAAATAACTGTTTTTTTGTGGGAAAGTCAAGTATTTTTTTGAAAATTATTTTATTTCATATAAAAGGTTACAAGATTTTAATGCGGGATATTTCCGGTATAATTTCCAAATCTTAGGATTTACTTATCTTTAAGTGGAAATGTATCGCATTTTCAAAAAATCCAGAAATATTTATGCGAAAAAAAAGAAAATAATTAAAAATGTTTCCTTTTTTCTCTATAAGAATTATAAAGCCCTTCCTCGTTAAAATTTGGGTAAAATGGATGGAATTGTATTAAAGATTTTTTCGGAGTTAATTGATGATTTATTAAAAGAAGGCAATTTATTGTCACAAGTAAATCACTATAACAAAGCAATCGAGTTTTATTCCCGTGCAATTCAGTCAAACCCCCGAGATACGAAGGCACTATTTGAAAGAGGGAAAATATTATTGACGTCGGGTGAATACAAAGGTGCTTTGGCAGATTTTAATTTACTGATTTACATTGACGACAATGACTTCTTTTACTTTTGGAGAGGTTTAACCGAACTGCTACTCCAGCGATACAAAAGTGCCCGGGACGACTTTACTACAACCCTGACATCTGATATTATTTATAACTATCATTTTGATATTATTCCTTTGGCATACTTGCTAAGAGGCGTTACCAATTATATGCTAAATACTTTAGACGAGGCATTGAAAGATTATGATTTAGCAATTAAAAAATTTCCCGATTTTCCCGAGGCTTATCTTTTCAGAGGCTTTATTTATTGGGATAAAAACATGAAGGATAAAGCACTATCGGATTGGAGACAATCGATTCTCCTTGGTAATGATTCAGCAATCGACCTGGTTTTTCATTTTTCAAATTTTACTTGAGCCATCTAGCGGACTCGAACCGCTGACCTGCTCATTACGAGTGAGCTGCTCTACCAACTGAGCTAAGATGGCTTAAAAGAAAATTATCTTAATTTCTTTTTGTGTCTGTTTTTTCTCAGTCGTTTTTTTCTTTTGTGGGTTGCCATTTTATGACGTTTTCTTTTTCTTCCGCAAGGCATAAAAAGTTCTCCTAGTTATTATTTTCAAGTAATTCTTTTGCTTTTTGTCCTATTTTTGAATTAGGATCGATATCTATTGCTTTTTTCCACCAATATTTGGCTTTTTCCGTGTTACCGGCGGAATAATTAACTATTCCCAAATTAAAATTACCTATTTGATGTTCAGGGTTAATAGAAACCGCTTTTTCCATAGTTTGAATTGCTTTATCGTAATCTTCCAACTCAAAATAACACACTCCCATATCGATTAAAACATCCGCATCTTTAGGTCGCTTTGAAATATATTTTTGATAATACCCGATAGCTTTTTTATAAAAACCGTTATCATTTAGAAGATGCGCAAGATTAACAAGAGATTCCAAATCGGCAGGATTTTTTTCCACAGCATCTTCTAGTTCTTTAATTCTTTGTAACGTTTTTAAATCCGCTCCGCCGTGACTTTCGGCGAAAGAATCGGTTTGATTAACTTGAGAATTATCGTTGTTAATTTGCACCGGTGCGGGAGAATCGAATTGCCCCGAAATTACCAATAAAAATCCGCTGAATGCCAATAATAAAATTATCAGTCCCATCAAAAAAGCGGTACTGACAACTTTTGTATTCGCCGTTGTTTCTTTCTTGGTTCTTGCTGCTTTCTGTACCGGGGTATTTTCCTTTACCAACTTTGTTCCGCATTCGAAACAAAATTTACTGTTTGGATTGTTTTCTTTTCCGCAAGACGGGCAAATAATCGACTTATTTTTACTCACTAAATCTTAATCCTTATTTTACAGTTCGTTATTCTTTTCTTTCATTCCACGATCGACGGTTGCTTTAAAATCTTTAGAAAATTTAAAAACCGGCACATAATGTTCGGGAACGTAAACTTTTTCTCCCGTTCTGGGATTACGCGCATAACGAGCATTTTTCTTCTTTACTTTATAACTTCCGAATCCTCTGATTTCAATTCCGTTTCCTTCTCTAAGAGCTTGAATAACAGTGTTAAGAAAACCTTCTATAATTGCTTCCGTTTCGATTTTTGTTAATCCCGTACCGGAGGCAATTTTTTCAACTATGTCGGCTTTTGTCATTATAACTCCTTCATTGTATGAAAAATTTTTATCAAAGCTGTAAAAGATAGGAATTTTTTTAAACAAATCAAACGTTAGAATTGATGTAACTTTAAGTTTCATAAAAAGTTACATCAATTCTTCGGTTTTCCGGGTATTAAAATTCAGTTGTTCGATTCGGTTTTAGAAGAAGCGAATTCGTAAAGTTTCTTTATTTCTTCGCCGTAACTTTCGTCAATTTCTTTAATTTTATTGAAATCTTCCAATGCACGTTTGTAGTTTTTAAGCCGTAAGCCGAGATATCCGTGTAACGCAATAGCATCTTTGAAATGATCGCTCAATTCAATTGCTTTTTCAAGATCGAACAATGCTTCCTGGTCTCTACCCAATTTATGCAATAAATTAGCCCGGATGAAATAATTTTTACTTTCTTCCGGTTTCAGTTGTATAGCTTGCGAAATATCTTCAAGTCCTTGTTCGAATTTACTCTCTTTGAATAACACAATTGCCCTTTTAACACGAGCATCGTAATACCTGTCATCAATCTCTATGGCTTTATTTAGATCGTCTATAATATTTTCATTCCCGTTAAATTTCTCCCGTGCAAGAGCTCTCAAATAATAACCTTGGGTATGTCGTGGATTAAGTTCAATTAAACTGGTAAAACTGTTTATCGCTCTTTCGAATAAATCTAATTTCAGATTTATTATTCCACGGAGTAAATGGAATTTCTCAACTGCATCGTTAATTTCAATTGCTTTATTAATCAACGATAATGCTTCTTCGAGATTGTTATTGTTGTACTCATATACCGCCAAAATATACAATTGTTCATGAGTTTTATTATTTCTACTCTTTAATTGATTCAAATCTTCTTTAGAGGCCGTTTCGTCTCCTAGTTTTAGTTTTAATCCGGCAGAAATCAGATAAATATCGTTAGCATCTTCCGTAAGTTCTTTAACCTTTTCCAATTGTTCTATTGCTTTTTCCAGTTCGTTTTGTTCTTTGTAAATCTCGGCAAGAAGAATATACGGTTTTACAAATTCTTTGTTTATTTCGGTAATTGCAACCAGAGCATCTATAGCATGTTGCAAATCTCCTTTTAAGTAATTGATATAAGCGATGTTATAGATTGCACTGGCATATTCGGGATAAATTTCCACTGCTTTATTAAACATCTTTTCTGCTTCTTCGAAATTGCCTTGCTTGTATTTAATATATCCTAAAATGTTATAAACTTCGGGAGATTCCGGATTTTTTTCGAGAAGATTTGTTAAAATGCCGGAGGCTTCGTCAAATTCGTTATTTTTTATTTTAATGCGGGCAAGCAATATTAATGCATCTGTATTATCTGGAGAAATTTCAAGCGATTTTTTTACGAAGTTGAGCGCTTCGTCATATTTTTTTTCGATATATTTAATTTCACCTTTAATAAAAAATCCTTCGGCTCGGTCGGTACTTCCGGAAATGAATTTATCGATAAAATTATTTGCTTCGGTAAACTTTTTTTCAATAAGAGCAATATTGCTTAAAAAATAAAAGGTGTAAGGCGAAAATTGCGGGTCGATTTTTGCCACTTCCAAAAAATCTTGCTCCGCATTTGTATGGTTTCCCAAATAATATTCGGATATTCCTTTTCCGTAGAGGGCATTTATGTTTTTGGGAACGTATTTGAGAGCAGATGAATAGTTTGTTAACGCCGCAGCATATTCTTCTTTTTCAAGAGCATTGCTTCCTTTGTTAAGTAGTTCTTCAATTTCTTTCTTGTGTAAAAGCTTGTTAAAAATTCCCATTGCGCCCTCTCAAGATTTTATTTCTTTAAACTTTTTTATATAAGATATAAAAATATTTTCCATAATAAAAGAAAATCAAGCCGAAGGTAAAACAAACTTAAAATGACTTCCTTTACCCACTTCGCTTTCCGCCCAGATTTTCCCGCCGTTTTTATCTATAAATTCTTTACAGAGTATTAATCCGATTCCGGTACCTTTTTCTTTTGCGGTTCCGTACGTCGTGTTGATTGCATCCAGTCTGAAAAGTTTATCCAACTCTTCCTGTTTAATACCAATTCCCGAATCGCTTATATCAACCTCAATCTGGTTGCCCAATTTTTGAGCCGAAATTGAGACCGTTCCGCCTTCTCTGGTAAACTTAACCGAATTGGTGAGTAAATTTCTTATCACCGTAGATATTGTGTTTTGATCGGCATAAACCTGAATGTTTTCCGGAATATTATTCTCTATTTTTATATTCTTCCGGTTTGCAGCTGGTTTCAAAAGCTCTATGGTGTTCTCAACCAAGGATTTAAGATTTACCGTTTGAGGTATAATGGGAATCATACCTCTTTGCGACATAGACCAACTGAGTAAGTTATCCAACAATTCATTTGAGGATTTTGCCGCTTTGTTGATTTCTTTAAGTGCCAATATTTTCTCTTCGTCCGATAGATACTCGTAATCCTTAATCACCATATCGGAAAAAGCTATTATGGAATGAAACGGGTTTTTCAAATCGTGTGAGATTAACGAGAAAAAGACATCTTTAGTTGAGTTCAACCATTTCAGTTTTTCGTTTGCGTCCGCCTTTACTTTGTATGCGTAAAAGATTGCCAGTCCGAAAAGAATAAAAAGCACGGAACTTATCAACAAGAAATTTCTGAAATTCCTTTCTTTGTTTAATTCATAATTTTGAATTCTCTTTGCAGCTTTAAGTTTGTTTATTTCGTTTTCTTTCTGCGCGCTTTCGTATTTAACTTGAAGTTCGGCTACCCTTTTGTTGAATTCCGACGAGAACAGTTCTTCGTTAACTTCCGTAAACTTTTCTGAAAATTCCAAAGCCTTTTTATAATCCCCCAATTCTTTATAAAAAGAAATAAAACTTCTATAAGTTTCCGCAATTAATTTTTTAGAACCTATTTCCTTTGCAAGTTCCAATGCATCATTTAAGTATTTTTCTGCTTTACCGAACTGTTTTAAAATAAGGTATGCTTTACCCAGATTTCCGTACGACGAAATCAATCCGTTCCTATCGTCTATTTCTTTAGCAAGCTTAATTGCTTTGTTAAGATACGGAAGAGCTTTTTTTACTTTCCGTTGTTCGATAAACAGTTCTGCTATATTGTTGTAGGAAGTTTCGATTGAATACAAATTGCCCAATTTTAATTTTATATTTAACGCCCTCTCATAATTTCGTAATGCCTTATCGTATTGTCCAAGATCTCTGTAAATCAATCCGATATTATTCAACGCAATCACAACTCCGCTGCTGTCGTTAAGTTTTTCTTTTTGAGCCAGTGATTTTTTGAAAAATGATAATGCTTTTTCGAAATTGTTCAGATTCCAGTAAACCGTTCCGATTCCGTTCTGGGCTTCTGCTATTCCGTTCAGGTCGTTGTTTTTTTTATAATAATCCAAGCTTTTAAAATAAAATTTCAACGCATCCGCATAATTTCCCAATTCGTTGTTTAACATCGCTATATTATAAGAAGCAACTGCAAGGGATCTGTTATCGTCCATCTCTTCTGCTAGTTTGAGCGCTTGTTTGTAAACGGAAAGTGCGGAATCGTACTCGGCTTTAATCCAATGGATATTTCCGATATTGATTAATGATGAAAACATTCCGATTTTATACATCAACTTTTTCGATTCAGCCAAAGCTTCCTTTGCATATTTCAAACTTTGAGATGTTGAAGTTCCCCAATAAGCGCCGGATAATTTATTGAGAACTTTAACTTTTTCAACGCCTTGAACCGAATCTAATTTGGTTTCCAGACTGTCGATAATTCCGTAACCGTAATTAACCGAAGACAAAAACAAAAAGAATACCGTTAAAACTTGAACCAAATTAATTTTACTTAGCTTCAAATTCTCCCCTTTTATTTTTTTGGTAATCTTTCCAAATACGAACTGTTGCTTAAAACGGCAAATGATTCCGTTTGCCGTAGTTCTTCGATTGTTAATTTATTCATATAACTCATTGCGCTTCTCACACCGTCCGAAATAGCATTTATCACATTTCTCACATGCCCTTTGTAAGGCACCATAGTTTCTTCGCCTTCTATAAATTCGTTTTTCATTTTCACGCCGAACGAAGCACTGCCGCGGTATTTTTTCCAAAGCTGGTCGTTATATTTTATAACTTCGCCGGGAGCTTCCCGGGTTCCGGCAAGCAATCTACCTAGCATAACGGTATCGGCGCCCAAAGCCAAGGCTTTTGCTACGTCGCCGGGATTTTTAATTCCGCCGTCTGCAATTATTTTAATATTTAACTTCCCTTCTTCCCTTGCAAAATAAACATCGAGTAATGACGAAACTTGACCGATCCCGATTCCGGTTTGAACCGAAGTTGTGCATACGCTTCCGCCGCCGATTCCAACTCTTACCGCATCAGCCCCGGCATCTACAAGTTGCTTTAATGTTTTCCCGTTTGCCGTATTCCCAACTATAACATAAGCATCAAAATTATTTTTTATGTGTTCGGTTTTCTTTAATACTTCAAGGTTATTTGCATTCGCAGTGTCAATGCAAATTATCGAGACCTTTTCAAGCAGTTTGGAAATTATATCATCGGGGGTATTCAAGCCGATGGATACGGACTTAACTCCATCGCTTCCGGCTTCATTATTCAAAAGCTTTTCAACCGAAGAATCAAATCTATTTAATATTCCCAAACACCCGAGTTCATTTAGAGCATTAGCCATTTCAATTCCTGTTACGGTATCCATAGGACTTGAAAGAATGGGCAGCCCAAGATTAAGTCCGAGAAACTCCGTTGAAGTATCGGCTACCGAACGGCTTTTGGCTTTGGAAATTTCAACAGGTACTAGACTTATATCGTCATAAGTCAAAGACATCGAGTAATCGTTCAAGCCGGCTTTGGAATAAATTTTCATCTACGGATAATCCGGAATATTATTCGTTTAATAGTTTTTCCATTTGATCTAATAATTTATTCATCTTATGCACAACCGCTTCGACCGGTTCCGGAGAAGTCATATCCACTCCGGCTTCTTTCAGAACATCTATCGGGTATTTCGAACTGCCGGATTTCAAGAAATTCAAATATTTATCAATTGCGGGTTGACCTTCTTTTGTAACCTTAGCCGCCAAAGCTTGGGAAGCGGCAAAACTCGTCGCATACTGGTAAACGTAAAAGTTATAGTAGAAATGTGGAATTCGTGCCCAAGTATAAGTTTCTTCGGTATCGACGGTCATTTCATCGCCCCAATACCTTTGATACATTTCTTTGTATAAATTACAGAGTTTATCCGGAGTTAAGGCATCGCCTTGTTCCGTTTTTTCATTCACTAATTTTTCAAATTCCGCAAACCTTGTTTGCCTGTAAAATGTAGTAACAATGTTAGTAAGATTTTTTTCAATCAGCGCTAACTTTTCCATTTTGGTTTCCGCGTGATCAATCAAATAATCCAATAATAAAGCTTCGTTCATGGTGGAAGCGACTTCCGCAACGAAAATAGAGTAATTGGCATACGGGAAAGGTTGGTTTTGTTCGGTGTAATACGAGTGCATGTTGTGTCCCATTTCGTGCGCAAGCGTAAATAGATCGTCCAACTCATCCGCCCAGTTCAGCAATACATAAGGATGTACTCCGTAAGTGGTTCCGGAAGAATAAGCTCCGCTTCTTTTGCCTTTTGTTTCGTAAACGTCAATCCATCTGTTATTAAATGCCATTTTCAAATTATTGATGTAATCTTCACCCAATGGTTTCAATGCATCCAACAGAATTTTTTTCGATTCTTCATACGAATATTTTTTCTTGACCGAAGGGAATAAAGTAACGTACGTGTCATACGGATGAAGTTCTTCAATCTTCAACATTTTTTTCTTAATCTTTGCCCATCTGTGTAACGGTTCAAGATTTTCGTTTACTTTTTCAATTAAATTGTTGTAAACCGAAACCGGAATGTTGTTGGGCGTTAATGCCGCTTCGAGATTGGATTTATATTTTCTGGATTTTGCGTAAAAAATATTCGATTTGATATTTCCGTTAAACAATGCGACCAATGTATTCTTGTATTCCATAAACGGCTTGTAATAACCTTTGTAAACCCTTCTGCGGTAATCTCTGTCGAGAGAATACATTGCGGCACCGTAACGGGCATGCGAAATTTTAATAGGCGTTCCGTCTTCGCCTTCAACAGTCGGGAATTGGATATCCGCATTGTTAAACATTCCGAAAGCGGAATAAGCAACACTTGTAACGGGTCCGGCTAGAGCAAGTATTTCTTCTTCGCCCGGCGAAAGCGTGTGCGGTTTCATTCTTAATAAATCTTCAAGAAGATGTTTGTAAATGCCGAGTTCTTTTTCTTCGTCTACAAACTTCCATAATTGATCTTCCGGAATAGCAAGTATTTCAGGTCTGATAAAAGATGATGCGGCGGAAACTTGAGAGTTTAACGCCATTACCCTTTCGAACCTTCCTTGATTTTCGGGATTCGATAAATCAAGATCTTTCGACAGACTTGCGTATAAATAAAGTTTACCGAGTTTAATTTCCACATCATCGCTGAATTTCAAACACTCAAGTAATTTTTGGGCGGAAGTTCCGAGCTTACCCTCAAATTGTTCAAACTCTCCTACGGCGTCTTTCACCCATGCGAAATCTTTTTCCCAATCCGCAGGCGATTTATAAACGTCTTCGAGATTCCATTTATATTGCTCTTCAATTTGTTCGCGCGTGGGCACCTCTTTTGTTTTTTCTTGAGAAAGAACATCGGTATTAAACAAAAAGCCGGTTGAAATAATTAATGCTGCCAATTTAATCCTCACTAAACTTTTGATTATAAATACAAATTTTTCCATTTGTTTACCCCAAAAAATTAATGCACAGAAAACTTAAGAATCGGAAAAGCCGACATCAAAGATAACAAAAATCAAACTTTATTTAACAATAGTTTCATTCAGTTTAAGAACACATTTTCCTTCATCATCCGAATAATGGCAGAAAACACAATGTTTAAGGTTTGGAATGAACTCGTAATTTCTTATTGCGCGGACAATTTCCGCAATATCGTTGCCGAATTTTTTCAAACCGGAGCGGTTAAGCTGCCGCACAACAGGATTTTCCGGTATGTCAAGAAAGATTAATCTCAGCTCGAAGTTTTCGATATTCTTATATGCTTTGCTTAAAACGTAAGCGTAAAATTTCAGTTGGTTAAGATAACCCTTAATTTTATTATCGATTTTCTTTTCCGTCACATCATCACTTTTATAATCCACAATTATAATCTTGTCTTCCTCAATAATCAGTTTATCTACAATTCCGTAAAGATAATAATCGTTTTCCGCTGCGTAAATTTCATATTCATTTTTATAATTTTCGAATTCCTTCAAACGTTTGTATTCTTCCGATTTATAAAACTTTCCGATTTTGCTTAATATCCTTTCACGCAATTTCTCTATGCCGTTCATAAGTTGCGGTTGACTTATAGCCTCCGCTTCAATTAATTCCGTTGTTTCCTTTTCCAATAACTCGGGCGGAGTTTCATGTTCGAGCAAAGAATGTATTATTCTGCCTTGAACGTCCGCAAGGCTAAGTATTTCTTCGTCTTCCTCTTTATAATTGAACTCGTATAGATTGCTTAATTGCTTTTTCATCGAATATAATTTGGAATAACCGAGTTCGTATGTCAATTTGTATTTCACGGGGCATTGGGAAAACACCGCAACTTTGGAAGCGGAAATAATTTCATTCTTTTCTTTATCGATAATTTTTTCAATATCAATTTTTTCAGGGAACGGAATTTTTGACGACCGGGCGTTTTTTAATTTTTCTATTTCAATGTTCGTTGTGACGGTAATGTGTAAATCCGCTGAAATTTCTTTTTCAGAAAATATTCCTTCTTCCGGTTTAGCAACTTTTAATTTTGTTGAAAATTCATAACCACCTTCAGTTTGATAATGATTTATCGTACGGAAAAGAAGATCGGCAAATGAATTATTTGAATAACTTCCATTATTGGCGGTTGCCGAAATAAACAAATATTCTTCAGCCCTTGTGACTCCAACGTAAAGCAATCTTTTTGTTTCGGCAATTTCCTTTCTGCGTTGAACATAATCCGATAGCCAAACAACAGGCGCGGCTTTATACTTCTCGAAATAATTATTAAGCGGGACTTTCGTCATTATTCCGAAATTCTTATCGATTCTTATACTTTTGGATTTTGCCCTGTCTTGCTGCGTTCTGTCAGCCGTCCGGTAAAGAAACACGGCTTTGAATTCCAGACCTTTCGCCTTGTGCAAAGTCATTAAATTAACTGCATCGGCATCTTCCAAAATTTTTGCTTGACCTTCGTCGTCTGTTTTTTCAATCGATTGGGAAAGATAATTCACAAAATCATACAGCGTTGCAAAACTTTGATTGGAAAAGTTATTGGCTATTGCGATTATTTTTTCGAGATTGGCGATTTCCTGAGCCGAATTCCGCTTTGCCGAAACAACTGACCAATAACCCGTATCTTCGCAAATTTTTCTTATCAATTTTGCAATATCGGATGCAGCCGCTTCACTTAAATGCAAATTGATTAAATTCAATATTTCGCGGGCATCATTGTTGTTTTGAGCATACATTTTAAATTTTTCGAAAAACGAATCCCCTTCGCACAACGATACTTCATATAACTCAACGTCCGAAAAAGTATAGAACGGACTTCTCAACAAACCGACGAAAGCCTTATCGTCATTGGGGTTTAACAGAAAAGTAAGATAATTTGTAATGTCGTAAATTATTTGTTTTTGGTAAAAACCTTTTCCGCCAATAATTAAATAGGGAATATCATATTTCACAAATTCCTTTTCCAATTCTTCGAATGCAGATCTCTTCCGGCAAAGTATTGCAATGTCGCTGAACTTGAGTCCCTTTTCGCGAACCAATTCTAAAATTTTTGCCGTAACAAGTGTGCTTTCTGGTTGGTAGTCTTCCGACTTTAAATCGGTAATTAAAAATTCCACCGCGCCTTTTTCTTTTCCGGTGTAAGCGCAAATTATTTCTTCGTATTTTACTTCGTTAAATTCGAGCTTGGGAGAATCGAATAACTTGGAAAAAACAAAATTGGTAAACGCAGCAATGTTCGGTGCCATGCGGAAACTGTGCGGTAGAACCAAAGGAGCGCCACCGCTTTTAATTTCTTCTTTTGTTTTGTTAAAGACTTCCAACTCCGCGCCCCGAAACATATAAATGCTCTGCTTTTCGTCACCTACAACAAACAGATTTCCCTTTTTCAAGTTTTCCAAAATCGGCATAAAGATATTGTATTGCACTTCGTTCGTATCTTGATATTCGTCAATCATTATATATTCGTATTTAGCTTTAAGCTTTTCTTGAATTTCCGGTTTTACTACCAACCGTTCGGTAAACAAAAGCATGTCTTCGTAATCCAAATAAGCGTTTTCCGATTTTTTCCTTTGATATATTCCGAAAAGTTCGTCGAAAACCTTTACGAAATTCATTCCAAAGCGCGCAAGCTCTTTTTCTATAATTGCGGTTTGGTCTCCCAATTCAAGCGTAGAAACGGAACGGAAAAATTCTTCCACTTGCCCGATTTTATCGGCAACGGCAATTTGATCCGGACTGCTGAGATATCCTTTTTTTCGTACTGTTCCGCTTTTTGTAAGCATCACTTCTGCAATTGACATAATCAAATTAATTTTTGCCAATAAATCTTTTTCTTTTTTAATCTTTACTATCAAATCTTGTATTTTTTCAACTGTTTCGTTGCGTTTGGTAACCGAAAATGCGAAGCTGTTAATTTCTTCAATGTTGCGTATTGTTTTTTCAACTTCGTCGCTTAAATATTCTACAAGTTTTTGTTCAAAATCATTTTTGAATCTTGCTGCAATTTGATTAACCGTGTTATTGTATATGTTTTCTTTAACGGAAAGTAAATCTTTACGATCGTTAATAGCGGAAGTCAGTTCGTTAACCAACGTGAATTTCGAACCGAAGATTCTAATTAAGTATTTAATTTCCGGTTCAAGCCGGTTTGATTGCGCAAAGTTCTTGAATAACTCTTCGATACTTTTTTCTATCAATTCGGCAGATACCGATTCATCTATGGGAACGAAGTTTACGTCAAGACCGGCATCGGGTGCGTTTTCTTTCAAAACGTTCAAGCAAAAAGAATGAATGGTTGAGATGTTTGCGGAAACCAGATTTTGACGCATTCGCTCCAAGCGGAATCTTTTTTCCGGATCAGTCTCCGTAATCAATCTTTCGTTTATTTCCCGTGCTATCCGCGAATACAGTTCGGCAGCAGCCTTTTCGGTAAAAGTAATTGCAACGATTTTATCCAAATCCACGTTGCCGTTCAACGCAATTTCCACGTAACGCTTGGAAAATACAAACGTTTTACCCGAGCCGGCGTTTGCCGTAAGCGCAATATGTTTATCGTAAGCTAAAGCCTTTTTCTGATTATCGGTCAGTCCGCTCATTCCGGTTTGCGTTTTAGTTTAATTAAAATTGTGGTGCCGCTTGTATCCGTCTTTTCAACTTCTATTGCGCCGCCAATCGATTCCAAAAATTTCTTAGCCAAACTTAAACCTATTCCGGTGCCTTGTTGTTTTGTAGTGAAATTCATATCAAAAATTTTATCGATTACCTTTTCGTCAATACCGGAACCGTTATCGGCAATTCTTATTTCATAAATTCCATTGTTTTTCTTTAGAGAAACATCAACTTTATCTGCTCCGGCTTGAATGGAATTTCTTATAACGTTAATTAAAGTTCTTTTTAATTGATCGGAATCCACCGCAACGTTAAGCTGTTCTTCGCTTTTGATAAATTCGATTTTTACTTTTTCTTCCGAAAACAGATTTATCGCATCATCAATAAGTTCAATCAAATTAACGTCTTCCACTTTAACGGCGGGCATCCGTGCAAACCGCGAAAATTCCGATGCTATATTTCCTAATGTTTCTATTTGCGAAATTATGGTCTTAGTAACTTTTTTAAATATTTCGTCGAACTTTTCCGATTTATCGTTGTATGCGGCAATAAGTTGCTGGGTTGCCAATTTCATCGGGGTAAGCGGATTTTTAATTTCGTGGGCAACTTGTTTTGCCATCTCTTTCCACGCCGCTTCCCTTTCGGCTTCGGCAAGCAGTACTTGGTTCTTTTTGAGTTCCCTTACCATATAATTAAAACCGTCAACAAGTCCTTTTACTTCTCCCTTTACGTTTTCTTCCAGTTCGATATTCAAATCCCCGCCAGCTACCGATTTTGTTGCGAGCGTCAATTTTCTAATCGGTTTGGAAATTTGATTCGCCAATATTGTGCTAAGCAATAACACCAATAAAACGGCTAACGAATAATTTACAATCAAAAAAGCATCGACTTCGTTTCCGGACATCGGAAGAAGGATGGTGTTAAAGGCATCGCTTACTTTAATAATATATTCCTTGCCGCGCAATTCCGTAAAATAGTAAAATGCATTATGTCCGTAATTTTCGATTTGTTCTTTCGTAATGTAATCTTGCGAGCCGTGTTCGATAATATTCAAATATGCTTTTGGGTTAATTACCGCCGGTATCAAACCGATATGATAAAATAAATTTTCCGTGCTGAAAACCATGTACTTCGGATCGAACACCGTGTAATTTATATTCAAATCGTTTGCAGCTTGATCAAATACTTCGAACAAATCGGGAAATTGCTGTGCAGGTCTTGCTTTTACATACGATTCAATTCTGTATGCACGCTTACCCAATTTATAAAATATAGATTCTCTGTTTTTTTCTTCCGTCAATTCCCTGAAGTAAATTGCCAATAAAATCAAAGGGATAATGGAAATAACCAAAAACGCAGCCAGCAATTTGGCTCTTAACGATATCTCGATTTTTTCACGTCTGATAAATCTGTAAACTAATCCCAGACCGGCAAATATTAATATTAAGATGGAATGAATGAAAATCACAGTAAAAAAATCGAACAAATATCTTGAGATATTTTTCTTTTTAATTCCAAGCATTAAAGTTTTAACTTTTCCTTCTTGCTTTATGCTTGTCGAATAAAACAAATAATCACGGTCGTTGATTTTAAGTCCGAACCAAACATCTTTTTCTTTATTTAATCCTTCCGATTTAATGGCGCTTACTTCACTATCCGAGAGTTTTATATTTCCGACAACATTTTTAAGCGTATCGTTAATAAACTCCAATATTCTTATTTTATCCAACCCTACAATTAACTTTTGCCGCATAGGCGGCGGCGTTAAAAATTCGGGTAAATTATTAAACGCAAAATTGGTAATATCAAAAAGGATTGAACTTTCGAGATATCCTAACAAGGAATAATTATCTTTAATCGGGAAAATACCCTTCAAAAATAATCCTTCGTTATTCCCTAATTCTTTTTTGAATATCTGAATATCGTTTATTCCTTCCGGTTTTTCTTTCCAATTATTTAGGGCAATATCTTCCGATACAACACCGAACCCACCGAGAAGTTCTTTCTCATAATTCAAAATGCTGATGCTGGAATTTATGGTTTCTTTCTGTAACGGACTTTTACTCCAAATTTTAAATGCCGAAGCATCGAAATTTGCGTGACCGGACGAGAGCGCCTTTACCGTTTCAGATCTACTGAAATCGCTTAACAAAGTTTCGGTAATCAAAAACCGCAGCCAACTTTCGTTAGGTTTAATAAGTTCTTTCGCATAAATCCGGATAGAATCTTTTTCCAGATAATCGTTAAAATGCAACATCAACATTACGGAAAGAACCGAACCCGCAAATAAACCGAACACCCAATATAAAATTTGCTTCCCGTGGTAACGCACGGCGAGATACATCAACAGCAATACTGTTGTTATGTAAACAATTCTGATGAAACCGGTTGCTTGCGGTTCCTTTTGAAAATAGTCGAATAGAAAGCCGGCTATTTGCAAAATGAGAAAAAGTATAAACCAAAAACTTATCGGTTTTCCGCCTAATCCCGGGAAAGCATATTTTGCGAACATCAATAAAATCACACTTATCATCAGAAATGAAAAACCGATGAGCAAAATATTAATTAACATAAAGACTTTAACCGGTCCGGGTGAAATAATATATTCGTTAAAATAAATAATCGTAGAATCGAACATTACGCTTTTGATTGTTGCACCGAAAGCCCGGTATACAAGCAAAAAGATAAACACCGCCGCAAGAAACACAAGTACTCTTACCGTTAAGGGATATTTCACGATACGTTCCTTTAGAACCGAATCCCTTCCGAGAACAAACCGCAAAAAGTTAATAATTATTAACACAACGAATATGTTGGTAACGAATAATTCCGCAGGCGATTGCACCATGTTAAAAGCAAACCGCGAAGCGAAATAAGCGGGATTAGAAAAATCGGATGGGAAAACATATTCCGAAATTCCGGAAGCAAAAAGTAAAACCCGAAAACACAATAAATAAATAACAAAAATCAAAAGATTGGTAACGGAGTGAATTTTAAAATATCCGTTCTTCCTAAGCAAAACCCCGATTACGGAAAATAAAAGGATGACAAGCAAATACTCAATGAATGTCAATCCGTTCTTAACTTTAGCAAGATAAACATCAAGAGTCGGTTTTTTGAAAGATACAATTCCGATTTTTCTACCGGCATTATTTCGTAAATCAAATGAGTGAAACCGCCCGTCTTTATTAGCGGTTGCCGAATTTGAATACTTTATTTCAAACCGTGTATTGAAAAGGTTCGTTAAGTATTCCGTAAAGTTTACGTTTTTGAAATAACGGTTTTGCAATTTATATTGTTTTTCCACAGGTAACAAAAGCAAAATCCGGTAAGCAGAGTTTGATTTATTAATCGTATCATAGACCGCTAAAAACACAACCAAATCCGAAGCGATAAATCTGCTTTCACCGGATGGGAAAGCAATTGAATCGGGATTAAAATTTTCCAGGTAGTAATTGCTTGTCCAAACAAAATCGTTTCCGTTTGCGGATGTAATTTTCACCGAAATGTTACTTGGTAAGTTTTCATTTACAAATTGCATCAGTCCGGTTTGGGTTATTTCCGAACCGAGCATTTTGCTTTTTATCAAACTCAACGCTTGAATTAACGAATCTTGTTTGGAATTAAAAACGTTCCGGGTAGTATTAGTAATGCGGGTTATCTTTTCGTTTAGGTTATCAATCCATTGTTGTTTTTGTCTCTCGATAAAAAACGATTTTGAGATTTCCAACAAAAGTACAATAGCAAGTAAAATGCCCGTAAGGTAAAGAAAAATTTTGTTACGTTTTGTAAAGGAAGGCGACATCAAATTAGTTGATAGTTATTTGAACTATTACCCATTCACCGTTTTTTTTCTCCAAGGAAATAAACACAAGCGCCGAGCCGCTCATACCGTTGTGCCTATAGTCCAAAACTCCCGAAGCGCTTGGGAAATTTCCTTCTGCGGAAATATTTTTATATCCGAAACTAACTATGTTGTATTCATCGAAAAAATCTTTAAGGACAAAAAAGGCTTGGTTCGGCGTAAAATAATCGGAAACACCGTTTCTCAATTTGATTAAAACATCCCCGTGAAAATATCCTGTGAATGCGGAAATGTTATTGTTTACAATGCCGTCTCTGAAATCTTCGAATATTTTTCCCGGTTCGTTTTTTTGGAAATCACCAACACTTAAGGGTGCGGCATTAATACTCATTCCGTAAAAAATCAAAATTAACGTTACTTTTATCAAAACGGATTTCATCGTTACTTTTTCTTTTTAGTAATTAAAATAATCAAAAGATAAGAAAAAAGCATACCGTTTTTACGATATGCTTTCGTTTTAACTTTACATTTTCTTCTTTATCAACGGGGGAATTTTCCGCTCAGCAGGAACTGCTTTCAACTTAAGTTGCTGTTCACCTTCCAATAATTGATATGCCCAATCGAAGACCATTCTTTGATTTGTTAAATCCGTTATCCGGATTTTAGCAAAATGATTATCCCACGTCCAAATTATGTAAGTGTGACCCGGAATTGCTTCAACGTATTTAACGTTTTCGCCTTCGTTGAGCGGAACCCAACCGGAAAGCGGAGCTTCGGTTATTTCATACAAATCGGTTGTAGGACCCATATCTTGAATGTCGGTATCTTCCCAAACATTGATATATAACGTTCCGTCAAAATTTTCGAAAAACATATCTGAAGTAAATTGATCGGAATTTTCATCGAACGGAACAACCGAATATTCGCTGAAATCGTAACCCGATATTTCGGGGAATTGATTGTAATCGTATATCTTCTGGTTCATGCCTTCGGGTCGGGCAACACCGTAAACTTCATCGTAACTTAATTCGCTTTCGTTACCGTTAAAATCGTATGCGGCAACCGCGTAATAATATTTCACGCCGTTTTGGGCTTCGTAATCTACATAAGAATTGGATTCCGTACTTCCGATTAATGTGTATTCGCCCCAATAGCTATCGGAATAATAAACATTGTATCCAGCAACGTCGCTTTCCCTGTTGTAGCTCCATGTAATTTCCACCAAATTATCGCCGACAAAAGTTCTAACATTTTTAGGCGGAGCGGGCGGCACATTGTCATAATAATTATTGAAATTTTTACATCCGGAAAGAACAATCACCGTTAAAATAATACTAACAGCCGCTTTAATACTTTTTCTTCCGGTTTTCATTTTATCACCTCAATTATTTGTTCATAAGGTATATTGCAATTGCAATGCCAAATTAAAAATGCCGAGAATTTCATGATTATGCGGTTTCCGGACGGTAAAATTATAAAATGTGTATATTCGCCAATGATTCTCTGTTCACAATAATGAACATAAAGGTTTGAGTTTAAATCTCGATAAACCGGTCTTGATAAAACATCTTGCCATTATTTATGACCGCTACCGGTTTACCCGTAAGCAATCGTTTATCGAAAGGCGAATTTTTCGATTTCGATTTGAATTTGGAAACATCCACCGTCCAGACTTCTTCGGTATCGAATATTGTAAGATTTGCTTTTTCGCCCGCTTGAATTTTGGGAACGGGAAGGTTTAATATTTTCCTTGGGTTAACTGCAAATTTTTCTACAAGTTGAGTTAATGTAAGATGCCCTTTGTGAACCAATTCGGTAATTGCCAAACCCAATTCGGTTTCCAAACCGATTATTCCGTTCGGGGCAAGGGTAAATTCCATATCTTTTTCTTCGGGGGAATGCGGCGCGTGATCGCTTGCAATAACGTCAATCGTTCCGTCTTTTAATCCTTCGATTATTGCTTCCACATCTTCTTTTGTTCTTAACGGCGGATTCATTTTATAATTGGTATCGAAAGTTTTAAGATTTTCTTCGGTCAACGTAAAATGATGCGGCGTTGCTTCGGCGGTAACTTTTAAGCCTTTTTTCTTTGCTTGTCTTACAAGTTCAACGCCATTCTTCGTACTGATATGAGCAATGTGCAGACTTCCGGCACCGAGATATTCCAACATTAAAATATCCCGCATTATCGTCAGGTCTTCGGCAACTGAAGGAACAGGGGGCAAACCGAGTAGAGTTGAAGTAATTCCTTCGTTCATCGAACCGCCTGCAAGGGTTTCGTCCTCGCAATGTTCGATAACCGGTTTGTTATACATGTGTGAATATTCGAGCGCTTTTCTTAAGATCGCCGCGGTTTTCACTGCCACTCCGTCGTCGGAAAATGCTACCGCTCCGGATTCGGAAAGTTCCGCCATCGGAGCGAGAACCTCGCCTTTTCTTCCTTGCGTAACAGCGCTAATAGGATCGACATCTACGAGATGATTTTTAGCTTTCTCTTTAATCAGGTTAACAACTTCGGCGGAATCTATTGCAGGTTCGGTGTTCGGCATGCAAGCTACCCCCGTAAAACCGCCCGCAGCAGCGGAATTACTTCCGGTTATTACCGTTTCTTCGTCTTCCCTTCCGGGTTCCCTGAAATGAACATGCATATCATAAAAACCCGGACTGACATATTTTCCCGTAAAATCGAATACTTTATCCGCCTGAAGCATATTTCCGGAGCTTTCCACATTCGTAATAATTCCGTCTTCAATTAAAATATTTACCGTTTCATTTAATCCGGTAACCGGATCAATTGCATTGATGTTTTTAAGTAAAATTTTCATGTCAAATTTTTTCGTTTTTTCCGTTAATTCATTGTTCCTAATAAATAAAGCACCGCCATTCGGATTGCAACACCGTTTGTGACTTGATCGAGAATTACTTGATAAGGACCGTCTGCAACATCCGAAGAAAGTTCCACTCCCCTGTTTATCGGTCCGGGATGCAAAATTAAAACATCTTTATTGTTTTTTTCTATCCGTTCCGATGTAATTCCGAAATAATTATGATATTCCCTGAGCGAAGGAATGGACGAACCGGCGGCACGTTCAAGTTGAATACGCAACACGTTTAACACATCGTGTTCGGCTATTGCTTTATCGATATCATGATAAACTTTTACTCCCAAGTTTCCGATTCCTTTGGGAATCATAGTAGCCGGACCGCACACGCTTACTTTTGCCCCCATTGTTTGTAGCCCGAAAATATTCGAAAGCGCCACTCTGCTGTGTGCAATATCCCCGATAATGCATACTTTCAATCCTTCCAATCTTCCGGTTTTTTCTCTAATCGAATACATATCCAATAACGCTTGAGTCGGATGTTCGTGCCTTCCGTCTCCGGCATTGATGATATTCGCATTTGTAATTTTGGTTAGATAATGTGGAACACCGGCAGAGCTGTGTCTTACAACAATCATATCAATTTTCATTGCTTCAATATTTTTCACCGTATCTTTAAATGTTTCTCCTTTGCTCGTGCTACTTCCCGCTTTTGAAAAGTTAACCGTATCGGCGGAGAGCCTTTTTTGTGCAAGCTCAAAAGAAATTCTTGTTCTTGTGGAGCTTTCGTAGAACAAATTTACTACGGTTTTACCTTGCAGAGTGGGAACTTTTTTTATCGGTCGCTCCAACACCTCGCGGAAAGTTGTTGCGGTATCGAGAATAGTTTGAATGTCTTCTTTGGGTACGCCGTGTAGTCCCAACAAATGTTTACTTGAAAGTGACATAAATTAATCTTCCGAAATATCTATTAAATAAACTGCGTCTTCGCCGTCGATTTCTTTCATTTTAACTTTAATCTCTTCGTTGATTGAAGTGGGAATATTTTTACCCACGAAATCCGGACGTATCGGCATTTCGCGGTGACCTCTATCGATTAAAACACAAAGCTGAATTGTGTTAGGTCTGCCTAAATCCATTAGCGCATCGAGAGCCGCTCTTGCCGTTCTGCCGGAAAACAAAACATCATCGATAAGAATTATATCCTTTTCATTAATATCGAAAGTAATGTTTGTAACCGAAACTTCGGGTTGTTTCAAACGCGTACGGAAATCGTCCCGGTAAAGCGTTACATCCAAAACACCCAGCGGTGGCTCGCTCTTGTCGATTTCCTTAATTTTTTCGTGAATTCGTTTGGCGATAAATTCCCCTCTGGTTCTCATACCGATCAATACAATATTTTCGGAACCTTTATTCCGCTCGAGGATTTCGTGTGCGAGGCGGGTAATTGTGCGGTTTAATCCCGCTTCATCAATTAATTGTGCTTTTATTTTCATGTGTATTTAAAAAAAATCCTCATTGACGAAAAGTCGATGAGGTTTTCTCCTGTTTGATTAATATTAGTTATGTGCATTCCTTTTTTATCTCACTGGATAAAGTTAAAGGTAAATTTTCTTACAAACTTATAAAAAAAAGTCAGAACCTCAAAGCATAGAAAAGAAAATTAGAAGAAAAATTTGATTTTCTTAAAAAATTTCGCTTATAGTTCTAAATGATAAAGCAGAGAATTCAATTATTCCGTGATAAATTGAAAATTTTTTTAATCATAGAAAGGATATTGATAAAAGCGGAGATTAAAAATCCGTAAAAAGCAATTAAAACATCATAAATTGTTACGTTTAATTGACTTACCGAAGAAACAACAAAAGTAAAGATTTTCATCATTAAAATTAACGTAAAGAGGAATGCAAAGCCGTAAAATCCGCCGCGAATTGATCCGAAAAGAAAAACTTTCAATATTTTTCTTGAATTTCGGGTTTTATTCAGCGTTGTGAATAAATCATCCGAAGTAAATATGTTTTTTACTTCAGCCATTCCACAAAATTTTCTTTATAACTTATTAAAAAATAAGAAAATATTAGCTTTATGTAAAGAAAAAAATGAGATGATCCGAATAAAATTTTAAGATAAATAAAATTAGGTTTGTCAAAACAGGCAAATCGGGTTAATATTCGCTTTTACCCATAATTTTATCAATTTTATTGGCAATTTGCTCAAAATTAATCGGTTTAAGCAAATATTCTTCAACGTCAAGAGCTAATAATTTATTTAAGGTGGCTCCGTCGCTTCTTGCGGTCAGCGCAATTATCGGTGTTGTTATCTGAGGATGTTGCATTCTAAGAATTTCCAACATTTGTATTCCGTCCATTACGGGCATCATTACATCTAAGAATACCAAATCCGGATTATCCAAAACAATTTTCTCCAAACCTTGTTGACCGTTATCGGCGGTTAAAACTTCGCACGAATAAAGTTTGGATAGAGCGCGAGTTAAGAAGATTTGCTCGTTTTTGTTATCGTCAATTATTAATATTTTATTCAGTTCCATACACACACCATTTTACTTTATCTAATATAATGAAAAATAAAATATTTTCAATCGTATTATCGGTTTCAAAACGAAACAATTAAGGTGACTTATTTTTTAACACTGTTTGCTTCCCATCACAGCATTGGGATTCTCAATACATTTTATTGGGTTTAGAAATTTTAATTAATGTGAGGGAAAAAAATTGTATACAAGAGAATTAGAACAACAAACAGCAGTTTCAACTTACAATACTCATTTATTCAAATCTATTAAAGCTGCGGCAGCGGAAGCAATTCTTTGGTTTGCATTTATACTTTTTCTGTTAATTAAACTTAATATGCTTTCATTCTTTGTAACAGAACATTTTGCTATTGGAATAAACGAAGTTTTGGTTAGCTTATTAGGATTTGCAAACATATTTGCCATTAGATTTTTTCAATTATACGCAAAACAACCGAAATAACTGAAATTGTTAACTGAAATTGTGATTTGCATCACATTGGAAACCGATAAATACATTTAGATTGAAAATAAAATGATACTATTATGGAATTTGAACAAAACAGATGGGAAAATATTGAAGCTCAAACCGGCGGGTTTTTGTTTTACTTGAAAAAGTATGTTTTTTCACCTTTGAAATCCGCAATTTCCGGTTTCGTTCTTTTTTTCATGTTAATCCTTGTAATTAAAATTTTAAAATACTTTTTTGTAAGCAGTTACGAATTTGGAATTGAATTATTCGATTTTATCATTGCCTCCGCAGGTTTTATCCTTTCATTCCTCTTCGCTTTGTTAGAAGCTATCCGTAATCGACCGTATTAAACCGGTTGCCAGCTAAATATAACCCGACTTTTACCGATTATAAGTTGTTATAAATCACATATTTACGAAAAATGTTCTATTTTTTTGCAATAAAAAATAGATACCGGAGAACCAAAATGAATAAATTAATTGAAGGGCAAGACGGCATTTATAAAATAAAACACCGTACAAAAATTTATCAATACAAGCGTGATAAATTCGGTAACATAACTAACGAATGTATATTACATGTAATGACCGACACAATAGAAAATGATTTCGATCGCAGCGAAGTAAGTAAATTTATACAAAGTATGGTGCGACAGGAACAATCGATAAATTCCGATTTTGCCTGAGATCACACAAACCGATTAAAGCTTGTAAATAAATATACGATAATAAATTACAGAAAAACAGAAATAGGGCTGGGGAAATGAATAAAGCATATTTTAAGAACGTAAAAACCGGAACGGGTTACAACATGTCAACCTCTATAGATAAACAACAGATGGAACTTACCGGTGTTACACGCGTAAACGGAAAATTACCGGACAGCGAAAATATAAAAGGACCTTTTCAAATAGTCGCTACCAAACCGAATAATTTTGCCGTGGTTCGGGTTAACTTGGATAGAGCCACTCTTGCCGAAGCGAGCGATTTAAAAAAATATCTTTTCACTATCTTGAACGAAGGAATAAATAATATAATCGTAGACCTGAACAATTGCAATTTTATAGATTCCACGTTTTTCGGAGTGTTAGTAGGTACGCTTAAAAAAGCGAAAAGCACAAACGGAAACGTCTTCCTCGTTTACGATCCGGTAAAACAATTGCCGTTATTTACCGAAACGGGCTTAGCTAAAATATTTACTACGTTCAGTAACTTGGAAGAAGCTTATTCCGAATTGAATCTTAACTGATTTTACTGTTACCGGACGTATGGTTTGCCGCTTTTTTCAATAATCTTTCCCTGTACAACTGCCCTATTTCCGCTCCTACGATAAACAAGCAAGACGAGTAGAATATCCAAAATAAAACCACGATTATTAATACGAAAGCTCCGTATAATTTGTTTGTCGAAAGAAAATGCGCAATATAAAACTCAAAGATTTTCCTTGCCAGTTCCCAAAGCAGCGTTGCCCAAAACGCGCTAACCAATAAAGCTTTCCGGTTAATTTTTTCATAAGGAATCAACAAATAAAAAAGAAAGAAAAGTGTAAAAATTACAATCACGGAAGCAACTGAAAAGAGCGAATTAATAAAATCAGTAACAATGAACATATTTAAAAAATCAATTTCTTTTGCGGATTTAAGTATCACGTTTGCAATAGGGAAAATAAAAGTTGAAAGTAAAATAAGAAAAATAACAAGTATCACCATTCCGAAATCCCTTAGAAGTCCAATCCAAACACTTCGTACCTTTTGAACTTTATAAACTTTATTCAATATTGTACGCATACTGCTGAACAACCATGTTGAAGTGAAAAACAAACCTATCGCACCCAAGTAAGCCGCTACCGTTTTATATTCGATTACCTCCGGTAATCTCGAAAGAATAACTTTTTTTGTATAAGCGGCATATTCGGGATAAGGAATTATTGTGTCTATCAAGTTGCTTATTTGGGTCTGTAAAGTTGCGGGACTAATAATATTTCCCAAAATAGCAAATGCTAAAAGTAAAATTGGAATTATACTTAGAAGAAGAGAAAATGCTACTCCGCCTCCGGAAAGGAAAATATGGTGTTCATCGATACGGTGATATAATCCCACAACGTAATAACGGAAAAACCCGAGAATTTTTTTGTACGTTTCCAAAGAAAAATATTTAGCTATAAATTTTAATAACCGGAACTTACTCATTCATAATTCTGGCGATTGTATTGAAATATATATCAGATAGTTTTTCCAAACTCAAATTTATATTTGTGTTAACCGTGAAGAGATTGCCACCGGTTATTCCGATTTTTTGGACAGGAACGTTTAATTTTTCTGCAATGCGGTAAACTTCTTGTTCCGATTCGGGTGGAACGGAAATAATAATTCTCGATTGAGATTCGGAAAAGTAGGAAAAATCTTTTCTCGTTTTGACCGGAATTTTTACGTTGCAGCCGATTTGGTTTTCCTCGTTAACTATACAACACTCGGCTAATGATGCAAGAATACCTCCTTCGGAAATATCGTGGGCGGAATTAACCAACTTATTATCAATCATTTCAAGCAAGCAGTGCTGTAATTTTTTTTCCGTTTCCAAATCGATTTTTGGCGAATCGCCTTTTACCAAATTGTGAACAACTTTCAGATATTCACTACCCCCAAGTTCTTCAAAATCTTCACCTAAGACGAAAATTAAATCCCCTTCGTTTTTAAAATAGCAAGACGTAACGTTTTGTAAATCTTTAATTATTCCAACCATCCCGATTACCGGCGTGGGGTAAACCGCTCTATCGGGACTTTCGTTATAGAAACTCACATTTCCACCGGTTACGGGAGTATCAAAAAATTCGCAAGCTTCTTTCATTCCCGCAATCGATTCTTTGAAAAGCCAATACATTTCGGGTTTATACGGATTTCCGAAATTCAGGCAGTTCGTAATAGCCAAAGGTTTTCCGCCCGAACAAACTATATTTCTTGCAGCTTCGGCAACTGCGATTTTTGTCCCCTCTTTCGGATTTAAATAAACGTAGCGACCGTTACAATCCGTTTTTGCGGCAATAGATTTGTTATAATCTTTAATCCGTATAACTGCGGAATCGCAACCCGGACCCAAAACCGTATTTGTTTGAACCATGGAATCGTATTGCTGGTAAACCCATTTTTTAGAAGCAATGTTTGGTGAAGAAAACACTTTAAGAAAAGTCTCTTCCAAATTTTCCGGTTGGGGTAAAGACGAAAAATCGAATTGTCTGATCTCATCGATATATCCGGGCTTTTTAGATTCACGGTAATAAACCGGTGCACCGCCGCCTAAAACCAAATCGAAACTTTCTATTTTTGCTTTTTCCTTTCCGTAATGCTCAACTTCTATATAAGGTCCGTTTGTCACTTCCCCGATTATTTCGCAACTCAAATCCCATTTTTCGAATATTTTTTTAACTTCGTGTTCTTTGCCTTTTTTTGCAACGACCAACATCCGTTCTTGACTTTCGGAGAGCATTATTTCGTATGCGGTCATGTCTTTTTCCCGCAGCGGAACTTTATTTAGGTCTATTTTCATTCCCGCGTTTCCTTTATCGCTCATTTCCGAAGTGGAACATGAAATTCCCGCCGCCCCCATATCTTGTATTCCGACAACCAATCCCTTTTCTATTACTTCGAGAGTAGCTTCGAGTAAAAGTTTTTCGGTGAACGGATCGCCCACTTGAACCGACGGACGTTTGGCTTCGGATTCTTCGGAAATTTCTTCGGAAGCAAAAGTGGCTCCGTGAATTCCATCCCTACCGGTTGCCGAGCCGACAATCATTACCGGATTACCTTCTCCTTTTGCAATTGCGGAAGTAACCTTGTCCACATCAACAATTCCGATTGCCATTGCGTTAACGAGCGGATTATCTTTATAAACCTCATCGAAATAGACTTCACCGCCGACCGTAGGCACACCGAAACAATTTCCGTAATCGGCAATTCCTTTCACAACCCCTTCGAACAAATAACGCGTCCGCGCATCATCCAAAGTTCCGAAACGTAATGAATTAAGAGCCGCTATCGGTCTGGCGCCCATGGTAAAAATATCCCTTAAAATTCCGCCCACTCCGGTTGCCGCACCTTGATACGGTTCAACGGCGGATGGATGATTATGACTTTCGATTTTAAATGCTATTGCCTGCCCGTCGCCTATATCTACCAGTCCGGCATTTTCTTCGCCGGCGCCAACCAATAAATTTTTTCCGCTCCTCGGAAGTGTTTTTATTAATGCTATCGAATTTTTATAACTGCAATGTTCGCTCCACATCACACTGAAAATTCCAAGCTCTGTGTAATTAGGTGTTCTGCCTAATCTCTCGCATATTTTATTATACTCTTCCTCGGTAAGTCCGTGCTCAAGAGCTAATTCAAGGGTTACTTTCGGTTCTTCCATTTGATGAATATTTTTTTGTTAAAGCGAAATATAATATATTAGTTTGATGTATAAAAGAAAGGGGAATTTTACGGTAATGTCATTTTGAGTAAATAAGCGGAAAGAAGGTAGAAGAAAAAATAAAATTTATTTCTGAACGTCGCGTAAATGTTTGATAACGGTAGCGAAAGATATTAACAGAAATCCCCAACCGGCGGTCACCAAATCGTTAAGCGTTACTTGAAATATTTCGAATATTCCAACCACAAAAGCAAAAAGCCGGGTTAATATTATTAGCGTGAAAGCCGCTGCAAAACCGTATAAGCCGATTTCAAAAGGAACAACAACATAATCGTGACCAATCTTTTTCAAATAAAATTTATCGAATTTTCCTTTGGCTTTATTCGAATCGATTGATACACTCATAAGTCTATTCTCCTTTATCAACATGAGCGGACTTTGGTAACTTAACTATTACCGTGGTTCCGATGTCTTTTTGGCTTTCAATGAGAAGTTCGCCGTTCATAATTTTTAAAAGTTCATTACAAATAATTAAACCTAATCCGGTTCCTTTTTCGTTTCCGGTTCCGTAACTTGTAATGTGTTCTTCGAAATTCAATAATTTCGGTATGTCCCCGGCGTTTATACCGGTTCCGGAATCTTTAATTTCCAATTGAACATATTGTTCGGATTTACTCGCCGAAATTACTACTCTGCTTTTTTCGTAAGAAAACTTAATGGCGTTATCCAAAATATTTTCCATGATATTGCCGAGCATGGTTTTATCGGCAAAAACATTGAAGTGTTCGGGAATTCTGTTTTCGAGCACAATACTTTTTTTATCGGCTTTCCTTTTGATATTATGAATAACTTCATCGATAAAAATCGTCAAATCTAAAAATTCTTCAACCGGTTTGAGATTACCGAGTTGTATTTTCGTCCAAAGCAATAAGTTGTTCAACAGAGAGTAAGCGAATTGTGCGGATTTTCGGATTTCCGAAGCGAATGATTTTTTATCTTCATCGGAATAATTATCAAATTCGTCAACCAGAATATCGGAAAATCCCAAAATCGTGGTAAAAGGACTCCGCAAATTATGTGAAATAACCGAGAACAATTTATCCTTGTTTTTATTGGATTTTTTTAATTTTTCTTGGGATTCCAAAAGGTTTATTTCAAACTCTTTTCTTCTGGTAACATCGTTAATTATGCCGATAATGCCGGCTAACTTCCCGTCCTTATCGAAAAATGCCGACTTGTTAATCTCTAATTCCATTTTCCGTCCGTCCGGCTTAAAGTATGTTGCGGAAAATAAAATATTTTGGGGAGAACGGACTATTTCCAAATCGGTGTTGTAATCTTTTGCCGCAATGTCTTCCGGGAAAATTTCATATTCCGATTTGCCGAAAATTTCATCGGCTTTTTCATCAAAAAGTTCCTCGAATTTTTTATTGCACCCCAAGAAAATTCCCTTATTGTTTTTGTAGTAAACAGCGTTTGGAATGCTGTTGAGCAGCGTGTGAAGAAAATCTTTCTGAAATTTTACAATCGGCTCCGCCGAAAAATAATTTTCGTGCGGAATTACAATATGCAGAAACTCTTCCGGTTTTTCATTCCCGTTGAAAATTGCCGTAACATAATAATCGGTTGGAATGGCTTTGGCAGATTTGGTTAATACCGATAACCGGAAATGCACAAAGCGGTTTTTTTCGTAAATCAGTTTTTCTACATTATTTTCAGCTTCTTCTTTTTCGACCGTAAGACATAAATCGCTCCATTTACTTCCGCTTATTTCTTCTTCGTCGTATCCGGTAAAATTCAAAAAAGTATTATTTACTCTGTGAATTTTCCCATTCAAACCGGTAATCAATGCTCCGAATGCGGGATTATTCCAAAGCGCAACGGTCTCTTCCCTAAAAATAGAAACATAAGCTGAATCGAAATTATTTTCTTCATCAAATCCGGAATATTCCAAAGAATTTATTATTTGATTTAGCGCTTCGGTAAAATTAGTAGCAGAATTTCGGCCGGAATCCATTCCCCTAGTTCCCTTTTATTCAGAATTTTCAGATTTGCCTTATTATCGGAAAAAGTGGGATTTAATAAAGTATTAATACGAATTAAATTAAGAATTTGTCTCATTTTTTTATTTAGTTCTGAGACAAAACAAACACCTTCCTGAAAAATTTCTATGAAAACAAACCGTAAAGAAAAAATTGTGATATGGAACAAAATTTGTTTTTCCGTGAAAAAACTAAACAGAAATTATAATTTGAAAGGGTGCAACTTTATTTGCGGAAAAAATTTTGCGGAAACAACATAACTATAATCTTTATAAGCATTTGCGGACTTTACTCAAGCAATACGTCAACTTTTTTCGCACCGGTAATTATAAAAGCCAAAATTTAAAAATATGATTTCAAGTAAAAAATCAAACATTTTGTGATGAAGGTCAAGTGGCATGATAAATGAATTTCTTATATTCGAGCAAAACTCACCAATTAAACATTCTCTTCAAGGGCGGGCGGAGGTAAATATGAAAAAAACGGATATTGTCGGAACCACAACAACGATTCACGACTTATCTGACGAACAACTGGCAGTATGTAAAGCGGTGTTGGAAAAAACCAAATCTTATTTTTTCAAAAACGAACTTAGAAAATTAGAGAGAATGGAAAAACAGGCAATTCTTTACGATTTGGAAAAATTTAAGAAAGTAAAAAATTTGAGGTATAAACTACGGACGTCGGATCTCGATGATTGGTTTAAAGAATGGGAAGTTTACAGAAAGATAAATGAAGAACTCAAATTACGGCAAAATACCCTCGTCAAAGCAAGTTGAAGCGGATCAAATGAAAAAAGAATTCTTTTACTACTCGAAAAAGGAACTGAGGTTTGTACCGGTTAAAAATGCTTACAAGAAATTTTTGTTAGTAATTGCGCTAACTTCCTTATTTTCAGGAATAACTTTTACTTTTCTTTACGTTACATTTTCCGGAATTGTTAATCCCCAACAAAATTTAAACGAACTTCAAGAGCGAAATGCCCAACTGCTTGCCCAATTGAAATTATTGGGAAATCAATACCGCAATTTGGAGAAAAAAGTAAATCAAATTACAAGCAAAAATAACGAACTCAGGTTAGCCGTAAATTTACCGGCGGAAGACACAAACGATGAATACGGAACCGGCGGATTTTTATTCGAAAACGTTGATCCAAGGAATACGGAAGAAGAAAAAAATATACTTCTACAACTTGCCGATTATGCAAGCAAACTCGATTTAAAAGTCAGAAAAGAATTAAATAGCTATTCAGAAGTTAAAACCAAGTTAGCCGAAAACGAGAAATTTTACGAATGCTTGCCCGCAATAAAACCTGTACATGCAAACTACGGCGACAGATTCGGCATGCGGTACCATCCGATATTGAAAATCAGAAGGATGCACTCGGGTGTGGATTTCTTGGCAAATACCGGCACTCCGGTTTATGCTCCCGGTGCGGGAAGGGTAATTTATGCCGGGCGCAACGGTGGTTACGGATTAACTTTAAAAATCGATCACGGCTACGGTTACGTAACTTTATATGCACATCTAAAAAAAATCAAAGTAAAGCGACGCCAATATGTTAAACGCGGGGACTTAATTGCCATTTCGGGTAACTCGGGAAGTTTATCTACCGGTCCTCATTTGCATTACGAAGTAAGATACAAAGGGATAGCGCTTAACCCGCGGAATTTTATTTTCGACGACGTTGATATTTTCGATTACAGAAAACAAAGGAATCAACTGGAAAAACACGAAGAAGAAGCATTTGCTTTTGCCATCGATTAATCGGCTTTACCCGGAACTTTATCCATCGCTCTTTCCGTCATTGCCAAAATGGTAAGTGATGGATTTACTCCGGGATTAGCCGAAATCGCCGACCCGTCGCAAACCCACATATTTTCATAACCAAAAACTTTTTGATTTGAATCGATTACTCCTTCGCTTCTATTCGCACCGATAACGGCGCCGCCGAGAATATGTGCAGTTGTCGGAATACCGCCCAACGTTTCGGTCAACAATACCATAGGTTTGCCGTTAACAATTCCGGCATACTTTTCGGCAAGTTCCTTTGCTTCCGGAATAAACGCAGAAGGTGCTTTTCCCTCTTGCATTTCGGTTTTCATTCCAAACCTGCTTAAAGTAAAGCGTATTTTAGAATCGATAGTTTGCATAAAGAGTAATATTTGCGTCCGCTTTGCCCAATTCCATACTGTAAAGACCTTAAAATTTTTAATTGGATATTTTATCAAATCTAAAATAATATTTTTAATCCGGCTCCAAACGGATTTTCCCGAAACCATTGGCGACATAAGAATCCGCCAAAATCCGGAGCCGGAGCCGTATCTTACGGGTTCCAAATGTGTGCTGTTACCGGTGTAAAGAATCGAACCGATTGCTATTCCATCGGAAAAGGAAATTGATTTATCGAACGTAGTAACACCGACAAGACTTTCTGAATTTGTACGAACATCCGCGCCGACCTGGCCGGGTAAGTTTGGTAAAGAAGTTTGTTTAAGTTTTAACAATAATTTTACCGTTCCCAGAACTCCGCCCGAAAAAACTATGGATTTTGTTATAAACGATTTTTTACTTTTGAAAAAAGACGTACTGCTTTTCGTTAAAACACGGTAACCGCTCTCACCTTTATTTCCGTCCAAAGGAACAACATCAATTACTTCGGTCTCGGAAATTATTTCGGCACCCAATTTTTCCGCTTCGGCAAGATAATTTTTATCCAATGTGTTTTTGGCGTTATATCTGCAGCCAGTCATACAACCGCCGCAGAAATTGCATTCGTTCAAATTGCTTTTCTCTCCATTTCCAAATGAAACCGCAACCGTTGTAGGATAAAATTCATTTTCCTTGCCGATTAGTTTACCCAATTTTTTAAGCGCCAAATCTCCTGTTTCCAACCGGGGATTCTCAACGGCACCCAACATTTCAAGAGCTTTCCGGTAGTAAGGTTTCAATTCGTTTTCCCAATCGACCAGCTTTTTCCAACTTCCGCTTTCGTAAAATTCTTTTTTGGGAATTGCCAAAGTATTCGCGTAAACCAGCGATCCGCCGCCGACCCCAACTCCGGATAAAATTGTGATGTGTCTGAAAAAAGACAATTTGAAAAACCCGAAGAAACGCAATACGGGAATCCACATCCACTTTTTCAAATTCCAATTTGTTTTGGGAAAATCATCCGCAGTTAACCTTTTTCCCTTTTCGATAACCAAAACTTTATAACCTTTTTCGGATAGCCTCAATGCCGAAACGGAACCTCCGAAACCGGATCCTACAATTACAAAATCATAATCGTATTCTTTCATATTTTGCGCCCGTTTTTTCTCATAAATGCTTGATTTTATTGACATTATAAAAGGATAATTTAGTATAAATATATTATATTTGTAACATTAATCATATTATTTTATACACGCAAGATTTTGCATATAAGTTAAAATTTTTAAACTAAATGGAGGTGTGATGAAAATTGCAGTTTGCGTAAGTCACGTTCCCGATACCGCAACGAAAGTGATTATCGGCTCCGACGGAAAATCTATCGATCCCTCCGGAGTTACTTACGTTGTGAACCCATACGATGAATTCGCAATCGAGGAAGCTTTGAAAACAAAAGAGCAACTCGGCGGCGAAGTTGTTGTTATTAGTCTTGGCACCGATGCAAATAAAGAATCGATTAGAAAAGCGTTGGCTATGGGCGCCGACAGCGGTGTTTTGTTAAAAGACGAGAACCAACGGGATTCTTTCGGCGTTGCTAAAGCGCTTGCCGAAGAAATTAAAAACCAAGGCGCAGAAATTGTATTCTTCGGTAAACAATCGGTTGATTACGATAATTCCATTACCGGACAATTGACAGCGGAATTGTTGGGTTACAACTGCGTTACGGTTGTAGTCGACTTAAAAATCGACGGCAATAAAGTAATTGCGGAAAGAGAAATTGAAGGTGGACGCGAAGTTGTGGAAACTTCCCTTCCCGTTGTTATTACTGCTCAAAAAGGATTAAACGAACCGCGATATGCTTCTCTGAAAGGTATAATGGCAGCTAAAAGAAAAACAATAGAAGAAAAAGAAGCGGCACCGGCCGAAAACTACGTTGAAATATTGCGTATGAAAAAACCGGCACCGAAACAGCCCGGTAAAATTTTAGGCTCGGATGCAAGCGCCGTTCCGGAACTAATCCGTTTATTAAGAGAAGAAGCAAAAGTAATATAAGGAGTTTTTACTATGGCAAATAAAATTTTAGCTGTATTGGAACAAAGAGAAGGTAAACTCAAAAAGATTTCTTTTGAAGTATCCAAAGCCGCTTCTGAGATTGCAGAAAAACTTGGCGGCGAAGTCGAAGCAGTAGTTATCGGCAATGAAATAGAAGGCGTTGAAAACGTTGGCGGTTACGGAATTTCGAAAGTGACCGTTTATAAAAATGCAGAACTCGATAAATATTCGTCTTCGGCTTATAAAGATATTTTAGCCGAACATATTAACAATTCGGGAAACGATATAATATTTTTCGGAAACACGGCAATGGGCAAAGACTTGGCGCCCAGAGTTGCCGTTAAAGTTAATGCGGGAATTGCAATGGATTGTACCGCATTGGAAATAGAAGGCGGTGAAATAATTGCTACGCGTCCCGTTTACGCGGGAAAAGCATTGATCGACGTAAAATTAACAAGCGAAAAGAAAATATTTACATTGCGGCCTAATGTTTTTAATCCGGGCGAACCCTCCGATGCGAAAGCAGAAATAGAAGTAAAAGAAGTAGCTAACCCGAATCTTAGCGAACGCGTAGTTGAACTGAAAAAATCGGAAGGTAAATTGGACGTTGCCGAAGCCTCGATTATCGTATCGGGCGGTCGCGGCATGAAAGGTCCGGAACATTTCCATCTCGTTGAAGAATTAGCCGATTTACTCGGTGCGGCTGTAGGCGCTTCCCGCGCAGTTGTGGACGCCGGTTGGAGACCGCATAGCGAGCAAGTAGGACAAACGGGTAAAACCGTTTCCCCGAATCTTTATATTGCTCTTGGTATCTCCGGTGCAATTCAACATTTAGCCGGTATGAGATCCTCAAAATACATTGTGGCTGTTAACAAAGATCCCGATGCGCCTATTTTTCAAGTAGCCGATTACGGAATTACCGGCGATGTATTCGAAGTTGTTCCGGCAATGATTGAAGAAATCAAAAAACTGAAGGAAAGTTAAATAAAATAGTATTTGTTAAAAGTCCGGTGCTTTTTACACCGGACTTTTTATATATTCAAATATTCGTTCCAAATTTTGTAAAGTTCGTATGTCGCTTTAATATCTTCACCGCAGTATATTGCAATATCTTTTATCCTTCCCGCTTTGTATAACTCTTTAACTTCCATTCCGGTAATGCCTTTGCTCTTCGGTGATTCTATTCCAAAAGCATTACAGTAAAAATCGAGATTGAATTTCCTCATCAAGCCGTAATATGTAAACTGATCAAGCAAATCAATATGATGAGTGAGACTGTAACGGCTTTGAATTAAATTGGCGCTCGGTTTAACCCGCAGCATAGCCGAACGCAGCATCAGAAACGGAATATCGAAATTTCTTCCGTTAAATGTAATAACTTGGTCGACTTTGGAAACGTAATTCCAAAACAGCTCTAACATTTCCCTTTCTTCCACACCTTTGTATTCCACATTTTTATCTTCAGCTTTCCAAGAGTCTTTTCCTTCAAACAAAACAAGCGAACCCTCCGATTCCACATTCAACATGCCGATTGCAACAACTTTTGCCGTAAAAGGATATAAACTCAAGTATCTTTTTGATTTGTCTATTTTTTCGCGCTTGAGTTCCTCGTCTTTTTCTTGTTCCGCGTATCTTAAGATATATTCTTGCTGGGAAAGCGAAAGGGATTCAAACTCATAACCGGCAGTTTCAATATCGAAAATTAATTTTCTCATAAATTAACCCGATTTGATACTGACGGTAATTTAATATTTTAAATAGTTTATATCAAGATTCTTAGTGTGAAATGTTTACTTTTTTCCGCGTATAATTTTTTCTATCTCATCCCACATTTCGTGCGGAATTTCATCAAGAAAATTAAACTCTCCGGCGCCTTTAAGCCATTCACCGCCGTCGATAGTTACAACTTCACCGTTTATGAAAGCGGAATATTCTGAAATGAGATATGCGGCAAGATTTGCAAGTTCCTGGTGTTCACCTACCCTTTTCAAAGGAATTTTCTTATCTACGGAAAAATTTTTTCTCAGCTCTTCCGGAAACAATCTATCCCAAGCGCCTTTTGTAGGGAAAGGTCCGGGCGCAATTGCATTAAATCTTATTCCATATTTTGCCCATTCCACCGCAAGCGAACGCGTTAAAGCTAAAACGCCTGCTTTTGCAACGGCAGAAGGAACAACATAACCCGAACCTGTCCACGAATATGTGGTAACAATGTTTAACACCGATGCACTTTTCTTATTTTTAATCCAGTGTTTGCCAAAGCATAAAGTTGCATAATAAGTTCCCCGTAAAACAATGTTAACAATAATATCGAACGCCCGATGCGAAAGTCTTTCGGTGGGACTGATAAAATTTCCGGCGGCGTTATTAACCAACGAATCAACTTTACCGAAATGTTTCAATGTTTCGCTTAATAAATTTTCAATTTGTTCATAAGAAGTTACATCGCATTTTACGGGTAGAACTTTGTTCCCGGTTTCATTCTCAATTTCCTGTGCGGTTTGTTTCAATACATCTAATTTACGGCTTGCAATAACAACACTTGCGCCCAATTCCGAAAAATATTTTGCCATAGATTTTCCAAGTCCCGTTCCACCGCCGGTTACAACAACCACATTATCCTTCAGTGCGTTATCTTTTAACATTGGTTGTGTATAAAGATTCTGACTCATTTACTTTTCCCGCTTTGTAAATTAATCTGCCTTCGCAATAATAAATAATCGCTTGCGAAAGTGAAAGGTATGTTGACAAGCTATTGAAAACCAACAAGCCAAGATAAAGATTTAGAAACAATATTCGTTAGCTTCTAACATTTTATTCGCAATTTTTCTTCTCAGTTGAATCGTATTGACCGGGTCAAATTTGGTAAACCGTTTCAAACCGAGAAGTAACATTTTCAATTCGTCGCCTTCGGCAAAAGCCGCTAACGCATGCTTTCCAAAGTTATTTATTCTTTCCAGCGCATCGCTAACGTAAATACGTGTCATATCGATAAACGGCGCGGCGGCTTGCTCATCCCGTAAAGCTAACTTTTGTGTTCTTAAAATTGCCGATTCGGAAACATAAACATCGATAAGCATATCGGTAATATTCATAATTATTTCCTGCTCGTCTGCCAATTTTTGCATGAATTTTTGAACAGCGGAACCGGCTATCATCAAAATTGCTTTTTTCGCATTGTCGATTGCTTTCAGTTCTTTTGCCAGAATACCTTCCGGCTCTTCACCGAAAGTCGGTATTGACATTAACTCTTTTTGTACACCCATTGCCGGACCCATCAAATCAAGTCTGCCTTTCATAGAACGCTTTACGAGCATATCAACAATTAAAAGTCTGTTTATTTCGTTCGTTCCTTCGAATATTCTGTTAATTCTGGAATCGCGGTAAGCGCGCGCGGCGGGATATTCCTCCGAATAACCGTAACCGCCGTGGACTTGCACAACTTCGTCAACAACATAATCAAGCATCTCCGAACCAAATACTTTCATTATTGATGATTCGATTGCGTATTCTTCCGCTGCTTTAATAAGTGCGTCGCTGTAAGGCATTCCGTCCTTCATTAAATCTTTAACCATGCTGTCAATCAATCCGCTGGTTCTCAAAACAGCCGCCTCTGATACAAATGTTCTAACAGCCATTTCCGCAAGCTTATGTTTAATGGCTCCGAAGCTACCGATTGTTTTTCCGAATTGCTTTCTTTCATTGGCATAATTTACGGCGATTGAAATAAATTTCTTTGCTCCGCCGGTGGTCATTGCACCGAGTTTAAATCTTCCGATATTAAGAATATTGAAAGCAACATAATGACCTTTTCCGATTTCGCCCAAAATATTTTCTTTCGGTACTTTAACATTATCCAAAAATAAAGCTCTCGTTGAAGAGCCTTTTATTCCCATTTTGTTTTCTTCTTCGCCTTTGGTAAAACCTTCGGAATCTGTAGGAATAATAAAACACGTAAATTTATCGCCATCAACTTGGGCAAAAGTAATAAGTATATCGGCAAACCCGCCGTTGGTGATCCACATTTTTTGACCGTTAAGGATATAATAATTTCCGTCTTCGGAAAGTGTTGCGGTTGTCTTTGCAGAAAGAGCATCCGAACCGGAAGTAGGTTCCGTTAAACAGTAAGCCGATTTCCATTCTCCGGAAACAAGCTTCGGCAAATATTTTTTCTTTTGTTCTTCAGTTCCGTAATACAAAATAGGTAAAGTGCCAATACCCGTATGAGCCGCAAACGACACTCCGAAAGAATGGCTCGGACCCATTGCCATAGCAAGAATCGTGTTGGTATTAAAATCTTCTCCCAAGCCTCCGTATTCTTCGGGGATAGCGGTTCCCAACAGACCCAATTCCCCAGCTTTATTCAGCAATTTAATTGTAAGGGAATGATCGGAGCTTTGTTTATCAATGGCATCCAGATTCGGCCAAATTTCTTTTTCAATAAATTCGCCGACCATTTCCGACATCATTTTTTGCTCTTCCGTTGTATCTTCCGGAATGAATACTGATTCCGGGGCGCTATCTTTTACTAAGAATTCCCCGCCTTTGAGTAATTCCTTTTCCATTTTTCAATTCCGTATTTGTTTATAAATTTTATATTTAATTTTTATAATCTTTCAAAAATTGATGCTACGCCTTGACCCCCGCCGACGCAAGCGGTGACCAGTCCGTATTTTTTGTTCCTTCTTTCCAACTCATTCAAAATTTGAACGGTAAGTTTGGCGCCGGTGCAACCCAACGGATGCCCTAATGCAATTGCGCCGCCGTTTACGTTTAATATTTCCGTATTTAAATCCAATTCCCTAATAACCGCAAGCGATTGAGCGGCGAACGCTTCGTTTAATTCAATCAAGTCGATATCGTTTAATTTCATACCGGCTTGTTGTAAAGCTTTGGGAACGGCGGCAACCGGACCTATTCCCATAATACGGGGGTCGACTCCAGCAACCGCATACGAAACCATACGGGCAATCGGTTTTAAGTTCAATTCTTTCACCATATCTTCCGACATAATCAAGACAAAAGCCGCACCGTCGGAAGTTTGAGAAGAATTGCCGGCAGTTACCGTTCCCCCTTGGGCAAATGCCGGCTTTAATCGGGCTAATGCCTCGAGAGTTGTATCTTTTCTGGGACCTTCGTCGGTATCGACCACATATTTTTTGGTTTTTCTTTTTCCGTCTTCCAAATAAGTTTGTTCAACTTCCACCGGAACAATTTGATCTTTAAAATATCCTTGCTCAATTGCCCGGAGCGCTTTCATATGTGAATTGTAAGAGAATTCGTCTTGCTCTTCTCTGCTGATTTTATAATCATGCGCAATTTCTTCGGCTGTTAGTCCCATCCCCAAATAATATTCGGGATGATTAACAACCAAATTGTAATTCGGGGCGAGCTTCCAACCGGTCATCGGCACCATCGACATTGATTCGGTTCCGCCGGCGATTATGCAATTTGCCATACCGGAACGTATTTTAGAAATTCCTATCGAAATGGTTTCGACTCCGGAAGCGCAAAATCTGTTCACCGTTACACCCGGAACTTCTTGCGGAAGACATTGCAGGGCAATCATTCTTCCTATTTGCAAACCTTGTTCGGCTTCCGGGAAAGCATTCCCCACAATTACATCGTCAATCCTTTTTCTATCCAACTGGGGAACTTGATCGAGCATATAGTTAATTACGTCAGCTGCCAAATCATCCGGGCGATAAAAACGGAATCCGCCTTTTTTCGCTTTTCCAACGGCCGATCTGTAACCGGCCACGATGTATGCTTCTTTCATTTTACCTTATATTTTAATTATTAAAATTTAGTTTCTTAATGGTTTTCCCGTATTAAGAGTATGTTGAATCCGTTCCAGAGTTTTTCTTTCTCCAACGAGACTCAAAAATGCTTCCCTTTCGAGATCGAGTAAATATTGTTCATCAACCAGAGTTCCTTCGCTCAAATCGCCGCCGCACATTACATACGCAAGTTTCTCCGCAATCTTCTTATCGTGTTCGGTTATGTATTTGGCTTTGTAATACGAGTATGCGCCTAGCATTAAAGTAGCCAAGCCGGACTTGCCTAACACTTTGATATCGGTTCTTTTAACGGGTTGGGTGTATCCTTTTTCGGAAAGCCGGATTACCGACTTTTTAGCTTCGGCAATCACTCTGTTGGGATTCACTGTGTAAACATCCAGCCCTTTTCTAAACAATCCCAAATCATAAGCTTCGTAAGCCGAAGTGGATACTTTTGCCTGACCGATTGTCAAAAACCTATTTTGGAGTTCAGGAAATTCTATACCGCCTTCCACGTAACTATCTGAAGCTCTAAGGGTCATTTCTTTCGTACCGCCGCCGGCAGGAATAATTCCCACTCCAACTTCAACCAATCCCATATAAGTTTCAGCCGATGCGTTAATCTGATCGGAATGCAAGCACAATTCGCAACCGCCGCCTATTGCAAGGTTGTGCGGAGCGGCAACAACCGGAATTGCCGAATATCTGATACGCATCATTGTGTTTTGAAAAGTTCTTACCGCTAAATCTATTTCTTCGTATTCCTGTTCTGTTGCCAGCATAAATATCATTGCCAAATTTGCACCGGCGGAAAAATGCGGGCCGTTATTTCCAATTACCAATCCGCGAAAATCTTTTTCGGCAATTTCTATGGCTTTGTTAATTCCTTCCAAAATTTCCGTGCCGATGCTGTTCATTTTCGTGTGGAATTCCAGATTCAAAACCCCGTCTCCGATGTCGTGTAAAGTGGCTCCGGAGTTTTTCCATACCGGCTTTTCGTTTCTGAAATTGTCGAGAATTATAAAACCTTCCTTACCGGGAATATCCTTGTAGGTTTTGGTTTTAATATCGTAAAATTGTTTTTTCCCTTTTTCCGTTTTGTAGAAGGAATCGAATCCGCCGTTTAACATATCGTAAACCCAAGACGCAGGCTTAAGATTCATCTCTTCCATTTTCTTAACGGTCTTTTCCACACCAAGAACATCCCATTGTTCAAACGGACCGAGTTCCCATCCGAAGCCTGCACGCATTGCATCGTCAATTTTGTAAAGCTCTTCGGTTATTTCGGGAATGCGGTTGGAAGAATATCTAAAAATCATATACGATAATTTGCGCAAAAACTCACCGGCTTTATCTTTTTGTGCAATCAAAAATCTCAATCTTTCCCTTAAATCTTCAATCGGTTTTGCTGCGCCTACCGAAGCGAATTTCGGTTTCGAAGGCGGATTGTATTCCAAAGTTTTTACATCAAGTTCAAGAATAACGCGCTGACCCTTTTCATCTTTTGTCTTCTTATAAAATCCTTGTTTGGTTTTATCTCCGAGCCATTTGTTTTCAACCATTTTGTTTACGAAATCCGGTATCTTAAAAAGCTCGCGCTCTTCGTCATTAGGGCAATCGTTATAAAGATTATTTGCAACTTTAACGAGCGTATCAAGTCCAACAACGTCCGAAGTTCTGAACGTAGCGGATTTAGGTTTACCGGTTAACGGTCCGGTTAGAACATCAATTTCTTTCACGGTCAAGTCTAATTCTTTCATCAATTTAAAGACCGCCATTATGCTGTAGACCCCGATTCTATTGGCGATGAACGCGGGCGTATCTTTACAAAGCACAACGGTTTTTCCCAAGAACACATCGCCGTAATGCATTATGAAATCTATAACCGACGGGTCTGTTTGCGGAGTCGGAATTAACTCAAGCAATTGAAGATATCGCGGCGGATTGAAAAAGTGGGTTCCGCAAAAATGTTTTTGAAAATCTTCGCTTCTGCCTTCTGAAATCAGATGAACGGGAATACCCGATGTATTTGTTGTTACCAAAGTTCCGGGTTTTCTGAATTTCTCCACTTCGGCAAAAACTTTTTTCTTTATTTCCAAATTTTCAATCACCGCTTCAATAATCCAATCTGCGTTTCCGAGCCAATCCATATTGTCTTCGAAATTGCCGATTTGTATTCTTGAAGCAAACGACTTATGGTAAATCGGGGAAGGTTTGGATTTTAATACATTTTTCAGATTGTCGTTAACAATTCTGTTACGCACTGCGGCGTCTTGCAGAGTTAAGCCTTTTTTCTTTTCTTCGTCGGTTAACTCGCGCGGAACAATATCCAAAAGATAAACCTTGCAACCGATATTAGCGAAATGACAAGCAATGCGGGAGCCCATTACTCCCGAACCGAGAACAGCTACTTCTTTAATTATTCGTTTCATTTTAACTTTTCAATTTAATTTATTGATAAATATAATTTACAGAATATTTTTGTAATTCCTTTCTTTTTCCGGATCGTATATTGCCTCGATTAAATCGGCATATTTCTTTAACAAAACCCTTCGTTTAAGTTTAAGGGTCGGAGTAAGTTCACCGGTTTCGACTGTCCAATCATCCGGAACCAACGCAATTTTTTTAATTTGTTGAACTTTTCCGAACCGTTTATTATAAAATTGAACATCTTCCCAAATCCGGTTTTTTACAACATCCGAAGTAATTATTTCTTCGCGTGTTTTTCTTTCCACACATTTCTTTTCGCACCACTTAACAATAAACTTGAAATTAGGAACAATAATAGCTGCGGGGAATTTCCGGTTTTCCCCGATAACCATAATCTGTTCGATGAAGTTTGATTCTTTCATTTTATTTTCAATCGGTAAAGGCGCAACGAACTTTCCGCCGGAAGTTTTAAACACTTCTTTAACGCGATCGGTAATTTTCAAAAACCTGCCTTCCACTAGTTCTCCGATATCGCCGGTATGAAACCAACCTTCTTCGTCGATTGCCTCTTTGGTATCTTCGGGTTTATTATAATAGCCGAGCATAACGTTCGGACCTTTCGCAAGAATTTCCCCTTGTTCTGAAAGTTTAATTTCCACATCCGGTAAAGGTAACCCGACCGTTCCCAAGTAGAATCCGTCTTCGGTAAATCTGTTACACGCTAATACCGGCGAAGTTTCCGTTAAGCCGTAACCTTCACGTATCGGAATGCCCGCAGCGGTAAAGATTCTTGCCAAACGCGGTTGCAACGATGCGGCTCCGCTAATAATTCCTTTCAATTCACCGCCCAATGCTTCCATCCATTTCGTAAAAACCAATTTTCTTGCAATCGACAATTTAAAATTGTAAAACCAACCGTTTTTACCCATCGGGTGATAAGCATTTGCCAAAGTTAACGCCCAACCAAATATCGCTTTTTTCGGTCCGGAAAGTTCCCTTCCCTTTTCCATAATTCTGTCGAAAATCTTCTCTATTAAACGCGGAACGGTCGTAAAATAATTGGGCTTTATTTCTCTTATGTTTTCTCCGATTTTATCAAGGCTTTCCGCATAGTAAATTTGCGCGCCTACCGCTAAATAATAATACGATGCGGTTCGTTCGAAGATATGGCATAACGGTAAAAAACTGATAATTCTATGCTCGTGAGATATCGGCATTACACCGATTAACGAAATTATATTGGAAATGATATTATAATGCGAAAGCATAACGCCTTTGGGAACACCCGTAGTGCCGGAAGTATAAATTATTGTTGCCAAATCGTTCGCATTGATGGAATTCTTAATTTCATCCAACTTGTCTCTCAATGATTCATCTGCCGCAGATGTAATTTCCTTCCAGTTTTTCAATCCTTCAATCTCGTCGAAGGTATAAACGTTAATTTCCCAATCTAATCCGGCCTTAACTCTTTCAACCTTATCATATAGTTCCACATTTTCTACAAAAACAAGTCTGACGTGTGCATCGGTAAAAATGTATTTGTAATTTTCTTCGCTCATGTTAGGATAGAGCGGCACCACAATTGCACCGATTTGTAACGAAGCAATATCTGTGATGTTCCATTCAACTCTGTTCCGGGAAATAATGGCAATTTTATCTCCAGGCGAGTAGCCGTTGGCAATTAAACCGAGACTCATTTTATCGATAATTTCCTGGAGACGGGAAGAGCTGAATTTTCTCCATTTGCCTTCCACCTTATCGCAAATTGCATCTTCGTTAAAATAATTTTCAATTTGATACGGAATGACATCGAATAAGCGGTTTTTTATTATTTGCATTCGAGCCATTTGCCATCCGTTTTGTTGAGTGGATTTATCGTGAGTAAAAATAAAAAGATAAAAATTCATTGTCAAGCGAATTTTCGCTAATAATGAATTTTTGCTATTTGTTGATATTCCAGATTTGTTTATATTTGGATATAATTTCCCAAAAAGTTTATGGAACTTACTACCAAATACATAAAACTTATTTTCGGATTGAAGCTCAAGCAATACCGCCTGGATAAAGGAATGTCTCTCGGCGAATTGGCAAGGAAATCCGATTTATCGGTATCATACTTAAACGAAATAGAAAGCGGGAAAAAATATCCTAAGCAAGATAAAATTGCCGCGCTAGCCCGCACGCTTGGCGTTTCTTACGACAAACTTGTTTCTTTAAAGTTAAATAAAAAACTCGCTCCTATCGGAGAATTGCTCGAGTCGAATATTCTTGACCAATTACCTCTCGATCATTACGGAATTGATATTCAAAAACTGATAATCCAACTTTCCAATGCTCCCGCTCAACTTAATGCTTTGGTTTCCACGCTTATAGAAATGGCAAGAAGCTCCGAGCTAAGCGATAACGCTTTCAGCAAAACGGCTTTGCGGACATATAAAGAATTGAACGAAAATTATTTTGAAGACATAGAAATATCCGTTGAGAAATTCAAAGCAAAATACAAAATCGATAAAACAAAAAGCGTAACATATAATAAACTAAAAAAAATATTAACCGAACAGTTTAATTACGAACTGAACGATAAAGCCCTTGCGGACAACGAAGAACTTTCATCAATCCGTGCAATTGTAATTCCCGGAAATAAAAATAAACTTTTAATCAATCCGAAATTAAAACCCGAACAGAAATTATTTATTCTGGCGAAAGAGCTTGGATATCTTTTCATGAAAATTGAAGAACGGTCTTACGTTTATGCAAGAAGACCTCTTAAATCTTTTGATGAACTATTAAACAATTACCGGACTTCTTATTTCGCAACGGCATTAATTATCGATAAGAATCAATACATAAAAGAAATTAAATCGTTCTTTAACAAAAAAAATTGGGACGGGCATTTTTTACTAAAGTTAATTACCAAGTTTAACGCAACTCCGGAAATGTTTTTCCAAAGGCTAACAAACATTGCATCGAAATATTTGGAACTAAACGGGTTTTTCTTTCTACGTTTCAACAAAGAAATAGGAACTGACGAAATTTCCCTTTCGAAGGAGATGAGACTTAACATAAGACAAAATCCCGGCGGATACCAAGCCGACGAACATTATTGCCGCAGATGGATATCAATAGGCGTTTTGAAACAATTGGAAGAAAGGGTGAAAAAATCGAAAGGTTTCGACGATAAAATTGCCGGAATTCAAATTTCACATTTTTACGAAACAGACGAAAAGTTCCTCACAATTTCGGTTGCACGACCAAGCACATTAATTAAAAATACGTTAATCAGCATAACAGTCGGTTTTCTTTTGGATGAAAAAACCGGTGCCGTTATTAAATTCAGTAACGACCCTAAAATCAAAACGGTTAAAGTCCATAACACTTGCGAAAGATGCGGAATAACAGATTGCAAAGTCAGGGTTGCCCCGCCAATAGTTTTAACGAGAAAACAAGAAAGCTTGAAAGTGGATAACGCTTTACAAAAATTAATTTCCGAACTCGGGAAAAATTAAAATATTAATTTATTTCACTTAAAATTTGTTTTGCCTTTTCTATTTCATCCCAACCGGCATCCATGTGGGTTACAGCCCGCAGAGAGCCGACGGTTCCGACCGAAAGCAATAATCCCTTCCCTTTTGCTTGAGCCAAAACCTCATCCACGCTTTTTCTTAAAGGTTTGAATATTAAAATGTTTGTCTGGACAAGACCGGGGTCAATTTCAAAATTATCCAGACCGTTAATAAATTGAGCAAGGTCTTTTGCTTTCTCGTGATCTTCCGCTAACCGTTCGATATTATTTTTAACCGCATATAATCCCGCCGCGGCAATAATTCCCACTTGCCTCATACCGCCGCCCCAAGCTTTCCTTACGCGGAACGCTTCCGTAATAAAGTCTTTCGTTCCGGCAATTACCGAACCGATCGGAGCTCCCAAACCTTTGGAAAGACAAACGGAAACAGAATCAAAATAAGCAGCGTATTCTTTGGGTGCAATTCCGGTTGCAACGGACGCATTCCACAATCTCGCGCCGTCCAAATGGAATTTTAAGTTATGCTTATCGACCAACTGCCGTAACTCTTTAATTATTCCGATAGGATAAATTGTTCCGCCCGCCCTGTTGTGAGTATTCTCGACTTCTATTACTTTTGTTCTTGGCATGTAGTAAGCGCTTGTTGGTCTAATTAAAGGCTCCACTTTATCCGGAGTTATTATTCCGTTTTCCCCTCGAACAGGATACAACTGGATTCCGCTCACTGCAGCCGGCGTACCGGATTCGTATTGAAAAATATGCGCATCGGCTTCGCATATCACTTCGTCGCCGGGAGATGTATGCACATTCAAACTTATTTGATTTCCCATCAAACCGCTGGGCACAAACAAAGCTGCTTCTTTTCCCAAAAGACCGGCAACATATTCTTCCAATTCGTTAACCGTCGGGTCTTCTTTATAAACATCGTCTCCCACTTCTGCTTCGTACATTGCTTTTCTCATTCCGGTCGAAGGTTTTGTAACGGTATCGCTGCGCAAATCTATAAATTTTCCGTTCATGTTTTATCTCCCAGTTTTTCTTCGAATCGAATTAATAATCATAATTAGAATAATAATTCCGGTGAATACCAAAACCAACGCAGGCACAAGCAAAGGATGCGCGGTATAAAAAGTTATATTCTTCATCGGAACGATTTCACCGGTAAGAACCGTTCGTTCGAACATTTTAGTTTCTTCCAAAGTATTTCCGAGCGGATCGATGATACAGCTTATACCTCCGTTTGCCGCGCGTACAACAAATCTGCGGTTTTCCACTGCCCGCAATACACTGATTTCCTTGTGCTGATACGGTCCGCTCGAATTTCCGTACCAACTGTCGTTAGTAACGACCGCAATAAACTCTCCTCCTTTTTTTACAAACGAAGCAACGAAACCGGGATAAATCGATTCAATGCAAATCACTGCTGCGGCTTTAACCGGGCGTTTCAGTTTTCCGTTATCAATAATGAAAACCGTCGTATCCGTGCCGGTATTCCAGCTCGATATTCCAACGTTCCACTTAATCCACTTTCCTAGGAATGGAAGTTTTTCCACGTACGGAACTTTCTCACCGAAAGGAACCAACTTTATTTTACCGTATGTTTGAACTTCCTCCATTCCGGGATTAAACGCCAGCGCCGAATTATAAGAAGTGTATAAGGTTTTACTGTTCTTCAAATGTTTGGCATCCTCCGGGGCTAACGAAGGATTATGGTAAAACTTAACATTTGGCATACCCGTAATAAGCGAAACGGAATTCGAATCCAGAAAACTTCGTATCCGCTTTACTTCTTTTTCGTATCTGCCGGTTAATAAATAAACAGGCAAAGCCGTTTCGGGCCAAACTAGAATTTGCGCTCCTTCATCTACCGCTTTTTCCGAAAGTTCGAAATACATATTCAGTTGTTCGTTCAAATTCCCCACTTCCCATTTCTTCCAAGGATTTAAATTGGGTTGAACCAAACCGACTTTAATTTTTTCCGCCGGTAACTCAAAATCGTTAATCTTAATGTTGCCGTAAATGATTGGCAGAATCAACAAAGTTAAACCGGTACTTAAATAAAACGAATTGACCAGTTTTTTTTCGAAAAATAATTTTAGACTATAAAACAAAAACAGATTGACATATAAAATCAATAACGATAAACCGTATGCGCCTATGATATCCGCTATTTGAATATAGGAACGGAAATAAGGCAGACTGTTTCCCAAAGTCAACCACGGAAATCTGAACTCGGTTACACTGTACAGATATTCGTAGGTTACCCAAAACAGCGGGAAGGATAACATTGCGGTTTTTGTGGAAATTTTTCTCTTTGCAAAGTAAAACAGAGTGGAAGGAATTAAAAACAATAACGGGTTAAAAAACATTAAAACGGTTCCGGCAATCAACAGAAACGGGTCTGCATCGGGAGTCCAACTCCCAACCCAATAAAGAGTGATTATGTTAAATATGAATGCAGTAAAATATGTAAACCTGTTTATCTCACCAAGACCGTTAAGTTTTTCCAATTTGAATAAGTATGGAATGAGAGCCACGAAAATCAAATAAGGAAAAGGTACCGGCGGAAAAGAAATTCCCAACATCACTCCGCTTATAAGCCCGAAAGTATATTTTTGCTTTCTTGCTTTCCTTTCTTCCGTGGTTAAATTTTTGCCGGAGATGTAGTTAATAAAATTCAACTTTGTGCTTTACGTTTATTTAGAAAATACTTAACAGCAAAATACAAAATAACAACTGCAGTAAGCGCATAAACAATGTGCGAATATGTCGTAAGATAATAATCAATCAATTGGGCATTACGTCCGAGTTGCATACCCATAAAGATAATTAAAGTATTCCACAAGAAAGCGCTGATTAAAGCATAAACGAAAGTTTTCCAAACGTTCAATTCGTGCACACCGGCAAAAAAACTGATTACCGAACGCGTGCCGGGTAGAAACCTGTTTGCCAAAACTATCCAATAGCCGTATTTCGAAAACCATTCGTCCGTTTTATGTAATGCATCCTTACTTATAAATTTTAATTTTCCGGTACGCAAAACTTTTTCACTAAGAAAATAACCGACGTAATACATTAAGATAAAACCCAGAGCGCTGCCAATACTGGTAATGAACAAAACGGGAATAAAACTCACCGAAGTTGTTGCAATAAGCGAAGCGCCGATAACAACCACAACATCGCTGGGAGAAGGGGGAAATACATTTTCGATAAACGCAAAGAAAAACAAGATAAAATAAATCCAAGCGGGATCGAGCGAACTGATATATGCAATAATTTCTTCAATCATTTTTATCTTCTACAAGTAGCGCAACGGCGTAAGCTTTAATACCTTCTTCCCTTCCGACAAACCCCATTTTTTCGGATGTGGTTGCTTTAACGGAAACGGAACCGACCGGCACGTTAAGAATATTCGCAATGGATTTACGGATTCCGTCGATGAACGGCTTCAGCTTCGGTTTTTCCGCAACTACGGTTGTATCGAGATTACCGAGCCGGTAATCATGTTTTATAATCAATTCGTTTACTTTGGAAAGTAAAATTTTACTGTCGATGTTTTTATATTGTTCGTCCGTATCGGGAAAATGTTTTCCGATATCGCCGAGAGCAAGGGCTCCGAGCATAGCGTCGCAAATTGCATGAAGTAAAACATCCGCATCGGAATGACCGGCAAGTCCTTTTTCGGAAGGTATTTCGATTCCACCGAGTATTAGTTTTCTGTTTTCGGCAAATTTGTGCACATCGTATCCGAAACCGATTCTAAAAGGAGAATTCAATATCTTACCTCGAAATTTTCGAACTCATTTTCCGGTTCGCCCCATTTTACCTTTACGTCTTTAACGTATGCGTGCGAAGGTCCGATTTTAATTTTCTTGATTAATTCTTTAATTAAATATTCAGGTCCTTCCGCTACGGTCAGAACTTCACCGGTATATAAATTTTTCGTAAACCCTTTTAAGCCGAGTTGTTGGGCATTGCGCAAAACAAAATACCTGAAACCAACGCCTTGCACAACACCGCTCGCAACAATTTCAGCTCTTAATACTTTTTCTTCCATTTTCAAAATAGTCGTAGGTTTCCGAAATAATCAATCCGGAAAAAATTAACACCGCTCCAAAGATTCCAAAATTAGTGATTTTTTCATTTAATATAAAGAATGCCAAAATCGATGCAAAAATCGGTTCAAGGGAATAAATAATTGCCGCTTTAGTCGGCGTAACATTTTTTTGAAATTTGGTAATTATTGCCGTGGTTATTAGCGTTGCAAAAATTGCGGTATACAAAATCCCGAAAATAAGATAATCCGTAAACTCTATACGTATTTTCTCTATATCCGAAAAATCAAAAAAGGAAGAAGCGGCAAAAGCGGCTATGGCAGTAACTGCCATCTGCATGAACAAAATCACCGTAAAGCCGTGCTTGTTGGTAACGATATCCAAATAAACCACATAAACGGCAAAAAAGACTGCGCAGAGTAACGTGAAAAAATCCCCGATATTAAAATTGGTTGCCAAATCGGAAATAAAAGTAAAAATTGAATTACCTCTGCCGGATAAAAATAAAATTCCGGCAAACACCAAAATAATTCCGATTATAGAACCTTTTGTCGGGGGTTTTCTTTCCAGTATTGTTTGAAGAACCGGCACCATAACAACCGATGAGCCTGTTATAAAAGCGGAATTTGTGGCGGATGTAAATTTTAAACCTATGGTTTGGGTTGCAAATCCCAAAAAGAAAAACAACCCAAGTAATCCGCCTGATATAATCGCAGCTTTATTAAATTCACTTTTGAATTTGAAAACAAAAGGTAAAAGCAATAAAGTGGCAAGAAGAAATCTCAATCCGATAAAAAGCATTGAAGAAACATCTTGCAAAGATACTTTTACGATTACAAAAGTGCCGCTCCATAAAACCGTGGCGATTAGAAGAGCCGATTCGGAAAAATATTTACCGCGCGCCCGGCGAACGTTATTTTTCATCGCCGGTAACGTAACCGAACCGTTTAAGAATATTAGGATTCGAGCGCCATTTAGGTCTAACCTTAACACGCAATTCCAAAAATACGGGGCGACCTAAAAAATTTTCCACCGCCTCGCGTGCAACCTTACCCAACTTTTTTATTTGTTCGCCGTTTTTCCCAATAATAATGGGCTTTTGCGTTTCTTTTTCTACAATTATATTAGCGAGAATATAATCCTTCCCTTTTTCCCGTTCCTTAAATTCTTCAATAATTACTTCGGTGCTAAACGGAACTTCATCTCTGTAAAATTCAAATATTTTTTCACGGATTAATTCGGATACGAAAAATCTTTCATCGCGGTCGGACAATTGATCGTCGGGATAATATTTTGGTCCTTCGGGTAAATATTCCAAAATTGCGTTTAATACTTCGGAAACGTTTGCGCCAAGTGTAGCGGAAACCGGTATTACTTTTTTGAACAGACCGGTTTTCTCTATGGATTTTATAATATTATTCAATGCGGTTTCGTTCGACAAATCAATTTTGTTGACCACCATAATTTTTGGAATATTTACTTTATTGATGATTTCCCGAACTTTTTCGTCTTGAAGCGCCGCGGCGTTCGGGTCGGCGGAAATATCAATCATAAAAACCAGTACATCGGCATCCTTAACGGAATTGAGCACATACTCGAGCATTTTTTCCTGCAGTAAATATGTAGGTTTTAATATGCCCGGCGTATCTAAAAAAATTATCTGATAATTTTCGTCGCTCAAAATTCCCAAAATATTTTTGCGTGTTGTCTGTGGTTTTTTTGTAGTGATAGAAAGTTTTTGTCCGATTAATGCATTCATCAAAGTAGATTTACCTACATTGGGTTTCCCGATTATTGCAACGTAACCGCTTTTTGTCTTCATAATTTTCCCGGATGATTTTGTAAAATAAAATGCAAAATAGAAATTGGGTTCATCAAAGGCAAATATAAAAGATTGCCCGTCCGGAATTACCGGACGGGAATAAATTTAGGCAAGTTCTTTTTCTTCCAACCAATGTTGGGCATCGAGAGCAGCCATACAACCTGTTCCCGCTGCGGTTACCGCTTGCCGGTAAACTTTATCGGCAACATCTCCCGCGGCAAAAACGCCTTCAACATTAGTTTTAGTCGTGCCGGGTTCAACAATTAAATATCCGGTCTCATCCATTTCGAGTTGACCTTTGAAAATATCAGTGTTGGGTTTATGCCCGATTGCAATAAAAATTCCGTCCACATCGACTTGTTGTGTGGAACCGTCTTTAGTATTTTCGAGCAAAGCACCGGTAACAAATTTAATTCCGTTTTCCTCTTTACCCAAAACCTCTTTAATTACCGCATTGGTAATGAATTTAATTTTGGGGTTTTTACGTGCTCTCTCAAGCATAATTCTGGAAGCCCGGAATCCCTCGCGTCTATGAACGATAGTAACTTCGGAAGCAAATTTAGTAAGGTAATTTGCCTCTTCCATTGCGGTATCGCCGCCGCCAACCACAATCACTTTTTTATCCCTGTAGAAAAATCCGTCGCAAGTGGCACAAGCGGAAACTCCGTAACCCATGTATTTCTGTTCGCTTTCCAAACCGAGTAATCTTGCCGAAGCGCCCGTGGCAATTATTACCGCATCGGCGGTATGAACTTCGTCTCCGGTTTTTATTACAAAAGGTCTGGCGGAAAAATCAACTTCCGTAACTTCTTTGAAGAAACAATTTGCACCGAATTTACATGCTTGTTTCCTCATTATGTCCATTAATTCCGGACCTTGAATACCGTTTTCGAAACCAGGATAATTTTCAACTTCCGTCGTTATGGTTAATTGTCCACCCGGTTGCATACCTTCAAAAATAACGGGATTTAAATCGGCTCTTCCCGCATAAATCGCCGCAGTCAATCCTGCCGGACCGGAACCAATAATAACTACTTTATGATGATTTTCTGACATTGTAACTCCGTTTTTTATTTCATAAATATCATTTCTTGTAAAATTCAATTTATATATGATACATTAGTGCAAAGAAAGGTTCAAATTATTCGGATAAACCGCTCAATTTTTCATCAAAAATCCGGCGTTTCTTTTCAAACCTTTAAGCTTTGCACGGTAAATGGGACTTTCTTTAAATTTATTTTTAAATTCTTTGTTATCCATCGCCAGAACATCTTCAAGATTTAGTTCAATATTCTCTGTTTCCCGGAAATTTTTATTGCCGGCAGGACGGGAAAATTTAACGTTCCACGGACAAACGTCTTGACAAATATCGCAGCCGAAAATCCAGTTTTCAAATTTACCTAAAAATTCATCCGGAATCTCACCCTTATTTTCAATTGTCAAATACGATATACATTTGTTCGAATCAACCACATAATTTTCCACAATCGCATCTGTCGGACAAGCATCGATGCAAGCAGTGCACGTTCCGCAAAAATTTGGGATTGGTTCATCATAAGAAAATTTGTAATTCGTAATAATTTCACCGAGAAAAATCCAACTTCCATACCCACGCGTAATTACGTTGGAATGCTTTCCCATCCATCCGATACCCGCACGCACCGCCCAGACTTTATCCATAACCGGACCGGTATCAACATAATAAACCGATTCGAAACCTTCGTCAATTTCTTTTAACTTACTTACCATTTTTTCGAGCATTTCCCACATTATAAAATGATAATCACGCCCCCAAGCATATCTTGAAACCTTACCGTAATTCTCTTTTCCCGAATATTCCGCTTCAGTGTAATAATTCACCGCAAGACTTATCACGCTTTCGGCGCTTTGAAGAATATTGCGGACATTTTTTCTTTTTTCAATATTTCTTTCCATATAAGTCATTCCGGCATGGTAATTATTTTCGAGCCATTTTTCCAACGCGGCAATTTCTTCATTCAAAATCTCCGCTTTTGTAAACCCCACCAAATCAAATCCGGTATCTTTTGCAATTTTTATTACGGTTTCGTTATCGAGTTTTGTTTCTTTCATAAATATTGTTTTATTATTACCATTTTAATTCTTGCGGAATCACTTCGGCAAAAACATAATCATTTTCAATTTTTATTTTATAAGTTTTAAGTCCATTTCCGCCGTTATTTTTCTTTCCGTTTTCAAGATTGAATTCCCAACCGTGAAGCGGGCAAACAACATTGCATCCCTCTATTGTTCCCTCGTAAATCAACGCGCTTTTTTGATGCGGACAAATATTACTTACCGCATATATTCTACCGTCAATTTTAAATACGGCAATATCAGTATCGTTTATGAAAAATCTCTTTCCGGTTTTTTCTTTTAATTCCGAAATATGACAAAGTTTAAAATAATTGCTTGTCACGGGCATTACAATTTTTCATATTTTTCTTTTACCTTAAACCCTTTATCGGTCTTGGTAACCGTAGCCGCTGTCACAAATGGATCGTGTTCGAATACCAATTTCCATTCTTCTTCCACAGCCATCGACAAATATTTTTTCTTTTCTTGAACCGTTATCAAAGGTTGAATATCATAACCCATAACATAAGGAATGGGAATGTGGGACATTGTAGGAATCAAATCACCGCAGAAAAGTAACGTTGTAGATTCATCGGAAAGTTTAACCATTTGTTGAGCAAAAGTATGTCCGTTAATTTCAATTAATTCAATTTCATCGTCGAATTGTGAAGTTCCGTCGATAAATTGCAATACACCTTCTTCGTGCAACGGTAAAAATCTATCAGCAATAAAACTTCCCCTGTCCCTATCGGAAGGATTTAAAGCCCAATCGAAGTGTTTTTTCTGAACGTAATACTTTGCATTCGGGAAAGCGGGAACCATTTTTCCGTCTTCAAATTTTGTAGACCCGCCGGTGTGATCGAAATGCAAATGCGTAAGAATTACATCCGTAATGTCTTGCGGCGCTAAATTTTCTTGAGTCAGTGAATTTTCCAAATCCGATTGGGATTTATCAATCCGGTAAATTTTGTTAAACTTTTCATCCCAAAAATTCCCGATTCCCGTATCAATTAGAATTTTTCTTTCATTGCAGCTCAGAAGAACGCATCTTGTACCTAGAGTAATTCTGTTCGCTTCATCCGGCGGATTGGTTTTTTGCCATAATACTTTCGGTATAATTCCAAACATTGCGCCGCCGTCTAATCCGAAGGTTCCGGTCGGTAAAAATTTAACTTCATATTTTCCGATTTTCATAATTCGTTTCCCAAATACTTATCTGAAAATAGCGTTTTTAAAATAAAAAAACCGCAACGAAAAAACTCATTGCGGTTTTAAACTTAGCGGGCGTCATTAATTACGAACGGCCTTCAAGTTCATCTAACATTTCTTTTTTCTTCATTAATGTTTCTTTATCTTCAACGTGGTTCGGATCCGGAACACAGCAATCAACCGGACACACAGCGGCACATTGCGGTTCATCGTAGAAACCGACGCATTCGGTACATTTATCTGGTACTATGTAATAAAATTCATCCGAATAAAAACCTGTAGCTCCTGAAGGTGCGGGATCATCGGGACCGTAAGTTTTACCTCCTAATTCCCATTCCGAACCGCCCTCGTAAATTGCGTTATTCGGGCATTCCGGTTCGCAAGCTCCGCAATTGATGCACTCATCAGTTATCATTATAGCCATGGCCAACTCCTTTGAAATTACTGGTAAATTATTATTTAATTTTTACAAAAATAAAACCGATTTACAAATTCAAATTTAACGTATAAGTAAAAATAACAAGTTCCGTTAAAAAGACAAACAACTACAAAAATATAATTCTAAACTCACTCAATTATAAAAAAAGGCGCGGGAAAAAACAAGACAAAACCTTCTTATTTTACAGGATAAAAAATTACCAGCTGCCGCTAGCACCTCCGCCGCCGAAAGAACCGCCGCCGCCGGAGAATCCTCCGAAACTTCCGCCGCCGCTCGAAAATCCGCCGCCGCCGAATCCGCCACCGTAATAAATTATTCCTCCGCCTCTGCCTCCTCTTCTTCTGGAAGCGAGAATAAAAAAGATAAAGAACAAAATCATGTAAAAAACAAAAACACCTATCGGATCACTTTCCTTTTTCTTCGGTTTACCGGTATATTCCCCTTTTGTTGCTTTGATAATAGCGCTTAAACCGGCTACTATTCCTTTGTAATAATCTCCTCTTTTGAAAAACGGTGCGACTTCGTTACGTAAAATAGAACTTGCAAGTGCATCGGGTAATGCTCCTTCCAGACCATAACCGACTTCGATTCTCATTTTTCTGTCTTTCTTTGCAATTAAAAAGAGAATGCCGTTGTCGTGCTCTTTCGTTCCTATTTTGTTTTTCTCCGCAACTTCATTCGCATACATTTCAATCGGATAACCGTTTAGCGAGTTAATCATCAAAACAACAATCTGGGTAGATGTGGAATCGTCAAATTCCCTTAATGCTTGTTCCAAATATCTCATCTGGTCGGTGGTAAGCGTACCGGTAAAATCGTTAACATAATTTTTTAACGAAGGTATCTCGGGTTGTGCATTTAAGTACCAACCCGAGAAAAATATAAAAATTATGACTTTCAGATATTTCATATTTTAAAATTGAACCTTAGGCGGTTTTTCGGAACCTTCGACCGATTTGAAATATTGTTTCTCTCTGAAGCCCGTCATATTAGCAATAAAATTCGCCGGGAATCTTCTTATGGTTGTATTGTATTCTTGCACCACTTTGTTAAATTTTCTTCTTTCAACAGCAATTCTGTTTTCGGTTCCTTCCAGCTGGGCCTGCAATTGAAGGAAGTTTTCGTTTGCTTTTAATTCGGGGTACCTTTCCACAGTTACAAGCAACCGGGATAAAGCGCTGCTCAGTCCGTCTTGCGCGGCTTGAAATTTTTGAAACGCATTAGGATCGCTTAACATTTCCGGAGTAAGTTTTATTTGATTAACTTTTGCCCGCGCTTCGGTAACCGCAGTGTATGTTTCTTTTTCGAATTTTGCCACACCTTTTACGGTTTCAACTAAATTGGGAATCAAGTCGGCTCTACGCTGGTATTGGTTTTCCACTTGACTCCATTGCTGCATAACTTTTTCATCCAGAGTTACCAATTTATTATAAACCCCAACTCCCCATAAAATTGCACCGATTATAACGATGAGAATAGCGACCGCTACTCCGCAACCGATTTTTTTCATTATACCTCCGATTAATTTGTTAAACTTCGCATCGGCGCGGGAATTCTTCCGCCGCGACCGACAAATTTATTACTGCTTAATTCCGAAACCTTCATCACCGGGGCTTTGCCGAGCAATCCGCCGTAATCCACGTAGTCTCCGATTTTCTTTCCGTATGCGGGAATCAATCGTGCGGAAGTAGTTTTATCGTTAATCACGCCGATTGCGCATTCATCTGCAATTATACCCGCAATAGTAGATTCGGGTGTATCGCCGGGAATTGCTATCATGTCCAAACCCACGGAACAGACGGAAGTCATTGCCTCCAACTTTTCAATTGTGATATGTCCTTTTTCCGCAGCTCTAATCATTCCTTGGTCTTCGCTTACGGGAATGAAAGCTCCGCTCATTCCGCCAACGGAAGAGCTTGCCATTAATCCGCCTTTTTTAACCGCATCGTTTAACATTGCCAGCGCGGCTGTAGTTCCGGCTGCTCCAACATCTTCAATCCCCATAGCCTTTAAAACATCGGCAATGCTGTCGCCTTCGGCGGGAGTTGGAGCCAAGGAAATATCAATAATTCCAAACGGGATTCCGTGCATTGCGGCAACTTTTCTTCCTATCAATTCTCCTGCCCGCGTAATTTTAAAAGTTGTTTTCTTGATGATCTCGGCAAGTTGTTGCAAATCCACATTGCCTGCGGTTTTTATCGCATCCAAAACAACGCCGGGGCCGCTTATGCCCATGTTAATTGTAACTTCCGCTTCCGACACTCCGTGAAAAGCACCGGCAACGAACGGATTATCTTCCGGCACGTTGCAAAAAACAACCAACTTAGCGCAACCTATCGAGTCTCTGTCTTTTGTAAGTTCGGCAGTTTTCTTTACCGCCTGCGCCATCATGTTCACCGCATCTATATTAATTCCCGCTTTCGTCGATGCCACGTTAACGCTCGATACAACCCTTTCGGTAGAAGCCAAAGCATACGGAATTGCTTTTATCAATTCTTTCTCGCCGTTTGTAAATCCTTTTTGCACCAAAGCGGAAAACCCGCCAATGTAGTCAACGCCAACATCTTCGGCGGCTTTGTCCAAAATCTTTGCAACTTCTACAAATTCTTCGGCATTCAAGCCATCAAAAGCAATTGAGACTGGAGTAACGGCAATTCTTTTATTGGCTATGGAAATACCGAACTGAGCTTCCACTTGCTCGGCGTAGTTGACATGGTTTTTCGCATACTTTAAAATTTTGGAATAGATTTTCTCTTTCGTTATTTCGATATTACGGTCGTAGCAATCGCGCAAACTTATTCCCATTGTTACCGTGCGGATATCGAAATGTTCGATTTCCGTCATTTTAATAGTTTCGAGAACTTCTTCGAATTCGTAAGGCATAATTTTATTTCCTTAATTTTTAAACCCGGTGCATATAACGGAACACGTCTTCGTGTTGAAGGTAAATTTTAACTTTTAATTCGTCCGCCACTTTGTTCATTGTTTCTTGTAATTCACGCAAACCTTTTTTGGATGAACCGATATTTATTACCATCATCATAGTATAAAAATCGGAAAGGATTTTTTGGCTGATATCCAAAATATCGCATCCGGCTTCGTAAAGGGCTTTTGTAATTCCCGCAACAATTCCCGGATGATTCATTCCGAACGAAGTTAATATCACTCTACCGGAATCTGAAGATTCAACCCTTGAAGGTTGCCCGGACTTTTCCAACTTTCTCACTGCTTTTTCCACAACTTCCTTAACCAATTGCGGTGTGGCGTTTTCCCCCAATTCTTCAATTGCTTCCAAAGTTATTTTTCTTAATTCTTGTTCAGAGAGACTCACGGTTTTTCTCCTTTATATTCAATTTGCACTTTTCGTAATGCTTTATTCGCTATTTCGATATTTTTTTGCAATGCGAATTTTTCCGCATTTTGATAGTTCCCCCGGTAAAACCTGAACCACAACAAATTACCGATAACAATTCCGTCAAACACACGCTCGGCTAAAAACGCATTTACCGTTAAATATCCCCACAAAACATTCATTCCCAGAGACATTAGTCCGGAAATATAATGCCCGGTATAAAATTGACCGGCGCCCGGTAAAATATAAGAAATTAGTTTTGCAAAAGTTACTGAATATTTTTGATTTATCACATCATTACAAACCGCGATTAAACTATCAACGGAATCCAATTGCATAAACTCTGCTTTTGCCGAATCCCATTTATCAGCAAACATGAAAGCCCAGCCTTTCCAGTAATGGATTTTTTTAACCATTGATGAATCTTTAACGCCTTGCAAAAGATTTCCTAACATACGAAGCGCATTTTCTGTCGTGCCGCGTAAAATATTACTCCTCGCAATCTGCAGACGCGCGTTTAATTTTTGCAGATCATTTTCCGCATTTATTTCGGCAAGCTTGAAAAATTTAACCGCGTCGTCGTATTTTCCCCCTTTTTTGTAGGACAATCCGATTTTATAATTTCCCGTAAAACCGAAGCGATGTTCCGAATCGAAAAAAAGCAAACGTTTATATTCGGTAATTGCATCATAATATTGGTTTTGAGCAAATAATAAATCGGCATAATTCAATTGCGAATCGAGATTGCTTTGAGCAACTAAGCGGGAAAATCCAACGAATATTATTATGTAAAAAATCTTATTCATCTTATTTGCAAAAATTGTAATCCGGAGTAAAATAATTTTCACGTTCAAGAAATTTTGATAATTCTTGTTCGTAATTAACTTTGTTTCTTTTGTTATAAATTTGCGCGGCGGCAACCGAACCGTAAATATTTCCACCATAGAATATTGCGGTAAGTCCGGCGAAAATCCATCCCCGCGTTTTGTGTCCCGCTCTAAAATTGTCGTAAGCAAGGAAACCGAGAATCCCGTTAAAAATAAAAGCCGTAATTCCGTCACCTAATTCGCCCGCGTAAATTTTTCCCAAGCCCGGAATCAAAGCGGAAAGCAAACCGGCTGCCGTTAAACTTTTACGCGGCAGATTTACTTTCTTCCGGTAGAACTTCATTATTTCTTCTTTTGCCGGAACATTAAACCACAAACGGAAATTCGAAGAATCCGGCAAAGGTAAATCTTCAAATAAATAAGTTAGATAATTTAATCTTGTAATTTCAGGAAAGTATTTAAAGTTGCCGGTAGAACCAAGATAAAGATTTCTGAACTCGCGAAATTGTTTCATCAGGAAAACGGTTTTATAAAATTCCAGTCTTGCTTCGGGGAAAAAAATATTTTCTTGCGGAAAAGAATTGAAATACATTTTTGCAATACCGAATTTTTTCATCCTTTCGTATGCCAAACCGATTTTAAATTGCAACGTATCGTTCGGTTTTAATTTCAAACAACTCCGGTATTCTTCCACCGCACGCAGATAATCTTTTGTGCAAAAAAGATGATTCCCAAATTTGATCCGGTTTAACAATGTAAAAAATTTATCAGGCGGTTTTATCGTTTGTGCGGACGAAATTATTTGAAAGACAAAAAACAGCAAGTAAACAATAGTAATTTTTCCGTTTGGATTCTTTCTCATAAATTTATGTCCGCCAGGTAAACATTGAACGATATGAAATTAAGGTTTGAGAATATAATTATTGTTTTTCACCGTCCGGTTCCGGCTTTCCGGCGAAGAAACTCTCAATCAATAAAATCAATACTCCGACGGTGACCGAAACATCCGCAAGATTGAAGATACCGGTTCTTACAATCCCCAAATCGATATGCAGAAAATCGGTAACCGAGCCGAAAAGAATTCTGTCATAGAGATTCCCGATTCCGCCCCCGATGATAAAAGACAATGCAATTATTAAAATTATGCTTAAATCATTCTTTTTAAAAAACCAAATCAAAAGTAAAATTATAATTATCGCAGGAAACCAAAGGAACAAAACATCTCTTATTTTGGAATTTAAACCCGAACCCAATCCCAAAAAAGCGCCGGTGTTTTCCACCCTTTTCAAAATAAAATTATGATCGATTATTTCTATCGTTTTACCGGGTTCCAATTTTTTTCTTGCAATTGATTTGGATATTTGATCGCAGCCGATATTTGCTAAAATCAAAATCACAAAAATAATCATACGAAAAGTTTTATTCGGTTTCATCGGGAAGCACGCCTAAAATTGTAATTTTGTTTTCGTCAAGCATGTAGTTATCAACCGGATCGATAAGTTTGCCCGACTTTCCGATTTTGTAACGGCTTTCACTTTTAAAAAAATTGGAGTCTCTCGTAAACCTGTCCGCAAACATCAATACACCTTGAACGATATTTGTTTTCTTTACTGCATCCACAAAGAAAGTAGAACAAGTAGGCTGAAACGGACAATTATCTCCGTCGAGATCGGAAAACCCAAACCAGTAAACGTCTCTGAGCATTGTAAGAGCAAGGGTTCCGAAGTTGCTGTGATCGAGCGAATAATCACGGTCTTTAATTTCCGGCAATTGATAAATTGAATTATCTGCTTCCCATTTATCCCAATCGGTTTGAGCCGAGATTATTCCGCTAAATAAAACAAACAAAAAAATCAATTTGGTTTTCATGATTTACAAGAGACTCCCGTCACTATTGAATTTCCTTCAATATTTCACGAGCGATAATAATTTTTTGAATTTCGGAAGTGCCTTCATAAATCTCCGTAATTTTTGCATCGCGTAAATATCTTTCGACCAAATATTCCCTAACGTATCCGTAACCGCCGTGAATCTGAATAGCTTCGAGCGCGCATTTCACCGCTGTTTCGCTTGCAAAAAGTTTAGCCATGGAAGCTTGCTTGATGTAATCTTTCCCGGCGTCTTTTAATGCCGCGGCTTGGAACGTAAGAAGTTTTGCGGCTTCAACGTTTGTAGCCATTTCGGAAAGTTTAAATTGAATTGCTTGATGATTAAAAATTTCGGTTCCGAAAGCTTTCCTTTCCATCGAATATTTCAAAGCTTTCTCGTATGCCGCGGTTGCAATTCCGACAGCTTGAGAAGCAATTCCGTAACGCCCGCCGTTAAGCGTATTCATCGCGAAGTAAAATCCTTTGCCCACTTCCCAAATAACGTTTTCTTCGGGAACGCGGCAATTCGTAAAAGTGAGCGAGCATGTGTCGGAACTTCTAATTCCCAATTTATCTTCTTTCTGTCCGTGTTCGAATCCCGGAGTTCCTTTCTCTACCAAAAATGCGGTAATTCCTTTATGCCTTTTTTCTTTGTCGGTTTGCGCCATTACGATATAATAATCGGCAGAAGTTCCGTTAGTAATCCAATTCTTAATTCCGTTAAGAACCCAATACTTTCCGTCTTTTTCCGCCATTGTTCTTTGTTGGGTGGCGTCGCTGCCGGCTTCGGGTTCGGAGAGCGCAAAAGCTCCGAGTTTTTCACCTTGAGCCAAAGGCGTAAGATATGTTTTTTTAATGTATTCGGAACCCCATTTTTCCAGTCCGAAATTAACCAGCGAATTGTTAACCGACATAATTACTCCAACGCTGGCATCCACTTTGGAAATTTCGATTAAAGCCAAGACGTAACTCACGGTATCCAAACCGGCTCCGCCGTATTCCGGAGAAACCATCATTCCCATGAATCCGAGCTCTCCGAGCTTCTTAACAATTTCGGTCGGGAATTCCGCTTTTATGTCTCTTTCAATTGTAGATGGGGCAATTTCCGTTTCGGCAAATTCCCTTGCCGTTTGTTGAATCATTAGTTGTTCTTCAGTTAAATCAAAATTCATTTTAAACTCCGCAATTTTTGAACAAATCAATACTTATAATCAAAATTACAAAAATTATTTGATATTAGATTGCGGAAAATATCCGGTATGATTTGGCGGTTTGATAAGTTATATTAAGCGGAAACTTTAAATTTTTCCTTTACGGTTTCCTTGATAATCCCAAGATATTTTTCTTCCAAAAGTTTATTGAAATTTTCCGGTTTGGGTAAATTGTCAATGTAATTTCCGGGATTGTAATATTTCTTTTTCTCTTCGTCAGAAAGTTTGTAAGAAAGAAGTTCGAATTTCAGAGCTTCTTTGTCATCTTCGTTTTTGTTTGCTTTGTCAATAACGGATAGGCAAATTTCATCGGTGAGTTTATTTCTCTCCGTAATGAAAAGTTTGTTGAACTCTTCGAACTTATTCAATTCGAGCAAAACATGAACATAAACGAAATTTGCTTCGGAAGTATCGAGATTTGTTCTTTTTCTGCTCATTACGCAACAAAATTATTTTTCGTATTTATAATTAGCGAAAATTACGGGGAATTTACAATTTTTATTTTACCGGAAATAAGTAATGCTGATTATTAACGCGAACATTCGTATATTTGCTCGCTATGAAAAACGATAATATTAAATATCAATTGAAAGGTCTTACGCTAAGCGAGTTGCAACAATTATTTAAAGGACTCGGAGAGCCGAAGTACAGGGGCGAACAAGTTTTCAATTGGATGTATAATCATCTTACAACCGATTTTAGTGAGATGCTAAACCTTTCCAAGGCTTTACGAGAAAAGCTGAGCGAGAAATTTTCGTTGCAATCGTTGGAATTAATTACGGTTCAAGATTCCCCCGCAACCGGTACAAAAAAATATTTATTTGCTACGCAAGATAATCATAAAATAGAATCCGTCGTTATTCCCGATAAAGACAGAAACACATTATGCATTTCAACACAAGTCGGTTGCCCGTTGGACTGTAAATTTTGCGCTACCGGTTTAATGGGTTACAAAAGAAATTTAACATCGGCGGAGATAGTTGACCAATACCTTTTGGCGGCAAAAGATTACGGGAAGAAAAACATTACCAATATAGTTTACATGGGAATGGGCGAACCGCTCTTGAACTTTGACGTTACATTAAAAACGCTTTCAATATTCACGAGCGAATTGAACAAAGGTCTCAGCCGGAACAGGATTACGGTATCAACAGCGGGAATTCCCGAAAAAATCAAGTTACTTGCCGAGAGTGGTCTAAGGGTAAAATTAGCTCTTTCATTGCACTCTTGTTTTAACGACATCCGTTCCAAACTCATGCCGATAAATAAAAAATATCCGGTAGAGAAAAATATAGAAGCGATAAAATATTATTCCAAAAAGACAAAGACCCCGATAGTATTCGAATATACAATGTTCAAAAACATAAACGACCGTGACGAAGACATAGAAGCATTGGCAAAAATATGCAACCAATTGTCTTGCAAAATAAACATCATACCGTTTAACAGTATTGCGCATATGAATCCAGGCGGTTTCGGGGCAACGCTGGAACCCACTCCGCACGAAAGGATTAACGAATTTGCTCAATCGTTAAGGAATAAAAACGTAACCGTAATGGTGAGAAAAACACAAGGCGACGACATTGCCGCCGCTTGCGGTCAACTTGCGGCAAAAAACAGATAACGATGAAAAAATTAACTCACGCGGAAATATCGGAAAAAAGAAGCACGCTGGAAACACTCGACCGAGTAAAAAAACTCCCTGTTTACGTCGTGCTTAACAGTATCCGCAGTTCGTATAATGTGGGTTCTATTTTCCGGACGTCGGACGGTGCGATGATAGAAAAACTTTACTTGTGCGGTTACACTCCGCATCCCCCGAAAAAAGAAGTTTTAAAAACAGCTCTCGGTTCACAAGACAGCGTAAATTGGGAATATGCGGAAGACCCCGTAAAGGTTATAAAAGATTTGAAGAAGCAAGGAATTAAAATAGTTGCTTTGGAACAAACGGACGAGAATATTCCGTATTATTCTCTAACGAAAAACGATTTTCCGTTGTGTCTCGTTGTCGGTAACGAAATTACCGGAGTTTCCCAAGAGTTAATCGATTTGTGCGATGCATCAATCGAAATTCCCCAATACGGAATTAAACAATCGTTAAACGTAGCCGTGGCTTACGGAATAGCGGTTTTCGAATTGAGAAAAATTTTCGACAACGGATAAATTAACCCGCATAAGTAAAATAATCTTCCCCGTTTTCTTTGGTGTGAATCAAAAGCAGATTTGCCCGTACCAATTTTATCAAAGTTCTGGATGCCCTGCGGCGAGAAAGGTTTGCAATTTCGCTCAATTGTTTTACGGTAATAGTTTCGTGTTCATCCAAATATTCAAAAACCGTTTGTTCGTTTTTACCAATCTGATATTTTTTCAACGGTATCGATTTGGACTGGGTCTGAAGGATTTTAATCATCTCTTTACTGGCGGGAACGCTTTTATCGTTTACTCTTACAAACACTTCGGATGAATTTAAATCGAGCTCTTCCAAATAATCTTGTATTCTGTGCGGCTTGTTCTCCGATTCGAAAATCTCAGCAATTACTATTTCCTTTTCATCCAGATTAATGAAATGAATTTTGTATTCTACCGGCGGTTCGCAATACTTTTCCGCCGTAATACGAACCAGTTCCGCTTCACCTTTTTCGCTTTCAACTCCGTAGACCGATTTATTATCATCGATTCCGAAAAGCACATATCCGCCACGGGTATTTGCAAACGCAATAAACTCTTTCGCTATTTTTTCGTAAGTTGAGAAACGTTGCTTGAATTCAACATTCAAGCCTTCGCCCTCTTCAATCAATTCAAGAAGTTTTCTGCGGTTCATATTTCCGAAGTAAAAATTTATTTCCCAGCCGGTTTAACGGTTTGTATTTTGTTCTCTGCCGGTATGTTTTTCTTCGTTTTATTTTCGTCCGAATTTCCGGTTTCTTTTTTAAGCTTATCCGTAACGGGCTTTACCTTGGCAGAGTCTGCGGCGGCTTTCTTTTTAGCCAATTCTTTTTTGTAAAAATATATTTTCGTTTTAATCTTTTTGGCATACGCCGAGTTAGTAAATTTAGTGTTGAGCAAATCATAATATTCTGCAGCGGAATCGGGTTCTTCCAATTTATTTTCGAAAAGCCACCCGAGCGCATAGAGCGATTTTGCGGCATAAGTGGATTTCGGATAAGTTTTGTAAATTGATTTCAATTCGGGTATCGCATCGGAGAATTTATTTTTGTCGATTAAACTTTCGGCTTTCAAGTATTGTTGTTCCGCGGGTCCGGTCTGACTTTTAACTTCCGGAAGGTTAAGTTTTTCGGCAACCTTGTTAACTATTTCGTTTCCTTTATAATTCTCGTAAATTACCTCGTAAATGCTGTCGGCTTTAACCGTGTCGCCGCTCAATTCGTAATAACTTCCCAACGCGTAAAGTATTTGGGGCTTCTGCGGATTGTTTTCGTTGTCTTCCAACGATTTCGTATAATAATAGAAAGCAGAATCCGGAACATTAAATTCCGTAAAGAAAATATTTGCAAGCTCGAATTCGGTATTACTTATTAAAGTGTTTAACGAATCCACTGAAATTTTTGGTCTTCTTGGTTTTACCGGACCTTTCTTCTTTTTCTTATTATTTCTATTTGAAGAATATTTTTGTCTGCCCCGTTTAAACCTGTTATTTTCCCCTTCGTTTTGTTTGCCTGTTTCGGTTTTTACCGTATCTTTTCTTAACGCTTCCTCATAAGCCAGAGAATCGAGAATAAACGCATCTTCGTCCGTTAAATATAGAAGTTGCTTTTGCTGTCTTCTTAACTTTTTCAATAGTCTGGAATATTTGTTAATCAAAAAAGATTCGTTTCGCGCTTCCGATTTAATTTCGAACGGAGCTTTGGAATTTAACGTTTTATCAAAATAAATTTTTGCACTGTCGTATAAACGGTAATCATTCATTAAAATGTTACCGAGATAATAACTTGCAATCCCTCCGGTTTCAACTTGCGAATAAACAGAATCGACCGCTTCGTATTGGGCAAACGCATCTTCAATTAATCCTTTTTCATAATAAATCTGACCTATTTCCAAATCAATTTTATCCGAAAATTCTTGGAATTTATTTTCGTTTTTCAATTCTTCCAAAAGTTTCAAGCTTTCGTCAACTTTACCCAACTTGCGGTAAATTTTAGCTATTTCCAATTTACTGTTAAATTCCGTAGTAAAATCGGGATTAAATTTTTCAACGGATTGAAATGCGGCAACAGCTTCATCCAAGTTATTCAGTTCAAGCTGTAATTTACCCAAGTGGAAAGACGTTTGTGCATTCAGAATATCGTCATCCGAAACATTTAAAAATTGGTTACAAAGTTCTATTGCTTCGGGAATTCTTTCACGATAAGTGAGAAAAGATATTTCCGTTATATAAGCATCTTTTAATATTTCGTTTTCTTCGCTCTTCTTTGCGGAATCAATCACACCGTTTAATGTTTCCATCCCTTTATCGAATTCGCGCAATTGTAATTGGGTTTTCCCTATCCAAAGCAATGTTTCAAGATTATAATCGGGAAGATTGAGCGAAAGTAATTCATTAAATTTCCGCAAAGCTTTGGAAAAATCTTGCTGATAATAAAACGCTTTTCCGGTCAATAACAATGCATCGGGAAAATACGAAGATTCGCTTTGGAACTGTAAAATCTTTGAAGTTTTCTCTATAACTTTTTTCAGTTTTTTCTTTTCTTGTCCCTTTAAGTTTTGAAGTTTAAATTCAAAAATATCTTTCCGGTTTTTCAGAATTTGGGTTTCAACTTCCTCGAAGAGCTTGGAAGCGTTATAATAACGGTTAAAATAAGTGGTGAAGTCCGTCCAAAAACCGCACCCGTATAAATAAACAAGTGCGGCAATTATAATAAATGCTTTAATATTTTTAATTTTTCTTAAATTCATTCTTTTTTACAGCGCTTCCGGACCCGATTCATCGGTTCTGATTCTTATCGCATCTTGTATTTCCGAAACAAATATTTTTCCGTCTCCCACTTGGTTTGTCTTAGCCGTTCGAAGGATTGCATCCACAATTTTGTCGGCGATTTCGTCGTTAACAACCACTTCTATTTTTAATTTTGGAACGAATTCTATTTCGTATTCACTTCCGCGGTAAACTTCCTTATGACCTTTTTGTCTTCCGTATCCACGCACTTCGGAAATTGTCATTCCTCTCACACCTTCTTCCAACAAAGCTTCTTTCACCTCATCCAACTTAAACGGTCTTATGATTGCTTCAATTTTTTTCATTGATACCTCAACGTTAAAATACTAAACGTTTTTTCCGTGACAATGTTTATACTTTTTACCGCTACCGCAAGGACACGGATCGTTTCTTCCTATTTTGGCTTCAACGCGTATCGGTTGTTGCTTACCGCGTTTGGCTCCTTCGTCGGTTTGTTGCGAACCGGAACGGATTCCCATATTCGAAGAATCGGCTTTTACGGTTCTTATTCTTTGCGGTCGTCTTATTTTGCGTTCTTGAACCTCTTCGGGAATCTGCGGGAAGAATTTAAAGCTGAACGAAACGACTTCGTTTCTGATTTCAACCAACAAATCGACGAACAATTTATATGCTTCCGTTTTATACTCAATCAGCGGATCTTTCTGTCCGTATGCCCTAAGTCCGATACCTTCCTTCAGATCGTCCATATCGCGCAAATGCTCTTTCCATTTATCGTCGATAACGCTAAGCATCGCAAAACGTTCGAGCCTTGCCATTAATTCCGAGCCGAGCATTTCTTCTTTCTTTTCGTAGAAATCTTTAGCGGCTTTAAGTAATTTTTCTTTCAGTCCGTCCCTACCGAGCTTTTCAAACTCTTCCGGCTCCAATTTAACTTCCACCAGAAGATTATTCAGCATTTTTTCACGTATTTGTTCGGCTTCAACATTCTCGAAATGTTCATCCAAAAGATCATCGATAAACTCTTCGAGAAATTCATAAATTTCGGTTTTCAGCCTTTCCCCTTCAAGCGCCCTTTTTCTTCTTGTATAAATCACTTCACGTTGTTGATTCATTACATCGTCGTATTCAAGGAGTCTTTTACGAATTGCGAAGTTATTCTCCTCAACTTTTTTCTGGGCGCGTTCAACGGATTTGGTAATCATCGGATGCTGCAACGCTTCGCCTTCCTCAATTCCAATACGCTGCATCACGTTTGTTACACGGTCTCCGCCGAATAACCTCATTAAATCGTCTTCGAGTGAAATGAAAAACTTGGAAGTTCCCGGATCCCCTTGGCGGCCGGCACGACCTCTTAACTGCCTGTCGATTCGTCTCGATTCATGACGCTCCGTTCCCAAAATATACAAACCGCCTTTTTCCACGACGCCTTCGCCCAATTTAATATCGGTACCGCGACCCGCCATGTTTGTGGCAATTGTAACTGCTCCGGGCTGACCGGCAAACGCAACTATTTCAGCTTCGCGTTGATGGTGTTTTGCGTTCAATACATTGTGGGGAATTCCCTGCCGTTTTAGCATTCTGCTTATGGTTTCCGAAGCTTCCACGGTTGTTGTTCCCACAAGCACCGGTCGTCTTTCGGCGTGCAATTCTTTAATTTTTTCCACAATTGCGTTAAGTTTTTCGCGCTTTGTTCTGTAAATCGCATCGTCTTCGTCAATACGCGCAACCGGTTTGTTGGTTGGAATTACCACCACTTGCAAACCGTAAATTTCTTCGAATTCCGCTTCTTCCGTTTCCGCAGTACCCGTCATACCTGCAAGTTTTTTATAGAGTCTGAAATAATTTTGAAGCGTAATAGTCGCAAGCGTTTGCGTATCTTTTTCAACTTTAACGTTTTCTTTTGCCTCTATTGCTTGGTGAAGTCCGTCGGAATATCTTCTGCCGGGCAGAATTCTACCGGTAAACTCATCCACTATTGCTACTTTTCCGTCTTCGGTAATTACATATTCATCGTCTTTAGCAAATAAAGCGTAAGCCTTAAGCAGTTGGTTAATCGTGTGAATTCTATCGCTCCGTTCGCTGTAAAGATGATAAAGTTCATCTTTTTTCTTGAGTTTTTCTTCCGGTGAAAGATCGGGATTATTTTCTATTTCGTGAATTTCAGTTCCCAAATCGGGCAATACGAAAAATTCTTTACCTTCAGGCGAACCTTGTGCCAATTCTTCCCTTCCCTTGTCGGTCAAGTTAATCGAATTATTTTTTTCGTCAATGGCAAAATAAAGTTCTTCGTCAATTTCGGGCATCCGTTTTTCTTTTTCTTTCAGAAATTCAAGCTCGGTTCTTTGCAATAGTTTTTTATTTTCCGGTTCGCTTAAAATTTTCAATAGCTTTTTGTTTTTCGGAAAACCGCGGAAAGCTCTTAATAAAAGAATTCCGGTTTCTTCATCGTACTTTCCTTCCGCTAAACGTTTCTCAGCTTCTTGAACTATTTTGGCAACAAGGTTGGATTGTTTACGGAACAATCTTTCTACCGGCGGTTTCATTTCGTAAAATTTATGTTCCGAAGCTTCCACGGGACCTGAAATTATCAACGGCGTTCTCGCTTCGTCTATCAATACGGAATCGACCTCATCGACGATTGCATAGTTGTGTCCGCGTTGAACAACGTTTTCTTTGGATATTGCCATATTATCGCGGAGATAATCGAAACCGAATTCATTATTTGTTCCGTAAGTTATATCGCAATTGTACATTTTTTTTCGCTGTTCGGGATCCATCGTGTTCAGAATAACTCCAACGGTTAATCCGTGAAATTTAAATATTTCACCCATCCATTCGCTATCGCGTTTTGCGAGATAGTCGTTAACCGTAACCAAATGAACGCCACGGCCGGTCAATGCATTCAAATAAATCGGTAAAGTTGCCACCAGGGTTTTACCTTCACCGGTTGCCATCTCTGCAATTTTCCCTTGATGCAAAACTATTCCGCCGAGCAACTGAACATCGTAAGGAATCATATCCCAAGTAATTTTATTCCCCGCAACCTCCCAGGATTTGCCAACCAGCGCTTTGCAAGTAGCTTTTACAACTGCAAAGGCTTCGGGTAATATCTCATTTAATATTTCCTCGTATTTAGCATCGAGTTGTTCTTCCAGTTCGGCAAGCTCTTCATGGATTTCTTCGTAATCTTCGTCGAATTCATCCGATTGCAATTTGTTGTTTAATTCATCGATTCTTTCCCTTAGCTCTTTGGTTTCATTTTGCAATCTTTCCTTAAACTCTGCGGTTTTAGCGCGCAGTTGGTCATCCGAGTAATCTTTAATTTTTTCATACTCTTCATTTATTTGGTCAACAATCGGCCAAAGTTCTTTCAGCGCTTTAGTATTTTTGTCTCCGAAAACTTTTTTGAGTAAACCTTGTAACATCAAAATCTCCTAAATATTTAATTAAATAAAATTAACCAAAGACCTTTTGAAAAGCAATGAACTTAGCTCTGCCCTTAGTCAATTCCCCTTGTTTTCTAATTTATTCTTATAAAATCATTATAACGTTTTGTTTCACAATGAATAAAATTATATTTGGGTTCTTCATTAAAACAGCTTCATGCGGTTTACGGGATTTATATTTTTGTTAGAATTTATATAATTCCAAGCTTTTATTTATTTTAGCGGTAAGATGTCTCCGGAAAATTTGAAATACAAACCGAGTGAAGATTTTTATAAGTTTCTTGTCGATTCTTGCGAAGGTGCATTATCACCGCGGGAAATCGAGATTTTGTACAACCTCTTCGTTAACGAAGCAAGTAAACATTTTTTCACTTCGTCTTCGGAAGCAAATTTGATTAGAATAATAAATTCCCAATTCGATAGGAGAGCGTTTTTAACCGAAAGCTTAACGTATAATCATCACATTGAAATTATTGTCGCAATTGCCTCAAACAGTAATTATCTGACCGATATATTAGTCCGCAATCCCGGCTACTTGTATCAAATTTTTGATAACGATTACTTATCAACCGGTATTAAATACGAAAACCTGGCAAATGAAATAAATACGGGACTGACAAAATATAAACGCTTTGAGACTAAAGTTAATTTTCTCAAAAATATCAAACAAAGATACCTTTTGAAAATTGCAGTTAACGACCTCAACGGTGAATCACTTGTTAAAACTACAGACGGGCTCTCTATCCTGGCAAAAGCGATTAATTCTGCTTTGTTCGAGTTATGTTACACGGAAATATTAAATAAGTACGAAATTAAAAGTACGAAAAGAAAATATTGCCTCATCGCTTTGGGAAAGCTGGGCGGTAACGAATTGAATTACAGTTCCGATATTGATTTAATGTTATTTTTCGACAAAAACGGGAAAATAGGAAATTCACGTAAAGAATATTACGAAATTCTCGAAGAAGCTACACAACTGTTTATCAAATCAGCTACCCAATTCACCTCGAAAGGATATTTATACAGAGTGGATTTCCGCTTACGTCCGGACGGACGGCATTCACCGCTTGCAAGAACACTGCACGATACAATTACATATTATGAAACCAAAGGTGAAGATTGGGAAAAACAAATGTTGATAAAATCGGGTTACGTTTGCGGAAGCGAAAAACTGTATGAAGAATTTCAGAATTTCCTTCAACCGTTTATTTATTCTCAAGCATTAAACGGAAACCCCGCCAAAGCGATTTTACGAATGAAAAAAAATATCGAAAGCAGAAGTTCGGATGCCAACGTTAAACTGTTTCAAGGCGGCATAAGGGATATCGAATTCAGCGTTCAGGCTTTACAATTAATTAACGGTAAGCGCATTCCCCAATTGCGAACCCCGAATACTTTAAATGCAATAAATATTCTGGAACAGCATAAATTATTAACCGGAGAAGAAGCCGAAACATTTCGAACCGCATATATCTTTTACAGAAAGATAGAACACTTTTTGCAACTGATGAATGATAAACAAACGCATACGCTTCCGGACAATGAAGAACTCTTTTCGAAAATGGTGTACTTTCTCGGTTTCAAAAATAAAAATGAATTCTTAACAAAACTCGAATCATTCCGGGCAAGCGTAAGGGAAATATTTCTATCGATAACCCAAACGGATAACAAGGAAACCGGAAAATCGAATGGAATTGAATCCGTAAAATTTTCCGACATTAATAGAAGTCGCAGATATTTTTCATTTTTGCAAAACGGTACGGGCTTATTAAACCAAAAACAATTCGACAGAAAAACGATTGAACTTTTTTCCGAAATAGAAAACTCATTAATCGACTACTTGAACTCGGCATTTCTTCCGGATAAAACAATCGAGAATTTTGCGAAGGTCATAGAACACGTTAAATTCCCTTCGATTTGGTACGGCGAATTTAAGAACGAAAAATTTTTCCGGGATTTTCTTGAAATTTGCCAATTTTCACAACAGACCGTCGATATTCTTACATCAAATATAAATTTAGGTGAACTTCTTCTTAACAAATTTGCCTTTCTTCCGGTTGAGCGGGAAGAACTAAACAAAATAACTTTACAAAGACTGTTATTGATTCTTAGCATTCAATTCACTTTAGGGAAAATTGATCGCGAAACTTTTTCCCAATTGCTTACCGAATATTTTCATTCGGAAATCTCCAAATTAATCGAATCTCTTAATTTGAATTACGATTTGTTTATAGCCGGTTTGGGAAGTTTCGGAATAAAAGAAATGACATTCAATTCGGATATAGATTTGATTGTTGTTGCTAAAGATGTAAGAAAAATCCCGGAAGTTCAAAATATTTTTCAAGTGATTCTTTCGGAAATGGTTCAATTATTTAAGCCTTTCAAAGTTGATTTCCGTTTGCGTCCCGAAGGTGAAGGTTCGCCTCTTGTTTGGGATATTGAAGGTTATACCAAATATTTGCAAAACAGGGCAAGGGTTTGGGAATTTCAAGCCCTTACAAAACTGGATTTTATTTGGGGAAACAGAAAACTTTACGAAAGATTTAAAAATGAAGTGAGCAAATCGCTAAAAAATTTCCCGAAAGAAAAAATTCTTTCCGAAACCAAAGAGATGTATAATACTTTGAGCAAACAAAGCTCCGGACTGTCCGGTTCCACAACAGATGTTAAGAAAAGCAAAGGTACTCTTATTACCCTTGATTTTATTGTACAATACTTGTTATTGAAAAATTACTGGGATTATAAAAATTCGGGAATGAATTTTACCGGGCGGATAAATTTTCTAAAAACCAATAAATTAATATCCGCCGAAGATGCGAAGGCCTTTCTTAACAATTATTTGTTTTTAAAATATTTAGAATTAAGTATTCAAAATATATTCAAAACCCGCCGTTCAGTTTTACCGGTAAAGGAAAATAAAACCCGCGCGCTCGAACATTTCTTAAATGTTTCCGATATAAAAAACAAGCTGAATAAAGTTATATTGGAAAACGTAAAATTACACGAAAAATATATCCGCTAAAACTTTTTATTGGCAATGGATATAAAAAATTAATTAATTTTAATTTCTAATTTTTCGTTAGAGATAAAACATCATTCACAATTTACGGAACATTATGAATTTCAAAGAAAAGTTCGCACCGTTTCGCGAAAAAATGGAAAAAGAAAATTTACCGGACGTGGTAATAAAATCATTCGAATTTTATTATTCGCAATTGCTAAACGGGGAAACCGGAATAATTAGAGAATCGGAAATCCAGCCCGTTGAAGATTTGCCCGATTTGGAAAAATTGGACAGCGAATTTGAAAGTTACGGAAACAAATTTTTAAGGAACACCGTTGTTATTAAGTTAAACGGCGGACTCGGAACAAGCATGGGATTGAATAAGGCAAAATCTTTGTTGGAAATAAAAAACGGGCTTACGTTTTTGGACATTATCGCCAAACAATCTATAAACACGAATGTTCCCTTGATTTTAATGAACAGTTTCAATACACGTAACGATTCGTTGGAACTTTTGGAAAAATATCCTGAACTTCAAAACGATTTACCGCGCGATTTTCAACAACACAAAATTCCCAAAATTTTAAAAGATGATTTTACTCCCGTTTCCTGGGAAGAAAATCCGCATCTTGAATGGTGCCCGCCCGGACACGGAGAAGTTTATTTGGCTCTTGTAACAAGTGGAATTCTGGAAGAATTAATCGGAAAAAATATTCATTATGCATTTATCTCAAATTCCGATAACCTCGGAGCTTATTTGGACACAAAGATTTTGGGATATTTTGTTAAAAACAATTTGCCTTTTTTAATGGAAGTGGCAGACCGGACGGAAGCCGATAAAAAAGGCGGGCATTTGGCTATACTAAATAACGGGCGAATGGTTCTCCGCGAAACGGCACAATGCGCCGAAAACGATATTACAGAATTTCAAAATGTGGAAAAGCACAAATATTTCAACACGAATAATATTTGGATAAATCTTGAACGCCTCAAAGAAATTATGGAAGAGAAGCAAAGCATTCTCGGTTTGCCGATGATACGTAACGAAAAAAACGTGGATCCGCGGAATCCGTCATCGCCAAAGGTTTATCAATTGGAAACGGCAATGGGTTCTGCAATTTCTGTATTTGAAGGCGCCGGTGCAATCAGAGTTCCGCGAACGCGTTTTGCTCCGGTTAAAACAACAAACGATCTCCTTGTTATCCGTTCGGATGCTTATGTTATGACGGAAGATTTCAGATTAATTCCGAATCCGCAAAGAAAGAGAAGTAAATTATTGGTTTCATTGGATGATAAATTTTATAAAAAGGTGGATGATTTCGAAAACAGATTTCCAAACGGGGTTCCTTCATTAATCGATTGCGAATATTTTGAAGTAAAGGGTGATTTTAAATTCGGTAAAAATGTAACGGTGAAGGGAGAAGTAAGCATTGTTAACGAAGAAGAAACACAAAAAACCGTTCCCGACGGCGAAGTATTAAGTGGAAAGTAAATTGGGAAATATTACAAATGACAAATCCCAAACGCAAGACGTAAGACGTAAAACGTAAGACGTAAGACGTAAAACGTAAGACGCAAGACGTAAAACGTTGAGACGTAGGGGACGCATACCTTGCGTCCCTAATATTATTTTTTATTTGTGAATTAGCGGCAGTTCTCAAACATCAATAACGACCGAACCCCGTAGGGGTGGAATATTTATAATAATTGTAATCCCCATCAACGTTAAAACCCCAGCGGGGTGACACCTTAAATTTGTGTCGTGTCTTTGTGTCACTCCGATGGAGTTTTGTTTTTGTGGTTGAAAACTTGTTCTATAAATATGCCACGCCATACGGCGTTTGCTGGTTTGAATAAAGAGTTCCTTTTAGATTCCGAATCCAGTTCGGAATGACATGTTTATTTCAGATCCCGAAACTATCCGCCTACGGCGGACGGGATGACACGTTTTATTATTTGTCATGCTGAATTCATTTCAGCATCTAAATTAAAATCTCTTTTTAGATTCCGGAATAATTAGCCGATTATGGACGGTATGACGAGTCCTTCTTAATTGTTATGGTGCCACATTATCATTGAACATCTTGAATGTCATGCTGAACTTGTTTCAGCATCTGGTTTTCTTACTTACTTAGACCCCGAAACCATCCGCCTACGGCGGACGGGATGACATGGTAACAAACAATCCGCCGATTGTGGACGGGATGACAGACAAAAAAATTACAAGTGATTAATGACAAATGACGATTGACCGATGACCAATTATTCTTTGAAAATCTGCGTTTAATCTGTGGTAATCCTCCTTCGGCGGACAGGTCCGTGGTTCTTCTTTTTTAACCACAATGAACACAAAGGGAAAATCTTAAAGAACACAGAGTAAAAAAAATTCACATTACACAAATAACAAATTCCAAATCACAAGGATAAGGTTTTATAATCTCTATAAAACAAAACTGTTTTAATCCTCTAACGCTTCAAGAATTTCTTTTTTCAATTCGGGATCCAATTCTTTTTCGGTTCGGAAAGAATGTAACATTACATCGACTTGTTGAATTAACCCTTTCTTTTCATATTTCGGTGCAAAAATGGAACCGTCGAGCATATAAATTCTACCGGAATCCTCGTCGTAGAAAGTGTAATTAATCATCGGTCCTCCGCCGCTTCTATCGTTAAACCGCCATAAACCCTGTACCATAAGCGCATACCGGTTATTGAAATTAACTTCGGTAACGGTTCTGTACTCGCTTTCTAGCTCAACATAAGCTGTATCGTCTGCCGTCCTGTAATATTTTTTAGTTATTCTGTTTCTTTCGTTAATAATTGAATCGGGGTCTAAAAACGAAGGTGAAGCATTTTCAATCCAATGGACAAAAATCCATCTTTCCATATCCGAATTAGGGGCGCGCCTCAGCCAAACAAAATTATCTTCCGGTTTATCCAAAGCAAGCAGATAATCGGCTTGTACGTAAATTGTCCATCCGTAATTTTTAAGTAATTTTGCTTCAATGTCCTTTTTCTCGAACCGGGAATTATACAAAGCCCGAGATAATCTCTGATTAGAAGCATCACGGAAATAGAAAAGCAAATCGTCTCCGTGTTTAAGAATATTTTTATGAAGTTTTTCGATATCGGGCGCGGTTAAAATCATCACCAACTGGTCTTTATACCAAAGGTCGTGTTTATTTACAACGAATGCGCTGTCTTGCATTACCATTGCTTTTGCGGTCGAATCCAAAATACTGTTAACATATTTCCCAACCGGAAAGTCTGAATCGAGAGGGGCAAGTATTATAATGTTTTTTCTTCTTTTCGCATTTTCCAAATCGGAAAATTTCACACGTTTCAGTTCAAAAAGATTTTCGGGTTGCGGTGTATAAATAATTTTTCCGAAAACCATTTTTAAAGCGCCTTCTACCCGTGCATAATCGCCGGAGTCGGCAACAACGTATATTTCGTCTTCCTCACCGATTGCCTTTTTCTGCGATTCGCAAGAATTTATTAAGGAAAGGATAACGAGGGAGGAAATTAAAAAAGTAACTATCTTTTTCATACGCATTCATTTTAAATTAGTTGGTGAAAAACATTTTTTATACACTGATTAACTAAATATGTTTCAATTTCATCACAATGGCACATTGGCAAGAACCAAATTAAAATCCGGTAAAAACAAATAATAAAGAAGCCAAAGTGTAAATCCCACCGAAAGCGGAATCATAAAATTATCGTCCGCCCAACCATAAGAAATATTTTCGGCGATTGCCCCAACTGCCACAGCAAAAAATCCGATAAAATATTCGGCGGGATCGTAATTAATTTTGGGGGTAAGCAGAACAACAATGCAGCCGGTAATAAAAAATGCCAGAGTGCCCTCCAAGCTTTTCGCTAAAAATTTATGTCTGCCGTATTTTCTGCCTACAAGCGCCGCTGCAATGTCGCTTAAAATCAAAACAGAAAAGGCTGTGATGAAAAATATTTTGGGGAAAATAATTACTCCAACTGTTGCGGAAATAAGCACATAGGTTGCGCCGCTCAAATTTTTCTTCACTTCGTCTCTTTCGTGCTCGCGCATCATAAAGCCGAATGTTTTGTTGAAGAAATTTTTAAGAGCCGGAATGTAATAGCGACCGAAATCGAGGAATAAAGAAAAAAGAGTTAACGGTACCAAAATCGATAACGCCAACTCTTTTGTTACAAAATAATAGATAACAGGAATTGAAAGTGAGAACAGGTGAATCAGTTTTCTCAGAACTTCACTTTTATAGTCGATACTTCCTTTATCAATTTCCGTCATTTCCGCTATCTGTTTGCTTATCAGAATCCGCCGATCTTTTGCGTTTTTCTTCCATTAATTTTCTTACATGTTCCGGGATGTCATCTTCGGCAGTAGCGGCGCTAAATTTATTATTTTTACCGTTACCTTTATTGACAGCCGGCAGTTCCTCACCGTTCATAATTTTTCTGATTTCTTCGGCGTCCAAAATTTCTCTTTCGAGTAATTCTTTAGACAATTTGTGCAAAAGATCTATATTCTCCCTTAAAATTCTTTCCGCTCTTTCCATTCCTTTGTAAACAATACGTTTTATTTCATCGTCTATTTCTTGAGCGGTTTTTTCGCTGTATTCATCATGTTTGGTTATTTCCCTTCCCAAGAAAAGCTCTTCTTCTTTTTTGCCCAATGCAACGGGTCCGAGTTTCTCGCTCATGCCCCATTCACAAACCATTTTACGGGCAATGGAAGTAGCTTTTTCTATATCGTTTCCCGCGCCGGTGGTTAAACGGTTGAAAACTATCAACTCTGCAGCTCTTCCTCCAAGCGCATAAGCGATTGTAGCTTCCAAATAATCTTTGGAGTATGTGTGCTTTTCGTCAACCGGGAGATAAGTTGTAACACCAAGCGCCCTACCGCGCGGTATAATTGTAACTTTATGAACCGGATCGGCTTCGGGAATCATAAGTGCAACGAGAACGTGTCCGATTTCGTGGTAAGCCGTTAATTTTTTCTCTTCCTCCGAAATTATCATGCTCTTGCGTTCCATTCCCATCATCACTTTATCTTTGGCTTCTTCAAAATCCTCCATTGTAACTTTATCGCGGTTTTTTCTTGCCGCGAGCAATGCGGCTTCGTTAACCAGATTTGCCAATTCCGCACCGGCTAAACCCGGCGTTCCCTTTGCCAATACTTTCAAATCCACCGATTCATCCAAAGGAATGTTGCGGGTATGAACTTTCAATATTCCTTCCCGTCCTTTTACGTCGGGTCTATCTACAACAACTTGCCTATCGAAACGTCCGGGACGAAGTAGAGCCGGGTCCAAAACATCCGGTCTGTTTGTAGCGGCAATTATAATAACGCCGCTGTTTTGCTCAAATCCGTCCATTTCAACGAGCAAGGCGTTAAGCGTTTGTTCGCGTTCGTCGTGACCGCCGCCCAAACCTGCTCCGCGGTGTCTTCCCACCGCATCAATTTCGTCGATAAAAATTATACAAGGGGCATTTTTCTTTCCTTGTTCGAAAAGGTCTCTTACACGGCTGGCGCCTACACCGACGAACATTTCAACGAAATCGGCACCGCTGATAGAGAAAAACGGCACGCCGGCTTCGCCCGCAACAGCACGCGCCATAAGGGTTTTACCGGTTCCCGGAGGTCCTAAAAGCAAAACTCCGCGCGGAATTTTTCCGCCCAACTTTTGGAATTTGGTCGGTTCCCGTAAGAATTCTATAATCTCTTCCAATTCTTGTTTTGCTTCGTCCGCACCGGCAACATCTTTAAATGTTACTTTAATTTGGGATTCCGATATCAATTTAGCGCGGCTTTTTCCGAAGTTGAAAATTCCCTTTTGTCCTCCGGCTCCGCCTTGCATTCTTCGCATAAACAAAATCCAAATACCGATAATTAAAACCCACGGAAGAAAACTTATCAGAAGCGTAAGCCATTCGTTCGAATCGATTATAAAATCGTAAACGATGCCTTTTGAATCCCAGACTTTTTGCTCGCCTTCGATCACTTTATCGATAATCGGCACGCTTATTCTTTTTACCTTACGCGTAGATTTTCCTATTTTAACCGGTTCTTCTTGTTTTAACGTAACTTCAAGACTATAGTTGTTAACATCTGTCTTTACTACATCAATTTTTTCCACTTTGTCTTCGTTAAGAAGTTTTTTGTAGGTATTGTAACCTACTTCCACAAAATTAGCCCGGCTTGAATTCATAAACTGCATAACAATTACGGCGGCAATAATTACCGCGCCCCAGCTGAAAACCGTTTTCAGAATTTTTGACCAATCGAAATCATCATTGGGCTTTTGCGGACTTCCCTTTTTCTTTTGGAAATCGTTTTTGTTTTGATTATCCGACATATTCATTTTTCTATTTGGTAACATAATTTTTTCCTATTCCTCACTTAAAACATAAATTGAGTTAAGATTTCTATATTTTTGTGCGTAATCCAACCCGTAACCGATAACAAATTTATCGGGAATTTCAAACCCAATATAATTAATTTCAACATTATATTTCAGGCTATTCGGTTTCACCAAAAGAGATACTACTTTCATGCTTGCCGGATTGAAATTACTGATTAATTTTTCGATATAATCGATAGAAAGACCGCTATCGACAATGTCTTCCACAATAATTATATGGCGGTCGTTTATATCCGCATTAAGTTCTTTGAGTAATTTTACTTTTCCCGACGAAATTTTTTGCTCGCCGTAACTCGATAATTTGAAAAAATCTATTTCACAATTTATCGTAACATTTTTAATCAAATCCGATAAAAATATAAACGAACCGTTCAGAATCCCAATAAATATGGGAAGTTTTCCTTTATAATCTTTTGAAATCTGTTCGCCTAATTCTTTAACTCTTTTTTCTATTTGTTCTTTTGTAATTAAAGGAACAAACTTTTCGCTCCCAACGTGAATCACGTCTTTAATTTTTTGATCGCTTAATTCAACCATAATTCAAGAATCCTTTTTGTATTCGGTAAAATTTTATATCTGTCGTCTATTCTCTGTCCGATAACCCACACAATATTATTGTTATTGACTAAAACAAGTTGCTCTTTTTTGCGGAATGCGGGTATTTTAATTTCGGTTAAAAAATCGGAAATTTTTTTGAAATTATTCATCCCCAGCGGTTTGAATTTATCGCCGTTTTGCCACTTTCTAACGATAAATTCTTCGGATACATTATCGCCCGAAATATATTCCTTGTTTTTATCGTTTCCAAATTGGATTTTGCTTCTATCCGATTCCGAAATTTTTAATTCTTTATCATCGATACGGATTGACGACCCGATTCGTATTCTGCCAAGTTCGATAGTGTTTTCTTTTTCTATCTTTTTAAATATAAGCTTGCTTCTGTCTTTTACACAAATTAAGTCCTTGCTTAGTTCAATTTTTCTACCCGTTTGGTTTGCGATTACGGATTTTACTTTTTCCCAATCATCAAAATCGAAATCAAAGCCGAATTTATCCTTCAAAACTTTTTTACAAATTTCTGGAATTGCTTCGATGCCGTATTTTCCGGTTACGCTTAAATTAATTTCTATCTGCCCTTCCCCGTAATTTACGTAATTGCTAATTACTTCATTAAGCATACGGGAAAGCAAGGCTTTCGTATTACGTAAAATTCTGCTGTTCCGGAAAACCGCTTTTTCGAAGGACGGATTAATTTTGCTTTTGATTAATGGTACCACCTCGTTACGTAAAAAGTTTCGTTCGAAATCCGATTCCAAATTTGTGCTGTCCGTCCGGTATTCCAAATTCTTTTTTTTCAGATAAAAGAGAATTTCATCTTTCGTTAAACAAAGAAAAGGTCTGATTATTTTTCCCCGTTTTACCGGGATGCCTGTCAATCCCGAAATACCCGTTCCTTTCAAAAAGTTGAGCAGAACCGTTTCGGCGTTATCGTTCATGTTATGCGCGGTAATAATTTTACCGGCACCAACTTTACCGGCGAATTTTTCGAGTTCTTCATACCGGAGAATTCGCGCGGCTTCTTCAATCGACTTGTTTTTATCAGTAGAGAATTTTTTAACGTCGATTTTTACGGAGTTGAACTCTACATTTAATCTTTCACACAAATTTTTACAGAATTTTTCGTCATCTTCACTTTCTTCGTTCCTTAATCCGTGATTAACGTGTAAAGCGAACAACTCTATTTTGTATTTATGCCGGAACTTATGTAAAAAATGTAATGCAAAAACCGAATCGGGCCCTCCGCTTAAACCAAGCAATACTTTTTCATTTTTATCGAGAAGGTTATTCCGCTCGATAAACAGTATAACTTTTTCTTCAATATTTTTAACGGATAACGGCATAAAAATTTTCGGATAAGAAATAAAAAGCGGAAGTGTTTCCGCTTTAGAAAAAGAATTTATTTTATATCAAGGATTTCGAATTTGATAACCCCGGCCGGAACTTTAGCATCCACAATTTCGCCTTTACTTCTATTCATTAAAGCTTGTCCTACCGGCGAAGTTATGGAGATTTTCCCTTCTTCCAAATTCGCTTCTTCGGCGGAAACAAGAGTATATTCGTATGTTTTGTTGTTCTTCATATTTTTAACTACAACGGTCGACAGAATATGCGTTTTATCTTTCGGCATATTCGAAGTATCGATAATCTTCGCTTTAGCGAGCATTTCTTCCATTTTACTGATTTTCAATTCGAGAAGGCCTTGCGCTTCCTTTGCTGCATCGTATTCGGCGTTTTCCGATAAATCGCCGTAAGACCTTGCTTCGGCAATTCTCTGCGCCATTTGCTTACGTCCGTTTGTTTTCAGTTCTTTTAACTGTTGCTCAAGTTCGATTAATCTTTCTCTACTTAGATATACAAAGTTAGACACTTAAGGCTTTCCTCCTTTTTTTGTGAAACATAAAAAAAATACCACTGCTGTTTGCAGTGGCTTTACCAAATGTAAAAAAATCTTGGAAAGAATTCAAGAATATTTAGTTAAGTGCTTCCTGAATTCTGCAAATTGTTTTGAAATTGCAATATTTACAAGCATTTTTTTCCGGGTCTTCGCGCAAAGTGAGATTAAATTTCCCTTCAGATATGTTTTTTATATACTCTTTAATCTTTTCCTTTGCGATATCCTTTAATTTTAGATGCTCGTCTATCAATTTGGACTCGTCTGCGTTTCTGATTTTTACGGCGGGCATATATCCGAAATAGTCCGCTTGATATTTCAGTGAGAAAATTATCATACCGGCAGGAGAAAATTCCTTTCCGAAATGTTCCGATAAAATATTTCCGGCAGCTATTAAATAAACGGGCAATTGTAAAGAATATCCGCCCAATAAATCTTTCTTCGCGGGTTTACCTTTTTCACTTAATTTGTAATCGAGAATTCTAAAAGTTAGTTTACCGGGATTCAAGTCAATCCGGTCGATTTTACCGCGCAATTTAATTTCATCGATTGTCACGGCTTTATTCGTTGATAAAATTTTATCTGTGTTTTTACGGTTTACCGAACCGAACCCTACTTCGAAGAAAGACGGCACGAAACCGTTTCGTTTATTTTGTTCCTCCAAAAGAAACCGGTAAAGAATTGAGTCTTCCTTTTTTCCGTTCACTCCGAAAATTTTTTCTTTTTCGTAAAAGCTTAAAGGCGAATCGAAATCAAACCGCTCGTATTTTTTTTCTGCAATTCCGGTTAAAATTTTATGAAGTCCGGATAAACTTTCGGAAGATGTATCGATTTTGTTTTCCCGGATAAACGTGTAATAATCGTAAAAAATTTCGTGCATTAAATTTCCAAGTTCAACCGCTTCTATTTCTTCGGTCGGTTCTTTTACTTCCTCAATTTTCAAAACCCTTTCAAGGAAAAACTTATACGGGCAGTTTGCGTAAACCTCCAGTTGGGAAACGGAAAATTCCCTTTCTACAAATTTTTTTAATTTTTTCCCGGCGTCTTCGCTTAACTTTCCGGCTCCGTTTGCGGTTGAAAAGAGAAAACCCGTATAAGGTGTTGGCGCAAACGGTTCTTCGTTCCTCAGTTTATCAACTTCAAGTGTAATATTCAATTTGGTTTTGTTAAAATCGATTTTAAACTTTTCTTCCAGCAGATTTAATTTTCCCGAACCCCAATAAATACCGAGCGTTTTATCCAATTCCTCTTTACTTAAAACATAATTGTCATACTCCGTATCTTTTCTTTCCGTAACCTCAAAAACTTTTTTAAAATCATTTATGAAGGAAGATTGAACCAACTCATTTTCTTCCTCGTATTTAGCATAAGTTAAATACAAACCTTTTCGCCAAAAATTAAGAGCTTGATAAAAGTGAAATTTTTCTTCGAGAAGATGGCGCGCGGAATCTTTGGCGAACGAACCGCTGTGAAATATTTCGGGATTGTAACGAGTTGGAAATTCCCCGTCGTTCATTCCGCAAATAAACAGGTAATCGAATTTAAGTCCGCGTATTTCGTTGATCGTAGTTACAAGCACGCCGTAATCCGAGCGTTCCTTAATATTGAACCTTGCCCATCCGCTTGCGGTTCGCAGTTGGTCGAGATAAAATTTAAGATTAAACCGTTTTTCTTTTCCGAATTCTTTTGTCAACAAATCGAAAATTTCATCCGTAGTTTCAAATAATGTTCTTACCGCTTTAATATTAATCTCAGCATCTTCTTTCCCGCCGGTTAATATTTTTTCGAAAATTCCCAAATCGAAAGCAAGAACTTTTAATTTATTCTGAAACTCGGGGATAGTTAATTCTTCGCGAAAGGGTTTAAGTAATCCGTCAATAAAATTAATACTCTGGAGAGCTTTTTCCAGTTGTTCCCTTTCGTCATTATCTTCTTCAAAAATCTCTTCACCGGTTTGATTAAAACTAATAGCGTTTTTTATTTTGCTTATCCAATTTGTTTTTCCGCCTACAATCTTTAGCTTTGCAGCGACTTTAATCAATACATCCAAGTCCACTTGGTCACTATTAACATAAACGTTACCGAAAGCTCTGAATATATCTTTATAGAAAAAGTCGTTTTCCAAAATTTCAAGAACCGTAATCAACGCAGTTACGGGAAGGGCTTTATCCAATGAATATCTGTCGGTTATGTTTACCGGAATTCCGTAAAGCTTAAAAATATCTCTTACAACCGGAGTGTAGTTTTGAATTAAATTAAATGCCACACAGATATTATGCGGTTCGGCTTTTTCTTCGGTCAGCTTCCGTTTAATTTCCTTGGCAACGAATTTTACTTCATTGATTTTATTTAACGATTCGACAACGGAAATTTTTTCTTTGTAAGAATTATTAACCCGCTGCTTTTTGTTTGCGAACAGATACCGTCTGGTGTCTTGGAGAAACTTATCTGACGAATCGGGTGTTAAATCCTTAATTTGATAAAACTCTTTCTTTTTTAACTTTAAGTATGCTTCGTCCAGATGGGAAAAGAGTTGCGGATTTTTTTCGTAATAATCGAAAGCAATTATCAAATCTACGGTGTCGTTAATTTTCAAATAATCGAGAATTTCAATTTCGAGCTGGAAAAATTCATCGAATCCGGTAACAATAATTTGTTCAACATGCGGAAAGAGCTTCCGGAAAGCCCGGGAAAATTTATCCTTTCCGCCTTTTACAATTTCTTCGTAAATATCACCCGTTTCCAACGCCGAAAGGTTATAACATTTTTCTTTATACGTTTCATAAATGTTAGCAATATCAACGGCTTTTCTGCTTTCAAGATCATCTAATTTTTTAGCTTCTTCCCTTAGTAAATTAGGATTGATACCGTGTTTTTTATATTCGGAAATTACATTTTTTATTCTGTCAAGCGTTCCGTGCGGAATTTCATTTTTGTAAACATTCAGATATTGTAAAGGAATTTCATTTGCGCTTTGTTTTATCAGAACCGTGGAAGCCGCTTCGCTCAACTTTACGAAATGTCTTGATACCCCTAAAATTTTTTCGGTTAATGTTCCGAGCGTTTCCAAATTAATCACGTCGGCAGTTTTGCCGGGCGAATGATTTATAATATCTTTTTTAAGATGACGCAGTTTACGATTGGTTGGAACTACAATAAGTATTTTTTCGAGCTCGGAGTTTTCAATTCTAACGCGAACCAATTCATCGACGTTCAAAGCATTTAGCTTTTTATTACTCAGAAGCATATTGATTCATAAATTAATTTCTTCTCCAAACAATTTTATCGCCGACTTCAATATTGTATTTATCGGTGAATCCGGCGTTAACTTCTATAACGTATTTCGCGGGTTTATCTGAAGGATACGATTTAAGCGAATAAGGAACAGTGTTTTTATGTATCGTAACAATTTCCTTCCGTGAATTCACAAAAATCATATCGAGTGGAATTACGGTATCCTTCATCCAAAAAGATTGATAATCGTCTTTGGGAAAAATAAAAAGCATTCCTTGGTTTTCTTCCATTTTGCTTCTGTACATTAAACCTCTGGTGCGGGTTTCGTCCGTGTTTGCAATTTCAATATCTATTTTTGTAATAAATGTTCCGTCCTTTTTTAAAAAAGAAAGCTCGCCGTGTTTGGTAAACGTGAAAGCGGAATTATCCAAATGCATTGATTTATCACTTACTTTCTTAACTTTATTAGTTTTGGAAGGCAATGCGAAAAAAATTATAATTCCCAACACCACCAAAACTCCAACGTAAATAAACTTCTTCATCCGAGAATTTTGTTCGGGCACATTGTCTTTCGTATCTTTTTCTTTTCGGGATTTGTTTTTTTTCTTAGGCATAATCTTACTAATTTTTGTGACGGTAAATTTTCAATAATTATATTTAATAATAACAAATTTCAAAACAATAAACGAGACGGATTTGTTGATAGATACTGAAAAATTAAATTTAACACAATCACAATTAAATTTAATTAAGAGCGGTTGGGGCTCCGAATCGGTTGATAATGTAGAAGTTAATAAAATCACATATCTTTCCGACGGACTAAAAGTAAAAGGTTATGTTGCTTATCCGGTTTCCACAAATGAAAAATTCCCTTGCATCATTTGGTGCCGGGGCGGTTACGCAAATGCCGGAGCTTTGGATGATTTTAACGCGCAAGGGATATTGGGACAATTAGCAAGCTGGGGCTATTTCGTTTTGGAAACACAATACAGAGGTAACGACGGCGGGGAAGGGCAAGACGAATTCGGTGGAAAAGACGTGAACGATATCTTAAATCTTTTTGACGTTGCTAAAGAATACAAAAATGCGGATACTACCGTCTGGGGAATAGAAGGTTGGAGCAGGGGCGGAATGATGACATATTTAAGTTTGACAAAAACTGATAAATTCCAAGCTGCGATTGTAAATGCCGGAATTACTAATCTCTCATGCAACATCAACGAAAGCAAATTTATGAAACATCTATACGAAACTGCGTATAACAAACTTGAAAACGAAAGCTTTAACGAATTTTGCGAAATGCGATCGATAATAAACTTTACGGATAAACTTCCCAAAAACACTCCGTTGCTTTTATTACACGGCACAGCGGATAAAAGAGTTCTACCCCACGATTCCATCGATTTGGCTTACAAACTGTTGGAAAAGGAATTACCGTTCAGACTTGTTTTGTTTGAAAACGGGGATCATTTTCTTAAACCACATAAAAAAGAAGCGGACGAACTAAGAAAAAATTGGTTTGCGAAATATTTAAAAAGTAAAAAGAAAGGAGCTGACAATGGCTAAAAAATATTGGTTAATGAAATCCGAACCTTCTACATTCTCTATAGATGATTTGGCAAAAAGCAAAAACAAAACAACGTATTGGGACGGAGTGCGAAATTATCAAGCAAGAAATTTTATGCGCGACGAAATGAAAAAAGGCGATATGGTTCTTTTCTATCACAGTAACGCCAAACCAACTGCAGTTGTTGGGGTTTGCGAAGTTGTTAAAGAAGGATATCCCGATTTCACGGCATTTGATCCCGAAGATAAACACTACGATCCCAAAAGTAAAAAAGATAAACCCACATGGTATATGGTCGATATTAAATTGAAAGAAAAATTTAAAAATCCCGTTACCTTGGAAGAAATAAAAGCCAATCCAAAATTAAGAAACATGAAATTGGTTCAACGAGGAAACCGCTTATCCGTAATGCCGGTAACGAAACAAGAATTCGAAGAAATTGTAAAGATGAGTAAAAAATAATCGGGATTTTCCGCCTTATACTATTGACAATCACCGGTAATTAAATTATAATGCGGTAAAACCGGATAATGAAAGTAGGAAAGTATGAAATATCATAGTTGTATTTTTTTAAACTTAATATTGTTGTTCGCCGGAGGCACGAGTCCCGAAGTAAAAGCGCAATTGAGGATTGTGAATGCATTTCCGGAATTGAACTTCGATGCACCCGTGGATATTCAAACAGCGAACGACGGAACAAACAGAATGTTTGTCGTTGAACAGAGAGGTGTGATTTCCGTTTTTCAAAATGACAGTAACGTGACCGCTAAAGCAACTTTCCTCGATATTTCGGATAAGGTATTATACGGCGGCGAACAAGGTTTACTTGGTCTGGCATTTCATCCGCAATATAAACAGAACGGTTATTTCTTTGTCAATTACACCGCAAGTAACCCGAGACGTACGGTTATTGCAAGATATAAAGTAAGCGAAAATAATCCCGATAAAGCTGATCCGCAAAGCGAATTAATCTTTTTGGAAGTAGAGCAACCTTACAGCAATCATAACGGCGGACAAATTTCATTCGGTCCCGACGGATTTCTTTATAATTCGTTTGGAGACGGAGGTTCCGGCGGCGACCCCGGCGGCAACGGACAAAACTTAAACACACTCTTGGGTAGTATTATCCGCATTGACGTAAACACACCCACAAACACAAAACAATATTCGATTCCACAAGACAATCCTTTTGTTAATACTCAAAACGCCAAACCGGAAATATACGCGTACGGATTAAGAAATGTTTGGAGGTTTAGTTTCGATAAAGTTACCGGAAAACTATGGGCGGCGGACGTTGGTCAAAATTTATGGGAAGAAATTGATATCATTGAAAAAGGTAAAAACTACGGATGGAACATTATGGAGGGTTTTCACTGTTATAATTCCCAACAGTGCAATCAAGAAGGTTTGGAACCGCCTGTTTGGGAATACGGGCACAATTCTGCAGGCGGCTATTCGATTACCGGCGGTTTTGTTTACCGGGGAATAAACGCAGAGGAGATTTACGGTAAATACATCTTCGCCGATTTCGTTTCCGGAAAAATTTGGGCTCTCACGCAGTCCGGTAACGGCATCTCTAACGAATTGATTTTCGAAACGAACTACAGTATTTCCACTTTCGGTATTGATGAATCGAATGATTTATATTTTGCCGATTACAACAGCGGTAAAATATTTAAAATCATTGGCGAAAAAACAACTTCAGTAGGAAAACTAGAAATACCTGATTTTGAATTAAAACAAAATTATCCGAATCCGTTCAACCCAACCACAACAATTAAATATTCAATTGCAACCTCCTCCCCTTTTGCAAAGGGGAGGACCGAACAGGGGTTTGTGACATTGAAAATTTACGATGTTTTGGGGCGAGAAATTACAACGTTGGTTAACAAAAACCAACCACCAGGGAAATACGAAGTGATATTCGATGCCGGCAATCTGCCGAGCGGAACTTATTTTTACAGACTTTCCGCCCTCAATTTTATCTCAGGCAAGAAAATGGTTTTACTTAAATAATTTGGATTTACTTTAATGAAAACATTTAAATATCCCATAACCGCTCAATTTGTTTATCGTTTTGCAAATATCCCGGTAACACTTTTATTATTGGTTCACCTTTTATTGTTACTGTGGGGAGCAACATACGATTGGAAATATTTATTACCGGCACTGCTTAACATAATTATTATTTACATTCTAAACCGTTTCTATTTTAAAATGTACAAAACGTTTCCATATAAAATAGAAGCGGATGACAGTAAAATCGTTTTTTCCGATTTCTTTTTTCAAAAAAAAATAATAACAATGAAGTATGATGATATTGCGGATATTAAAGGCGGAATCTTTTCCGGTAAGCCTGCAAAGCCGATATACATCTTGGATAAAAACGAAAACATAGTTGGGATAAATCAACACTTAAAAGATTTCAATACATTTCTTACAATATTATTAAGTCGGATACCCCAAAATTTATATGTAAAAGTATTGAAAGACATGGAACAATTGAAGGATAAAAGATTTGCCAATTTACTTAAGAAAAAACTAAAATAAATTTTTTATACCTTACCAAATAAAAAAGCCCGCTATTGCGGGCTTCTTCATATTCCTATAATAAAATACCTTGCTCTATTGTACTGCATCATGGAGAGCTTTGGCTACTTTAAATTTAGCTCTCTTTTTAGCAGGTATAACAATAGATTCGCCAGTAGCAGGATTTCTTCCTTTTCTTTTCTTTGTTCTAACTGCATATACCTTTCCTAAACCGGGGAGAACAAAGCCTTTCTTGGCGTTTTTGTATACCAGTTGATTTAATTCATCTAAAAATCCGGTGGCCATTTTTTTCGTAGTGTTCAATGCCGCTGCAAGATGATCAACTATTTGAGCTTTGGTCATCGGACCGGTTGCCTTAACAGCTCTTTTAACAGTAGTCTTTTTAGCAGCTGCTTTTTTAGCCGTTGTTTTTTTAGCTGCCGCTTTTTTGGGAGCTGCTTTTCTTGTTGCTTTTTTAGCAGTAGTTTTTTTAGCTGCTTTTTTAGCCGTTGTTTTCTTGGCTGCTGCCTTTTTAGCTTTTGCCATGTTTTTTCCTTTAGATTTGTTTTTGAATGCACATAAAAAATAAATAATTTTTTATATAAAAAAAAATAATTTTTTCATTTTTTATAAAAAAAACTTCTGAATAGCCTTATATTCCTTATATTTGAGAGAATTAAAAATTATGACGGTCATTTTCTTCAATTATTTCAGTAGTTTGAGAACTTCGTTGATTAACTCATTAAACATAATTTTGTTTTGGCACTTCAAAATTTTAAGCTAGCGCCGGATGAAAATATATTTAATCATACTGATTTTATTACTCAATTCCATTTGTGCTACGGGATACAAGGTTCATTCCCTTGATTTTATTGGCTTTGAGGGGATTCAAGATTCCATTTCTAATGCTACATCCGTTCAACCGGACGATTCCACAGAAAAGAAAACAGTATCCCAACCTTTTATTTTGCATAAAGATTTCTCGGCGTACAATCCGGACTTGAATTTTATCGATGCAAAAATCAAACAATTTAAAGATTATAGATTTGCCGGTGATTTATTAAACTATTTACCGTTCGGCTTTCTAACGGATTTGGGTTGGCTAGGTCAACCTGCTGAAGTAAAATTTTATAATCTCGGATTTAATAATGTTACATATTTGAATAACGGAATAAATTACAATAACAGATTAACGAATTCTCTTGATGTAAACTTTTTACAAACCGAAAACCTTGATTTTATTGGTGTTTCTCCTTTACCCCGCGGATTTTTATTCGGGAATTTTAATAATCCCGTATCGGTTATCTTAAAATCCAAAGAGTCTACGGTTTCCAAACCTTATTCCAAAATACGGTTTTATCAAGCAAAGAACGAAGAAGCTTATATTAACGGCGTTTTTAAAACAAGAATTTTCCGCAAGTTATACGGCTCTTTCGAATTCACAAACAATGCTATTGATAATGGTTTTAAGAATACCGGGTTTTCCTCGTGGATGGTAACCGGTGCCTTAAAATATTTAATTTTAAAATACTTAAATTTTACATTGCGTTATAATCATGTCCGTTCTTATACCGGACTTTTCGGCGGAGTAAATTACGATAGCATAAAATCAACAACCGGAATCACTAATCCCGAAGATGTTCTTTACAACAGAATATTGGCTCCGGTTGAGTTTGATACCCGTTATAAAAAAAATACCGCCCATAATTTTGAGTTGGAAACATTGTTAAAACTTTCGCAGAATTCTCTTACCGATTTTAATCTTTACTATCAGTACCGTTCGGTTAAATTCAGACAAAACGAAAAAGGAAAAGAGAAAGCTGTAAAAACAATTTTCAATGATGATAATTATAACACTTACGGATTAAATTTTTCACACCGGCAATTGTTCGGTAAGTTCTCCGCTTACTTTTTTGCCAACTACGAAAAAATCAAAAACAACATTACGGATTTTATTAAAGACAGTTCGGATTTTAACAAGTATTCGTTTCTCTCTTACGGCGCCGTTCTTTCTGCCGATTTACTCGACGGTTATTTCGCGCCTTCGGTTTTTGTCAAACAACTTCATTCTGATTTAACGGGGAAAAACTATTTTGGTTTCGGCGCGGATGCGAATTTCAACTTAGGGAAACATTCCACAATATATTTGGGTTATTCCAATTACGCAAAACCTCTTCATGTCTTTGCAACATTGCTTAAAGACAATGCGACCGTAAATAATTTTGAAGTGAAGTATATTTTCAAAACCACAGATGTAAAGGTTAGCGCAGGTTATTTCAGTTATTCTTATTCCAAAAAAATCTCTCCTCTTCTAATTTCAGATGATAATTCCTTAAAAACCGTTGAAACTATTGGCTATAATATTAATTCGCATAGTTCTAACAGCGGTGTTCATTTACTTTTAAATTATCATACGTGGAAAGTTTTAACGGAACTCAATGCTAATTATTATTTCGGGAATGATAAACCAGATTCACGGTTTACGTTATTCTCAGGTTTATATTATGTTGATACTTTGTTTCAAAGTAATCTGCATCTTAAGGCTGGAGTTAATTTCAAGCTATTTAATATCTCGCCGGATGTTATTTACGACTTTGAAAAATCCACTTCCGCACCGTATTATTATTCCGGAAATAATTTGCCGGGCACACCAGATGTTGAAACCAAACTATCGTATCAAACAGATATATTCGTTGCCGGTGAAATTCAAGAAGCCGCAACGGTTTATTTCGTTTTGGAAAATGTATTCGATACTAAATATTACCTTATCAAATATTACCCCAAACAAGAGATGACTTTCCGTTTCGGATTTTCTTGGGAATTCTTAAATTAACTTCATTACTTTTGGCATTGTAGTTTTAATAAACGAACGCTAACTTAAATTTTAAAAACCGGAATACAAATGAAAATACTTATCTTTATTATTATTGTTTTGCAAACGCAAATTTTTTCTCAAGTTATTTCTTCGGTACCTTCATTCCCGACGGAATATGATTCCATAACAATATTTTTCGATGCCACACAAGCTCAACGAACCGAATTGGTAGGTTACAGCGGTACCGTATATATACATACCGGAGTTTACACAAATTTCGATAATGCCAATTGGCAACACGTTATCGGCAATTGGGGTGATAACAATGTTCAACCGGCACTTACAAGAATAAGCGATAATCTTTATAAATTGGATATCGGATATCCGAGAGATTTTTATAATGTAACAAATCCCGCCGAACATATTACATCGTTGAATTTCGTCTTCAGAAGCGCCGACGCATCGAAACAGACAGAAGATATATTTCTTGAATTAGGCAACGGTTTGAAAATTGTTCAGCCTGAAGATGATTTAATTTTTACAAATTTAAGTGATACTATTACCGTTCTTGCCATAGCTCATTCCTCTGTTGATTCATTACAATTATTTATTGACAACGTCAAACAATTTTCCGTTGCGAACGATACTCTGGAATATAATATTATAACTACCGCTTACGGAAAATCAACGGTAACGATTTTCGCATATGTTGATTCTTCAATCACAGCTTCGGATTCGTTTCAATATGTTGTAAATCTTCCTGTTGTGCATGAAGCATTACCTCCGGGTGTTACGGAGGGAATAAACTATATTGACGATAATTCCGTAATACTCAGCTTGTTTGCTCCGAATAAGCAATTCGTTTATGTCATCGGCGATTTTAACGATTGGCAGATTGATACAAGTTATTATATGAAAAGAACCCCAAATGATTCCACTTATTGGATTAGACTTAACGGACTTACCCCAAAACAAGAGTATGCTTTTCAATATTTCGTAGACGGTAAAATTAAAATTGCCGATCCTTACACCGAAAAAGTTTTGGACCCTTGGAACGACAAATACATTACCGGGGACATTTATCCGAATTTGAAACCTTACCCCGAAGGAAAAACAACGGAAATTGTTTCGGTTTTGGAAACTGGTAAAGACCAATACGTTTGGCAGGCAAATGATTATCAAAGACCCGCAAAATCAAATTTGATTATTTACGAACTGTGGATTGCGAATTTTCTTCAAGATCATACTTTTTCAACCTTAATTGATACGTTAGATTACCTCGATAGTTTGGGAATAAACGCAATTGAGTTAATGCCTGTAACCGAATTCGAAGGAAACGAAAGTTGGGGATATAATCCGTCATTTTATTTTGCGGTTGATAAGTATTACGGTCCGGCGGAAGACCTTAAAAAATTTATAGACGAATGCCACAAGCGGGGTATAGCCGTTATACTTGATATGGTTTTAAATCACTCGTTCGGTCAATCACCTTTTGTAAGATTATATGCATCCGGTAATTACGGTCCGCCTACAAGCGAAAATCCTTGGTACAATGTAACGCCGCGTCATCCTTTTAATGTAGGCTATGATTTTAATCACGAAAGCAAACAAACCCAAAAGTTAGTTGACCGTATAAATAAGTTCTGGCTTACGGAATACAAGGTTGACGGCTTCCGCTACGACCTTTCGAAAGGGTTTACTCAGAAATACACAGGCAACGACGTTAATGCATGGAATCAATATGATCAATCACGTATAGATATTTTAAAAAGAATGGCAGACAAACTTTGGGAAACAGATTCCACGGCTTATGTTATTTTAGAGCACTTTGCGGTAAATTCCGAAGAAAAAGTTTTATCGGAATACGGAATGATGCTCTGGGGAAATCTGAATTATAATTATAACGAAGCGACAATGGGATATAACTCAAACGGTAAATCGGATTTTAGCGATATATCTTATTTGAAACGCGGTTGGGAACATCCCAATTTGGTCGGCTACATGGAAAGTCACGATGAAGAACGGCTGATGTATAAAAATCTTCAGTATGGTAACTCGACCAATGATTATAATATTAAAGATTTAAACATCGCGCTTAACCGGATTAAATTAGCTGCGGCTTTTTTCCTTACCGTACCGGGTCCGAAAATGATTTGGCAGTTCGGGGAACTGGGTTACGATTACTCTATTAATTACCCCAACAATTGCCGTTTATGCCTGAAACCGTTCAGATGGGATTATTTAGATGATCCGGCTAGATTAAATTTATACAAAACCTTTAAGGCTTTGACTTTCTTAAAAAATAACTATTTCGTATTTAGCAGTCCGGACTTCTCCATCAATGCCAGCGGTGCGTTAAAAACCATTCACATCTCGGATTCATCAATGAACGTAACGATAATCGGGAACTTCGATATAATACCGAAACTAATAACTCCGTATTTTCAAAACACCGGACAATGGTTCGATTATTTTTCCGGCGATACAATTTTTGTCTCCGATTCCCTTGCGGGCATCAGATTGGAACCCGGTGAATTTCATATTTACACAACTGTCAAATTGCCCGAACCGGAAAAAGATATTTTAAGCGACGTGGAAAGAATCCCTTCGGAACTGCCTGTTGATTTTGAATTATATCAAAACTATCCTAATCCGTTTAACCCGACAACTAAAATTAAATTTTCAATTGCAACCTCCTCCCCTTTGGCAATGGGGAGGACCGGGGAGGGGTTTGTGACCTTGAAAATTTACGATGTTTTGGGACGTGAAATTGCAACACTTGTAAACGGAAAACAAAAACCCGGAAATTATGAAGTAACATTTAACGCAAAGTCCGCTGCAGGCGGATTGGTCAGCGGAGTTTATTATTATCAACTGAAAGTAGGAAATTTTATTCAAACCAAGAAGATGATTCTTTTAAAATAGAGTTTATGTATCATCAACAACGAAAGAGAGTGAAAGATATTTTTAATCTTTTGTCAACTCGGCTAAAATTACAGCCGATGCGGAAGCAACATTAAGAGATTCAATTCTTCCTAAACGGGGAATTGTAATAACTTTATCCGAAATATTTTTTAATTCCTCGGAAGGACCGTTCGCTTCGTTGGAAAATACAATTATAATTTTCTCCGGGGCATTGAATTTGAAAATGCTCTCCCCTTTCAAATCCGTATAGACTATTGAATAGCTATTGTTACGGAAAATTTTAAGCTCGTCATAAAATTTTTTACTTACGGAAATGTTCAAGTGAAATACCGCTCCCATGCTTGCACGCAATACTTTCGGATTATAGATTTCCGCTGAGTTTTCGCTCAACAGAACTTCTTCCACGCCGAACCATGCGCAATTACGCAAAACGGTACCCAAGTTACCCGGATCGGAAATATTTTCCAGAGCTACGATTTTGTCTCCGCTGAATTCAGTTTGGGAATATAAAGGTTGGGAACAAAAAACCGCTGCAATACCCTGCGGATTTTTGGTATCCGTAATTTTCCCAAAACTCTTTACGTCCGTAACCCTAACGTTTTCGGTAAGAATGTTTAACAAATCGGTAAAACCGGGATGTTTATTTATAAATTCCGGAGTAGCGATTATCATTTCGCATTGATAATTACTTTCTAATCCTTCTTTGACAAGTCGCAAACCTTCCGCAATAAACTTTCTCTCCTCTTTTCTTCCCTTTTTTGTTTTGAGAAAAGAAATTTTCTTCAACCTATTTTTTGATACAACGGGTAATTTGTTAATTTTGATCATTTTTTCTTATTCCGAAAACAAGATAAAATCCATTTTGAAATGTAAGAATATACTATTGCATCGTAAAGTAAAAAATATTAGATTTGATGACTCAAAAAATGAAGTTTATTGAAAGATTGAAATTGCTGGCGTAGCTCAGCTGGTAGAGCAGCTGATTTGTAATCAGCCGGTCGGCGGTTCGAGTCCGTCCGCCAGCTCAAAAAAACCCTTCTTTTAGAGCATTTTCGAGCTTTTTAAAAACCTTCATTTAGTCCTGCTGATTAAATCTTCAGGGACTTCCCTATGGACTCCCTGGTTTCTCCGGGCCATTAAATAAAAGATCAATTAAACAAAATGAAAAAAGCCGACTTGGAAAAGCAAGGGAGTTCACGCCCTATTAAAACCAAATCAGCTTTTTTCAATATAAAATTTTTATTAACCATGTGAACTTTTGCTTTATTAATTAAATATAACATTTCTGATTTTTTTAAACAAGTTTTTCCATTTTTTTCTTCCCCCTCTGCCCTTTCTTACTTTCTTATTATTTATATAATATATATATAATATAAAAAATTGTAAAAAATAAGCTAAAAGCAAAAGACAAGGAAAAACAATATTAAGAAAAAAAACATCTTATTAAGAACTTAATAAACGAAACGAAATACTATAATTATAGAGTAGAAATAATACGTTTTCTGCGCTCGCGTCGCGTTCGCATAAAAAAAACCTGGAAAGGACCCATTGACTTAAACCAGCGGATCATTTAACATGCGGAGAATAATTTAGATGACGGCAAAGAAGATGTAATTACAAAATATTAAAAAAAATAAATTAGCATCAGATTCTTCTTAATATCTTATTATTGTATCGTGATATTGAAAAATGACGAAAACACGGTAAAAACAAAAGAATTTACTAATTGTAATTAAGATAATACTATTCTTAATTAAGCCTTAATTTTCTTAATATTGTTATTTGCTATTCTGCATCAACAACCAAATTTGTATTTCCTTCCTCATTCAATTTTATTCTTTTGTTATTTAAATAAAGACCTTTTTCTTTAGCAAAAAGCAAATTGTAATATCGCCAACTTAAATTGCCGGCAATATGTTCAATCTCATTAATTGATAGTGTTTTTTTATGCAAAAGCTTAGCTCTCTTTACAATTTCAAAATTAATTTGTTTATACTTTTCGTAAAAAATTATTTTGCCCGCATAAATCGGAATTTCTACATCTAACCCTTTAGGTATAACGAAGTAAAACCTATTTGTTCTTTTACCTCTTTTTATTTCATCATGCTTGGTAGCACCATTTATCGTTTTTCTACTCTGCCAATCGTAATAATCCCGCTGTTTATTAAAATCTGCTTTAAAATCACTTTTTGTTAACTTTATCTCGTATTCAGTGGTATATAATTTTTTGCTTACAACTAATACATCACATTCAAAACCTTGATAATAATAGTTTGGTATAACTACTAAATTTGAGCTATTCATCAAATATTGTTGCAGTTCAAAATAAATATTCATAATTACCCGTATATAACAAGCTTTTTCATATGCTTATCCAAATGACAAGGTTCCCACTGCGCTATTTTTTTTACGCGTTTAAGCCCGTTATTTCGAATTGTTCTGCTATTTAAATTTTTAACAAATTATTTGTTTTATTTTACTAACCGGTTAGCTTTTGAAGTGGCATATAAAAAAAATACCGTTATATCCTTTTATTTTTTTCCACAATCCAAACAACTGTAAATTAGCCTTAGCCGATACATATTCTTGAAACATCATGAACCATGCTTATTTACTATGTAAGCTATTATTTCGTATTGCTCTTTAACATAAGAATCATCGTATCGTTTCAATAATTCACTCATTTCATAGCCGTTCTTTTCCGCAAAATCTATTACTATGTATTTCGTTAACATCTCGACTTTAGCGGTTAACTCGATAAGTAAATCAATAAGAACATCATTTATCTTATCTTTGTTAATGTTTAGATCGACCGTATCGATTTTCTTTCTCATTTTTCCCATTTCCAATAAAATTTATACGTCAAACTCCATCGGCTATTGCACGCCGAATCGCCGGAACTATTTCCCTTGCAATCTCGTCTTTATCTTGATAAGATGTTTGAATAATGATATTTTCTATCACTACATTTCTGTTTTGATTATAATTATTAACTGTGTTATTACTTGCCTGACCATGCGGAACCGGCGGAGAACTAACACCGGAACCACGAGCACCCGGACGCATAGATTCAATTTGTCTAATTTGAGCTAAACCGAAAGCAGTTGCAGCAGCAGCGGCCGCAACAGCCAAACCGGGACCGACAACCGGAATACCAACTAAACTCTTATACGCTTCTACCGCAGCTTGATAAGTAGCAATTGCCGTCTGTGCAATTGCGAAGGCTTTATAAAGTTCAAATGCAGTTTTATTTTTTTCTTCACTGCTTTCGTAAAATAATTGCGCTGCGTTAGCCATATCGGAAAACATATTTACCGTTCCTTGCTGTCTCAAAGCCAAATTAGCCAATTCAAAAGCTGTAACAGAAGCAATTTGTTCCTTCTGCATATCGTAAAAACTTGTATCAATATTCAACGGTTTTAATGTTACCGGAATTTCCATAACATTAAAATCCGGTAATTCATAGTCAAACGATTCAAAATTACTTAAAGCATTCCGCATCGATAAAGCCCAATCCCCGATCAAATCTCTTTGACCAAACTTCGAATAAAGAGATTCAACGCGTTTATCTATTTGATAAAATTGAAATGCAATCTGACTTAAATTATTTTTCGCAATTTCGTTTTCCAATTGTGTTTTAATTGCGGTCCATTGCCTTTCTAACCTTTCAGCCTCAAACCTTGCCCTTTTTTCCGCAATCGTAAAATCATTCATCATTGCTTTTGAATTATCATCGATTATTTTAATCTTTTTGATTTTACCCGTAGAATCAACTACCAACCTAACATTGTCGTTTAATTCCCCAAGCTCTTTGTTTGTTGCTCTAATTGATTCTTTAGGAATTTTCATATCAAAACCTTCCATTAAGAATGCGTTTATATTTTCCAAAGTTGGATTATTCAACAGATAAATAAGAACACGCAATTCTTTTATTGTGCCTCTAACAAATTCAGCTACCGCACCTTTGTTTTCTAACAGCCAATCGGTAAAATCGTTTAATATCGGAAGCATTTCCACCGTTATTGTATTTACCAAACCGCTTAATGCACTTTCAAGCCTCAATGTGTCATCCTTAAACTCCGCGGCCGATTTTGCTGTATTTGTTGAAACTTCCAACCCTAATTCCCTTGCTTCTTGCTGCATTTTATTCAATGCCTCTGAACCACCGTTTAACATTGGAATAAGATCAGCACCGGCACGTCCAAATATTTTTAGCGCCAAGGCTGTTTTTTTCGTTCCATCTTCCATTAATCCGAATTTATCGGCAACCTCTTTCAAAATAGTTTCCGCATCTTTTAATTTACCGTTAGCCCCAATCACATCGATTCCAAGTTGTTCAAATGCTATTTTGCCTTCACCTATTCCACGCGAAGCATCATCCATATTACGCGAAAGCCTTTGAATAGCTTTTTCGAACACCGCAATGTCGGTTCCGCTCAATTGTGCTGCATAACTCAATGTGCTTAATGCTTCAACAGATACACCGACTCTTTGGCTCATTTTCTCAAGATGTTCGGCGGTATCTATAGAGTTTTTAACCATAATACCAAAACCGGCAACCATACCGGAAACTGCAGCACCCATAGCAACCGGCAAATTGCTTAATACCCCGCCAATACTGCCTATGGTGCCGGAAATCCCTTTGCCGAAACCTTTAATTTGCCTTTCGGCTGATCCCATTTTCCGCGCTACACCGTCAATCGCTGCCAACGCGCTTTTGTTTTCGCCGGTAATTATTAATTTTGATTTGTTTACTTTAGGCATGACTTCCCCTTAAATTTAGTATGAAAATTTCAATTTATTTAATAAGCAAATAAAACCTCGTGCTCTTACCGCCTTCAACCCTTTCTTTTATTTCTTGAATTTTTTCTTTTTCAATCAAATTGCCTAAAATTTCATCCAATTCTTTAGCCTTGTAAGGCACTGAATTAAGTAAATTCGTTCGCGATATTTTACCGCCTTTTAATTTGAGCTTGCGTAATATATTTTCTTCCTTCCGGGCAAATTCGTCTTTTGTCAATTCATTATTTAATAATTGTTCAACCGTCAACTTATAATAATTTGTGATATGAATAGCATCTTGCATATCCGAAAGAGTTACAATACTTCTACCTTCCGTAAGCGCAATAATGCCGGCAAACTTCAAACAATAGATTAAAAGCCTTGCTTTGAAGCTTAATTCGTTATCATTTTCGGAATTCAATAATTCCTTAAAACTTTGAATATCATAATTTATGTGTAATTCAGATGCTTCTTCTGTTATTTCTAACTCTGTTTCATTTAAATCGATTAAGTGTTCATAAACTGAACGAATATCAAAATAAAATTCCGATCTTTTAGTCAACGATTTTAATTTTAAAAGCGGTATGAATTCTTTATCCGGCACGTTACGAATAGCATACAAAAACCGGGCAAAAAAACCAGACCTAAGATCAACATCAGTAGAATTTTCCCTTACCCAATCGATTGTAGAAGCGCCCAAAATGCTAATAAAAGGACGCACCAAAATAGTGTTTTCCCTTGTGGTCCGGCTTATCTCGTAAGACAGTGGATTATCATAAAGATTGGTTAAAAACTGTTTCGCATCGCCGGAATATCCTCTATTCAGTTGTTGCAGAAAGGAACCAAACTCCGAATGGAGAAGCAATCCCCGTTTAGATTCGGATAATATTTGCGCAAGGCTTTCCACCGTGGAATCCGAAGGAAATAAAAAGTAGGATCTTTTAGGTTTCACCGCCTTTTTCTTTTCCTCTTTGCTCATGTTTTCGTATTCTTCCAAGGCACGCAAATAGCGGTTATAGTTTTTTGTATGTATCCTTTGCAAATCTTCCGTTACAAGATTTAACGCCGTCGTTTTGCGCATAATTGTTGATCTTCCGATCAAAACCGCCCAAATATTCAAATAAACCTTCATTGAGCTTGTAATTGGAAAATAAACACTTTTCCCAATTGCGCCGGAAAGTGCAGCCAACGTTCCGGTTAACAAATACTCGACCGGTGAAATAGAAATCGAATCGTAATATTGAACCATGCGTTTAAAATTTGACGCATTCAGCTTGGTGATATCAAACCTAATTTCGCCATCCTTCGCAGTCCCAAGTTCTCGAATTTCAACATCACTATTTTTTAACAAAACATCACTCATTTAACAACTCCGTAACATCTTTGTGAGACTTCAACTTTAATACTTTCACCGGTTTATCGAATAGCTCTGAAATTTCAATCACAGCCTTTTCTCCAGCTGCATCATTATCAAAAGCCAAATGAACATTGTAGTGCTGCAACAAATTGACTTGATCTTTAGGAAAATTTGTTACACCCGGAATACCGATTGCATTATAATTGCTTTGAATAACCACCATGCAATCAAATTCGCCTTCGGTGATAATCAATAAAGCAAACGGAACTAACCGGTTCAAAACATCCAGATTAAAAAAACGTTTAGGTGATAAAGTTTGGCTCCAGTTATTCAGCCCGATGTATTTGCCGAAATTTTCCGGCTCGAAATTCCCCTTATAAAAATACCTTCCGCGCAAATAAACTACTCGCTCGTTTTCAATGTAGGGAATAATCAATCGATGTTTGGTGAAAAGGAAATATTTATTTTTAAATAATCCAGCTATCAGCACCTCATCCTTCGGAAAAGTATCGCGTAAAAATTCAATATTTTCTTTAACGCTGTTAATAGAGAAAAGCTTAAATTTGTTAATGGTTTCATCCGTCAAGCCCCGTTTCGGTCCGGTTAAATATCTATGAATATCCTCATTAATTCCTTTGCTTATATTAAATTTATATAAAGATTCAAATATTTTAATTTGTGTTAATTTTCTTTGGTGTAAAATATAACTGTATGCAATATTTTTAGCTGTCTCAACCTTAATCGTTGTATCTTCAAGAATTATGCCTACGCGTTCTTCAAAAATTTCTTTTTCACTTTTTAATAGGCTGTATTTCGGTTTAAAAGTTTTTCTAATTCGCGCTAACGACTTCGGTTTATTCGGGATAGATTCTTTAAGTCCAACAGCAGAAATATTTAAGCGTTCCGCTAATTCTTTTACTGCGGTTTTCGTATTAATTCTGTAAAAATCTTGATAAAATGTAATAACATCACCGCCCTTGCCGGTTGCGAAACAGTGGTAAGAGTTTGTAGCCGGATAAATTTTTAAAGACGGTGTTTTCTCATCTTTATAAATGCTGAATATAAAACCGGAACCGTTCGGTTGTAAATTCAACCAGCTAAGAAGCTCCAGAATTGAAAGTTTATTTTTTATTTCGGAAATTAAATCCATTAATAAAACCCTTCAAATATCATTTCCACCCTACCACATTTTGAACATGTAGCATTCGGCTGCTTTTTCAAGCCCCTAACTTCGTTTATTTCTATAGTTTCATCTGCTTTTACAAAACGTCCACATTTCGAGCAAACCGGTATAAAATAGGCAGCTCCGTATTCTTCAAATCTGTAAACAACCCTTCGAACATTTTCATATTCATACATTGCGCATTAACCCTTTCGCATCGGCTAATAACCGGATAACAAGGAACAATCGCTTAGTATTGATCCATGGCCTATTAGCTAATCGATAAATCGTTTTAATTATATCAGCTTTTGTTTCTATATCTGCCAACCATATTTCGTATGGTATATTTGAAAAATTCAAGATCATCTTGTTATCCTTAAAAACGATCTTATTAAAGTCATTGTAGAATTCCGCAAATTCTTTAAAAAATTTCTCAATAGCCCCGCGATCTATGTATAATGTTTTTCTTTCCTTCATTTCTACCCTTCGTTTTGTTTTACATCAAAAACCGGATTATCTAATTTAGAAACAGCATCCCTTAAAGCTTCAATATTTAAAAATGCATAATACCTTTGTGTAGTGCTCGGATTGCTGTGTCCGAGAATTTGTTGAACTTGAAATAATGAAACACCTTTTCGCACCAATTCCGAACCGAACGAAATTCGCAAACTGTGAAAATGGAGTTGTTCATTTAATCCGGCTTTTCTACAAGCTCTTTTAAAAGATTTAGAAACGTAATCACTGCTAAACTGCATTCCATCATCTTTGCAGAAAACAAAATTATTTCCATCTACCGAATAAACTTTCGGAATATATTTTCGTAAAATTCGTTTTGCTTTTTCGCTCAACGGAACAATCCTTACCTTTTTAACCTTTGTCATAAAATTCGAAGAGCCTATTGTTATTGAGCTTTCTGTTAAATCGACGTAATTCCATTTTAAGTTGACTACTTCGCCTAATCGGAGACCAGTTAACGAAACGAAAACCACAATATCAAAAATTTTAGGTCGCAAAAATTTTTTAAGTGAATTTATTTCTTCCCGGGAAATTATTGCCGGTTTATTTTTCTGTTTTTTGGGCGGTTTTAAAATATTAAAATAATTAATTTTTAAATATTTAAGTTCAATGGCTCGATTAAGCGACGCCCGAATGGTACGCCAATAAACCAAGTTTTCAACTTTTGAAAATAGGAAGGAACGGAACTCCGCAACCATTTCTTTGTCAATCTCATGTAAATAAATGTCCCCGAAAAACTCGGAGAAATATTTGAAACTTGTTCGAATACTTCGCAATGACGAAGGCGAAAGATTAGATTTATTTAATTTAATATCTTTTTCTATCCATTTTGATATTTTAATTTGTTTTATATTTGCCGGACTCTGAACGTTTAGATTTGCAGCTATTTCATTTAGCAGTGCAATTGCTTCCGGCGTTAATCTTGATAATATTTCAGAATTCTTATTCATCAATTTCCGGTAAACCTATATTAGTCAAATCCAGATCGATGTTTGGGAAATCGCTGATATCATCTCCAATAGCCCCTATTTCCCATCCCAAAATATTTTTTGTATTCTCACCATTCAGAAACGCCTCAAAATCTCTGAATAAGTCATCTGCCCTTTCAATCATAGTTAATAATTCCAATTGCAACTCTCTTAAAACCGTTTTAAATATCCGTTCTTCTTTAGATTCCTTACCGGTTAGTCGCACTACAGCCGGTAACTGATCGGCAGCACTGTCAAAACCTTCTTTCACTTTTTTTAGTTCTTCGAGTGTCATTTTAATTTTCCCTTAAATAAAAAAAGCCGGTTGCGATTTGAGAGAGACGATCAAGAACTCTACAAACTGCAACCAGCTTTTGCCCGTGTAAATTTGATTGTTTGATCGTCTTTTTCAAAAAATCAAAAAACAGCAGTTAATTCGTTAACTTCTACAATCAAAATATAAGGCAAGGTTTTTGATATAAAAATTGCAAAAAGTTGGTAAAAAGTTGGTAGGATTTGATAAGAGTTAACTTATAGTAAAATCAAATTTTAAATAATGATTTAATTCAAATTTCTTTACGCGATTATCAAATAGATAAACACGTTTAATGCTTCTATTCAGAATTTACATCCATGCATGGAATAACTACGCGTTCAACTTCATCTTTTGCCTTTATACTAAGAGTAGTAAATGACTTATAAATCTTTTCATATTCTTTAGGTGCATCTTTAAAAACGCTTTCATTTAATAAGGCAATCTTTTTTTTGAAAAAATCCATTCTATTATATACCAGACCTTCGTCCATCTTGTTGTTTTTAATACTTTCAAATTCTTTATTATATACTCTCTCACGAAAAGCCTCTAAAATTATACCTAAGCGTTTTTGTGTAATTCTTTTTTTCCCTCTACCTCTCTTTTCTACGTATTCTTTTTTCACTTTTTCTATTAAACACTTATCTAATTCTTCCTCTGAAATATTATTTTCACTTTTATCTTTAATCTCAGTATTTTTTCTTTCAATTACATTCGAATTTTCACTTAAACCTCTTAATATATTAGCCTTTTGCAGCTCGAAATATTTTTCATCTTCAAACTTTTGTTTATTAATTTCTATTAACCTACCAATTTCATTTAAATCCATATTAACCAAATAAGATAGTCTCTCATAATCATCAATAAATTTATCGCGAAGCTTTTCCTTCTTTTTGATTATTCCCGAAATCTCTTTTTCCTTATCTTCGTTTTCTTGCATGCGTTTTTCCCATAATTCTCTTTCTTCTTTCCATTTTTTCAATAAAGCATTATCACATCTTCCGTATTTATCAAATATTTCCAATTTTATACCTTCAGAATTATAATAAGCTGGTAAATATTTTTTATTTCTTGCACTCGGATATTTTCCGCGGTTAGTTACACCGGTTTTTACCCAATTAGTATAATTGTATAAAGGATTATTATCAGCTTTATTCACTTTACGCGGTTCTTTATCACGCAATTCATTTCGTTCTTTTACAATTAGCATCCTTTTCTCTCTAAGTTCAGCTAATTCTTCATCGATTTTACCAATTGCTTTTTCTAAATCTCTAACATTCATTTGATCGTCTTTTTAATAAAAAAGTCCTTTCAGAATGCTACCAAACTCGTGTCCGAACGAGCATCCGGTTAATTACCGGAACATTCCAAAAGGACTAAAACTTATTCTATCGTTTTCGGACAATCTATTTGGTATTTATCTTTTTTTTAAAAAATTATTAAAATTCCGTTAAAATTCAAAGTATAATTTTTTCAAATTATTTACTTTTCATCTATTAAATTAATTTGATGAAAATATTTATTACTTACAAAATTCTACTTACTTAAAGATTCCAAATATTTCAGCTGTTTTTGAATCTCTTTCCTACTCGATTCCGCTAATTGTATAATTAATTCAAATAAATTTTCCGCGTTCATCAGCTCCAATTCTTCTTTTTCCGTAAGTTTATCAAACACATTCAACTCCATTTCATTACCCAAAATATTTAGCAAGGTTAAAATTTTATTAATATTATGTGCCAAATCCTTTCCGTTTCCTTTTTCAAGCGGTTTAATTTTGTTTATTTTAAAAATATTTTGCGAAACCGAAAAATTTTCTTTCAAATCTTTTCGTTTTTTGTAAAAATTTTCCGTTAACTTAACTTCGAACTCATCTTCACTCAACATCATTTCAATAGGAAAACCCTTTTTGTTTAATACTTCTGCAGCATATCTTTTTTCAAATAATTTTTTATTATTGTTTTTTATTGATATAGTTTCCATCTTTAACTCCTTTATGTGTTTTAATGAATTAAAATAATTTTTTATTTACTGAATTTTCTTAATTAAGATAAAAATAAGATAGCCGTTTTCTTAATCAGAACAATGTAAATCTTTTGATTTTAACTCGTTTTCGCATATTTTTGCTCCGTAAAATGAATATTAAGAAAATAAGATAAATAAGTGAGTCCTTTTCTTATTTATTATTTACCGTCCCAATCTTTTGAACCGCATCAAATAAATTTTGCGGTTGCAAATGGCTATATATTTGACTGGTTTTATAATCAGCATGGCCCAAAAGCTGTTGAACCACATAAATATTTACTCCGCGCTGAACCAATTGTGAAGCGAAGCTATGGCGGAGAGAATGTAATTTAATATTGTCATTTAATTTAACCAGCCGGACCGCTTTCTTAAATTTTTTACTCACGTAATCCACTGTCAACTTAACCCCTTTGATCCGGTAAAACACATAATCGCGTTCAGAATTCAAAGTTCTAATTTTCGGCACCCGCCGTTTTAAGACAAAATACAAAGTATCATTAATCGGTATAATACGTTCTTTTTTACTCTTTGTAGTAAACTCGGCCGTATTTTTAACCGTAATAATCCTCTCGGATAAATTCACCGCATTCCATTCCAAATTACAAAGCTCACCGGCACGCATCCCGGTATGAAAAGCAGTTATATAAAAATCCCGCAAAAATTCTTCTTTTACAGCATTGAGTATTAAATTGAATTCGTCATTAGTGATAAATACCGGATTTTTTGTTTTGACCTTTGGAACGTTAACTTTATTGAATGGATTAATTTTTATGTATTCCCAATCGATAGCCTTATTGAACGCAGCTTTTAAGGTCCGGTAATATAAGAGCGCAGCAGATTCAGAACGCTTGAATGTGTTTGTTATAAACTGATCAATTAATTTAGGTGAAATTTGAGTTAATAATAAATTTCCGGTGAATTTAATAAGCATTCTGAAAGATAATCTAACTGAGCGCAGATAAGAATCCGTCTTTGTTCTACTTAAATAACCGCAGTATTCTTTCTCAAAAGAAGAAAGAGAAATCTTTTTGAACTTTATCTCCGATTCTAAAAGTTTTTGAAACTCCGAAAGCACTTTTAGTGCTTCGGATTTTAATTTTTTCTTAGTCGATTTTGTTGTCAACTTGCCGTTTTTCAGATATACGATTTGATAGAAAGGCGACTTAGAATTTTTAGTTAAATACATGATTTTCTCCATAATTTTTATGGAGAATCCAATGGAGTTGAAGGAAAGTATAGTTTTTGAAAGTGTTTTTAAAACAATCCTGTTTATTTGTAATCAGCCGGTCGGCGGTTCGAGTCCGTCCGCCAGCTCAAATTAACCCGATGTTTTGCATCGGGTTTTTTGTTTTTGTTCTGATCACAAATTTATATGTAACCTGCATATTTGCCCTCGTATCATTTAATAATTCCGGGAATTATTTTGTTTTATGTAGGGAACAACCATGGTTGTTCCCTACAATTTATAAATCAATATTATATTTCCAAATTCTCAACGTTGTCTTCCAATTCCCATTTCATTGGATTTTCGATTATGTATTTCCGGATATAATATAATTCCTTTTCGTTTCTGATTATCCTATCGTAAAACGAACGCTGCCATTGGAAATTTTTGTTTTTGTGATCATGGGCGTATTTGCTGACAGCCGCTTTAAATGACCCGACAATATTGCTTAATGTTCGACTCTCCCGATGTAGGGTCGAGGCATGCCTCGACCCTACGGTGTTATTTTTTTCTGTGATAATTATTATTCCGTGAATATGATTTGGCATTATTATGTATTCATCCAGCTTAACGCATGAATAATGCAAAGGTATTTCTTCCCAACATTTATTTACATGTTTTCCCAGTTTATTCAATTTCATTTTACCGTTTTTTATCCTTCCGAAAAACGGTACATGTTTTTTTACGCATATTGTTATATAATACCAACCGGCAATGGAATAATCATATTCTTTTAAGCGCGTTGGCTTTCTGGTTTTCATAATGGTAATAGATAAACAGATACAAATAAATAATCAGCCGGTCGGCGGTTCTTCCACTGGAATCCCTTCGGGAGAGTCCGTCCGCCAGCTCGCATAAGCTCGATGTTTCTCTCATCGAGCTTTTTTTATTTTTCCCATCCTTTGATTACTGAGATAATTTATTTCTTCTCCGGGAATTATTTTGTTTTATGTAGGGAACAACCATGGTTGTTCCTTACCACAACATATTATCAAATTTATATTAAATTTCAATCAATATCCGCTCCTTTTTTAACCAAATCTTTTTGAATTACTAAAACAAATTTTTGTACATAACAACTTGACCTCTGTTGACAAATTAACTATATTTCGTTAAATAACGAAATGAGATTTGCAATGTTAAATGAAAAAATAAAATTATTCAAGGCTTTATCTGATCCCAACCGGCTGAGAATACTAAAAATGCTTCAATACAAACCACTCTGCGTTTGCGAAGTGACTTCATTACTGAATCTTGCTACATCCACTGTTTCCAAACACTTGCATATCTTGAAAGAAGCCGGTTTTATTATAGAGAAGAAAGACGGGAAATGGGTTTACTATTTTATTAATAACAATCCCGATGATAAAAGGGTAACCAGAATTTTAATGGAATTGGACTTTTGGATTTCGGATAATCAACAAATTGTATCGGATTTGAGAAAAATAGAAGATTTGGATAAACAACTCGCATGTACACCTTAACAAATATTTCATTTCGTTAATTATGAAATTATAATTTGCAGAATATTCCGTTTTTCTAAATGAATACAAGAGAAAGGAAAATCTTATGAACACACAAGATAAATTAAAGCAAATCGTAAAAGATAAATACGGTAAAATTGCCCTTAGCAATAATTCGGGTTGTTGCGGCTCTTCCGGTGAACCCGACTATTCAATTTTCAACGACGATTATTCCAAACTGGATGGTTATACAGTCGAAGCCGATTTGAATTTGGGCTGCGGTATTCCCACAGAATTCGCCGGTATTAAAGAAGGCAATACGGTTCTTGACTTAGGCTGCGGCGCGGGTAACGACGTTTTTGTGGCAAGACAATTAGTCGGTGACTCCGGTAAAGTAATCGGATTGGATTTTACGGAAGAAATGATTGCCAAAGCTAAAGCAAATAACCAAAAATTGGGTTATGACAATGTTGAATTTTACCTTGGCGATATTGAAGAAATGCCGTTTGAGCAAAATTCAATTGACGTGATAATCAGTAACTGCGTTCTGAATTTGGTCCCCAACAAACAAAAAGCATTCGCTGAAATTTACCGGACGCTTACACCGGGCGGTCATTTTTGCGTATCCGATATTGTAATTAAAGGAGAAATAAGTGATGAATTGAGAGCTTCGGCTGAATTATATGCCGGATGCGTTACCGGTGCAATGAACGAAGACGAATACATCGGGTTAATTAAAGAAACCGGTTTTGTTGAAGTTGAAATTAAAAAAAGTAAAGAAATTGTAATTCCCGACTCCATGTTAGAGAGTATTTTATCCGAACAAGAAATAGATATTTTCAAAAACAGTTTTAACGGAATATTCAGCATTACAGTTGTGGGAAAGAAAAATTCATTAAAATAATTTCTTAACCAACTTTAAAATAAAATCGCAGTTTCGTTTTTAAAAAATAAAAAATCAACAATGCGCTTTTCAGCGTTACGTAATCTATGGATTGGAAAGAACAATACAAATCGTTTTTATGGATAACGGGGTTTTTCTTATTTGCATATTTTATGCCCCTTGGCAATCCGGCTTTTAATGCGGCAATTTACGATGCTCTCGAACTTACAAAATGGTATGCGCAAGAACACGTGTTGCTCTGTTTGGTGCCGGCGTTTTTTATTGCCGGTACAATTGCAGTATTTGTAAGTCAAGCTTCAGTAATAAAATACTTTGGTGCTAAAGCAAAAAAATGGCTTGCTTATCTTGTGGCTTCGGTATCGGGTTCCATTCTTGCAGTTTGCTCTTGTACCGTACTGCCTTTATTTACCAGTATTCACAAACGCGGTGCGGGATTGGGTCCCGCTATTACGTTCCTTTATTCCGGACCCGCAATAAATATTCTCGCAATAATATTAACCGCTAGAATTCTTGGATTTGAATTGGGAATAGCAAGAGTAATAGGAGCGGTTGTTTTCAGCATCGTAATCGGTTTAATAATGGCTTTTATTTACAGAAAAGAGGAAGAAGAAAAAGCCAAAGCCCAAATAGCCATGCCGGATATACCGGAAGAAAGACCGATGTGGCAAACCGCAACGCACTTTTTTATTTTAGTCGCAATTTTGGTTTTTGCCACTTGGGGAAAACCTGATACGAACGAAGGGCTTTTTTACATGATTGCAAAATATAAGTGGTTGATTACAGGCTTGTTCGGAATTGCTTTATCGCTTTCGTTAATGTTTATTTTAAAGTTAAATAAAATTTGGACTTCATTAGGAACCTTACTTGTCATTTTGCTGGCAATATTTTACGGCGAACAGCCGCTAATTCCATACACTGCGGCAATTATTGTAATAACTTTGCTGTTAACTTTTGCCAAGGATGAACCGAATCAATGGCTTGGTGAAAGTTGGGACTTGGCAAAGCAAATATTGCCTTTACTTGGCGCGGGAGTTTTGGTTGCCGGATTTTTATTGGGCAGACCCGGAGGCGGTCATGGTATTGTTCCCCAAGAATGGATATCCGCCATGGTTGGCGGCAATTCATTATTTGCCAATTTTTTCGCTTCCATCGTTGCCGCATTTATGTATTTTGCCACACTTACGGAAGTCCCGATTTTACAAGGCTTAATTCATAGCGGAATGGGTCAAGGTCCGGCCTTGGCTTTACTATTAGCCGGTCCGGCGCTTTCCCTTCCGAATATGTTAGTAATCAGAAAAGTAATTGGAACGCAAAAAACCGTTGTTTACGTAACGCTTGTTGTAATTATGGCAACAATAAGCGGAATGACGTACGGAGCTTTTTATCAATAATTATAAAAGGGGTTTATGAAAATTTTAATTCTTTGTACAGGAAACAGTTGCCGCAGTCAAATGGCAGAAGGTTTTTTGAAATCGTTCGACCCGGAACTGGAGGCTTATTCGGCGGGAACAAATCCGTCCGGCGCAGTTCATCCGAAAGCTATACAAGTAATGAAAGAGGTTGGCATCGATATTAGCAGAGGGTACCCTAAAAATGTCGACCAATTTCTCGATCAATCTTTCGATTACGTTATTACCGTTTGCGACAATGCGAAGGAAACTTGTCCTGTTTTTATGGGTAATGTTAAAGAGCAATTGCATATCGGGTTTGAAGATCCGGCGGAAGCAACCGGAACAGAGGAAGAAATTTTAAACGAGTTCAGAAAAATTAGAGATGAAATCAAAAGGGATTTCTTTGAGTTTTATAAAAGTAAGTTAAAGTGAATTTTATGTTCTCTGTGCTAGACAATGCTATCAAGTTTAATTATGGAGATTAAATCATGTTGTCGATAAAAGTTGTAGGACCAAATTGCGTTAATTGCAATAAACTTTATCAAATGTGTAATGAAGTTATCGAAGAAAATAATCTTGATGCGGAGATCGAAAAAATTGATAATCCCGATAAATTTGTTGAACTGGGAGTTTGGATTACCCCGGCGCTTATTGTCAACGGTCAACTTTTACTCCAAGGCAAATTGCCTACAAAATCAACATTAACACATTGGCTGGAAAGAGGCGGAAGATGAATACGGTTACCAAAAGATTAAAACTTATCGACAGATTTTTAACGCTCTGGATATTTATTGCAATGTTTGCGGGTGTTTTTTCCGGTTATTTATTTCCAAAGATTACCGATTTCTGGAATTTGTTTCAGTCCGGCACGACCAATATCCCGATTGCAATCGGACTAATTCTAATGATGTATCCGCCGCTTGCAAAAGTAAAATACGAAGAACTTGGCGATGTATTTAGAAATACAAAAATTTTATCCGTTTCATTAATTCAAAATTGGGTTATAGGACCAATACTAATGTTTGCGTTGGCGGTTTTGTTACTGCACGACTATCCTGAATATATGGCAGGACTAATAATGATTGGTTTGGCAAGATGTATTGCAATGGTAATCGTTTGGAACGATCTTGCAAACGGAGACCGCGAATATGCCGCGGGACTTGTAGCGTTTAATTCCATTTTCCAAGTTTTGTTCTACTCGGTTTATGCTTATATATTTTTAACTCTTATTCCCGAATGGTTGGGAATTGCTTCATTCAAAGTTGATGTTACAATAGGACAAATTGCGGAAAGCGTGCTTATTTATCTCGGCATTCCTTTCTTCGGAGGAATTTTAACAAGATATTTTTTGATTAAGAAAAAAGGTAAATCATGGTATAACCGTAAGTTCATTCCCAAAATAAGTCCGCTAACCTTGTACGCATTACTTTTTACAATTTTTGTAATGTTTTCATTAAAGGGCGAGTATATAGTAAAAATTCCCTTAGACGTTGTGCGAATTGCAATTCCGTTAATACTATACTTTATAATAATGTTTTTTATTTCGTTCTATATGGGTAAAAAAGTCGGAGCAAATTACCCGGTGACCACAACTTTAAGTTTTACTGCCGCAAGTAACAATTTCGAATTGGCAATTGCTGTAGCCATAGCCGTTTTCGGAATCAACAGTGGAGAAGCCTTTGCGGCGGTTATCGGTCCCCTGGTTGAAGTTCCGGTTCTAATAACATTGGTAAACGTTGCATTAAAGTTCAGGGAAAAATATTTCGCAGACAAATTAGTTGAAGAGCTAAATATCTAAATTAAACAAGAGGAAATATGAAAATCAAAATATTAGGTACACATTGTAAAAAATGCATGGCGCTTCACAAAAAAATAAATGAACTGGTTGAAAAGCACAATATTGACGCAGATGTTGAATTTATTGAGATATCAACGAAATGATGAATTATGGAATTATGATGACTCCCGGACTGGTAATCAATGAAGAAGTTAAAAGTTTCGGTATTGTTCCGAAAGAAGCGCAACTTTTACAATGGTTACAGGGAAGTTAAATTCCAACATTTACATGACAATTTACTTCATTAATTTCCTCAAAACAGACATAAGTTGCGTATTTTAAAATTTTACCCGTTTCAACCCGATATTTGCTTCATACCGTAAGCCACCGAAATAATAGCGATGCCGTCGAAAACAAGACTAATTCCAACAAAAAGTCCGACCAACCAAATAGAACTAAGCGGCCAACCTGTTAAAAAGACAACAGCCAATAAAATCGACAATATTGCATTAAACAACATCCATCCCCAACCTTTTAACGGATAAAATTCCAATGCAAACATAATACCCGCAAAACCATCGAATAAAAAATATATTATTAATAACAATCCGACCGATACAATACCGGTTAAAGGATAAAGTAAAATCAATATTCCGATGGTTAATAAAATTAAAGGTTTGAACCATGCAATCCATTTTGTGTTATAACTTTTAAAGATATGATAAGCCGAAATTGTGCCGCCAATTACAAGTAACCAACCTATAAAATAAGAAAGCGTTAATGCCGTTACATCAGGCAATAGAATTCCGATTATTCCGGCTATTAGTAATAAACCTCCGGCAACATACGAATGGATTTTAAATTGTTTTAAGATTTCCTCTGTATTAAAATATTCATGCATTTTACCTCCGTCAATAGTTAAAACATTAGTCCAAAATTATAACGCAATCTATCGCATCCCCGAAATGGCTCTGGATAAAATCATCTGCTTGATCATCGTTAATCCATTGCACTCCGTCTAACAAATATCTGAACTTAAATTTGTTTTTTGCAGGCAAGTTAATAGTAATAGTAAACTCACCGCTTTTTTTATTCTTTTTCATTACATGTTTGTTTGGATCCCACATATTAAAATCACCCACAATGCTTGCCGTGTTAAACTCCTTGGAAATCTCGGCCGGTAAAGTAAATTTAACTTTATATTCATCCTTTGTTTTAAGTTTCCTTTTCTGAATAGCCATTTTATCCTCCTTTCAATTAAAAAGGAAGTTGATCATTACAATCAACTTCCCTCAACGTTTTAGCTATCTTGCATCATGCATTCAACAGCAATTAAAAGAATTAATGAGAATGCGCCGGTGTATGTGTAGTAGGAGTAGATTCACCCAAAGCACCGAATCCTCCAACCATCAACAAAATACCGGTGATAATAGCATTCCATTCGTTACCAACACCAACCACCAAGCTAGGAATGAACGCTGCTATGATTAACCAAATTCCTACAAGTCCGGTTAACCAACCTTGCCATGGTTTTTCTTTTACCATTGCAAAGCCTGCTACTGCAGCTACAACGCCAACTATGATGTCATTCCACATATTACCCGTGGAAGAAAAATTCAGAAAAGCAGCAATAAACATCCAAATTCCGATTATTCCGTTTGTCCAACCTTGCCACATTTTAACCTCCCTCCGATTTTGTTATTGATTTCGTTAATTACACTTTATAAAAGTCAATCATTGTGCCAATGATTGCAGAATCTGTAACTTCTTATATTTCAATAACTTACAGCAACCCCTTTTAATGAGTGATTTTTAATGGGAAATTAAATTTCCTAGACTTATTAAAAATTGTTGGAAATTAGCGGAATTAACGGATTTAATTTGTGAAATCAAATTTCACACATTGCAGAATGGTTGGGTAAACTATTTTTTCTTTCTGAAAATAAATAAAATTCTTCTTTCACTGAAAAGCAGTTCGGCAATAATCACCGCCGCATAAAAACCGCCAAGCCAAATAAACCCATCGTTGTTGTTTTTCCACAGATAAATAATTAATATCAACCAAGATGCAAAACTTAAAATAAGCCCTGCAATTGGATAAATAATATTGATTCCTATTTCTTTACGGAGTTTAAAGGCTGAAAAATTAATGAACACGAAAATTAACAGAAATGTGGAACTTGCAAACGAAGAAATAAGAGTAAGATCGGCAATGTTTACAAAAACCAAAGTTAAAACCGAAATTACAGTTAAACTGACCCACGGAATATTTTTAGTTCTTTCTTTAAATGAGAATATTTTAGGAAGGTCTTTTTCTTGAGCCATAACCATTCCCAATCTGGCGGTTCCGAACAATGTGGCATTAATTGCAGATGCCGTTGAAAGTATGGCACCAAGACTTATTAATACAAATCCTGTTTTACCAAGAAACGGTTTTGCGGCTTCCGCTAATGCGTATTCCTTATACTCCGCAATTTTATCGGGAGTTAAATTGCCCACGGCAACAAACGAAACTAACAAATAAATAAATATTGTAATTAAAATAGATATTGTTATGCTTTTAGGCAGATTTCTATCGGGGTTTTTCATTTCATTGACAGCATTGGGAATTAACTCAAAACCCTCGTAGGCTACAAAAATTAGAGCGGCGCCCATAAAAAGATTGGATGCATTTTTATCGAAAACCGGAAAGATGTAATTTTCTTTAACAAAGAAGATTCCTACACCCGCAAATAAAAAAAGAATAATTACCTTAGTAATAACAATTAACAATTCGGTGCTTCCCGCGGCTTTTATACCGTAAAGGTTAATTCCCAAAAACAACAGAATCACAAAACTTTCAAGGAAATGTTGTATTTCAATCGAATATCCCGAGTTACCCGCCATAGCGCTGGCATAAACACCAAAAGTATAAGAATATAAAGATAGTGTTCCGATATAACCGACAAACAACAGCCAACCGCCTATTGCCGCAATATTACGGTTCTTAACACTTTTCTCCATGTATGTAAAACTTCCGCCATCCGAACGGAATTTTAAACCCAATTTTGAATATGAGTATCCGGTTAATAAAGCAATTATCCCGCCGATTAAAAACGCAACGGGAGCCGCATGCCCGGCTAAACCTACTGATAATCCGAGAACAGAAAAAATTCCTCCACCTACCATTCCGCCAACACCCATGGCGATTAATTCTTTAAGATCTAATTTTTCCATATAAATAATTCTCTGTTATTTTTTACCTACAGTTAATTTTTCACGGAATTTAATATCCGTAAAGTCACGGGATTGGATTTTTCGGTATAAAAATTCTACTATAAACGAAACCAGAAATGTAATCACGGTTCCATAAAACACATTGCGCTGAGACTCCCATTGATAGTACATCAACAAAAGAAATACTATAGAGATGATGAAAAGATTAATTGCCACTACCACTCTGTTTCCGCCTACCTCGTTAATTATTTTCAAGTGAGAAATAAGCACAAATACATATATAACCGTAAAAACCGAACTTGTGATGGCAGCGATGCCCCCGATATTGAATAGTAAGGCAAAAAGTATTCCCAAGCCGGCGGTAATGTATAATCCTTCGGGAGCACCAAACCATTCCTTTCTCTCGAAAAATTCGGGCAGCTCACCTTCTTTGGCAAATGAGTAAGCTATGTTAGCGCCTCCGTAAAGCGTTGCGTTCAGCGCCGATGAAATTGAAAATAATGCCCCTATTGAAATTAACAGAAATCCGAAATTACCAAGAAAAGGTTTTGCCGCAACAGCAAGAGCATTTTCCTCGGAAGCTATTAATTTTTCAAGCGGTAAATTACCTACGGCAACAAGCGAAACAGAAACATAAACAAATGCAACTATCAGAATACTTATTATTATTGCCTTGGGAACGTTTTTCTGTGGATTATCCATATTCTCCGAAATGTTGGTAACAAGACCGAACCCCATGTACGAAAGGAAAAATATCACCGAAGCGTGAATTAATCCGCCTACGTGTGCGGAATCGAAAGAAGGAACTATTAATTCCGGCTTAATGGTAAAAAAACCGAATAAAATAAAAACCCCGAGTATAGTTAACTTTACCAGAACAATATAGAATTCCGCTTTTCCCACCGCTTTTGAACCGAAAAAATTCAGAACCATAAAAAATAAAACAACTGAAGTTGTAGTAATCCCGATTGAATAGGGAGACAAGGCAAAACCGAATAGCGGCAGAAAATAACCCGCAAAGCCTTTGGCAAAAAGAGCAATTGAAACTACATAACTTAACCAAAGTAATATGCTCAGTGTTCCGGTAATTACCGTATTACCGAAACCTTTTAATATAAACGCAATCGGCCCGGCATTCGAAACAATTCTGCTTCCCATTTTGGTATAGGAATAAGCAACGGCATAGGCATAAAATGCCGATAAAATAAAAGCCTCCGGTAGATCTTGCTTGGCGATTTGAGTCCCCACCCCAAAAATGGAGAATATACTTGCGCCAATCATTGTGCCCACGGCAATCGAAACCGCCTCGACAATACTGATTTTCTTGTTTTTATTTATGTTTACCATAAAACTCCTGTTATTAACCGGTTGATGCGTAAAGATTTATTTTATTAAAATAACAGGAATTTTAGATTTACGAAGAACTTTTTCCGCCGTACTACCGAGTAATAATCTGTCTATCGGATTTAACCCTTTTTCACCGATAATTATTGCGGTTGCATTTTCCTTTTCGGAGTAAATTAATATTTCTTCGAACGGTTTTCCTTTTACAACATCCACTTTAGTATTTATTCCGTTCGCTTCAAATTTCTCTTTAACTTTTTCCAATTTTTGGTACGCTTTATCAATTGCCCTCTCCTCAACGTACATATCGTTAATGATAATTTGACCGGTAACAGGAGATTTGGAAAGCAACTTGGGTTCAACAACATGTAGCAGGATTAACGTTTCGATACCGCAGTTCGCAAGTTTAATGATTTCATCATTTATTTTTTCCGATGTTTCCGAGAAATCAATCGAATATAATAATTTACTTAACATTTCACACCTCTCTTTTTTACATTAACGAATTAATATAACCGGAACGTTCGCTTTTCTCATTACTTTTTCGGCGGTACTTCCAAGCAGCATCCGTTCAACAGCGCCAACCCCTTTGTGCCCCAAGATAATGGAAGTTACCTTTTCCTCTTCCGCATAGTTTAATATTTCGTTAAAGGGAATACCTTCTCTCACAACGGTTTTAACATTAAAACCCTCTCTGGTCAGTTCAGCTTTCCATTCGTCAAGGGATTTCTGAATTCCTTTAACAATTTCACCTTCTTGTTCAAAATTTTGAATTTCTATTACTTCCATCATTGTGAAATAAGTAAAAGTCCTAACGTCGAGAACGTTTAACAGTATTATTTCTTTCACATTACATTTTTTTAGTTTTAATAATTCATTTTTTGCTTTTACAGAATATTCCGAAAAGTCGGTTGGGAAAAGAATTTTTTCTAACATTTTTATCTCCATTTCATTTATTGTTTAATTATTTATTTGCAAATGTCCGTAATGTTTTCTGTAATTGTAAAATAATTTTTTGAATAACGAATTACCTTTAATGAGATGACGGTAGAAATAAACTTTGACGATATCGTTGAAAACAAACCACGTTAAAGCGTAAGCCCAAACAATACCGCCCCAAGTCCATCCTACTGCAGGCACAAATATACCGTAAACTGCCATTAAAGTTCCCAGCACACGGGTTGAAAATGTTGCTCCGAACAAAAGCCAGGAAGGATAGGGCTTTTTGAAAAACCAATCCGTTGTTCTGGTATTGTAGATTGTTCCGTGTCCTGCAACAACCATTTTGGCAAAAATAATCGCTTGTATCATTTCCTTTGAGTAATTGGTATAAGTTTCCAACAAGAAAAAGATGAGAAAAGACGAAATAACACCGGCAATTCCCAAAAGTGTTGAGAGTCCGAATAATTCCCCGTTATTCCATCTTACCGGTTTGTCATCTATTTTCGTATTATCATAAGCGATAGCCAAAATAGGAATATCGTTTAACAAAGCTAAAATAATTATCATCAATGCGGTTAACGGATAAAAGTCGAATACCACAATGGAAAGCGTCATAAATAAAATCACTCTAATCGTTTCCGCTATTCTGAATATCGAATAACTTTTCATGCGTTCGAAAATTATTCTTGCCATTTTAATCGCATCGATAATAACTGATATTCCGGGTGTAAGAAGAACCAAATCGGCAGCGGCTCTAGCCGCATCCGTCGCACCGGAGACAGCGATTCCGGCATCAGCTTTTTTAAGCGCAGGCGCATCGTTTACGCCGTCTCCCGTCATCCCAACAATATGGTTTGCTTTCTGTAGTTTTTCCACTATTAGATATTTATCTTCCGGAAATACTTGAGCAAATCCGCTCGCCTCTTCGATTATCTTTATAATGTCAGATTCGTGTTTATCCAAGTGAGAATTTTTTATTCCGCTCAAATCAAACTCTTTCTCCAGCTCCTCCGCTATTTCATTCGCAAATTTTTTCGCTTCACTTTCCGGCAATCCGGGATTTAATTTTTGATGAATAATTTTTGCAAGGTATTCACTCATCTTTATAAATTCACTGCCGGATTTTCTTTTAAGTTCACCCGCTTCCAATATTTTCGGTTCCAAACCCAACTTAATTGCAATTTGATTTGCTATTGCAACGTTATCTCCGGTAACCATTTTAATATCCAAACCCAAATTCTTTGCTTCTTCAATTGTTTGTTTGGCATCTTCCCTCGGTGGATCGTAAAGCGGGATAAGTCCGACAAACTTAAAGTTACTTTCATTTGCCTCTTTTACTGCAACACCTAAAGTTCTATAACCTTTTTCGGCAAAAAGATTAACATCTTTTTTAACTTTATCTTCATCAGCCGAGTTTTTACAAAGTTTCAAAATAACTTGCGGCGCTCCTTTCGTAACCGTAAACTTGTGAATACCTTGAGCAATTACCGCTTCGGTTCTTTTGCTTACCGGATCGAACGGTTTGAAATTAAGTTGTTTAAATTCCTTTAGTTTATCATCAAGGTTCATCTTTGTTAAGTAGGAAAAAATCGGTTGTTCAATCGGATCGTTATTTTCTTTCTTTGAAGCAAGCGCCGCATATATCATTAAATGTTTTTCGGTGAAATTTCCGTACAGCACAGGTTTATCGGTAGTCATTTTGTTTTTAGTGAGAGTTCCGGTTTTATCCGAACAAAGGACATCTATACCAGCTAATTCTTCTATTGCCGCAAGTTTACTTACAACAGCTTGCTTTTTAGCCAAACTCATTGCGCCTACTGCCATGGTTACGGTCAATACTGCAGGCAGTGCAACGGGTATTGCCGCAACAGTCAGAACAAGAGTAAACCTAAGTATTTCCAACATGTTTTCGTCATGGTAAATCGCATTCAGCAATATAATTACCGCCATAATGATGGTGGTAACGATAAGATAATTTCCAACTTTAATTACCATTTTTTGAAAATGGCTTTTTTCTTCCTTCTCCGCTTTTGCCACCAGTGAAACGGTTTTACCGAAATATGTATTAATTGCCGTTGCAGTTACAACCGCCAGCATTTCGCCTTGTTTTACAATAGAATTGGCAAACGCAATATCGTTTGCATGTTTAGTTACGGGTAGTGATTCACCCGTTAATGCCGATTGATCAATTTGCAGATAATCACCGTCAATTAATTTTACGTCAGCAGGAATTACCTCCCCGATTTTTAATTTTATTATATCACCTGGCACCAAAAATTTTGCATCGATTGTGGAGAATTTACCGTCTCTTAAAACAGTAGCTTTTCTTGCAAGTTTATTTTTCAATACTTTCAGAACATTTATGGCTTTGCTTTCTTGCCATAATTCCATTCCGGCATTTACCAGCAACAGTGTTGTTATTATTCCGAAGTCTTCCCATTTTTGTACAAGCGCCGAAAGTATTGCGGCTACTTCAATCATCCATGGAATAGGTCCCCAGAATTTTTTGAAAATCCGTTGAAGCGTTGTTTCTTCTTTCTCTTTTATTTCGTTATAACCGTATTTATCAAGAATCTCTTTTGCCGCCTTTTCGCTTAAGCCGGTATTTTTATCCGTGTTCAGAGCTTTTAATGTTTCTTCAATAGAAAGTTTACCAAAATCAATTTCATTATTTTTCGTTTTCATTTTATACGTTACTCCTCTCCTGATAAGTTTTTTTGTCAGTACCTAAGAACTTACAATTTCTCATTAAAAAGCCCCATGTAATATCGTAATGGGAAATTATGCCAACCAGTTTTCCGTTTTCAACAACGGGAAGTTGTTTCACTCTATGAGCAATCATCTTTGCACCCGCTTCTACTACAGGCAAATCGGGACTAACGACTTCCGGTTCCCTCGTCATCACCTCGGAAATTCTTTTTTCGGAAACATTCGCCATTCTCTCTTCTATCGATTGCGGATCAAGAAAGTATTCTTCATTTTCGAACAATTCCGAATAGTTGGGAAGAATTTGTCTGAATAAATCGCTGTACGTAATTATGCCTACAACTTCATTGTCGTCCGAGACAACAATGAGATTCCTTAAATTTCTTTTATGCATAAGAGCATTAACAGTTTTTATTGTTGAGTTAACATTAACCGTTGCAGGATGCTCCGTCATTAAATCTCTGACTAACATTTTGTCCTCCTGTTTTATAAACCGATAAAAACAGGTTTTTTGTTTTTATTGATTAAATAATTTGTTACACTACCGGTGAAAAATTCCTTTATCGCATTTTTCGAATGTGCTCCGATTACAAAAAGATCATTTTTTTCATATTCATTATTGTCCAAAACATCCAAGATATTTTTGTCGGTATGAACAAACCGGACATTCTTTACTTTATAAGCTTCGAAATATTCCAAAATATTTTTCCGGATAAATTCCGCCTCTTTTTCGTCATCGGATGAATTTACAATATCGATATTAAATTCCGATACTCTTGCCAAATGAATAAAGCCGTGAACAGCTTTTGTAGCTTGCATTGAACCGTCATAAGCTATCAATACATTCTTAATTTCCGAATAATTGGTCGGTACTAAAAGTACCGGCACTTCAGAATGTGTGAGAACTTCTTTAACAGTCTTACCTTCTTTGTTTTTCTCATTATATTCATAAAACGTTCTTAATCCCATAACTACCAAATCGTGAAATTTGGCTTTTTTAAGTATCCACGAAGAAGGAATTCCTTTATCTTCTTCCAAAGTATATTTGACATTATTCATTGAACATTGTTCTATAAAGTTAGCCTCGATTCCAAGCAATTTTTGCCTAAGCTCGTAAACCCTCTGGTTTTCCAGTTTCATCGCCCAGTACATGCTTCCTACCGGTACCGAACCTATCGAAGATTCGATTCCTAGTATATCGAGCACGGTCATACCGGAAATAGTAGCATCATGTTTCTTTGCTATTGTAATGGCATACTGTATTGCGCTATCGGTGTATGATGAATCGTCCAGTGTTACTAAGATTCTCTTAATCATTTTTAACTCCTTCCCTTTTGATTTCCGTTCAATGTAAGTGCGGATTTAAATTGTAATTTTTAGGAGTTTTGTTTATTGCACCGAACCCTCCGGCCATTAATAATATTCCGCTGATAATTGCATTCCATTCATAGCCTGCATGCGTCAATAAACTTGGAATAAATGCAGAGACGATTAACCAAAAACCTGTTATACCTGTCAACCATCCTTGCCAAGGTTTATCTTCTGCCATTGCAAGACCGAAAATGGCGGTAAGTACACCAATGATAATATATGTCCACATGTCAACTGTGCCTGAAAAATTGAAGAAAGCCGTTAGAAATAACCAAGCTCCTAAAATACCGTTCATCCAACCTTGCCACATTTTAACCTCCATAAATTTTAATTTGAATGATATTTGCAAATAAAAGTGCAAAAGGGATGCCAATGTTTTGCGGTATGTTAAGTTATTGTAAAATAAAGGATTAGTGAAAACATAAATTTCTAATGCGAAAAAGGTTTTCACACCGTGCGGGAAAAAAGCTTTGTTTTGTGCGAAATGATAAAGATGATACGGGAAACGCTGTTTCGCACTAACGGAATATATTCGGGTCTATAGAATACTTCTTAATTAAATTTTGTAATTGCCGCCTATCGTATCCGCTGATATCGGCTGCTTTGGAAATATTGCCTTTGGTCTTTTTAAGTAGCGTAAGTAAAAACTTTTTCTCGATACGGGAAATTATTTTTTCCGTTTTAATTTTCCTCAGTTCGTGCAATTCATCTTTTGTTAACGGAATTTCCTCATCGTCTTCCGACGTATAATTCTCAACAATTTCCTCCGGTAATTGTTTTTCTGTAATTCTTCCGTCTTTAGAAAAAATTATTGCTTGTTGAATTACATTTTCCAATTCCCTGATATTACCAGGCCAACTGTAATTTTCCAAAATTTTTAACGCCTTTTCGGAAACGGTCAGAAGTTCACCGTGTTTCAGGTCTTTATACTTTTTGAGAAAATGTTCAACTAATAACGGTATATCTTCCTTTCTTTCCCGGAGCGGCGGAATTTTTAAATACACGACTTTCAAACGGAAGTACAGATCCTGCCTGAAATTATTTTTTTCGACTTCCTCTTTAAGATTTTTATTAGTAGCAGCAACTATGCGCGCATTTGTAGTTAGGAATTTTGTTCCTCCCACTCTTGTAAATTTTTGTTTTTCCAAAACGTGTAGAAGCTTAACTTGCAAATCCAAAGGCAATTCACCGATTTCATCCAGGAATAATGTTCCCCCGTCTGCCAATTCGAATTTACCTTTTTTAGTTGCAACCGCTCCGGTAAAAGCGCCGCGCTCGTGCCCAAACAATTCGCTTTCCAAAAGATCATGCGGAATTGCACCGCAATTAATCTCAACGAAAGGCCCATCGGCTCTGTTGCTAAAGTAATGAATTGCATTTGCGAAAAGCATTTTACCGGTTCCCGATTCTCCTTCAATCAAAATATTAGCAGGTGTATCCGCAACTTGAGCGATTAGTTCCATAATTTTTTTCATTTCGGGATTTATGGTGATAATCTCGTTAAAGCCTTCGTATTTTTTTATTTTCTCTTTAAGCTTTAAGTTTTCCTCTAAAAGTTTTCCGTAATTCAACGATTTTTCGATGAGCCTTTCCAATTCTTCAACATTAATCGGTTTGGTTATATAATCTAGTGCTCCCATTTTCATTGCCTCTACGGCATTTTCAATTGAGCCGAACGCAGTAATTAATATCACGGGAATGTTCTTATAATATTTTTGAATCCGTTTCAATAATTCCAGACCGTCCATGCGCGGCATTTTCATATCGGTTAAAACCAAGTGAACTTTATTCTTCTCAATCAAATCAACCGCTTCTTCTCCGTTACCGGCTTCCAAAACTTCATACTTATTTTTCAAGTTCAGAGCCAATACTTTTCTTTCTTTTACTTCGTCGTCTGCAATCAGAATTGTGGGTCTGAAATTATCCATTGTTTTCCCCGCTATCGATTTTATGTTTTATAATAAATTCGGTATTACCAAATTCAGATTTGAAATCGATGCTTCCACCGATTATTTCGACAATATTGTTTACTATCGCCAACCCAAGTCCGGTTCCTTCTTCCTTTGTTGTGAAAAAAGGATCAAAAACTTTTTCTTTATGTTCTTCAGCAATACCGACACCATTATCTTTAACTATTATTTTATAAAATTCTTTGTCTTTATCAAAAGTAAATGTTAGTCTGCCATCGTTGCAGTTAAAAGAATCATCGTTTTGGCACCTTTCGTTTATTGCATCAAGCGCGTTAATTCCCAAATTAAGTAATGTTTGATATAATATATCCGCATCCGTAAAAATCACGGAATTGTTTGCTTTAACATTCATTTCTATTTGAATATTGTTTTTATTTTTCGATTGTAATGCTAACGCAACCCTTTCGAATAGTTCGTTGATATCCGTGCGTGTAAAATTAACTTCATGTTTTTTGGAGAGTTTAAGAAAATCCTGCAAAATACGTTCGAGCCTGTTTATTTCTTCATCAATGTAATTCAACAATTCTTTTTTATCTTCCTCGCTGAGATTTTTGTTCTTTATGGTTTGGACGGACATCGAAATGGTGTTGAGCGGATTTCTAATTTCATGTGCAATGCCGGCAGTCATTTGACCGATAGAAGCTAATTTTTCGAGCCTATATCTTTCTTTTAGTTTACGTTGCAATTCCTCAAACATTTTATTCCGGTGCAAGGCAAGAGAGACTTCATTTGACATAATCGTTAAACGTTCTATTTCCTCTTCGGTAAAACGATCTGCATATTTTTTCTTTGCTATAAAAATAACAGCTAAAAGTTTATCGTTATATATAAACGGCACAACAATTTGAATATTGTGCTTTTCAAAATACTCCAATAAAAACTTACTTATACGATCAAAGTTGAATTCGTAAATTTCAACTGCCCTGTTTAACTCTTTTAATCTTTTTATAAAATATTTATATTCTTTTGCCTCTAAAACTTCCTCGGGAGAATCCTCGTTATAAAAAATATCTTTCCTTTCGTCATATACAAAAAGTATCGTTTTGCCGGTGAAAAAATTTTTGTCGATAAACGACTTAACAAACTCGAAAAATTCGTCTAAAGGTTTGTATTCTTGTATTTGGTTTGTAAACTTCGAAAAGTTATGCCGGTACTTAACAATATCTTTCCGTAAATAAGTATCAATTCTATTTTGAAGTAATCTTTCCAAAGGACGCATAAGGAAAACCAAAATAATTATCAAAAAAGCGGTGAAAAAGAAAGAGTTAATTTTAAAATATTCGCTTACCGATTGGCTTAATCCTTGAATAACCAATACATAAACGGCTAACACAATACTGGAAAGGGTTGAATAAACTATTCCGCTTTGTATGATCTTTGAAATCTTAAATATTTTGTAGTGTAGAATTACGTAAAGGAAAAAAATACTTATCAGAAACGTTAATGACGTGGAAAGGAAATAAAACGAAACGGCTTCTTCAAGAATTGGTCTGAATACATTTATAATTATGAACAAAAGAAAAATTGTTAAGAATCCGCTTAAGAAAAAGAGAGTTTGGTTTCTTTGTCTTATTGTTTTTAGCTTAGGTAACTTTCTAAGAAGAACTACAATTCCCCATGCAAAGTAAATTATGGAAATTATAATTTGAGTGAAGAATTTTAAATCGACATTATAACTTAATCTGTAGTAAAAAGTGTTTTCCGCCGAACCGAATTTGATTAGTTGAATTTGAAAGTCGGGAAAAGACAGAATTAATAAAACAACAGGGAAACCGAAAACCAAAACATAGAATATTAATTTATTGGCAAGACTGTTAAATGATTTTGGAAACTTATATGCGATAACCACAAAAAAAGCCGGAACCAAAAAGATTATTCTGTAGAGAACCTGAGCCCCCACCATTGCATTGCCAAGAGTATGGGAATTAAGTATTAATATTTCTGAAAGGTTCCACATTGCAAACATTGCAACAAAAGCGGAAAACCATCTGTTCAAGTTAGCCTTAGGATTATCCAATATTATTATTAGCGCAATACTAATATTGATAGTAAAAGATATTAGCGCCGGTAAGGAATAAATATTCATAATACCACTGGTATTTGATTAAAAAATATCGATTCGGTTTTCCCCTTTTGCTGTATATTCAACTTACCATTCAATTTTGAAATTTTCAATACTGCAACACGTCAAAATTGCTTTTAATTATATGAGATTATATTAAAAACCCCGCTCAATGCGGGGCTTAATTAAATTAATTCCCGGCGCAATCGATACATACTTTTTTATCGCCTTTCACTCTGCCGTATTTTTCAACAACCATTTCTCCGCATTCTTCGCAAACAAAACCGTCGAAACTATGCGGAGGCTCTACCCAAACATATTCAAATACATCGGAAACATTCATAATCATTTCTTCGGGAGCCGACATTACTTTTTGCACCAACGGTTCTACTACTTCATCAGGTACTTGGGTTGGCGGAACACCTTTTTCGCGGTAGTTTTTGAAAAAGTCGGTGTTCTTATTCGCCAACATTGCTTCCGCTTTAGGAGTAACTCTTACAGCTCTATTTGTTTTTTTATCTACCAATGTTAAAGCCCATTTTCCTTTATGTGTTTTTTTGATGTTCCCTTTTCCCAAAGTGCATCCGGTTATTACTTGTACGCCATCGGCAAAGCAAGTTGCACAATGATCTTCTCCAAGATCCAAAATAGCTACGAGATTCGAGTCGCCTGTTCTTTCAACACCCAAAGCATTCATTGCCGCGGCTCCAACTCTTAAACCATTAGGCATAGCGGGGCATTTGTGTCCGTGAAATTTTTGTCCGAACTCCAACCAATCATTTGGGTTTGTCATTTTACTTCTCCTTTTTGGTTAATTAAAGAAATATTGTAATTGAGTAATGAAATAAAATTCGTTATGAAACTGCGTTCCCCCATGAACCATTAATTTTAATTTGTGACTTTCAAACAACCGATTGTATCCTACTTTCAGCCATTGATAATCTTGCATGTTTGTATTCAAATCATTTAGTATTTCCGTTGATATTACAAATTGATCTTTCGGTGTTGCGTTAAAGCTTATCAGCGCATAGTAACCGTCAACCTTATAATCTCCAAAAATAGCTTTGAGATACTCTGCTTGTATTTGAACTTTATCCAACTTCAACAATGTTTCTATCCCATATCTGAAATCTTTACCGGTATAAATTGTCCCTTTGCCAAGTATTGTTGAAAAATCGGCATTCTTTACTTTTCTATACATTGCCGAAGCACCCAAATGCAAATAGGTTTTGTCAGTAATATTAAAAACAAAAAAGCTTCTTAAATTGTATAAAAAATCTGCCGAGTTATGATTCTTTAAGTTCGCACCGTTTCCGTTAAACACACCTGCAGCTACATTAATTCTTTTATTAGAGAAAGCTAAATGTGTTTGAATTCCAATATCCCTTGCACTTGTTTGTGCGGCGGGAATTAATTTATTAACGGATTCAGCGCGTTCAATTACCGGAATTTTCCAATCAGGCTGAAGTCTTTGAAGACTGAATTCGGGAATTTGTTGTCCCAATCTCACGTATCCGAAACCGAAATTATATGTAGCATAAACATCCAACAATCCGAAGTACCCGGTTTTATTATACTTAAAGATTCCCATAACTTTATAGCTCAATTCATTTAATGAACCCACATTTCCTTTAACCCAAAGCTTTGCGCGCCTGATTATAAATCCTTGCGAATCATTATTCTTCTTATAAAAACGGATTTGTGTATATCCATTCCAATTGAAGTGATTATTACCCGGCTTTGCTTTAGCAAGCGGCGCTGATAATAAAACAAGTGCAATAAAGTAACCCGGAATTCTTTTCATGAAAGTGCTCCTATCAATAATTTTATAGCAACTGCAAAGAGAACTACAGCATAAAGTGTTTTCACCCATTTGGGTTTTGCTTTTCCGCTCATAAAACTACCACCGAGTTGCGAGCCTACAATAACCGCAATGACAACTATTATTGTTAAGGTCCAATTAAAATGCCCTTCGGCTACATGACCGAGATAACCGGAAAATGAAGAGAATGTAACAACGAATGCCGTTGTAGCGGCTGCTTGTTTGGTTTTGTAACCCATCCACATTAAAATGGGTGCAATTATAAATCCCCCGCCCAAACCGAGCATACCGCCCATGAAGCCGGCAAATGCCCCGACTCCACCACCAATTACCGATCTTTTTTTCAATGGCATAATCTGTTCGGGTTCGGGGTTTTTAGCAAAAAACACCATGCGAACCGCGGCAGCCAGAACAGCAACAGCAAAAAGGATGAGTAAAGTTTTAACGGGAACAAATTGTGCAGTGTAAGCGCCAAGTGGCGCAAACAGTAATGCAGCTACCGCCATTGCCATTCCGCCTTTCCAATCCACTAATTTTTTCCTTGAATAAGGAATCAACGCCAGCAACGTATTTAACCCGTTAAGCAGAAGGCCTAAAGGAATTGCAACGGCTTTTACATCAAAGCCGGCCCATTTTAATACCGGCACATAAATCATTCCCCCTCCGAGTCCCAACATTGCGAAAAGGAATGATGCAGCAAATATTATTACAGCAATTAGAGCATAGAACATTTTATTCTCCTATTTCAATCCGTGGTCTGATAATGTTTTCGAAATTCTCATAACCCGAACAGGGGATGCACACGTTTTTACCATTTGATTTTCTTAAATAGTGTTCAAAGACATACTCACCGCAGTCTTCACATTTAGCTTTACTAAACGAGGTAAGTGGCGGACTAAACTTGAAGTTTTCTAACATTTTGGTATTAAACAATTCATTATTTTCAGCAGTCAGAACAATCTTAATTACATCTTCGGCAATATCAGTCGGAATATCCGAAGGTTTTACTCCTTGTTTCCTGAGTTTGAAAAACTCATGAGGAGATATTTTATCGACAAAATCATTCTTTAACGAAATTCTCACCGCTCCTTTCCCAGGATAATAAAACATTGCGGCTACTTTTCCGTAAAACATTTTGTGGATTTGACCTTTGCCAAATGTAGCGCTTGTTGCGGCCATTATGCCGTCTTGCATACATCCTTGCGGATGCCCTATCCCCATTTCTGAAAATACAAACATTTCATGATTTAATGATCTTCCAACATCCAACATTTGCATAGCAAGATGCCCCATACGGTAACCGATTGGCATGAACGGACATTTATGCCCGTGAAATTCGTATGCCCACGTTGGTATTTGAAACATTGCAGCCTCCTTTTATTAAGTATGTGCTTACTTACATATTCCATTAAATTTTTTTCAGTTTTTTAACACATTTATCACTAATTCGTACATCCTTCTGCAAAAGTTTTTCATATTTATTCCCTTTTTGTTTAAGATGTATTCGATATTAAATGTTATCGGGATTCCCATATATAACGTTGCAACATCCGAAGGATTAATATTTTTCTCCCAAATATTTTCACTAATACCTTCTTTTATTATTTTAGCGATAAGTCCTTTCTGATCCGAAAATATTCTTCTTAGCCTTCCGATTAGTTCTTTATCACCCAAATGTGTTGCTTCCGAAAACAATAGAATTGTTATTCCTCTATTGGCTTTTAAATATTGAACATGGTAGCAAAGGAAATTGAAAAGTTTCTCTTCGGGAGACAATGAGCCGTTAGCAATTTCTTTCAAGCCTGCAACAAGCTCGTTTTCAACATCTTCCATTATTCCCTTGATTATATCCCTTTTTGTGGGGAAATGTCGGAATATTGCCCCTTCTGTAAGTCCTACTTTTTTTGCTAAATTTCTGGTGGAAAGATTGTGTAGTCCTTCCTGTGCAATAATTTCTAATACTGCTTGCTTAATTTGTTTTTGTCTTATCGCTGTTTCGAGCCGTTCTGTTTTCTTCATAGGAGGAACTAACTAATTATGTAATCACTTACTTACAAAGTTAACTGAATTTTTTCGCAAAAACAAGATGTAAAATTAAAATTAGCGAACACCGGGGCTATCGAGCTAACCCCGGCATTCAACTGAACTATTTTTCAAGTTCACGTATTCTTTTTTCTACAGCCTCTAACTCGGCTTCCAGATCTTTTTTAAGCAGCTCCAGACGGTCTTTGTAACGTCTTAGAATAGCCAATTCGTCCATAACGGGGAACTCGTATCCCATAAAATTGGGACCGAATCCGAAGGGACCCATTCCAAATCCCCTTCCGAATCCGAAACCATGACCGAAATTGCCTTTCCAATAATGTGGTCCGTGCATTTTACTCACCTCCTTTGTTTGGATTTAATTTATAATATTACTTTCGTTATTTCGCTATTTTATTATTGCACAATCTTGCAATGATAAACAAAAAAAATTTATAATTTGTTCCCCGCTAAAAGACAAATCCGTTGTTATAAAATTCCGCATTAATAAAAACATCCTTTCTTTATCTAAAAAATTGTTGGAATCTATTAAACCAATCTTTAGTAATTTCCGTAGCCAAGTCGATTACTTTCAATACTCTATCATCCGCCAGTTCGAAATAGAGAAATACACCTTCTTTTCTTGCCGAAACTAATCCAATATTTCTTAACATCATTAAATGCCTTGAGACAACCGAAGGATCGAGTTCCAAAACTTTTATTAATTCGGCGGAGCTTTTTTCTCCTTTTTTCAGACTTTCCAATATTTTAATACGTTGATCACTAGCAAGCGCCATGAAAAATTTACTTCTGGGATCCATCATCGGTCCCATCATTCTTCCGCCCATTCGTCTTCCGCGTCTCATAAAGCTCCTTGTATGATTGTGTTATTGCATATTTGTGCAATAAAGTTACCATTATTCCGGCAATTTGTCAAGTTTTACATGATTATTATTTATTGATTTTTTCAAAAAATTGTTAATACGCTGACACATTCATTTCCCGGAAATTCTTTTTTTCAATAGTCTTCCACACTAACTTATATTTTTTTTATATTTGTCAAGCAATACAAATCAATAACTTGAAAGGGATTTATGAAAATATCGAATCTTATCTTGCCCTTAATTATTGCAATCACTGTCTGGCTGATTTATTATTTTTATTTTGCACCTACAAAGGAACTTGGTTCGTTCGAAAACTTTGATACCGGCTCGGAAATTAACCAGGAAATCAATGTAAAAATTATTAAGGACAGAGGAATCGAAAAAACCGCCGACGGTAAAATAATTGCATTTCTAGTAAGCGACAGAAATAATAAAATTGTTAAAGTTGTTTTGCATCAACCCGTCGATGACGAGATATTAAAAAGCGATGTAGTGGAATTATTAGGTCATATGCATGAAACAAATTTTACCGCAAAACGTATATCCGTAAACGACTAACAAAAATCATGAAACAATATAAATTAAAAAATCTCGATTGTGCCAGCTGCGCCGCTAAAATAGAAGAAGGATTGGCAAAACTGGAAGAAGTAAACTTCGCAAATGTGAATTTCGCTAATCTAACATTAACCGTTGATGCCAAGGACTTGGAAAAAGTCAAACGTAAGATTAAAGAAATTGAACCGGACGTAGAAGTATTAGAGCAAGACGAAGAAAAAAACATTGTTACAACAAGTGAATTAGCAGAACATAAAGTCGCAATCATTAAAGCGGTAACCGCAACAATTTTATTATTAGCAGGAATATTTTACGAAGATATTCTTCATAACACCCCTTATCATTTTGCCGAATACATTGTATTTCTCACGGCGTATTTGATTTCCGGCTGGAACGTATTAACAAAGGCGGTTAAAAATATTTTACGGGGACAAATATTCGACGAGAATTTTTTAATGACTGTTGCAACACTAGGTGCTTTTGCCATAGACGAAATGCCGGAAGCGGTTGCTGTAATGTTGTTTTACGTTGTGGGTGAATTATTTCAGGATATTGCGGTTAACAGGTCACGCAAATCAATTAAAGCGTTATTGGAAATTAAACCGGAATTTGCAAACTTAAAATTAAACGGCGAAATTGTACAAGTTCCACCGGAAGAAGTAAATGTGAACGATATAATAGTCGTTAAACCGGGCGAAAAAGTTCCCTTAGACGGTGAGATTATCGAGGGCGAATCTTTCGTGGATACTTCAGCACTAACCGGCGAGAGCGTTCCCAGAAAGGTAAAATCCGGTGATACTGTTTTAGCAGGTACAATTAACCAAAATGGTCTTCTCTCTGTTAAGGTTGCCAAGCCGTTTAACGAATCTTCGGTTTCCAGAATTTTACAGTTGGTAGAAAATGCTACAGCTAAAAAAGCGGAAACGGAAAAATTCATAACAACTTTTGCGAGATATTATACGCCGGTCATAGTTACCGGAGCTTTACTTTTAGCTATTATCCCACCGTTATTAATTCAAGGTGCTTCATTTTCCGATTGGATTTACAGGGCACTTGTAGTATTGGTTATTTCATGCCCGTGCGCTTTGGTAATAAGCATTCCGCTCGGTTACTTCGGTGGGATCGGAAGAGCATCGAGGCGCGGTATATTGGTTAAAGGCTCCAATTTTCTCGATGCACTTACTCATGTGAGTACAATGGTTTTCGATAAAACAGGCACGCTTACAAAAGGTGAATTTAAAGTTGCGGAAGTCGTAACTCATAACGGTTTTGATAAAAACACAATCTTAAAAGCTGCCGCTTATGCCGAAGTCAATTCAAATCACCCGATCGCTAAATCCATTCTTGAAACGTTTGACGAAAAAATCGATCAATCCGCAATAGAAAAGGTTGATGAAATTTCGGGTCATGGAATTAAAGCAAAAATTAACGACGAATATGTAATTGTAGGGAACGACAAATTACTTCATAAAGAAAATATCGAACATCCCGTGTGTGAAGTCGACGGAACTGTGGTTCACGTTGCGATAAACAATAATTATGCAGGTCACATAATAATTTCCGATGAGCTGAAACCCGATGCGGTGGAAACAATAGAACAATTAAAAAAACAAAACATTTTAACCGTTATGCTTACCGGTGACAATAAAGCTGCAGCCGAATATTTTGCTAAAAAATTAAAAATAGATAAATATTTCTATGAATTATTTCCTGAGGATAAAGTCCAGCATATCGAAAAATTAATGAATGAAAACAAGGACGGAAAAATGGCTTTTGTAGGCGACGGCATTAACGATGCCCCGGTGCTTGCGCGAGCGGATATCGGAATTGCAATGGGCGCTTACGGCTCCGATGCCGCAATAGAAACAGCCGACGTTGTATTGATGACCGACGCACCTTCCAAAGTGGTAACCGCACTCGATGTTGCCAAGCGAACACGGGTTATTGTCTGGCAAAATATCATTTTTGCACTTGGCGTAAAACTCTTCTTTATAATTCTCGGCGCATTCGGAATTGCAACAATGTGGGAAGCCGTTTTCGGAGATATGGGCGTTGCATTAATCGCAATTTTTAATTCAATCCGTATTCTCAAATAAGTATTCCCGTCAATTAAAACATCTTTTTACTAATATCTTAATCGTGTGACCTCCATCAATTTTTTTGGATTCCCAACCATTTAATTCGGAAATAAATATTAATTATTAAAGTTTAATCATAAGCAATTTTCAATGAAATTTTCTAAGTACAAAATCTTTGTAATAATTCTGTTGACTTTACTTCAAGTTTGGCAGATATTCCCGCAGAGCGGAAATACAGCATATGTTAGCAAACGAGCTGGCATTTGTTTTCGTGTAGACGATAACAACGATATCTATAAATATCGCGATTATTCCGATGTATTTGCCAAATATAATTTAAAATACACATTTGCTCTTAATTTAGGAATGACGGAATTCGATTCCCCAGCGTACCGAGACAGCATTCGCGTTTTCCAAAATATGGGTCACGAATGGATGGACCATACGCCCAACCACCGCCCCAATTTCTTTTTCACTAAATTCGATACTCTGGCATACGATACCCTTCTGGGTGTCGATCACAGAAAAGGAACCAAAGTTTGTTTAACTTACGAACAACCCGATACAACGAAAGCGAAAAGAAGCGGATTTTGCGATATCAATCACAATAAGGTTACAATAAACCAAACGGAATACGACCAATTCACTTCGGATGACATTTATTTGTATTTCCCATCTCTCGATACACTTGTTTTTCTCCCCCATGTTAATGATGGACCTGTTCTCGATATCACCGATTTTTGGGAAGATTCACTCGACTTGGGAGTTCATTCTAATATTAAATATTACAATTTTGAGAAATCCCGTGTTCACATGACGGTGAGCGCATTAAAAACTTTAGCCGACGAAACACTTAAATTAGCCGATCTCTATGGTTACGACAGACCTTATACATGGATTCAACCGGGCGGTAATCACCCTTTTCAACACAAAAACGAAATTAAAGCCGCCATGGGAGATCAACTCAATTATACTGCCGGAGCCGTGTATCCCGATGATGCCGAACAAGTGTTTAACGAATACGATCCGAACGGTGAACAGCGGTTTGCAATGCAATGGGGGGATTTTCTGGAAGACGAAACCGATCTGCAAACTTGCAAATCCAGAATTGCCGACGGAATAGCAAAACACCAAATGATAATCGGGCATAGTCATTTTGTATCTTACGACGGATGGAACAATTATCTTGAAAGAACCGACAGCTTACTTGCGTGGGCAGTACGGAATAACATTCCCGTTAAAACCTATACCGAATGGGCTGATATTCTATATACTCAAATACCCGATCCGTACGAAAACATTTTCCCCGCTTTGAATGTCGATCTCGACGAAAATAATGAGCCGGATGGTTTCGAGACCAAAGAAGGAAGATGGAAAAACAACGACGGAATAAACGGATACTGCTATGAAATAAGTAAAGTCGGTGAGATCTGTAGAATAAATTTCCTTGGCGGAGTGGAAAAAGGCGAGAACAATTTTGAGATTTGGACAAAAGGTGAAGAAGGTGATTCGGTAGAAGTAACTTTTTCTTGGCAAAATGTTCAAAAGATATATAAATTTCCCGCAGAGAGCGACGACTGGCAAAAATACACCCTCTTTCAATCAAACAACCCAACGGAAGCATTGGATATTCCTGCAAACATTTCAACAATCAATATTAAAATATCTTGTTCCGATCACCAAAAAGGAAAATTAAAAATCAGCGGAATGTGGCTTGGCAAAAAAATTAAAGCCGATATTAAAGTATTTCTCGAAGGAGCTTATGCAAACATCGACACAATGTCAACTAATTTAATTTCATTACCCGATTTTCCCAAAAAGCAGCCTTATGATACGGCGCCATGGAACTACAACGGAAATGAAAATTTATCTTCAATCCCGCAAAATATGGTAGATTGGATACTTGTTGAGCTGAGGGATAAACAAAATCCCGATTCCATAGTTGCAAGAAGGTCCGGAATTTTATTAAAAAACGGCAAAATAGTCGATTTGGATGGCGTCAGTCCGTTAAACTTCAAAATGCCGGAAGATGATTATTTCATTGCAATAAAGCACAGAAATCACTTGGGAATTCGTAGTTCACAGGCAGTGAGCCTCTCATACAACACCGCTACTTATGATTTTTCTGCACCGGGTTCGACTTACGGGAACGGTTCGGAAAAAGATTTAGGCGACGGAAATTACGGTATGTACGCCGGCGACACGGATTCGAATGGAGTAATTGATGCGGCCGATAGAAATCCTACCTGGAATAAAAGAAATTCAAGCGGTTACTTATCCGAAGATGTTATTATGAACGGAGTTATTGACGCTGCCGATAGAAATAATTGTTGGAACAACCGGAACAAAAATTCTGCTATTAAGTAATTAAAAAGAAGAAAAAACATTAGAAAATCCGGTTAAGACTTAACTTTATAAAATTTTTATAACTTCTTTACTTGAAAAGAGTTACAAAATTTTATATATTTAATTAATAATAACCGGGGGCGCGATGAAAAAAAGAAAAATCGTAGCACCAAAAAAAGTTACAAGGGTGCCGAAAGAATCAGTTTCTCAAATTCCACCTGAACAACCGGACTATAATTTTATAACGCCGTGGACAATAAGCGATAAGAAAACTGTGACCGATAAAAAGAAGAAAAAGTTAACCAAATCACAAGATATTTTCTATCATTTCGGTTAATTGGATTAGTTAATTTTCATTTTTTCGGAAAAACTATGAACGATATTTTGCTTGGTACAATTTTGGGGATTATTTTGTTTTTAGCTGTTGTTTTCGTTGTACCTAAAATCTTTCCGAGTGAATTGGATTCACTGACGGATGATTCCAACAAAATTTAACGGTAAACAATTAAGTAAAATATGAGCACCACTCTCCAAATCTTACTAATTTATTTGACGGCAGGATTAGTAATTGGCGCATTTTCTTCATTTATTGCCAACGAAAAAAACAGAAACGGTTTTAATTGGTTTTTATTGGGTGTAGTGTTCAATATAATTGCAATGCTGGCATTAATTGCGGTTCCGGCGTTACCGGAGAGTGAAAAGACGACAGAAGATTTAAAAACAAAAAAACCGGTACATACCGCATCCCAACTAAAAGCCGAAACTGTAATGAGATTTTTACTTTTTTCTCTAGGTTTGGTACTGATTTTACTAATCGGATATTTTAATTTCCTACAATAAAGTTTAAGGAAGGAACAGTAATTTTAGCAATTTTTTATTTTTTCTGTTCCTTCCGCCGAAATTAGAATTTAAAATCCACACCCAAATCCAAAGCACCGTAACTTAACGTTCCGAATCCGATTCTAGCGCTTACTGCTAAATTAGGTGTAATCCAATATCTGCTACCGGCATGCAAACCAAACCAAAAGCCTCCGTGAGATGGTTCAGTCCAATACGGTCTTTTTTCCGGACCGGTCCAAGATACTTTTCCAAAATCGAATGCCAAAACTAATCCGATCCACGGGTCAAACTTATTGTTTTTCAAATCGAAATGATAATTACCCTGGGCGCCAAATAAAATATCGGTGTAGCTCCAGTGACCGTAATAATACGCAGAAGAATAACTCCAATATCTTACTATTCCGCCCACCCCCAGTTTTCCGGGAGCTTCGATCCCGATTTCACGGAGATTCATACCGTATTCATAATTTGCACCGAACTGAATTGCAGTACCGAGAAATGACAATCCGAGCGAAGGTCCCGCATAATTTTTACTAACTTCATACTGCGGGAACACTTCGGTATTAATTAAAAGAAAAAGAAAGATAAACAGGGAACCTATAATTTTGCGGTTTTGCATTCTTACCTCTAAAATTGTACAAGCAGCATCACAAATTTACAATAATTACCATAACCAGCCAATCTTCCGTATTAAGCCCAAGAACCTTGTGCAACAATATTGCCTTGAGTATCGTATTCCCACCAATGACCATTTCCGGCCGGAGTCCATGTAATCTGATAATGCATATAAGACTGATTGTTTATATCTTCGTAAAGTTTTAATGTACCCGAATTATCGGCGTTTACGGTTATGCTGATTTTATTCTGAGAATCCATATCAGTATACTCAAAGGTGTAAGAACCGTCCGAATTTGCGCTCCAATCCCATTCAACAGCAATATCAGAAGTTACAGGTTCATACACCACAAGATGTCCTGAACTGCCGTCCAAAGTTTGTTCCGCTTCCATACCTAGCCAGTTCGTTGCGGTAAATCCTTCGTAAGTTCCAGTCAAGTAAACTTTCCAATGCACCATATCGCCTGTTTCCTCGTAAACCAGTCGGACTGTAATATCACCGTTATTCCAAGTCCATTCGTCATTTACACCCATAGATTTGGGAACGTGAGTAGCTCCCGACGGAGGAGTGAAAAACATCGTAAAATTTTTAAAACTGTTGGCTAACTGAATAAAACCGTTAACCATTTGTGCATACGGGTCTTGGGCTTGAGCTAAATGTTGAGGAACTGTTACTTCTTTAATTTGTAATTTTGCCGGTCCTTTCGGTTGAGGTTCAACCGGATTATTATCTTCGTCATTTGAACAACCTGCAATGGAAAAAGTGAAAAGTGCCACTAAGAGAATTATTAAAAATTTTTTTATTTTCATAATAACCTCCGTAAAAATTAATTTTACAGTTATTATAAAAATATAATACTTCCATTGTTTCTTAAGTTATTCTTTTACCGCTATAGATTTTATCTTAACAAAATCATTTTTTTGGTTTCCGAAAAATTTCCGGCTTTCAATCTGTAAAAATATATTCCACTCGGTAATCCGCCTGCGGTGGATTTTGCATCGAATGTTACTGTGTACGTTCCGGGTGACTGTTTTTCGTTTACAAGGGTTGCTACTTCTCTACCGAGTATGTCATACACTTTTAAGGTTACATACAATCCCCTCACCCGTCCTGCGGACACCCTCTCCCCGAGGGAGAGGGCTGGGGTGAGGGCATATTTTATCGTGGTTGTTGGGTTAAACGGATTTGGGTAGTTTTGGTATAAAACAAATCTTTGTGGAATCTCATTTTTAATTTCCTCGATTCCTGTTATTGTCGTATCACCGTAAACCACGCCGTTAATTACGCAACCTTTAAGTGTATCGGTAGAATAACCGAAGTCGAATTCATTATCCTTTCTAATTATTCCGATTCCCTGTGCATAACTTTTTCTGTATGTATACAATGAAGAATAATTAAACGTTTTAATTAATCTTTTATTATTCCATATAAAATCGCTCGAATCAACTACATCCACCATAATACCTTCAAAGGTTTCAAATTGATCTCCCTTTGTCGATAAAAAGTTTTCCGATAATTTTTCCCCACCATTAAACACAAATAGTTTTCCCGTTGAAGAATCTAATCGTACCCACACTGGATCATGAGAGATGAAATTTGTTATATAATAATATTTTTTTTCATCCGGAAAGATTGAATCTTTTTGAACCTCAACCGTGTAATATTTGGAAAAAGGATTCGGGTTTATATCATAAGAAATTCCCCATGAATAATAAACCCATTTATTTCCAACCTCTATGGGGAAATATGTCAATGATTGTTTGATTGATTTTCGAAGTAAATTTTCAACAGAATCTGGAGTTACTTTTGAAATAGCATAAGTATTTGCGGTAAACAGAAAATCTTTTCCGGGTTTTTTATAAATGGCAACCGGGAAATTTTCCACATAAGCATAATGATTAAAAGTAGCGCCGAAGTCGGTTGATTTGAAAATCTCGTTTGCGGTTGCATAAAAAATTGTTCCCGGTACGGAATCGTCAATACATATACTGGAATGATTGTACAGTTCTTTTATTACTTTCCAAGTGTAAGGATTTCCTTGCTCGGCTGAAACTAAAATCTTTGCCGTTGTCTCGGGATATTTATACTCTTTATGGTACTCATTATAAATTGCGTAAATATGTTGACCGTCTTTATCGAATAAAAGCGTGTCCACATAATTCCAATCAATGGATTGATCGACTGTTAAAAAAGAATTTCCTTGATCGAATGACTTAACCAAACTACCGTCATCGGCAACACCGAAAATTATTGAATCGTTAAACGGTGAAAAAGTAAGATAATCGAAATCTATTTGATAAATATTGGAATCGGCAACGGAAAAACCGCCATCCACGCTTTTGTAAATTGTACGTCCTGCCACAACAAAAACTGTATTCGTATCTTGCTTCGAAACGTACAATCCGTTTGCAGAAATTAAACCGTCGCTTAGAATGTTATTCGTATCGTATCTTGAAAGGCTCCAATTACCGTCGATGCTTAACGAATTCCTTAGATAAATATACTTTTCCGGATTATTACCGATAAAATCTATTCCGCCGATTATATTCTTTTCTGTATGATTTTCCGGATAATATGTTATTGAATACCCATTCAAAAACGGTTTTTCCTTTTTGTCGGATTCGTTGAAGGTATAAATAAAATCAAGGGTTGTGTCGGCGGTATCACTAAGGCTTATATACTTTGCTCGATAGAAAAGATGCGTATTACCTTCCGCATCTTCTATTCCGCGTAATGAGTAAATAAGAGTGTCGGTTTGTGCATTGGTAATAGATAAAAATGAAACTGCCGAAATAAGAATCGATAGTAAAACTTTCTTCATTTTTCACCTTCTGCAAAAAATTTATCTGATTAAGTTCATTTTACCGACAAATTGTTGTGCGCCCCCTTTTAATTTGTAAAAATACACTCCGCTGGAAACATGTTCCCCTTTTTCGTTTGTTCCGTCCCATTCAATAATGTATGTGCCCGGTTGTAGTTTGCCGTTTACTAATTTTTTAATTTCCCTACCGTTTAAATCATAAATTACCAGCGTTGTGTTTGCAGTTTCCAAATTCTGCGGAATCGTAAACATTATTTTTGTTGAAGGATTAAACGGGTTTGGATAGTTTTTAGCTGTAATGAATCTGTCGGGAATTATCGGCTTATTATTTCCATCGTTCAAGCCGGTTAACAATTGCGGCCCTTCGCCTCTCGATTTTCCTTCGCTGTTAGCAAGGTAAATATTTACCCAAGCCGGTCTGGTCGATTCCGCCAAATAAGTTTGTTCCCAATCTTCATCTGTAATTCTGAAAAAGCTATTCGTTGTAATTTCCCGGAAACTCATTACGGGTCCGGTGAACGTAACCGTTTTACCATCCGGTAAAGGAGCAACAACAAACGCCAAATCCACCGGTCCGGTTCCTGCATGTTTTACCCAACCGACCATATTTCCCATTTCATCAGTCGGCGCAGTATGATAATCGGCAATCACAAAATCCCGTTTATAAAAACCGTTGTCAAGATCGGCATTATAAAATAGCTTCGGATACCATCCTAAATATTCGGGCGCGCCGCAAATATGATCGGGATTATTATAAATTAATCTTTTAAGAAATGAAATTTCCCCGTTTGTAAAGGACGTGTGTTCCAATTCTTTAATTGCAATACTTTCTAAAGTATCCGAAACGGATTTGAAAAACGTTAAATATTCTACCATTGCGGCTTTATCTTCGAATTCGATTCCATCAATTTTTTCTCTTAACAATTCCGCCAAAGAACCAATATTTTGAAAGAATTCCGGAACAGGTTCCACATAACCGTAAGGGAATGAACAAATTACACTGCCCGAATAAGAAGGTTTTGCATAAAGCAAATTATCGTGACGCAATTGACTCCACGCTGCAAGTTGGGTATTCATTTTTTCTTGCCACCAAGCAGCAGTTTGCATAAATCCCGGTAAACCCGTTCTGTCTTCCGGCGGATTAAGTGTGCGAATAGCGTTTAACCAAGCAGAATAAACCGAACCATACCAAAACGTCGAATCGAAAGAATCAATCAAGTATCTAAGTCCGGCTAAATTTGTAGCATAATGGTATTTATCCAATTCTCCTTGCAGTAATTGCAAAGCGGCATTATTCCCCAGCGGAAACAACATATCCAAAGCAACGGGTAACATTCTTAACACGTTTTTATCTTGGTACTTTATTTTGTCAAAAACCACGTTTCCCGTAATATAAGAATCGATTACAAATCTCTGCCCGAACAAAAGAAAAGCCGAAGCAGGTTTTATGCTATCGGGATTGGTTGGGTCTTTGAATAAAATATATGAAAGAATTTTTTGATCGGCAAAAGATTTTTCAGCCAAATCATTTTGAAATTCTTGAAATTTTTGCTCATCCAACAATTCATCTGCCGAAGCGATATTAACATCATTGAGAATCCCAATTAAATTCGCGAGCGTTACATTATCTTGGTCGCCCACAAAAGATTTAATAATGTTTTCAATCTGATAATACAATTCTTGTATTTGAGCATCATCCAATATTTCCTTTAACAAAACGGCATCAACGGTTTGACGTTGAATATCTTCTTGGTTTACAGGATTTTCTTCTTGGGGAGCAATCAAATATAATTCTATTCTACCTAACCACATCATTGCTTTGAAATAATCTGAAAGTTCCGGAAAGATTTCGTCCGTGTAATGCGCGCGAGGTTTAAATTGGCTAAAATCTATAACCCTTTTTGTGTAAGTTGAAAACAAAAATTCTTTGACCGGTTGATAGTTGTTTATTTCTTCCAACAGATTATTGATTTTTTCCGTGTTATCGGAATAATAAGGCGAAACGGGAAGTTTAAGTAATTTCAACGGAACGGTCAGATAAACATCCACATCCGCCAAACTTTTTTCCATTCCGCTTATTGCCGAATATTTATTGTGAAGATTTACCAAATCTTCATGCATCATCGAAAGTAACGTTTTCAGTTTGGGAATTAAAACTTTCACTTCAACTTCTTTCAAAAGTTTATCGTAAGAAACATGAAAAGGGTGCAAAATAGCATCGGTGGAAATGAAAACCGGCAGATCATTGTGATATATTTCCGAAAACTGTTTTCCGAAACTGTCATCCCTTAACCTTTCGGTCACTACAAATCCGTGATCCTGAAGCAAAGAAATTTCATAATCCGTTAAGCCATATTTGAGCTTAACCGAATCGGCGTAAAGGGAATTTTCAAAATTAACTCCGGAATTTTTCTTAAAAAGCGCGGTCGGATACATTTCAATTAATTCGGAACTTTCCATATCCTTATGCGAATTAATGAAAGTGCGGTAATCGTTAAAATTCAATTGACCTGATTGAGCAAACAAAATAAAGGGGAAAGCAACAAGGAAAGGTAATAAATTAAACTTTTTCATTTGACCCCCGTATTTACATAAACAGAGTTCTATACGGAAAGATACAAATATTATACCATGACTCAAATATAAAAAATACCTTGAAAATACGTTTTTTAAATATTTAATATGCCTGAATAATTATATATTTTGCCTGAAAAATAATAATACAGGCAAATGAATCGAAAAGAGAGTAAACACCAGAAATTTATTATTTGAAGCTATAAATTCTCGAGAATAAAATTCAGCATCAAAGTATAAAGATGAATTCTCGTATTCCCGCCGTAAATACTGTGGTTTCTTTCCGGGTAGTACATGGTTGAAAATTGTATATTGTTGGCAATCAACTCATTTACCAACTCAACCGAATTTTGGAAATGCACATTGTCATCTGCGGTACCGTGAATTAAAAGAAGTTTTCCTTTAATATTTCCGGCGTAAGTCAGTACGGAGCTGTTTTTGTAACCTTCCGGATTAAGCTTGGGCAAAGACATATACCTTTCGGTATAAATATCGTCGTAAAATTTCCAATCGGTTACGGGCGCAACCGAAATTGCCATTTTGAAAAATTCCGGTGCTTTTGCCAAAGTAAGCGCGGAAGTATAACCGCCGTAGCTCCATCCCCAAATTCCAATTCTACTCGAATCAACGTAAGGAAGCGTATGTAAATATTTAGCTCCTTCGACCAAATCGTTAACTTCCCAATGCCCCAAGTTTTTGTAAACAACGTGTTTGAATTCCGTTCCCCTTCCGCCGGTACCGCGGTTATCGAGCGCAAAAATTATATAACCTTTTTGAGCTAAAAGAACATGCCATAAATTTTTTCTTGCATCAGTTACAATTTGCGAACCCGGTCCGCTGTAATTATAAACCAGAACCGGATATTTTTTCTCCGGATTAAAATCCGGCGGCTTAATCATGAACGCATTTAGTTCAACGCCATCTGATGTTTTAAACTTTAAGAATTCTTTTTTGGGAACCGCATATTCTTTGAAAGCGGATAAATCATTAACTACCAAATCTTTCTTTTTTATGCCGTTGCTGAAAAGCATGATTTTAGAAGGATTATTAGCGCTACGGTATGTTAAAATGTAATTTACGGAATTGTCCGTCATACTTACGGAATAATAACCTGGTTCAGCGGATAGCCGGGTAAGATTCGAGCCGTCGAAGTTCACAGAATAAAAATCCAAATTAATTGTATTTCTTTTGTTCGCCGTAAAATAAACTTTTTGATTTTCTTCATCGACCGCTACCAAGCGTTTAACTTCCCAATTTCCGCTTGTAAGTTTTTGTTTTAAACTTCCGTTGTTGTTAAATAAATACAAGTGCAAATAGCCGTCGCGCTCCGAACTCCAAACAAAGTTTTTTGTTTTCTTCAGAAATTTCAAATCATCGTGAACGTCAACCCAAGCATTGCTTTTCTCTTCCAGAATTAATTTACCTTTACCCGAATTTACATCGTAAAATAAAAGCTCGAGATGATTTTGCAATCTGTTTAATCTTTGTACCGCAAGTGTGTTAGGATTGTTTGTAAAATCAATTCTCGGTATGTAAATATCTTGATTATCTCCCAAATCCATCCAAGTAGTATTTTTTGTGGAAATGTTAATCACACCGATTTTAACAATTGCATTCGGGGCGCCGGCTTTGGGATATCTTAAATCTAAAAAATTAAAATACAAAGAATCCCATTTGGCAATTCTGATTTCCGGTTCATTCGATTGATCCAATCTCCAAAAAGCAATTTTCTTTGAATCGGACGACCAACGCCATCCTTGCTTTACGCTTAATTCTTCTTGATAAACCCAATCGAAGTGACCGTTGAGAATCAAACCGTTTCCGTCCGAAGTTAATTGCGTTTCCGTATTTGTTTCCAAATCGTAAACGAAAATATTATCATCCCGCACGAAAGCAATCTTTTTACTATCGGGAGAAAATTGCGGAACCCATTGTTTATGAATTCCTTCTTTGATAGAAACAACTTTCTTCTCGTCCACGTAATAGATATAAAAATCACCGCCGGGTTTTGCGTAGCGCGGAAGCAGATAGGTCGTGAACAATATTTTCTTAGAGTCCGGGGACCATTGATAATATCTGAATCGTACCGGTGGCATATTCTCTTCCGTTTGCAAGTCTTTTCCCGTAACAATAATTTTTTCTTCCCCGGTTAAAACATCGTGACCGTAAATTGCCATTGAAACCGAAACGGTATCGAATTTTTGAAATGAAAATTTATTTCCGTTATCGAACCACTTTACTCCGCTGAGTGATTTCCCGAAAAACTTGGGGTTCGTTAAAATGTCTTCTACCGTAAAATGTTTTTTTTGAGCAAATGTGGTTGATACAAAAATTGTTAAGAATAAAACCGTAATAATTTTATTGAAACGTCTCATAAAATTTCCCCGTTAATTAAATCGTAAACAGAATTAATTTTATAGGTAGGTTTGTATTTTCCGTTAAGATAGTTCGTCACGCCTGTCGAAACCAAAGCCGTATCGATATCAAACATGTTTCCCATTGCAATATCCGTTTCGAGCCGGTCGCCAACAATCAAACATTCCGATAAATTCAAGTTTAATCTGTTTCTAATTTCTTCTATCATGAAACGCGAAGGTTTGCCGAAATGTTGTTCCAATTTTTTATGCGTGCGCTTTTCCAATGCTGTAATAATTGAACCGGCATCCGTTATTTCCCCGCCGTCAACCGGACACGTATCATCAATATTGGCGGCGAAAAACTTCGCCCCGTTTTCAATTGCTCTGGCAGCTATTTCTAGTTTGTTAAAGTTTAAAGTTCTGTCCAACGTAACGATTACTATTTGTATTTCGTCGGGGTCTGTTGAAAATCGGAGTCCGTTATCATTCAACTCATCTATAAAAGCCTTTTCCGCAATGGCATAGTAAACCGCGCCGGGAAAATTTCCTGTAAGATATTTTACGGTAACGGTAGTCGAAGTAATAATTTCGTCTTTATCTACAACCATATTGTGTGCTTGCAAAAAAGTAAAATAATCTTTTACGGTTCCGGTAGTTTTATTCGAAATAAAAATAATTTTTTTACCTGCTGATTTAAGTTTGTTTATAACTTTATCGGCATTGGGAATAAGTTTATCGCTTCGATAAATCGTTCCATCCAAATCAAAAATAAATCCTTTGTACTTTTGTATCATAAATACCCGGGAAAAAATTTATAGATTTAATTCTTTTTTCATTAGGTTGAAGGTTTCTTCAATTGTACGGGGTTTGTAATTAAGTTCGGTTTGAGCTTTCAAAATTATCAAACCGGATTTCAATGGGCGTTTTGCCGGCTGATTAAGTTCGGCAGTCGTGATAGGTTTAATCAAATTATGATTAAGCTTAAAGTAATCGGCTATTTTCTCTGCAAATTCGAATCTCGATAAAATTTCTTCGCCGGCAAGATTATATATTCCTTCTTTTTTCAAATCTACAATTTTACTTATTCCGTAAACCAAATCGTCTAAGTAGGTCGGGTTATTGAATTGGTCAACTACAATTCTTATCACTTCGTTGTTTCTTAATGAAGTAACCACCCATTTAACAAAATCGGGTCTTCCGAATTTTGCCGGACCGTATAAAACATTTGTTCTGATTATGGTGTGTTTACATCGCGAGCCTTTAATCACGTTCTCGCTTGCAAGTTTCGTTCTTCCGTAATAACTGATTGGATTTGGAATGTCGGTTTCGGAGTAAGGTCCGTTTTCCCCGTCAAAAACATAATCGCTCGAAATATGAATAAGGTGCGAATCCAATGCGTGCGCGTAAAACGCCAAGTTTTCGGGTCCGATTACGTTAACCGCCCAGGCAAGTTCTTTATTGGTTTCGCAACCGTCAACGTTTGTATAAGCCGCGGTATTTATAATAAAATCGGGGTAAAACCCGCGCATTATTTTCTTAACTTGTTTTTTGTCTCTTATATCAAGTTGGGCATATTCTATTTCCGGAAAATATGATTTTTCTTCCGCCGAACAACACAGAAGTTCCACGTTTTCTTTTTGCGAAAAATACTTTGTTAATCTTTGCCCCAACATTCCGTTGGAGCCGACTATTAAAATTCTTTTCTTAATTAATTTTTCTGTCGATATCATTCTTCAAATTTCCGTAATCTTCGATTTTAGTATAGGTTGTACTTAAACCACCTGCCAAATTACCGATTTTTAATGAATGGTAAATATTTCCGGTTCGAATATAAGTATAAAAAAAAGATGCTCCAAAAGTATCGCCACAACCTACTCTGTTTTTGCCATTAAATTTCCATGCGGATAAAAATACCGATTCGAGCTCGCCCCGGTTTGTAAAAAATACTCTAACACCTTTGTCTTTTAACGTAACGATAAACAACTCGGGACCGTTACCGAGTACAAAGCGGGCTGTTTCAAATAAATCTTCCGACCCAATAATTGTTTCCGCTTCAAGTTCATTACACTGAACGAAGTCTATATTTTTCAACCAATGTTCCACATCCGGTATTTTTCTGAAGTACCGACTATTATCGCCGGCAATATCACGGCTTAAACTGTGAATATCCAAATATATTTTTCCGGTAAACTTTTTCCTTATCGATTCAAGATCCGTTATAGTAATGTCTTGCCCGGTAATCATATTAACAAGAATCCCGTCGAACCCGGTAAAATCAATATGTTCGTCAATCCGTAGCTTTGCCGTAAAATTCTCGTATATTTCGTCCCGTTCTTTTTCTTCATATATTCTTAAATTAACAACGGGAATTTTGTCGGTTACATTACTGAATTTTAAGTTTAATTTAGCGTATATTGGTCTGAAAAATTTGAAATGCTGATTATCATAACCGGTCAACAAAAATATTTCATCGCCGGAAGTTTTCAAATTCGCCATTGTTACGGCGGAATAAAATAATCCTCCCGGTTTTATTTGCCTTTCTCCGGGCAAATCGATTTTATCCAGAACGGAATGACCGATTAATAAGATTTTCATAAATTTAATAACAATAAATAAAATAATATGACACTAACCGAATACGGAAAAATAAGGAAATTAAATAAATGAAAATAGGAATTACTTGTTACCCGACGTACGGCGGAAGCGGTGTGGTTGCTACTGAATTGGGAAAGGAATTAGCTACTTTAGGTCACCAAGTACATTTTATCAGCTACGCAATGCCGCACCGGTTAACCCATTTTTTTAAAAATGTTTATTATCATGAAGTGGAAACAAGCAGTTATCCGCTTTTCGAACAACAATTGTACGGGCTTTCGCTTACGAGTAAAATGCTGGAAGTTATGGAATACGAAAATTTGGATTTGATTCATGTGCATTATGCCATTCCGCATGCGATAAGCGCCTATCTTACCAAACAAGTGTTAAAACAAAACAATTCGGACGTAAAAATAATCACCACACTTCACGGTACCGATATTACTTTGGTAGGATTGGAGCCTTCTTTTCTGCCGCTTGTAAAATTCAGTATCGAAAACAGCGACGGAGTAACTGCCGTTTCGCGTTTTTTAAAAGAAAAAACCCTTACAAATTACAATATCGATAAAGAAATAGAAGTAATTTACAATTTTATAGATACCTATTTATACAAGCCCGATAATAAAAAAAAGGAACAGTTAAGAAAAAATTACGTTCAAAACGATGAGAAGGTATTGATTCACACTTCCAATTTCAGACCCGTAAAAAGAGTTTGCGACACAATAAGAATTTTATCCATAGTAAAAAAGCATTTGCCCGTAAAGTTATTATTAATCGGCGACGGACCGGACAGATCCGATTGTGAAAGACTTGTCCGGGATTTAAAATTAAACGACGACGTTTTATTTCTCGGGAAACAAGACGGTCTGGAAGAACTGTTAACCATGGGTGATGTTTTCATCATGCCTTCACAGTCGGAAAGTTTCGGACTTTCCGCTTTGGAAGCAATGGCGTGCGGATTGCCGGTTGTAAGCTCAAGCGTTGGCGGACTGCCCGAATTGGTGAAGCATAACGAGACCGGTTTTATTGCGGAATTCGGCGATGTAAACAGAATGGCAAAATACACATTGGATTTACTGACAAACGACAGGAAATATAAAAAGTTTTCGGAAAATGCCCGGAAGCGTGCGGTAAATGTATTCGATAAAAAATTGATAGTTCCCAAGTACTTGGAATACTACGAAAAAGTACTCGGGAACTGAATTTTAATTATTGGTTTTCATCGGGGAAAACCGGAGTTTTACCAATGCTGTAGTGAATAAAGCCGGCTGCTCTGGTTTTTCGTCTGTGGAATAAATTTCTTCCGTCGAATATTACAGGTTGTTTCATTAATTTTTTCATTTCGAATAAATCCGGATTTCTAAATTCGTTCCATTCCGTAACCAAGAATAGAGCATCTGCATCTTTAATTGCTTCAAATTCGTTTTCCGCATATTCGATTCTGTCTTGGAAATAATATTTCGCATTTTCCATTGCCGCGGGATCGTAAGCCTTTACTTTTGCACCGAGCTTCAGTAATTCATTAACAATAGAAATCGAAGGAGCTTCTCTCATATCGTCGGTGTTCGGCTTAAACGCCAAGCCCCACAAAGCGAAAGTCTTGCCCTTAATATCGTTATTGAAATGCTTAAGAGCTTTACCGACAAGAACAAGTTTTTGGTTTTTGTTTATTTGATCAACCAATTTCAGTAATTTCATTTCGGAGTTATGCTCAAGCGAAGTTTTATACAACGCATTTACATCTTTCGGGAAGCACGAACCGCCGTAACCGATTCCGGGGAAAAGGAACCGCTTACCAATTCTTTCATCGGCTCCCATACCTTTTCTTACCAGGTCAACATTTGCGCCTACGGTTTCGCAAAAGTTAGCCAATTCGTTCATGAAGGTGATTCTCATAGCCAAGTAAGAATTTGCCGCATATTTTGTAACTTCGGCGCTTTCGGGGTTCATTTCGATTATCGGATTACCTTGGCGTACAAAAGTTTCGTATAACATTTTCATTTTTTTCATAACTTCGGGTGAGCGGGCGCCGATTATAATTCTATCCGGTTTCATAAAATCTTCCACCGCAAATCCTTCCCTTAAAAACTCGGGATTCGAGACAACTTCAAAATTCTTTAAATCGTAACCTTCCAAAATTTCCGTTACTTTTTGAGCCGTTCCTACCGGAACCGTACTTTTGTTGACGATGATTTTAAATTCGTTATCCCCGTCTTCTTTTAAAATCTTTCCGATATCGTGAGCCGTATTATAAACATACTTAAGATCGGCGGAACCGTCTTCCCCTTGGGGCGTAGGCAAACAAAGGAAAATAATTTCAGATCTTCTTACCGCGGATTTTAAGTCATCGGTAAAACTCAATCTCTTCTTTGCAATGTTTCTATAAAATAATAAATCCAAACCCGGTTCGTATATCGGCACTTCGGCATCATTAAGTTTTTGCAATTTTTTCGGATCGTTATCCACACAAATAACTTCGTTACCAACTTCCGCAAAACAAGTTCCGGTAACCAATCCCACGTAACCCGTTCCGATTACAGCTAATTTCATTAAATCCTCCTTTTTTAAGAGTCGTTACTAAAATCTTTTTCGATTTGATTAAAATACTTAGCTTTCAAATCTTTTTCCGATACTATCGGATTATTTATTTTCCAGTTTATGTTAAGTTCGGGGTCGTCAAATCTAATTGCCTTTTCATGCTCTTTGCTGTAAAAATTCGTACACTTATAATGAAACACAGCAATTTCGGATAAAACGGAAAATCCGTGTGCAAATCCGGGCGGAATCCACAATTGCTTATGGTTTTCTTCCGATAATTCCACAGCAAAATACTTGCCAAAAGTTTCCGAGCCGAATCTTATATCGACCGCAACATCCAATACGGTTCCCGCAATTACTTGGCAAAGTTTACCTTGTGCAAATTCACCAACCTGGTAATGCAATCCGCGAATTGTGCCGTATTTGGATTTTGAAATATTATCTTGAACAAACCGTGCTTTCAATCCCGCTTCTTCATACCTTTTTTGGTTATACGATTCGAAAAAATATCCCCTGTCATCTTCAAAAACGGTTGGCTCAAAAACGATAAGTCCATTTATTTCCGGTTTAAAAAATTTCATCAATTCCCTTAAAATTTAGGATTTCTATGCCAATTATACGCAGATAAAATGATATCTTCCAAATTGTATCCAGGGTTCCATCCAAGAATGTTTTTTGCTTTCGTATTATCGGCAACAAGCACAGCGGGATCGCCCTCTCTTCTCGCAGTAACTTCCGACTTAATCGTTTTGCCGGTTACCTTTCTTGCCATATCGATAATTTCCTTTACGGAATTTCCGGTTCCCGTTCCCAAGTTAAAAATATCCGATTTACCCGAATCCGTTAAATATTGCAATGCCAAATAATGAGCATCGGCCAAATCATTTACGTGAATGTAATCCCGTATGCAAGTTCCGTCTTCCGTATCGTAATCATCTCCGAAGATATAAATTTTTTCTCTTGCACCCAATGCAGTTTGAAGAACCAGCGGGATTAAATGCGGTTCAGGGTCGTGACTTTCGCCTAATTCACCTTCGGGGTCCGCTCCGGCTGCATTAAAATACCTCAACGCGATGTAGCGCAAACCGTAAGCTGTCTCAAAATCTCTTAAAATTTTTTCAATGACTAATTTTGATTCAGCATAGGGGTTTATCGGTTTGGTCGGTTCATCTTCGGAAATCGGTACTTTAAGGGGGTTACCGTAAACAGAACACGTTGACGAAAAAATAATTTTCTTAATCCCGTTTTCCACTGCCGCTTTAATAAGGTTCAAACTTCCGACGACATTATTGGTGTAATACAATGCGGGATTTTCAACCGATTCACCAACATAAGCAAATGCGGCAAAATGAACAACCGCATCGATTCTTTCACGGGAAAGTGCATTCTTTAGTTTTTGATAATCGAGCAAATCAATCTTTGTAAATTTGACGGTTCCGGGAATTGCTTCGGCATGCCCTCTACTCAAATTATCAAATACAAATACGTTTTCATTTTTTTTAAGAAGAAACTTAACAAAATGCGAACCGATATATCCGGCTCCGCCGGTAACGAGTATGTTCATAAATTAATCCATTTAAGAATATTTGTTATCTAATAATAACGAATTTTAAGAATTATATAAAGTAATTTATTAAAAGCCTTGCATAACTTCATAAATTATATTAAGTTAGGATATTTTTTAACAGACTCTTTCAATCGTTGGAAAAAAATCTCCCAAATATTAATAAAAACTCGAAACCCAAATCGATAATTCCTCATATAATTGTTGTCTTTTCTTATCTCAATTCCAAAGTTAAGCATCCTACAAATTTATTGAAAATAATATTTAACGGTCTGTATTTAATAATTTTGGCACATCTTATAATTAAATTATTAACGGAATAAAAACTCTTTTGAAACTTATTGCTGTAAGTCTGTGTAGAAAATTTGCAATATTCATTAATCTGTTTTACTTTTGTATTCTCAAATTTCGGGGTGTGGCGCAGCCCGGCTAGCGCGCTTCGTTCGGGACGAAGAGGTCGTAGGTTCGAATCCTATCACCCCGACTAACTTCCCTTTTCCCAACAATGATTTTTTACGTTTACATTTTATTCAGTCCTTCATTAAACAAATACTACGTTGGTCACACTAATAATCTTGACCGAAGAATTAACGAGCATAACTCCGGGTTTTCCAAGTCCACCAAAGCCGGTATTCCATGGAAACTTGTCTGTTCGTTTGAATTTACGTCAAAAGCAGAAGCTGTTAGGTTTGAGAATAAAATAAAGAAAATGAAAAGCAGAAAATTTATCGAACGGCTTATTTCCGATTGCTAGCGCGTCCCGATTCGGCTGAATCGGGAAGGTCGTAGGTTCTGCCAAAGGCATCCCTTCGGGAGAATCCTATCACCCCGACTAACTTCCCTTTTCCCAACAATGATTTTTTACGTTTACATTTTATTCAGTCCTTCATTAAACAAATACTACGTTGGTCACACTAATAATCTTGACCGAAGAATTAACGAGCATAACTCCGGGTTTTCCAAGTCCACCAAAGCCGGTATTCCATGGAAACTTGTCTGTTCGTTTGAATTTACGTCAAAAGCAGAAGCTGTTAGGTTTGAGAATAAAATAAAGAAAATGAAA